>CAWIMA010000001.1:0-147038 GCA_963837045.1 uncultured Gammaproteobacteria bacterium
TTCATTCCAACGAGTTTAGACCAGACGCGGTCTGCCGCGTTCAGCGGCAGAAGCCGGATTTTTCTGGTGACTCGGAAAAAATCGAACGCATTAGAAGCGATATGAGCGGCGATCGAGCGTCGGGCCTTAGGTTCGGTACCCCCAGAAATGAGGTGCTGAGCGATTCTCATGGGAATGCCATCGCTCCGGAGATACCCATGCGAGGAGCTCGAGGCTCGCGATTCACCGATGTGGTGGTCATCAATTCGCTCTCGAAGCGTACTGGTGATCGGTAGCCGAGGGAAGAATGTCTCCTGCGAGTGTTATACCAACCTTCGATCCATTCAAAGATCGCCAGCTTCGCCTCGGCCTGCGTTTGAAACGATCGCCGATCGAGCAGTTCACATTCGAGCGTGGCGAAAAACGACTCGGCCATCGCGTTGGAGTAAGCAGTCAATTGCGCCGGCTGGCGACGATCAGAGCCGACGTTTTCGGGTAACCCATCCATATCATCCGCTGTTCGGCCAGGAATTTGAATTGGTGCTTCGTGCCCAGAACTGGCGCGAGGACAGGGTTTGGTTTTACGACGTCGCGGAGCGTTTACGCTCGCTACCGGCCGACTGGACGAGTGCCGTGGCCGAGGATCCGTTCAACGTTGTCGGTGCTGGACGCGCAGCGTTTCGTGTCGAAGAGTTGCTCGAACTGGTCCGTCTGATCGGGAGCTCGAAGCCATGAGCAGGCTGAAGTGGTGTAAAGCTAAATACGTCGCAGGTGTTAAGTCAATTACGTCATCACGAACTATGTCTATAGCGGCTGTGCAAGCGAGTATATGTCAGAGAATGGCGTGTATGACGGCAATAATGCTCAACAAACGACTTGACACTGCGACGTTAAGGAACATAATCGACATTACAGTAATTGGCGGATTCTTCCCTGGAGGTGTGAATGCCGACAGACCGACGCAAGGAAGAGAAACAACGTCGTTTGCGGCAACAGGCAACCCTCAATCCGCGCCCCGATGCCGTCAGCTACTCGCTGTTTTGGGGCAGCGAGTTCTTCGATCCTCACGATCTGCTGCAGGTGAAGTACGAAATGCTGCGCCTAGTCAGCACGGAGAAGCGACCCGTGAGCGAAGCTGCCAAGATATCTGGCTTCTCCAGGCCCTCGTTCTACCAGGCTCAAACCGCCTTCGCGCAGAGTGGGTTAGCCGGTCTGATACCCCAGAAGCCTGGACCTCGGAGCGGCCACAAGCTGACCCCGACGGTGATGGAGTTCTTGACCGAGGCACGCGTTGCCGAGCCATCCCTGCGACCCGAACGATTGGCGAACCTGGTGCAGAAGAAGTTCGGGGTCCAGGTTCACCCACGCAGTATCGAACGACAGTTTCGGCGCCAAAAAAAACCGCAGTGAATCCCTCACCATCATTGCCTCGCCGCGCGCCTGCTAATGATGGATTGATTTCGCGTTATGAGGAGTTGCGACAGCAAGCTCTCGAGCGACCGCGTGGGGTACCTCGCGGTCAAGGGCTAGCGCTGTTCATGTGCAGTGGCATGTGCGTATGGATGCAGGCGTGGGCGCAATGCGTGGTGCAGGTGCCGGCGCCGCCGAAGGAACGGCTTGATGAGGATGAAGTCTTCCCCTTGGAGCTGCACAAGGAGGTGACGATGATCCTGGCCGCAATGGTTCTCAATGGCCGTCGGGAGGCGAACGCATGACCAACGATCCACACCAGAAGGTCCAAGCCAACCACCTCAAGCGCAACGCCTATCTGTACGTTCGTCAATCGACGTTGCGCCAGGTGTTTGAGAACACCGAGAGCACCAAGCGCCAGTACGGTCTGCGTCAGCGGGCCATCGCGTTGGGATGGTCCGAGGAGCGGATCATCGTCATCGACACTGATCTCGGCCAGTCCGGCGCTTCATCGGCAGACCGCGAGGGCTTCCAGCGTCTGGTGGCAGAGGTCGGTGTCGGGCACGCCGGGATCGTGCTCGGGCTGGAAGTGTCGCGTCTGGCGCGTAACTCCACGGACTGGCATCGGCTCCTTGAGATCTGCGCCATCACCGACACACTGATCCTCGACGAGGACGGTATCTACGACCCCGCTCACTTCAATGATCGGCTCTTACTGGGACTCAAGGGCACCATGAGCGAGGCCGAACTCCATGTATTGCGCGCACGGTTGCAAGGCGGGATCCTGAACAAAGCCAGACGCGGCGAGTTGGAAATGCGTCCACCTGTTGGACTCCTCTACAACGCCGAGGGCGTGCTCGGTCTTGACCCGGATCAACAGGTGCAGCAGTGCTTGCGCTGGCTGTTTGAAACGTTCCGCCGGACGGGATCGGCGATGGCGACGGCGAGAGCCGCGCGGCATCAGGGCTTGGCGTTTCCACGACGCTGCGGTAAAGGCCCGCACAAGGGCGAGCTGCTATGGACTGGTCTCGATCACAGTCATGTGCTGCGCATCTTGCACAATCCGCGATATGCCGGTGCGTTCGTCTACGGTCGTACGCACAATCGAAAGACAGTCGATGGCAGTACGCGTTTACGTAAAGTCCCACGTGACCAATGGGATACTTTGATCCTCGACGTTCACGCAGGCTATCTCTCGTGGGAAGAGTACGAACAGAACCAGAAGCGATTGCACGAGAGCGCGCAGGCAATCGGAGCCGATCGGCGCCGCGGGCCACCGCGCGAGGGTCCAGCGCTGCTCCAAGGAATGGTGGTCTGCGGCCGCTGTGGAAACCGCATGACGGTTCGCTACCATAGCCGCAATGGGCACCTGTGCCCTGAGTACGTCTGCCAGCGCGAGGGCATCGAGCACGCGGAACCGATTTGCCAACGGGTCCCAGGAGTCGGTATCGATCAAGCTATTGGCGATCTACTTGTCGATGCGGTCAACCCGGTCGCGCTCGAGGTAACATTGGCGGTGCAGCACGAACTCCAGTCGCGCATCGAGGAAGCCGATCGACTACGCCACAAACAAGTCGAACGTGCCAAGTACGAAGCGGACTTGGCACAGCGGCGCTACCTGCGCGTTGATCCCGATAACCGACTCGTTGCCGACTCTCTGGAAGCGGACTGGAATCATAAGCTGCGCGCGCTGACCGAAGCACACGAAGAATATGCGCGCCGCTGCGAACAAGATGCGCGTGTTCTTACGGACGATCAGCGCGGCGCCATCCTTGCATTGGCATCAGACTTTCCCCGACTGTGGCGCGATATCGCCACGCCGGACCGAGAGCGCAAACGCATGGTTCGGCTGCTGCTCGAGGATGTGACTTTAAGCCGCAGCCACCAGCTTACGTTGCAGATCCGCTTCAAGGGGGGCGCGCACAAGACACTCAATCTGCCCTTGCCATTGCAATCCTGGCAGAAATGGGTCACACCCTCGGCGGTGGTCAATGAGATCGACCAGTTGCTTGACAAGCATACGGTCGCGCAGATCGCCGCGATCCTGAATGAACGTGGCGTTATCTCCGGCGCCGGCAGATCCTTCCATCCGCATCTGGTTGCGCGTCTTGTGCGCAGTTATGGTCTGAAGCCGCGCTATGATCGCTTACGGGAAGCCGGGCTGCTGACGCTGCAGGAAATGGCCAATGCGCTGCAAATCTCGCCATGCTGTGTGAAGATATGGAACCGCCACGGCCTGCTTCACGGACACGCCTATAGCGATAAGAACGAATGTTTGTATGAAGCGCCAGGTCCCGACTCGCCGCGCAAAGCGCAGGGCACTAAACTCTCTCGCAGGCGCCCTGATCCATACGTCGTCTCTCATGCAGCTAAGGAGGTGCAGTGTGAAACGTAAGCCTTGTCGTACGCATCGCCCACCGAACCGACGGATGGCATCACACCCATTTCCCGGCACCGCTTGCCGAAGGCAAAGCTCGTGTACTGGCAGCCGTGATCGGAATGATGGATCACTCCCTCGGGCCGACGCTGCGCGAGGGCCATGTTGATGGCCGCCAGAACGAGCTCGGTCCTCAGATGATTCTCCATCGCCCAACCGACCACTTTGCGCGAGCACGCATCCAGCACGATCGCCAGGAACAGAAATCCCGCCCAGGTCGGACAGTACGTAATATCAGCCACCCAGAGCCGATCGAGCTGGTCTATCTGAAAGTTGCGATCGACCAGATCTGGCGGCAGATCCGCGTACCTATCGGCCACCGTGGTGCGCACGAAGCGCCGGCGCGACACTCCGCGAAGGCCCGCCGCGCGCATCAGCCGCGCCACGCGCTTTTTGCCGACGTGAATGCCGTAATCGTCGGCGAGCTCCGCGTGGATTCGCGGCACACCGTAGCTTTCGCGCGAGCCGCGGTGGATCGCATGGATCTTCGCGCTCAAGGCAATATCCTCGAGCGCCCGCCGCGAGGGCGGACGCTCATCCCAGGCATACAAACCGCTCGCGGAGACCCCGAGCAGTCGGCACATCAGTCGTACCGGATACTTGACCTGGTTCGCTTTCACGAATCCGTAGAGTGCTTCGTGTTGGGCGCGGTCTCCTGCGCGAACCAGGCCGTGGCTTTTGCCAAAATCTCACGTTCCATCTTGAGCTGGCGATTCTCGCGCCGTAGCTTGACCAACTCCTGGCGCTCCACAGTCGTCAAACCCCCATCACCGCGCCCAGCGTCACGGTCCGCCTGGTGCACCCAGCCTCGAATCGACCAGACCGAACAACCAAATTCTTTGCTCAGTTGCTTCGGCGGGCGCCCGGCCCGCACCAGCTCGACCATCTAGAGAGGCCAGCACCCGGAGTATGTGTTCACCTTTGTACCGAAGCGAGGCACGGCCAAACCAGGTGAGCATCAGGAAGTGCCGACCCCAGTGCCCGTGTTTCGGATGAACAACTCGGCGTGGAAGAACGCACGAGTGCGGGCAGCCGACAAATGGGAGGAGCAGACCGGCACACCGGCGCCGGAAGGGTTTCGGAGAGTGCGCGTGCACGATCTGAAGCACACCTTCGGTCGAAGGCTGCGGGCAGCCGGAGTGTCATTCGAGGACCGTCAGGATCTGCTGGGGCACAAGAGTGCGCGAATCACAACGCACTACTCGGGACCGGAACTCTCAAGCCTCATTGCGGCTGCGGAGAAGGTCTGCGATGACACAAAGTCACCCAGAGTCCCCACAAGCATCTGTTTACGGCGGAAATCGGGTTGACTAAATGGCTGATGTTATTTGTAAATTTGGTGCCGGCTGAGGGATTCGAACCCCCGACCTACGGTTTACAAAACCGTTGCACTACCACTGTGCTAAGCCGGCATTCATGGACACACGCGCGATCGAAGTTCCGCATTCTACCCTGGCCGGCGGCGCGGTGAGCAAGCTGGACCGGCAGGTTTCCAGGGTATATACAGCCAGGAATCTACCGATCTCAGTGACGGCCAGCCGCTGGCCTGGATTGTGCAAATGCCGCCGGCCAAACAGCCATTCGCAGCGAGCTTCGTGTCGGGCACCAGCGACCAACCGCTGATCTACCGCACCGTCGACGCCGTTCTCAAGGCCGCCGTCGAGGAGGGACCCGGGCGCGCCGCGCTCGTGGTGCCGCATCAGGCGGTACGGCTCACCTTCGAGCAATTCGATCGCGAGGTCGAGCGGGTCGCTCGCGGCATGCTCGCCTGCGGACTCGAGCCGGGCGAGCGCATCGGCATCTGGGCGCCAAACTGCGCCGAGTGGGTGCTGACGATGTTCGCGGCGGCGCGCACCGGATTGGTGCTGGTCAATATCAATCCCGCCTACCGCAACACGGAGCTGGAGTTCGCGCTGCGCCTCGTCGGATGCCGCGCGCTGGTGTTTGCACCGCGGTTCCGCGGCAGCGACTATGCCGCAATGCTGCTCTCGCTGATCCCGGAGCTGCGCGATTGCTCAGCTGGGCGATTGTTGTGCCCGTCCTTCCCGGAGCTGCGTCTGCTGATCCAGTTGGGCACCGAACCCATGAGCGGCGCGCTCTCGTTCGACGATCTTGCGATCGCGGGACGCGATCTCGATGGGACACTACTGGCGTCGATCGAAGCGCGGCAAGATGCGGACCGTATCTTCAACATCCAGTTCACCAGCGGCACTACGGGAACGCCCAAGGGCGCCGCGCTCACGCACTTCAACATCGTCAATAACGGATTCTTTTGCGGTGAGGGCATGCGGCTCACGGCCGATGACCGGATGTGCGTACCCGTTCCTCTGTTCCACTGCTTCGGCATGGTCTTGGGCGTACTGGCCGCCATGACGCACGGTGCGGCGTGCGTGTTTCCCGGCGAGGGCTTCGACCCCTTGGCGGTGCTGCAGACGGTCGCGGGCGAGCGGTGCACGGCCCTTCTGGGGGTGCCGACGATGTTCATCGCGGAGCTGGAGCACCCGCTCTTTCGCGAATTCGATCTGTCGACGCTGCGCACCGGAATGATGGCCGGATCGCCCTGTCCGATCGCAGTCATGCGCCGGGTGATCGCCGAGATGCACATGCCGGAGGTAACGATCGGCTATGGCATGACGGAGACCAGCCCGGCCAGCTTTCAGACCCAACACGACGATCCGCTTGAACGGCGCGTGAGCACCGTCGGGCGGGTGCATCCGCATGTGCAGGTGAAAATCATCGATGCAGAGGGGCGCGTCACTGCGCGCGGCACCCCGGGCGAACTGCTGACCCGCGGCTACAGCGTGATGCGGGGCTACTGGGATGATCTGGAGCGAACGCGGGAGGCGATCGATGCGGCCGGCTGGATGCACACGGGCGATCTGGCGGTCATCGACGAGCAGGGGTACTGCAACATCGTTGGCCGCTTGAAGGACATGATCATTCGCGGCGGGGAGAACATCTCACCCCGCGAAATAGAGGAATTCCTGTACCGCCACCCGGCGGTGCTCGACGTCGCCGTGGTCGGCGTGCCCGACCAGAAGTATGGCGAGGCTGTCTGCGCGTGCGTCCGGCTGCGCGACGGCATGATGGTCACCGAGGAGGGCATCCGTGAGTTCTGCCGCGGGCAGATCGCGCACTTCAAAGTGCCGCACTACGTGCGCTTCATGGAGGCTTTCCCGCTCACGATCAGCGGAAAGGTGCAGAAATTCCTGATCCGCGAACACCTGCGTACCGAGCTCAAGCTCCACGAAGAGGCCCACGCCTGAGCGCGCGCGGCGCGCCTCACGCGGCCGGAAGCGCCGCTTGCTTTTGCGCCAGCAGATCTACCGCCGACTGGTACAGCTTGGCGCGCAGCTGGTATCGTTCGTGCGCGCGCGTGAGATAGCGCACGGCGATCTCCACGCCGCCCACGACCGGTTTGATGTTGACGCCCGGTGCACCTGAAAAGGTCTTGCTGCGCTGACTCGGAACCGCGCGCTGCCATTCCTGCTCCGCCTGGCGCACGCTCTCGGCCGTCGCATCCGCCACTTGCTTTGTGATGGCATCGACGACCGGGTATGGGTCCTGACCGGCGGGCACCACCACCTGCAGCGTGTCCCACAGCCACTGGCCGGAGGTCGAAAAGTTGAAGTAGTGGCCCTCGATGGCAAAGCTGTTGGTGAACGTCACGCGCCGTCCGGTGGGATGTCCCGCATCGCTCCAGTTGCCGGTCTCCAGCAGCACCGTGTGGAACATCCCGAGCTCGGTCACTTCGCCGCTCACGCCGTTGATTTCCACCCAGTCGCCGAGGCGAATGCCGTTGCGGCCCATCAGCACCAGCCAGCCGAAGAACGCCACGATGAAATCCTTCAGCGCGACCGTGAGGCCAGCGCCGACGATGCCGATCATGGTGCCGAACTGGCTCGGTATGCCGATGACGATCAGCAGGATGACCACCACGGCCAGCACGCGCAGGCTAATCCGGGTGATGCTGCGCAGCGTCTCTGCCTGGCGGCGGTCGAGCTTCGGCTTTGTGAGCAGATGTGCCACCCACGTGTCGAGCAACAGCAGGGCGAGCAGAATCAGCGCCACGATCGCGCCGTCCAGCAGCAGTTTGTGCGCGAGTACATTCGCCTGCAGCGATACCACGCCGGCCCATTGCCGGTAGACGCCTGCGAGCTGGCGCTGATCTGCGGTTTGCCGGTCGAGCAGCGTCAGCACTCTTTGGTTGGCGGCGATCAGCTTGGTCTGATCGAGCAGTGCCGCCGCGTCTTCATGGCTGTGCGCCGCGCGGGGCGGGCGATTGGCCGGATTTCCGGCAGCTTTGGCGCTCTTCGTGTGGTGCGCGAGCTCGGCGATTCCGCCCTTGGTGTCCTCCAAGCTCGCAGCAAGCGCCGTTCGCTGCGCGCTCAAGGTCTCCGCGCTTTGCTGGGCGAGGTCTGCGGCGTCGGCGAGCTGCTGCTGCTCTTGCCGCAATTCCAGCCACTCTCGGAACTCCCTCAGGGAGCCGGTCCTTTCTGTGGGTACGACCGGCGCGGCCGGCGCCGCCGCGGCCCGTGCTTTGACCTGCGCGTCGTGCTCCTGCACCATGGCCTCGATGCGCTGCTGGGGATTGCCCCCGGCGGCGACGAGGTCCTGGTTGGCTTCCTCCACTTCGTCCTTGTCCAGATCGAGCTGCGACTGAGCGAGTTCCAGCTCGTCGTGCAACGTATCCTTCTGCGACTCGTTGGCAGCCGCGAGCGCGGCGCTGAGCTGCGTGACGCGCTGCTGATCGCTGTCGAGTAATGCCTGGGACTTCACCAGGCGGTCTTGGATTGCGCGCGCCTCAGGACTCAAGGTCGGCGGATGCGCCTCCACGTCGCGCAGCGCGGCGGTGAATGCGAGCGCCAGCTCGTGGTCGGCCACACGCAACGCCGTCAGCGCGTACGGCTGCTCTTCGGGAGTCTTCGCAAGCCGGGCGAGCCGCAGAGCGCTGGTGTAGGTGCTCTCGTCGACCAGCGCGGACGAGGTAACTGCGGCGGCGCGCTTCTTGACGGCGTTGGCGGACGGCGGTTTGGTGAGCCACCATCCCGCGCCTGCCGCGGCTAGCAGCAGCACGAGAACCGTCAGCCATATCTTGTGCATCACCTTCATGACTGGCTCGGCGGTATCGGTGCGGGCAGCAGGGCGGCGAGGGCCGACTTGAGCACTTCCGGATGCTCGAACAGCGCGTCGACATGACCGCCGAAGCCGTCGTCCGCCGGGGAGTCGAAGGTGATCAGGCGCTTCGGTTCGTTCGCGGCGGATAACAAGCGCAGCGCGTGGGAGTACGGGACCAGCGTATCGGCTCGGCTGTGGGCGATGATGACGGGCATGTGCACCTCGTGGATCCTGGACAGCGAATCGAACTGTACGGAGGCCACATAGCGCACCGGAAGCAGAGGATATTGGTCGGCGGCCGCATCGGGGATCGAGGTAAATGCTCCGAACAGCACCAGCGCCGCAGCCTCGTGGCGCGTCGCCAACAGCACCGCGGGTCCGGAGCCCAGGGAGTGGCCGAGCAAGATGATCCGGCTCGGGGGCACGCCGCGCAGCAGCAGCGATTTGTACGCCGCTTCGGCGTCCTCGTACATGCCCGCTTCAGAGGCGACCCCCGGCGTCAGGCCGAAGCCGCGGTAATCGATGTTAAGGACGCTGAAGCCCACGCGGCGCAGCGCTTCGCAATGCCGCACCTGCCAGATCGAGAACGCAGAATCGGCATTGCCGTGCAGCTGCAATATCCAATAGCCGGTGTCGTCGGCGCGGTCCGCATGAAACAGCAGTCCCGCGAGCGGTGCGCCGGTGCTCTCCGCCACCGTCACGCGCTCCGCTTCCGCCGGCAGCTGCATGAGCAGGTGCAGCCGGCTGCGCTGCGTGGCGAACACAAGCTCGTTCTCGTGCAGCTTGAGCCATGCGACGGCGCCGCCCATCACCAGCATGAGCGAGAGCATGCCGATCAGGGAACGGCGAACCCAGCGGCGCGCGAGGGAATTGGCTGCCATGCGCGGCTAGTGCCAGTGACCAACCGCGTCCCGGGCGGCCTGATTGAGCGGCCGCGCGACCAGACCGGTCTGTGAAACCGTGATTTCGTACAGCGCTCTGTCCGCCATGGGCAGGTAGACGGCGCTGCCGTACAGTGCATCGAACCACGGCAGCCAGTCATGGTGGCGGCGGATCAATTCCCACAGATCGACGCGATCAGGCGGATACAAGGGATACACCGTGCGCGGCTGGCTGCGTTCGTCTTCGATGAGCGAGTACCGGCCGCTGATTCTCTCGAGCCGATACGCCGAGTCGAATCCCAACAGATTGGCAAAAGGCTGCCATTTGAGAATCCGCGCATCGACCTGCCACTCGTCCCCGCGCAGCGAAAAGACCGCACGCTGGCCCGTGGGGAAGGTGAGATCCGCGTTGAATTGGTGCGCACCGGTGGCCGAGAACTCAAGCTCGCCGGCCGGCTGCTCCGCGCTCAATCGCTGATAGGTGCGCAGATTCGCCGCGGCCAGCCACGCGCACGCAGCGAGCAGAAACAGCGCAAGGGAGGTGAGCCCGCTGAACAGTCCGCCGATGACGCGGCGCCGCCGCAGGCGGCGGACTGCGATGATGAAAAACAGGGCACCGGCGAGCCCGAGGACGGCGATCAATGCGGTGAATGTCATTGTGGGCAGGCTTGACGGGAACCGGAACCGAACCTCATGGGACTAACGAAAAACACTTAGCTCGGTCCCGGTGTCTCGTTGCAGACGCCTATTCTTGGCTGCGAACGGTTGGATTTGCAAGTGCCGCGCGTCACAGATGACGCAATCTTAAGCGCCTCGGGCGGCGCGCGCTCGCGCTCGAGCGACCGGCAGCGTAAGATCGCGGGCGTTCGATCACCGTGAAGCGGTCGCACCAAACCTCGTTTGTTTTCCGGTTGCCCAGATAATGTGGATCGTTCAAGTTGCGCTGCGCCGGCCGTACACCTTCCTGGTCATGGCGCTGCTGATTCTTCTCGCAACTCCGCTCGTGCTCTCCAAGATGTCGACCGACATCTTCCCGGAAATCAACATTCCGGTGGTCAGCATCGTGTGGAACTATGCCGGGCTGTCGGCTCAGGAAGTCGGCCAGCGCATCACGGCGGTCAACGAGCGCAGTCTGACCACCACCGTCAACGACATCGAGCACATCGAATCCCAGTCCCTGTCCGGCGTTGCGGTGATCAAGGTATTTTTTCAGCCGACCGCCAACATTCCAACCGCCATCGCCCAGGTCGTGGCGATCGAGCAGGCGCAGTTGCGCCAATTGCCCCCCGGCATCCTGCCGCCGCTGGTGATCAAGTACTCCGCATCGAGCATTCCGGTGATCCAGCTCGGACTGTCGAGCCCGACGATGTCGGAGCAGGCGGTGTTCGACACGGCGACCAATTTTCTGCGCCCGCGCCTCGTGACCATTCCGGGCGTTGCGGTGCCATGGCCGTACGGCGGCAAGCAGCGCGTCATATCTGTGGACCTCGACACGGCCGCTCTGCTCGCCAAGGGGCTGACTCCGAGCGACGTGGTTAATGCGGTCAATACGCAAAATCTGGTGCTGCCGTCCGGTACCGCCAAGATCGGCGGCACCGAGTACGTGCTCGCCACCAACGGCTCGCCCGACACCCTGGAGGGCCTCAATAGGATCCCAGTGGTGACCCGCAACGGCGCCACGACCTACCTGGCGGAAGTTGCGCATGTGCGAGACGGGTTCACGCCGCAGACCAACGTCGTGCGCCAGAACGGCGAACGCGGGGTGCTGCTGTCCATAATCAAGAACGGCGCCGTATCGACCCTCGATATCGTCAGTGCGCTGCGCGAGCAGCTGCCGATCGTGCAGCAGAGCCTGCCGAAGGATTTGAAGATCACGCCGCTGTTCGACCAATCGGGCTTCGTGCGCGCAGCCATCAGCGGCGTGGTGCGCGAGGCTGCGATTGCGGCGGCATTGACGGCCATGCTGATCCTGCTGTTTCTCGGCAATTGGCGCAGCACCTGCATCATCGCGGTGTCGATTCCGCTGTCGATTCTGACCTCGATCATCGCGCTCTACATCATCGGCGAGACGCTCAATATCATGACCTTGGGGGGGCTGGCGCTCGCCGTGGGCATCCTGGTTGATGATGCGACGGTGACCATCGAAAACATCGAGCGGCACATGCACCTGGGATCGGATCTGCACAAGGCCATTTTGGACGGCGCCGGAGAGATCGCGATACCGGCGCTGGTCTCCACGCTGTGCATCTGCATCGTGTTCGTGCCGATGTTCTTCCTGTCGGGCGTCGCGCGCTATCTGTTCGCGCCGCTCGCCGAGGCCGTGGTGTTCGCCATGCTGGCTTCGTACGTGCTGTCGCGCACGTTGGTGCCGACGCTGGTCATGTTGATGATGGACCGTGCGCCGCCGGCGGCGGGCAGCCGCCCGGGCTTGCTGCAAAGGGTGTATCGCGCCTTCGATGCCCGATTCGAGAGGATTCGCGGCGGCTACCGCGTCGTGCTGGCGGCGGTCCTCGAGCAGCGCCGCCTCTTCGCCGCGTTGTTTTCGGGCTTTTGTGCGCTGTCGTGCGGATTGGTATTCATTCTGGGCCGCGACTTCTTCCCGGCCGTCGATGGCGGACAGATCCGCCTGCACATGCGCCTGCCGACCGGAACCCGCATCGAGGAGACGGCGCGCGCAGCCGACCAGGTGGAGGGCGCCATTCGCAGGATTGTGCCGGCGCGCGATCTCGGCGCGGTGCTTGACAACCTGGGCTTGCCGTACAGCGGCATCAACCTGTCGTACAGCAATGCCGGGACCATCGGCACGCTGGACGGAGAGATTCAGGTCTCACTCAATGCCGGCCATCGGCCCACCGCGCGCTACGTCGAGCAGATGCGGCGCGATTTGCCGCGGCTGTTTCCCGGCGTGGAGTTCTTCTTCCAGCCGGCCGACATGATGACGCAGATCCTGAACTTCGGCCTGCCGGCCGCCATTGATGTGCAGATCACCGGGAATGATTTGCGCGACAATTACCGGATCGCCGCCAGGCTCATGAAGCAGATCCGGCAGGTGCGAGGCACGGTGGACACGCACATCCAACAGCGTCTCGATCTGCCCGCGGTGTCGCTCGCAATGGACAGAACGCAATTGCAGCAGCTGGGCTTGAGCGCCAGCGACGTTGCCCAGGATCTGCTGGTGTCCACCGCGGGTACGACGCAGACCTCGCCCGCGTTCTGGCTCAACCCAGCCAACGGAGTCGTCTACGCTCTGGCCGTGCAATCGCCCCAATATGCCGTGGACAGCCTCGATGCCCTGCTGCGCACCCCCGTGACGCCGGGAACGGCGTCGCCGCAGACCACTGCCCCGCAGCTGCTCGGCAATCTGGTCACCGTGAGGCCGGCGGTGCAGATTGCGGTGGCCTCCCGCTACAACCTGGCGCCGGCGACCGATATATACGTCGGAGTGGAGGGCCGCGATATGGGCAGCGTCGCCGGCGAGATCGCGAAGATGGTGCATCAACTGCGCGGCCAGCTGCCGCGCGGTGCGCAGATCGCGCTGTTGGGCCAGGCGCGGACCATGAGCTCATCGTTCCTGCAGCTGGGCGTCGGTTTAGGCGTGGCGATCGTGCTGGTGTACCTGCTGATCGTGGTCAATTTTCAATCCTGGGTGGATGCCTTCATCATCATCACCGCTCTGCCGGCGGCATTGGCGGGAATTTGCTGGATGCTGCTGTTGACGGCCACCCACCTGAGCGTGCCGGCGATGACCGGAGCGATCATGACCATGGGCGTCGCCACGGCGAACAGCATATTGATCGTGTCCTTCGCGCGCCAGCGAATGCACGACGGGTTGGACCCGCTCGAGGCGGCGCTCGATGCGGGCGCGACGCGCATCCGGCCGGTGCTGATGACGGCGCTCGCGATGATGATCGGGATGATTCCAATGGCGCTCGGCCTGGGCGAAGGCGCCGAGCAGAACGCTCCGCTCGGGCGCGCCGTGATCGGTGGTCTATTGTTCGCAACCGTTTCCACGCTATTTTTCGTGCCGGTCATCTTTGCCGGCGTGCACCGGCGCCTCGAACAGCGCAAAGGCTCGCGGGAAGGGAATATCGATGGCTGAGGAATCATCCATGGTCTTGAGGCGTGCCAAGTTTGCCGCCGGGGCGATTGTCACCATGCTCGTCCTCGGGGGCATGGTGGTGCTCGTGCTGCGCATATTTCAGGCGAACGCGCTGGAAAGCGCCTCGGCCGCGCACGCGCGGCAGTACGTCAACACCATCCGCCCCGAGGCCGGCGGCGGCGGACGGCCCGTCACCCTGCCGGGCACGCTGCAGGGCTTCATCGAAGCGACCGTGTACGCGCGCAGCAGCGGCTATCTTGTGCGCTGGACCAAGGACATCGGCGCACCGGTCACGAAGGGCGAATTGCTGGCGGAGATCACCGCGCCGGAGATCGACGAGCAGTTGAATCAGGCCGAGGCCGCGCGCGCGCAGGCCGCCTCGAGCGCCGCCCTGGCGAAGAGCACCGCGGATCGCTGGCAGAGCCTGCGGGAAAAGGACGCGGTCACGCAGCAGGAGTTGGATGAGAGATTGAGCGCGTACAATCAGGCGCAGGCCAACCTCAACGCCGCGGAGGCGAACGTCGCACGGCTGCGCAACCTGCAGGCGTTCCAGCGGGTCGTGGCGCCTTTCAATGGAGTGCTGACGCGGCGCGACGTGGACGTGGGCGACTTGATCGATGCGGGCAACGGCGGCGCCGGCAAGGCGCTGTTTTCCGTGGCACAGGTCGATCCGCTGCGCCTCTATGTGTACGTCCCGCAGGCCTATGCCCACCAGGTCAAGGTGGGCGAGACCGTCACGGTGACGCTGGCGGAGCGCCCGGGCGAGCAATACCAGGGCATCATCGCGCGCACTGCCAATGCCATCGATATCACGACGCGCACCATGCAAGTGGAAGTCCGCGTGCCGAATCCCAAGAGCGCGCTGATCCCGGGCTCCTACGTGCAGGTGCAGCTGCCGATCGAAACCGATACCGCTGCTCTGGTGGTGCCGAACAACGTGCTGCTGTTCAGGCCCGACGGCCCTCGCGTTGCATTGGTCGACGGCGACGGCCGCGTGCATTTGAGCCTGGTGAAGCTCGGGACCGATTTCGGCAATTCCGTCGCGGTGCTGAGCGGCCTGGCCGCGAACGATCGGGTCATCGTGAATCCGGCGGATGCGCTGGCCGACGGAGACGTGGTGACGCTGATCGATGCGCAACCGGCGCAGCAGGACCGGGAGTAGCTGCGGTGAGCGCAGCTCTCGCCCGGCGCTGCCTCGAATGCTGTCTCGCCGCCATGTCCGTGGCCGGGTGCGCGGTGGGGCCCGATTACCGCCGCCCGCCGGCCGAAGTGCCCCCGTCGTGGCAGCCGCAGGCGCCGTGGCGCGAGGCCGCACCCGGCGACGCCGCCCTGAAAGGCGATTGGTGGAAGGTATTCCACGATCCCGAGCTCGATCCTCTGGTCGAGCGTGCGCTCGAGAGCAACCAGAATCTCAAGGTTGCGGCCGCGCGGCTCGAGCAGGCGCGCGATCAGGTGACTGTGGCCGAGTCCGGCTTGTACCCAACGTTGCAACTGTCGGCAAGCGCGGCTCGTGCCAAGACCTCCGCCAACCGGCCGTTGGCTGCCTACTCGGAACCGAATTCATCGACCGTGCAGAACGATTTTGTGGTGGGGGCCACCGTCAATTACGAGCTGGATTTGTTCGGGCGCGTGCGCCGCGAAGTGGAGGGCGCGCGCGCAACCGCCCAGCAGGCGGCGGCGGACTTCGAGAACACGCGATTGATGTTGACCGCGCAGCTGGCGGGCGATTATTTCGCGCTGCGCGAGCTCGACGGCGAGATCGAGGTACTGCGCCGCAGTTTGGAGCTGCAGCGCGCGGCCCTGGGCTTCGTCAACGCTCGCCACGACCTGGGCTTCGCCACCGGCCTCGATCTGGCGCAGCAGCAGGCTCTGCTCGAGTCGAGCGGCGCGCAGCTGGAACTGCTGCAGGTCGCGCGCGCGCAGAATGAACACGCGATCGCGACGCTCATCGGCATGCCCGCGCCGGACTTCCATTTGGCGCCCGGTGCCCTGGCGACCGCGGTACCGCTGCCGCCGGTGGGCGTTCCCTCGGATTTGCTCGAGCGCCGGCCGGACGTCGCAGCGGCGGAGCGCGCCATGGCGGCCGCCAACGCGGGCATCGGAGTGGCGCGCGCGGCTTATTACCCGTCGCTCGACCTGCTGCCGTTCGTACCCGGCGCCGGCTGGGAAAGCAGTTCGCTGTCGACGCTGTTCTCCGCGCCGAGCGCGCTGTGGGCGTTCGGCGTGTCGGCCTCGCAAACGCTGTTCGACGCCGGGAAGATTCGCGCCAACGTGCGCATCGCCGGCGCCGAATACACCGCGACCGTGGCCGCGTACCGCCAGACGGTGCTCTCGGCGATGGAAGAGGTCGAGAACGGCATCACGGGCCTGACGTCCTTGGATCGGGCGGCGACCCAGGCGGACGCCAGCGTGCACAGCGCGCAGCGCGCCTTCGACATCGCGAGCGACCGCTACAAGGGCGGCGTCGACACATACTTGGATGTGATCACGGCCGAGCAGACACTGCTCAGCAATCAGCGCCAGGCGGTGCAGATCCACGGCCAGCAATTCCTCACGGCCGTGTACTTGATCAAGGCCCTGGGAGGCGGATGGCAGGAGAACGCCAGGACGGCGCGGGGCGATTAGCTCCTCGCCTTTTGTCCTTTCGACAGCGATTCGATCGCGGCGGGCGGCGACATGGCGTACGACTGGACGAAATCGACGCCGAGCGCCGTGAGCCATTCCTGCTCGGCGGGGGTCTCGGTTCGCTTGGCCACCGTGTGCATTCCGAGGACGCGCGCCATTTGCACGACCGCCGTGATCGCCGCCTGCGACAGCTTGTCGGTGCGCATATGCGCGGTGATCTCCGGCGCGAGCTTGATGTACCGAACGCCCGGTAGGCGCAGCAGGTCGAAGCACTCGGTGCGCAGCCCGAAATCGTCGAGCACCATGGGGCAGCCGAGCCGGTCCAAGGCCGCGGCGACTTCGGAAATCCTGGACGCGAGCTTGGTTGCCGTCGGAACGTCGACCTCGAAGGCGATCATCGACTTCGGCAGCGAGGCCTTCGCCAGGCACAAGCCGACGAATTTGATGAAGTGCTCGTCGTGCAGCGCCGTGGTGGTGAGATTCACGGAAAACATCACGGTATTGGTCTGCCACACGTCGGGGTGACGGACCAGCCAGCCGATGAGCTCGGTCACGACGCGCCGGTCGATCATCGAGCCCAAACCGTTGTCGACGGCCGCCTTGAGCATCGCCTGCGGCGCGGCGTCGGGCGCGGCTTCGGATTTGGAGCGCAGCAGCACTTCGTAGCGCTTCAGCTGGCTGCCCTTGGCCAGCGGCACGAGGCGCTGCACGTGCAGCGCGATCGGGCTGCGGCGCAATGCCGCATGCAGTCGGTCGATCTCGGGGGTGACCTCTTGCTGGGCGCGCCTGTCGTGCGCCTGTACGGCGGGCGGGGCGGCCGCGGAGGCTGGCGACGGCGCCGGGTGAGGCTTCGCGGCCGGCATGCGCACCGAATCCGCCAGCGAGAGTTCGAACGGCGACCCATTCGCATGCGCGGCCGTATCGCGCGGGGGTGCATCGCGGGGAGGCGCGGCGCGAGGAGGCGCTTCGCGGGAAGGCGCGGCGCGAGGAGGCGCTTCGCGGGGAGGCGCGGGGCGGGGAGGCGTGGGGCGGGCGCTTGCGGACGGCGCGGTTGCCCGCTGCGCGGGTGCGGAGAGTTTGGCTGCCGCGGGCGAGGGGCTCGATCGGGTCGGCGCGGGCCGCGAGGCCGCCAATGGCTTGGGCGGCGCGGGCACTGCGGCGGGAGCCGCCTTGCGCGCCGGCGAGTCGGACTTGCCGAGCGTCTTCACGCTCGCCAGCCCCGCCTTGGCGGCCGGCGCAGGCGCGGATGCGGGCTCAGGCTCGATGGCCGGTCCGCTGTCCGGGCGCATGCCGGCGAAATCGGCGAGCGCACGCTGCAATTTCGGCGTCGTGAAATTGATGTTGCCGCGGGCATCCTTCTTGATGACCCGGCTATCGACGATGAGCATGACGGCGCCGACCGTTCTGCCGCGCGCGTTGACCGCGCGCAGCAGCAACGCGGAGCGGAAGTCGCCGAGGTCGTACGCCAGCACCGAGGGGGCATCGTTGCTTGAAAACGCTTCGTTCGCCTCGCGCACGGCATTGTGCTCGTCCGGCCCCATCGAGCTTTCGGTCAGCCACAGCAGCTCGCCGTGCTCGTCGTGCAGGGAAACGGCATGCGCGCGCGCCGGCTCGATGGCCGCGCGCAGTTTTTGGCAAACGGCATCGAAATCGACGAGCGGACTCTCGGTTGCGCTGAAGGGTTTGCCCTGCTCCATAAGTCCGGCACTTTTAAGGTGAGACATATCTACCGTACCGGGCCCATTCTTGATGTGATGGTCTTCGCCAAACCGCGGGAGATCCTGCGAATACGTCAGCGGCGAGAAATGAATGGGCGTCCAGTCCGTATGACATATCATCGGCGTCCATGGCGCCTGCACCGCAAACCCGTCAATATCGCTATTACGATTTTGTGATGGCGTCCTACGTCTGTGTGCTGCTTTGCTCGAATTTGATCGGTCCCGCGAAGGAGACATCCTTCCAGGTGCCGATCTTCGGCACCGTCACCTTTTTGGCCGGGGTTCTGTTCTTCCCCATCTCGTATATTTTCGGTGATATTTTGACCGAGGTTTACGGCTACGCCCGCGACCGCCGGGTGGTTTGGGCCGGGTTCGGCGCGCTTATATTCGCCTCCTTCATGGCCACCGTGATCGTGCATCTGCCGCCTTCGCAGAGTTCGCGCGCCGCTCAGCCGGCGGTGGAAGCCATTTTCGGCAACACGCCGCGCATCGTCGTCGCATCGACCAGCGCTTTTCTGTGCGGTACGTTCGTCAACAGCTATGTGCTCGCGAAGATGAAGATCTGGACTCGCGGCCGCTGGCTGTGGACCCGCATCGTCGGCTCGACGCTGTGCGGCGAGCTGGTGGATTCGATCATTTTCTATTTCGTCGCCTTCTACGCCAGCAAGCCCCTGGCCCATCTGGTGGGTCTCACTTTCACGCAGTACGCGCTGAAATGCGGCTGGGAGTTCTTTGCCGCGCCCGCGACCTACCGCATCGTCGCCTTCCTGAAGAAGGCGGAGCGGGAGGACTACTACGACATTGGGACAAACTTCACACCCTTCTCGCTGCAGGCGTGAAGCGCGTTCAGTTGTGGCAGGCGGCGCTGCAATTGATCGGCGCTGCGCCACGATTTGCCACAGACTCTTCAGCGCGCCGCCCCGATGGCGGCGCGAAATGGCTCCCACAAGGCGGCGAAGGTCGTCGCCTGAAGTGGCGAACGTCAAAGTGAGGAGCTGTTATGAATACTGCAAGTGCCAAGGCCGTTTGGACGATGGGATTGGTCGGCATCAGCACGGGGGCCCTGGCGGATGCGGCCAACACCGCACCGCCCAAGACCGTACCGCCCCAGGAGCCGGCCGGCTTCATCACGGGGGGAGTGATCGGCGCGTTTGCGGCGGGCCCGGTGGGCGCGGTCATCGGCGCGGGCCTCGGCACCTGGCTGGGGCAGCGGGTGCACCGCGCCGGCGAGGCGGCCAAGGCGCAGGCCCAGGTGGCGGCGCTCGAGGCCGAGAGAAATGACCTGACCGAGACCAATCGCACGCTGACCGCGCGGCTCGACGAGCTCTCCCAGCGCGTGGAGACGGCGGCGCCAGCGCCCTCCGGCAGCGCCGCTGCGCATGAGGACGCCGCTGCCCGCGAGGGCTCCGCCGCGGTGCTCGACGGTCTGCAGGGCGACGTGCTGTTCCGCACCGGCAGTGCGGAGGTCGCCTCGGAAACGGCGCACGAAATCCAGGTATTGGCGGGCGCCGTGGCCAGAGCCCCGGGGCTCAAGGTCCGGGTCGATGGTTACGCTGATCCGCGCGGTACGGTGGATGCCAACCTGAAGCTCTCCGAAGCGCGCGCCGATGCGGTGCGCGACCTGCTCCTCGCGGCGGGCGTCAGCGAAGAGGCGCTCGAGGTCAACGCCTACGGCAAAAGCCAGAGCGTTGCCGAGGACAGCGACGGCTATGCGCTGGAGCGGCGCGTGCGGTTGACGCTGCAAGCCGCGGGGCCGGCCGCGGTCGCGCAGGCAGGCGCACCGCCGGCCGCCGCAGCCTCGCAGCCGGCCGATACCGGCCGGACGAGCGGAAACGAGTGACGACGGGCGGCGGCCCGGCACGCACGGGTGCCGGGCCGCTCTTGTTTCCGCCGCCGGCACACGCCTAGGATAGCGGATGGCCGACCATCCGAAGATCGTGTTGCTGGACCGCCTGCAAACCGGCGAGTCCGCGAATCCCTCGCCCGAGAAGATCCTGGCCGGCATTCCGCGCACCCGCGTCTCGAATCAATACACCGATGCCACGCAGCAATTCTTCTGCGGGCTGTGGACCAGTACCAGCGGCAAATGGCGCGTGCGCTACACCGAACATGAGTTCTGCGTGCTGATCGAAGGCCGGGTGCGGATCGAGTCGGTCACCGGCGAGAAGCACGATCTGCGGGCCGGCGATGCCTTCGTGGTTCCCGCGGGCTTCGAGGGCATTTGGGAAGTGGTCGAACCCTGCAAGAAGTGGTACGCGATATTCGAGGCGAAGAGCTAGCGCGGCCCGCGGCCGCGCGCGGCTTGCCTCAATCCGTCTCGCGAATCACTGAACCCAGGGTTTCGATGATCTGCGCGATCTGCTTCGGCTCGACGATCAGCGGCGGCGACAGGGCGATCACCTCGCCGGTCTGACGCACCATGACGCCGCGCTCGAAGCACTTGAGGAACACATCAAAGGCGCGCGCACCCGGCTTCCCGGCGCGCGGTTCCAGCTCGACGGCGCCGATCAGGCCGTAGTTGCGCACGTCGATCACGTGGGGCGCGCCGCGCAGCGAATGCACCGCGTCCTCCCACGCTGAGCTGAGCGTCGCGCCGCGCGTCAGCAGTTCCTCTTTGGTGTAGATGTCGAGCGTCGCCAGCGCGGCCGCGCAGGCGGCCGGATGCGCGGAGTAGGTGTAGCCGTGAAACAGCTCGATGGCGTTTTCCGGCCCCTGCATGAAGGCATCGTAGATCTTCCGCAGCGAGAACACGGCGCCCATCGGGATCGCGCCGTTGGTGAGCCCCTTGGCCGTGGTCATGAGGTCGGGGGTCACATCGAAGGCCTGCGCGGCAAACGGCTTGCCGACGCGGCCGAAACCCGTGATGACTTCGTCGAATATCAGCAGGATGTCGTGCTTGTCGCAGATCTCGCGCAGGCGCTTCAGGTACCCGACCGGCGGCAGAACCACGCCCGCCGATCCGGAAATCGGCTCGACGATCACCGCGGCGATGGTCGAGGCATCGTGCAAGGCGATGAGGCGCTCCAGCTCGTTGGCCAGATGCATGCCCCATTGCGGCAGGCCGCGCGAGAAGGCATTGTGTCCGATGTCCAGGGTGTGCGGCAGATGATCGACGCCCGGCAGCATGGACGAGCCGAAGAATTTGCGGTTATTGACCATGCCGCCCACCGACATGCCGCCGAAACCCACTCCGTGATAGCCCTTCTCGCGGCCGATCAACCGGGTGCGCTGGCCGGCGCCGCGGGCCCGCTGGTAGGCAACCGCGATTTTCAGAGCCGTGTCGACGGACTCCGAGCCCGAATTGGTGAAGAACACGCGATCCATCCCCGGCGGTGCAATTGCCGCCAGCCGGTTCGCCAGTTCGAACGCAATCGGATGCCCCATCTGGAAGGCCGGGGCGTATTCCATGGTATTGAGCTGGCGGGTCACCGCGTCGGTGATCTCGCGCCGGCCGTGGCCGGCGTTGACGCACCACAGGCCCGCCACCGCATCGAGCACCTGCCGGCCGTCGGCGGTCCAATAGTGCATGCCCTCGGCGCGCGCCAGCAGGCGAGGGTTGGCCTTGAACTGCCGATTGGCCGTGAACGGCATCCAAAAGGCGTCGAGCTCGCTGTGTGCGGGAGCAGGGGTGATTCGTGCGTTCATGGCGGTCCTTGGGCTTGGGGCCTCTGATGATAAGTAAATTCAACACATTCCTCAATTTTAGCGACATTCAGGCCTGTAGTGTTTAATATAATGAACATTATGAGTCTGGATGTGGGCGCCCATTTGAAGGCCGTGCGGCAGATGTACGGCCTGTCGCAGCGCGAATTGGCGAAGCGCGCCGGCGTGACCAACGGCCTGATTTCGCTGATCGAGCAAAACCGCGTCAGCCCCTCGGTCAGTTCGCTGAAGAAGGTTCTCGACGGCATCCCCATGGCGCTGGCGGATTTTTTCACGCTGGACCTGGCCGGCGCGCCCGACGTGTTCTTTCCGCGCGCTACGCTCGCCGACATCGGCACCGGCGCCGTGGAACTGCGGCTGGTCGGCGGCCGGCTCGCCAAGCGCAGCATGTCGATCCTGCACGAACGCTACGCACCCAACGCCGACACCGGCGAGGAGATGCTGACGCACGGGGGCGAGGAGGGCGGTGTGATCGTCAAGGGCAAGATCGAGCTTTCGGTCGGCGCCGAATCGCGCGTACTCGGCGCGGGCGATGCGTATTACTTCAAGAGCTCCATTCCGCATCGGTTCCGCAACCCGGGGCGCGAAGAGTGCGAGATCGTGAGCGCGAGCTCGCCGCCCACGTTTTAGCTCCGGCCATGAGGTAGCATAGGCTGCATGAGCACCGTCACGGTAGCCGCCACGCAAATGGCGTGCAGTTGGGATCGCGACGCCAATATGGCGCGCGCCGAGAAATTGATCCGCGAGGCGGCGCGCCGCGGCGCCAACGTGGTCCTGATCCAGGAATTGTTCGAGACCCCGTACTTCTGCAAAGACCACGACTCCCGGCATTTCGATCTGGCGAGGCCCCTGGAGGGACACCCGGCCGTGGAGCGGTTTGCCGGCCTGGCGCGCGAGCTCGGCGTGGTGCTGCCGGTCAGCGTGTTCGAGCGCGCCAACAACGCTTTTTATAACTCGGTGGTCGTCGTCGACGCCGGTGGCGCGGTGCTCGGCAGCTACCGCAAATCGCATATTCCGGAGGGACCGGGATATCACGAGAAATTCTACTTCTCGCCGGGCGATTCCGGGTTCAAGGTGTTCGACACGAAGTTCGCGAAGCTCGGCGTCGCGATCTGCTGGGACCAGTGGTTCCCGGAGGCCGCGCGCTGCATGGCGTTGATGGGCGCGGAAATCCTGCTGTATCCGACCGCGATCGGCTCCGAGCCGCAGGACCCGAGCGTGGATTCGAGCGGACACTGGCAGCGCACCATGCAGGGCCATGCCGCGGCGAACGTCATGCCGCTGGTGGCATCGAACCGCATCGGCACCGAGCAGGGCGAAAAATACACCATGACCTTTTACGGCTCATCGTTCATCGCCTCGCACACTGGCGAAAAAGTGGCCGAGGCCGATGCCGACGGCGAGACCGTGCTGACCGCGACGTTCGATCTGGAGGCCGTGCGCCGCTACCGCCGGGCGTGGGGGGTGTTCCGCGACCGGCGCCCGGATCTGTACTATCCGATCCTGTCTCTCGATGGACGCGGCTGAGGAGTTCGCGCTTCCGCAGGATCTGGTATTTGTCGACTTGGAGACGACCGGTGGCAACGCGGCTCACCATCGAATCACCGAAGTAGGCATCGTGCGTGTCGAGGCGGGCGTGGTGACCGAGGAATGGAGCACGCTCGTGAACCCCGAGTGCCGCATTCCCTCCTACATCGAAAGCTTTACCGGCATCAGCAATGAGATGGTCGCAGGGGCGCCTCGCTTTGCGGAGATCGCCACGCTGCTGCTCGAGAAGCTCAAGTCGTCGGCGCGGGCGGCGCCGGTGTTCGTCGCCCACAACGCGCGCTTCGACTATTCGTTCCTGCGCGCGGAGTTCCGCCGCCTCGACGTGCACTTCTGCGCCAGGGTTCTGTGCACCGTGAAGCTGTCGCGGCGCCTGTTTCCGCAGCACCCGCGCCACAGTCTGGACGCGGTGATGGCGCGGCACGATCTGACCTGCTCGGCGCGCCACCGCGCACTCGGCGACGCCCGCGTGCTCAGCGACTTCTGGTTCAAGCTGCGGCGCGAGCTGCCCGAGGCAGCGCTGGCAGCTGCCGCCCGAAGCGTGCTCGGCGCGGGCCGATTGCCCGCGAATTTGCCCGACGGTCTGGCCGATGAATTGCCCGAGGGGCCCGGGGTGTACCGGTTTTTCGGGCCTGAGGACGCGCTTCTTTACATCGGCAAGAGCAAGTCGCTGCGCACGCGCATTCTCGGCCATTTCGCCGCCGAACACTCCGCGGCAAAGGAGCGGAGGCTCGCGCGCCAGGTGCGGCGGGTCGATTGGCTGCAGACCGCCGGCGAACTCGGTGCGCTGTTGCGCGAAGCGGAGTGGATCAGGACCCAGCAGCCCTTGTACAACCGGCGCCTGAAGCCCTCCTGCGAGAGCGTGACATTCAGATTGGCCGCGGAGGGTAGCGCGGTCGAACTCGCCGCGATCGGCGATCTTGAGCCGTTGCAGCTCGCCGGCTGCTGTGGCGTGTTTCATTCGCACAAGGATGCGCGCAAGGCATTGATGGACATCGCCCGCGCGCAGCTGCTTTGCCTGAAGGTCCTCGGTCTGGAGCAGAGCGACGGCTCGTGTTTCGCCTACCAGGTCGGCCGGTGCAAGGGCGCGTGCGTCGGCAAGGAGGCGCTCATCCTGCATCGTGTGCGGTTGCAGACGGCCCTGTCGTCGCTCAAGCTGAAGGAGTGGCCGTTTCCCGGACGCGTGGCGCTGCGCGAGCGGGGCCCGCTCGGCGCAGCGGAGCTGCACGTCCTCGACCACTGGACCTATCTCGGCACCGCGAGCTGCGATGAGGAGCTGGAGGCGCTCGCGGCGAAACAGGCGTCTGCCACGTTCGATCCGCACGTTTATCGGATCCTGGTGCGCCATCTCGCCGCCCATCCGAAGGTCGACTGGCACGATTTGCGGGGCCGGCCGCGCATCCATTGACGTTCGTGAACGACAATGTGCGCTACTGGATTGCGACCGCGCCGGTGGGCGCCGCCTCGGTGCTGGCGGAGGAGCTCGCCCAGTACGGCGCCGGCGACATCCGCGAACGCAGCCATGACGTGAAATTCCAGGGCACGCTCGAGGTCGGATATCGGACCTGCCTGTGGTCGCGCACCGCGACAAGGGTGCTGCTCAGTGTGGGCTCGATCGACGCCAGCAGCGCGCGCAGCATCTTCGATGCCGTGAAGCGCATCGATTGGTGCGAACATCTCGCGCCGGGCGCAACGCTCGCGTGCGACTGCAGCGGCGGCAACGAATCGATCCGCCACACGATCTACGGCTCGCAGCTGCTCAAGGATGCGGTGTGCGACAGTCTGCGCGAAGCTACCGGCGAGCGCCCGAACATCAAGCCCGAGCGCCCGGACGTGCTGCTGCACCTGCATGTGGAGGGCGCCACGGCGCTGCTGTCGGTGGATTTTTCCGGCGAAAGTCTGCACCGGCGCGGCTATCGCACCGAGGGCGGCCGTGCGCCGCTCAAGGAGAACGTGGCGGCGGCAGTGCTGCTGCGCGCCGGTTGGCCGGGCATATACGCCCAAGGCGGCCCACTGGTCGATCCGATGTGCGGGTCCGGCACATTCCTCACCGAAGCGGCCTTGATCGCGGCCGATGCCGCACCGGCGCTCGGACGGGAGTATTTCGGCTTCGTGGGCTGGCGCGGACACGACGCCGCGCTGTGGGAGCGGCTATGCGCGGAGGCGCGCACGCGCCGCGCGGCGCGGCCTGCGCGGCGCTGCATCTTCGGCTCCGACATCGACGCGGACGCCGTGCGCGCGGCGATCGCAAACGGCGTGCACGCGGGCGTTGGCGAATGGCTGCACGTAGAGAGGCGTGCGCTCGGCGAAGTCGCCGCACCCCGCGGCGCGGTGGGCCTGGTGGTGGCCAATCCGCCCTACGGCGAGCGCATCGGCGCAGAGTCCGCCCTGCCCGCGCTGTATTCCGAGCTCGGGCGCACGCTGCGCGAGCGGTTTGCCGGGTGGCAGGCGGCGATTCTCACCGGCAACCCGCCGCTCGCCCGTAATCTGGGGATCTACGCCAAGCGAACCCATCGCGTGTTCAACGGCACCATCGAATGCCGGCTGCTGCGATTCGATCTGAACCAAGCCAGCCAGCAGCGCCCCGCCGAGGCGGTCCGCGCGGATTGGTCGAGCCGCCCCGGCGCGCAGATGTTCGCCAATCGGCTGCGCAAGAACCTCGCGCGTCTGGAACCGTGGGCCGAGCATGAGCACATCGATTGCTACCGCCTCTACGACGCGGACATGCCGGAGTACGCATTCGCCATCGATGTCTACGGCCGTGGCGCCCGCCACCTCTTCGTGCAGGAATATGCTCCGCCAAGGTCCGTCGATCAGGAGAGCGCGCGGCTGCGCCGTCGTGAGGTGCTGGCGGTATTGCCCGAGGTGCTGGCGGTGCCGCTGGCGCACGTGCACTCGCGGGTGCGCAAACCGCAAAAAGGCGCCGGGCAGTACGAGAAGCGAGCGCTCACCGCCGAGCGCCATGTCGTGCAGGAGGGGGGGCTCAAGTTCTGGGTCAATTTCCGCGATTACCTCGATACGGGGCTGTTTCTCGATCACCGCATCGTGCGCGGGATGCTGCGCGATTGGGCGAGGGACACGGACTTCCTCAATCTGTTCTGCTACACGGGCACCGCAACCGTGTATGCGGCCGCGGGCGGTGCGCGCAGCAGCGTGAGTGTCGATCTGTCCAACACCTATCTCGATTGGGCGCACGAGAATCTGCTGCTGAACGGCTTCGGCGGGGAGGAGCACGAACTGCATCGCGCGGATTGTCTGCAGTGGCTGGAGAGCCGGGCGGCGTGGGGGCCGCGCTTCGATTTGATCTTCCTCGATCCGCCCACGTTCTCGAACTCCAAGCGCATGGAGGGAGTGCTCGATGTGCAGCGCGACCACGTGGGCATGATCCGGCGCTCGTTGAAGCTGCTGCGTCCCGCCGGCCGGCTGGTGTTCTCGACCAACTACACGCGCTTCAAGCTCGACTCCGAGGCTCTGGGCGATCTGGGCGTGCAGGACATCAGCGCCCAGACCATCCCCAGGGACTTCGAGCGCCATACGCGGATTCACCATTGTTTCGTGATCCGCTTCAAGTGACCGGGCGGGCGTCGTGACCACCCCGCCCGCGATTCTCAAATTTCTGCTGAAGCGGGCGCTGCTGTCGCTGATCACCCTCGGAATCTTGTCGATCGTGGTGTTCCTCGGCGGACAGCTGCTTCCGGGGGATGTGGGGCGCGCGGTCCTCGGTCCGCTGGCGGACGCGAGAGCGGTCGCCGTCTTCAATCACCAGGTGGGCGTCGACCGGCCGCTGCCGGTTCAGTATTGGGATTGGATCACGCACTTCCTCGCCGGCGACATGGGCAGATCCTTCACCTTCCGTGCGCCGGTGGCGCCGTTCATCGCCGAGGCCTTGACGAACTCCCTGAAGCTCGCGGCGCTCGCCTTCGTCCTGGTGGTGCCGCTCGGCATCGCCGGCGGGGTATGGGCGGCGCGGCGGGCCGGACGATGCAGCGATCGGGGCATGGTGCTGCTCGGACAATCGCTCGGCATCGTTCCCGAATTCATTTCCGCGATCGTGCTCATTCTGATCTTCGGCGTGCGCCTGCGCTGGCTGCCGATGTCGGCGGACTGGCCCGAGGGAGCGGGGCCGCTGACTCAAGTGCGGTATTTGATCCTGCCGTCGCTGCCGCTGGTGCTGGTGTTTTTCGGCTACATCGCGCGAGTGGCGCGCGTCGGCACCATCGAGGCGCTCGATGCGGACTATACGAGGACCGCGATTCTCAAGGGCCTGCCCATGCGGGCGGTGATGAGGCGGCACGTGCTGCCGAACGCGCTGCTGCCCACGATCACGGTGGTGGCCAGTCTGGTGGGCTATCTCGCCGGGGGCCTGGTCGTGATCGAGACCCTGTTCCACTATCGGGGGATCGGCGCGTTGATATATTCGGCCGCCCGCGCCAAGGATTTCCCGATGCTGGAGGCGGGCGTCCTGACCGTGGGCGCCGTCTATGCGCTCGCCTCGGTGCTCGCCGATCTGTTGAGCGCGGCGCTCAATCCGCGGCTGCGCGCGAGGAGCGCATGACCAGTAGAGCGGACCCGGCCGGCGTCGATCTGCCTTCGCCGAACCCCGAGGCGGTCGGCAGCCTGGCGCGCGAACGCCTGCAAACCGCGCTCCGCTCGAGCACCTTGATCGTCGGCTTCGCGATTTTGACGTTCTGGAGCATCTGCGCCGTGTTCGGAGCCGCGATCACTCCGTTCGATCCGTACGCCGACGATCTGCTCGCGACGCTCGCCCCGCCGTCGGCGGCCCATTGGTTCGGCACCGACCAGCTCGGCAGAGATGTGTTTTCCCGCGTCCTCATGGGCGCGCGCGATATTCTGATCGTGGCGCCGCTCGCCACGCTGCTGGGCACGGCGCTCGGCACCGCGCTCGGCCTGTGCATCGGCTATCTCAGGGGCCTGCTCGACGACGTCGTGAGCCGTGTGATCGAAGCGCTGCAGGCGCTGCCCTTGGTCATCGTCGCGCTGATGGCGCTGGCCGCCGTCGGCACCTCGAATGCCACGGTGGTGCTGGTCATCGGCTTCGTGTTCACCCCGCTGATCGCCCGCACGATCCGTTCGGCGGTGCTGATCGAGAGCGAATTGGACTACGTGGCGGCGGCGCGGCTCAGGGGCGACGGCGCACTTGCGATCATGTTCATCGAGATCCTGCCCAATGTGCTGCCGATCGCCATCGTGGAGATGACCGTGCGGTTGGGCTACGCCATTTTCTTCGTCGCCTCGTTGAGCTTCATCGGCTTCGGCATTCAGCCCCCGTCCGCCGACTGGGGCATCGCGATCGCGGAGAACTACAGCTTGATCGGCAGCTACTGGTGGACCGTGCTGTTCGACGCGGGGGCCACCGCCTCGCTGGTCGTCGGCGTCAATCTGGTCACGGACGGACTGCAGAGCGTGTTCGAGACATGACTCGCCGCGACGACATTCAGCGGGACGCCGGCCTGCGGCACGCCGATGCGCTGCGAATCGAGCACCTGGATGTTCTTTACCGGGTCGGCCGGCGCGAACGGCGCGTCCTCACCGATCTGTGCCTGGCGATTCGGCGCGGCGAATCCTACGGACTGGTCGGTGAATCCGGCTGCGGAAAATCGACTGCCGCCTTTGCCGCGATCCGTTATCTGGCGCGCAACGGACGGGTGAGCCGCGGCCGAATCCTGGTCGACGGGCGCGATCTGATGGCACTGACGCCCGCGGAGCTGCGCCGCTTGCGCTCGCAGAGCGTTTCGATGGTCTACCAGGATCCGGGGCAGGCGCTGAATCCGATGCTGCGCATCGGACGCCAGATGGCTGAAGTGTTCGAGGTGGCGGAAGGCCTGAAGGGCGGCGCCGCACAAGAGCGCGCGGCACAGATGCTGGCGCGCGTCCAAATCCCGAGCCCGGCGCGGGTGCTGCGCAATTTTCCGCACGAATTGTCGGGTGGAATGCAGCAGCGCGTCGTCATCGCCATGGCGCTGTCGACCAATCCGGCGCTGCTGATTCTCGATGAGCCGACCACCGGTCTCGATGCCACGGTCGAGGCCGAGGTGCTGGACCTCATCGCTGGACTACGAGCGGAATTCAATAATTCGATCCTGTTCATCAGCCACAACCTGCCGGTCGTTGCGCGCATGTGCGACCGGGTCGGCGTGCTCTATGCCGGGGAACTGGTCGAGGAAGGACCGGCGGAGGCGGTATTCGGCGATCCGCGCCATCCCTACACGGTCGGTCTTCTGCGGTGTGTGCCGGCATATGGGCGGCGCAAGAATCACGGGCGGCTCGAATCCATTCCCGGGTTCCTGCCGGCCGCCGGGTCGATCACCGGCCGTTGCGTGTTCGCCGAGCGCTGCGGCAATGCGACCGGCCGCTGCCGCCGCGAGGTGCCGCCGCCGCTCGATCTCGGCGGCCGCGTGACGCGCTGCTTTTATCCCGATCAAGCGCCGAACCTGCCCGTGCAGAGCCAAGCCGCCGCGGCTCCGCGCTCCGCACCGCCGGCCGCCGCGCCGCTGTTGCGCATACGGAAGCTGTCCAAGACCTACCAGGTCGCCGGCAAGCCGCTGCAGGCGGTGCACGAGGTGGCGCTCGATTTGTGGCGGGGCGAAACGCTGGGTTTGGTGGGCGAGTCGGGCAGCGGCAAGAGTTCGTTCGCCAAGCTGCTGCTCGGCCTATCGACTCCCGACGCGGGCAGCCGCATCGATCTGGCCGGCGAACCGCTGCCCGCGCGGGCCGGCGATCGGACGCCGCCGCAGCTCAAAGCGCTGCAAATCGTCTTTCAGAATCCCGGCTCGGCGTTGAACCGCTCGCAGACCGTGCGCCGGTTGATCGGACGCTCGCTGCGCCTGGTCGGACTGCACGGGCGGGCGAGAGAGGCGCGGCTTCGCGAGCTGTCAGCCTCGGTGCGCCTCCCCGCGCGGCATCTCGATGAGAAGCCGCGTCAACTGTCCGGCGGCTTGAAGCAGCGGGTCGGCATCGCCCGTGCGTTCGCCGGCGGCCCGCAAGTGGTGGTGTGCGATGAGCCGACCTCCGCGCTCGACGTGTCCGTGCAATCAGCCATTCTCAATCTGCTGGTCGATCTGCAAGCCGAGGAGCAGGTGAGCTACATCTTCATCTCGCACGATCTGAACGTGGTGCATTACGTGTCCGACCGCATCGCCGTGCTCTACCTCGGCCGGCTGCTGGAGATCGGCCCGTCCGAGGCGGTTTTCTTCGGCCCGCATCACCCCTACACGGAGGCGCTGCTGTCCGCCAATCCCGGCGTCGAGGATCGGGCGGCCAAGCGGATCCGCCTGACCGGCGAATTGCCGAGCGCCGCGAGCCTGCCATCCGGCTGTGTGTTCCATACGCGCTGTCCGCGCAAGCTCGGGGCCATTTGCGAGCTCGAGGAGCCGGCGCTGGTGAATGCCGGCGAGGGGCACGCCATTCGCTGCCACATACCGGCGGCGGAGTTGGGCGCGGCCGAGCGCGGCTAAGCAGCCGAGCGCGGCTAAGCAGCCGAGCCCGGCTAAGCAGCCGAGCGCGTCCCGGCCAGGTTGAGCTGCCCCATGGCGGTCGGCAGCACGCCGCTGATGTGCTTCGCCGTCACCGACAGCCAGTCGTAGAAATAGGCGGTGATGACCGGTGTCTCCTCCAGCAGCAGGCGCTGTATTCGGCCGGCAGCGGCGCGCTGTGCGGCAGGGTCGAGCGCGGCGATGTAGCTCGCGACGAGCCGGTCGTATGCCGGATTCTTGAAATGCGCGGCATTGAAGGTTCCGTGACTGCCCAAACACGCGGTCAGGACGGTGTTGGGCACGCCGCGATGCGCGTAATCCTCGATCCCCATCTGCGAATCCAGCCAGTCCGACGATCCGAACACCGCTCGGCCGTAATAGGCCGATTGGTCTTCGACATCGAGCGTGAGATCCACGCCGATCTTGCGCACCGCGTTTTGGATGACGACCGCGTAGTCCGGCAACTCCTGGAAGCGCTCGGTGGTCAGCGTCGCCTTGAAGCCATTGGACACGCCTGCTGCGGCCAGGAGCTCCCTGGCCTCGACCAGATCTTGCTCTCGCTGCGGCACCGTGGGATCGGTTGCGGGAAACAGCGGCGCGAACGGCGAGTCATTGCCGACGACCGCCCGTCCTCGGAACATGCCCTGCACCAGGTTCTTGCGGTTCAGGCAGAGGGCGATCGCGCGGCGCACCCGCTTGTCGGTGAACGCGCCCGCGTCGGTGCGCATGTGCAGCTGTTCGTGCGCACTCGATTTCAGGGCCACGATGTTCAAGCGCGGGTCGGCGAGCAGCGCTTGACTGCCCTGCAGCGGTACGTGCAGCAGCACGTCGAGCTGACCGCCCTGCATCGCCAGCACCTGCGCCTGGATACTGTCGTAGAAGCTGAACGACACGCGCTCGGGGATCGCCTTCGCGCCCCAATATTGTTCGTTGCGCACGAAGGATGCGTGGGCCTTGGCGGTGTATTTCTCCAGCCGGAAGGGGCCGGTGCCGTTGAAATCGCGTTCGAATCCGCCGGCGTAATTCGCCGGCAGAATAATCGCGTTGAAATTATCCGACGAGACCAGGTAGGGGAAACTGCCGTTCGGCGCATCGAGCTCGAACTGCACGGTGTCCTCGCTTCGCGCCGTCGCGCCGCCTTTCGAGAGCGTGCCGGCGAAGGCCGACAAGGCGATCGAGCCGTTCTTCGGATCGGCGAGCCGGTCCATGGTCGCCACCACATCGGCCGCGGTCAGCGTGCGCCCGTCATGGAACGTGACGCCGCGGCGAATCTTGAACGTCCAGACGCTGCCATCGGCGTTCGGCAGCCAGCTCTGCGCCAGCGCCGGCTGCAGTTGAAGGGCGGGGTCGGAGATGGCGAGATATTCTCCGGTCTGGGATAGCAGGCAGATGCTGCCGGTGTCCGCCACGGTGAGCGGATCGATCATTCCCGCCGGCACCGGCATCCCAACCGTCACCTCGGCGCGCGGGGCGCCGGCCGCGCGCACGCGCCTGGGCGCGAGTGCCGCGAGCAGCGGCGAGGCCATGCCGAGCACCGCGGCGTGGCGCAGAAATGCCCGCCGGTCGAGCCGCCCGGCGCGGTACTCATCCATCACGGCGTTTTCAACCGCTGTGCCGTGCCGTCGGATCCGGTCGAGGTCGCTCACGCGCCCTTGGAGTCGACGTTCCCGGCGCCGAAGACATGTGCGGTGATGGCCTCGGCGAGCCGCCCAAGCTCGGGGCCGAGGAGGCGGTCTTCGATCACCGGCGCCACGTGTTCGCGAACGAACTCCATGAATCCGCGCAGCGCGGGCGGCGCACTGCGGTCGGTGACGAACAACGCCTGCGATGCCACCACCGCGAGTATGGCAAGGGAGGCATCGAGGCACCGGCCCGCCTGCGCTTCCTTGCTCCAGGCGAGGAAGGCCGGGGTGGCGACGTCGTCCTGGCCCGCGCCGCTGTCATTGCCGGGAATGAATGTGCGCCGCGCCGCGCCTTTGGCGAGTTCGATGTAGCCGTTCGCCGCCATCGTCACATAGCCGATGTTGCCGCGCCCGTCGCTCTGGCCGGGCTTGCGCCCGACCAGCAGCTGGTCGGGCAAATGTGAAATGCGGCCGTTCAACAGCTTGGCGGCGTGGCGTTCGCAAAGCAGACAAAGATCGGCCCAGATGCCCGCCAAGTCATCGAGTGCCGGGGCCGCCATGGCGTTATGGTAACCGCCGGTGCTGATGCAGCGGCCGAAAGGGTGGCTGGCATCCGGCGCCAGATAAACCGGATTGTCGGAAATCGACGGCAGAGAAACGCTTGCGGCATGTTCGGCCGCGCGCACGGCGCGGTGCGCGTGCCCCAAGATGCGCGGCACGATGCGAAAGCTCACCGGCGCCTGGTAGCTGCGGCGCGGGCCCGCGCCGAGGTATCTGCGCAGATCCCGCAATATGGCCGCTTCGTCCCGGTCGCCCCACAGCGATTCGAGCGCCTCATCGTAATGCTCAAGCGGCGCTCGAATCGCTTCGATCGACAGGGCGAATGTCTCGAGAGCGAGCCTGAGGCGCCGGCGCCCGGCAAGCGCCGCATCGGCGATGAGCGCCGCGGCGCAGGGCGCGCCGTTGATCAGCGACCCGCGCTCCTTCACCTCGAGCTCGAAGTGGGTCGAAAGCTCGGCGAACAGCGGATACAGTGCCAGTATTTCGCCCGCGCCGCCTTGGCCGGCGGCGGCGACCGGCGGCATCGGCCTGCCGTCCAGCATCTGCGCCACGGCTTGCGCAATGCGCGGTGTGGTGGCGGAGTGACCTTCGATGAAGTTCGCGAGCCGGGCGAGGACGATGCCGCGCACCACCCGATCGGGCAGATGATCGCCGAAGGAGGTGGCGGCCGGAAATGGCTTCATACGGGCGTGGTGCGCGCGCTCTTCGGGCGTCAACCGGTGGCTGGCGCGCTCGCCCATGGCGGTGGTAACGCCGTAGATCACCACCGACGGGTCCTTGTCGATAAGCTCGAGAAAGGATGCCCGGCTGGCGGCAATGCGCTGCATTGCGGCCTCGGCGATGCGCACGTCCTCCCGCTGCCAGGCCACGCGGTAGAACGCGGCGAGATTGATGTCCGAGCGGGAATTGAGAACGACGGTCAAGACGATCCACCAATTGCGAGGTTAAACGTGCGATGTTATGCGAATTGTACTGGAGCGCGCGCCGATGAGCCCGTTGTCAGCGAACGATAGTCAGTCCATTCGGCCGTTTCTCGCCGCGCTCGAGCGGCAGGGCGAGCTGCTGCGCATCGACAAGATGGTCGACCCGTGTTTCGAGCTTTCCGCATTCCTGTCGGCAGCCGATGCGGGGCCGGCGCTTTGCTTCGAGCAGATCAAGGGTTCGAATCTGCGCATCGTCGGCAACTTGTTCAACGGGCGCGAGCGGATCGCAGAGGCGCTTCGGATCGGGGTCGGGGAAATTTTGTCGCGGCTGCGCGCGGCGATCGAGGCGCCGTTGGCGCCGGCCGAGGTTGCCGATGCGCCCGTGCAGAGCGTGGTGGTAACCGACAACCCGCTCGGCACGCTGCCGGTGCCGCGCTTCTTCGAGCACGAACGCTGGCCCTACATCACCGCCGGCACGATCGTGGCGCGCGATCCGGAGAGCGGCCGCGGCAATTTGTCGTTCGCGCGGCTCGCCATGCTGGACGGTGCGCGCGCGATGATCGGCATCGCCCCGAACCACCATCTCGCCCTGTTCGCACGCCGCGCGGCGGCCCTCGGCCGTACGCTCGAAATCGCGGTCATCGTGGGTGCGCATCCCGCCGTGCAGCTGGCCGCCTGTCTTTATCTCGGCGTGGGCGACGATGAAATGGAATGCGCCGGACGCCTGCTGGGCGAACCGGTCAGAGTGGTCAGGTCGCGCACGGTGGATCTGCTGGTGCCGGCCGAGGCCGAACTGGTGCTGGAAGGATGCATCGATGCGAGCCGGCCGATCGAGGAGGGCCTCGTGTCGGAGTTTCACGGCATGTACGAAGACTACGGCAGCGGATACCTCGCCACCTTCAGTGCCTTGACCCGCCGCAGTGATGCGATCCTGCAGGTCATCGAGCCCGGTTATCACCGGGAGCACATGTACCTGGCGGCACTGCCGATTGCCGCGGGCCTGCAGCGCGCCATCGCGGCTGTGGCGCCGAATGTCCGCGACGTGGCGGTGACCGAGTCCGGCGCCGGCCGCACGGACGTCGTGGTGCAAATCGCGGCGCCGCGCCCGGGACAAGCCCGCCGCGTCATGTTCGCAGTTTTCGCGGCGGTCAATCTCGCCAAGCGCGTCACCGTGGTCGACGATGACATCGATCCATGGGATGCGATTGCGGTCGACTGGGCGCGCGCCAACCGGATGCGGCTCGAGCGCGACTTGATGCTGATTCCGAATTCGGGCGCCGACCGCTCCGAGCCGATGGAGCAGGGCGGCCTGGTCACCAAGATCGGCTTCGACGCCACGGCGAAGGCCGGCGATCGCGCCGAGGGAAATCTGCGGGCGCAGCCGCCCGCCGGCGTGCGCGATTCGGTCAACCGCTGGCTGATCGAACAGCTTCCCGCCGCGAGCCGGCGCTGGTTGAAGTGAGCAAGCCGCGGGTCATCGTCGCGATCTCGGGAGCCTCCGGCGCGATCTACGGCATCAAGGCCCTGCAGCTGCTTCGCGAGCTCGGTACCGTCGAGACCCATCTGGTGACTTCACCGGCAGGGGCGCGCACCATCCTGGAGGAGACCGAGTTCACGCCGGTTCAGGTCGACGCCATGGCCGATGTCTGCCACGCATTTCGCGACATCGCGGCACCGCTGGCGAGCGGCTCTTTTATGGTTTACGGCATGCTGGTGGCGCCGTGTTCGGCGCGCACGCTCGGCGGAATCGCGGTGTCGCTCGGCGACAATCTGATCGTGCGCGCCGCGGATGTCTGCCTCAAGGAGCGGCGGCGGCTGGTATTATTGTTCCGGGAAACGCCGCTGCATCTCGGCCATATCGAGTTGATGGCGAACGTCACGCGCTTCGGCGCGATCGTCATGCCGCCGGTGCCGGCGTTCTATACGCGTCCCGCCACAGTCGAGGAGCTCGCCGCCCAGACCGCGGCGCGCGCGCTCGAGGTGCTCGGCATTGAAGTGCCCGCGCTCAAGCGCTGGCCGGTCCAGGAGGATTGACTCATGGCAGACTTCGATCTCGTCGTCGCGGGCAATCTGGTGTTCGCGGATCGGATCGTCGAGGACGGCTTCGTGGCGGTGTCCGAGGGCAGGATCGCTATGACCGGCCGCGGTGCGCCGCCGGCCGCACACGAGCATGTCGATGCGCGCGGCCGATGGGTGCTGCCGGGCGTCATCGACGGCCAAGTGCATGCCGCAAGCCAGGCCAACCAGGAAGGCATCGGACGCGCATCGCGCGCCGCCGCCGCCGGCGGTGTGACGACCATGGTCGACATGCCGTACGACGATCCCGAACCGGTGTGGAACGGCGATTTGCTGCGCGCGAAGATCGGACAGGTGGAGCGCGATTCCCACGTCGATGTGGCGCTGTACGGCACCATCAGCGAGCGGGGCGGCACCTCGACCATCGCCGGCCTGATCGAGGCGGGAGCGTGCGCCTTCAAGTTCTCGACCTTCGAGGCGGCGCCGGGCCGCTTTCCGCGCATCGAGGAAGACCTCCTGCACGATGCCTTCGCGCTGATCGCGCCGAGCGGCTTGGCCTGCGGCGTCCACAATCAGATGCAGGAGCTCACGCGCAAGAACATCGCGCGGCTGACCGCCGCGCAGGATACCGGCTGGGACGCCTTTGGCCGTGCGCATCCGCCGCTCGTCGAGCAGCTGGCCACCGCCCTGATCTATGAACTGGGGGCGCTCACCGGCGCGCGCGCGCACGTCGTGCATTGCTCCCTGGGGCGCGGCTTCGAGCTTTGTGAGAGCTACCGCGCGGCGGGCCACCGCGCGAGCATCGAGACGTGCGTGCAGTACTTGATGTTGAACGCCGAATCGGACATGAAACGGCTGGGCGCGAAACTCAAGCATTATCCGCCGGTGCGGCCGCAGTCCGAAGTCGATCTGCTGTGGACGCACATCGCCGCCGGGCGCTGCAGCTTCGTCTCATCGGATCACGTTGCGTGGGGGCTCGAGCGCAAGTCGAATCCGAACATCTTCAAGAACGCCTCCGGCGGCCCGGGCCTGGAAACTCTACTGCCGGCGTTCTGGACCGGCTGCGAGGAACGCGGGATTTCGCCGACGATGGTCGTGAGAATGCTGTGCGAGGGTCCGGCGCGCCATTTCCTGCTGCGCGATCGCAAGGGGTCGTTCGACAACGGCGCCGATGCGGACATCGTGGTCGCCGAGCCGGGGCGCTTCGCATTCGATGCCGGGAAGAGCTTGTCCGCGGTGCAATGGAGTGCATTCGACGGCCGCACCATGCATATCCGCGTCGCCGCGACCTTCGTCCGCGGGCAAGCGGTATTCGACGGCAGCGGAATCGTGAACCAAGCGGGAGATGGCCGCTTCCTGAGGCCGCGATCGCATGGCGAGGAGCGCGCGCGGTGATCACCCGCCCGTCGATCGATGCCGAACGATTGTGGGACGACATCATGGCGCTCGGCGCCATCACCGAGCCCGACCGCCCGTACACCAGACGGTCGTTCTCGCCGCGCTATGACGACGGTCGCGCCTGGCTCGCGCAGCGCATGCGCGAGGCCGGTCTGGTCACGCACATCGATGCCGCGGGGAACTTGATCGGCCGACGCGATGGAAAATACGCATCGAACCGGACGATTGTGGTCGGCTCGCACAGCGATTCGGTTCCCTCGGGCGGCCGCTTCGACGGCATGGCCGGCGTGATCGGCGGCATCGCCATCGCCCGGGCGCTCGACAAACACGACGTCGCCCTCGATCATCCATTGGAAGTCATCGACTTCCTTGCCGAGGAGCCCAATGAATTCGGGCTGTCGTGCATCGGAAGCAGGGGCATCACCGGTTGCCTGACGGCCGAGCACCTGGCGCTGCGCAACCGGCAGGGCGAAACGCTCGCGGCCGCACTGGCGCGCGTCGGCGGAGATCCTGCGCAAGTCCGGCGTGCGCGGCGCGACGACATCGCGGCCGCCTTCGAACTGCACATCGAGCAGGGCCCGGTGCTGGAATCGGGGGGAATCGACATCGGCATCGTCACCGCCATCGCCGGCATCACCCGACTGGAAATCGAATTTGAAGGCACGGCGGGCCACGCGGGCACAACCCCGATGCAGCTGCGGCGCGATCCGCTCGTCGCCGCGGCGCGGGTCGTCGGCTGGGTCCACGCATGCGCTCTGGAGCTCTCGGCGCGCGCTCAGGGCCACTTCGTCGCCACGGTGGGCGTCATCGAAGCGCTGCCCGGCGCCACCAACGTCATTCCCAGAACCGCGCGGATTCTGATCGATGCGCGCAGCGAAAATCGCCGCTTAGTCGAGGAATTCCGCGGCGCGCTCGACGCCGAAAGCAGCGCGGCGGCGCAAGCCGCCCGGGTCGAGCGCAGCAAGTTCAGCTGCCTCTCCGATAACCTGCCGGCCGCATGCGACCCGCAGCTGCGCCATGTGCTCGACCGCTGCGCGGCCTTGCTCGGGTTCTCGAGCAGGGCCATGGCGAGCGGCGCAGGCCACGACATGGCGTTCATCTCGCAGGTTGCGCCCGCGGCCATGGTTTTCATTCCGTGCAAAGGCGGCCGCAGTCATACGCCGGAAGAATGGGCCGCCGCCGGCGCCTTGGCGGCCGGCACCCGGGTGATTCTCGAGGCGATACTGCGCGTCGACGCGGCTACAGCATATCCCGCAGACGGTAGTACAGCATCGCCAGCACGAGCGACGGGCGCCTGAGCAGCGGCCCTCCGGGGAAGTCGCGGTGCGGCAGGCGCGCAAATACATCGAAGCGCTCCGCCGTTCCAGCGGCCGCCTCGGCCACCAGCTTGCCGGCCAGCCCCGTCAGGGACATGCCGTGGCCGGAAAATCCCTGCAGGTAAAACACATTGGGAGCAAGCCGGCCGAAATCGGGCGCGCGGCTCATGGTGATGTCCAGGAACCCGCCCCACGTGTACTGCACCTTGACGTCGGCAACCTGGGGAAAGACGCGCACCATGCGCCGGCGCATGGATTCGGCCAGCCGCGGGGGCTCGAATGCGCTGTAGCTCACACGACCGCCGAACAAAATGCGATGGTCGGCGGAGCGCCGGAAATAATCCAGGATCCAATTGACGTCCGCGATGGCTGCGTCGCTCGGCAGCAGCGCGCGCGCGCGCTCAGGGTCCAACGGCTGCGTCGCGATGATGTATGTGCCCACGCCCAGAATACGCCGGGCGAGCACCGGTGCGAAGGAACCCAGATAGGCGTTGCCGCACAACACGAGCTGTGCGCAGCGCAGCGCGCCGTGCGCCGTGCGCACCATCAATTCGCGCCCCTCCTCGTATCTGAGCGCCTGGGTGTTCTCGAAAATACGCACACCCGCCGCTTCGGCGGCGCGCGCCAGTCCTTGGGTGTACTTGAGCGGGTGCAGATGGCCGCTGCGCGAATCGATGAGTCCGCCGAGATAGCGCTCGCTGCGCACGTGGGCCTGCAGCTCGTCGCGGTCGAGCAGGCGCGCCGACTCGTAGCCGTAGTCATGGCGCAACTCATGGACCCACTCCGCCAATTCCCGAAGATGCCGCGGCTTGGTCGCGACGTGCACGTGATTCGGGCGGTAGTCGCAGTCGATGCGGTAGTCGCGGATCAAGGACTGGGTCAGATCGAGCGCTGCGATCGACAGATCGAACAGGCGGCGCGCATCCTCGGCGCCGACCTGGGCGGCGAGCGCCTTTTGGCTCGCCGCCAGGCCAAAGATGACTTGCCCGCCGCTGCGGCCGGATGCGCCGTAGCCGACGGAGCGCGCCTCGAGCAGCGCCACCCGGTAGCCGCGTTTGGCGAGGTGCAGCGCGGCCGAGCAGCCGGCTATTCCGCCGCCGATGACGCCGACGTCGGCGCGCCGTTCGCCCTGCAGCGTCTCGCGCCGCGGGTTCGGGCCTTCGGGACTCGAGGCGGCGTAGTACGACGCAGCGGGCGGAAAATGTAGGCGCACTTGACAACTCGAAGCGGACTTGCCTGTTTAAAATTTTGTGGCTATTGACAGGATTTGGGAGCTGTGAGCCTAACGGGTTATCCGGCCTCGACGCAACATTGCCGCGTCGCAGCAATCGTGGCTAAGTGTCGGAAATGCCTAAATCTTAGCCAATTATGCACGAGCAGCCGGGACGACTAAGCGGCGGTGTGGTGTAATACAGTCGTTAAGAAAGCCTAGTCGTCCATCTGGGCGTTTAATATATTAAACATGTCTCGCTTGCCGCTCATCGGAATTCCAGCCGATCGCCGGCTGTGTGGGAAGCATTACTTCCACATGGTCGGCGAGAAGTACATCGAAGCCGTCGCCGTCGGGGCGAATGCGCTGCCGGTGCTCGTGCCTGCTCTCGGGCCCGAGCTCGATTTGGGCGCATTGCTGGAAGCCTGCGACGGATTGCTGCTCACGGGGAGCGCATCGAATGTCGAACCCCATCACTACGGAGGACCGGCGAGCGCGCCGGGAACGCTACATGACCCAAATCGGGATGCTACGACGCTTCCGCTGATTCCGCAGGCGATCGCCACCGGACTGCCGGTGCTCGCGATCTGCCGCGGATTTCAAGAGATGAACGTTGCCTACGGCGGCACGCTGCACCAGCGCCTGCACGAGGTGCCTGGATATTCGGACCACCGCGAGGATGAGTCGACGCCGCTCGAGGTGCAGTACGGACCCGCGCACGAGGTCCTGCTGGAGCCGGGAGGAACACTGCGCAAAATCGCCGGACAGGATCGCCTGCAGGTCAATTCTCTGCATTGGCAGGGAGTCGAGACGCTCGGCGGCGATTTGCTGGTCGAAGCCCGCGCGCCCGACGGCGTCATCGAGGCGTTCCGGGTGGCCGACGCACCGAGCTTTGCGATCGGCCTGCAATGGCATCCGGAATGGCAGTTTGAAAAGAATCCATTTTCCCGCGCGCTGTTTGCCGCATTTGGCGAAGCCAGTCGACGGCACGCAACAGGTTCAAGGTGATTTATGGCGAGCACGATTCAGCAGTTCTTGAAAGAGCACGGCATATCGGAGGTCGAGGCAATCATTCCCGACATGGCGGGCATTGCTCGCGGCAAACTCATGCCCGCTGAAAAATTCGCCGAAGAAGAGGGCATGCGGCTGCCGGAGGCGATCTTTCTGCAGACCGTCACCGGCGACTACCCGGATGATCAAAGTGCGATGAATCCATCGGACATCGACATCGTGTTGAAGGCCGATCCGAAGACCGTAAGGGTCGTGCCCTGGGCGGCCGAACCGACCGCGCAAGTCATTCACGATTGCTTCTACGGAGACGGCCGACCGGTCACGATGGCGCCGCGTTATGTGCTGCGCCGGGTCGTGGAGCTGTACGAGGCGCATGGCTGGGAGCCGGTGGTGGCGCCGGAGCTCGAGTTTTTTCTGGTCGAACCGAACATCGATTCCGATTATCCGCTCAAGCCGCCGGTGGGCCGCTCCGGGCGCCCGGAGATCGGTCGCCAGGCGTACAGCATCGCCGCGGTCAACGAGTTCGATCCGCTGTTCGACGACATGTACTCCTTTTGCGAGGCGCAGGACATCGAGATCGATACGCTGATCCACGAGGCCGGGGCGGCGCAGATGGAGATCAACCTGCTGCATGGCTACCCGATGAGTCTCGCTGACCAGGCCTTTCTCTTCAAACGCACGGCGCGCGAGGCGGCGATGCGGCACAAGATGTATGCCACGTTCATGGCGAAGCCGATGGCCAAGGAACCCGGCAGCGCCATGCACCTGCATCAGAGCATCGTGGATGCCAAGACCCGGAAGAACGTTTTCAGCAATGGCGACGGCTCGCCTTCTCCCTTGTTCTTCGGGCACATCGCCGGCCTGCAGAAATACCTGCCGGCAGCCATGTCGCTGTTCGCGCCCAATGTGAACAGCTATCGGCGCATCAGCCGCTACTCAGCGGCGCCCATCAATGTGCATTGGGGCTACGACAATCGCACCGCGGGCCTGCGCGTCCCGATGTCCGGGCCCGACGCCCGCCGAGTCGAGAACCGAGTGGGCGGCGCGGATGCGAACCCCTATCTGGCGATCGCAGCCTCCCTGGCCTGCGGCTATCTCGGCATGGTGGAGGCGTTGAAGCCGACCGAGCCGGTCTCCGGCAGCGCCTACGATCTGGCGATTGCCCTGCCGCGCACCTTGGCCGAATCGCTGCGGCTGCTGCGCGAATCGAAGCCCCTGGTGGACGTGTTCGGCGATCGCTTCGTGCTCGCCTATACGGCGGTCAAGGAAGCCGAATACGAAACGTTCGCGCAGGTCATCAGCTCTTGGGAGCGCGAGCACCTGTTGCTGAACGTCTGACGCTCATGCCCGAGTGTCGGCGCGCCGGCTCTGTCGCCCGGGCGCCGGCTGCGATATAACTAGCGCTCTCAACCGCGAAGGGGATGCGTTCAATGTTCAGCGTTCGTCGGATGGCGATTCTCGCGCTTGGATGTTCGTTGGTGTTGAGCGCTTGCAGCGGCGGCAAATCCGGATCCGGGAACCCGCCGGGAACCGCATCGCAGAGCCCGTCCGGAGCCCCGCCGGCCGGCGGCGCCGCTGCCGGCAGTGGAAAGGTCCTCAATCTGTTCATCTGGTCGGATTATCTGGCGCCGGACACCCTGTCTAATTTCGAAAAACAGACGGGCATCAAGGTGCACGTGGCCTACTTCGATACCAATGAAACCCTGGAGACCAAGCTGCTCGCGGGCAGCAGCGGCTACGACATCGTGGTGCCGACCGCATCGTATTTCGAGCGTCAGATCAAGGCGGGCGTCTATCTGCCGCTCGACAAATCGAAGCTGCCCAATTTGAAGAACATGGACCAGCAGCTGATGGCGCGGGTGGCGAAGCACGATCCGAACAACGACCACGGCGTGATCTACACCTGGGGCACCAACGGCATCGGCTACAACGAGAAGATGGTGAGGGAGTTGATGCCCGACGCTCCGTTCGACAGCTGGCGGCTGGTGTTCGATCCGAAGGTCGCCTCGAGAATCGCAAAGTGCGGGATCAGCGTGCTCGACTCGCCCGCCGAGATGATGCGCGCGGTGCTCAGTTACCTCGGACGCGATCCGAACTCGCAGAAGTCCGAGGATCTGGCGGCGGCGGAGACCACGCTGTTGCAGATCAGGCCCTATATTCGCAACATCAACTCCTCGGAATACATCGAGGCGCTGGCCAACGGCGATCTGTGCGTCGCCGTCGGCTACAACGGCGACGTGCTGCAGGCGCGCGACCGGGCCCGGGAGGCCAACAAGGGCATCGAGGTCAAGTACGTTGTTCCGAAAGAGGGCTCCATACTCTGGTTCGATATGCTTGCCATTCCCAAGGACGCTCCGGATCCGGACAGCGCGTACGCCTACATGAATTACATCATGGACCCGCAGGTGATCGCGGCGATAACCAACTTCAAGCGCTACGCGAATGCGAATTCGGCGTCGGCGCCGTACGTGCTGCCTTCCGTGAAAGACGACCCGTCCATTTATCCCCCGCCATGGCTGCGCGAAAAGCTCGCGGTGCAGCTTGCGGACTCGCCCGAGCAAACCCGCGCCATCACCCGGATGTGGCAAAAATTCAAAACGGGTCAATAGGCGATGACCAACTCCGGCGAAACCGTCAAAGCCGCGCCGTGGCGGGATCCGAATGCCCGCCCCTACGTGCAGATCGAGCGAATCACGAAGTCCTTCGGCGATTTCAAGGCGGTCGATGATGTCACCCTGAATATCTACAAGGGCGAGATTTTCTGCCTGTTGGGAGCGTCCGGCTGCGGCAAGACCACGCTGCTGCGCATGTTGGGGGGCTTCGAAACGCCCAGCGCCGGCCGGATATTGATCGACGGCGAGGATATGACCGGCGTCCCGCCCTACGAGCGGCCGGTGAACATGATGTTTCAGTCCTACGCCCTCTTCCCGCACATGAACGTCGAACAGAACGTGGCCTTCGGGCTGAAGCAGGACCGCGTTCCGAAAGCCGAAATCGCCGAACGCGTCGCCACCATGCTGGAGCTGGTGAAGCTCAGCGGCTTCGCCAAGCGCAAACCGCATCAGCTGTCCGGCGGCCAAAAGCAGCGGGTGGCGCTCGCGCGCTCACTGGTCAAACGGCCCAAGGTGCTGTTGCTCGACGAGCCCCTGGGGGCGCTCGACAAGAAGCTGCGCGAACACACGCAATTCGAGCTGATCGGTCTGCAGGACAAACTCGGCGTCACCTTCCTGGTAGTCACGCACGACCAGGAGGAGGCGATGACCCTGGCGAGCCGCATCGGCGTCATGGATCACGGAGAGATCGTCCAAGCCGGCACGCCGTCGGAGATCTATGAATTCCCCAACTCGAAATTCGTGGCGGATTTCGTCGGTACCGTGAATATCTTCGAGGGCAAGCTCATCGAGGACGAGCCGGAGCATGTGCGCATCGGCTCTGAGGAGCTCGGCGGGACGATTTACGTGAGCCACGGAATCAGCGCCGCGCCGGAGGCCATCGTTTGGGCCGCCATTCGGCCGGAGAAGATCTTCATGACCACCGCGCAGCCGCAAGGCGCGGACAACGTGGTGCGCGGCGCAGTTCAGGACATCGCCTACCTCGGGGATCTGTCGATCTACCTGGTCAAGCTGCCGACGGGCAAGGTCGTGCGAGTGACCCAGCCGAACACCTCGCGCCATGCCGAGGCGATCACCTGGGAACAGCAGGTGTACCTGTCCTGGGATGCTTCGAGCCCGGTGGTCGTGACCCGATAGCCGCATGAGACGTCCCGGCTTATTGCACAAGGTGGGATTCACGGGCCGCGGCCTGGTGGTCACTCTTCCTTATCTGTGGCTGATGCTGTTTTTCGTCGTCCCCTTCGTCATCGTCCTGAAAATCTCCTTCTCCGACATCGATCTTGCGATCCCGCCCTACAAGCCGCTGCTCGAATGGATCGGCAAGAATTCGTTGGCGATCAAGGTCAACTTCAACAACTATGCGTTCCTGTTCACCGACTCGCTGTACATCCATGCGTTCTTGAATTCGATCAAGGTCGCGTTCATCTCCACGCTGCTGTGTCTGGTCATCGGCTACCCCATGGCCTACGGCATCGCGCGCTCATCCTCGACAACGCGCAACCTCTTATTGCTGCTCGTGGTGCTGCCGTTCTGGACTTCTCTGCTGCTGCGCGTTTACGCCTGGATCGGGCTGCTGAAGGCCAACGGCGTCATCAACAACGTGTTGATGTCGCTCGGATTGATTCACGAGCCGCTCGCCCTCCTGTACACCCCGTTCGCCATGTATGTCGGCATCGTGTACTCCTATCTGCCGTTCCTGATTCTGCCGCTGTACGCGAATCTGGAGAAGATGGATTGGCAGCTGCTCGAAGCGGCGGAGGATTTGGGATGCAGGCCCTGGCAGGCGTTTTACAAGATCACGCTGCCGCTGTCGCGCAACGGTGTCCTGGCGGGCTCCATGCTGGTATTCATTCCGGCGGTGGGCGAGTTCGTGATTCCGGCGCTGCTCGGCGGTCCGAACGCGCTGATGATCGGCCGCGTGCTGTGGGATGAGTTCTTCTCCAATCGGGCGTGGCCGGTGGCGAGCGCCGTGGCGATCCTGCTCCTGATCCTGCTGGTGCCGTTCATGATGTGGTATCAGAGCGTGCAGGCGCGCGAATCGGCGGGTGAGCGGTGAATTACCGACGTTCCTTTTTCATCCTCACCTGCCTCGCCTTCGGCTTCGCATTTTTGTACGTTCCCATCCTCTCCATGGTGGTGTTTTCCTTCAACGCCTCCAAACTGGTGACGGTGTGGGATGCGGCGAATTCGCCCACCTTGAAGTGGTACTACTCGCTGCTCAACAACGAGGAGATTCTCGATGCCGCCTGGATCTCGCTCAAGGTCGCGGTCATCAACGCCTCCGGGTCGGTGATACTCGGCACTCTCGCCGGATTCGGCCTGGCTCGCTTCGCGCAGTTCAGAGGGCGCTTCACGCTCAACGCCATGACCACGGCCCCTCTGGTGATGCCCGAAGTGATCACCGGACTATCGCTGTTGCTGTTGTTCGTCGCTCTGGAACAAGCGATCGGCTGGCCCGCCGGCCGCGGCATCACGACCATGACGATCGGGCACATGACTTTTTCGATGGCCTATGTGACGGTGGTGGTGCAGTCGCGAATGGCGACCTTTGATACCGCACTCGAGGAGGCCGCCATGGATCTGGGCGCGCGTCCGCTCAAGGTGTTCTTCGTGATCACGCTGCCGATCATTTTTCCCGCGATCTTGTCGGGCTGGCTGCTCGCCTTCACGCTCTCATGGGACGATCTGGTGATCTCGAGCTTCACGTCCGGCCCGGGCAGCAGCACGCTGCCCATGGTGGTGTTTTCCAAGGTGCGGCTCGGCGTGAGTCCGGAGATCAACGTGCTGGCGACGCTCACCATCAGCGTTGTTACGCTGATGATCGTGGGTGTCAGCGTATGGATGTCGCGTGCCAGCAGGCTCGAAAAGGCCGCGGCGTAGCAAACAAGTCGGCATGCGAGGCTTGGTTTCAGGGGATTTCCCGCACCCGCGCTTGCGGCGCACCATCCGCGGGCCGCCGGGGGCGCAAATCGGGCAGTGTTTAGGACAGCGTTCATATTCCAAGCACTTCACACGCTTTCACCGGCGCATGTGACGAACCTAAAGTCGCCACTGGGCCGGCCGCTACCTACGTCTATGCGGATGCCCTCGCACTTTGCGTTCATTGAGAGCAGCAACTGCGATTTCGTGCACGAGCTGCTCGAGGCGCGCCTGTCGAGCGGTGAATTCGTCGTGCCGCTGCTCCCGGAGGTGGCCGTCCGGGTGGTGCGCATGCGCGACTCCATGAACGCGCAGCAATTGGCCGACCTCATCAATGCGGACCCCGCGCTCACCATGTACGTGCTGCGCATCGCCGCGTCGGCGGCCAATCGTCCGGCCACGCCCATCTTCTCGCTGCCGCACGCCGTGGCTTGGCTGGGGTTCGACGAAGTGTCGAACATCGCCTTCACGCTGGCTCTGCAGGGCAAGATGCTCGATGTTCCCGGACATCAGCACAAGGCGCGGCGACTTTGGCGCCACTCGCTCGCCAGTGCGCTGTGGTCGCGACAGCTCGCGCTCATGGTGGCACGCGAGGCCGGCTTGAGCTACTTGTGCGGTTTGCTCCACAACATCGGCAAAGCCGTGACGCTCGGGGCCGCTCACGAGCTGGCGCGGCATTCGGGAAAGAAACTCTCGAGCGAGGACTACGACCGGCTGGTCGAGACATTTCATCGCGACGTCGCGGCGCGCGTCGTGACGGCGTGGGAGCTGCCCCCGCCGATCCTCACCGTCGTTACCCGGTGGGAGGCCTATGAAAACGCCGGGGCGGCGTTTTTCGAATGCAACATCGTGAACGTCGCGCATCGTCTGGCCGACTGCACGCTGCTCGAGTCGACGCACCTCGCGCGTGATTTGCTGGTCGTCGAACCCGCCTACCTGGATTTGGGCCTGTCGGCCGAGGACGGCATAACGCTGTTCGACTCCGCGGCCGATATCAACGCCGAGCTCGACCGCTATCTGGCGCCGTAGGATCCGGTCTTTCAAAGCGGGGGCCGCTCGATTATCGTGGGGCCATGAAAAACACCACCTTCGTGAATCATCCGCCGGCGGTCAATATCCCCGCGGACAATCGCCCGCTGGTCGCGCCGATCTACCAATCGGTCAAGTTCTCGTTCGACGATGCCGCCGAGACGCTGCGCTATCTGAGCGGCGGCCGTGAAGGCTACTTCTATTCGCGCTCCTCGAATCCTACCTTGAGGCAGCTGGAGCTCCTGCTCGCGCAGCTGCAGGGTCGAAACGGTTGTCTGCTGGTCGGCTCGGGGGTCGCGACCATCGCCGCCACCGCGCTCGCCCTGTGCAAGCAGGGGGATCACGTTCTGGCCTTCGTCGAATCCTACGGACCGACGCGCTACATCGTGCAGCACCTGTTGACCAAATACGGGGTCACTCACAGCCTGCTGTCGATTGAAGATCGCGACGGCATCGAGCGAGTCCTGAGCCGAACACCGACGCGCCTGGTGCTGTTCGAAAGCCCGACCAATCCGGTGACCAAGATAGCGGACATCGAGCATCTGACCGCGCAAGCGCGCCGTACGGGCTGTCTGACGGTCATGGACAACACCTTCGCCGGCTTTCACAACCACGGCGGCTTCGACGTGGACATTTTTTTGCACAGCCTGACCAAGTACGCCTCGGGCCACGGGGATGTGATGGGCGGCGCGATCATCGCGCGCAGCGAATTGATCGGCGAGATGCGCAAGGACATCGTTTCGATGGGGCCGACGCTCGATCCGCACGCGGCCTTTCTGATTCAGCGCGGAATGCGCACGTACTTCCTGCGCTACGAGCGGCAGTGCGCGAATGCGCTGGCGGTGAGCCGATTCTTGCAGAGTCACCGGCGGGTGCGGCGCGTGCATTATCCGGGACTCGAGACCCACCCGCAGCATGCCCTGGCGAAGCGGCAGATGAGCGACTTCGGGACCGTGGTGACCTTCGAATTGGACGCCGGATTCGAAGAGGGCAACCGCTTCGCCGAAGCGCTTGGATTGTTTGCCATTGCGGCGAGCTTGGGCTCCACCGAGTCGCTGGTGATGCCGCCACAGCTGCTCGGCGGCCAGGAATACACACCCGAGCAGCGAGCCGCTTCGCTCATCACTCACGGAACGGTGCGCCTCTCCATCGGCATCGAGGATGAGCAGGACTTGCTGCAGGACCTTGGGCAGGCTCTCGATCAGGCGTTTGTTTAGCTCACTCCTTTGACATATTCCCGGGCCTCCCTCAAGCATCCGCGGCGCTTGCCGATCTAGTGCATTGGGCTGTCGCGTAGCGAGGGGAATCTTTGTGAGTCTCGAATCCGGCGTTGTTCTGTCCGCGCTTCACAGCCAGACCGCACGGACCTATCTGAGCGAATCGCTGAGCGCCCCGCAGACCATCGCGCCGCTGCCGCGCGTGTGCGCGCAGCTCGCCGAGCTCACGGCGCAGCAGGCATTCGACGCCTCGCAATTGGCGCGGCTGATTCAATCCGATCCGGCGCTGGCCGGGGAGATCATGCGCGTCGCGAATTCCCCGGCGTTGCGGCCGCGGGCCGCCATCGTGTCCCTGCAGCAGGCGGTGTCGTGGCTCGGCGTCGCCGAAGTGCGCAACATCGCCATGGCGGTCATGTTGCGAGGCGAGGTATTCGTCGCGCCCGGTCATGAGCCGGAATCCGAGGACCTGTGGCGCGAAGCGTGGCTGGCGGGTTTATGGGCGAAGGAGATTGCGCGCGAACGGCGCAAACAAGTGGAGAGCGCCTTTCTCGCGGCATTGATGCATCGGACCGGCGCGGCGCTGGCGCTGAAGATTCTCTCGCATTTCGAAATGGATCAGCGCACCGTCATGGATGCGCGCAGTTTCGCCGCGCTGGTCGTGGAGTTCGAGCCCGCATTCGGCCGCCTCCTGATGAGCAGCTGGCGCCTGCCCGGCGACGTGCAGGACGCCGCGAGCGGCTGGCGCAATTATCGCGAATCCCCGCACAGCGATCTTGCCGGCACCGTGCACGCGGCGCATTTGCTGGCGACCCACACGCTCCATCCGCAGCTGTTCAGCGAGGAGCTGGTGGTCGAGAGCGAGGTTTTCGAGCAGCTCGGCGTATTCCCGGACGATCGCAAGGCCATGCTGGCGAAGCGCGACCACGTGCGCAGCCTGGCAGGCATTTGAGCGATGCAGTCTGCGCCGGATTTCGATCTGATCTGTCTGGGCTCCGGTCCGGCGGGCCAGAAAGCCGCGATTCAAGCGGCGAAGGCGGGTTACCGCGCGGCCGTGATCGAGCGCGAACCGCAGGTCGGCGGATCCTGTCTGCTTTCGGGCACCATTCCCAGCAAGGCCCTGCGCGAACAGGCCCTGCGCTATCGGCGCATGCGCGGCAGCGCCAGCTCCCTGGCGGTCGAGCTGCGCGGCGATGCCCCGCTGTCGGCCCTGCTGCAGGGCGTCGATGCGGTGATTGCCGCGCAGGATCGCTATCTGCAGGCGCAGCTCGCGCGCAACCAAGTCGAGCTGATACGCGGCCGCGCCGCGCTGCTCGACGCCAATCGCGTCGAAGTGCAGCGAGTGGACGGGTTCCGCAGCGTGATGCACGCACCGCGCATCCTGCTGGCCACCGGTTCACGGCCGCGCCACGTGTCGGCCATACAGGTCGATCACGAACATGTGCTCGACAGCGACTCGGTCCTGAGCCTGTCGTATATACCGCGAACCTTGATCGTCCTCGGCAGCGGCGTGATCGCATGCGAGTACGCCTCGATATTCGCCGCCTTGGGCTGCGCCGTGACGCTGGTGGATAAGGCGGCCGAGCCGTTGGGTTTTTTGGACGCTCCGCTGCGCGCGGGGTTTCTCGCCGGTTTCCGCGCGATGGGCGGCCAATACCGGGCCGGCGTGGATGTGACCGGCGCGCGCTTCGACGGCTTTTCGCAAGTGGAGGTGCCCCTCGGCGGCGGCGAGGTATTGAAGGCCGACATCGTGTTCGCCGCGTTCGGCAGGGTCGCCAATGTGGACGGCATCGGCTTGGATCGCGTACAGGTCGGCATCAGCGCACGCGGCCATGTGCAGGTGAATGAGCGCTTCGAGACCAATGTTGCGGGTATATATGCGGCGGGCGATGCGATCGGGCCGCCCGCTCTCGCTTGCGCTGCGGCGGACCAGGGCCGGCGCGCCGCGCTCGCCGCATTCGGACTGCCGCCGCCGGCTGCCACCAGTTTGGTGCCGACCGGCGTATACACGATCCCGGAAATCGCGTGCGTCGGCCTGTCGCAGACCGAGGCGCGCGCCAGGAACATCGAGGTGATCGTGGGCCGCGCCGACTTCGGCGAAGTGGCGAGGGCGCACATCGCGGGAGAGCCCGCCGGCTTCCTGACGCTCATCTGCGAACGCGCCAGTGCACGCGTACTCGGCGTTCAAGTGCTGGGCGAGGGCGCTACGGAGCTCGTACACCTGGGGCAGGCGGCAGTCGCGACCGGGGCAACCGCCGACCTTTTCATCGAGCAGATCTTCAACTTCCCCACCATGACCGAGGCTTACCGGGTCGCCGCCTTCGACGTCATGAAGCAGCGTGCCGCGCCGCAGATGATGCAGCTGCGGCGCGCTCGCGCGGCGGCGCCGCTATAGATTGCGGATCAGAATATCGCCGAATTCGCTGCACTTGACTTCGGTCGCACCCTCCATCAAACGCGCAAAGTCGTAGGTCACGGTCTTCTGCGCGATGGTCTTGTCCATGGCGCCGATGATGGCGTCGGCCGCCTCGACCCAGCCCATGTAGCGCAGCATCATCTCTCCCGACAAGATCACCGAACCGGGGTTGACCTTGTCCAGGTCCGCATACTTCGGCGCCGTGCCGTGCGTCGCTTCGAATACGGCGTGGCCGGTCAAATAGTTGATGTTGCCGCCGGGCGCGATGCCGATGCCTCCGACTTGCGCGGCGAGCGCGTCCGAGAGGTAATCGCCGTTGAGGTTCATCGTGGCGACCACGTCGAACTCGTCCGGACGGGTCAGCACCTGCTGCAGGGTAATGTCGGCAATCGCATCCTTGATGATGATCTTGCCGGCTTTCTTCGCCGCATCCATCCGCGCGTTAGCCTCCGTCTCGCCCTTTGCGCTCTTGATGCGGTCCCACTGCTCCCACGTGAATACGTGATCCGCGAACTCGCGCTCGGCCAGCTGATAGCACCAATTGCGGAACGCGCCCTCGGTGAATTTCATGATGTTGCCTTTGTGCACGATCGTCACGCTCTTGCGCTTGTTGTCGATCGCGTACTGCACCGCGGAGCGGAACAGCCGGTCGGTGCCCTCCTTGGATGCGGGTTTGAGGCCGATTCCGGAACTGTCGGGAAAGCGGATCTTGGCGAACTGCTTCGGAAAGTTCTGTTTGAACAAATCGAGGAACTTTTTCGCGTCGGGCGTCCCCGCCTCGAACTCGATTCCTGCGTAGATGTCCTCGGTGTTCTCGCGGAAAATGACCATGTCGACCTTTTCCGGTGCCTTGACCGGCGACGGCACGCCCTTGAACCAGCGCACCGGCCGCAGGCACACGTACAGATCCAGCAGCTGGCGCAGCGCCACGTTCAGTGAGCGGATGCCGCCGCCGACCGGCGTGGTGAGCGGCCCCTTGATCGACACCAGGTAGTCGCGGCAGGCGGTCACGGTTTCGTCGGGCAGCCAGGTGTTGTAGGCTTTGTTGGCCTTCTCGCCCGCGAACACTTCCATCCAGCAAATCTTGCGGTTCGCTGCCGTACGCCTTGCGCACCGCCGCGTCGAGCACTCGCACGCTCGCGCGCCAGATGTCGCGCCCGGTGCCGTCGCCCTCGATGAAGGGCACGATCGGCCGATCCGGTACGCGCAGCCTGCCGTTGGCGGTGGTGATTTTCTCGCCCCCCGCGGGGACCTGCACGGCGATCGGCTTTGCTTCGAACATGTGGCTGCTCCTATAAATTCACAGGCAATGCTAGCATGCGCGGCCGGAGACCCGTATTGCGCACATTGAGATCCACGCCCGCCAAAGACGGCTTTCGCATGCCCGCCGAATTCGAGCGGCATTCCGGATGCTGGATGCTTTGGCCCGAGCGGCCCGATAACTGGCGCGAGGGCGCCAAGCCGGCTCAAGCAGTGTTTGCGGAAATCGCGGCCGCGATTTCCCGCGGGGAACCGGTCACGGTCGGGGTCTCCGCGGCGCAATTTCAAAACGCGCGCGGGCGGCTGCCGCGCACGGTGCGCGTCGTCGAGATCAGCAGCAACGATGCCTGGATAAGGGACTGCGGCCCGACCTTCGTCATCGACGCCAAAGGCAGACGCCGAGGGGTCGATTGGATCTTCAACGCATGGGGCGGCATCGCTGGAGGCTTGTACTTCCCCTGGGACCGCGATGATGAGGTCGCGCGGAAGGTGCTCGAGATCGAGGGCGCCGACCGGTACCGAACTCGATTCGTGCTGGAGGGGGGCGCCATCCACGTCGACGGTCAGGGCACCTGTTTGACCACCGAAGAGTGTCTGCTCAACCCGAACCGCAACGCGGACATGACCCGCGCCGACGTCGAGGAGGCGCTGCGCCGCTACCTCGGCGTGAGTAGGGTGATTTGGCTGGGAGCCGGCGTCTACCTCGACGAGACCGGCGGGCATGTCGACGAGCTGGCGTGCTTCACCAGCCCCGGACACGTGGCGCTGACCTGGACCGAGGACCGCGCCGACCCGCAATACGAGATTTCGTGCGACGCCTACCAGCGCCTGCGCCATTCGCGCGATGCGCGCGGTCGGGCGCTAACCATCCACAAAATACACCAGCCCGGGCCGCTTTATATGACCGCCGAGGAGGCCGCCGGAATCGACGTGCGCGACGGAACGCGTACTCGCCGTGCCGGAGACCGTTTGCCGGCGTCGTACATCAATTTCTACATCGCCAACAAGTGCGTGGTGATGCCGCAGTACGGCGAGCGCTGGGATGCGGCGGCCGTGCGTACGCTCAAGCGCCTGTTTCCCGCGCGCAAAGTGCTGGGAATCGCCACGCGCGAAGTGCTCCTGGGGGGCGGCAACATCCACTGCATCACCCAGCAAGTACCGCGCCCGGCGGTCCGTTGAGCCGTCCAGATGGAACTTTACCGCACGTTCGCTCTCGAAAGCCTTTATTCTACGCACCCTCGATTCCTCAACCCGTTCGCAATACTGGAACTTGCAGTGCACGCATTGTTTGGAAATTACGCTCGTCGAGCCCTGAGCGCGCTGTGCTGCGCCGTGGCGATTCTCGCAGCCGGCTGCCATGGCCACCCCAGCACCAGCGGCTACGGCATCATGTGGGTCACGGTGACCGATGAGCCGGGGGATTTCACCAGCTACATCGTCACCATCGACTCGGTGACCCTGACCCGCAACGACGGGGCGGTGGTGACCATGATAGGCACCCCCGAGGTAGTGAACTTCGCGCAGTTATATAACATCGCCGAGATGTGGGGTTCGGGGGCCGTACCGGTCGGCACTTACGTGTCTGCGACCATCACCTTGGATTACACCAACGCCTTCATCTCGGTCATGCGAAACGGCCTACCGGTGCAGGCCACGCTGGTGGATGCGGTTACCGGCGGGATTCCGACCACCTATTCGGTCGCGGTGAATTTCGATCCCGCGCATCAGCCGACGATCACGTCGACTTACGCCTCGACGAGCGCGCTGCGTCTTGCCATCGATTTGAATGTCGCCGCCTCGAGCGTTGTCGATGCCACCTCCACCACGCCGGTGGTTCGCGTGCGTCCATATCTGACCGCGAGTGTCCTACCCGCCGACACCAAGCTCATTCGGGTGCGCGGTCCTTTGATCAATTCGAGCATCGATGTGAGCACCTACACGGTGTACGTGAGGCCGTTCTACGACGAGGCGAACAATATCGGATCCCTGTCTCTGTTCAGCCAGCCGAACACCATCTACACGGTCAACGGCAGTACGTATGTGGGCGCCCCCGGGCTCGCCGCTCTTGGGGTATTGTCGGCGGGCACGACAATGACCGCCGGCTTCACGACCTTCGAGCCGGACTACAACCAGGCCAACCAAGCGTACGCCGGTAAATTCAATCTGGTCTACGTGATCGGCGCCAGCAGCCTGGAGGATCAGTATACGGAGGGCTTGAGCGGCGATGTGATCGCGCGAAATGGGGATACTCTGACTCTGCTCGGCTCGACGCTGTTTCTCAATACCGCCAACGTCTACCAATACCTTCTGCCGACCACTCAGGTGCTGCTCGGTCCCGGCACCATCGTCACGGCAGATGACAATACCACTCTGAAGGGGCTCAGCTATCGCTCCATCGGCGTCGGGCAGCACATATCGGCGCGCGGCATCTACAGCGTTTCGGCCAGCAACGTGACGACGCTGGACGCCACCGGCACCTCCAGCACGAATACGGGCTCGGTGCGCCTGCAAAGCACTGAACTGTGGGGTTCGCTGGTATCCTCCGCGACCGGCAGCGTGGTGATGAATCTGCAGACCATCAACAACTGGCCGGTCAGCGATTATAATTTCGCCGGCAACGGCGCCACCGCAGGCCAAAATCCGACTCCGGCCGCCTACTTGGTGGACAGCGGAGCAATTCCGCTGCCCGCGGACACGGTAGCGGGCGATCCGCTGTGGGTCAGCGGCTTCTCGACCCCGTTCGGCTCGGCGCCCCCCGACTGGACCGCCGTGGCGGTCAACAACGAGTTGTCCGTGCAGACGGCCGGGGGGCAGGTCGGCGGTGCACTGCCCACCACTCCGGGCACCCAGATCTGCGGGGTTGGCAGCCAGGTGTGCGACACTGCAAGCCTGGAGGTAATTTGGACGCAGACCACCGGCACCACGACGCCGTTCAGTGCTGTGTCCGATACCGAGTTCTCGATCAATCTCAGCAACGCCGCCTATGTCTCGGGGGTCATCAGGATCGGTTCGGAAAGCATCGATTTGAAGTCGCTCGCCGCAAGTCCGCTGGTGGTGCCGACCACGCTGCCCGCCACCTTGACCTTCGCTCCCCAGTTCGGGTACGGGAACCCGAAGACCTCCACCACGACCTCGACCAGCAGTTTGACGACCGCTCTCGTCGTGTTCAGCAACTTCCCGGCCTTCGTCACGGGCCTGAACGGCTTGTTGAGCGCAACGGACCCCGCTCTGCAGCTGGAGGCGCGCGGCGTATTCGATCGCACGACCAACACGTTTACCGCGACCAGCATCAGCTTCGTGCTCTAAACTAGCTCCCCACTATGGGGAGACGCCGTTCACGACTTGGATTGGCCGCGGCGCTGATTGCAAGTTGCGCATGGAGCATGGGCGGCGGCGTGCGGACGGCGGCGGCGGATCCGGCGCCCGCGGATCCGGCGCCCGCGGATCCGGCGCCCGCGCCGAATGCGACACTTGCTCAAGGTTCGGGTCGCCCGCGCATCTGCCTGGTGCTGTCGGGCGGCGGCGCGCGCGGCATGGCGCACATCGGCGTGCTCGAGGTACTCGAGGATCTCAAGGTTCCCATCGACTGCATAGCCGGCACCAGCATGGGCGCCGTCGTGGGGGGGCTGTATGCGAGCGGCATGAGCGCGCGCGAAATCGATGCCACCATGCGCTCGATTGATTGGCAGTCGGCGTTCCGCGATGCGCCGCCGCGCCGCGATCTCGCCTTCAGGCGCAAACAGGACGATGAGAATTTTCTGGTGCGCCTGCCGCTGGGACTGAAGCATGGCCACATCCTGCTGCCCAAGGGATTCATTCAAGGCCAACAATTGCAGGAGCAGCTGCGGAAGCTGACCCTGTCGTTCGGCAGCGACACGAATTTCGACCAGCTTCCGACGCCGTTCCGCACGGTCGCGACTGATTTGGAGACCGGCCAGGTCGTGCTGTTGGAGAAGGGCGATCTGTCGGCTGCGATGCGCGCGAGCATCTCGGCGCCCGGGGTGTTCGCGCCGGTCGACTACGGTGGGCGGCTGCTGGTCGATGGCGGACTGGCGGAGAATCTGCCCATCGACGTGGCGCGAGCGATGCACGCCGACGTTCTCATCGTATCCGACGTGAGTTATCCCCTGCAGTCGCGCGGGCGGCTCGATTCCGCGCTGTCCATCTCCAACCAAATGCTGGCCATTTTGGTACGCAAGGATTCAGACCGGCAAAAGGCCAGCCTGCGCCCGAACGACATCTTGATCGAGCCCGCGCTGGGCACCGCCCCGGCGACGGACTTCACGATCGCGGTCGGCACCATCGCGCAAGGCGAGGCGGCGGCGCGCGCCGAGGCGCCCCGGCTCGCCGCGCTCCGCGTGGGCGACGAGGCTTACGCGGCATATATGGCGCGGCGTGCGACCCGCGAGCCGGGATTGCCGATGATCCGATTCGTGCGGGTCGATCAAGAGTCGAAGCGCTATGAGAAGACCATCCTCGCCGAGATGCAGCCGCTGGTCGGCAAGCCGTTGGATCCGGACGCGGTCGCCGCACGCATCACCGAACTGTACGGCCTCGGGTATTTCGAGACCTTGGATTACTCCGTGGTCACCCAAGGAGAGGGGGCGGACGAGGAGTCCGGCCTCGAGGTACGCGCGCGCCGCAAATCGTGGGGCCCGACCTATGTGCGCTTCGGTTTGAACCTGCAGGACGATTTTCAGGGCGATACTCAGTACAACGCGGCGGCGCGATTTTTGATGACCGAGATCGACACTCTCGGCGCGGAGCTGTTGACGGACGTGCAGATCGGCAGCGATCCGAAAATAACCAGCGAGTTCTATCAGCCTCTGGACGCGCTGCGAACCTGGTTCGTGGCGCCGAGCCTGCGCGTCGAGGGACGCGACCTGCCGATCTACCAGAACAATCTCCAAGTCGCCGATTTTCGCGATCGCGAGGCGGAGGCGGATGTGGATTTCGGCCGCAACCTCGGCAATTGGGGCGAGATCCGCGTGGGGCTTCACCGGCTCAACGGGTCGGAATACAACCGCTGGGGCAACCCGGATCTCGTCGCCCCGCAGTACAACAACGGCGAGTATTTCTTCAAGTTCAGTTACGACCAGCTCGACAACGTGCGCTTCCCGCGCGAAGGACAGACGTTTTCCTTGCAATGGGACGCAAATCGGACCAATTTGGGCGCCGACATCGCCTTCGATCGCGTAACGGCCGATTGGCTGGTCGCCACTTCGCGCGGGCGCAACACGCTGTTGTTGTGGACCTCGGCCGGCTCGACCGTGGACGGCAAGCTCAATCCGACGGATGTGCAGGATTTCTACTCTCTGGGCGGTTTTTTGAATTTATCGGGCTTGGCGCCCCAATCGCTGCTGGGGCCCGACTTCGCGATTGCACGCGCGATTTACTTCCGCAGAATCAGCCGCGGCGGCGAGGGTTTCTTCGAGTTTCCCGCCTATATCGGCGCATCGCTCGAGATCGGCAATATCTGGAGCCAATTCAGCGACGTCAGCTTCGGCTCCGCGCACAAGGACGCCTCGGTGTTCGTCGCGTTCGACACCTTTCTCGGACCCCTCTACGTGGGGAGCGGCTACGACACTCAAACAGGCCAGGCCGGCTACTATCTGTTTCTCGGACGGACCTTTTGAGCGGTTCCGGGGCGGCTAGGAGCCTGTCTGAGTAATCCGCGTGAGCCGCTTCGCTTCAGCGACGGAGCGGATGCAAGGCGCGCGGCGCAGGCCGTGGCCGGCACCACGGCCAAGACGCGCAACGCCGCAGACGCCCGTCCCCCAGCCAACCCTGCGTGACCCTTGCAGATTTCGCTTCATCCGTCGTTGTCGCCTCCTCATTGGGTGTTGACCCAACCGCGTCGGCTCCGCCTCGGCTGAAGCGAAATCAGCCTTAGGTAAGGCCACGCGGATTACTCAGACAGGCTCCTAGAGCCCGCGGCTTTCGGCGAGCTTCTCCACTTTTTCGAACACCAATGCCGGCTGATCGCCGATGCGCGAATATTCGTGTTTGCGCGACATGTCCTCCAGGACGCGATCGCGTTCCGCCGCCGTGAAGAACCAGTGGGTTTTCTGCCAGTCCGTCCCCAGCAGCTTTGCAAACGGATCGCCGCGCCGCAGGCGCACGCGGATGCCGTAGGGCCGCGGCACGACCGGCACCGCGCGCACCATATTTTGAACGCTTGCGATTCCCATGATGCACGGAACGATAGCCGAATCGCCCGGATCCCGCCAGCTGATGAGCGGCGGATTCGCGTGCTAGACTCCGCCGCCGTCCAACGAGGTAATTGATGGCATCGTCCTACACGGCTTCCGACATTGAAGTGCTGAGCGGCCTGGATCCGGTGCGCCGCCGGCCGGGCATGTATACCGACACCACGCGTCCGAATCACCTGGCCCACGAGGTGATCGACAACAGCGTGGACGAAGCGCTGGCCGGCCACTGCGAGAACATCGACGTCACCGTGTTCAAGGATGGATCGCTGCAGGTCGAGGACGACGGCCGCGGCATGCCGGTGGACATCCACCCCAAAGAGAGGATCAGCGGCGTGGAGTTGATCCTGACGCGCCTGCACGCGGGAGGGAAATTCGACGACAAGACCTACCAGCACTCCGGCGGTCTGCACGGCGTCGGCGTCTCGGTCGTCAATGCGCTGTCCAAACATCTCGAGTGCTGGGTGCGCCGCGGCGGCAAGGAGTACAACCTGAGCTTCGCGGGCGGCAGGACCACCTCGAAGCTCGAGGTGGTCGGCGACGTGCCCAAGTCGAAGACCGGCACGACGGTGAGGTTCTGGCCCGATCCGAAATACTTCGACACGGACAAGTTCGCCATTCCGAGCCTCAAGCAGGTGCTGCGCGCCAAAGCCGTGCTGTGCCCCAACCTGCGGCTGACGCTCCAGAATGAATTCACCGGCGAACGCGACGAGTGGTTCTATACGGGCGGCCTGCACGAATATCTGGCCGAAGAGCTGGGCAAGGGAGAGTGGCTGCCCGCCGAGACTTTCTACGGCAGGCGCGACATCGAGGGCGGTTCGCTCGATTGGGCCTTTGCCTGGGTGCTCGAATCCGAGCATCGCATCACCGAGAGCTACGTCAATCTGATTCCGACGGTCGAGGGCGGCACCCATGTCAACGGCTTGCGGGCCGGCACCGCCGATGCGGTGAGGGAGTTCTGCGAGTTCCGCAACCTCGTGCCGCGCGGCTTGAAATTGACCGCCGAGGACGTGTGGGACGGCGTGAGTTTCGTGCTGTCGATGAAAATGCGCGAGCCGCAGTTCGCGGGCCAAACCAAGGAGCGGCTGTCGTCGCGAGAGTCCTCCGGCATCGTCCAGAGCGTCATCAAGGATGCGTTCGCGCTGTGGCTCAATCAGCATCCGGATCAGGGCGAGAAAATCGCGATGCTGGCGATCGCCAACGCCCAGCAGCGCTTCAAGGACAGCCAGAAGATCGCCCGCAAGCGCATCGTGGCCGGGCCGGCGCTGCCGGGCAAATTGGCCGACTGCGTGAGCCAGGATCCGGCGCGCAGCGAGCTGTTCCTGGTCGAGGGAGACTCGGCCGGCGGATCGGCAAAGCAGGCGCGCGACCGCACCACGCAGGCCATCATGCCGCTGCGCGGAAAGATTCTGAATACGTGGGAAGCGGACACCCGCGAAGTGCTGCAATCCCAAGAGGTGCACAACATCAGCATCGCGATCGGCGTCGATCCGGCAGCGGCCGATCTGTCGGGCCTGCGCTATCACAAGATCTGCATACTGGCGGACGCCGACAGCGACGGACAGCACATCGCCACCTTGTTGTGCGCCCTGTTCCTGCGCCACTACCGCGCCCTGGTCCTCGCCGGGCACGTGTATGTGTGCATGCCGCCGCTGTTTCGCATCGACGCCGGCAAGGAGGTCGTGTACGCGCTCGATGAGCGGGAGCGCGAAAAGGCCCTTGCGCGAATCGCGGCTGAGAATTCCCGCATCAAGCCGGTGGTGACGCGCTTCAAGGGTCTCGGCGAGATGAGCCCCCTGCAGCTGCGCGAAACCACCATGGCGCCGCAGACGCGGCGGCTGGTGCAGATGACCATCGACGCCAAGGACAGCCCCGATCAGCTGCTCGACATGCTGCTGGCGAAGAAACGCGCCGGCGACCGGCGCGAATGGCTCGAAAGCAAGGGCAACCTCGCGCATATTTGACCGCCCGTCTACGGCCCACGACCATGAAAGAACAAGAGCTCAATTTTGAAGGCGTCGAGAAGGAGCCTTTGAAGTCATTTGCAGAGCGCGCCTACCTCGACTACTCGATGTACGTGATTCTCGACCGGGCGCTGCCGCACTTGGGCGACGGCCTCAAACCGGTGCAGCGGCGCATCGTCTATGCGATGAGCGAGCTCGGGCTTGCCTCCGGCGCGAAGCACAAGAAATCCGCGCGCACCGTCGGCGACGTCATCGGCAAATTCCATCCGCACGGCGATTCGGCGTGCTACGAGGCCATGGTGCACATGGCTCAGGATTTCGCCTACCGCTATCCGATCATCGACGGCCAGGGCAATTGGGGTTCGACCGACGATCCCAAGTCCTTTGCCGCGATGCGCTATACGGAATCGCGCCTCACACGCTACGCGGCGCTGCTGCTGCAGGAACTCGGGTCGAGCACGGTCGAATGGACGCCGAATTTCGACGGGTCGCTCGAAGAGCCCACCATGCTGCCGGCGAGGGTGCCGAATCTGCTGCTCAACGGCGGCTCCGGGATAGCGGTCGGTATGGCCACGGACATACCGCCGCACAATCTGCGCGAGGTGGCCAAAGCCTGCGTCGCTCTCTTGGACGATCCGGACTTGAGCACGCGCAAGATCATGGCGCACATCAAGGGGCCGGATCTGCCCACCGGCGCGGAAATCATCTCGCCGCGCGAAGAACTGGTTCAGATGTACGAGACGGGCTCCGGCAGCTTCAAGGCGCGCGCGACCTATGTCATCGAGGACGGCGAGATCGTCATCGAGGCGCTGCCGTTTCAGGCTTCAGGCAGCAAGATACTCGAGCAAATCGGGGCGCAGCATCAGCAGAAGAAGCTGCCGATGGTCGAGGACTATCGCGACGAGTCGGATCACGAGAACCCGACCCGTCTGGTCATCGTGCCGAAATCCAGCCGCGTGGACGTCCAAGCGCTCATGGCGCACCTGTTCGCGACCACCGATCTCGAGCGCAACTACCGCGTGAACCTCAACGTCATCGCTCTGGACGGCCGGCCGCGGGTGATGGGGCTCAAGGAATTGCTGCTGGAGTGGCTCAAGTTTCGCAAGGCGACCGTCACCCGGCGGCTGAACCACCGCCTCGACAAATTGAACGCGAGGCTGCACATCCTCGACGGCTTAGCTATCGCCTACCTGAATCTCGACGAGGTGATTCGGATCGTGCGCACCGAGGATGAGCCGAAGCCCGCGCTCATCAAGCGCTTCAAGCTGTCGGAAGCCCAGGCGGAAGCCATACTCGAGACCAAGCTGCGCCACCTGGCGCGCCTGGAGGAGATGAAGATCCGCGGCGAGCAGCGGGAATTGACCGAGGAGCGCGATGAAATCGAGCGGATCCTGAAGAGCAAGGCGCGGCTCACCAGGCTGGTACGTGAGGAGCTGATGAGCGATGCCGAAGAGTACGGCGACGAGCGGCGCACTCGACTGGTGGAGCGCGAGGCCGCACAGGCCATCTCCGAAGCGGAGCTGCTGACCAGTGAGCCGACCACCGTCGTGCTGTCGCGCTTGGGCTGGGTGCGCGCCGCCAAGGGCCACGATATCGATGCCCGGGCGCTCGCGTACAAAACGGGCGATGAGTTTCAGGCCTGCGCCAAGGGCCGCAATCTGCAGCAGGCCGTGTTCGTCGATTCCACGGGCCGCGCCTACAGCCTGGATGCGCATCAGCTGCCGGCTGCCCGCGGCTACGGCGAACCGCTGTCGGGAACCGTGGATCCGCCCGACGGCGCCACGTTTGCCGCCGTGCTGATCGGCGAGCCGGACGATCTTTGGCTGCTGGCGAGCGATGCGGGATACGGCTTCTCGGTGAAGCTGCGCGAGCTGTACGCACGCAACAAGAAGGGCAAGTCCGTGCTCAAGGTGCCGGAGAAGGCGAAGGTGCTGCCGGCACAGCCGATCGCGAGCCCCGCGGCGATCGCGGTGTTCGTCAACAACGGCGGCGAAGTGCTGGCGCTGCCCGCGGCGCAGATCGAGGAGATGAGCGCCGGCAAGGGTCAGAATCTGTACGGCATTCCCGGCAAGAAATCCGCGGAGCGCAAGGAATACTTGACCGCGATGGCCGTCGTCGCCCCGGGCGAGATCCTGACCGTCTACAGCGGCAACAGCGCACCGATGAAGCTCAAGTACGAGGAGCTCAAGCAGTTTCAGGAGAAGAAGGGGCAGCGCCGGCAGCGGTTCTCCAGGGCATACAAGCAGGTCGACCGGCTCGAAGTCGCACCGGCATAGTCGCGGAAGCGGCGGGTTGCGCGGTGGCCGGGGCGGCGGGGGGCGCCCGGCCGCGAGCGAGCGCTATCGGTCCCCGGACATGGTGACATCCTCGGGCGCGTTCACGAAATAGCCCTGGATGAACTCGATCCCGAGCTGCCACAGCACGGCCATGGTATTGGCGTCCTCGACGCGTTCGGCAACCGTCTCGACGCCTTTTCTCTTGGCGGCTTCGACCAGCCCCTTCACGCGCTGCTGCTGCAGCTGATTGGTCGACAGGCCCTGCATCAGCGAGCCGTCGACCTTGATGAAGTTCATGCTGATGTCGCCAAGCAGCTTCAGCGGATCGCGGCCGGTGCCGAAATGCTCCAGCGCGAAGCGAAAGCCGAGCTTGCGCAGATGCTCGGCGAGCTCCTTGGTCTGCCGCACGTATTGCGTGGCGATCTCCTCGGTCACCTGGATGCACAGGCGCTTGGGCTCGATCCGCAGCGATTTCAACTGGGTCTCGAGCCAGCCGATCAGGCTCTTGTCGAGTATCGTGTCCTTCGATATGCGCACGAAAATGCAGGCCGCCTTGCGGTTGGCCGCGAACGACATCGAGGCGCCGATGACCCAGCGGTCGATGTTCTTCATCAAATCGTTGCGCTCCGCCGCGGCGATGAATTCGGCCGGAAGCACCTCGTTGGCCTGTTCGTCCAGCATGCGCACCAGCACGTCGAACATTCCCTTGTCCTCGCCGAGCAGGCTCGCGATCGGCTGCTGCACCAGCCGGAAGCGGTTCTCCATCAGCGCGTTCTTGATGTGCTTGACCCAGATCTTGTCGTAGGCCTGTACGCGGGTATCGGTGTCGGCCTTGTCGACCGCGTACATTTGATTGCCGCCCAGTTCCCTGCCGCGGCGCGCGGCATTCACCGCGTCGGTGATCGCGGCCGCGACGTCGGGATTGGCCGGCGGCAGCAGCCCGAGGCCCACGGTCACGGTCGCGGACAGGTTCTTTTCATCGAAAACGAAGGTATGTTCGTTGACGCGCTTGACGACATTCTCGGCCCATGTCTCCACGTCGCGCGCCGTGCCGCGCTCGAGCATGACCAAAAACCCGTTGCCGCCGAAGCGGCCGCACAGATCGGTGGCGGTGAGCTGCATCCGCAGCTGCTCCGCAAGCTGCCCCATGAAATCCTCGCTCGAGAGCACGCCGATCGAGTTCTGGATGTCGATGAAGCGGTCGGGTTTGATGTACGCGAACTGGCGAACGCCGCCCTTCATGCTGTGGGAGCAGCGCGCATGCACCGCGGCAATCAGATAGCGCTGCTGCAGAAAGTGAGTGGTGGAGTCGTTCTTGACCGCATCCGCGAGCTGCATCTCGAGGTCGTGATCCTTGTTGGCGCGCGCCGGTATGCTGATGCGCGTCGCCGGCTCGCCCTCGTAGTCGGCCTTGGTCAGAGTCAGCACCAGCGGCAGGCTCGAGCCGTCCGAGAGCAGGGCTTGAACCTTGAGGCCGTGGTCCGTCCACTTGCCCTGCAGGCAGGCGACGAGCGCGCCCTTGAGCGCCGGATGCGTTTCCTGCTCGAATAAATCCATCAGCGGCGTGCCGGTCAGCGCATCGTCGCCGGAGTAGCCGAACAGCTCCAGCCAGGCTCGGTTGGCATCCACGATGATGCCCTCCTGCACATGCGTGATGGCGTCGGCCGAGCCCTCGAGAAACTTCTGCAGCTGCTCGCGGTACTCGCGCGCCGACGACAGCGTCGAGGAGAGCGCGCGCTCCAGACGATATGCGCGCAGCTCGCGCGTCACGACCGACTGCAGGCGGCTGCGATTGGCCAAAGTGACCACATCCTGCGCGCCGAGGCGCATCGCGTCGGCGATCGCGGCCTCGTCGGCATGTTCGCGCACGATCAGCACCGGCATCTCCGGGGCCGTCTGCTGCTTGACCTTCATGATCGATGCGAGGTCGATTCCCAGCTCGTCGATGAATGCGATCAGCATCTCGGGGTTGAGCTGCGTCAGCGCGTCCCCCAGATCGCGGGCGTCCGGCAGCCAGGTGCAGTGCACGGGGTGGCCGGCCTTACGCAGCGTGCTGTTGATCGCCTCGACGTGGTCCTGCGACCGCGTCATGACGATCATTGGAACGGCGCCCTGTTCGGTCACTGGTCAATTCCCTCGCAAAACGGGTGCAAAGTGTAACATCCGGTTTTTGATGATACCGGGACCGGCGCCCCAATTGGCGTCAGATAGGCGTTGCGGCTATCATACGCGCCCTTCAAATCCGAGGCCTTCGATGGCGAACTACAGCACAAACGAATTCAAGTCCGGTCTCAAGATCTTGATCGACGGCGACCCGTACACGATCGTCGAGAACGAGATGGTCAAGCCAGGCAAGGGTCAGGCATTCAACCGTGTCCGGGTTCGCAACCTGAAGACCGGCCGCACCATCGAACGCACCTGGAAGTCGGGCGATACCGTGGAGGCGGCCGACGTCGTCGATACCGAGATGCAGTACCTGTACAGCGACGGTGATTTTTTCCATTTCATGGTGCCCGACACCTTCGAGCAGCTCACGGCCTCGAAGCAGGCGGTCGGCGAGGGTGCGCAATGGCTCAAGGACGGCACGATCTGCATCATCACGCTGTGGAACGGCGTGCCGCTGCAGGTGACTCCGCCGGCGCACATGGAGCTCAAGGTGATCGAAACCGATCCGGGCGTCCGCGGCGACACCGCCACCGGCGGCTCCAAACCGGCGAAACTGGAGACCGGTGCGGTGGTGCGAGTGCCGCTGTTCATCAACGAGGGCGAGATCCTGCGCATCGATACCCGCACCGGCGAGTATCTGTCGCGCGGCAAGGGTTAAGCGCGCGGCTAGGAGCCTGTCCGAGTATTCCGTGTGAGTCGCGGCCACGGGGAATACTCGGACAGGCTCCTAGGCATTGTCGACCGGGAAGGCCATGGCCGCCGCCAGCGCCGTCGCGCCGAGGCCGACGGCGACCAGCCGGTCGAAGCCGAGCGCGACTCCGGCGCAGTCGGGCAGGCCCGCGGCCATCGCCGCCAACAGCCGCTCGTCCGCCGGCGGCTCGAATTGACCCCGCTCGCGGCGGATTGCGAGGTCGCGAGCGAATCGATCGCGCTGCTCGTCGGGATCGGCCAGTTCGTGAAATCCATTCGCGATTTCGATGCCGTCCAGATACAGCTCGAAGCGCGCCGCCACGGGCGGCCAGCCCCGGTTTGAGGCGAGCGAGCGAGGCCTGCGAGGCGGGATAGTCGCAAACGAAGCAGGGGCGCTCGCGGCCGAGCTGCGGTCCGGCGGCCACGGCCATCAGCAGATCGAGCCGCGCGTCGCGCTCGAGACCGGCCCGGCACACGATGCCGTGCCGCGCGGCCGCAAGTTCGAGGTCGCGTTCACTGGCGGTGTGCGCATCCACTCCGGCGTGGCGCCGCAGCGCTTGCGCGTACGTGACGCGTTCCGCCGGCGCGAGCCGGCGCCGGGGGGCCAGCAGTCGGGCGACCAGCTCCTCGACTTCCGCCATCAAGGCCGCATCGTCGAACCCCAGCCGATACCACTCGAGCAGGGTGAATTCGGGGTTGTGCCAGCGACCGCGTTCGGCATCGCGAAATACCCTGCAAAGCTGATAAATATCGCCGCTGCCCGCAGCCAGCAGGCGCTTCATGTGAAATTCCGGCGAGGTGCACAGGTAGAAAGGTGCGTTCATGCCTGCGATCCGGGTGGACAGGGATTCGATCTGCGGATCGCCGGTCCCGGCCGCGCTCAAGACCGGCGTTTCCACCTCGAGCACGCCGCGCGCGGCAAAAAACTCGCGGACGCGCGCCAGCATGTCGGCGCGCTGCCGAAGCGCGGCGAGGGTAGCCGTGGGACGCCAATCCTCGGCGGCGCTCATGCCGCGCTGCCGAGCGCTTGGCCCAACTGGACCACTGAACCGGCGCGCAGCAGCGGATGCCAGCGTGCACGATTCGCCTGGAACAGCAGGATCACCGTCGAGCCCATATTGAAGCGTCCGAGTTCAGCGCCCTTGTCGAGCACCAGATCCGCAGCGGAGAGGCGCGTCACGATGCGCCGCGCGGCCGGCGTGATGTCGCCCGCCCACACGGTGGCAATGCTGCCCACGTTGAGCGCTCCGACCAGGATCACCGCGAATTGCCCGCACTCGCCCTCGAACAGCGTCAATACACGCTCGTTGCGCGCAAACAAGCGCGGCACGCGCTGCGCCGTCGCCGTGTTCACGCTGAACAGGCGGCCCGGGACGTATACCGTATCCAGCAGCCGCCCGCGCGCCGGCATGTGAACGCGGTGATAGTTGAAGGGCGCCAGGTAGATCGTCGCGAACGAGCCTCCCGCGAAGCGCCCTGCCCACTCCTGCTGTGCCAGCAAATCGTTGAGCGTGTAGCGGCGGTCCTTGGCTTGCAGGAGCTGATCCCTATCGATGGCGCCGCACTCGCTCACCATGCCGTCGACCGGACTTGCGATGGCGGCCGCGCCGGCGGCGATCGGCCGCGCGTCCGGCCGCAGCGCGCGCGTGAAGAATTCGTTGAAGTTCGGATAACGATACGGATCGGTTTCGACCGCCTCCGCCATGTCGACGGAGAACAGCTTGAGGAACGCCCGGGTCAGCATATTCTTGAACCAGGGTGTGCGCACGCGCGCGGCGGCGAACACCAGGCGCGACAGCCGGTGCTGTGGCATTGCGTACTGCAGCCAAACGAACACGCGGCCGCGGCCGCCCTCGATCGGACTCGTCCCGTTCATGCGCGGGCGGACACTATGCGCCGCAAATCCGCTTCCAGGTCTTTAACCGTGAACGGTCCGGTCAGAATGGCGGCCATCATGCCGTTCGGATCCAGCACGAAGATCGCGCTGGAATGGTAGACGGTATAGCTGCCGTCGGGCGTCGGCTCGAGCGTCGCGCCGGCTCCAAAATCGTGCGCCACGGCTTCGATGGTCGGCTGATCCGCGGCGGTGACGCCGATGAATTCTGGATCGAAATACGGCACATACTTCGCGAGCTGCTGCGGGGTATCGCGCTTCGCGTCCACCGACACGAAGATCACCTGCGGCCGCACCGCGGCGCCGCTCGCCCGCAGCCGCTTTTCCAGGGCCGCCAGCGTGCTGAGCGTCGTCGGACAGAAATCCGGGCAATTCGTATAGCCGAAGAACAGCAGCGACCAGTGGCCGCGCAGATTGCCCGGTCCGAACCGCTCGCCCCGCTGGTCGATCAGGCTAAAATCCGGCAGCGCGCGCCGGGGCGAGAGATAGGTACCGATTGTGAGATCGACCGGCGCCGTGGATTGCCGCCAGATGAGCGCGGCGCCTGCGCCCAAGATACCGGCCGTAACGATGACTGCAAGACCCAAAATTCTCGATTGAGGTGCCATGCGGCGATTATCCCATACGGCGCCTGAAACAGTGGGCGACGCCATCGACCGCTGCGCGCGCGCGCTCGCCCGCGGCCGCGTGCATTTTGGCCACGGGACCGATAATGCGCGCGACGAGGCCGCCGAACTGGTGTTTTTCGCGGCGGGCATCGCGCATTCGGAGGGCCGCGCCGCCTACCGAAGGCCGCTCACAGCGCGCCGCCGCGCACGCATCGATGAGCTGCTGCGCCGCCGAATCAAACGCCGGGTGCCGCTCGCGTATCTCACGCATCGGGCTTTTTTCGCGGGTCTGGAGCTGTACGTGGACGAGCGCGTGCTGGTACCGCGCTCACCCATTGCGGAGCTGATCGTCAAGCGCTTCGCGCCCTGGGCGAAGGCCCGCGGCGTACGCCGCATCCTGGACATCGGGACGGGCTCGGGCGCGATCGCCCTCGCATGCGCCAAAGCCTTTCCGCGCGCCCGGGTGGATGCGGTCGATATCTCAGCCGCCGCCCTTCAGGTGTGCCGCCGCAATATAAGGCGCCTCGGCTTGAGCCACCGGGTGAGGGCGTTGCGATCGGATTATTTCGCCGCCGTGGCGGGCTGCCGTTACGATATCATTGTGAGCAACCCGCCCTATGTCGGGCGCGCCGAGATGCGCGCCTTGCCGCGCGAGTACCGCCATGAGCCCCGCCTGGGGCTGGCCGCGGGGACCGACGGTCTGGACTCGGCGAGAGCGATCTTCGCCGCGGCGCGAGAGCACCTGGTTGACGACGGCATCTTGGTCGTGGAGGTAGGCAATACCGAGGAAGCGCTGCTGCGGGCGTTTCCTCGATTGCCGTTCGTATGGCCCGACATCGCCATGGGGGGCGGCGGCGTTTTCGTGCTGCGGGCAGCGGACCTGTCGGCGGCGGCGCTACTCAGGAGCCTGTCTGAGTAATCCGCGTGAGCCGCGTTGGCTGGGAGACGGAGCGGATGCAAGGCGCGCGGCGCAGGTCGTGGTAATCTCCACGGCCAAGACGCGCAACGCCGCAGACGCACGTCTCCCGGCCAACCCTTCGGGACCGGGCAGATTTCGCTTCATCCGTCGTTGTCGCCTCCTTATTGGGCGGTGACCCAACCGCGTCGGCTCCGCCTCGGCTGAAGCGAAATCTGCCACGGTCGCGGCCACGGGGATTACTCAGACAGGCTCCCGGGGAGAACTACGCGTGGCGGGAAATACATTCGGCAAGGTTTTCACGGTGACGAGCTTCGGCGAAAGCCACGGCCGCGCACTCGGCTGCGTCGTGGACGGCTGCCCGCCGGGGCTCGGATTGAGCGAGGCCGATTTGCAGGCCGATGTGGACCGGCGCCGACCGGGTACCTCGCAGTACACCAGCCAGCGGCGCGAATCGGACACGGTGCGGATTTTATCGGGTGTGTTCGAGGGCAGGACTACCGGGACCCCGATCGGGCTGCTGGTCGAGAATGAGGATCAGCGTTCGCGCGACTACGACAAGATCAAGGATCGGTTTCGTCCGAGCCATGCGGACTACACCTATCAGCAGAAATACGGCTTTCGCGACTATCGAGGCGGCGGGCGCTCCTCGGCGCGCGAGACGGTGATGCGCGTCGCCGCCGGCGCCATCGCGCGCAAGTTTCTGCGCGAGCGTCTGGGCGTGCGCATTCACGGTTTTCTGGCACAGATGGGCCCCCTGGTGCTGGAGCCCAAGGATCCGGCGAGCGCCTACGAGAATCCATTTTTCTGTCCCGATCCGAGCCGGGTCGAGGAGCTCGAGCAGTACATCTGGCGCTTGCGCGAAGCGGGCGATTCCATCGGCGCGCGCGTCACCGTCATTGCCGAGGGCGTGCCGCCGGGCCTGGGTGAGCCGGTGTTCGAGCGGCTCGATGCAGACCTGGCGAGCGCGATGATGGGAATCAATGCCGTCAAGGGTGTGGAGATCGGCGCCGGCTTCAGAGCCGTGGAGCAGCGCGGTTCGGAGCATCGCGATGAGCTCACGCCGGCCGGCTTCAAGAGCAATCATGCCGGGGGCGTGCTTGGCGGGATTTCGTCGGGTCAGGAAATCGTGGTGAGCATCGCGCTCAAACCCACCTCGAGCATCACGGTGCCGGGAATGACCATCGACGTCGACGGCCGACCGGCCCAAATTGCGACCACGGGCCGTCACGATCCTTGCGTCGGATTTCGCGCGACCCCGATCGCTGAGGCGATGATGGCGCTCGTTTTGATGGACCATTACCTGCGGTTTCGTGCGCAGTGCGCCGATGTGATCTGCCCGACGCCGGTGATCACGCGGAGCCGCGAGTGACGGCCGCCGCCTCGCTGCCGCGAATTGCCGTCGTAGGAGTATCGAGCCTCATCGGCGAGGCGGTGATAGAGGAGCTGCGCGCACGCAGATTCCCGTACGCAGCGCTGCATGCGCTAGACGACGAGCGCCGCGTCGGCCGGCCGCTGGCGGACGAGGAGGGCGCAGGCGATGACCGGCGGCTGCAGATCAACGATGTCGCCGAGTTTGATTTCTCTCGGGTGGATCTCGCCTTTTTCTGCGGCCGCGCGGCCTTGAGCGAGCGCTACGCCGAAGAGGCCGCCGCGCACGCCTGGGTGATCGACGACTCCTCGAGGTTTCGAACGCGCCCAGGCGTTCCGCTGGTGGCGGCCGACGTCAACGAGAACGCGCTGCAGGGCGTCGGCGCGCGCGGCCTGGTGGCTTTGCCGGGCAGCGCCAGCGTGGCGCTCGCCACCGCACTGGCACCCCTGCACGCCGTCGCGGGCCTGGTGCGCGCCGACGTCGCCACCTACCAGGCCGTGTCGGGCAGCGGGCGTGCGGCCGTGGATGAACTGGCCGGCGAAACCGTGGCCATGCTGAGCGGCAGAAAGCCGCGCGGACGCGCCTTCGGCCGCCAGATCGCCTTCAACGTCATACCGCAGGTGGATGCATTGGAAGCCGACGGCCTGACGCGCGAGGAGAGGCGCTTATGGGAAGAGACGAGCCGAATTCTCGGCCTGCCCGATTTGGCGCTCAACGCGACCGCGGTACGGGTGCCGGTGTTTTTCGGCCACAGCATCGCCGTGCATGCGGCGTTCGAACGGCCCTTGAACGCGCTCGATGCCGTCCACGTGCTGCGGCGCGGCAGGGGTTTGGGCGTCATCGAAGCCGATTCATCTGCCGAATTCCCGACGCCGGCCACACTGGCGACGGCTCCCGATAAGGTATATGTAGGGCGTGTGCGAGCCGATTTGACCCGTGACCGGGCTCTAAATTTTTGGGTCGTTGCCGATAATGTTCGGAAATGTGCGGCACATAACGCAGTTTCGGTCGCCCAGATTTTGGTAAATACTTTCCAGTAAGATATAGTTAACAGCTTATGTAAAGGCAAGTGAGAATTCGCCTCCAAGCTCCTATTGCACAATGAACTTTATCCGCTTGCCTACGAGAATTCTGGGAGAAGAAATGTCAGTGACGATGCCTCGCATGATGCTGATGGCGTGCCTGCTATCTCTGTCCTCTTTGTGGCCCTCCTTGTCCTTCGCGTTGGGGCTCGGTGAGATCCATCTGAAATCGGCGCTGAACGAGCCGATGATTGCCGAGATCGACTTGATTGCGGCGACACCCGATGAATTGGCCGCGCTTCACGCATCGCTGGCCGGCCGCGAGTCCTTCACGCGCTATGGCATCGACCGTCCGCCGTTTCTGTCGTCGCTGACCTTCACAGTGGGCAAGAGCAAGGACGGCCGCGACGTGCTGCTGGTGCACTCCACCGACGCCATTCCCGAGCCGTTCGTGACCTTCTTGGTGGAGGTGAACTGGGCTCGCGGCCGCTTGATGCGCGAATATACGGTGCTGCTCGATCCGCCGGTGTATACGCCCGGTGAAAATCCGAATGCAGCCGCACCGGTCGCGGCCCCGACCACGGCCGCCGCGCCGCCCGCACCGGTCACGCCCCGTGCGCCCGCGCCGGCAGCGGCTCCCGCACCGAGTTCGGGAGCGACAACGACCCCGCTACCGACGCATGCGGCAGCCACGGCACACAAGCGTCACGGCGCCAAGACGCCGCCTGCGCCCGCCGCCGAGACCGCGGCCCCCGAGGCGGCCGCGCCAGCAGTTTCCCGGGCGGCGCCGTTGCCGCCGTCGGCAGAGTCCGCGAACCCCGCCACCGTGCAGGTCGCCAAGGGCGATACGCTGACCAAGATCGCGCGCAGCCTGCACGCCGATACGCCGGCGGCCGTCGATCAAACCATGATCGCTCTGTATCGCGCGAACCCGGAAGCGTTCGGCGGCAACATCAACATTTTGCGCGGCGGTTCGGTGCTGCGGGTTCCGGATGCCGACGCGATCGCCGCCTTGAATCAGAAGGAGGCCATGGGCGAAGTGCATCGTCAGATGGACGCCTGGCGAAGCTCCGGCGGCATGGCGGCGGTGACGGGCGGCCATTTACGCCTGGTGACGCCGGGTACGGGCAGCGGCACCTCGACGGCCACTGCCGCCGGTGCCAGCTCGACCGGAGCGAATGCCGACACGCAAGCGCTCAAGGAACGGGTCAAGGATCTGGAAGGGCAACTGGCGGAGTCGAAGCGGCTGATCGACATCCGCGATGCCGAGCTCAGCGCGCTGCAGCGTAAGCTCGGGACGCCGCCGGCCCCGGCGATCCCGCCGGCGCCGGCACCTGTGCAGCCTCCGGCCGCCGCACCGAAGCCGGTCGCCGCACCGACGCCGGCCGCAGCGCCCACGCCTCCGCCAAGTGCAGCAGCACCGCCGCCCGCCCCGAAGCCGGCACCTCTGCCGCCCGAGGCGACCACAGCAGCGCCGACGCCCGCTCCGGCGCCGGCCGCGGCACCTCCCGCGGCACCTCCCGCGAAGGCCAAGCCGGCTTCGCCGCCTGCCCCGTCCGGATCGTGGATCGATTGGGTGGCGGACAACCTGTGGGTGCCGTTGGCGCTCCTGGCCGCGGTCCTGGTCGCCCTTGGGCTTGCCGCCTGGAGGAGGCGCCGGCAGGGTCCGGTTACGCCGGTCGATGATTTCGGTCCCAGCCTGGATGAAACGCACATTGACGACCTGCGCGATGCGCCGTCCAAGCTCGCCGCGCAGCGCAAAGGCAATGATTCATTCGTTGTCGAGGAGTCGGGTCCGCATCCAGCGCCGGACTTCAACGCCGAGACCGGCCGCTTCGGCGATACCGGCGAGTTGAAGGCGGCCGACGACACGATGTCGAGCGAAAACGCCGTCAACCTCGATCAGGGCGATCCGCTGGCCGAGGCGGATTTCCACATGGCGTACGGCTTGTACGACCAGGCGGCGGATTTGGTGCGCATTGCGCTCGAGCGCGAACCGGATCGGCGCGATCTGCGCCTCAAGCTGCTGGAAATTTATTTCGTGTGGGGCAACAAGGACGCGTTCCTGCAGACCGCCAAGGGGCTCGAAGCGACGCGTGATCGCGCGCCCGCCGGCGAGTGGGACAAGATCGTCATCATGGGCAAGCAGATTTGCCCGGACGAACCGCTGTTTGCCGCGAGCGCGGGCAGCGGACGCGGCGCCGGCGCGTTGGTCGACCTCAATCTCGAGGGCGGCGAGAACCGCGTGGACATCGACCTGTTCGGCGAACCCGAAGGCGAGCGCAGCACCCTGGATCATCCGCTGGCCAAGGAAACGGACGACACGGCGGCCACCGGCGAGTCGCCGGGCCTGCATTCGCGATCGAATCTGGACTTCACCCTCGACACGCCGGAGCGCGGCGCGGACGGTTCGCCGACGCGCGATATGCCGGCGCGCGATGAGCCGACGGTCGAATCGGAGCTGATGAATTTCGCGGACTCGCCGACGACCGAGTCCCCGGCGCTGAAGACCGCGGAGTTGAAGACCTCCGAAATGCGCGACCGCGTCTCCTCGAAGCTCGCCGGGTCCAAGGCGGATCAGACCGCCGAGGTGTCGATCGACGACCTGGGCCTCGATCTCGATCAGCTGGAACAGACCGGCGCGCCGTCGGCCGACAGCATTCCGCAGCTTGCTGAGACCGATCATCCGTCCGATGCGCCCACCATGGTGGCGGGTCTCGACGAGCGCTCGCGGCGGATGATGGAGGAGGCGGCGAAGAATTCCCGCGACCGCGATCTGACCGAGCTCGAGCGCGAGCTGGAGGCATCCTTCATTGCCGACCTCGACGCGCATCAGGAGGAGATCAAGACCGCGGTGCTCGGACCGGAATCCGCGCCAACGGTATTGATGCCGCGCGAGGCCGATGCAGCAGCCGCGACCGTGCGCTCCAAATCCTCGCCCGAGTTCTCCGACATTCGAGATCCGGGGCGTACCGACCTCGATTCCACGTCGAAGCTGCGCGGCATCAATGCCGACAGCATCGATCTGGATCTGGATCGATTGGCGACGGCGCTTGGCAGCGGCGATACCGTGGAGCAGCCGCGTGCGGCCGAGGAAGTGTTTTCGACAGAGGTCTTCGAGGCCAGTCAACGCAGTCGGCGCGTCGACCTCGACGTGGGCGAGGCGATGAACGGCGCTGAGCATCCGACCAATAAACTGCAGGCGCAGACCAACAAGTTGAGGGCGGTTGATCTGGCGATGCCGGAATTGGAGCCGGTGACCATGAGCGAGGTCGGCACCAAGCTCGATCTTGCGCGAGCCTATATGGATATGGGCGATCCGGAAGGCGCGCGCAGCATCCTCGAAGAGGTCGTGCAGGAAGGCTCTGCCAGCCAGAAACAGGAAGCCTCGCGCCTGATCGAATCGCTGCCCGGCTAGGAGCCTGTCTGAGTATTCCCCGCGGCGGCGCCCGGCGCGGCGACGCCCGGCGCGTCGCAGCCCTTGTCGAGTACGACGGCACCGGCTATGCCGGCTGGCAGTCACAGGCGCACGCCGAGTCATTGCAGGACGCCGTACAAGATGCGCTGGCATTCGTCGCCGCCGAACCTGTTGTCGCGATCTGCGCCGGGCGTACCGACGCCGGGGTTCATGCCAACGGCCAGGTCATCCACTTCGACACCTCCGCGATCCGCACGCCGCGTGCGTGGGTGTTGGGTGCGAACACCAGATTGCCGCCGGCAATCGCGCTGCAGTGGGCCGGCGAGGTGGCGCCGGGATTTCACGCGCGGCATACGGCGCTGCGCCGCATCTATCGCTACTACATATTGAATCGCAGCGCGCGCTCAGCGCTCTCGCGCCAGCGCGCCGCCTGGGTGCATCGGGCGCTCGACGCCCAGGCCATGCACGGCGCCGCGCAGGCGCTGCTCGGGGAGCATGATTTCTCGGCGTTTCGATCGGTCGAGTGCCAGTCCAAGAGCAGCAGGAGGCGCATCGAGAGCGTGGCGGTGCAGCGCGCGGGCGACTGCGTGTGGCTGGAAATCGTGGCGAATGCCTACCTGCATCACATGGTGCGCAACATCGTAGGGACACTGCTCGAGGTGCAGCGCGAGGCGGACCCGTTCGGCGCCATGGCGCGAATTCTCGCGGCCGGCGAGCGGCGCCTGGCGGGCGCGACCGCCCCCGCCGCCGGCCTGTATCTGTGGAGAGTGGAATACCCGGCGGTGTACGGCATTCCTGCGCCCGACGAGCGGCTTTGCTAGACTGCTTCCTACACATGACCTGGTTCGAACGAATCGTCCCGTCGCGCATCAAGACCGAGCGCCGCACCCGCTCAGTTCCTGAAGGGCTTTGGACCAAGTGTCCCGCCTGCGATGCGGTGCTCTACCGGGCCGAGATCGAGCGCAATCTTCACGTCTGCCCCAAGTGCAGCCATCACATGCGGATCGACGCTCGGGAGCGCCTGCTCAAATTCTTGGACACCGGGTCGGTTCAGGAGATCGCGGCCAAGGTCGAGCCGGAGGATCCGCTCAAATTCAAGGACTCGAAGCGCTACAAGGACCGCCTCGTGCAGGCGCAGAAGCTGACGGGCGAGCGCGATGCCTTGATCGTGATGTCGGGACAATTGTCGGGTCTCGACGTGGTGGCCTGCGCATTCGAGTTTCGGTTCCTGGGCGGCTCGATGGGATCGGTGGTCGGCGAGAAATTCGTGCGCGCGGTCGAGCACTGCCTCGAACATCGCACGCCCCTGGTGTGCTTCTCGGCCAGCGGCGGGGCCCGCATGCAGGAGGCGCTGTATTCCCTGCTGCAAATGGCAAAGACCAGCGCTGCGCTCAAGCGCCTGTCCGAAGCCCGGCTGCCGTTCATCTCGGTCATGACCGATCCGACCACCGGCGGGGTGTCGGCGAGTCTCGCGATGCTCGGGGATATCAACATCGGCGAGCCGAAGGCCTTGATCGGTTTCGCCGGGCCGCGCGTGATTCAGCAGACGGTGCGCGAGACTTTGCCCGAGGGCTTCCAGCGCAGCGAATTTTTGCTCGAGCACGGCGCGCTCGACATGATCGTCGATCGGCGCGAGCTGCGCGATCGGATCGGCGCGATGCTGCGATTATTGACCGGTAAAGAGCCCGCAGCGGCTTAAGATCCAAGGTTCGGCGCCTTGCGCAGTCTCGAGCAGTGGCTCGCCTACCAAGCACAGGCGCACCCGCAGTCGATCGATCTCGGCTTGGAGCGCCTCGCGCGCGTGCTCGATCGACTGCATTGGCGGCAGCCATCCGTGCCGGTCATCACCATAGCCGGCACCAACGGCAAGGGCTCGGTCGCGGCGTACTGCACCGCGATCCTGGGAGCCGCAGGCTACCGGGCCGGTACCTTCACTTCGCCTCATCTGCGCGACTACCGCGAACGAATTCGAGTGCATGACGCGAAGGTCAGCAGCGAGGCGCTGTTGTGGGCGTTCGAGAGAATCGAAGCGGCCTGCGCAGGCGCGGCGGGCGGGCCGGTTTCGCTGACATTTTTCGAATACAACGCCCTGGCGGCATTGCTCATCTTCGAGACCGCCAAGCTCGATGCCTGGGTGCTCGAAGTCGGCATGGGCGGGCGTCTGGACGCGGTCAATGTCGTCGATCCGACGGTTGCCGTGGTGGTGAGCATCGGCCTGGATCACCAGGAGTTTCTCGGATCGTCGCTCGAGGCCATTGCGCGCGAAAAGGCCGGTATTTTTCGCGGCAACGCACCGGCGGTGTTCGGCAGCCGCGAGTTGCCGCCGGTGCTCGAAAGCACCGCACGGGCGCTGGGCGCGCCGCTCAAGCGCCCGGGCCGCGAATACTCCTTCACACGCGGCTCGACCGACTGGCATTACCGTGGCACACGTTGGGACTTGCCGGATTTGCCGCCTCCCGCGCTCGTGGGCGACACGCAATTCGACAACGCGGCGACCGCCATTGCGGCCGTCGAGGAGCTCGCTCCGCCGCTGGCGGTGCCGGCGGCCGCCGTCGCACGGGGCTTGACGTCGGTGCGGCTGAGCGGGCGCTTTCAAGTGGTCGCGCCGGCGCGAACCGGCCTGCCCACGTGGATATTGGATGTTGCGCACAATCCCGATGCCGCTGCGGTGCTCGCGGGCAATTTGCGCGCCCTGCCGATCGCAGGCAGGACGCTCGCCGTGTGCGGCGTGCTCGCCGACAAGGATGCCGCCGGTGTTGCCGCACAGCTGCGCGATTGCATCGACGCGTGGTGGTTGGCCTCGACCGACGGAGCGCGGGGCACCAGCAGCGCGGAGCTGGCCGTGCGGATCGCTTCGCAGATTGCGGCCCCGCTCAATCTGGCCGGCGACATCGCCGCCGCCTGCGCGGCGGCATTGGCGGCTGCGGGGCCTCCGGACCGCATCGTCGTGTTCGGCTCCTTCCACACCGTGGGTCCGGCGATGGATTGGCTCGAGGCGCGCGGTATGCTGCCACCGGATACTCTTCGCGAATATACTGACCCGCCGCGCAGATTTTGAAGAGCAGGGTTTCCATGGAACGTCCCGTCAAGGAGCGCCTGGTCGGCGCCACGATTTTGGTGGCGCTGATCGTGCTGATCGTGCCCGAGTTGCTGTCGGGTCCGAAGCCGCCCGCTGCACCGCCGCTGTCGGCGGGCGCGCCTGCGCCCACACGCAATATTTCCGTCGACTTGACGACCAGCATGGCAACGCCCCTGCCGCAGTCCGCCCAACCCGCACCGGCGGCCTCCGCAGCCACCTCGGCCGCTGCTGCGCCGGTCGCCGCGACCCCTGTCGGCGATGCACCGGCGGCGAGCGCGGTGACCGCTGCACCGCCCACGGTCTCGACGCTGCGCGCGCAAGCAGCCTCTGCAGCCACGCTTGAAACCGAGCCGCCGGCCCCCAACTCTCCTGCAGAGACGGCGACGGCGCATGGCTGGGCGGTCCAGGTAGGCAGCTTTGTGAGCAGGGCAAACGCGGAAAAGCTGGTGCACCAATTGAAGGCGACGGGATCGGTGCTCTACGTGACTTCGAGCGGTTCAGGGCGCTCTCTGCGATATCGAGTGCGAACGGCCCCTATGCCGGATCGCGCCGCTGCGGAACACGCGGCGGCCAAGCTCAAGGCCGCGGGCCATACGGCGACCATTGTGTCGCCGGCATCGTGATTTCGCATTTTGTGCGATGGTTTCACGGCAACCGCCGCCGAGGTTGGGTAAAATGCGCCGTCTACATGCAATGCTAAAGGCGGAAGCTTGACCGGAGCCGATGTCCTAATTCTGTTGGTTCTGTTGGGCTCAACGTTGATCGGATTATTGCGCGGTTTCGTGCGCGAAGCCGTCTCGCTGGGATTCTGGATCGTCGCCATATGGGCGGCATGGAGGTTCGGTTCGCTGGTCGAGCCGCACCTTGGCGGAGTGCTGGCCGATCCGCGGGCGGCGCCCTGGGTAGGACGACTGGTCGTTTTGGTACTGGTGTTGCTGGTTGGTTGGGTCATCGGCATGCTGCTCAGCTACTTCACCCGCAGCGTCGGATTGGGGCCGCTTGACCGGTTCATCGGCCTGCTGTTCGGCATCGTGCGCGGGATGGTGCTGGTGGGGCTGATGATCATCGGCGCGGAGCTGTTGCATCTGAATCAGGAATCCTGGTGGAACCGCTCAAAGCTCGTACCCTACGGGGAGGCGGTGGGCGATTGGCTGCGGGCCATGGTGGGCGAGCGAGGCGAACCTTGGGCCAGTCTCGAACGCCTCACCGGAGTGAAAGAGAGACCCAAGTAGACCGGAGGTCCGTTATGTGTGGAATCGTCGGTATGGTCGGTGTGAGTGCGGTGAATCAGCGAATCTATGATGCGCTGACGGTGCTCCAGCACCGCGGCCAGGACGCGGCCGGGATCATGACCACCGAGGCGGGCGAGCTGTTCATGCGCAAGGATTCCGGGCTGGTGCGCGACGTGTTTCAGCAGAAGCACATGATCAAACTCAAGGGCAATGTCGGGATCGGCCATGTCCGCTACCCCACGGCCGGCGCTGACAGCCCGAACGATGCGCAGCCTTTTTACGTGAACTCCCCCTACGGCATCTGTCTCGGCCACAACGGCAATCTGACCAATGCCCGCGAGCTCACCGAGGTGCTGGTGCGGGAAGACCGCCGGCATCTGAACACGGGTTCCGATTCCGAAGTGCTGCTCAATGTGCTGGCCTCCGAGCTGCAGCGCGTCGGCACGCCCCGCGTGACGCCCGCCGACATCTTCGCCGCGGCCAACGCGGTGTATCGGCGCTGCCGCGGCGGCTACGCCGTCGTCGCTATGGTGATCGGACACGGCATCCTGGGATTCCGCGATCCGAACGGCATTCGACCCCTGGTCATCGGCAAGCGCGATACCAAGAAGGGCACCGAGTGGATGCTCGCCTCGGAGAGCGTCGCTCTCGACATGTTGGGCTTCGACATGGTGCGCGATGTGGCCCCCGGGGAAGCCGTGTTCATCGACGAGCAGGGCCGCTTCTACGCCCAGCAGTGCGTGGCGATGGTGCATCACACGCCGTGCATATTCGAATACGTATACTTTGCCCGGCCCGACTCGATCATCGACAACATATCGGTGTACAAGGCGCGCCTGCGCATGGGCGAGCGGCTCGCCGAGAAGATCAAGCGCGAGCGTCCCGGGCACGACATCGACGTGGTGATTCCGATTCCGGACACCAGCCGCACCAGCGCGGTGCAAGTCGCGCAGCTGCTCGGCGTCAAGTACCGCGAAGGGTTCATCAAGAACCGCTACATCGGCCGCACATTCATCATGCCGGGCCAGGAACAGCGCTCGAAATCGGTGCGCAGCAAGCTGAACGCCATCGATCTGGAATTTCGCGGCAAGACGGTGCTGCTGGTGGACGACTCGATCGTACGCGGTACGACCTCCGCACAGATCATCGACATGGCTCGCGAAGCAGGCGCGAAGAAAGTATATTTCGCCTCCGCCGCGCCGCCGGTGCGCTATCCGAATGTGTACGGCATCGACATGCCGGACACCTCGGAGCTGGTGGCCGCGGGACACACCGATGCGGAGGTGCGCGACATCATCGGCGCCGACTGGCTGATCTACCAGGACTTGGAAGATCTCGTGCACGCGGTGCGCCATGACAACGCGAAGATCACCGATTTCGATACATCGTGCTTCTCGGGCGAGTACATCACGGGGGACGTGACGCCCGAATATCTGAAGCGCCTGCAGGGAGAACGATCCGACGAGGCGAAGCAGCAACGTCGTGATGGCGCCGGTCGTGGACTCAAGTCCGTTCGAACACTTTAGGGCCGCGATCGAGGCGGCTCTGGTCCACGGGCCTTGAACCTGCGTCTGTTGCTCATCGCGGAGCGCGCCGAGTATCGACTGCTGGTGAAAAAGCACGTCGAGATCGCGTGGCCCGACGCGACCGTCGCCGAACACCGCCTGGGCGAGGACGAGCCGCTGGAAGCGCATTTCGCCGCCGCCGGGTACGATGCAGCCATCATCGCGAGCGCGCCGCCCACCGCTGCCGCGGAAGAGCTGGTGTCCTCGCTGTTGGCCAAACCCGAATTCGCGCCGCTGGTGCTGCTGCTGCTGCAGGATGCGCCGACGCCGCTGCCGCCGGACGTGGCGGGATTGCAGCGGCTCTATGGCCGCAAAATCGATCGCGACCGGCTGATTCGGGCGATCACGGACGCCTCGCGCGAGCACAAGCGGATGTTGACCGCACTGCGCTCGCGGCCGGACTTCGAGCAGCGCTATCGATTCGGCACGGTGATCATCCGCGGTCATCGATGCATCAAACAAGTCGGCAGCGGCGGCATGTGCAAGATCTACTTGGCCGAGAGCGAACGCGCCTGCACGCTCGTGGTGCTCAAAGTCTTCAGCCAGGTGCCCGATGTCTCCGAGCGCCTCGTCGGCTTCGATCGTTTCCTGCAGGAATACCAGATCGTCGCGGGGCTCAAACACCGCAACATCGTCCGCATCTACGATCTGGGAGTGGCGGACGACCATGCGTACATCGCCATGGAGCACTTTCCCGCCGGCGATCTTCGACAGCGCATGAAGGCGCCGCTCTCGCCGGCGATGGCGGTGCACTATCTCGAACATATCGCGAGCGCGCTCGACGCCATCCATTCCGTCGGCGTGCTGCACCGCGATTTGAAGCCCGCCAACGTGATGCTGCGCACCGACGGATCGCTGTGTCTGATCGATTTCGGCTTGGCGAAGGCGAATGAGCTGGATGCAGAGCTGACCGGCACGCGCGAGATCTTCGGCACGCCCTACTACATGAGCCCTGAGCAGGGCCACGCGGAACTGATCGACGCGCGCAGCGATCTGTACAGCCTGGGCGTGATCTTTTTCGAGATGCTCACCGGCCGCAAACCCTACACGGGTGGGTCGGCCATGGAAGTCATCTACAAGCACAAGCGCGCGGAACTGCCGGCGATCGACTCGCAATACGCGATCTACGAGCCTCTTTTGCGGCGCCTGCTCGCAAAGTCTCCTGGGGACCGGTTTCAATCGGCGCGCGAGGTCATCGGGGCGGTCGCGGAACTGAAAATCCCGGCATGAGCGTGGCGGCCGCGCATCCCTTGCTGCGGGCGGAGACCCCCGTGGGGTGGATCGCCCGTGCCTGCGAATCGCCCGAGCTGCTGCTGATCGACCACGCGAATTGCGAAAAGAAGGCGGCCTCGACCGCGCTCGCTTTGATGTTTGCATACGCCGAGGATCTGGAGCTCGCCGACAAAATGTCGCGGCTTGCGCGCGAGGAGTTGCGCCATTTCGAGCAGGTGGCCAAACTGATCAAGAAGCTCGGGGTGGTGCCCCGGCGGTTGGCTCCCGGCCGCTACGCGGAGCGCCTGCGCCGGCTGGTCGCCAGGACCGAGCCGCTGCGCGAGGTGGATCTGATGATTTGCGGCGCCTTCATCGAGGCGCGATCCTGCGAGCGCTTTGCGTCCTTGAGTCCCGCCATCGGCGGCGATCTGGGTGGGCTGTTCCATGGGCTGCATGCCGCGGAATCGCGCCACTTCAAGGTGTACTTGGATCTGGCGCGCCGCGCCGCTCTGCGCGCGGGGGTGGATTTGCCCAAGCGGATCGATGAATTCGCGTCGCTCGAGGCGGACTTGATCACCAGCCGCGACGAGCTGTTCCGCTTTCATTCGGGGGACCCCTCGGGACCCCCATAGGGCGGGACCCCCATAGGGCGCGCCACTCCGCCGGGCAAACGGCCGCCCGCCCCCAGTTGACGCTGATAAAAGATGCCGCTTTGCCGTCAAAACGTCATGCCGTTCTGACGTTAAGGCGACATGTTTTCAGCGCGGCAAGGACTTGAGCTCGGGGCCGTTCGAGTCCCAGCGCAGCACACTGCCCTGGGTATACCAATCGCCGAGGACGATGCGCGTACAGGCACGGCTGTCCACGGTCAATGGATGGATGCCGGGCCGGTGGGTGTGGCCGTGCAGTAAGGTGGCGGCGCCGGCCGTGCGCAGTGCGACGGCGACGCTGCCGGCATTGACGTCGGTGATGGCATATTCCATCGCCGCCGTGTGCGCCTGGCTGCCGACCCGCGCGGCCCCGGCCAGCGCCCTACGCGCAGCCACGGAGAGGGCCAGGAATTGCCGCTGCCAATCCGCATCGCGAACCGTCGCGCGCAGGCGCTGGTACGCGCGATCGTCGGTGCAGAGCGCGTCTCCGTGCATGACCAGGACCGGCTCGCCGTACAGCGTCACGATCAGCGGGTCGGGGAGCAAATGGGCCCCGGAGGCTGCGCAGAAGCGCTGTCCCAGCAGAAAATCCCGATTGCCGTGCATGACGAAGCAGGGCACGCCGCCGGCGGTGAGGGACTTCATTTCCGCGATTGCCGCCGCCTGCACGGCGTCGGCCGCATCGTCGCCCACCCACGATTCGAACAGGTCGCCGAGGATGTACAAGGCGTCCGCGCTGCGCGCCTCGGTTCGCAGAAACCCGGCGAATTGCTCAGTGATTGCCGGACGCGTCGCGTCGATGTGCAAATCGGATATGAAAAGGATCGCCACGCCGCCACGCCGCGCGATCAGGGAGTTGGAACGCGCTCGATCCGCTCGATGACCACCGGCTTGATGGGCGCATCCTCCTTGAAGGGGCCCTTCGCCCCGGTCGGGACGTTCGCTATCTGGTCGACCACGTCCATTCCCTGCACGACCTTGCCGAATACCGCATATCCCCAGCGAGCCTGATTCGGATCGAGCGCCGCATTGTCGTTCAGGTTCACGTAGAACTGCACGTCGCCGGCATGGGGTTCCGCCGGCCGCGCAAGTCCCACGGTGCCGCGCTGGTTGGTCAAGCCGTTGCCGGATTCGTTGACCACCTTGGCCGGATTGCCCTTGAGCTTGTAATCGGCGTCGTAGCCGCCCCCCTGGATCACGAAATTCGGGATCGCGCGATGAAAGATCGTGCCCGAATAAAACCCCTGATCGACGTACTTCAGGAACTGCGCGACCGTGAGCGGCGCGCGTTCGGCGTTCAATTCGATCGTGAAATTGCCCACGGAGGTGACCACTTGGACCTGGGGACTGGTGCTGGTCGCGACCGGTTTGGCCGGCGTCGCGGCCGGAGCGGGCGGCGTGTCGGCCGCCTTGCTCGATGTTGTGAGAGCTGCCGCAAGCAATGCAACGCTGAGTATTAGCTGTTTCATACGCCGGGATTCTACTCGAATGGGTACAATCTTGAGATGTCCTTGACCCTCACCACTCGGTTCGCGCCCTCACCAACGGGCTCGCTGCACTTGGGCAATGCGCGCACGGCTTTTTTCAGCCATCTGTGGGCGCGCAAAATCGGCGGGCGATTCATACTTCGGATCGAGGATACTGATGTCGAGCGCAGCTTGCCACGCTTCCGCGACGAGCTGATGGCAGACATGCGCTGGATGGGGCTGGACTGGGACGAGGGGCCGGAAGTCGGCGGTCCCTCAGCGCCCTATGTGCAATCCGAGCGCAGCTCATTTTACCGCGAGCTGTTCGACCGGCTCGAGGCCGGCGACCGGGCGTACGCCTGCTATTGCACGCCCGACGAGCTGGAATTGTCGCGAAAACTGCAGCGCATGGCGGGGCAGCCGCCGCGCTATGCGGGCACCTGCCGGAACTTGACGGCGGCGCAGCGCGCCGAGCGAACGGCGCGCGGGTTGAAACCGACGCTGCGCTTCGCCGTGCCCCTAGGCACAGTGATCGAATTCACCGATCTGGTGCATGGAGCGCAAAGATTCTCCTCGAGCGACATCGGCGATTTCATCATCCGGCGCGAGGATGGCACATCGGCGTTCTTTTTCTGCAACGCGGTCGATGACGCGGTGATGGGGGTCACTCACGTCCTGCGCGGCGACGACCATCTCACCAATACGCCGCGGCAGTTGATGCTGCTCGATGCGCTCGGACTGCGGCGCCCCGGTTACGGCCATGTCGGTCTGCTGGTGGGCGCGGACGGCGCGCCGCTGTCCAAGCGCCACGGCAGCACCAGCGTGCAGGAGTTTCGCGAGCGCGGCTTTCTGAGCGCTGCCCTGCTCAATCACCTGTTCCGCTTGGGCCACGCCGGTGACGTGGACGGCTGGCTGTCTCCGGCGCAGATGCCGGCGCACTTTCGGCCCGAGCACCTGGGCCGTGCATCGGCGCGCTTCGAGGAATCGCAGCTCATGCACTGGCAGAAGGAGACATTGCAGCGGATGTCCGGCGCCGAGATTCGCGCATGGCTCGGTGCGGGGGATCCGGACGAATTCGTCGAGCTGGTGCGGCACAACCTCGTGCTGCCGGCGGATGCGGCGCCGTGGCGGGCCGTGGTGCGCGGCGAACTGCCACCGCTCGGTCAGGACGAACAGCGCATCATCGCCGCGGCGGGACCCGGATTCTTCGCCGCCGCCGCGGCCGCCTTGGAGGAGTCGGGCAGCGATCTCAAGCTGCTCACCAAGCTGCTGAAGGAGCGCACCGGGCGCAAGGGCGCCGAGCTGTTCATGCCCTTGCGGGTTGCCCTGACCGGTCAGGCGCACGGCCCGGAGCTGGCGCCGCTGTTCGCATTGATGCCGCCGGCCATCGCGCGCCGCCGCCTCGAGTCCCATGCTCGAAATTCATAACTCACTGACCGGCAAGAAGGCCGAGTTCAAGACCTTGCGTCCGAACGAAGTGCGCATGTACGTCTGCGGCATCACCGTGTACGACTACATTCACTTGGGCCACGCGCGCATGCTGACGGTTTTCGATCTGGTGCAGCGCTATTTGCGCTCGCGCGGCTACAGGGTCACCTACGTGCGCAACATCACGGACATCGACGACAAGATCATCCAGCGCGCGGCGGACAGCGGCGAGGACTGGGCCGAGCTCGCGCGCCGCTTCACGGTCGCCATGCAGGAAGACTGCGCGACGCTCGGGCTGCAGCCTCCGGATTTCGAGCCGCGCGCCACCGAATACATCGGGCCCATCATCGCCATGACGCAGACCTTGATCGACAAGGGATATGCCTACCTCGCGGCCGACGGGGACGTGATGTATTCGGTGCGCAAGTTCCCGCAATACGGCGCGCTGTCGGGCAAGAAGATCGACGATCTGCGCGCCGGATCGCGGGTGCAGATCGACGAAGCCAAGCTCGATCCGCTCGACTTCGTGTTGTGGAAGCATGCGAAGCCGGGCGAACCGTCCTGGCCCTCGCCCTGGGGCGCCGGACGCCCCGGCTGGCACATCGAGTGTTCGGCCATGTCGACGAGCTTGCTCGGCAGCCACTTCGATCTGCACGGGGGCGGGTTGGATTTGAAGTTCCCGCATCACGAGAACGAGATCGCGCAAAGCTGCGCCGCCTGCGGCACGCCGTTCGTGAACGTGTGGATGCACAATGGATTCGTGCGCATCGACGACGAGAAGATGTCGAAGTCGCTGGGCAACTTCTTCACCGTGCGCGATGTGCTCAAAACCCTGCGGGACCCCGAGGTTCTGCGGTTCTTTCTGCTGAGCAGCCATTACCGCGGGCCGATCAACTATTCCGCCGCACAGCTTGTCCAGGCAGACGAGACGCTGCTCGGTTTGTATCGAGCGCTCAAAGGCAGCGAAACGTTTCGGCCTGCGGGTGCGCTGCGCGATTTCGGTGGGGCGCTGGCTCGCTTTCACGCGGCGATGGAGGACGACTTCAATACGCCGGAGGCCTTGGCGGTGATGCAGGGGGTGGTGCGGGACCTGAACAGCGCCAAGGCCGCGGGGGATTCCGCCGAGGTTTGCGCCGCCGCCGCCGCACTGCTCGCCATGGGCAAAACGCTCGGTCTGCTGCAGCAGCACCCCGATCTTTATCTCAAGCGCGCCGCCGGGGCTGCCGGCGCGCCCGCCGCAGGGGGTCCGACCGACGAGCAGATCGAGGAGCTGTTGGCGGCGCGCCGCGCCGCCCGCGCGGCGAAGAACTTCGCCGAGTCGGACCGCATTCGCGACCGCCTCAGCGCGGCCGGCATCATGCTCGAGGACAAACCGGGCGGGATCACCGAGTGGCGCCGAGCCTAGCGCGCCGAGCCCGGCACGGCGCGCCTCAGCCGTATCGTCAGTCGGATCGCCGGGTCATCAGCATTCCCAGCACGATGCCTACCGCCGCCGCGATTCCAACCACCGTCCACGGGTTGTCGCGCACGTAGTCGTCGGTGATGCGAGTGACCTGTTTCGCGTGGTGTCGAACCTGACCGGCACCATCGCTCAGCGCGCTCTTGGCTGCCGCCAGCGCGATTTTGACTTTTGCGCGAACTCGGGCGATTTCCGGAGTTTCCACATCCTTGATGGCCCGAGCCAATTCTTCAACGTTGTCGAGCAGGTCGTTGAGGTTGCCGTTGCCCATATGCGTGCCTTTGCGCATCTGCGCCGTGTTCAATCGATGGTCCATAGCGTACCCCCTATTTAAGACGCGAATCGCGCCGGCGACAAGTCGGCGAGCTGCACGCCGGCGGTGAGCAGATCCTCCGGCATCGGCAGACCTCGAACGAGGGCGGCCGCCGTCCGAGACAGCGCCGGCGCCGTTTGAATGCCGTAGCCGCCCTGGCCGGCGAGCCAGAAAAACCCCTGTGCTTGGTCGGAAAAGCCCGCAACCGGCGACCGATCGGGCGCGAAGGTGCGAAGGCCCGCCCAGCGAGCCTTGAGGCGGTCGATCTGTAATGTAGTTGCACCCTGCACGCGGTCGACCGCGGCGGCGACATCCCATTCCTCCGGCTGCGCGTCGCCAGGGAGGGTGGGCGTTTCATCGGCGGGCGAGAGGAACAGCAGGCCCGCCTCCGGCTTGAAATAGAATTGCTCGTCGATATCGTTGACGAAGGGCCACGCGCCGATGCTCATCCCGGGTGGCGGCTCGACCAGCACGGCGGTGCGGCGGCACGGCACCAAGCCGAGACGGGAGATGCCCGCGAGCGCGGCGATCTCGTCCGCCCAAGCGCCTGCGGCGTTGACGACGATGCGCGCGGTCACGGTCTGCCCGCCGGCGCGCACGGTCCAGCCCTCCCCGGCGCGCTCGAGTGCGTCCACCGGAGCGTTGTTCAAGAGCTGCCCGCCGCGTCTGCGGAACAGCCGCAGGTAGCCGTGGTGCAGCGCGTGAACGTCGATGTCGGTGGAGTCCGGTTCCCATAAGGCGCCGGCCACGTATTCCTCTCGCAGCACCGGACAGAGGCTGCGCGCGTCGCTCGCGGTCATCGCGCGAGTCGCGGGTGCGATATCGGGCTGCGCCGCGAATTCCCGCAACGACCCGAGCTGCGCCGCTGCCGCGATGAACAGGCACCCGCGCGGATGGGTCAGCGCCGTTTCGGTGAAGCCCGCAGGCGGGGCAAAGAGAAATGGGCGGCTGGCGCGCGTCAGGGCGCGAATCACGGAATTTCCGTAAATCTCGGTGAACAGCGCCGCTGAACGCCCCGTGGAGTGGTAGCCGGGACGATCCTCGCGCTCGATCAAGAGCACCTGGTGCGTCTCGGCCAGGTGCGCCGCGATGGATGCGCCGGCAATCCCGGCACCGATGACGACGATGTCCGTCACGTGTGCAGGTGGCTCAGGGGGACGCGCGTCGAGCGCTTGACGGTGGCGAGAACCACGCTCGACTGCACGTCGCGCACGTGGGGTATGCGCAGCAGTTTTTTGAGAATGACGGAACTGAGCGAGTCCAGATCCTTGCCGAGGACTTGCAAGATGAAGTCGTAGGGCCCGGTCGTTGCGAAGCAGTTGGTGACCTCGTCGAGCAGTGCGATCTCGCGCTCGAAGCGCGCCACCGTCTCATCGGTGTGCTCCGTCAGTTTGACGTGCACGATGGCCTGCACTTCCAGACCGACGCGCGCCGGATGCAGGATGGCGGCATATCCCTCGATGAGGCCCGCGGACTCCAGCGCCTTGATCCGGCGCGCGCAGGGGGTCGGCGACAGGCCGATGAGTTCCGCCAGCGCCACCACCGGCAAACGTCCGTCGCGCTGCAGTTCGGCCAGAATGCGGGCGTCGAAGCGGTCGAGCTGCATCTGAACTGGTCTCCCGATGACAGTAGCCGTAGTGAATGTCGCCAACAATGATGCCTGAGGTAGCGTGTTTTGGCGATTCTTTTCAGTTTATTTGGAGCGTACCTTCAACCGGGACCAGGGGCGCCGCGCAAGCGGCCTTTGCATGGGCCAAGGTCTAATAGCCGCCGCACCGGGCCGGCTCACAATAGCTTCGATGAGAACGGTGGGTCGTGGGCGCCGGGGTGCGCGGGGTAAGTGTCCATAATGTCCACGCAGTCCCCATCCGATTCGACCGCCGCCGCGCCGGCCCCGGCGGGCGCGCACGATGCGCCGCCGTCCGATAAGGCACTGTCGCGCCTGGTGCTCGGGCTGCTGCGGCCCTACCGGGGCTGGTTGATCATTGTATTCATCGCGATGCTGGTGGAGATCGCGATGAGCCTCGCCGCGCCGTGGCCGCTCAAGATCGTGCTCGACGACGCGCTCGTCCACCACAAGCTGCCCGATTGGCTCGCCTGGGCGCACAACTACGGCATCGGGCGCCACACGCTCGGGGTTGCGCTGTTTGCGGGAATCGCGACCCTGGTGATCGCCGTCATCGCCGCGGTCGCGACCTACATCGACAATTACTACACCACCAGCGTCGGCCAGTGGGTGGCCAACGACCTGCGCATCCGCATGTACGAGCACCTGCACCGGCTCTCGCTGCGCTTCTACGACAACGCGAAGACCGGTTCCCTGATGTCGACGATCACCAGCGACGTATCGACGGTGCAGAGTTTCGCCTCCTCCTCGACGCTCGGCATCGTCGTCGACCTGCTGACCATCGCCTTCATGCTGGGCTTGATGTTCTGGCTCGACTGGGACTTCACGCTGATCGCGGTCGGCGTCACACCCTTCCTGCTGCTGTTCGTCATGCGCTTCAAGAAAATGGTCAAAGACGTGACGAAGATCGTGCGCGTCAAGCAAAGCGACGTCGTCGCGGTGGTCCAGGAGGGCCTCGGATCGGTGCGTGCGGTGGAGGCTTTCGGGCGTCAGGATCTCGAGGTGGCGCACATGACCGAGGCGAGCCACGCCACGGTCGAGGCGGCCCTCAAGGCGCGCCAGGTCAAATCCCTGCTCTCGCCGGTGGTCAGCATCGTGGTGGCGGTCTGCACCGGCATCGTGCTCTGGAAGGGCACGGCGCTGATCATTGCCGGCACTCTGACGGCGGGAGGGCTGACGGTGTACCTGGCTTACCTCAACAAGTTTTTCAAGCCGGTGAAGGACCTCGCCAGCATGACGACGGCGATCGCGCAGACCACCGTGGCGCTGGAGCGCATCCAGAAGATACTTTCCGCCGATGACATCATTCCCGAGCGCCCGGACGCAATCGATCCCGGCCGGATCAAGGGTGCTATCACCTTCGATCATGTGGCGTTCGGCTATATCGACGAAGAGATGGTGCTGCGCGATATCTGCTTCACGATAGAGCCCGGCCAGGTCGTGGGCGTCGTCGGGCCGACCGGCTCCGGCAAATCCACGGTATTGAGCCTGATTCCCCGCTTCTACGAGGCGAACAAGGGACGCATCCTTCTCGACGGCGCGCCTGTCGAGACCTACAAGCTCGCGGCCCTGCGCTCGCAGGTCGGATTCGTGCTGCAGGAGACGGTACTTTTTCGCGGCACGATCCGCGAGAACATCGCCTATGGGCGCCCCGGCGCGACGGATGATGAAATCATCGCCGCTGCGAAAATCGCCAATGCCGACGAATTCATCAGCCGCATGCCGCACGGCTACGATTCGGTGGTGGGCGAGCGCGGCGACACGCTGTCGGGGGGGCAGCGCCAGCGCATCGGGATCGCCCGCGCGGTGATCCGCAACAGCCCCATTATGATCCTCGATGAACCGACGGCGGCGCTCGATACCGAGTCGGAACGCCTGGTGGTCGAGGGCCTGCAGCGGCTGATGAAGGGCCGCACCGTCATCATGATCGCGCACCGCCTGAGCACGATCCGCGACGCTGACAAGATCATCGTGATCAAGGACGGCGTCGTCGCGGAGGAAGGCACCAACGACGAGCTGATCGCGCGCGGCGGTGTGTACGCCGAGCTGCACCGCATTCAGTACGAAACGTCGCCGGCCCCGGCAGTCAATGCGGCCTGATTTCAAGGAGTCCACGCCATGTCGCACACGCTGATCGTTCTGCCGGATGACACCGCCAAGCCCATTCTCGATGCGATCGACGGCGCCAAGAGCACGCTGAACATCCGCATGTTCCTGTTCACCGATCCCACGCTCGTGCATGCGGTCATTGCCGCGAAGCGCCGGGGCGTCAAGGTCCGAGTGATGCTGAATCCCGCGCGGCGCAGCGGCGAGAACGAGAACGAGGAGTCGCGCAAAAAGCTCGCCGCGGCCGGCATCGAGGTGCGCGACAGCAGCCCGGAATTCGCCTTGACTCATCAGAAATCCATGGTGATCGACGATACCGTCGGCTTCGTCGAATCGCTCAACTGGGAGACTCGCGACCTCACCGAAACGCGCGACTATGCCATCGTGACCACCCACGGGATCGAAGTCGAGGAAATGGTGAAGTGCTTCGATGCCGACTGGGAACACAAGAGTTTCAAGCCCAACCCGGAATCGGGCCTCATTTGGTGCCCGAACAACGGCCGCGAGCGCATATGCGCGTTCATCGATTCGGCGAAGGAGTCCCTGTGGCTGCAGAACGAGCGCTATCAGGACACCGTCATCATCGAGCGGCTGGTCGAAGCGGTGACCCGGGGGGTTCGCGTCCACATCATGGCGCGGCAGCCCCATAAGTTGAAGTTGGAAAAACTGGTCGAAGGGGTTGGCGGACTGCGCATCCTGCACGATGTCGGGGCGAAGGTTCATCGCCTGAAGGACCTGAAGCTGCACGGCAAGATGCTGCTCGCGGACGAGAAGCGCGCGGTCGTGGGCTCGATCAATCTCGCCCCCGGCAGTTTCGATCAACGGCGCGAGCTCGCCATCGAGACCGATGCCCACCATGTCGTGAAGCGGCTGGTGGAAACATCGCACCGCGACTGGGAAAATTCGCATCCGATCGACTTGACGGACGCCGGCCTGCTGGCCGACATGGAAAAGCACGGGACCGAGGGAGCGGCGGGCAAGCTCGGCATTGCCGAGTCCGAAGAGAAGGAATCCGGCGAGAAGAAGCATTCGAAGCACTGATTCCGGCGGTTCGTGAACGGCATCACACCCCCCTTGGTGAATAACGCCAACGAGGGCGCCCCAGCCTGGCCCTATTTGGCGATTGTCGCCGGAAATTTCGCATTAGGCTTGGGGGCATGGCCGCAAGCCGCGAGAAATTGGCAATGGCGCCGGCGCCGCGCAGCGCCGCTCCCGGCTGGCGCGCGGTGGTGCGGCAGGTGGCGGTGTCGCGCGCGCTCGACGATCTCGAAGAATCGGCGCTGTTGCCGGAGCGCAAGGTCCTGTACCAGTTCTCGGCGCGCGGCCATGACGTGACGCAGGTGCTGCTCGGCAGCCGGCTCACCGGGGCGCGCGACGCGGTCGTCGGCTACTACCGATCACGGCCCCTGCTGCTGACCCTGGGATTGTCGATCGACGAGGCGCTCGCCTCCAGCATGATGCGCGTGGGCGGCATGAGCGAAGGCCGCGACATCGGCGTGGTGTTCAATTTTCCGCGGCGCGAGGGGGCCTGCGCGCTGCCGGTGTGCGGGGGGGTCGGCACGCAATATACGCCGGCGGTCGGCTGGGCCCAGGCGCTGCGCTACCGGCACGGCACCCTCGGTGAGGCGCAATATGCGGGCAGTATCGCGGTCGCCCACGGCGGGGATGCGTCCACCGCGGCCAACGGGTTCTGGGCGGCGCTCAACATCGCGACCACCGAGCGTCTGCCGCTGCTCTTCTTCATCGAGGACAACGGATATGGAATATCGGTGCCCTCGCAACTGCAGACCCCGGGCGGCAACATCGCGCGCAACTTGAGCGGCTTTTGCGGCCTGCGGGTGCTCGACGGGGATGGGTCGGATCCGATGAGCGCCGCCAGGCTGATCGAGGATGCGGTCGGCGGCGTGCGGGCGGGCGATGGTCCCGCATTGCTGCGACTCACGGTTCCGCGCCTGTCCGGACATTCCGGACAGGACACGCAAACCTACAAGGGTCCGGCGCTCATCGCAGCCGAGCAGGAGCGGGACCCATGGCGCAGGCTGCGCGCCCAGGTCGTTCCGCATATTCTCACGGCCGCGGAATGGGATGCGGAAGTCGGCCGCGCACGCGCGGCGGTGGCCGACGCGCGGGCGCGCGTCGAGCGCTGCAGCGTACCGGACCCTGCGCGCGTGAAGCGTTACGTGTTCAGCGAATCCGCAGACGATGGAGCGATCGAGGTCCAAGCCCAGGGCGGTCTGTGGGCGGACGGTGCGCAGCCGCCCGCGGGCTCGGAGCGGGCCCTTCCTCAGGGGCCGCGGATCAATCTGGTGACCGCGGTGCGCCGCACTCTCGAGTATGAGCTCGCCGTGAATCCGCGCCTCGTCGTGTTCGGCGAAGACGTCGGCCGCAAGGGCGGCGTGCACGCGGCCACCATCGGCCTGCAGGAGAAGTTCGGCGCGGCCCGCGTGTTCGACACCAGCTTGTCCGAGGAAGGGATCATCGGCCGCGCCGTCGGCATGGCGGCGGCCGGGCTCATGCCCGTTCCGGAGATTCAATTCCGCAAGTACGCGGATCCCGCGGCCGAGCAGCTCAATGACTGCGGCACGATGCGCTGGCGCACCGCCAATCGATTCGCCGCCCCCATGGTCGTGCGCATTCCCGGCGGATTCTTCAAGTGCGGCGATCCCTGGCACAGTCAATCGAACGAAGTGCAGTGGGTGCACGGCATCGGCTGGCGGGTGGCCATGCCGTCGAATGCGCAGGACGCGGTAGGGCTGCTGCGCGCCGCGCTGCGCGGCAACGACCCGACGATATTCTTCGAGCACCGGTCGCTGCTCGACGGCAGCTGGGCGCGGCGCGCCTACCCCGGCGATCATTTTGTCGTGCCGTTCGGACGGGCGGACCTGGTGCAAACGGGCGCGGCACTGACGGTGGTGAGCTGGGGCGCCATGGTCGAGCGCTGCGAGCTTGCCCTGCAGCGCACCGGCGTGTCGGCCGACTTGCTGGACTTGCGCACCCTGTCGCCATGGGATCGGCAGGCCACGCTCACGTCGGTTCGCAAGACTCGCCGCTGCCTGATCGTGCACGAGGACAACATCACCGCCGGCTTCGGCGCCGAAATCGCGGCTGTGCTCGCCAAGGACGCGTTCTTCGATCTCGATGCGCCCATCGAGCGCCTCGCCATGCCCGACATACCGAGCCCGCACAGCCCGGTGCTGCTCGAGGCCGTGCTGCCGAGCGTCGAGCGGATCGCTCAATGCATGACGGATCTGGTCGCGTTATGAGCAACGGCCGCACGGCTGACGTCATCGCCCCGCTGAACGAGGAGGGCACCAAGGCCACGATCTTGAGATGGTGCAAGGCCACCGGCGATTTCATCCGCAAGGACGAGCCGCTGCTCGAGCTCGAAACCGACAAGGTCACCGTCGAGATTCCATCTCCGGCGAGCGGCGAACTGTGCGAAATCCTCGTGCACCCGGATGAGGAAGTGCTCCCGGGACAGGTGCTGGCGCGGCTGCGGATCGGTGCGGTCGCGGTGGAGGCGCGGCTGCCGCTCAGCCCTGCCGTGCGCAAGCTGCTCGCGCTGCATGCGCTCGAGCCCGCCGACATCGCCGGCAGCGGGCGCGCCGGCCGCATCACGGCCGAGGACGTCGCTCGGCATCTGAGCAGTCCGGGCGCACCCGTCACGCGCGTGCCGCTCACAGCCGTACGCCGCCGTGTCGCCGAGCACATGACCAAGAGCCTCGCTGTGGCGCCGCACGTGACGACTCTGTTCGAGGCAGATTTGACCCGCGTGCAGGCCCATCGCGCTCTGCATGCCGGCGAGTTCGAGCGCCAAGGCGCGCGATTGACGCTCACCGCTTATTTCGTCGCTGCCTGCGCGCGCGCTTTGCAGGCGCACCCATCGGTCAATGCAACCTTTCATGAAGATGCGCTCGAACTGCACGCCGACGCCAACATCGGCGTGGGCACTGCGCTCGGCAACGAAGGGCTCATCGTACCCGTGATCCACCGGGCGCAGGGGCTCGATCTTCTGGGCACTGCCCGCCGCCTGGGGGAGCTGGTGGGCGCCGCGCGCGCGGGTCGGCTCGCGCCGGAGCAGGTTCGCGGCGGCACCTTCACGATCTCGAACCACGGCGTCGGCGGCAGCCTGCTCGCGGCGCCCATCGTGATCAATCAGCCGCAAGTCGCGGTTCTCGGCATCGGCAAGGTCGAGCGCCGGGTCTGCGTCTTGGAGACGCAGGGCGCCGAGGCCATCGCCATCCGCACGATGTGCTATCTCACGCTCACGATCGACCACCGCGCGCTCGACGCCTTTCAGGCGAACGCGTTCCTGGCGGCCGTCGCGAACACACTCGAGCAGTGGTTATAGGATCATGCGATGCCGCCGAAGCGGCGCATGACCGAGCGCTCGGGCGGCGGCAAGGGGCCGTCGAGCAATGCGGCCGACGCCGATAAGTGCGCTTCCGACGCCGAAAACACGCGGGCGTAGATTTCCCGGCACAAGCGCGCGGCGTGAAAGCCGGGCCAATTCGCGGGCAGCAGACGCTGGGGCAGCAGCGGATCGCGCAGATGCAGACGGCGATATTCGTGGATGAGCAGGGTGCGCAGGATGAAACCGGTCACCGGAGCGGCGGATTGAGCACGCAATGCGCAATGCACGGCCGCGAAGCGCCCCACGAACCGCTGGTAGCGCCTGCCGAGCTCCTTCAGATCCCAACCGAGATTCACCAGCCGCGCCGGCGCCGGGCGGCCGGCGAGATCGGCCTCGAAAATGAAGGCATCGGCGGGCAGATTGGCGCCCCGCAGCTCCAGCTCGAGCCCGGGGACCCACACCTCGGGATGCGCGAACACCCCGCTGAAAAGTTCGCCGAACCCGCGCCAGGCGAGTTCCTTGCGCAGCCGGCGCCGCTCCGCAGCATGCATGCCGGGAAGGACGATCAGCGTCCAGCGTCCCGACCATTCAGCGGTCGGCTGGCCGTAGATGCGCTCCGTGGCATCGGCGAAGCGTTCGCGCCCGCCGCTCGAGAGCCGGTATTCGCTCAATTTGCCGACCCGGCGCGCCTCGACCCAGCCCTCGAGCGCGAGGCGCGCCGTGGCGGTGCGAACGAGGCGCTCGTTGAGCCCGAAAGGCGCCGCGAGACGAATCAGGCTGCCGAGGGCGATGGCGCCGCCGCGCGGCATGATCGAATCGCCGAAGATGGTCACGATCAGCGATCCGGCGCGCAGCGGGCGCTGACGGCGGAAGCGCTTGACCAGCTCCGCGGCGGCGCTGGCAGGGTCCTTTGGGCTGGTGCGGTGCACGGCTCGGGGCATTGTCCGGTGCAGTGTAATACGCGCCTCTTTATGACACAGGAGAAATTGATTTGAGTCAGTTTACGTGTCACGATGGATTAGCTCGATCGGTTGGCTATTAGGCTGGGGGTTCGCATGTACACGCAAGCGCTCGACGTTCAGGGCCCGGATGCGGCCGCCCCGGTGGATGAGAGTGCGCTGGAGCGGCGCTTTCAGGCGCGTATCGACAAGGAAGAGAAGATCGAGCCGAAGGACTGGATGCCGGCCCGGTACCGCGCGACGCTGATTCGCCAGATTTCCCAGCACGCCCATTCGGAGATCGTCGGCATGCTGCCGGAGGGAAATTGGATCACGCGCGCGCCCACCTTGCTGCGCAAGTCCATTCTGATCGCCAAGGTGCAGGATGAAGGCGGCCACGGGGCGTATCTGTACGGTGCCGCCGAGACTCTTGGCGTCAGCCGCGATCAGCTGATCGATCAGCTGCTGTCGGGCAAGGCGAAGTATTCCAGCATCTTCAATTATCCGACGCCCACCTGGGCCGATGTCGGCGCCATCGGCTGGCTGGTCGACGGCGCGGCCATCATGAACCAGATCCCGCTGTGCCGCTGCTCCTACGGCCCCTATGCGCGCTCGATGGTGCGCGTGTGTCGGGAAGAGAGCTTTCATCAGCGACAGGGCTACGACATCATGCTGCGGCTGTGTCAGGGCAGCGCCGAGCAGAAGCGGATGGCGCAAGCGGCGCTCGACCGGTGGTGGTGGCCCGCGCTCATGATGTTCGGCCCTCACGATGCTGACTCGACGCACAGTTCGGACTCGCAGCGCTGGAAGATCAAGCGGATCTCGAACGATGACCTGCGGCAGAAATTCGTCGATTTCACCGTGCCACAGGCGAAATTTCTCGGCCTGACGCTGCCCGATCCGAAGCTGCGCTGGAACGAGGAGCTCGGGCGCCACGAGTTCGGCGAGATCGATTGGACCGAATTCAATCAGGTGCTCAAGGGCAACGGACCCTGCAATGCCGAGCGTCTGGCGGCGCGGCGCCGCGCTCACGCGGAAGGCGCTTGGGTGCGTGAAGCGGCCGTGGCGTACGCCGAGAAGCAGCGCCTGCGCAGCGCGAGCCGCGCGGCTTGATGGCGCGAGGCCCTTCACCGGAGAATTTCAATGGACCCTGCGATGAACGATAAACACCAGTGGCCGCTCTACGAGGTTTTCATCCGGGCGCGCGGCGGCCTCGATCACAAGCACGTGGGCAGCCTGCATGCGAGCGACGCGCGCATGGCGATCGATCACGCGCGCGATCTGTATACGCGGCGCCAGGAAGGCGTCAGCATCTGGGTGGTGCGCTCCATGGACATCACCGCTTCCGACCCCGAGGAGGCGGAAGCGCTGTTCGAGCCGGCGCGGGACAAGATCTACCGGCATCCCACCTTTTACGACATACCCGATGAGGTCAAGACCCTGTGAGCGCCTCGGCCACCAATGTCGCGCAGCTCCTGTTCCGCTATGTGCTGCGGGTGGGGGATTTGAGCCTGGTGCTCGGCCAGCGGCTGGGCGAGTGGGTCGGCCATGCTCCGGTGCTCGAGGAGGACTTGGGGCTGGCGAACATCGCGCTCGACCTCATCGGCCAAGCGCGCCTGCTGCTCGCCTACGCAGGTGAGCTCGAGGGCCGCGGCCGCGGCGAGGACGCGATCGCATTCCTGCGCGAGCAGGGCGAATATTTCAATCCGACCCTGGTGGAGCTGCCGAACGGGGATTTCGGCGAGACCATCGTACGTCAGGTGCTCATCGATGCCTTTCAGCTGGAGCTCTTCGAGGGCTTGACGAACTCCGCCGATGAGCAATTGTCCGCCATCGCCGCCAAGGCGGTGAAGGAGACGCGCTATCACCTGCGCTACAGCTCCGACTGGCTGGTGCGCCTCGGCGACGGCACCCCGGAGAGCCGCGCGCGCGCGCAGTCGGCCCTCGAACGCCTCTGGCCGTATACGGTCGAATTGTTCGAGGAGGACGAGCTGGATCGCGAGATGGCGGACTGCGGCATCGCCCCGCGGCTCGCCGGCGTACGCGCCGCGTGGTCGAAGCGGATCGACGAGGTGCTCGCCGAGGCCACCCTCGAGCGGCCGCGCGAACGCCCGTATTCATGGTTCGGCAAGCGGGGCGAGCACAGCGAGCATTTGGGCTACATCCTCGCCGAGATGCAGTACCTGCAGCGGGCCCATCCGGGGGCTCGCTGGTGAACGCCGCCGCGCTGCCGACCGGCGAGCCCGCCAGCGGCGAGCCCGCCAAAGACCGCGTGGCCGCGGCATGGCGCGCGCTGGCCTTGGTCGAGGACCCGGAAATTCCGGCGCTCACCCTCCTCGATCTCGGCATTGTCCGCTTCGTCACGCTGCGATCCGACGGCGTGCTCGAGGTCGGCCTTTCGCCCACCTACACCGGCTGCCCGGCGACGGAGTTCATCCGCGGATTGGTGGAGCAGGCGCTCAGCGCAGCCGGAGTGGGCGAGATTGCGATCACGCAGGTTCTCTCTCCCGCCTGGAGCAGCGATTGGATCACGCCGGAGGGGCGCAGCAAGCTCGCCGCATACGGCATCGTGCCGCCGTCGGACGAGCGCTCCTCGCGGCCGATAGCCTGTCCGCGCTGCAATTCCATCGATACGGAGTGCATCAGCCAATTCGGCTCGACGCCCTGCAAGGCCTTGCACCGCTGCCGCCATTGCCTGGAGCCGTTCGAATGCTTCAAGTGCATCTGACGAGGTTCGAGTGCTGAGCTTCCATCCCCTCGAGGTCAGCTCGGTCGAGCGCATCGCCGAGGATGCGGTGTGCATGACGCTCGCCGTCCCGCCCGCGCTGCGCGCGCAGTTCCATTTCGACGCCGGACAGTACGTGACGGTGCGGCGGTTCATCGACGGCCGCGAGGAGCGGCGCACCTACTCGATCGTGACGCCTCCGGGCAGCTCTGCGCTGCGCCTGGGGGTGCGCGAGCAATTCGGCGGGCGGATGTCCCAGGAGTTGGCGACGCAGCTGCGGCCCGGCGACCGGCTCGACGTGGGCACTCCGGTCGGACGCTTCCGCACCGCCGTGGATCCGGCGCGGACGCGCTCCTATGTGGCGTTCGCGGCCGGCAGCGGCATCACGCCGGTGCTGTCGCTGGCCACGGACATTCTCGCCCGCGAGCCGAGCAGCCGGTTCACGCTGATTTACGGCAATCGCAGCATGGCGCGGACGATGTTTCTCGAGGAAACCCTCGCGCTCAAGAATCGCTACCTCGGGAGATTCGCGGTGTACTTCGTCATGAGCCGCGAGCCGCAGCAGACCGCGCTGCTCAACGGGCGCATCGATGCGGCCAAGGTGTCGGAGCTCGCGCGCGACATCGTCGAGATCTCCACCGCTGACGAGTATTTCGTGTGCGGTCCCGGCCGCATGGTCGATGAAGTGCGCGATGCCATCAAGCTGCTGAACGAGGCGGCGCCGGTGCGCTTCGAGCGCTTCACCGCGAGCCCGGCGCCGGCCGCTGCGCCGCGGCCGGGCGCCGCGCCGCCCGCGCCGCAGCAGGAGGTGCTGTCGACGATCTCTGTCGTGATGGACGGCCGGCGGCGCAGTTTTCCCATGGCGCCGCAGGACGCTTCGGTGCTCGAGGCCGGCGAACGGGCGGGGCTCGAGCTGCCGTTCTCGTGCCGTTCGGGCATCTGCGCGACCTGCCGCGCGCGAATCGTCGCCGGCGCAGCGGTGATGGCGCACAATATCGCCTTGCAGCCCTGGGAGATCGAAGCCGGCTTCGTGCTCTGCTGCCAGGCCCGGCCGACTACCGCGACGCTCGAATTGAGCTATGACGAGAAATAGACGATGCCCTATGAGTGCATTCTGTTCAGCGTCGATCGCGGCATCGCCCGCCTGACCCTGAACCGGCCGGACAAGCTCAACAGCTTCAACACCCAGATGCACGCGGACGTGCGCGCTGCGCTCTCGGCATTGGGAGCAAGCGATGCGCGTGTGCTGATATTGACTGGCGCGGGGCGCGGGTTTTGTGCCGGCCAGGATCTTGGCGATCGGGCCGTGGCGCCCGGCGCGCAGGCCGTCGATCTGGGCGATTCGATCGAGACGCACTACAAGCCCTTGATCCTCGCGCTTGAGCAGCTGCCGCTGCCGGTGATCGCGGCGGTCAACGGCGTGGCGGCGGGCGCCGGCGCGAATATCGCGCTCGCGTGCGACCTCGTCATTGCGGCGCGCTCGGCGAGCTTCGTGCAGGCCTTCTGCAAGCTCGGGCTGGTGCCGGATTCGGGCGGCACCTGGACCTTGCCGCGGCTGGTGGGGAATGCGCGGGCGCTCGGGTTGACCCTGCTCGGCCAGAAGCTCTCGGCTGAGCAGGCGGCCGCCTGGGGCATGATCTGGCAGTGCGTCGATGACGCCGAGTTCCCCGCGGCCGTCGACGCGCTGGCCCGACAATTGGCGCTCGCCCCGACGCGCGGGCTGGCCGCGACCAAGGCCGCCATTCGCGGCGCATGGCAGCGCAGCCTCGCCGAGCAGCTCGACGTCGAGCGCGATGCACAGCGCGAGCTGGGCCGCTCGGCCGACTACGCCGAGGGAGTCGCCGCATTCATCGAGAAGCGAACGCCGCGCTTCCAGGGCCGCTGAGCGTGACCGACGCCCCTGCAAGCGGCGCCACCGATGCGCTGTACGAGCGCGATCTGGCCGCACAGGCGCTCGGGATCGAGGTGCTCGACGTGGCGCCCGGGCAGGCTCGAGTCGCGATGACGGTGCGCCCCGACATGCTCAACGGCCACGGCATCTGCCACGGAGGGTTTCTGTTCGCGCTGGCCGATACCGCATTTGCGTATGCGTGCAATTCGCACGGGGTGGCCATGGTGGCCGCCGGCGCCGGCATCGAGTTCCTCGCCCCGGTGACGGGCGGCGAGCGGCTGATCGCGATCGCGCGCGAGACCTCGCGCAGCGCGCGCCACGGCATCTATGACGTGGAGGTCGCGAAAGCCTCCGGAGAGTCCGTGGCGCACTTTCGCGGACGCTGCGCACGCCTGCGCGTACCATCCAGTGCTCAATCAACCGTAGGACCGGAGCCATGAACGAGGCATTCATTTGCGACGCCATCCGCACGCCGATCGGCCGCTACGGCGGCGCGCTCTCGGCCGTGCGGCCCGACGATCTGGCCGCCGTCGTGCTTCGCGAACTGGTAAGGCGCAATGCGCGGCTCGATCCGGCCGCCGTCGACGATGTGATCCTGGGCTGCGCCAACCAGGCCGGCGAGGACAACCGCAACGTCGCGCGCATGAGTGCGCTGCTCGCGGGTCTGCCGGTCGAGGTGCCAGGGGCCACGCTCAACCGCCTGTGCGGCTCGGGGCTCGATGCCGTGGCCGGGGCTTCACGCATGATTCGCACCGGCGAGGCCGATGTGGTGATGGCGGGCGGCGTCGAGAGCATGAGCCGCGCGCCCTACGTCGTGTCGAAGAGCGCCACCCCGTTTGCGCGCGACGTTCAGATGTTCGACACGACCATCGGCTGGCGCTTCGTCAACGCCCTGATCAAACAGAACTACGGCATCGACTCGATGCCGGAGACGGGCGAGAACGTCGCTCAGGAATTTCGCGTGTCGCGCGAGGACCAGGATCGATTCGCCCTGCGCAGCCAGCAGCGCGCTCTGGCCGCCCAGGCCGCAGGTCTGCTCGCCCGCGAAATCGTCGCGGTGCCGGTGCCCGCCAAGCGCGGTGAGACCGCGGTGGTGAGCATCGACGAGCACCCGCGCGAGACCAGCCTCGAAGCGCTGACCAAATTGCCGACGCCGTTCCGCGCCGGCGGCACGGTCACCGCCGGCAATTCCTCCGGCATCAACGACGGCGCGTGCGCGCTGCTGCTGGCGGGACGCGAGGCGGCCAAGCGCCACGGCCTGACGCCCCGCGCGCGCATCCTCGGCACCGCGGTGGCGGGGGTGCCGCCGCGCATCATGGGCATCGGGCCGGTCGCCGCCACGCGCAAGCTGCTCGCGCGCATCGGCATGCAATTGGCCGACATCGATCTGATCGAGCTCAACGAAGCGTTCGCCGCGCAGGCGCTCGCGGTGCTGCGCGACCTCGGGATCCCCGACGATGCGGCGCACGTGAACGCGCAGGGCGGCGCCATCGCGCTCGGCCATCCCTTGGGCGCAAGCGGTGCGCGCCTGGTGTCGACGGCGCTGCACCAGCTGGAGCGCAGCGGCGGCCGGCGCGCGCTGTGCACCATGTGCATCGGCGTGGGGCAGGGCATCGCCATGGTCATCGAGCGCATCGCGTGACGCGCGCCGCAAGGCAATTGCAAAGTTATGTGCGCGGAGGCTGGCAGAGCGGCCGGGGCCCGCACGCCGCGCTGCGCGATGCATCGACCGGGGAGCTCGTCGCGGAAGCATCTTCCGGCGGGATCGATTTTGCCGCGGTGCTGCAGTTCGCGCGCATTCGGGGCGGCGCAGCGCTGCGCGCATTGACGTTTCACCAGCGGGCCGGCCTGCTCAAAGCGCTGGCCAAACGCCTGTCGGAGTGCAAGGAGGAGCTCTACGCGCTCTCCTATTGCACCGGAGCGACCAGAGACGATTCCTGGATCGACATCGACGGCGGCATCGGCGCCGTGTTCGCATTCGCCGGCAAGGGCGCCCGCGAGCTGCCGAACGGCCATGTGTATCTCGACGGCGGCATCGAGGCCCTCTCCAAGGGGGGCGGGTTCGTGGGGCAGCACATCTACGTGCCGCGCGAGGGCGCGGCGGTGCACATCAACGCGTTCAATTTTCCGGTGTGGGGGATGCTCGAAAAGCTCGCGCCCGCGCTGCTCGCGGGCGTGCCGGCCATTGTGAAGCCGGCGACGGCGACGGCCTACCTCACGGAACTCGCGGTGCGTCGAATCATCGAGTCGGGGATCTTGCCCGAAGGCGCGCTGCAGCTCGTGTGCGGCGGCTTGGACGATTTGTTCGACCACCTCACCTGTCAAGACATGGTCTCGTTCACCGGATCGGCGCAAACGGCCGCACGGCTGCGTACGCATCCGTGCATCGTGCGGCATTCGGTGCCGTTCACCGCGGAGGCCGACTCGTTGAATTCCAGCATCCTTGCGCCCGATGCGGCGCCGGGAACGGCGGAATTCGACTTGTTCATCGAGGAGGTCGCGCGCGAGATGACCGTCAAGGCCGGTCAGAAGTGTACGGCGATCCGCAAGGCGCTGGTGCCGGCGCCTTACGCCGACCAGGCGGTCGCGGCGCTCGAGGCCGCTCTGCGCAAGGTGATCGTCGGCGACCCGCGTGCGCAGGGTGTGCGCATGGGACCCCTGGTGAGTCTCGTGCAGCGCGCCGACGTATTGGCGCGCCTCGAGGAATTGCGCCGCGAGACCGATCTGGTCGTCGGCAGTGCGGATGCCTTCGAGGTCAGAGGCGCCGATCGGGAGCGCGGCGCCTTCCTGCCGCCGCTGCTGCTGCTGTGCCGCGATCCGCATGCCGCGCGAGCCGTACACGAAGTCGAGGCGTTCGGACCCATCGCCACCTTGGTGCCCTACCGCGACTCGGCGGATGCGATCGCCCTGGCGCGGCGCAGCGGGGGCAGTCTGGTGGCGTCGGTGTTCTGCGCCGACGACACGCTCGCCGGCCGATTCGTGCTTGGGCTCGCCTCCCACCACGGACGTATACTGGTGGTGAACGCCCGTTGCGCCAAGGAGTCGACCGGACACGGTTCGCCGCTCGCTCCACTGGTGCACGGCGGACCGGGCCGGGCGGGGGGCGGCGAGGAGATGGGCGGTATACGCGGCGTTTTGCACTACATGCAGCGCACGGCCGTGCAGGGGTCGCCGGATGTGCTGACGGCGCTGGGCGGCCGGTGGGTTCGGGGCAGCCGTCTGCGCGATCCGGGGATCCATCCGTTTCGCATTGCATTCAACGAGCTGCAATTGGGGGACACGTTCAAATCGACCGAGCGCGAGGTCACCACTGCGGACATCGAGCGTTTCGCGGCGCTCACGGGCGACACGTTCTATGCGCACATGAGCGACAGCGAGGCGGCGCGCAATCCGCTGTTCGGCAGCCGGGTGGCGCACGGGTATTTTTTGATTTCCGCGGCCGCCGGGCTGTTCGTCGATCCGGATTACGGTCCGGTGCTCGGCAACTACGGTCTTGACGAGCTGCGATTCGTCAAACCGGCGAAGCCCGGCGATCGAATCAAGGTACGCCTCACCTGTGCGCGCAAAAGCTTGAGGGCCGACAAAGGCTGGGGCGAAGTGGCTTGGGATACGGAAATCACCAACCAGAACGGTGAAACCGTGGCCTCTTACGACGTGCTGACGATGGTCAGCATTCACGCCGTTCCCGATCGGGCGAATTGACCTGTGGCCGCGCGCATCGACCTGTCCCGCTATACCCGCGATTTCGCGAGCCTGCGATTTCTCGCGCCGGAGGCGGGGATACTCGAGCTCGTGATCGCGAACGAGGGCCGGCTGAATGCGACCACCGAAGCCATGCATCGCGACCTTGCCGGCGTGTGGCGCGCCATAGACACCGATGCGGCCGTAAGAGCGGTCATCGTGCGCGGGGAGGGTGCGAACTTCTCCTCCGGCGGCGATTTTTCCATGATCGATCGCATGATCGCCGACGAGGCGACCTTGGTTCGCGTCTGGAAGGAGGCGAGCGACCTCGTCTACAACCTGATCAATTGCTCCAAGCCGGTGGTATCCGCCATTCGCGGCAGCGCCGTCGGCGCCGGGCTCGCCGTCGCGCTGCTCGCGGACGTGTCCATCGCCGCCGACAATGCGCGAATTCTCGATGGCCACACGCGGCTGGGAGTCGCGGCCGGCGACCATGCGGTCATCATCTGGCCTCTGCTATGCGGTCTCGCCAAGGCGCGTTATTACCTGCTCACCCACCAGCCGCTGTCCGGGCTCGAGGCCGAACGCATCGGTCTGGTAGCGCTATGCGTTCCCGACGATCGAGTGATCGAGTCGGCATTCGAGGTCGCGCGCACGCTGGCCGCCGGCAGCGCCACCGCGGTGAGCTGGACCAAACATGCGCTCAACAACTGGCTGCGGCTCGCGGGCCCGAGCTTCGATGCCTCCCTTGCGCTCGAATTTCTGGGCTTCAGGCTGCGCGATGCGCAGGAAGGGCTGGCCGCCGCGCGCGGCAAGCGGCCGGCGAACTTCGGCGTTGCGGACGATGGCAATTAGAGATCTTTCCGAACTCCTGGCGAGCGAACCGATTCTCGGCGCGGAGCGCCGCGAAATCGAAACCCTGCAGCTCGAGCGCCTGCGCTGGACGCTGCACCACGCCTATGCCAACAACTCGAGCTACCGCCGCAGCTTCGATGCGGCCCGTGTCCATCCGGACGATCTGCGCACCCTCGCCGACCTGGCTCGCTTCCCGTTCACCAGCAAGGCGGATCTGCGCGAGGCCTATCCGTTCGGCTTCTTTGCCGTCCCCATGGAACAGATCGTGCGCGTGCACGCATCCTCCGGCACCACCGGCAAGCCGACCGTGGTCGGCTATACGAGCAACGACATCGTGACCTGGAGCCATCTCGTCGCCCGGTCGATCCGGGCGGCGGGCGGCCGTCGCGGGATGAAAGTCCACGTCGCGTACGGCTATGGGCTGTTCACGGGCGGACTCGGAGCTCACTACGGCGCCGAAGCGGCCGGCTGCACCGTCATTCCCATGTCGGGGGGCCAGACCGAACGACAGGTCCAGCTGATCATGGATTTTGGACCGCAGATCATCATGGTGACGCCGAGCTACATGCTGGCCATATTGGATGAATTCAGGCGCCAGGGCATCGACCCGCGATTGAGCCCGCTGCGTATCGGCATTTTCGGCGCCGAGCCGTGGGGCGAGGGGATGCGCAACGAGATCGAAGGCGCATTTGGAATCGATGCGTGCGACATCTACGGCTTGTCCGAAGTGATGGGACCGGGCGTGGCGCAGGAGTTCGCCGGCAGCAGGGAGGGCGCCACGATTTGGGAAGACCATTTCCTGCCCGAGGTGGTGGATCCGAAGAGCGGACAAGTGGTCGCCGAGGGCGAGGCGGGCGAGCTGGTGTTCACTTCGCTGACCAAGGAGGGCATGCCGGTGATTCGCTACCGAACGCGCGATCTGACGCATCTGAAGCCGGGCACGGCGACGGCGATGCGCTGCATCGCGAAGATCACCGGGCGTACCGACGACATGCTGATCGTTCGCGGCGTGAATGTGTTTCCCTCGCAGATCGAGGAGTTGATCCTGCACTGCGCCGGCCTGGCGCCCCACTATGAAATCGAGATATCGCGTCCGCACCGGCTCGATGAGGTTCTCGTGCTGGTGGAAGCCCGCCCTGAGCTGGCGGCCGACGAGCATCCGGCCGCCGCGGCATTGCTCGCGCACAAGCTCAAATCGATGGTCGGCATTTCGGCGAGCATCAAGGTGGTGGGCAGCGGCTCGCTGCGCCGCTCGACCGGCAAGGCGTCCCGCGTCAACGACCGCCGCTAGGCTCCGAGGTCGCCGCCCGGCTAGGGACTCGCCGACTCGTGCGCCGTCGGGCGATCGGCGGTTGGCGCGGCGGCCGGGGCGGGCGCTTGCTGCGCGGTCAGCGTGATCGGATTGGCCACCGACGGATTGTCCCGCAGCTTCACGTACAGGCCGCCGCCCCCGGGGTGCGGAACCGGCAGCGCGGATCCGAGGAAGCCCTCCGGCACTTCGACGGGCGCGGTGAATCGCGCATCGGCGGCTATCGAGTCGATCAGATACAGGTTGGAGCCGGAAAGCTTGCAAGGCGCGTCGGGCGCCGCGGGACACTCGAGCTCTTTGAGCGCCGGCAGGCGCACGAGGTCGGCCAGAGGCTGCCAGTCGCCCGCGACTCCTTTGGCGGTCACGCGAAATTTCAACGGCCCGAATGCCGAAGCTCCGAACGCCTTCGAGGGATTGAGCGTGGCCACGGCCACATGCGTGTTCTCGAGCGCGAGGCCGCCGTGCTCGAGGCTCAGAACCGTCGTGGACGACTCATCGTTGGTGGCGACCTCGATCGTCTCATCGTGCGTGAAGCTCGGCGGCGATTGTGTGCGCAGCGAGAAGATCAGGGTCGCCTCCTGCGGCAGCTCGCCCGGATCGGCCAGTTGAACGTTGCTGCCGGCGTTCGACGGCGCGAGCCGCACCGTCTTGCCGAGCAAAGTCACCTGCGGTCGGGGCGCATCGATCGCGACGGTGAGCGGCAGCACGCGCCCATCCTTCAACGCGACTTTGGCTGCGATGAGGCTTTCGGGTTTGAAGGCCGCCGCCGCCTCAGGATCGGCGGCCACCATCGGGAGCTCATCGCTGCCCTGGCTGCTTGACAGCTCACCCGGGAGGAAGACCACGTTCTTGATGGCGAGGCTCGCGACCTCATCGAGCCGGGTGCCCTTCAAGGTGCCCTGGGAGTCGCCCGCATGGAAGGCGAAGCCGTCGAAGCGCCCGACCTCCGCAAAAGTCCGCACGGCAATGGGCTGCGGCTCGCTCGCTCCATATTGCTTGACCAGCAAGGTCATCGCGCCGGGCTGGACTTCTTGGAGCGGCAGCTTGATCTCCACTTCGTCGGGCTTGAGCTTCTTCCATTCGGCCTTGAGCTCCTTGCCGGCCGGATCTCTCAGCATGATGCCGTCGATGCAGCTGACGCTGTCGGCGCGAAGATGCACGGTATCCTGACGTCCGACGACCAGTGCCGACGCGTCGCCGGCCGCCAGCTGCCAGGCCGTGGCATGTGCGTTCATCAGGCGAAAACTGGGGCCACGATACGGCTCGAATCCCCAATAGCCGCGCAGCGTCGCCTGCACGCTGTCGCCGAGCGCGGCGGAGCGCAGACCCGAGGTATCGACGACGAATCCGCCTTGGGCGGCATCGGCGGTGGCGGGCAACTCCAGGGTCTTGCCGTCGCCTGCGGTCAGGCTCAGCTTCATGTCGTGCGCATAGCCGGTGGAAAATACCAAGGGTGCGCCCTCGACCGGCAGTACCAGTGCGGTCTTTTCGGCGCAATAGATCTCCTTCGGATCCACCGCGTGCAGCGGCGGCAGCTGCGGCAGCTGGATGGCGGGAAGCGCCACCACCAGCACCGACTTGGGATTTTGGAACGAGGGGACGGTGTTCAGCGACAACACGAGCTTGTCGCCGCTCGACGATGCGAGCGCGGGAATGTATTGATACTGCGCAGTGTGAAACGAGTCCAGGATGCGCGCGATGTCCAGCAGCGAGGCGACGTACGGGCTGTAGTAGCCGGCGCTGAGCTGCGGGGTGAGGCTCGCCTGCATGGCCAGATCACTGCCCGGCCCCGAGGTCAGAGCATCCACGATCGAGGTGCTGTGTCCGTCGTTCAATATGAGCGACTCCTGGCCCGTCATCAAACACGGCGCCTGCAGCTCGGGAATCCTGTCCAGGCATTTCTCGTCGACCTTGATCGCGAGGCTGCGTGCGAGCATCGGAGTCACCTGAGCCAGCCTGGCGGGCTCGGCATCGTTCAGAGAACGAATCGTCGACAGGTAGCGATCCAGGCGAGAGCGATCCAGTTCGGCCTGGTTCAAGTCTTGCGAGGCGCGCACGAATGCGCCCGGCCGGCCGCGCACGGCGCCCATCAGCGTCTTGAAGTCCCCGCCGGTTTCCGGCGCGAGGAACACCAGCACCTGCTGCGCATTCTGCGGCACCGCGACCGTCATGCCCTCGCGCGCGCATTTGCCGCTCCAGGTCTTGCAGGCGAAGAACCAGCTCTCCGGCGGCGGATTGGTCGAGCCGCTCAAAAACGCGGAGACCAGCAGGTAATGGGCGGATTGTGAGGCGGGCAGGTCCGCCTTGATCCAGATGCGATCGCCGACCGCCAGGTTCGGAATTTGCGCGGCGGGTAGCGTGATCGCGTCCCGGGTGACCTTGACCTCGAGCACCGGACCGGCCAGGTCGAACGGCGCAGCGCCGGCAGGGGTTGCCGTGGCCACTGCAGCCATTGCCAGCACCAAGAAAATAGGGCGCGAAATCATGAAAATCCTGCAAACCTCCTCAGCCGGGGCCGAGCTTACTTAGAGTGCCGCACGGGCATTCGGTTCACCCGGCCTTGCATTCGTATTAGGATCCACCACAATGACTCCACGTGTTGGAGCAAGCGTGAACACCAAAGCACCGCGTTTCTCGGCGTCTTTTCTCGAGCGTCAACGCCGCCACCTGCTCGCTCTGCGCGCCGAACTGCTGCGCACGCGGCAGGCGCAGCAGGCCGAGGAACAGGAGATCGACTCGGAGGCGAGCGGCCGGGCGCGCGAGGACGAGGAGGACGCTCAGAACCTGGCGATCCGCGAGCTGGACGACAACTTGGCGGGGCGCGCCGCAGGGCGTCTCGCGGACGTTGAACGTGCGCTGCAGAAGATCGATGAAGGCACCTATGGAGTGTCGGATGCGAGCGGCAGTTTGATACCGCTCGAGCGGCTCGAGGTCATGCCGGAAGCGATCTATACGCTCGCCGAGCAGCAGTCGCGAGAGCCCGGCGGCTAGCCCGCCGATGAAGACCCTGCTCATCGTGTATCACTCGATGACCGGTGGAACGATGCAGATGGCGCAGGCCGCGGCGGCGGGCGCGCGCGCCGAGCCGGCGCTCAAGGTCTCGCTGCTGCGCGCCGCCGATGCGCAGTCGGCCGACGTGCTCGAGGCGGCCGGCTACCTGTTTGCGACACCGGAAAACCTCGCGGCCATGTCCGGACAAATGAAGGATTTCTTCGACCGCACCTATTACGCGGCGCTGGATCGTCTCAACGGCAGGCCCTATGCCGTGCTGATCTGCGCCGGCAGCGATGGACGCAACGCCGCGGGGCAGATCGACCGGATCGCGACCGGCTGGCGACTGCGGCCGGTCGCCGATCCGTTGATCGTCTGCACGCATGCGCAGATGCCCGAAGAGATCTTGCGCCCGAAGCGAATCGGCGAACAGCACTTGAGGCAGTGTGCGGAGCTCGGCGCCACCCTGGCGGCCGGAATCGTGATGGGCATTTTCTAGGGCGCCGCCGGGCCTCTGACATAATCCGAATCGGCGGCGGCCAGCCCGCCGTATGGCGCCGGCAAGCGCTTGTCGTTGTAGACTACGCGATCATGCAGCTTGAATTCACCGGTGAAGAACAGTCGTTCCGCGCGGAGGTGCAAGCCTTCCTGCGCGAGCGTCTTCCTCAGCGCATTCGCGACAAGGTGTGGAACGGCCATGAGCTGAGCCGCGAGGATTACGTGCTGTGGCAGCGGCGCCTGCACGAACGCGGCTGGGGCGCCATGGGCTGGCCGGTCCAGTTCGGCGGGGCCGGGTGGAACGCCGTGCAGCAGTACATTTTCGAGGAGGAATCGGCGAACGCCGGTGCGCCGCGCCTGATTCCGTTCGGAATCAAGATGGTCGCGCCCGTGATCATCGCGTTCGGCAACGCCGCGCAGCAGCAGCGCTTTCTGCCGCCGATCAGCTCGGGCGAGGCATGGTGGTGCCAGGGGTATTCCGAGCCGGGCGCCGGCTCGGATCTGGCCTCGCTGCGCACGCGCGCGGTGCGCGAGGGCGACTACTACGTCGTCAACGGCCAGAAGACCTGGAATACGCTCGGCCAGTACGCCGATTGGATTTTCTGCCTGGTGCGCACCGACCCGCAGGCAAAGCAGCAGTCCGGCATCACGTTTTTGCTGATCGACATGAAAAGCCCGGGCGTCAGCGTGCGCCCGATCGAACTGCTGGATGGCGGCCGTGAAGTCAACGAAGTGTGGTTCGAGAACGTGCGCGTGCCGGTGGAAAACCGCATCGGCGAGGAGAACCGCGGCTGGACGTACGCCAAGTTTCTGCTCGGCCATGAGCGCACCAACATCGCGGGTATCGGCATTGCCAAGCGTGAGCTCGCGCGCTTGAAGCGCGTGGCGGCGGAGGAGCGCAAGGATGGCCGGCCGCTGATCGATGACCCGCTGTTTGCCGCGCGCGTCGCGAGCGTCGAGATAGAACTGGCGGCGCTCGAGATCACCAACCTGCGCGTGCTGTGCGCCGAGCGCGGCTCGCGCGCACCGGGCCCGGAGGCCTCGATCCTCAAAATCAAGGGAACCGAGATCCAGCAGGCGATCTCCGAGCTGCTGATGCGCGCCGCCGGCGCCTATGCGCTGCCGATGCGCCGCGAAGCCATGGAAGCGGGGTGGCAGTCCGACCCGACACTGCCGGCTCCCGGACCCCGCTATGCCGCGATGGTGATGAGCGCCTATCTGAACCAGCGCAAGCTCTCGATATTCGGCGGCACCAACGAGATTCAAAAAAACATCATCGCCAAGACGATGGGACTCTAGGATCCCGAGCACCATGGATTTCGAATTCAGCGACGAACAGCGGCAGCTCCACGACGCGGTGCGCGGCTTCCTCGCCAAGGAGTACGCGTTTGATCGCCTGCGGGCCATCAAGCGATCCGGTTCGGGCTGGGATCAGGCGGTGTGGCGGGGATTGGCCGAACTCGGTGTGCCGGCCATCAACGTGCCTGTGGCGCTGGGCGGCCTCGGCTACGGTCCGCTCGAAACGCTGTCGCTGATGGACGCTTGCGGGCCGAGCCTGCTGCTCGAGCCGGTCATGAGCAGCGCCGTGATCGCGACCGCGCTGCTCAGCGCGTACGCCGGCGAGCCGCCCGCCGCCGAACTGCTGCGCGCCATGGCCCGCGGCGAGCGAATTGCGACCGTGGCGCACTTCGAGCCCGATGCGCGCTTCGATACGCGGTGGGTGCGCGCTCAGGCGCGGCCCGACGGCGCGGGCTATCGGCTCGACGGCCACAAGTCGGTGGTTCCGCATGCGGGACTGGCCGATGCCTTGCTCGTGTCGGCGCGCACGGCGGGGGAGGCCGGCGACACCGGCGGTGTGGCGCTGTTCGTGGTGCCTCGCGAGACGCCGGGGCTGAAGCTCGACGAATATGCCACCGTCGACGGCCAGCGCGCCGCAGAGGTGTACCTTCGGTCGGTGCAGCTGCCCGCGGGCAGCCGGCTTGGGCCGCCCGCAGACAGTGCGCTCCCGGCGCTCGAAGCCGCCTTCGACATCGGCCTCGCCGCGCTGTGCGCCGAGGCCGTCGGCATCATGCAGGCGCTGCTCGACGCGACCATGGAATACCTGCGCACGCGGCAGCAGTTCGGCCAACCCATCGGGCGATTCCAGGCATTGCAGCATCGGGTCGCCGATATGGTGATCCATCTGGAGCAGGCCCGCTCGATGAGCTATCTCGCGGCGCTGCGCTGCATGTGTGCCGATGAGCGCGAGCGGCGCCGGGCGCTGTCGGCGGCAAAGGTCGTGGTCGGGGAGGCGGGGCGCTTCATCGGACAGCAAGCGGTGCAATTGCACGGCGGCATGGGCATGACCGATGAGCTGCAGGTGAGCCACTGGTTCAAGCGGCTCACGGCCATCGGCGTGACGTTCGGCGACAGCGATGCGCATTTGCAGCGCTATGCGGCTCTGGACCGCAGCGCCCGTGTTTAAGCGCGTATTGCTCTGCTACGACGGCTCGAAGGCGGGCCGACGCGCGCTCAAGCGGGGCGCCGAGCTCGCGGTTCTCCTGAATGCACGGGTCTACGTGCTGTCGATCATTCCGCAGGGGCTGGTCGATCCGGTGGTGCTCGCCGGCGTCAGCGGGCACGCCTGTCTGGTCGACAACGATCACGGCTTCCGCAAGATGCTCGACGAATCGGTCGACTGGCTGAAGCAGCGCGGCGTCGAGGCCGAGGGATATTTGACGACCGGCAACACCATCGAGCAGATACTTGCCCATGCCAAGCGGCTGGCGATCGACCTGATCGTACTGGGCCATTATCCGCAGCCGTCGGGCGGCTTCTGGTGGTCGAGCGGACAGCGGGGGTCCCTGGCCGAGCGGGCGAAATGCTGCATCTTCGTGGCGGTGGAAGCGGACGCCGAGGCGCCGCGCGTCTAGCCGGGATCGACCCGATCCTTGAGCTGCATGTCGGCCAGCACATAGGCCACGATCGCATCGGCGGCCTGCTCCGCCGTCGTCTTGACCGTGTTGACCCGGATCTCCGGATGCTCCGGCGCCTCGTACGGGGAGTCGATGCCGGTGAAGTGCTTCAATTCTCCGGCGCGCGCCTTCTTGTACAGACCCTTGACGTCGCGCTGCTCGGCGATCTCGATCGGGGTCTCGACATAGATTTCGATGAACTCGCCCGGCGGGGACATGTCGCGCACCATCCGCCGTTCGGCGCGAAACGGCGAAATGAACGCCGTCAGCACGATCAGGCCCGCATCCGTCATCAGCCGGGCGACTTCGCCGATCCGGCGGATGTTCTCCACGCGGTCCGCATCGGTGAAGCCCAGATCCTTGTTCAGGCCATGCCGGATATTGTCGCCGTCGAGCAGAAAGCTGTGCTTGCCGAGCGCATAGAGCTTTTTCTGAACCAGATTCGCGATGCTCGATTTGCCGGCGCCGCTCAAGCCCGTGAACCACAGCAGCCGAGGCTGCTGGTGCTTCAATCGTGCGTGCGCGTCGCGGTCGATGTCGAGCGCCTGCCAGTGCACGTTCTGCGACCTGCGCAGCGCGAAATGCAGCAGTCCGGCGGCGACGGTCGAATTGCTGATCTTGTCGATCAAGATGAAGCCGCCCAGATCGCGGCTCTTGTCATAGGGCTCGAACACCAGCGGCTTGTCGGTGGAGAAATTGGCCACGCCGATCGCATTGAGCCCGAGCGTCTTTGCGGCGAGTCGCTCCATGGTGTTGACGTTGATCTGGTACTTCGGAGCGTGGATCGTGGCGCTCGCCGTCTGCGTGCCGAGCTTAAGCCAATAGGGCCGCCCCGGCAGCAGTTCCTCGTCGGCCATCCAGATGATCGCGGCCTCGAATTGATCCGCCACCTCGGGCGGATCGTCGGCGATCGAGAGCACGTCGCCGCGGCTGCAATCGACATCATCGGCGAGCGTGATCGTGACCGACTGGCCCGCCGCCGCGGCGTCGAGATCGCCGCCCTGCGTGACGATGCGCGCCACCGTCGAGATCCTTCCCGAGGGCAGCACCCGCACGGGGTCGCCTGGGCGGACCCTGCCGTTGCAGATCAGACCGCAGAAGCCGCGAAAATCCGCATTGGGGCGGTTCACCCATTGCACCGGCATGCGGAAGGGCCGCCGCTGCGCAGCGTCGATGTCGATCTCGACGGTTTCGAGGTGTGCCATCAAGGTGGGTCCGCTGTACCAGGGAGTGGCGCTCGATCGCGTGGTGATGTTGTCGCCGGCGAGACCGGATACCGGGATCGGCACGAATAAGTCGATGCCGATCGAGTTCGCGAACACGCGATACTCGGCGACGATCGCATCGTAGATGCTCCGATCGTACCCGACGAGATCCATTTTGTTGACGGCCAGCACCAGATTTCGGATGCCGAGGAGATGCGCGAGATAGCTGTGCCGGCGGGTTTGGGTGAGCACGCCCTTGCGCGCGTCGATCAGGATCACCGCCAGATCCGCGGTCGAGGCGCCGGTCACCATGTTGCGCGTGTATTGCTCGTGCCCCGGCGTATCGGCGACGATGAATTTGCGCCGGTCGGTCGAGAAAAACCGGTAGGCCACGTCGATCGTAATGCCCTGTTCGCGCTCGGCGGCGAGGCCGTCCACCAACAGGGCGAAATCGATGTGCTCCCCTTGAGTGCCGAACCGCTTGCTGTCGGCCTCGAGCGCCGCGAGCTGGTCTTCGAAGATCTGCCGGCTGTCGTACAGGAGCCTGCCGATCAGGGTCGACTTGCCGTCGTCGACCGAGCCGCAGGTGATGAAGCGCAGCAGCGACTTGTACTGGTGCTGCCTCAGATACTCGCCGATGTTGGCGATTTCCGCCGCGGCGCGCGCCATCAAAAATACCCCTGTTGTTTTTTCTGCTCCATCGAGGCGGACTGATCGTGGTCGATGGCGCGGCCCTGCCGCTCCGAACTCGTGGCAAGCAGCATCTCCCGGATGACATCCGGGAGAGTCGCCGCCGTGCTCTCGATCGCGCCGGTCAGCGGATAGCAGCCGAGCGTTCGAAATCTGACCGAGCGCTCGACCGGCACCTCGCCCGGGCGCAGCGGGAAGCGCTCGTCGTCGACCATGAGCAGCAGGCCGTCGCGCTCGACCGTCGGACGCGGCGCCGCGAAGTACAGCGGCACCACCGGGATGTTCTCGAGAGAGATGTACTGCCAAACATCGAGCTCGGTCCAATTGGAGATCGGAAACACCCGGATGCTCTCTCCCTTCGCCTTGCGCACATTGTACAGATGCCACAGCTCCGGCCGCTGGCTCTTGGGGTCCCAGCGATGATTGGCCGACCGGAAGGAAAAGATGCGCTCCTTGGCCCGGGACTTCTCCTCATCGCGCCGCGCGCCGCCGAAGGCGGCGTCGAAGCCGAACTGGGTGAGAGCCTGCTTCAGGCCTTCGGTCTTCCACATGTCGGTGTGCAGGGAGCCGTGGTCGAACGGGTTGATGCCGCGCTGCACGGCTTCCGGATTGCGGTACACGATCAGTTGCATGCCGCTCTCGCGCGCCATCCGGTCGCGCATGTCGTACATCGCGCGGAATTTCCAGGTGGTATCGACGTGCAGCAGCGGGAAGGGAGGCGCGCTCGGATAAAACGCCTTGCGCGCGAGATGCAGCATGACTGAACTGTCCTTGCCCACCGAATACAGCATCACCGGCTTCTCGCTCTCCGCGATGACCTCGCGCATGATGTGGATGCTTTCGGCTTCCAGGCGCTCGAGGTGGGTCAGTGCAGCCATTCGACCCCCCAATCCGCGAGCACGGCCTGCGCATCGGCGCCGGTCTTCGGCGGCGCTCTGGGAGGCGCCGGCACGGTACGGGAAAAGCGCGGCGCCGGTGCGTTCTGCAGCAGGCCGCCCACCTCGACGAAGGCGCTGCGCGCGCGATTGTGCGGATGTTCTGCGGCCTCGGCCAGGGTGAGCACCGGCGTCACGCACGCGTCGCTGCCCTCGAACAGCGCGCACCACTCGGCGCGGGTTTTGGTCTTGAACAGGTCCGCCAGCTCGCGCTTGAGCGCCGGCCATTCGGACTCGCAGGTTCGCTCCGACAGCGCGGTCAGCCCGGCATCGCGCCAGCGTTCGGTATCCAGGCCTATCCTGCGCAGGAATTCGCGGTAGAACTTCGGCTCGAGCGGCGCGACGGCAAGATGCAGGCCGTCCAGCGTCTCGTAGGTGTTGTAGTAGGGCGCGCCGCCGCCCAGCAGGTGAGCGCCGGTGCGATCGGAAAACTGGCCCAATGCCCGGTAGCCGAAGAACATCGCCATGAACGACAGCGCCCCGTCGAGCATGGCCGAATCCACGACCTGACCCTGTCCCGACTGGCGCGATTCCCAGAGCGCGCACAGCACCCCGAAGGCGAGCAGCAGACCGCCGCCGCCGAAGTCGCCGATTACGTTCAGAGGTACGACGGGTTTGCCGCCGGTGGGGCCGATCTGATGCAGCAGGCCCGCGAGACCGATGTAATTCAAATCGTGTCCCGCGGATTGCGCGAGCGGACCGGTCTGTCCCCACCCGGTCATGCGTCCATACACCAGGCGCGAATTGCGCGCGAAGCACGCCTCGGGCCCGATCCCGAGCCGCTCGGCCACCCCCGGGCGGAACGCCTCGATGAGCACGTCCGCCTTCTCGACCATGGCCAGGACGAGCTCGAGGGCGCTCGGCTGCTTCAGATCGAGCGTGATGGAGCGGCGGTTGCGCAGCAGCGGCGAATTCTCGGGCGTCCCGCTGCCCCCGAGTCGATCGACCCGCACGACCTCCGCGCCCATGTCGGCCAGCATCATGCAGCCGTAGGGTGCTGCGCCCAGTCCGGCGATCTCGATGACTTTGACTCCCGCAAGTGGTCCCATACCGGAATCGTACTGCAAACCGCATGCCAGTACCCAGCTTGAGGACATAACGAAGTCGTATTGGAACCGGGCGCCGTTCGCGCTATCGTGGCTGCGGGGCGCCGTGCGTCGCGAACGACTCAAGGCTGACGGTCCCTCTAGCAGTCGCCTTTCGTTCACGGCCCACGGACGCCCACCACCGCCGCTCATGCCGCCTATGACCTCGGCTGAAATTGGGGCGCGGCTCGACCGCCTGCCTGCATCGCGCGCTGTCTGGACCATTCTCGTGCTGGTTTCGCTGGGCGGCGTTTTTGAGTTCTACGATTTGTTTTTCACGGCTTACGTGGTGCCCGGAATGGCCGCAACCGGCCTGTTCACGCCGGATTCGCTGGGGGCGTTCTCCGCGCTCAAGGCCGTTCGCGTCGCGGGTGCGGGCACTTTCGTGTTTTCAACCTTTGCCGGTCTGTGGCTCGGGGTCGTGCTGTTGGGACAGGCTGCGGACCGCTTCGGCCGCAAGTCCGTGTTCACGGCCTCGCTGCTCTGGTATGTCGCCTGCACGGCCGTGATGGCGTTTCAACGAACCGGGCAGTGGCTGAACATCTGGCGGTTCATCGCCGGGGTGGGGTTCGGAGTGCAGCTCATCACCATGGATACGTATATCGTCGAGCTCATGCCCGTGGCGCTGCGGGGACGCGCGTTTGCCGTCAACCAGTGCATCTGCTTCAGCATCGTACCCTTGGTCGCGCTGCTGGCCTGGCTCATGGTACCCGTGCGGCCGTATGGGTTCGACGGCTGGCGCTGGGTGGTTCTGTTCGGCTCGGTGGGCGCAATCGCCGTGTGGGGACTCCGGGCGGGCATTCCCGAGAGCCCGCGGTGGCTCGCCGCCCAAGGGCGGATCGACGAGGCGCAGCGGATCCTCGCCGACATCGAGCGCAGGGTCGCCGCCGAATGCGGCGGCGCGCCGCCCCCCGCTCGGGCGGCCCCCGGCCCCGCGGAGCAGCCGGCGCGGGCCGCGCGCGCCGGCCTCGCCGATATCTTCGCGCCCCGCTACCGCCGCCGCACGCTCATGCTGTGCGTACTGAACGCGGCGCAGGTGATCGGGTTTTACGGCTTCAACTCCTGGGTGCCGACGCTGCTGATGGCCCGCGGCATCAATCTCACGCACGGACTGCAGTACGCCTTCATCATCGCGATATCGCAGCCGTTCGGCCCTCTGCTCGGCAGTTTTTTCGCCGACAAGGTCGAGCGCAGAAGCCAGATCGTCGCCGGACTCGCCTGCATGGCGGCCTTGATGGCCGCTTTTGCGTCCGCGACCTCGGCACCGCTGCTCATCTCGATCGGCATCGCCTTCACCCTCGCCGCAAACGTGATGTCCTTCGCGTATCACGGCTACCAGGCGGAGCTCTATCCCACCCGCATCCGCTCGCGTGCCGTCGGCTTCGTGTACTCGTGGAGCCGCCTCGCGGCGGCTTTCGGGGGCCTGATCGTCGGCTCGCTGATCGCCGCAGGCGGGGTGCCGGCGGTGGCCGTGTTCATCGGCGGCGCGATGCTGCTGGGCATCGGCGTGACCGCCGTGTGGGGACCCTCGACCAGCGGTTTGTCCCTGGAGCAGCTGAGCGAGTAGGCGTGTACTCGGGGCAGGCGCGTCCAACCGAGACGTGCGTCACCGTACTGGTGCGGCAATCGTGGCACTTTCCCCCGGCGCTCCTTCGCGGAGGTCAGGCTGATGTTGTTGCCCGTCCTGCTGATCCTGGGTTTGCTGGCGATCTGGCTGATGCCGGACTTCGCCGCTGTCGCCGGCGCCAGTGAGCGCTTGACGGGCCGCGAGCGAATCCTTTGCCGGCGTCTGGCCTCCATGTATCCCGATCATCTGATTCTCACGCATCTCGCACCGTCGGCCCTGACGGACCTCATACCCAGCCTCGCGGAACAGCAATCGGTTCGCCGCCGGCTCGAGCGGCGCATGGCGGACTTCGTGCTGTGCCGAAGCGATCTTTCCATCGTCGCGGTCATCGAACTCGATGACTCGAGCCGGCCGCCGCCGCACGGGCAGGAGGCGGCCGAGCGCCATGCGAATGCGCCGGAGGCGGCTGGAGTGCGTGTGGTCAGAATCGGCACCGGCCCGATTCCCTCCCTGGCGGAGCTGCGGCAAATCCTGCGTTAGCCTCCTGGCCTCGAGCCGAAGGCGGCCGATTCACGGGCCGTCCTGTATGCTCGCGTCCGTATGACATCCAATCCGTGCGGCGAGTCCGTCATGGCGGCCTTCAACGCGGCGACCGCGCAGCACGCCGAGCGGGATTTTTTGCACGTTCCGCTCGAGGCCTGCCGTGAATATTCGGATCGTGCCGAGACGCTGACGTATTCCCAGGGCCTTGCCCGGGCCGAGTCCATCGCCGCGCGGCTGCAGCAGGCGGGGTATGCGCCGGGCCATCGCGTGGCCGTGGCGCTCGACAATCGCGCGGAGTTCTTTCTCTGGTTCCTTGCGCTGAATTCGCTTCGCTTAAGCATCGTGCCGATCAATGCGGCCATGAGCGTGCAGGAACTGTCCTTCGTCCTTGCCCATTCGGACGCGGCGCTCGCCGTGACTCACGCCGGACATGCGGCGCACCTGCGCGCCTGCGCATCGCCCCGCGTGCCGCTGCACATCCTCGGGGCCGAGGAGCGCGCGCTGAGCGCCTCGCCGATGCCGCCGGCGGCCGGCGCGAACGAGGCATCGCTGCTGTACACCTCCGGCACCACCGGAACGCCGAAGGGCTGTGTGTTGACGAACGATTACTTTCTCGAGATCGGGCGCCTGTACACCGCGCTCGGCGGCCATTGCCGGTTCGCGGCCGGGGGCGATCGGCTCGCCACGCCGCTGCCGGTCACGCACATGAATGCGCTCGCCGTGTCGTTCATGGCGATGCTGATGACCGGAGGCTGCCTGGTGCAGCTCGACCGGTTCCATCCCTCCACGTGGTGGCATGCGCTGCGCACGAGCCGGGCGACGGCGTTCCACTATCTGGGCGTCATGCCGGCCCTGCTGCTGAAGGCGCCTCCCTCGAGGGCCGATCACTGCGCAGGCGCGCTGCGCTTCGGCTTCGGCGCCGGAGTCGATCCGCGGCATCACGCGGCATTCGAGGCGAGATTCGGAGTGCCTCTGATCGAGGCGTGGGCGATGACCGAGACGGGGGCCGGAGCCTGGATCACCGCCAATCAGGAACCCCGGCACGTGGGGCAACGCTGCTTCGGCCGGGCGCCGCCAGGTTTGGCGTACCGGATCGTCGACGATGCGCAATGCGACGTCGTGCCCGGAGCAGTGGGCGAGCTGCTGGTCAGGCGCGACGGGGCGGACCCGCGCCGGGGATTCTTCTCGGGCTACTATAAAGACGAGCGCGCGACCTCCGAGGCATGGGCCGGCGGCTGGTTTCATACCGGCGACCTGGTGCGGGTCGGCGCCGACGGATCCTTCTTCTTCGTCGACCGCTCGAAAAACGTAATCCGGCGCAGCGGCGAGAACATCGCGGCCGTCGAAGTCGAAAGCGCGCTGCAGGCCCAGGGCGATGTGCTCGCATCGGCCGTCTGTCCGGTAGCGGACGAGGTGCGGGGCGAGGAAGTGTTCGCCTTCGTGGTGCTGCGTCCCGGCGCCGAGCCCTCGGCGCAAATCGCGGCGCAATTGCACAGCCGATGCCGGCAGGCGCTCGCGTATCACAAAATCCCGGGATACATCGCCTTTCGCCCGGAGCTGCCGCAGACCGCCTCCCAAAAGCTTGCCCGCGCGCGGATCAAGGAACTCGCCGCCGCCTCGGTCGCTGCCGCGGAAGCCTTCGACCTGCGACATCTGAAGCGCCGCGGCGGGGCGGTCGAGTAAACTGGCTGCGCTGGCACAGGACCGGAGAAACTCGATTGCTCGAAAGCGGTAACACCCGGGATTACCACGATGTGGTGCTCGCGGCGCCGGTCACGGTGCCGTACGTGCGCTATTCCATCCGCAATGCGCATTGGTTCGCCGCCCAGGCGCTGTCGCGCCTGCTCAGGGCCTCGGGGCTCGACAAGTCGGACATCGACGGCATGAGCGTGGGCAGCTTCATGCTGGCGCCGGACACGGCGATCGGGCTCACGCAGCATCTGGGCGTCACGGTGCGCTGGCTCGACCACGTGCCGTTCGGCGGCGCCTGCGGCATCGTCGCGCTGCGCCGCGCGCTGCGCGCCGTACAGGCCGGCGATGCCGAGGTGGTCGCCTGCATCGGCGCGGATACCAATCACGTGGATTCGTTCCGCCAAAGCCTCGGCAGCTTCAGCGTGTTCGCGCGCGACGCCGTGTTTCCGTACGGTTCGGGCGGGCCGAACGCCAGCTTCGCCTTCCTCACCTCGTACTACATGCGCACCTACGGCGCCACGCGCGAGGACTTCGGCAAGATCTGCGTGGCGCAGCGCGACAACGCCCTCGGCTACCCGCACGCGATGTTCAAGAAGAGGCTCACGCTCGAGGAATACCTCGACGCCCGGCCGATCGCAGATCCGATCCGGCTGTTCGATTGCGTCATGCCCTGTGCCGGCGCGGAAGGCTTCCTGGTCATGACCCGGCGGCGCGCCAAAGCGCTGGGCCTACCGTACGCGATCGTGCGCTCCACCTGCGAGCGGCACAACGCGTTTCCCGAGGATCCGATTCAGACCCGCGGCGGCTGGGTGCTCGACCGGGAGCATCTGTATGGAGCGGCCGGCGTCGAACCGTCCGACATCGACTTCGTCCAGACCTACGACGACTATCCGGTGATGTCCGTCATTCAGATCGAGGATCTTGGCTTTTGCGAAAAGGGCCAGGGGCCCGAGTTCATCCGCCGCCATTCGTTCACCGCGGACGGCTCCTTCCCGATCAATACCAGCGGCGGACAGCTCTCGGTGGGACAGGCCGGATGCGCGGCGGGATTTCTCGGCCTGGTCGAGTCGATTCGGCAGCTCACCGGCCGCAACCTGGCGCGCGCCGTACCCGAGGCGCGCCTGGGACTGGCGGTGGGGTTCGGCATGATCACCTACGACCGCGGCCTGTGTTCGGGGGCGGCCGTGCTCGGCCGGGCGGACGCATGATTCCACCGCTCGTTCGGCCCAAGCGCAAAAATCCGATTCTTCGGACCCGATTGCCGCTGCTGCCTCCGTGGGCCCGATCGCGCGCCGCGCTCGGGCTCACCGCGGCGGCCGCCATCGGCCGGTTCGAGCTGCAGGTCTGCGCCGAGTGCGGCAGCGTGCAATACCCGCCGCGCGAGGCGTGCCAGCGCTGTCTCTCCGGCCGCCTGCGCTGGCGCGAACAATCGGGATTCGGCGAGCTGATCTCGACGACCATCGTGCATCACAGCCACGATCTGTTCTTCCGGGAGCGCGTGCCGTGGCAGCTCGGCATGGTGCGGCTCGATGCCGGACCCACGGTCGTCGCGCATCTGCACGGCGGCTGCGCGCCGCCGCCAAGCCGTGTGCGAATCGGCGCGCGCCTCGACAAATCCGGCCAGGGCGTGCTGCTGGCGTTTCCCATCGATGAGGTGCCCAATATGGCTGACGATCGCCAACTGCGTGAAATGACCTGCGATCCCAAATTTCGCAAAGTGCTGGTGACCGACGGCAAAACCGCGGTCGGCCAGGCCGTCGTGCGCTCCATCATCGCCGCCGGCGCGGACCTGGTGTGGGTGGGCTACGCGGAGCCGTGGAAAAAGCTCCCGGGGTTCGCGGAGCTCGAGGCGCTGCCGCAAACCGCACTGCTGCCGCTGGATCTGACCGACTCGCGGTCCGTGAAGCAAATGGCCGGCGAGATCGGCGGCAGGGTCGACATCCTGATCAACACCGCCGAGCTGCACCGTGCCCACGGGATCGCTTCGCGCAGCGGCGTGGAGGCGGCGCGCGCGGAGATGGACGTCAACTACTTCGGCCTGCTGCGCCTTGCGCAGGAATTCGGGCCCGCCATGCGCGCGCGCGGCGCGGACGGCCCCTCGAGCGCGACCGCCTGGGTGAACCTGTTGTCGATCTATGCGCTCAGCAACTTTCCCCCGCATGGCACGTTCTCGGCCTCCAAGGCGGCGGCGCTCTCGCTCTCGCAATGCCTGCGCGCCGAGATGCGGCCCGGCGGCGTACGGGTCATCAACGTGTTCCCCGGGCCGGTCGACGATGAATGGAATCAGCTGTTGCCGCCGCCGAAGCTCTCGCCCGAAGCGTTGGCGAAGGCGGTGGTCAAGGCGCTCAAGGACGGCGTCGAGGATGTCTACCCCGGCGATGTGGCCCAGGAGTGGCTCGCCCGCTGGGAGGAGAGCCCGAAGACTCTCGAGCGCGAAGTGAGCATTTGAGGAGATGGCCCGCATGGCTGCAAAATCGCTGATGTCGCTGGCGGCGGACCTGGTCTCCGGACGGATCCGGGTCGTCGACTTGACGCAAACCCTGGCGCCGGAATTTCCGCAGATCGTGCTGCCGCCCGAATTCGGGCAATGCTGGCCGTTCCGCATCGAGGAAATTTCGCGCTACGATGAGCGCGGTTCGGCCTGGTACTGGAACAACTTCTCGTGCGGAGAGCACACGGGCACGCATTTCGACGCCCCCATCCACTGGGTATCGGGCCGCGATCTGCCGGATAACGCGACCGACACGCTGCCCGTCGAGCATCTGATCGGCGCTGCGTGCGTGATCGACTGTTCGGCCGAGGCGCGCGCGGATCCGGATTTTCTCCTCACCGCCGATCACGTGCGGCGCTGGGAAGCGGTGCACGGCCGCATTGCGCCGCGCTCCTGGCTGCTCATGCGCACGGACTGGTCCAAGCGCGCCGATCCGGTCGCCTACCAGAACTACGATGACACCGGCCAGCACACGCCGGGGCCCGCCGCCGATGCGGTGCGCTTCCTCATCGAGGAGCGCGACGTCGTCGGATTCGGCTCCGAGGCGATCGGCACCGATGCCGGTCAGGGCTATCACCTCAAGCCGCCCTATCCGTGCCATTACTACATGCACGGCGCGGGCCGCTACGGGCTGCAATGCCTGACGAATCTCGATCTGCTGCCGCCGACCGGCGCGGTGATCTTTTGCGCGCCCTTGAAGATCAAGAACGGCTCCGGCAGCCCCATTCGAGCGCTGGCGCTGGTGCCCGCCTAGAGGTCGGCGATGGCAGAACGCTCGTTCGCGCAGGAGGTCGAGAAGCTTCGAATCGGAGAGGGTGAGGAGTTTCGCGGCGAGGGCATTCTCGCGGTGACCAAGGCGCTGCTGCAGTCCGGCGTGGGCTACGTGGGCGGGTATCAGGGCGCTCCGATCTCGCATCTGATGGACGTTCTGTCGGATGCTCAGGGCGTCCTCGGAGATTTGGGGGTGCATTTCGAGGCGAGCGCCTCGGAGGCCGCCGCCGCCGCGATGCTCGCCGCCTCGGTAAATTACCCGATTCGCGGCGCGGTCACGTTCAAGTCGACGGTCGGCACGAACGTGGCATCCGATGCGCTCGCCAACGTCGCCTCCGGCGGGGTCACCGGCGGTGCGCTGGTGATCATCGGGGAGGACTACGGCGAGGGCTCATCCATCATGCAGGAGCGCTCGCACGCGTTTGCGATGAAATCGCAGATCTGGCTGCTCGACCCGCGGCCCAATCTGAACAGCATCGTCGAGATGGTCGAGCGCGGCTTCGAGCTGTCCGAGGCGTCGCACACGCCCGTGATGCTGGAATTGCGGATCCGCGCCTGCCACGTGCACGGGCGCTTTCGCGCCAAGAACAACCGGCCGCCCGCGTTCACGCTTCAAGACGCGCTCGACAACCCGGTGCGCGACGTGTCGCGGATCGTGTTGCCGCCGGCGAGCTTCCAGCACGAACAGGAGAAGGTCCACCAGCGCTGGCCGGCGGCGCTCGAGTTCATCCGCGAACATCGCTTGAACGAGTTCATGGGCGGCTCGGCGGGCGAGGTCGGCATCATCGTGCAGGGCGGTCTGTACAACACGCTGCTGAGGGCCCTGGAGCTCGCCGGCCTAGCCGATGCGTGCGGCGGCACCGAAGTGCCGCTGTACGTGCTCAACGTCACCTATCCGCTGCTCGACGACGAAGTCGCCGGCTTTTGCGCGGGCAAGCGCGCCGTGCTGATCGTCGAGGAAGGCCAGCCCGAGTTCATCGAGCAGAATCTCCACATGATCCTGCGCAACGCCGGCCTCGAGACCAAGGTGGTGGGCAAGGGGGTGCTGCCGCGCGCGGGGGAGTATACCGGCCAGGTGCTGCAGGACGGCGTCGAGTCGTTCCTGCGCCGCCACGCGCCGGCGCTGCTCGAGGCGCGCGCCGCCGGCCGTGCCGCGCTCTCGCCGAGGCGCGCGCCCTCCAAGGACGTGCAGGCGCTGGCGAATCTGTTGCCGGTGCGGCCGGCGGGATTCTGCACCGGCTGTCCGGAACGGCCCATCTTTACGGCGATGAAGCTGCTCGAGCGCGAGCTCGGCCCGCTGCACATCAGCTGCGACATCGGCTGTCACCTGTTTTCGATCCTGCCGCCGTTCAATCTCGGCAACACCACCATGGGGTACGGCCTGGGGGCGGCCGGCGCCGCGGCGTTCAATGCGCCGCGCGGCAAGCGCGCGATCGCGGTGATGGGCGACGGCGGATTCTGGCACAACGGGCTGACCTCCGGCGTCGGCAACTCGGTGTTCAACCAGACCGACAGCGTGCTCGTCATCGTCGACAACGGCTACGCAGCGGCCACCGGCGGTCAGGACATTCTGTCATCGCGCGCGGATAACCGCTCGAAGAGCACCCGGCACCCCATCGCGGCGGCGGTGCGGGGCGTGGGCGTCAAGTGGCTGCGGGTGATCGATCGAACGTACGACCTGAAGCGCATGCTCGGTACGCTGCGCGAAGCCATGACCACCCCCGAAAAGGGGCCCAAGGTCATCGTGGCGGCCTCCGAGTGCATGCTCAATCGCCAGCGGCGCGAGCGCCCGCAGGAGAATCGCGCCATCGCCGGCGGCAAACGCGTGGTGCGAGCGCGGTTCGGCGTCGATGCGGACACCTGCACCGGCGATCACTCGTGCATCCGGCTGTCCGGCTGCCCGTCGCTCACCATCCGTCCGAGCGCGGATCCGCTGCGCCAGGATCCGATAGCGCATGTCGACAATTCCTGCGTGGGATGCGGCCTGTGCGGCGAAGTCGCGCATGCGGCCGTGCTCTGTCCCTCGTTCTACCGGGCGCAGCTCCTGTTCAATCCGACCCGCTGGGACAGGTTTCTCGCCTCGATTCGCGGCGCCGTCATCGGATGGCTGCAGCGAATGGCGGATGCGCGTCGTGCGCAGCATGAATACTGAGGCGCGGCGGCCGCTCAGCATCGCCATCGCGGCGCTGGGCGGGCAGGGCGGCGGCGTGCTCGCCGACTGGATCGTCGATGTCGCCGAGCGGCACGGCTGGCTGGTGCAATCCACCTCGGTGCCGGGCGTGGCGCAGCGAACGGGAACCACCGTGTACTACCTCGAGATGTGCCCGCCGCCCCCGGTCGGGCAGGGGGAGCCGATCTTTGCGCTGATGCCGGTGCCCGGCGACGTGGATGTGGTCATTGCCGCCGAGTTGATGGAAGCGGGCCGCGCGGTGGTGCGCGGGTTGGTGACTCCCGAGCGGACGACGCTCGTCGCATCGAGCCATCGTGTGTACGGCATCACCGAAAAATCCGCCTTGGGCGACGGCATCGCCGATGCGAATGCGGTGCTTGCGGCGCTGCGCAGCGAGGCGCGCCGCCTGGTGTGCTTCGACATGGAGGCGGCTTGCGCTCAATCGGGGAGCGTCATCAGCTCCGTGCTGTTCGGCGCGCTTGCCGCGGCGGGTGCGCTGCCGTTTGCGCGCGAGCTCTACGAGCAGGCGATTCGCCGCGGCGGGGTCGCCGTCGCGGCAAATCTCGCCGGATTCGCCGCGGGGTTCGAGCAGGCGCTCAACGAGGCGCCGGCGGCGGGACTCATTCCGCCGGGAGCTCCGCCCACGAGCGACGCGGGCAGGCGGCTCGCCGCGCGGATACGCGCAACGTTTCCGGCGCACCTGCAGGGGATCATCGTCGAGGGCGTGCGTCGGCTGATGGATTATCAGGACGCCGCGTATGCGGAGCTGTACCTGAGTCGATTGAGCGAGGTGCTGCTCTGGGACGAGGCGGCCGGCGGCCTCAAGCACGGCTTTGCGCTCACCGCGGCGGTGGCGCGCTATCTGGCGCTGTGGATGTCGTACGAGGATACGATACGCGTCGCAGACCTGAAAACGCGCCGGCGGCGTTTCGAGCGCTTTCGCGGGGAAGTGTCCGCCGCGCCGGATCAGATCGTCTACGTGAGCGAATACATGCATCCGCGCCTGCAGGAGCTCTGCGAGACGCTGCCCGCCGCGCTCGGGGAACGGCTCGCGCGCAGCCGCGCCTCTGCACGCTGGCTCGGGGCCCTGTTTCGCCGCGGCCGGCGCGTGAATACCGCCCACATCGGCGGTTTCCTCGCCCTCCATCTGCTCGCCGGAATGCGCCGCTGGCGCCGCGGCACCTGGCGCTACCGCATCGAGCAGGCGCGGATCGACGACTGGCTGGCGCAGATCCGCGAGCGCGCCGGCGCCTACGATCTTGCGGTGGAAATCGCCGAGTGCCAGCGGCTGATCAAGGGCTACGGCGACACGCACGCCAGGGCCGTAAGCCACTTCGCGGCCATCATGCAATTCGTCGAGCGCGAGAGCGGCCGGCCGCAGCTCGCCGCTCAGGTGCGCCGGCTGCGCTCCGCCGCGCTCGCCGATGAGGACGGCCGCGAGCTCGACTCGGCGCTGCGCGAGCTGTCCTCCGCAACCGGCGGGCGCCCCTAGCGGCAAGGCCCGGCGGCCACGCGTGCCGCCGCCGCGCCGCGCCCGCACCCGGCGCAGCCGCTACGGCGGGTGCGCCTCGATCGAGCGCCGCAGATGGGTGAGGAGGCGCATCAGCTCGCCGATTTGGGTATCCGACAAATCGGCGAACATGCCGTCCATCCACTGCTCATGGGCCGCGGCCATCTTCAGGAACGTCTCGCGGCCCTTGCGGGTGAGCCGAACGGTGGCGGCGCGACGGTCGCGCCGATCCACCGTGCGCGTCACGAGGCCGTCATCGATCAGCCGGGTGACGACGCCCGTGACGTTGCCGTTCGAGACCATCAGCGACTCGGACAGCGCCGACATCTTGAGGCCCTCGGCCTGGCGCTCGAGGGCCGCGAGCACGTCGAAGCGCGGCAGCGTGGTCTTGAAATCCTCATCGAGCCGCGCACGCAGGCGCTTCTCCACGATCATCGAGCAGCTCAGGAGCTTCAGCCACAGACGCAGCGATTGCTTCGAATGCGGAGCACCGCCGAGCCTGTCGGTGAACATCGTGTCGCCGGCATTGGCCATGATGGCGCCATGCTAATACTTGACACTTAAAATATCTATACCATACTAGGTCCACGAGGGAGATCCCATGAAACGCATCGTCTGTCTCGGCGGCGGTCCCGCGGGCCTCTATTCCGCGATACTCTTCAAGAAAGCGCTGCCGGACGCCAAGGTCGAGGTCTACGAGCGCAACCGGCCGGGCGATACGTTCGGGTGGGGCGTGGTGTTTTCGGACAAGACCATGGCGGGCTTTCGCGATGCGGATGCGCCCTCGCACGACGCCATCGTGCAGAGCTTCCACCACTGGGACGACATCGACGTGCACTTCCGGGGCCGGCGAATCCGCAGCAGCGGCCACGGGTTCTGCGGCATCGCGCGCAAGCGGCTGCTGAACATTTTCCAGGAGCGGGCCGCGGCGCTCGGAGTGGAGCAATCGTTTCAGCGCGAGATCGATTCGGCGGCGGAGTTCGCCGACGCCGATCTGATCGTCGCAGCCGACGGCGTCAACAGCGTGCAGCGCAGGCGGCATGCGGACATCTTCAAGCCGCACATCGACGTGCGCAAATGCCGCTTCATCTGGCTCGGCACCGAGCGGAAATTTCCCGCCTTCACCTTCGCATTCGAGAACACCGAGCATGGCTGGTTTCAGATCCACGCGTACCAATTCAGCTCCGATCTGTCCACCGTCATCGTCGAGACGCGCGAGGAGACGTGGAAGGCGTTCGGACTCGACGGGTACTCGACCGAGCAGTCCGTCGAATTCTGCGAGGAACTGTTCGGCAAGTACCTGGGCGGCAACCGGCTGATGAGCAATGCGCGCCACCTGCGCGGCTCCGCGTGGCTGAATTTCAACCGCGTGCTGTGCGAGCGCTGGCATCACGGGAATCTCGTGCTCATCGGCGATGCGGCCCACACCGCGCACTTCGGCATCGGTTCAGGCACCAAGCTCGCCATGGAAGATGCGATGTCCCTGGTATCTCGGGTGGCCACCGCCCAGGATGTCGGCGCGGGCCTCGACCGATACCACGCAGAGCGAAATCTCGAGGCGCTCAAGCTGCAGAGCGCGGCGCGCAACCGCATGGAATGGTTCGAGAACGTCGCGCGCTACACCCATCTCGAGCCGCAGCAGTTCGCCTACAGCCTGCTCACCGCAAGCCAGCGCATCGGCCATGCCAACCTGCGCCTGCGCGATCCCCGATACGTCGATGCTGTCGAGCGCGACCTGGCGCGGCGCAGCGGCCTCGCCGAGCCGCGGCCGCCGATGTTCCTGCCGCTCGAACTCGGCTCGATGCGGCTGGTCAATCGCGTGGTCGTCTCGCCGATGGCGCAGTACCTGGCGCAGGATGGAATGCCGGGCGACTGGCACCTGATGCACTACGGGGCGCGGGCGGCGGGGGGAGCGGGATTGGTCGTCACGGAGATGACCTGCATCACTCCCGATGCCCGCATCTCGCCGGGCTGCACCGGGTTGTGGAGCACAGCGCATCGCGACGCCTGGAAGCGCATCGTCGATTTCGTGCATCGACACTCTCCGGCGATGATTGCGCTGCAGCTCGGCCATGCCGGGCGCAAGGGCTCGACCCAGCTGGGCTGGCAGGAGATGGACCATCCGCTGCCGGCGGGCAACTGGCCGCTGATCTCGGCATCCGCCACACCCTATCTCGCCGGCGTCAGCCAGACGCCGCGCGCGATGACCGCGCAGGATTTCGCGCGCGTCACCGCAGAGTTCGTCGCGGCGGCGCGCCTCGGCGCCGAGGCGGGGTTCGACATGCTGGAACTGCACATGGCGCACGGCTACCTGCTCGCGAGTTTTCTCTCCCCGCTCACCAACGGGCGCCGGGATGAGTACGGCGGACCCGTCGAGAATCGTCTGCGCTACCCGTTGGAGGTGCTGCGGGCGGTACGTGCGGCCTGGCCCGGCGAGAGGCCCTTGTCGGTGCGCATATCGGCGCACGATTGGGCGCCGGGAGGACTCGATGAAGCGGACCTCATTGTCGTGGCGAGAGCCTTCAAGCACGCCGGTGCGGCCGCGCTCAGCGTCTCGACGGGGCAGACCGTGCCGGAGCAGCAGCCCGTGTACGGCCGGATGTGGCAGACTCCGTTCGCCGACATGATCCGCAACGTGGTCGGCATTCCTACGATCGCCGTGGGGAACATCTTCGAAGCCGACCACGTCAATACCATCATCGGGGCGGGACGCGCGGATCTGTGCGCCATCGCGCGCCCGCATCTGGCGGACCCGGCGTGGACCCTGCATGCCGCGGCGGGCCAGCGGTACGCCTCGCAGTGGTGGCCCGATCCCTACCTACCCGGAAAGGGCCAACTCGAGCACAATCTCGAGCGCGCCGCGCTGGCCGTGGGTGCGGTATGAGCGCGGCCGCGCCGCTCGCCGGCCGTCACGCGCTCATCACCGGCGCCGGCCGCGGAATCGGCGCGGCGATCGCCGCACGGCTGGTCGCCGAGGGGGCGCGCGTGACGCTGCTGGCGCGCACGCAGAGCCAGCTTGAGCAGGTGGCGGCGACGCTCGGCGCTTCCGCGCAATCGGTCTGCGCGGACATCGCCGACTGGCAGGCCGTGCGCCGGGCTTTCGAGCAGGCGGCGCAAGCCTTCGGCGCCGTCGACATTCTGATCAACAACGCGGGTCAGGCGCGCAGCGGCGCCGTGCACCGGGCGCCCGAGGAGCTCTGGCACAGCATGCTCGCCGTCAACCTCACCGGGACCTATTACGGCATTCGCGCCGCGCTGCCCGGCATGCTGGAGCGCCGATTCGGCCGAATCGTGAACGTGGCGAGCACCGCCGGCCTCAAGGGCTATCCGCTGGTGGCGGCGTACTGCGCGGCGAAGCACGGGGTCATCGGGCTCACCCGGGCGCTGGCACTCGAAGTCGCACAGCGGAACGTCACGGTGAATGCCGTATGCCCCGGCTATACGGAGACTGCACTCGTTCAGGACGCCATCGCCAACATCCAAAAGATGACGGGCCGCAGCGCCGAGGACGCGCGCGCCGCCCTGATGAAGAGCAATCCGCAGGGGCGGCTCGTGCAGCCGGCCGAAGTGGCCCACGCGGTTGCGTGGCTGTGCCTGCCCGGCAGCGAAGCGGTCACCGGCCAGAGCATCGCGATCGCCGGCGGCGAGGTGATGTAGTCAGGAGATGCCCATGCTCAAGCCACCCCTCTCGAATTATGCGGCCGCTCATTTCCGGTGGCAGGTCGCCGATCGTGTCGGATTGGTCGAGCTGAACCGTCCCGATCGCAAGAATCCGCTCACCTTCGATTCGTACGCGGAATTGCGCGACCTGTTTCGCGCGCTTCCCTATGAGCGCGACGTGCGCGCCATCGTGTTCTCGGGGGCCGGCGGAAACTTCTGCTCCGGCGGCGACGTGCACGAAATCATCGGACCGCTGACCAAGATGGCGATGCCGGAGCTTCTGGACTTCACCCGGATGACGGGCGATCTGGTGCGCGCCATCCGCGCCTGTCCTCAGGTGGTCATTGCGGCGGTCGACGGGGTGTGCGCCGGCGCCGGGGCGATCCTCGCGATGGCGTCGGACATCCGCCTGGGCACTCCGGCGGCCCGCACCGCCTTTCTATTCACGCGCGTCGGACTCGCCGGCTGCGACATGGGCGCGTGCGCCATTCTGCCGCGGCTCATCGGGCAGGGCCGGGCCGCCGAGCTGTTGATCACCGGACGTGCGATGACGGCGGAGGAAGGGCTGGCCTGGGGCTTCTTCAGCCGTCTCGTCGAGCCGGATCAGCTGCGCGCGGCGGCGCATGCGCTGGCGGTGCAGTGCGCAACCGGTCCCGTGTTCGCGCACGCGATGACCAAGAACATGCTGAATCAGGAGTGGAGCATGAGCATCGAGCAGGCGCTCGAGGCGGAGGCCCAGGCGCAGGCGATCTGCATGAGGACGGAGGACTTCAAGCGCGCGTTCGATGCCTTTGCGGCGCGCACTCAACCGCAGTTCGTGGGCCGATGAGCCCGGCAGCCCGCTATCACGACGAGCTGCTGGCGCTGCCCTGGTTCGAGGCGGCGCACCGCGCGGTTGCGGGGCAGGCGAACGCCTGGGCCGCCGGCGCGGCGCTCGATGCATATGCGCACGCGGAAGAGCGCGATGCGGTCGATGCCCGCTGCCGGGATCTGGTCGCCCGCCTGGGCGCCGCCGGGCTGACGCGCTACTGCGTGCCGCTCAAGTTCGGAGGTGCGCTGCCGGATTTCGATGCACGGTCGATTTGCCTCATCCGCGAAACGCTCGCGTATCACGACGGCCTGGCCGATTTCGCCTTCGCCATGCAGGGCCTGGGGAGCGGTGCGATCTCGCTGGCGGGCAGCAACTCGCTGCAAGCGCACTACCTGCCGCTGGTCGCGCGCGGCTCGGCGATTGCCGGCTTTGCGCTATCAGAGCCCGAGGCCGGCTCGGACGTCGCGGCGATGACCTGCCGTGCGGAGCGCCAGGGCGGCCACTACGTTCTCGACGGCGAGAAGACGTGGATTTCGAACGGCGGCATTGCGGATTTCTATTGCGTCTTCGCGCGCACCGACGCGGGCCGCGTACGTCCCGACGGCGCCGCGGGTGCGCAGGGCATCAGCGCGTTCGTCGTGCAGGCCTCCGATCCGGGCCTGTCCATCGAGCGGCGCATCGAGGTCAATGCGCCGCATCCGCTGGCGCAGCTCGCCTTTCGGCGCTGCCGGATTCCCGCGGAGCGGCTCATAGGAGCCGAGGGCGACGGTTTCAAAGTCGCCATGCGCACGCTCGATGTGTTCCGCGCCTCTGTGGCGGCGGCCGCGACCGGCTTCGCGCGGCGCGCCTTGGATGAGGCGATCGCCCATGCGCGCCGGCGCCGGATGTTCGGCAAAGTGCTGGCGGATTTTCAGCTGACGCAGGCGGCTCTGGCCGACATGGCGACGGCGGTCGAGGCCGCCGCGCTGCTGACCTATCGCGCGGCCTGGCTGCGCGACACCGGCCGGCCGGTGACGATGGCGGCGGCAATGGCGAAGATGACGGCGACCGAGTCCGCGCAGAGCGTGGTCGATCGCGCGGTGCAGATGTTCGGCGGCCGCGGCGTCGAGCGCGGCGAGACGGTCGAGCGGCTGTATCGCGAGATCCGCAGCCTGCGTATCTATGAAGGGGCCACCGAAGTTCAGAAGCTGATCATAGGGCGCGAGGTGCTGAAATGACGCATAGAATCCTGCAGCCTGCGGAGTGGCCGCGCGCCAAGGGATATTCGAATGGGATCGCGGCGCGCGGCACGCAGGTGTTCATCGCCGGCCAGATCGGGTGGGACGCCAATCAAAAATTCCCGCACCTGCGGCTCGCGCCGCAGGTGGGCGCCGCCCTGGCCAACGTGGTGCGCGTTCTGGCGGAGGCGGGCGGCCGCCCCGAGCACATCGTGCGCCTGACGTGGTACGTGACCAGCCGCCAGGAATATCTCGAGCAGCTGCCCGAGATCGGCGCGGCCTATCGCGCCGCGATGGGCCGGCATTTCCCGGCGATGTCCGTGGTGCAGGTCTCGGCCCTGATCGAGGCCGATGCGAAGGTCGAGATCGAAGCGACCGCCGTGCTGCCGGACACGGCGCTGCCCGGCGCCTGACTCGGCGGCGGGAATTGCCATGTCCCAATGGAGACCGCCGGAGCGTATACGCCACGACGCTGAAGCAGGCCGATGGCCGTCCGCGGAAGAGGCGCAGCGCTCGCCGCTCTTCGGGCCGATTCAGGTTGGCCCGGTCGAGCTGCGCCAGCGCACCTGGGTACCGGCCATGGTGCCCTGGCGCGCGAGCGAGGACGGACTGGTCACGCCCGGCGTACTGGCATGGTACGAGCGCTTCGCCCGCGGCCGGCCGGGGGCGATCGTGGTGGAAGCCACGGGGATTCGCGATGTGGCGAGCGGACCGCTGCTGCGGATAGGCGAGGCGCGCTTCACCGCGGGCCTCAAGCGGCTGGTCGAGACGGTGCGGCAGGCGAGCGGCGGCGAGACGCGGTTGTTCATACAGCTCATCGACTTTCTCTCGATTCGCCGGCGGCCCGAACCGGGCAAATTCTTCGAGCGCTTCTTGGCCGTGACCCCCGAGCATCGCCGCACGCTCGATATGGCGGATGCGCCCGAGCCGCAGGTGCGCGCGCGCCTTGCCGCCTTGGATGACAACGAGCTCGCGAGCGTGCTGACGGCGCGCGAGCTCGAAGCTCTGAGAATGGGCGCCCGCGAGCGCATCACCGACACCGAACAGCCGCATATCGCGGCGCTGCCGCACTCGCTTCCCCGGTTGTTCGCTGCGGCCGCCGCGCGTGCGCGCGAGGCAGGCTTCGACGGCGTCGAACTGCATTACGCGCACGCCTATACGATGGCCTCCTTTTTGTCCGCGATGAATACTCGAACGGATGGCTACGGGGGAGCGCGCGAGCACCGCGTGCGCCTGCCGCTCGAGGTGCTGGCCGCCGTTCGAGCGAGCACCGGGCGCGACTTCGGCGTCGGCGCGCGGATCCTGGCGGATGAATGCATTGCGGGCGGCTCAACCGTGTCCGACGCCGAGTACTACGCGGCCGGGCTGGCGGCTGGCGGCATCGACTTCATCTCCTTGTCTCGCGGCGGCAAATTCGACGATGCGCGGCAGCCGAAGGTCGGAGAGGCGGCCTACCCGTACACCGGGCCGAGCGGCTATGAGTGCATGCCGAGCTACTACTCGGACGCGGCGGGGCCCTTCGGCCGCAATCTGGCGCCGGCGGCGCGCATCCGCGCCCACGTGCGCTCGCACGGCCACCGCACGCCCATCGTGGTGGCCGGCGGAATTCACAATTTTCAGCAGGCCGTATCCGCCCTGGCGAACGGGTGCGGCGATCTGGTGGGGTTCGCGCGCCAGGCGCTCGCCGATCCGGACTGGTTCCTGAAAGTGCGCTCAGGAAGAGGAGAGACGGTGCGGCTCTGCAAGTATACCAACTACTGTGAAGCGCTGGATCAGCGCCACCGGGAAGTGACCTGCGAGCTGTGGGATCGCGAGGATTTGCACGCCGAAGGCGTCGCTCGGTCGGCCGACGGCAAGCGGCGGCTGGTTGCGCCGGACTGGCAGCCCTGATGACTGCGCAGCGCCGCGTGGTGCGTTACAGTGGCCATTGACGCCCGGTGGCCCGAGCGCGAAGCGGCGAGGAGGAATTTGCGTGAACAGGTATCGCGATGACCCGAAGTTGATCCGCTCGCTTGTTGCGCGGCGGCGAGATTCATCGGGACGTGTACATCGACCCGGAGTTGTTCGATCTGGAGATGCGGCGCTTGTGGCATACGGCCTGGGTTTACGTGGGCCATGATTCCCAGGTGCCCAACGCCGGGGATTTCTACACCACCGAGATCGCGCGCCAGCCGCTGCTGATGACCCGCACGCGCGAGGGCGAGGTGCGTGTGCTCTACAACCGGTGCGCACACAAGGGCACGAGGATCGCGAGTGCGGTGTCGGGAAACTGCGGCGGAATCCTGCGCTGCCCCTACCACGGCTGGACCTATCGGCTGGACGGGGCGCTGCGGACCGTGCCGCTCAAAGGCGGTTATGCGAACAGCGGCTTCGAGGAATCGCCGGCCGCGCAAGGGCTGGCCGCGGTTCCCGGCCTGGCCGTCCACCGCGGCTTCGTGTTCGCCCGCTTGAGCCGCGAAGGCCCCGCCTTCGCCGAGTATTTCGGCGATTCGCTGTCCTCGATCGACAACATGGCGGACCGCTCGCCGGTGGGCCGACTGGAAGTGGTTGGCGGTGTCCTGCGCTACATGCACGACTGCAACTGGAAGATGTTCGTCGAGAATCTCAACGACACCATGCATCCGATGGTGGCGCACGAATCCTCCGCCGGAACGGTCAGGGACCTGTGGAAGGATCAGCCGCCGGATGCGCCCAAGCCGATGGTCGTCGAGCAGTTCCTGCCGTTCGTGTCGAACTATGAGTTCTTCGATAACATGGGGGTCAAGATCTACGACAACGGGCACAGCTACACGGGCGTCAAATTCTCGATTCATTCGAAATATTCGAGCATGCCCGAGTACGAGGCACAGATGGAGACGGCGTACGGCGCCGAACGGGCGCGAGCCATTCTCGGCGAGATCCGCCACAACACCGTGTACTACCCCAGCCTGACCGTCAAGGGAGCCATACAGACGATCAGGGTCGCGCGCCCGATCGCGGTCGACCGCACGCTGATCGAAAGCTACACGCTCCGGCTGGTCGGCGCGCCGCAGTCGCTGCTGGAACGCAGCGTGATGTACAACAGGATCATCAATTCGCCGGCATCGGTCGTAGGCCACGACGACCTTCACTGCTATCGTGCGCTGCAGGAGGGGCTCGCATCCGAAGGAAACGAATGGGTAAGCCTGCACCGCAATTATTCGCCCGAGAACGAGGCGCACGCGATCGCCGGTGTCCACAACGGGACCAGCGAAGTGTCCGTACGAGGTCAATTTCGCGCGTGGCTTGCCGCGATGGCGCCGGACGAACAGGTGCGATGATGCATCCGGTAGCAAGCGACGGCGAGCTGATCGAATTCGTTTACGCCGAAGCGCGGCTCATCGACGAGAAGCGGCTCGAGGACTGGTACGAGCTGTTCGCCGAGGACGGCTGCTACTGGGTGCCGCTGACGAGAGGACAGCAGAGCGGCCGGACCGAAAACTCGATCTTCTTCGAAGATAAGCTTCTCTTGAAGGTGCGCATCGTGCGGCTGCGCAATCCGCATGCGTACTCCCAGGCGCAGCCGAGCTGGTGTCAGCACCTGTTGCAGGCTCCCGCGATCGAGGATCGGGGCGAGGCCACGGGTGTCGCGGTGATCCGGACACCATTTTTGTACGCCGAGAGCCAGCGGGATCATCAGGAGATCTACGCCGGCGTCGCTTGGCATCACCTGAAGCGCGTCCAGGAGCGGCTCGCGATCGCGCTCAAGAAAGTCGAATTGCTCAACTGCGAAGCTGCGCTGCCTTCGCTGCAGCTGTTTCCGTAGCGCGGGAGTGGCGGATCCAATGAATCGAGTGCTGCTGACGGGCGCGAGCTCTGGAATCGGACTGGCGACCGCGGAGGCCTTTCTGAACGCGGGGTACGAGGTCATCAGCATCGCCCGCCGGCCGTGTCCGCTGCGCTCAGAGCGGCTGCGATCGATCACGGTGGATCTCATGGACGCCGATGCCACGCGCTCGGCCGCGCTCGACCTCGCCGCCGAAGCGCCGTCGACTACGATCGTTCACTGCGCCGGCGCCATCCGCGAGAAGCCGATCGAGGAGACGCGCATCGCGGATCTCGCGGCGCTCGCCAACCTGCATTTGGCCGCCGCATTGTCCTTGGTGCAGGCGAACCTGGCCGCCATGAAGGCAGCGCACTACGGCCGGGTCGTGCTCGTTTCGACCCGCGCGGTGCTGGGCCTGGCGAAGCGCACCGCCTACGCGTCGACCAAGGCGGGAATGCTGGGACTTGCGCGCACGTGGGCGCTGGAACTCGCCCCGCACGGTGTGACTGTCAACGTCGTGGCGCCGGGGCCGATCGCCCAGACCGAGATGTTCGAGGAACTCATCCCGCCGGGCAGTCCGAAAATGAGCGCCGCGGCACGTCAAATACCGGTCGGCCGCTTCGGTACACCGCACGACGTCGCCCGCGCGGTCATGTTCTTCGCGGATCCGAAAGCGGCGTTCATCACCGGACAGACGCTGTTCGTCTGCGGCGGGACTTCGGTCGGCAGCATCGTCTATTGAGCGTCGCAGAAGCCATCGCTGCACGGGCTACTGGGACTGTTGCTCTGTGATAAGGGCTTCCCGGGCGGCATATATGCTTTAAAAAGTCTGCCGCTATAACGCCGAAACGTTTTGGCGCTTTGGTGACGCGCCGGAAAAAGTGATGCCAGTTGGTCCACACCACGTCGAACGTGTGAACAATATCCCCTAGAGTTGCATGCTGTCGCCGACCTGATACGATTCCCGCCCCTTCGCGATCGCAAGGGGTGGGCACGGGGCATGGCGCAGTCTGGTAGCGCATCTGCTTTGGGAGCATGGCGCTCCCATCCCGAACGCGATCTACATTAGCACGGCAATCAACGGGCTGCGAGTCTTCCAGTTCGCGAACGAGCCCGTTTGTGGACCCATTTGTCGACCCAGCAACGCGCCGATTCGATGCGCGACTCTTTGCAACGTACCGCAACTCGCGTCAAGAGTGATTGCTCAGATCCTCCTCTCGATGATGCTTTATTCGGGGACTCTCCCGCCTACCAATTCGTTGGCCCATCCGAGTGCTGCGTAGTGAGACTCGTACCCACGATAATGAGCAAGAACTCGATCTCGTCATTTGAACTGCCGAAAAGGATTATTGATGCCAATCGCGCCGGTACGTCGCTCTCGCCGTCGTCAGGTCCAGATGCACTCAACGCCGGCCGCCGCCGCAATTGCGGGGTCTCGCGTGATGAGAGGAAGGTCGAGCGCCACCGCGGTTGCGGCAATCAAGCGGTCCCCGCGCTCCGCGATTGTGTAGAGTCGCTGCGCGACGTAGACGATCTCTGCCGTCAGGTGCGCTTCGTGATACTTGCCGCTTGCGAACGCGGCGCGTGCCCATTCCTCGAATGGCACGCCGCTGCTCACGGCCACGGCACCCCGGTGACACGCTTCACCGAGCTCAACCAGAGTCAACGAAGGAATATAAATTGAGCATTGCCCCGCGCCGGCGCGCTCAAAGATGCGCTTGGCAGCCTTACCGAGCTTATTGATTCTTCCCGTGGCCGCCCAAATCAGTGGATGAGTATCGGTAACGGCAAGCGGTAGATCTCCGGCGCTCATGGCTACTTGCTGAACGAGGCGAACTTCTTCTCCCAAAGGGCTTTCTGTTCGGCACGAATGTCCGCGATGGGATCGTCCACCCCCTCCGCGATTCGCATGCTTCCGATTAGCTTGAAGTCCGACGCCGGCTTCACCTTGCCGGACTCAATGTCCCGCAATCGCTTAGCTGCCGCCTCCAGCTCATCGAGATACGACTCACCGACCAATACGGCGTGGTTCTCGCTACCCCGGCTCTTGATGACTACCTTTCGGCCGCGGTGGCCGGTCACGATTTCGAACAGAGAAAAGAACTTCTGCCGAGCGGTGGAAATGGTAAAGATAGGAGGCGGCATGGTTTTTTCACATGTACGAGTGACTCGTACATCATAGGCGATTCCTCGCCCCATCGCAAATCAAGAGTTCAGGCGCGCCAACCGGACGTGCGTGGACTAACGCACCAGCGCTTGTCGGCCCTTGCGAAAGATCCCTATAAGCGTGATGGTCAGCATCTTAGGTAGAGCGGCCGCGTTTTGTCTTTTCCCGCCGCTCCAAATACTCGTCTATCGCCTGCCTGATGTGGTACTGCACGGGCGTCTCTGTGTCATCCGAGAGCCTCTTGAGCGCGGCGATCTGTCGTGCAAGCAAATAGGGTGGGTATCGTTTTGCGATCTGCTGACCTGGGCTTTTCTTGGCAGCCATGAACGAGATCCTACTACGGTCGGAAATGATTTGTACTCGATGAATTGAATGCATCGCAAGCGCCGCGGCGGCTTGCGCCGGGGTCCTCGACTGCGGTAGCTTGACATTCGGATGGATGAACCTACCCACGAGTCCCCTCGCACGAAGGCGATCGTCGTCGCCCGACACAGCGCGGTCACGCGCCTGACCCACTGGATCAACGTCGTCGCGATGATGGTGATGCTCATGAGTGGTTTGCAGATATTGAATGCCCATCCGGCGCTCTACTGGGGCGAGTCGGGGTTCTCTAGACCTCAAAGCTGGTTTCATGTGACAACGCAGGGATCGGCGACCGCGCTCCCGGGCTGGATCACGTTGCCGAGCTACCGCGATCTGGCAACCGGCCGGCGCTGGCACCTTTTCTTCGGTTGGGTTCTGGTCGTCAACGGGCTCGTTTATCTGATCGGCGGGCTGCTCACGCGGCATCTGTGTAAGGACCTCATTCCACGCTGGGCGGAGCTGCATCCGCGGCGATTGGCAACCGAACTGTGGCATCACCTGAAATTGCAATTTCCACGGGGCGAATCCGCGCGCCACTACAATTCTTTGCAAAAAATCGCCTACGCCAGCGTCGTGCTCTTGGTCGCTCCGCTCGCCGTGCTGACGGGACTTACGATGTCGCCGGGAGTCGATGCTGCGGCGCCATTCCTGCTCGATCTGTTCGGAGGCCGCCAGTCGGCCCGATCGCTGCATTTCATCGCTGCGAATTTGCTGGTGGTGTTCGTCGTCGTGCATTTGAGCGCGCTGCTCGCGGTCGGCGTGTGGAACGAGCTGCGTTCGATGTTGACGGGCCGATATACGATCAAAGTGGAGCGGTGAGTCATGGGCCGAATTCTCCTGTCGCGCCGCCGATTTGTGGTACGCAGCGCGATGAGTTTCGGCGCCTTGTCGATCGCTGGATGCGACGCTCTCGGCCGTTCGCCGTCGTTTCGCGGGCTCTTGGATAGCGCCGAATCCCTGACGATGCGCAGCCAACGGCTGCTCTTGAGCGGCCAATCCTTGGCGCGCGAGTACGCCGAGAAAGATCGGTCGCCGATCTTCCGGGCGAATGGTACCTCGATGCCGCGAGATTCGGAGTACCAGGAATTGCTCGCCGGCGGCTTTGCGGATTGGCGTCTGCGAATCGATGGACTCGTCGGGCAGCCGGCGAGCTACAGTCTCGAGGAATTGCGCAAACTCCCGGCTCGGAGTCAGATCACGCGCCATGACTGCGTCGAAGGCTGGAGCGCGATCGGCGGGTGGACCGGGGTTCCCCTGTCGCTGCTGCTGCGCGCCTCGGGGCTCAAAACGGAGGCTCGCTACGCGGTCCTTCATTGCGCCGATACCCTGGACGGCGAGCCGAAGAAGGGCGGCGATGAACGCACCGGGCGCTATTACGAATCCATCGATCTGGTCGATGCGTTTCATCCGCAGACGATATTGGCCTATGCACTCAATGGCCATCCGCTGCCGGTCGAAAACGGTGCTCCGCTGCGCCTGCGGGTCGAGCGGCAGCTCGGATACAAACACGCCAAGTATCTGATGCGAATCGAAATCACCGACCGACTCGACCTGGTCGGGGACGGCAAGGGTGGTTTCTGGGAAGACCGCGGCTACGAATGGTACGCCGGGATATGAGACGCCATATCGGCTAGGCTCGCTTTAGCACCTGTGGCGATGAGCTGACTTTTGATTTCGATTCCGAACAGCACCGATACTTGCAATAAATTCACCACGTCACCAACGCGCACGTACACCACGAAATGCGCTTGTGGACCCATTTGTGGACCCAGCGACGCGATGATTCGAATCGTGACCTGTTGCAACGCATGCATCGTGACGCACAGCCGGCAAGGACCCTTTGTGTTTTATTCAGCCGCTCTTCAGAAATGTGAGGAGAGGCCCATAATCGTGAGCGTCGGCTGGTCGAAGTGCGGCGATATAGCGGGCGCGTAGGTCACCGACAGCTATAAGCGAATCACGGCCCCATGCAAACCTCTGTGCGACGAGATCTGTCAACAGAAGATCCGCCATCAAACGCGCATGACGGCCATTCCCGTTCGGAAGGATGTGAATTGCAAGGCGCACGTGCGAGAACCTTCCAGGATGGGAATGGGCAGCGCGCGCCCATCAGCAGAGATGACGTTGCAGTTCAAGTGGAGCCGCTCCGAGCGTACCGCGCAAACGACAGTAGAGTGGCGTTAATCTGTTTAAGAACTGGGACGGCACTGCTGACTAGTAAGACCAAGACTGCCAAGATCCACGAGCTGTCTAATCCTAGCGCTCCGCAAACAAAGGATCGCCTGCTCGAGGACTGGCGTTGCTTGGCTCGACCGTAGGCGCAACTCATGCTGCGCCTACGGCATCCCGCGCCAGTAGTCACCTATGCCTTGATAAACCCGATCAGTTCTTCGTTGACCCGCTCTTTCAGCGTCGTACACATCCCATGGGGCGCGCCCTTATGGATAACGAGTTTGGCATTCTTGATGATTTTCGACGAAAGCAGTGCCGAATCCGCATACGGCACGATTTGGTCATCGTCTCCGTGAAGCACCAGAGTCGGCACGTCAAATCGCTTCAGATCCTCCGTGAGGTCGGTTTCCGAAAACGCCTTGATGCAGAAGTACGATGCCGGGAAACCGGCCATCATGCTCTGCAGTACGAACGATTCGCGCACACCTTCGGAGACTTTGGCGCCGGGCCGATTATAGCCATAGAACGGCAGGCTGAGGTCTTTCCAGAACTGCGAGCGGTCTGCCACCACGTTGTCCCGCAGCCCGTTGAAAACCTCGATAGGGAGTCCACCGGGATTGGCCGCCGTCTTTAGCATCAACGGCGGGATGGCACCAATCAGCACTGCCTTGGCCACGCGCTGGGTCCCGTGACGACCGATGTAGCGAGTCACTTCGCCGCCCCCCGTGGAGTGCCCGACGTGTATCGCGTTCTTCAGATCCAGTTTTTGAACCAACTCGGCGAGATCATCGGCGTAGCTGTCAAGATTGTTACCGTTCCACGGCTGGCTCGAACGGCCGTGGCCGCGACGGTCATGAGCGATGCAGCGATAGCCGCGCGAGGCCAGAAAGAACATCTGGTCCTCGAAGGCGTCGGCGCTTAAGGGCCATCCATGACTGAAGACCACCGGTTGTCCCGTGCCCCAGTCTTTGTAATAGATCTCGGTTCCGTCTTTGGTTGTGATGGTGCTCATCGCGTGCTCTCCTGTTTCCATTGAAGTGTGTTTTAGCAACTGGCTGTTGCGCCGAACAGCTGTAGATTTTCTCCTGCGGTTAGGTCTACCGTGTAAGGGCAATTCATTGTTAGCGAAGAATCCAGCGCGGTGTTGACGGTAATCAAAAGCGGCTCGTTATCAAGAGCTTTTTGACAAAGGCATTGGATTCGGGAACGTGCGGTTCCCGTCCCTAATGGGAACCGCTGTTATGGCGCCACGAGGGAGTCGGACATTACCACGATACCAAAGTCGATTTCGGCGAGGGCATCGTGAATTTTTTCGTGCGATTGCCTTATTTACTTTGCGATGCAGCATCAACGACATCTTGACAGCGGATTTAATCGGAACCAGCGCGGATATTGATCATGTTGTGGCGGCGATAGCGTAGTGCTGGCGGCACGAGTGCCGCTCTTCTTGGACTGGTTGAAATAATTTCGCCGATGAACAGGCCCGCGAAAATACAATGGTTCATCACGGACTCCACATGCGCAGCAGAAATGCGTTGCCCCGCCTTACAGAGCGGTTTTACCAGTGGCCCGTCGCACGGTGAACCCGACAAATCGGTTCTGGTGCATTGGCGGATGCCCGGCAAGCGCAAGCTCACAGGGCTGGGAAGGTTGCTTGCTAAGCCAGCGCCCGGTCCCAGAATTGTTTCAGTGACCAATTCCGCCGCTGACCGCCGGGACCAAACGAGAATTGCCGCTTTCGAATCCGATGCGCCAACTCGATTCCGCTGAGCGTGATGGCTGCAGTTCGATCCGACTTGAAACCTGTCATCCAGGCGCAGCGGCGCTTGACCGCACGATGATCCTGTTCGATGACGTTATTGAGGTATTGACAGCTCCTCATTAGCACGTATTTGCACTTCGGGTCCTCGCGTCGCAAAAGCCTCAGTGCCTGATGGCTGGGCGGATAGCCGTCCAGCGTAACCTTTCGCGGCCACCGCGGTAGGCTGGTAGTCAATGCTTTGCGGAAAAACGCCTGTGCGGCTGCAATGCCGCGATCGGGGCGAAGCAGAAAGTCCACAGTCTTACCGTGCTTATCGACAGCGCGATATAGATAGTGCCATTTGCCTCGAATACGAATATAGGTCTCGTCGACTCTCTCCAGGAGGAATTCACGCCTCGTGCCCAACGATTCCATCGTTCTCGAACTCCGGCACATATTGAATCACCCACCGCAGGATCGTCGTGTGGGACACGCTGAGCCCGCGCTCGGCCATCATGGCCACCAGGTCTCGGTAGCAAACCGGCGCATTGTGTTGCGTGCGGTTGCGAACCTGCTACGATGCCGGCCCGCAGTAAATTCCCGCGGGACCGGCACGGGGCATGGCGCAGTCTGGTAGCGCATCTGCTTTGGGAGCATGGCGCTCCCATCCCGAACAGCACCGATACTAGCAATAGATTCACCACGTTATCAACGCGCACGTACGCCAAGCAATGCGTTTGTGGACCCACTTGTGGACCCAGCGACGCAATGAATCCAAGCGCAACCCTTTGCAACCCACGGCAACGCGCGTCAAGAGCAATTGCCTGGGTTCTCCACTCGATGGCGTTATTCGGGCGTTGTCCATTTCCACCGCTCGTGAAGAATTGACTGTGGCTCTAACGCGGCGCGCGCATTCCGTGCGCGAGTATGCCAGAGTGATTACCGCATGGCTGACGGACCCGATTTATTTGGACGAGCATGGAAATACCTTGACCTTGCCAATCACGGGGACTCGTCTAAGCTTACATTCACTTGTACGCAAAGCCGTTCCTCGTGCAGACACCAGCGACGTTTTGAAGGTACTCTCACGATACGGGATCGTGCGTCGCATACCGGGTCGCCGGGTCCAATTGCTTGCCGACACGTTTTTGCCGAAGGGCAAGGAACAGGCGCAGATTCTCGGCTACACGCTCTCGGCTCTTGAGGGAATCATCGATACCTGCTACGCAAATTTGAGCACGCGTGAACCGAAGAGACAATTGGGTCAGCTGCAGCGTATCGCGACCGCCGAGAGGTTCGACATGAGCCGGATTGCAGAGTACGACGCCTACACGCGGAAAAGTGCGCACGCGATGCTCGCAAAGCACGATGCATGGCTCAAGCGGCGAGAAATTAACGGTCCCATCCGCGGAAAGGGTCGGGTCGGTTGCGTGGGGATCGGGATCTTCGGCTTCAAAGCACGATAATCAGTCGATTCTGGAAAATCGAAAGCTGCGACCACAATAAAGGAACTAATGCACCAGCGGGGCAGTGGTGACAGGTACCGTCGAAAAAGAAACCCGCCCAGCGTGGAGTCACTCCGAAGGGTTGAAGAGGTCCGTAGACGGATTCGCTCCGACATGGCGGAGCCAGTGGCTCAAAGCGACATCGAAGCATCGATGCGCCGGTGCCGCAGCGTCCTGCAGCGATTTGAGTGGGTCCAATTAGCACCCGCTAAAGCTACGCTTTAGGGCAAGCCGCAGCTACGGCTAACCTTACCAGCTAGCCCATGCGGAGGTTATGAAGCAAAGTCACTAAAACGGATGCTGGTAAGTCGTCACATGCCTGTACGCTGCGAGTCACCGTCTAGCCGCGGCTACCGGATTTTCGGAGCGGCAGGCGCAGTGGTTACCCGCTGCCGGGCCGGTCAGATGGATAGAGCCAACAGCACCCCGCCTTCACCGCTTCCCGCGGATAGGCGTGGGTGCACACAGAGAGTTTCGGACACTCGGCGCCGCGTTCATTCAGGCGAAAACTTGGAGAATCCCGCAAATCTGCTGGCCGACCAGCTCCGAACCGGTGCTATCGGCGATTTTTCGACCTTCGAGAGGTTGAAATTCCGCCCCAAGGTGACGGCCGGCGCCCGCCGTGGCAGTGATGGTGCCGTCCTTGCGGAATGCCGGCTTGAGCTTGGCGAGCGATTCGGCCGTGGTCTCGGGCCGGTTTCCGGTGTTCCCCATAGCAGCCATCGAAATGGGCAAAAGCGGACACCTGAGCCACTCGCGAACTCGAGTCTCTTTTCACGGCAATGGTGCCGTCGGCAGAGTTGCGTCAATAATTACAAGTAGGATAGCGAACCTCTCGTTATGCATGAGCGCCAACCCACCCAGGTCACCCCCGCCGCCTTGAAAGCAATCAAGGGAGCGCACACGATCATTTGGGCTTTTTTTGCTGGCTGCATCCTCGCGATTCCATACGCTTCTTGGCGTGGTGAACACCGAGCGGCCGCTTGGCTTGCTGCCATCATCTCTGTCGAGGCAGTGGTCTTGGTCCTAAATAAGTGGCGTTGTCCGCTCACTTCAGTGGCAGCTCGATACACGGACGATCGGCGAGAAAACTTCGATATCTATCTTCCGGAGTGGCTGTCCAAGCACAACAAGCTCATCTTTGGCGCGCTGTATTTCGCCGGCCTTGTCTTCGCACTCGCACGGTGGGTGCACACCCAAAGCGGTCGATGAGCTACTAGAAGACGAACTTCTATAGCAGATGGGGATGGACGCGCGGTTCGATCGTGGCCGCTGCGAGAACGCCGCTGATCATCGCTCCGGGCACGCCGGGTGTGACGACGTCCTGCCCGGTGAGAAACAGTCCGGGAATCGGAGTCTTGGCGCGCAAGCCGTTCGATAAGAACCGACGTGGGCTCACTTCGAGTCCGTAGATCGCTCCGTGCTGGGCGCCAATGGAAGACAAGGTCGTCAATGGCGTCGACAGTTCATGTGCGACTACCATCGGCGCCAGAGCGGGAAAATGCCGAGCGAACTGCGCCAGTAGGTTGCGCTCGATGGTGGTCGTGAAGTCTGTGTAGGTCTGCGGGCGATGATGAAGCGTCGAATTGCTCCACCGTGCGAAAGGCTCCCAACTC
>CAWIMA010000002.1:0-27596 GCA_963837045.1 uncultured Gammaproteobacteria bacterium
GCATGTACCAGGCACATATCATCGGCACGGCGAGTTTCATGATCTCGGAGGGCTGGAAGCGCACAAAGCCGATATCGAGCCAACGTTGAGCGCCCTTGCCGACGTGCCCGGTGACATCGACGACGACCAGCAACAGTATGCCGATTACGTAGGCGACCGGTGCGAACAGGCGCAGATACTGCGGAGTCGCCAGCCGCGCGAGCGCCAGCATGGCGACCACCGCAATGGCGATGTTCGCAAGATGGTGCTCGACCATTTTCAGGTTCTGGCCGGAGGCGCTGTACACGACGAGGATGCCGATGCAAACGATCAGCGCCAGCACACCGGTCAGCGGCCCGTCCAAGCCGAGCGCCCGCAACGTGCGGCCGCCCGCGGTCAGCGTGCGGCGCGTGCGCGAGGGCGACATTTCATCGTAAATCATGGCGCTTTATCCGGTACCGCGGCCTTTTCAGGCAACAAATACGCATCGAACATCTTGCGCGCGATCGGCGCCGCCGTGCTGCCGCCGTGCTTGCCATTCTCCACGAACACGGCAACGGCAAGCTTCGGGTCCTCGGCCGGCGCGAACGAGATGAACAGCGCATGGTCGAGCATCCGCTCCGACAGCTGTTTCTCATTGTATTTCTCGTTCTGCCCGATGGTGAAGACCTGTGCGGACCCGGTCTTGCCGGCGATCTTATAGGGAGATCCGGCGGTCGCCGCGGCGGCCGTGCCGCCCGGCCCGGTGGCGAGTTCCATACCGTCTACAATGACATTCCATTGGTCCGCGGTCACGGCCGTCAACGACGGCTCCGGCTGAACCGGACGCGGCGTGGTGGCGTCCGATCCGGGTGCACGAACCGCCGTCACCAGCCTCGGCTTGAAGATCTGGCCGCGCGATGCGATGCCCGACACGGCATGGGCGAGCTGCATGGGCGTTGCGAGCATATAACCCTGGCCGATGCCAACGCTGATCGTTTCGCCGGCGAACCAAACCTGCTCGGCGGGCCGCTTGTAGGCGTGCCGCTTCCATTCGGTTGACGGCATCAACCCGGGCTTTTCGCCCGGAATGTCGATGCCGGTGAGGTCGCCGAATCCGAACGTGGTCATGAAATCGTGCATGCGATCGATGCCGAGCCTGTTCGCCACCGTGTAAAAATACACGTCGCAGGATTGCTGGATGGCGTGGCGCATCGAGATCGTGCCGTGGCCCTTCGGCTTCCAGTCCCGGAATAGATGGCTCGAACCGGGCAGGCTGAAATGGCCCGGACAAAAAATGGTCTGCTCCGGAGTCATGACGCCGTATTTCAGCGCCGCAAGTGCAAAGAACGGCTTGACGGTGGAGCCCGGCGGATAGGCGCCGCGCAGCGCCCGGTTGATCAACGGCTTGTCGATGTCGTTTTGCAGAGCATCGTATTGCTTGGTGGTCAGGCCGCGCGCGAACGCGTTGGGATCGAATCCGGGAGTGCTGGCGAGGGCAATGACGTCGCCGTTGTGCGGATCGATCGCAATGGCCGCTCCCCGCTTGCCCGACAGCGCATCCTCGGCGGCGCGCTGCACGCGCATATCGAGGCTCAGGATGAGATCGGATCCCGCGACCGGTTGCCGCGTGTTGAGTTTTGGCGTGTAGGCACCCTGGCGCTCAACCGGCCTGCCGGCGGCATTCACCAGCACTTCACGGTAGCCGGGCGTGCCGTGCAGATCGTTTTCGTAGGCGCCCTCGACACCCAATTTGCCGATCAGCGTGGTGCCGGCGTAGGTTGCCGAATCGATGCGCGTCAGATCCTGCTCGCTGATGGCGGCGACATAGCCCAGCGCGTGCACCGCCATGGGTCCGAAGGGGTAGTGCCGCGAAAGCCGGGTGCGGATGTCCACGCCGGTGAACTCGTAGCGATGCACCGCGAAGCGGGCCATTTCCTCATCATCGAGGGCCAGCTTGATGGGGACGCTTTCATAGACGTGGTGCGACAGGATGGTGCGTTTGATGCTGCGGATATCGTCCGAATCGAGCAATCCGATGGCCACCAAGCGCGCCAGGGCCGCGTCCAGCTCCGGCATCCCGCCGACCTGCTCTCGCACCAGCTCGAGCTGAAACGCAGGCAGATTGTCAGCGAGCACCACGCCATGGCGGTCGAGAATCAACCCGCGGCTGGGGGGGATCGGGTCGGTATGCACTCGATTGCCCTGCGACAGCTCGGCATAGTAAGCGTGCTTGATGACCTGCAAATAAAAGAGCCGCCCGGCAACGGTCAACAGCAGCATGGCGACGATCACGCCCGCGACGATGCCGCGAATCATGAAGATGCGCTGTTCGGCCCAGTGATCCTTGATTCGCACTCGACGCGGCAATTTACCAACCCCTGGTGAAGTTAGCGCTCATGCAACCGCGCCAAAGTGCCGGCCAGCACCGGCCACAGCAGCGCGCCTATGACGGGCGCCAGCCAGCGGCTGAAGCTCGTGACAGGGTTCCCCGTGGCGCCATCGACCCAGAACAGAACGAACTGATATCCGGTCAGCAGTGCGAATATGGTCAGCGACTGCGACAACACGGAGAACACCCGCAACCGCAGACGCAGATGCGTCGCCCAAGCGGCCATCAGCGTCAGCGCCAGCGCATGCTGACCCAACACGGCACCCTTGATCACATCGAGCGCGAGGCCGGCAAAGAACGCCAGCGCCAAGCCGCCGGCGCGCGGCGATTCGATCGACCAGTAAAACACCACCAGCACCAGAAAGTCCGGCCGCAAGACATCGAGCGCAGAGGGCAAAGGTACCACTGTCAGCGCCAGCGCCACCAGCGCTGACAGCGCCATGGGCAGTCGGCGGATTCGCTGATCGCGCATCATTCGTCGTTTGCTCCCTCGGGCTGCGGGGCCCGCGGGGGCGGCGACGGCGCCTTGGCCGGCTTCGCGCCGGCGGCTGGCGCACCGGCCGGCGCACCGGCTGGCGCACCGGCTGGCGCACCGGCCGGCGGCGCAGCGGCGGGCCCCGCTGCGACGGACGGCGCCGTGGCGGCCGGGGTCGTGAGGGCTCTGGCGGCTGTGGCGGCCGTCGCCGGCAGCACGGGGCCGGGCTTGAGCCAAACGAACATCAATTCTCTCGAGCGGTCTAGGCGCGCGGCCGGACGCACGTCGACATCGGCGAGCGACTGTGCCGGGTCGCGTTTGACCTCGGATACGGTCCCGACCGGGTATCCGGCAGGAAAGCCGCCGCCGAGCCCCGAAGTGACCAGCAGGTCGCCTGCGATCACGTCGGCGCTGGTGGGCAGGTAGGGAAGCTTCAGCCGGCTGTTGTCGCCGGTACCGACGGCAATGGTCCGCAGGCCGTTGCGGTTGATCTGGACGGGTATCGCATGCGCCGCATCGCTGACGAGTATGACCTCGCTCGTGAGCTGCTCGACGCGGGCGACTTGCCCGAAGACCCCGCCCGAATCAAGGACCGCTTGTCCAACGAATACCCCGTCGCGCGCGCCCTTGTCGACCAGTACTCGCGCGCGAAATGCGTCGAGATCCACGTCCATGATGTCGCCAATGATGAACCGATTCGAGACGCCCGCGGTGCTGTCGCGCAGCGCACGCAGCCGCTGCGTTTCGGCCTCCAGCGCCTCGTAGCGCTGAAGGCGGAATTGCGCCACGCGCAGTTGCGCTTCGAGTTGGGCCTTGTCGGCGCGCAGCGCATCTCGGGTCGTAACGCTTTCGCGAAACCAGTTCCAGCCCTCGAACGGGCTTTCCACGGCGACCTGTACGGGATATGCAACGATGGACAGAAAGCGCCGAATCCTGCCCAGTTGGTCGTAGCGCTTGTCGACGATCATCAACCCCAACGCCAGCAGGGAGTACAGAACACAACGCAGCAGCAGCCCCGTCGTTCGTCCGGAAGGATCGGAATTACGAAATGCGACCATGGGCGGGGCATTCCCTAGTCGCGCGCATTACTCCAATCCGAATATGCCCGGCCCATGCTCCTCGGTGAGTTCGAGGATCCGGCCACCGCCGCGCGCGACGCACGTCAGCGGGTCATCTGCGACCACCACGGGCAGGCCGGTTTCTTCCATGAGCAGTTTATCCACGTCGCGCAGCAACGCACCGCCCCCGGTGAGCACGATCCCTCGCTCGGCAACGTCGGCGCCGAGTTCGGGAGGCGTCTGCTCGAGGGCCTGTTTGACGGCGCCCACGATGCCCTGCAGGGGCTCTTGCAGCGCTTCCAGGATCTCGTTGGAGTTGAGCGTGAAGCTGCGCGGCACGCCCTCGGAGAGATTGCGGCCCTTCACCGAGATTTCCCGCACCTGCTGTCCGGGATAGGCTGAGCCGATTTCCAGCTTGATGCGTTCGGCCGTCGCCTCGCCGATCAATATCCCGTAATTGCGCCGCACATAGTTGGTGATGGCTTCGTCGAACTTGTCTCCGCCGATTCGCACGCTCGCCGCGTACACGATGCCGTTCAGGGATATGACCGCCACTTCCGAGGTGCCGCCGCCGATGTCGAGCACCATCGAGCCGCGCGCCTCCTGCACAGGCAAGCCGGCACCGACGGCCGCGGCCATGGGTTCCGGGACGATGTCGACGCTGCGCGCGCCGGCGCCTTCCGCCGATTCCTTGATTGCGCGGCGCTCGACCTGCGTGGAACCGAACGGCACGCACACCAGAACCCGCGGGCTGGGACTCAAGAAGCGGTTGCCGTGCACTTTTTTGATGAAGTACTGCAGCATCTTCTCGGTGTAGGTGAAGTCCGCGATGACGCCGTCCTTCATGGGACGAACGGCCGTGATGTGGCCCGGGGTGCGGCCCAGCATGTTTTTGGCTTCCACGCCGACGGCGACGATGATCTTGCCGCCGCGCGTCGGCTCGTCTTGCACTGCGACGACCGACGGCTCATTGAGGACGATGCCGCGCTCGCGTACGTAAATCAGCGTATTGGCGGTTCCAAGATCGATGGAGAGGTCATTGGAGAAATAACCTCTTAGGCGTTTAAACATGGGGTCTTTTGTTCGCGAAAGGGGGTGAAAAAAGTTGCGCTAATGTAACAACCGACACGACTTTCAGCAAGGCAACGTGTATGATCCATTGCGCTTATTTTTGCGCACTCGCGCGCATTTTTTGACACTCATATGAGCCTGACCCGTCAAGACGTCGAAAAGATCGCGCACCTCGCACGCCTGTCGATCACCGAACAAGAGATGCCGGTCTACGTCAGCAGCCTGTCGAGTATCGTCGATTTCGTCGCTGAGCTGTCGCGCGTCGGCACCAGCGGCGTCGAGCCGATGGCGCACCCGCTGGATGGCCAGCGCCAACGCTTGCGGCCCGATGCGGTGTCGGAAACCGACCACCACGAGAAATACCAGCTCAATGCCCCCAGTGTGCAGGCGGGGCTATACGTCGTGCCGCGAGTCATCGAGTAAGGCGCAATCTGAAGTCCAGTGGCGATGTTGCACAATCTTTCCATCGGCGAACTCGCCGACCGATTAGCGGGTAGGCAGATTTCTAGTGTGGAGCTGACGCGCCATTTTTTGGCGCGAATCGAACGGCTGAACCCCGCTTTGAACGCCGTAATTACCCTCACGGCCGCGCAGGCTCTCGACAGCGCGGCGGCAGCCGATCGCCGCCTGGCAGCCGGGGAGCGTGGCCGTTTGCTCGGCATCCCCCTCATTCATAAAGATATTTTCTGTACGGACGGGGTCCGCACCAGCTGCGGTTCGCGGATGCTCGACAACTTTGTTGCGCCCTACGATGCCACCATCGTCACACGCCTCAAGGCGGCCGGTGCGGTCATGCTCGGCAAGGCCAACATGGACGAATTTGCCATGGGTTCCTCCAACGAGACTAGCTATTACGGCCCGGTCAGAAATCCCTGGGATACGACCAAGGTGCCGGGGGGCTCCTCGGGGGGGTCAGCGGCGGCGCTGGCCGCCAGGCTCGCGCCGATCTGCACCGGCACCGATACCGGCGGCTCGATCCGTCAGCCCGCCGCCCTTACCGGCATCACCGGGGTTAAGCCCACGTACGGACGGGTGTCGCGCTACGGGATGATCGCATTCGCGTCGAGCCTCGATCAGGCAGGGGTATTCGCCCGGACCGCGGCTGACGCGGCGGCCGTCCTGCAAATCATGGCCGGGTTCGACCCGAACGATTCGACCAGCGTCGATACGCCCGTGCCCGATTATCCGGCTCTGTTGGACGCGCCGCTCAAGGGGTTGAAAATCGGCCTGCTGCGCGAGTTCTTCGATGGATTGGAGGACCGCAACGCGGCGCTCATCCGTGACGCGCTGAAGATATACCTGTCGCTGGGCGCCGACACCGTCGAAGTCAGCTTGCCGCACCTGCCGTTGTCGGTCCCCACTTATTATGTGGTCGCGCCGGCCGAATGTTCGTCGAATCTCTCGCGCTTCGACGGCGTGCGGTTCGGTTACCGCTGCCCGCAACCGAGAGACCTTGAGGATCTGTATAAGCGATCGCGAGGCGAGGGGTTTGGCGCCGAGGTCAAACGCCGCATCATGACCGGAACCTATGTATTGTCGGCCGGCTATTACGACGCCTACTATTTGAAGGCGCAGAAAGTGCGCCGCCTGATCACCGACGACTTTCGCGCGGCCTTTCAAAAGGTCGATTTGCTCGTGGGGCCGACCACCCCGACGCCCGCCTTCGCAATCGGTGCCAAGATCGACGACCCTGTGACCATGTACCTGAACGACATCTACACGATCGGGGCAAACCTCGCCGGTCTGCCGGGGCTTTCGATACCTTGCGGCTTCGTCGACGGATTGCCGATGGGGTTGCAGCTGATCGGACCGCATTTCTCAGAAGCTCGTTTGCTGGGCGCGGCGCATCAGTTCCAGCGCGCGACCGCGTGGCATGACCATACTCCCGGCGGGTACGAATAATGGCCAACTGGGAGGTGGTGATCGGCCTGGAGATCCATGCTCAGCTCGCCACGAAGTCGAAAATCTTTTCCGGTTCGGCGACCGCCTACGGCGCCGCACCGAATACTCAGGCCAGTCTGATCGATCTCGCCTACCCGGGCGTGCTGCCGGTCCTGAACGAGCGGGCCGTGCGCATGGCGGTCAAGTTCGGCCTCGCCATCGGCGCGACCATTGCGCGGCGGTCGATCTTCGCCCGCAAGAACTACTTTTACCCGGACCTGCCGAAGGGCTATCAGATCAGCCAGTACGAGCAACCGGTGGTCGGCAAAGGCTCCCTCGCCATCATCCTCGATGACGGCGCCGCCAAGACCATCGGCGTGACGCGCGCGCACCTCGAAGAGGACGCGGGCAAGTCGCTGCACGAGGGCCTTGCCAATGCGAGCGGCATCGATCTGAACCGCGCCGGCACGCCGCTGCTCGAAATCGTCTCAGAGCCGGATATGCGCTCGGCCAAGGAGGCGGTGGCATACATGAAAAAAGTCCACACCCTGGTGCGCTACCTCGAGATCTGCGACGGCAATATGCAGGAGGGCTCGTTCCGCTGCGATGCCAACGTATCGGTGCGGCCTCGCGGTCAAGAGGCATTCGGCACCCGGGCCGAGATCAAGAATTTGAATTCCTTTCGCTTCGTCGAGAAGGCGATCCAGTACGAGATCGCCCGTCAGGTCGATTTGATCGAGAACGGCGGCAAAGTGATCCAGGAAACCCGGTTGTACGATTCGGACAAGAACGAAACGCGCTCGATGCGCTCCAAGGAGGAGGCGAACGACTATCGCTATTTCCCGGATCCGGACCTGTTGCCGCTCGAGCTCGACCAGAAGTTCATCGAATCCGTGCGAGAAACCCTGCCCGAACTGCCGGACGACAAGGCTGCGCGGTTCGCGCGCGATTTCGGGCTCTCCGCGTATGACGCCGGCGTTTTGAGCGCGAGCCGCGAGCTCGGCGCGTACTTCGAGTCGGTCGTCGCGGCGTTGGGCGCGCCGCAAGCGAAGCTCGCGGCCAATTGGGTCATGGGCGAGTTGTCGAGCGCGCTGAATCGGGAGAATCTGGAAATCACCGCGTCGCGCGTGTCACCCGCGGCTTTGGGCGGCCTGTTGGCGCGCATTGTGGATGCGACGATATCCGGCAAAATCGCCAAGGACGTGTTCGAGGCCATGTGGTCCGAAGGCCGGTCGGCAGACGCCATCATCGAGGCCCAGGGCCTCACACAGATCACCGACTCGCGCGAGATAGAGGGCGTGATCGATGCCGTGATCGCCGCCAATCCAAAGCAGCTCGCGGACTATCGCGCCGGCAAGGACAAGCTGTTCGGGTTCTTCGTCGGGCAAGTCATGAAGGCCACGGGAGGCAAGGCGAATCCCGCGCAGCTCAACGAGCTGCTCAAAGCCAAATTGGCCGGCGGCTCGAGTTCCTGATGCATGACCGCGATTGTCTGCATCGCTTCGTCTTCGAGCAGTATCCGATCCGGGGACACCTGGTCCATCTCGACGCCGCGTGGCGGGCGTTGATCGAGCATCGCGAGTATCCCCAGGCGATTCGCGACATTCTGGGAGAGGCGGTCGCCGCTTCGCTGTTGTTGGCGGGAACGGTCAAATTCGAGGGGGTTCTGTCGTTGCAATTGCAGGGCGAAGGCCCGGTGCATTTGCTGCTGGCGCAATGCACCAGCGGCCTTGGGGTGCGCGGGTTGGCGCGCTATCGGCAACGGCACGAGGCGCCCGGCATCGGCGCGCCCGGCACAGGCGATCTGATCGGCGCCGGCAATCTGACCGTGACCCTGGAAACGGACGACGGTGCGCAGCGCTATCAGGGAATCGTGCCCATAACGGGCGATCGGCTGGCCGATTCGCTGCAACAGTATTTTGAGAATTCCGAGCAGCTGCCGACCCGGCTGTGGCTGTACGCCGACGGCGACGGCGCCTGCGGAATGCTGCTGCAGCGGCTTCCGGCCGATGGCGCAGGCGCCTCGACGGCGGCGGCGGTGGACGACGCTTGGCGCCGCGTGCAGCTGATCGGCGACACCCTGACCCCGGGGGAACTTCGCACGCTCACCGATGCGCAGATTCTGCACCGTCTGTTCAACGAGGACGATCTGCGCTTGTTCGAGCCCTCGCCCGTTTATTTCCGCTGCCGCTGCTCGCGCGAGCGCGTCGGCGGCATGCTGCAAGGTTTGGGCGAGGCGGAGACGCGTTCGGTCCTGGCGGAGCGCGGGGAGGTCGAGGTTCGGTGCGACTTCTGCAATCGCGCGTATGTATTCGATGTGGTCGATGTTGCGCAGCTCTTCAATCCCGGTGCCCTCAGCGACGGCGGCGGCTCGGTCCATTAGCCGCGTCGCCTTCGGCGCGCTGATCTGGGCCGTGCTGTTCAAGACGTGCGGGGCCGCGTCCGCCCCGTTCTACGCCGATGCGTTCGAAAAGGCTCCATCGGCGGCGGCGATGACCTCCGTTGGCCGTGCCCTATTTTTCGATGCGTCGCTGTCGGCGTCGGGAAAGATGGCGTGCGCCACCTGCCATGACCCGACTCGGGGTTTCGGCCCCCCGAACGACCTGCCGGTGCAGCGCGGCGGCGCCGACGGCCGGAATGCCGGTGTGCGCGCGGTCCCTTCGCTGATGTATGCGCAGAACATTCCGCCGTTCATCGAACACTATGTCGACGACGAGGGCGATGACAGCATCGATCAAGGTCCTGCCGGCGGTCGAACCTGGGACGGCCGATCGCAGTCGGCGCACGATCAAGCGCGGCTGCCTCTGTTCTCTCCGTATGAGATGGCGAACGCGAGCGCGGATGCCGTCGTGGTCAAAGTGCAGCATGCCGCCTACGCGGCGCGGTTTCGCCAGACCTTCGGCGACCACGTGTTCGCGGACCGCGCACTGGCATTCAAGGGTGTGCTGCTGGCGCTCGAGATCTTTCAGCAGACTCCCGCGCAGTTCTATCCCTACAGCAGCAAGTACGATGCCTTCCTGCGGCATGAGATCTCGTTGAGCGACGATGAGTTGCGCGGGTTGGCGGCGTTCAACGACCCGGCCAAGGGCAACTGCGCGCGCTGCCATCCGAGCGCCATCCGCGATGGCGCGTTCCCGCAATTCACGGACTTCGGCTACGCCGGGGTTGGAGCGCCGCGCAACCCCGCGATTCGCGCCAACGCGGATCCACATTATTACGACCTCGGGCTGTGTGGGCCGCTGCGAACCGACCTCGCAGCCAAGAAGGAGTACTGCGGCCTGTTTCGCACGCCGTCCCTGCGCAACGTGGCGCTGCGGCGAGTGTTTTTGCACAACGGCTATTTCCATCGGCTCGTGGACGTGGTGCGCTTTTACGCCGAGCGGGATACCCAGCCGCAGAAGTGGTACCCGCGCGCTGCGGACGGCAGTATCTCGAAATTCGACGATCTGCCCATGCAGTATAGGGGCAATGTCGATACAGGTCCGCCGTTCGATCGGCACCCGGGAGACGCGCCTGCGCTGAACGATGCGGACATCCGGGACGTCGTCGCGTTCTTGAATACGCTGACCGACGGCTACACGGCGCGGAAGCGTTAGCCGGGAAACCAGCAGGAGGATCGCAGGCAATGCAAACCGGAATAGTCACGACGACGGCGCGGCTCGATGACCAGGCGCAGATGACGGAGTTCCTTTCGCCGATTCCGAACGGCGATGGGCTCGCGAAAGTTCTTGAGCGCGGGAAGCCCGTATCTACGCGCGCCTACGAAGACGAGACTCAGACCGCGCGCTTCGTCGAGAGCAACGGCAGCATCGTGATGTGCTTTACGGTCGCCGGCATCACCATAGACCAGGCCGAAATGATCGAAGTCGAGTGGGAGCGCGTATGTGCATTGGACGAATCGCTATTTCAGGCGGCGGTCGAGCGGGCTCTCGGATGAGTACCCTCAGCATGCCGCGACTCGCCGCCGCACGGGCGCGCGAGGATGCGCGCTTTCTTGCCCGCACGCCCAGATCTGCGGCCATGCGCCTGCGCGCGGCGGCGCACCTGCCGAACGCAGTGCCGATGGCCTGGATGGCGGGCTTGTACCGCACGCCGACGATCTACTGCGAGTCAGGCGTGGGCGCGCGATTCCGTGACATCGACGGCAACGAGTACCTCGATTTCAACGTCGCCGACCTCTCCATGTGCGCCGGATTCGGCCCGGTGCCGATCGTGGCGGCCGTGAGCGCGCAGGTCGAGCGCGGCGCGCATTTTCTTCTGCCGACGCCCGATGCCGTCGAGGTCGCGGAACGGCTGTCGGAATTGCTCGGACTGCCTTTCTGGCAGGTGACGCTGTCCGCCACGGGGGCGAACACAGAGGTGATGCGAATAGCGCGCATCGCGACCGGCCGGGAGCGCATCGTCGTATTTGGCGGGCACTACCACGGCCACCTCGAGGAGACTCTGGTCAAGGACGTCGACGGCCGTGTCACCGCCGAAGTCGCGGGACTGCCGTGGCACGCCGGCGCGGCCACCCGAATCCTGCCTTTCAACGATCTGGCGGCGCTCGAGCGGGAACTCAAATCGGCGGAGGTGGCGCTGGTCCTCACGGAGCCGGCGCTTTCCAACTGCAACATCGTGCTGCCCGAGGACGGCTTCCTGGCCGGCGCGCGCGAACTCACGGCGAAATACGGCGCGCTCCTGTGTCTCGACGAAGCCCACACCTTCCAGTTCGCTTACGGCGGCCTCACTCGGGCGTGGGGCTTGCAGGCGGACTTCGTCGTGCTCGGTAAAGGACTCGGTACCGGCATCCCGTTTGGGCTCTACGGCATGAGTGCTTCGCTCGGGCAATTGTGCGCCCGGCATCTGGACGTTGACGTGGGGCCGCGCGGGATCGGCACCGGAGGCACGCTCTATGCGAGCGCGATCGCTCTGGCCGCAGCGCGCGCCGCGCTGACCCACCTGCTGCGCACGGAGGACTATGACCGCATCACCAGCCTCGGCCGTCGTCTGGCGGATGGCCTCGAGCGGCTGTTCTGGCGGCATGGCCTGCCCTGGCGTGCCTTCCGGCTCGGACCGCGCTCCGGCTACTGTCTCGAGCCCACCCTGCCGCGCAACGGCGCGGAAGCCGCGCGGTCGCTTGATGTCGATTTCATCGATACGCGGCGGGTTTACTTCGCGAATCGGGGCCTCTGGGATGCGGTTGCCTCCGCCGGGCCCCAGGTGTCGCTCGCCCATACGGCGGCCGACGTCGATCGGTATCTGGAAGTCGCAGACGAATTCTTCGCCGAGATCGTTGCGCCCTGACCAGGCCGTGGCCCCGCGGTGCCTAAAGGGCGGACACCCCGGCGAGTTCGGTGAGGCTCTGGACGCGCGTGAGGGCTATGAACTCTCTGATGTACGCCGCGTCGGCGGATGCGCGACTGGTCGCGGCATACAGTTCACAGCGCAGTCCTGTCGGGCCAATCGGCCGCGACACGACATAGCCGCGCTCGATGTAGTTGCCGACCGTCCAAGACGGCAGGGCGGCAATGCCGCGGCCGCTCGCAACGAGCTGCAGGATGGCAACCGTCAACTCCGCCGTACGACGCTTGGGGTTGACGCCCGCCGGCGTGAGGCAGTGCTTCATGACGTCCAGCATCTCATCCGGCACCGGATACGTGATGAGCGTCTCGTCGGCAAAATCAGCGGCTTCGAGCCAGGTCTTGGCCGCCAATCGATGGCGTGGACTCATCAACGCGACGCTTTCGTAGCGAAACAGGGGGCTGAAGACCACCTGCGGGTGTGCCGGCGGCCTGTCGTGGATGATCGCCAGTTCCGCCTCGGCGCGCTCGATCAAGGGCAGCGGATCTACAACGAACCCTGAGATGATGTCGAGCTCCACTTCGGGCCAAAGCGACCGGTAAGCGTCCATCGCCGGCATCAGCCAATCGAAGCAGTTGTGGCATTGCACCGCGATGCGCAGGGGTCCGGCGTGACCCTGCGCCAGCCGAGCGATGTCTCGGCTGGCATCGGCCACCAGAGGCAGCACGGCGCGGGCCAGAGCGAGAAGCCTTTGGCCAATGGCGGTAAAGCGCAGCGGCCTGACATTTTTCTCCACCAGGGCCGCGCCATAGTGGCTCTCCAGCGCCTTCAGTTGGTGCGACAGCGCGGACTGAGTCAAGAACAGTCGCGCAGCCGCTTTCGAGAGGCTCCCGCAATCGGCGAGTGCCAGCAAAGTCTCCAAATGCCTCAATTCCAGCGCCGTCGTCGCCATGAGCGCACTTCAACTTTTCTATGAAGATAATGAGATTGAGTCATAGCTTAGTCGCTTGCATGCTTCGGGTCGAGCACTTGGATCTTCCGGAGGAACGGGACGTTCGATGGCGCTCCAGCGCCTGGCGCCCTTGAATCCCAGATTCGTTTCCGTCCGGCTGGAGCGTCGAATTGCGGCTCCCGATCCTCGCGCTGTTGCAGCGGTTCGATCGTGCCGCCGGGGAGGTATCTTCTTTAGAAAAACTGATGTTATGTCGTCGAAACGTCAAAGTGCTCTGGCGCCAAGACGGCACATTTTTTTAAGGATGGCGGAAGGCACACGCCGGAATCGCCGGCCGGCGCCTGCACGGTGCATGTCGGCCAGTCTCAAACGGGATCGTCGAGCGTTCTGGCCAGGGGGGTGAATAGCACGGGCCCCGATACACTCATGTGCCAGCAGTCCTCCAGGCGTATGCCGAACTCGCCGGGAATATAAATTCCCGGCTCGTCGGAAAAGCACATGCCTGATTCGAGGGGCGTCGAGTCGCCGTGCACGAGGTAAGCGGGCTCATGTCCGTCGAGGCCTATTCCGTGGCCCGTGCGGTGCGATAGCCCCGGCAGCCGGTATTCCGGACCCCACCCCTCGCTCGCGTAGTATTTGCGGACGGCGTCGTCGATGGCTCCCGCTGCGCTGCCGGGCTTGGCGGTCTGCAAAGCGATTTCCTGGCCGCGTTTGACCGTGTCCCAGACCTTGCGTTGTCGGGCGTTTGCCCGGCCGAATACCCAGGTGCGCGAAATATCCGATTGATAGCCATGTACGGTACAGCCGCAATCCATGAGGATGACGGAGCCGTCGCGCACCCGCTGAGGCTGTTGGGAGCCGTGCGGGTAGGCCGACGCTTCGTTCAGCAGGATCAGAGAGAATTCCGGTGCTCCGCCCAGCGCCGTGGTGGCTGCGTCCATGATGGATGCCAGGTCCGCAGCGTTCATCCCTCGCTCGACGTGCGCATGAACATAACGCAGCGCCGCGATGGTCACGTCGTTGGCCGTTTGCATCAGTGCCAGCTCGGCCGGCGACTTGATCATGCGGCAGGCACGGATCAAGGGTTCGGCGGACACCAAATCGTAGGCATTCGAGACTTGACGAATGCCGTCGACGACGAAGAATCGAACCGTGGGTTCAACGGCCAGGACGCCCGATGCGACGCCGCGGTCCCGCAACCCCTCTACGATGCGTTCGAACGGGCTCTCGTGTTCGTTCCACGGCCGCACGTCACCGCCCACCTGCAACGTCTCCCGCACCGACGGCTCCTCAAAGGCGGGCGTCACGACCATCAGCTCGCCGGCAGCGGGGAGGATCGCGGCAGTCGTCCGTTCCGATCGATTCCAGCGGATTCCGGTGAAATAGTCGAGCGACGCGCCCGGTTCAATGAGCAGTGCGTCCACCCGGCGCTGCCGCATCAGCCCTTGCACCTTGGCGATGCGTGCACGCCGCTCGGCGGAAGAGATGGGCTCGGCCGCGCCGGTGATCGGCGTCAGGTCCGGCCTCACCGATGCCCATGCCGATGACGATGACGTTGCTGAGGGGCGGTGTGCAATGGCGGCGCCCAGCAGCGGGAGGGTGCAGGCCGTACGCAGCAGGTCACGCCTCGTTGAGACACTCATGGGTTAGCCGAAGCGAGGATTTCCCGGGCCAGTGATGCATAGTCGCCGTTGAAATGATGACCACCATTGAGCGTCACGACTCGCACCGCGCGCGGATCGAGTTTTGGACACAGCGAGTCGTTGTCATCCTTCCCGTAAATACACAGCACCGGCATGCCGGCCATCCGGGCGACCTCCGGCAGTGTCGACGGACCGGAATTGTCGTTCGAAATCCAACTGCTCACATGGAACTCGAACAACGCATGTTCGGACATGCCCATCAGAGCGGTCAGCGCGACCCGCGCCCGTGTTGCCGCCGGCAGGCGGTTGACCGCGAACGGCAGCACATCGGCGCCCTGTGAATAGCCGATGAGCAGCACCCGCTTCTTATCCAGGTGTGCGAGGTAGTAGCGAATCATCCGGTCGGTGTCCGCCGCCAGGCCATCCGGTGTGCGGGCGGTCCAGAAGTAGCGCAGCGAATCGAGACCGACGACCGGGATTCCGCGGGCGCTCAGTGCGAGCGCCACCTCCTTGTCGAGCCCCGCCCAGCCGCCATCGCCCGACATGATGATGGCGAAGGTATCCCCGGAGGCGGTGCCCGCCTGCGCGGGGACCTCGATGACCGGGAGATTCCCCAAATCGGGGGGCGCAGGCGGGATCGCCAAGCGGGCGGAGTGCTTAACCATCGAGTCGAACGCCGCTAGCAACTGCGGCAGCCAATCGGTCTGCGCTGCGTACTCGGGTCCGATCCCCGGCAGCACGACCAGCGCCGCGCCCCGCACCTGGTCGATGAAGTCGCCGACCGCGCGTGCGTTGCAGACAGGGTCGCGCTCGCCTTGCAGATCGACCCACGGATTTGCGAGCTGCTTGGCGGGCAGAAATTCGGTGCCGCGTTCACCGCTGCGGGAGAAGGACTCGGGTCCTGATCCTTTGCAGAGCGGTTTGTGCAGATTCGACGTCGGGCAGAACCCCAGGGTCAGTGCGCCGGCAAAGGTGTTGGGCGGCGCTTGCACAAGCGTCGCGTACGATAAGCCGGCGCCGCCGCGGTAGCCGACCAGAAACGGTGTGAGGTAGGCGGGCAGGCGATAGAACGCCTGCACGAAATGGCTCAAATTCTCCAGATCCCCGTCCGGGAAGACGCAGTCGGAGTCATCGGCCTCGAGATTCGCCGTCAATTTCTTCAGATCGATGCCGGCCACCATCGCCCCGTGGCGCGCAAGCATCCGAGCGAGGGACGCGGCGGCCGGATTCCATCCTTCGTCGCCGGACAAAAGCAGCACGAAACTCGTCGGTGTGCCGGCCGGCGCGTAGACCGCGACGTTTTCGAAGCGGCCGTGGCTCACGTGCTCTACGGTGTCCGCCGCGGGCGGCGAATCGTTCGCCAGGATGGCGGCGGCGCAGCTCAGGCCGCCGGTCAGCACCATCGCCGCGAATGGCAATCTCGAATGAAACTTGCGCGGAATTCTCATGGTGGGCCCAGTGTGCTCAGCGGCGCCGGCTCGGGTAGGCGTCGATTTCATCGAGCATTTCCGGTCCGCCGAGCGCCTGCATCTGGTTGAGGATCCAATCGCGCCGCTGTTGGACATATCGCGATGGCGCCGACGCCGAATAATGCTGCGGGTTCGGCAGCACGGCAGCGAGGACGGCGGCATCGCTGCGCGTCAATCGTGAGGCGGGTTTATGGAAGAACTGTTGCGCCGCCGCCTCAGCGCCGTAGGTGCCATAGCCGAATTCGGCGATATTCAGGTAGATCTCCAATATTCGCCGCTTGGGCCAGCAGCTTTCGATCAGAACCGTGAAGTAGGCCTCGAGCGCCTTGCGAAAGTAGCTGCGGCCGGACCACAGATACAGATTTTTGGCGACCTGCTGACTGATGGTGCTCGCGCCGTGCACGCGGTGCCTATGTTGATTGAGCTCGTAGGCTTTCTCAATGGCTTCGACGTCGAAGCCCCAGTGATCGGGAAATTTCTGATCCTCCGAAGCGACGACCGCGAGCGGCAGATTGGGAGAAATGTGCGTCAGGTCGGCCCAGGTGTGGCGAAACACATACGTATTGTCGCGGCTCAGCCAGGCCGCAATCTGACTCTCCGCCATAAAAGCGCTGTATGGAGGATCGATCCAGCGCCACAGCAGCACGGCGGCCACCGAGACCGCGACGCAGCCCAGCGCGATCCACAGCAGGGTGCGAGCGGCGCGGCCGATCCACGATTTGCTGCGCGCCATTCAGCAGCGTCCGGCATCCACGGGCAGCACGTGTTATTGGTCGATCCTGTGCACGCTCTTCATGATGACCGCCTCGACCGGCACGTCGTCGAAGCCGCGCCGCCGCCCGGTCTGCACCGCCGCAATGCTATCGATGACGTCCATGCCGGATGTGACGCGCGCAAACACGGCATAGCCGAAGTTGCCGCGTTTGTGGTCGAGAAAATCGTTGTCCTTCAGATTGACGAAGAACTGCGAGGTGGCGCTGTTGATGTCGTTGGTGCGCGCCATGGAAAGGGTGCCGCGGGTATTTTTCAGGCCGTTGTCGGCCTCGTTCTTGATCGGCGGCTGGGTGCGCTTTTGAGTCATGTCTTCGGTGAATCCGCCGCCCTGGATGACGAAGCCGGGGACGATACGGTGAAAAATGGTGCCGTCGAAGAATCCATCGTCTATGTACCGCAGGAAATTGACCACCGTTTCCGGCGCCTCCTTCTCGAACAACTCAATGGTGAAATCGCCCAGCGTGGTTTCAAAGCGGATCATGGAAGTTCCTGATGTGGTGAGTGAATGAGTCCCAGCGTAACTCGGGGTGTGCCTGCATGGTCATCGTGGGTTTGCACGCCGCTGAAGCCATGCCGCCTGAGCAGCAGCGCCACGTCGGGGCCCTGAGTGCTGCCGTGCTCGAGCAGCAGCCAGCCGCCGGGCTCAAGATGCGCGGCGGCGCCTGCGGCGATCGACGCCAGCGCCGCGAGACCCGTCGGACCGCCGTTGAGCGCGAGCTCGGGTTCCGCAGCCAGTGTCTTGAGCGCGGGATCCGAGGCCGCGACATAGGGCGGATTGGCAACCAGCATGTCGAAGCGCTGGCCGACCACCGCATCGAACCAGGATCCGAGGCGCCACGCGACCTGCGGCAGCGCGAGCGCGCGCGCATTGTCCCTGGCCACATCGAGGGCTGCCGGTGAAACATCTGCACCGGTGACTCGAGCTCGGGGCCGCTCCGCGGCGATTGCGAGAGCGATTGCGCCGCTGCCGGTGCCCAAATCGAGGATCGAGCGCTCCTGATCCGGCGGCAAACGCTGCAGCGCGAGAGCGACCAGCGTTTCGGTTTCGGGCCGCGGGACGAGCACCGCGGACGTGACCTTGAGCGGCAGCGACCAGAATTCGCGGGTGCCGGTCAAATAGGCGACCGGCGCGCCCGCGACGCGCCGGTCGACGAGGCTTTGATACCGCCGCAGCGCTTCGCCGGCGATGGGCTGCGCGCCGCGCACGATCAGGGCGGCGCGTCCGATTCCCAGCACGGAGCCGAGCATGACCTCGGCATCGAGCCGCGGCGAGTCGCTGCGCTGGGCGAGCGCGCGCGCGGCAAGCGTCAAAATTTCCGCGACGGTGTTCATCGGCCTCATTCGATCTGCTGCGCGAGCTCTTCGGCCTGATGCTCTTGGTTCAAGGCACCGACGAGTTCATCGAGGTTACCGTTCATGACATCGTCGAGCTTGTAGAGGGTGAGGTTGATGCGGTGATCCGTCACCCGTCCCTGGGGGAAATTATACGTGCGAATGCGCTCCGAGCGATCGCCCGAGCCGACCTGCAGTTTGCGCGACTGTGCCTGCTGATTCTGCTGCTTTTCCCGTTCATTGGCCAGCAGCCTCGCCTTCAGCAGCGAGAGCGCGCGCGAACGGTTCTTGTGCTGCGAGCGCTCATCCTGGCACTCGACCACGATACCGGACGGCAAATGGGTAATGCGGATGGCTGAATCGGTTTTATTGACGTGCTGACCCCCCGCACCGGACGATCGATAGGTGTCGATGCGAAGATCCGCCGGATTCAGGTCCACTGCTTCGACCTCTTCCAGTTCGGGCAGGATGGCGACGGTGCACGCCGACGTGTGAATGCGTCCTTGCGCTTCGGTGGCCGGGACGCGCTGCACTCGGTGGGTCCCCGACTCGAATTTCAGCAGCGAATATGCGCCGCGTCCGATGATTCGACTGATGATCTCCTTGTATCCGCCGTGTTCCCCGGGGCTCTCGCTCAACACCTCCACTTCCCAGCCCTTCGATTCCGCATAGCGCGCGTACATGCGCAACAAATCGCCGGCGAAGATCGCCGCCTCGTCGCCGCCGGTGCCGGCCCGCACTTCCAGAAAAATGTTGCTGTCGTCGTGCGGATCCTTGGGCACGAGCAGGCGCTGCAGCTCGTGCTCCTCGGCGGCGATGCGCGGCGTCAATTCGGTCAGCTCCTCCTGCATGGCGAGTTCGCGCGCGATTGCTGCGTCGCCCTCGAGGGCGAGAAAACTCCGATATCGGTCGATGAGCGGCCCCAGCCGCGCGTACTCCATCGAGAGCTCACGGAACTGGTTCTGCCGCGCGATGACGCCGGGATCGGCGAGCAGGCGGCTGATTTCCTCGAATCGCTCGTCGAGTTTCTCGAGTTTTCGCCTGATGGAGTCTTTCATGGCCGCGAATTATAGCGGCCTCGCAGACTATTGCCGGCCGCGTTCTTCGAGGAGCAGCCGGGCGAGGGCGTCTGCCAGGCCCGGATCGGTCGATTCGGCGGCCTGTCGCAGCGCCTGGGTCGGGGAGTGCAGCAGGCGATTGGTAAGGGTCTTGGCGAGATATTCGATGACTTCGTCGGAGGATTTGCCCGCAGCGAGCATGCGCCGGGCCTGCTCCACGGTTTGCAGACGGATGGTGTCGGCGTTCCGCCGCAGCGTGCGGATGGCGGGTCCCGCGTCGTGCGCCCGAATTTCCGCCAGAAAGCGGGCGACCTCCTCGTCGAGCAACAGCCGCGCACCGCCGGCCGCGACTTCCCTCTGTTGGCGATTTTCGTCGACCAGCTGCTGCAGGTCGTCGATCGAAAAAAGATAAATGTCCTCGAGCTCCGCGACCGACGGGTCGATATCGCGCGGAACGGCCAAATCCACCATGAAAATCGGGCGATGGCGCCGCGCGTGCACCGCGGCCGCCGCGGAATTCTTGGATATGAGCGGCGCCGAGCTCGCCGTGCAGCTGACCACGATGTCGGCATCGGCCAGTTCCTTGTCGAGAGCGCTCAAGTCGACGGCATGGGCCTTGAGTTCGGTCGCCAGAGATTGCGCCCGGCTCAATGTGCGATTGGCAATGACCATGTGCTTGACGCCCGCGCCGGCGAAATGGCGCGCCGTGAGCCCGATCATTTCGCCGGCGCCGATCATCAGGGCGGTGTGATCGCTAAAATTCGCGAACATGCGCCGTGCGAGGCTTACGGTCGCAGATGCGAGAGAGACTGCGTTGGCGCCGATCTGGGTCTCGGAGCGCACCCGCTTGGCGGCGGAAAAGGCCGCCTGAAACAGCTTGTTGAGCCATGGTCCGGTGCTGCCGGTCTCGTGTGCGACGCGGTAGGCGTCTTTCAATTGACCGAGAATCTGTGCTTCACCGAGCACCATGGAGTCGAGTCCGGAGGCGACGCTGAAGGTATGTTCGACAGCAAGTCGATCCTGATGCACGTACAGACTCGAGGCAATGTCCAAGGTATTGCCGTGATGCTCCTCGAGCCACTGCGACAGTTCCGCACCGCTCGCGGTGCCCGCCCAGTACACTTCCGTGCGATTGCAGGTCGACAGAATCACCACTTCGGCGACGCCGCTTTCCCGGCGCAGCTTGTGCAAAGCGGCGACCAAGCGATCCTCGTTGAACGCCACCTTTTCGCGCAAGGCGACCGGCGCGGTCTTGTGATTGAGCCCGAGGACGTTGAATGCCATTGCAGCGCTTTGATGTGTAACCGTCAGATTCTCGTGAAGAAACCCCGCTAGATCAAGCGGGAATCTGCGGCGTGGGACAATTCATTTAGCTATAGTGCGGCCGTGTTCTCGATTTCACACTTTGCAAGGGCCTGCCTGGGGCTCGGCGCCCTTGCCGGCGCCGCCTGCGTCGGGCCCAATTCTAAACCCGAAGCTATTCAGGCCCCGCAGGTATTTTATACCGTCACCGGCGAGATAGCCCTTGTTCGCCACGAACCGCGCGTGGCGGCGCTTCAATACGCCGCCGCCGCCGCCATCGACAATCAGCCCTCGCTGCTCAAGCGTGCGGCCGACGTCACGGCCGAATCCCTGCAGCCCTCGTTGACGGCCGAAGTGGCGGCGCGCTGGATCGTTCAGGAGCCCGCATCGCTGGATGCGCACCGTGCGGCGGCGAAGGCGGCGCTGGCGCTGCATCATATCGCCCAATCGGCCGATCAATATCGGATTGTATTAGTGGCCTCGCCGCGCGGCACAGATGCGGAGTTCGCGGAACTCGAGACCGAACTCGAGGGCGTCGACAATGCATTCGGGGTCCGTCAGCTCGCGGACCGGCTGGCGCAGGCCTTTCCGGCGTCGCCGGCCGCGCTGCGCTTACAGGGATTCGCAGCCATGCGCGCCGACGATCCGGCCGCTGCGGTGCGCAGCTTCTCAGCGGCGCTTGCGCTGATGGGCAGCGGCGCCGATGCCGGCGCCGGCGCGGGTGCCGGCAAGGCCGGCGAGGAGCGGCGCGAGCTCACGCAGGGCCTGCGGCGCGCGCGCATCCTGGCGGGCGATCCGGATGAACCTCTCGCGCAATCGCGCGCAATCGCGGAACGTGATGCCACGCCGGAGAACCAGCTCGACTACGCACTGCTGCTGTTGGCAGCGCAGCGGGATGCGGAAGCAGTCACGCAATTGGAAGTTCTCGCGCACCAATCCGAATCGGCGCCGGTCGCCTTGCGTCTTTTGGGGCTGATCGAATTTCAAGACGGCAAGCTCGATGCGGCGGGCCGGCGCTTTGCCGAATTATTAAGCATGGGCAAGTTCGTCGACGATTCATTCTACTATTTGGGATTGATCGCGGAGCGGCATGGCGATCTGGAGCGGGCCGTGCGCCTGTACGCGCAGGTGCAGAGCGGGGACAACGCGCTGCCCGCGCTGCTGCGGGCATGCAGCATTCTGCAGACCCACGGCGCCGCGGCGGCGGCCCAAGAGCTGCTCGACCGTCTGATCGAGGATGAACCGCAGCGTGCGCCCGAGATTCTGGCCGCGAGAGCGCGGATTTACGCCGACGCGGGCGAATCGCAACTCGCGATCGACGTGCTGGACCGGAGCGTCTTGCAGTATCCGGACAGCGTCGAGATACGCTACGCAATCGCCTCGACGTACGAGGAGCAAGGGCGCATCGGCGCCGCTTTGCGCGAGCTGAAGGAGGTTCTCAAGTCGCGCCCCGATGACCCTGCGGCGATGAACGCCTACGGGTATACGCTGGCGGATCACAACAAAGAGCTCAGCTACGCGCGCGAGCTCATCGAACGTGCCTACGCCACCGCGCCGAAAAACGCAGCGATTCTCGACAGTTTGGGCTGGGTGCTGTTCCGGCAGGGCCACAGCGAACAGGCGCTGCGATATTTGAGCGCCGCTTATGCGGATGATCGGGGCGGTGACATAGCGGCGCACTTGGGCGAGGTGCTGTGGCAGCTCGATCGGCACGCCGACGCCGAGCGCATATGGTCGGAGGCCGGCCAGATCGATTCCGACAACCGCCTGCTCAAGGCGACGCGTCAACGCCTGCAAGCCTCGAAGAGATGAACGCATGCGCCGGCTGATCGGCTTCATCGCCTGCTGCGCTGTGCTCGCCGGCTGTGCGGGGATGCGCCCCGCGCTCAGGCCGGCGCCCTGGGATCAGCGGCTGGCGGATTTGCAGCGCTCGAGCTCGTGGCAGCTCGACGGGCGAGCGGCCGTCGCTTTGGGCAAGCAGGGATGGCAGGCCAGCCTGGACTGGCATCAGCGCGGCGCGGCGAGTGAGGTGCGTCTTTCCGGCCCGTTCGGTGCCGGCGCCATGCTGCTGAAGGTGACGCCGGCCGGGCTCTCGATCAACGGCGCGCCGCCGAGCGATGCGGTGGCGGCACAACTGCAGGACCGATTGGGATTCGAGCTACCGCTGGACAATCTGCGGTATTGGCTGCTGGGCGTTCCCGACCCAAGCACCGACTTCGAACTGACGCGCAACGATCAAGATCGTGCGCTGCACCTGACGCAGGCGGGGTGGAGCATCGAGTACGACCGGTATCTGCCGAACAATGGCGATTTGTTGCCGGCGCGCCTGGTGATGAGTCGCGCGGATGCGCGGGTGCGCATCGCCGTCGACCGCTGGGAGGGGCTGCGATGAACAAGAGCGGCACGCGGCCATGGCCGGCGCCGGCCAAGCTCAATTTGTTCTTGCATATTCTGCGGCGCCGATCCGACGGCTACCACGAGCTGCAAACTTGCTTCCAATTCGTCGACCTCTGCGACGACATCTCGATTGAGGTGCGCTCGGACGGCTGCATACGGCGCATCGCCGGTGCAGCAGGCGTCTCTGAGGAAGCGGACCTGTGCGTGCGCGCCGCGCAGGCGCTCAAGGCCGCGGCCGGGTGTGTCCTGGGCGCGGAGATCAGCGTGGTGAAGCGCATTCCAATGGGGGCCGGATTGGGCGGCGGCAGCTCCGATGCGGCGACGTGCCTGATGGCGTTGAATCATCTGTGGGACTTGCGCTGGTCCACCGAGCAATTGGCTGCGCTGGGCTTGAAATTGGGGGCGGATGTGCCGGTGTTCGTGCACGGCCGCGCAGCCTGGGCCGAGGGGGTGGGCGAGCGGCTCACTTCGCTGTATCCGCCGCTGGCGCCTGTTGAGCGTAACTATCTGATTCTCAAACCAAATGTTTCCGTGAGCACAAAAGATGTGTTCCAGGATCCTGAATTGACAAGGAATTCTCCGCCCATCACAATTCACGGCTTCCTGACGTCCGGTGGTGGCAACGACTGCCTGGGGGTGGTGCGGCGCCGTTATCCAGAGGTGGCTCGCGCGTTCGACTGGCTGTCGCGCTTCGGCGCGGTACGGCTGACGGGAACGGGGGCCTGCATTTTCATGGCCTGCGAGACGAAGGAAGGCCGCGACATCATGGGTAGCATGCCGCCGGGATTCGATGCCTACCTGGTTCGGGGAATGAACGACTCGCCCTTGCTTGAGCGGTTGGCGGCTGCCTGAGCGGCGGCGCACAAGGTACGCGCTGACGGTTGATTTTCAAGTTTGGGGTGTCGCCAAGCGGTAAGGCAGCGGGTTTTGATCCCGCCATACGGAGGTTCGAATCCTTCCACCCCAGCCATTTTTGAAACGGATTTATGTCGCGAAGCAAAGAGTTCGATTCCCCGACCATCTCCGTATTCGCCGGCAACGCGAATCCGCTGCTGGCGCTGGACATCACCCGCCACCTGCACGTGCCGCTGGGCCGCGCCCACGTGGGCCGCTTCAGCGACGGCGAGGTGAACGTGGAGCTGATGGAAAACGTGCGCGGCCGCGATGTGTTCATCGTGCAGCCCACGTGTCCGCCGTCGAACGATAATTTGATGGAATTGCTGATGATGACGGACGCCTGCCGGCGCGCGTCGGCAAAGCGGATAACCGCGGTGGTGCCATACTTCGGCTATGCGCGCCAGGATCGGCGGCCGCGCGCGACGCGCGTGGCCATTGCCGCCAAATTGGTGGCAAACATGATCGCGAGCGCGGGCGTCGACCGGCTTTTGACCGTCGATTTGCACGCGGATCAGATCCAGGGCTTTTTCGACATACCGGTCGACAATGTGTATGCGTCCCCGGTGCTGCTGGGCGATGCATGGAAGCACAAGCACGACCACATGATCGTGGTTTCGCCGGACGTCGGCGGCGTGGTGCGGGCGCGGGCGCTCGCGAAGCGGCTGGATGACGCGGAGTTGGCGATCATCGACAAGCGGCGCCCGCGGCCGAACGAATCGAAGGTCATGAACATCATCGGTGAGGTCGAGGGCAAGTCCTGCATGCTGATCGATGACATGGTGGATACCGCTGGCACGCTGTGCCAGGCGGCGCGGGCCCTCAAGGACGAGGGCGCGGTCAGAGTGGTCGCCTACATCACGCATGCCGTGCTATCGGGCGGCGCGATCGAGCGCATCTCGAAGTCGGTCCTGGACGAATTGGTGGTGACCGATACGATCCCGCTCTCCGACGACGGCAGGGCATGCAAGCGCATTCGCCAGCTGAGCGTGGCGGGATTGCTCGCGGAAACCATACGGCGCATCAGCGATGAGGAGTCGGTGAGCTCGCTGTACGTCGATTGACCGCCGATTGAATTGGTCGGCTGCCTGGCAACTGGTCGCGGTGCTCAGGCAGCCGTGTTTGTGATGCAACTGGAGAAGATTATGAAAACCTCTTTTGAACTCGAGGCGGAGTTCCGCGAGACGCAAGGCAAAGGTGCGAGCCGCCGCCTGCGTCGCGCGGGAAAAGTGCCGGCAATCCTGTATGGCGGGCATTCGGAGGCTCGAGCGCTGACCCTGAGCCATCAGAAGCTCTCGATCATGCTCGAGAACGAGCGCTTCATTCGACGATTCTCAATTTGAAGGTGGGCGAGGAGTCGCAGGCTGCGATTCTGAAGGACGTGCAGCGCCACCCGTTCAAGAACGCGATCGTGCACATCGATTTTCAGCGCGTTGAAGACAACGAGAAGATCCGCATCAGCATTCCCTTGCACTTCAAGGGCGAGAGCATTTCGCCGGGCGTCAAATCCCAGGGCGGCATCGTGTTTCACATGCGCAACGACGTCGAGGTCTCGTGCCTGCCGAAAGACCTGCCGGAGTTCATCGAGGTCGACATATCGGGCTTATCGCTCAACGAGAGCATCCATTTGTCGCAGCTGAAAATCCCGCCGGGGGTGCAATTGGTGGAATTGGCCAAGGAAGACGCGGCGGTCGTGGCGATTCACAGCCCGCGCGCGGAGGAGCCGGAGCCCACGGCAGCGGAAGGAGCCCCGGCGGCCGTGGAGGGCGCGGCGGCGGCGGCAGGAGCCCCGGCGGCTGCGGCCCCAGCGGCCGGAGACGCAGCGAAGAAAGCGGAGCCCGCGAAGACCGAGGCCAAGAAGGAGCCGGCGAAGAAAGACGCGAAGAAATAATCTCCTCGACGCGTTCGTACAGGAAGGGCCGTCAGCGGGTGGCGGCCCTTGCTTTTTCTGCAGTTGTGGGGTGGGTGCATCCACGATGGTTGGACTACCGTTGCGCATCATCGCCGGTCTCGGCAATCCGGGACCCGAACATCAGGTGACTCGCCACAATGCGGGTTTCTGGTTCGTGGACCTGCTTGCGCTGCGCCACGGCGGGGAGTTTCGCGATTACCGCAATACTCCGGAGAAACCGCGCGCATCAGCATTGCCGGCCAGGAAATCATTCTATTGAAGCCGACCACCTATATGAATCGCAGCGGCCTGTCGATCCGGCAACTCAGCGAGTTCTTCAAGATCGCTCCGGAGGCGATCCTGGTTGCGCACGATGAACTGGATTTGCCCGCGGGCAGCGTGCGCCTCAAGCACGGCGGGTACGGCGGGCACAATGGCTTGCGCGACACCATTGCGCAGATCGGCGACGGCTTTTGGCGGCTGCGCCTGGGCGTGGGCCATCCCGGCAACAAGACCGAGGTCATCGACTACGTATTGACGCGCGCGCCGCGCGCCGAAGAGGACCTCATTCTGGATGCAGCCAACCTGGCGGCGGACTGCATGCCGCTGCTGCTCGAACAAGGCGCTGAACGCGCGATGACCAAATTGCACAATCGTGCGGGAAAAACTTGATGCCTATTCGCTGCGGAATCGTCGGACTGCCGAACGTTGGGAAATCCACCCTGTTCAATGCCCTCACGCGCGCGCAGATCGCGGCAGAGAACTATCCCTTCTGCACCATCGACCCGAACGTCGGCGTGGTGCCGGTGCCGGATCCGCGCCTCGAGAAGCTCGCCGCCATCGTGCATCCGGAGCGAATCCTGCCCACGACCGTCGAGTTCGTCGACATCGCAGGCCTGGTCGCGGGCGCCTCCAAGGGCGAGGGTCTCGGCAACAAGTTTCTGGCGCACATTCGCGAAGTGGATGCGATCGCGCATGTGGTGCGATGCTTCGAAAATGACGACATCGTGCACGTGGCCGGCAGGATCGACCCGGCCAACGACATCGAGGTGGTCAATACCGAGCTCGCGCTGGCGGATCTCGACAGCGTCGACCGCGCCTATCAGAAGGCGGTCAAGGCGGCAAAAACTGCCGACAAGGATGCGATCAGGACGCGCGACCTGCTCGAGCGGGTGCGCGCGCAATTGAACAATGCGCAGCCGGTGCGCTCGCTCGGCCTCGACGCCGGCGAGCGGGCGCTGCTGCGCGACATGCATCTGCTCACCGACAAGCCGGTAATGTACGTGGCGAACGTCGACGAGGCGGGGTTCACCGACAATCCCAGGCTCGATCGCGTCCGCGCGCTCGCGAAGGCTGAGGGCGCGGTGGTCTCCCGGTATGCGCCGCGATCGAGGCGGAGATCTCGCAGCTCGAGGAGGCCGATCGCGCCGATTTCCTCAAGGAATTGAAGCTCGACGAACCGGGACTAAACCGCGTGATTCGCGGCGCCTACGCGCTGCTCGGACTGCAGACCTATTTCACCGCCGGGGTGAAGGAGGCGCGCGCCTGGACGGTTCGCGCGGGAGCCACCGCGCCGCAGGCCGCCGGCGTGATTCATACCGACTTCGAGCATGGGTTCATCCGCGCCGAGGTCATCGCGTACGACGATTTCATTGCTTACAAGGGCGAAGCCGGCGCAAAGGAGGCCGGTAAATTGCGTTTGGAGGGCAAGGAGTACATCGTGCGAGAAGGCGATGTGATGCATTTCAGGTTCAACGTTTAGCCGG
>CAWIMA010000003.1:0-768648 GCA_963837045.1 uncultured Gammaproteobacteria bacterium
TCGAGCAGCATGCCGAGTCCGTCACTACGCGGGAGTCGTACAAGGTGTTTCACGGAGGAGTCCTTTCGTCCTGGTATTTAAGCATTTAGCGATTTTTGCATTCGGCATAGATTGGTGTTCTCTGACGTGGATTCTTAACTCACGTTGGAGGACCTATGAGCGCATTCAGGTTGATTCGCAGTGGCCGCAGGACACTGCGCTGACTCTACCGGGGACCGCTTGGCACCTACATCGATCGGATTGCCGCGTGGTACGACGAACAGGGTTATGGCCGCAACTATGCCGTCGCATCGCTCAAGTCGGTGGATCGTTTCGGACGATGGCTTGATCGAAGGAGAGTCGAGCTGCGCGACGTCGACGAACAGCTGATCGATCGATACGTTTTGCAGTGTCCCGTCGACGCGCATCCCGGCACACGGGTCGCTCTGCGCAGGCTTCTTGCCGTGTTGCGTGAAGGGGGCGCGTCTCCGCCGGCGTTGGTGGCACGAGGACCGGCTCAGATGCTGGAGGACGACTTCAAGCAGTACTTGATGAACGAGTGTGGTCTGGCCACAGCGACGATCGAGCACTACATTGACGCGGCGCACATCTTTCTGGCCGCACTTTTCGGTCAGGATCGGCGGGACCCGCGTAAGTGGACCGCCGCCGAGGTGCTCACGTTCGTGCGTCAACACGCGCAGGCACGCAGACCTGTCCACATGCAGCGCCTTTGCACGGGGCTTCGGTCCTTCCTGCGTTACCTGCGGTTTCGCGGCAAGACCCAGCGGGATCTGGCGAGTAGCGTCCCGAGGATTGCACACTGGCGTCTCGCGACGCTCCCGAAGTCTCTGTCTCCTGCGCAGGTTGAGCGTGTCCTCGCGCACTGCAACCGCTGCACCGCGGTCGGCCGGCGCAACCACGCGGTCCTTCTGCTGTTGGTCCGACTCGGTCTTCGGGCAAGTGACGTCCGATCCCTCACTCTGGAGAATATCGGTTGGCGTAATGGACAACTGACGATCCACGGCAAGGGAAGGGGACCTGAGCAGATGCCATTGCCGACCGATGTGGGCAAGGCGCTCGCCGCTTATCTGGCAAACGGACGCCCGCCCTCGACCAGCCGTGCCGTTTTCGTCCGCTTGATTTCGCCGCACACGCCGTTCCCCAACGGTGGTGCCGTCACTTCCATCGCCGCCGACGCGATGCGCGCAGCGGGCGTCGACGCTCCGAGTAAGGGCGCGCACGTGTTCCGGCATACCCTGGCTACACGGATGCTGGGCGACGGTGCCTCGCTCAGGGAGATTGGCCAGGTGTTGCGTCATCGGGATGAGGACACGACGCGCATTTATGCCAAGGTGGATCTGACGCGCCTGCGGTCCCTGGCCCTGTCGTGGCCGGGAGGCGCGTCATGAGTGGCTTGCGAGATCACCTGCGGGACTACCTCTCCCTGCGTCGGGCGTTGGGATTTCGTCTCATCGAAGCAGAGGTCTACCTCAAGGGCTTCTGCGCGTTCATGGAGACGCGCGGCGAGAACATCGTGACAGCGCGGATCGCTGTTGAGTGGGCGACGGCACCGGCGAACATTCGACCGACCTCCTGGGCTGGCAGGCTCACTACGGTGCGACAATTCGCGCGTTACCTTAAGGGCTTCGAGCCGCGGACCGAGGTGCCAGGCACGCGACTGCTGCCGTTTCGACCCCGGCGGTCCAAGCCCTATCTTTACTCTCAACGTGAGATCTGTCAGTTGATGGCAGCGGCCCAAGTCATGCCCTCGCGTCAGGCGTTGCGTCCCTGGACACTGCGCACCCTTATCGGCCTCTTGGCAGTGACGGGGATGCGGCTGGGAGAAGCGCTTGTCCTCACGCGCGAGGATGTGGACCTCAAGGCCGGTGTGCTTACCATCCGGGGCAGCAAGTTCTTGAAGTCTCGTCTCGTGCCCCTGCATCCGTCCACCTCTCGAGCCCTTGCCCACTATGCGCAGCGTCGCGACGCCTGTCTCCGCGAGCGATGGGGTGTGCATGCTCCCAACTTCCTGCTCACCGGGCGCGGCCGCAAATTCCAAAGTGCTGAAGTTCATAAGGCTTTCTACGTGATTTCCCGCGCGGTAGGGTTGCGTGGTCCAGGCCTTAATCGCGGCCCGCGGCTGCATGACATGAGGCATAGTTCCGGCAGCCGGATTATTCCGGCAACTGACGGGCGATGTGGGTATTTCCCGGGGGATCGCGCGATCTGGGGTGCGTTGATGGCGGCATAATCAGAGGGCTTTGAGGAAGGCCAAGACGCGATCGCTGGGGCGATAGCGAGTGGCGCGGGCCCTTGCTGCGGTAGTTTTCGCCAAGGCTTGCTCTTTCAGCTGCATGTCGGCCTGCAGATAGATGGACGTTGTTTCGACGTTCTCGTGGCCGAGCCAGAGTGCGATGACGGAGCGGTCAGCGCCGTGATGAAGGAGGTTCATCGCGAGCGAATGCCTCAAGGAATGGAACGTGACACGTTTTTTGAGCAGCGAAGAGCAATGGCGACGAGCAACGGTCAAATGCTTGTTGAGCAGGTACTCCAGTCCGTCGTGACCGAGCGGCTGGCCCCGTGTGGTGGGAAAGACCGGATCGGTAGGCTGCCCCTGGCGTTCTCGTAGCCAACCACGCAGGACCGCGACGGTCTCTCTGCGAAGCGGGGTGCATCGGGTCTTGCGTCCTTTGCCCAAGCACTGCACGTGCGCGCCGGCGCCCAACACGATATTTTCACATCGCAGGCCAATGACCTCTGCCGCGCGCAGCCCGGTCTGCACGGCCAGCAGCAACAAGGCTCGGTCACGCCGTCCGCTCCAGACGCCGAGATCGGGCACCGCAAGCAGAGCGTCTATCTCAACGGGCGTGAGGAAGCAAATGGGTCGGCGCACGTAGCGTTTGCTGGGCATGGCGAGAACGCGCTGTGCGACGGCGATGTATTCCGGCGCATGCAATGCAACATAACGGAAGAACGAATGGATGGCAGCAAGACGCACATTGCGACTGCGGGCGCTGTTGTCGCGTTTTTCTTCCAGGTGATCGAGGAACGTGCCGAGGAATGCCGTATCCAGATCCGGCAAGGTCAACTGCGAGGGTGCCTTGCGAAGCCGTTGCTGTGCGTACTGGATCAACAGACGAAAGGTATCGCGGTAGCTCGCGATGGTGTGGGGACTTGCCTGCCGCTGTCGCATCAGTCGATCCATGAAGAATGACTCCAACAGAACGGGAAACGGGTTGGGTGCTTTCATAGACGGTCCCTCCGCTCGGATCGCTCGACACGCTGCAGCACCTGGCGCAGCAGCTGAGGAGTCGCCGTCAAATACCACTGCGTATCCGTGATATGGGCGTGTCCCAAGTACGTGGAGAGCTCTGGCAGATGGCGCTCGACATCGACGCCGCGCCGATGCCACCGGGTGAGTGTGGTAATGGCCAGGCGATGACGCAGATCGTGGATGCGAGGTCCATGGGAATCGCCGGTGTTGCGCAAGCCGATCTGGCGGGACAATCGGACGAACGTCCAACGCACGACGTCATCCCGTAGGCGCCTGCCATGATCCGAGAGGAAGAAGCTCAGGCTGTCCGGGTGAGGACACAAACGGTCCCGCTGCCTCGCGTATCGTTGCAACACGCGTTGCGTGGACGGATGCACCGGGACATAGCGAGACTTGCCAAACTTTGTGTCACGGATCGTCAACACGCCGTGCGCGAGATCCACATCGTCCCGATCGAGACGCAGCGGCTCACTGGTACGCAGACCGGCGGCGGCATATAAACCAAAAAGAGTCGCGTAGGTGTGAGGACGCAGCCCCACCACGGAGGGCAGCTGCCGCGCTGCCTTGATCAAATGCCTGATCTCCTCGTCCCGATAGATGTACGGCGACACTCGAAGGAAAGGATAGGGAAGCAAACCCGGCGGCGGCACCTGGGTGCGCGGATCATGGCAGCTGCAGTACTGAGCGAAGCGGCGGACCACGCCCAAGCGCGATGACCACCAAGTTTGTCGCGCGTGGGCAGGCTGGGTCGCCCACTTCAGTGCCAGCTCGGTCGTGATGTACGCAGCACCGGATTGCTCAGCGAACTCCACGAACTGCTGCAGCAGTAACCCTGTGTCATACAGCTTGTACCCAAGTGCGCGACGTACCGCCAGGTACTCATCAAGAACAGTTTGTAACTTGCTCATGACGCACGCCCCATCCAGGGAAGGGCGATACCGCGCAGTGCTTCGATATCCACCTTGGCGTAGATCTGCGTCGTCGTCGGCTGTGCGTGACGAAGCAGTTGACCAATCTCACTAAGAGAGGCCCCCTTGCGCAGCATATTGGTCGCGAGTGAATGACGCAGGAGATGCGCCCCTTTAAAATCGGGGTCCAATCCGGCGCGCTTCAGCGCGCGACGAATGACGCAGCAAATGGCGCTGAGGCGAAGGCCGCGCCGCGGCGCTCTCATACGAATAAACAGCTTGCGTGTCGAACACGAAGGACGAACGTGACGCAGATAGTGGACCAGCGCCGCACCCACATCCTTGGGCAACGGCAATCTCTCCAATCGCTGACCTTTGCCGCGCACGACGATCTCGCCACGCTCCCAGTCCGGGTCGTCCAGGGTCATCGCGAGCACTTCGCCACCGCGCAATCCGAGTCGAGCCAAGAGCAGCAGGATCGCGTAATCACGTTGGCCGGACGGCGTGCTGCGATCGCAGCATTGAAGCAGTCGCTCGACCTGGTCGGGCGGGAGCGACTTTGGCAGGTGCGACAACCTCCAGTTAGCGACGCCCGGCACGCCGGCGAGAAGATCGGTCTTGATCGCTCCGCAATGAAATAGAAAGCCCAGAAAGGAGCGCAGCGCCGTGACGATGAGCTTGGCGTAGTTGCGACTGCCCCGCGGAACTTGACGCAGAATAAAGCGATGCATGTCCCGTGGGCGCAGATCCTCAAGGTGCAGTGCCTTGTTCCCAAAACGTTCGGTCAGAAATCTCCGCACAATGGGCAAATAGCTGCTCAACGTCGCGGGAGCCAAGCCACGCTGCGAGCTTAAGAATCTCTCGTAGTCTTGCGTGAGCCGACCCAAAACGGTCCGGTCTACTGTTTGCGGTAACGCCGGAACGACTCCGAGGTCACGTAACCACTTGAGCAGCTGCTGGCTGGTCGCCAAATCGCCGCGCCTAATCGAGCGGCGATGATGGGCGTGAAACTGTTTGAGCTTCCCCTCATCCACTTGTGCCAGTGGCAATCCGCGCCGCTTGAGCCAGCGGCTGAGATCGGCTACCAGCAAACATTTGCTCTCTACCGAGAGCGGAGCGTAACCCTGGTCGGTGAGAAACTTCGCAAAGCTATCAATATGGGATGCGATTGGCCCAACGCGGAAGCGCGGGGTTGGTGCTGCTAATGCACCCTTGCGATCTATCTTCATCGTTCGTCTCCTCAACGCTGGGGGAAAATCCCCAACGGGAGACGAGAACCGAACGCGCCCTCGCGCTCAACCTACTTCCGAAAGGCATTGGCCATTGTGTGACTCTCTCGGTGCCACCACAGTGCTTTTGGCCTTAGTCAACACGCTCAAATTATGCCGCCATCAACGCACCCCAGATCGCGCGATCCCCCGGGAAATACCCACATCGCCCGTCAGTTGCCGGAATAATCCGGCTGCCGGAACTATGCCGCTAATTCCGCCGGCGGAATTAACGCCATCGCTTCGCGACCGAGGCGCTGTTGCGTTGGTCGCGATCGGGCATGGAGATCGAGCGGGAAATGCCGACGTTGTCCACGTACTTGGGCCATTCCAACATCAGCGATACATATTGGTACCTCTCGGCGCATCCGGAACTGATGCGGCATGCGGCGTTGCGCTTGAAGCGACGCTGGGGAGGCTCGATATGAACACCGTGCCCGCCCTTCCGGCGCTCCTGCAGCGCTTCTTTACCGAGAGACTCATGACGCAACGCCAAGTCAGTGCGCACACGATGGCTTCCTACCGCGATACCTTTCGTCTGTTGCTCCGCTTTGCTCAGAGCCAACGGCGCAAGCGCCCTTCGGAACTCAATCTCGCAGACCTTGATGCCGCGTTGATCGGTGCATTTCTCACGAGCCTTGAGGAACAGCGGCACTGTACTGCCCGCACACGCAACGCGCGTCTGACCGCCATTCGCTCCTTCTTTCAGTACGCAGCATTCCAGGAACCGGCGCTTTCGGCGCACATCCAGCGCGTGCTTGCCATTCCTTATAAGCGTCAGGCTCGACCGATGATCGACTTCCTCTCGCACGCTGAGATCGAAGCACTGCTCGCAGTGCCCGACCGCACCACATGGGTGGGGCGGCGCGATTACGCGCTGCTCGTTCTTGCTGTGCAATCGGGCTTGCGCCTGTCGGAGCTCACTAGCCTCGGCCGCACCGCTGTCGCGTTCGGCCCGGGCGCACATGTTCGGTGCCAGGGCAAGGGCCGCAAGGAACGCTGTACGCCGCTCACCCGCTGTACTGCCGCGTTGTTGAAGACTTGGCTCAAGGAGCCCGTCGCGCAGAGCACAGAGATCCTGTTTCCGAACCGATACGGCGCCCGGTTGAGTTCCGACAGCGTCCAATACCTCGTCAAGAAGTACGTGCGGGGCGCCGCAGCTCACTGTCCATCGCTCAAAGCCAAGCGCGTCTCGCCGCACATACTTCGCCATAGCGCGGCGATGGAACTGCTTGCGGCTGACGTCGACTCCTCCGTCATTGCACTGTGGCTCGGACACGAGTCGGTAAATACCACCCAGATCTACCTTCATGCGCACCTCGCACTGAAGGAAGCCGCGTTGGCAAAAACCACGCCACCCCACGTTAGACCGGGGCGCTATCGGCCAGCCGATCGACTGTTGCAGTTCCTCAATACACTGTAAGGAAGCAAAACTATGCCGAATGATGCTCGATCCACGCTGGCAAAACTCCTTCCATTTCCGAAAGAAAGGGCTCCTCCATGAAACGTGTCGTACGACTCCCGCGTAGTGACGGACTCGGCATGCTGCTCGATATCGCGAGCTTCGGACGGCGCGGCCTGGAGGCGAAACTGACCCCGAGCGAGGTGGCCTCCATCGCAAGGACTGCCCGTCGAGTCCCGGAGGTCATGATCAAAGTTTCCGGCGGCGCTCGGACACTTCAGGGCGTCGGCGCCCATTTTGACTATATCGGGCGCAAAGGTCTGAATGAAATCGAAACCGATATGGGCGAGAGGCTGATGGAAAGAGGATTTGAGAAGGATCTGCTGCTCGATTGGGATCTGGACCTGGATGTCTTTCGCCGCCATACCGATCGAGCGATCGCCCATGGTCGAAGGCCGCCCAAGCTCGTGCACAATCTCATCTTCTCGATGCCGAAGGGCACCCCGTCCGACAAGCTCGCGGCGGCCGTACGGGCATTCGCCGTGGACCGATTCGCGCTTCAACATCGTTATGCGATGGCATTGCATACGCATCAGGGCAATCCTCACATTCACCTGGTCGTCAAAGCCGTGAGTGAACAGGGTGTCAGACTCAACATCCGCAAAGCGACACTTCGCGACTGGAGGCAACAGTTTGCGGCTCATTTGCGCGAACAGGGCATCGCGGCAAACGCAACCGAGCGCGCAGTGCGCGGCGAGTCACGAGTTCCAAAAACAGATGGCGTTTTTCGCTCTGATGAGCGGGACTCGTCCACCTACGTCCAGGCGAAGCTTAATGCGTATGTTCGTCGCGACCGCAATCAACCAGAGCCGGGCAGGGCGACGCTTGTCGCAACCCGTCGCCAAGTAGAGCAAGGCTGGTATGTCGTTCACGATGTGCTCGAACGCGAAGGACATGCGGAAGTCGCTCGTGACATCCGACGGTTTCTGGCGCAAATGCATCCACCCCGGACCGAACGTGAACAAATCGCCCTGGACGTCCTGGCCAAGCAAGAAGGAAAACGCAAAGCCCATGAGCCTCGGACCCGGTAGCTAGGGTTGGGCGGGTGTGTTCCTCGCGGCGATTGCGGCGCTGGCTAATGATTCACAGGCGATGCGCCGCGCGGCATGGCCTTCATAATCCGAGTAACCCGTCATTTGATAGGCATTCGTCGGTACTATTCGCACGAAACGCTGTATGGTAATGGCCCATGGGCTGCCGTAACCTCTCAGGCCGGCAGATCGTGATTACGGAGCATCCAGTGACTGACGACATCAGCGGCAACACCTCGCCTTCCATGAGCCGAGTAATTCACGGCGAGCGCCACGGTTCAAAGTATCAGAACGCCCGAACCGGCTCATCCGGTGTGATGCCTCCTACCAAACGCAACGCCATGGAACAATTCAGTCAGCCCACTTCCGGTGCTGCGATTTGAAATATCGGAGGCCAGCCGAATTCTGCGCATGAGCCGCGCGCAGCTGTATCACCGGATCGGCGAGGGCGCCATCAGAATCCAAAAAGACGGCGCGCGGACCTATATTACAATGGGCGAACTTGAGCGCTACGTCGAGGCCTGCGATGAGCGGGTAGCCAAGACAGGCGGACCTACGGCCTGAGGCCCGCGGATGATTTCACCGCTGCCGCACCGCGTTGAGCTTGTCCCTCATGGAACCCGCAATAAATTTGAAGTAGTACTTCTCGATCATCACGAGCGATGTTCCGCACTGCGCCGCCACGGTCAGCGGATCCACTTTATAGTCCTGCAACAATTCGCTGATGCGTCGTATGGCGAAAAGAATAGGCCGATACACCGAGGGAATGCGCTGTGATGGTTTCTTTGCGCTTGTTATTGGCTTGCGCCGCTGCCTCCCGTATCGGCGAGAGACCAATCCAATGGCTCCCAATGACCTCCATCGGCGTCGGCAATGAGCGGTGCCGGCGGTAGTTTCCCGCGTGCTTGCGTGCGGAAGAATGGGTCACCCTCGTCATAAAGCGTCACAGCACGTGCCTTAAGCTTGAGCCACGACCCTTACGGAGTTTGAGGTGACAGTGCCAGCTTTAGAGTCGAAGTCAGCCACCGTCGCCTCGGCGAGTTCTGAAGGCCGTGCCCCCGTGTGCCCGTAGCCGGTCAGCAATGCAGCAAGATGCTGTGGGTGCGGCGGCGATCAATCGATTACGCTGCTCGGGGGTAAGGAACACCGCGACGTTCTCCTCCCCATCATCCACCAGGTGTACGAGTTTCCAGGCCTCGCGGTTGCCGACGTGCCCGCGCTGGGCAACCGCGAAATTGAGCGCCGCGACCACAGCGCGCACCTGGCGGTTGACGGAGCGGGGCTGGCGGCCTTTGCGCAGTCGGTCCCGCCACGCCTCCGTATCCTCGCGCGTAACGTCCTCCAAGCGCATCATCGCGAATCGATCAGATTTGGGAACCGTGAGATGAAATCGCTTACCGGCTGCGCGCGCAGCGCTGCCTCGTCCGATCGACCGCAAGTGCATCACATAACTCGCCAGCGCCGAGCGAACCGTACCTCGAGAAGGGGCACGATGGGCACCGTGACTTGCTTGTTGAAGCCAACGCTCGGCCCGAGCTTTGGCGTCGGAGAACTCATCTATCTCACCGAGCGACTGATAGTTCTGCTTGCCAGTACGGTCTCGGTATCGGGTGATCCATGTATTGGGGCCCGCGCGGTAGCCGAGGTACGCTCCACGGCCCAATTGAATCCAATAGGGTTCGCGGCGGACCGTGAGTTTGGCCCGGGCGGTCTTGGTGGAGAGGGTGGTCATTCGGTGGTCTGTACGGAACCGTACGGAAAGACTACCGCAGACTGGGGCAGATAGCCAAATACTCAAGTCAATCATATCAATAGCTTATGAGCCACTCGTGGACGGCTCTGAAATTTCACTAATAATATCAATATTATATTGTATTTTACTCGAAAGTACATCGCTGCTTTTTTGGGCGCAATTGTCAATTTCTCAGAAGACTGCTCAGTGCCATTTCGGTAAATTGACGCCGCTTAGGCGGCAGCGGGGGAGACCTCGCGCGCAATGCGCTTGGCGCTGCTGATTTCCGCGATCCGCAGATCGTAGGCCGTCTGTAGATTCAGCCACGAACGCGCATCACCACCGAAATATCGAGCCAACCGCATGGCCGTGTCGGCGGAAATGCCGCGCCGCTCACGGACCACATCGTTAATCCTAGGTGCGGGTACGCTGAGTGCCTTCGCCAACGCGTTGGCGCTCATGCCGAGCGGCTTCAGAAAATCCTCCCGGAGCACCTCGCCCGGGTGAATCGGCCGCATTCCATTCTTAAACATCTTCGCTACCCTCAGTGATAGTCCACGATCTCAACGTCCGTCGGTCCCTCAGCACTCCAGCGAAAACAAAAGCGGTACTGATCGTTGATCCGTATACTGAATTGCCCTTTGCGGTCGCCTTTCAGCGCTTCCAGCCTGTTACCCGGCGGCGAGCGCAAGAACTCAAGGGTTTGAGCGGCGTCCAGCTGCGCCAACTTTCGAGTCCAGCTTAAGTAATCGCCAAAACCTCTTGGACTTGCCAGTCTCGAACAGGCCTCTCGTATCTGCACAACGGAAGCCCTTGATCATTCATCAAATTTATAACGTTTAACGTTAAGCGACAAGAGCTGACAAAAATAGGTGTTTAGCCAAGATGTGGTGCCCAGCTGTTACACCATATATTTTACTATCAATATCAATATATTACGGTACATTCTTCAACGAATACACCGCGCCTATGATCGCCACTGCAGCCGGGGTTCAAATTTCGGGTCATCGGACCGCCCGAGCACCTGGAAGTGCATCCGCCAACGCTACGGCCGCATTGCCTTCGGACACAGCGAGGCTTTCGGACACAGCGAGCTGTCGGGATGGTAAAGCCGGGGTGGAGCTGCTCTGGAATCGCTCCCGGCTTTCAAGGAAGTTCTCGATGGCATTGCTTGACAGCTGCTTCCGCTGCGCGAGCACGTCATTCTCGCCCGAGAGGATAACGAGTTGGGGCTGCGCCACGGATGCATCCGTCGACCTTTCGATCAACGCCTGGAGTTCTGGCGCCAGCGCCGTCAGCAGCAAGACGGCCAGTGAGCTGGTGAAGTGGTAGCTCGCCGCCTGTGCCCCGGGCACGAAAGCGGTGACCGTGCCGTACAGGCGGTCGCCCAGAAAGAAAACGAATGTCGCGGTCCGGTCGACCAGGCGGGCTTCGATGAGCTGGTGTCCAGGCCCGAACGACTCGAAGCGGTTATCGCCGGTTCCCGTCTTGCCGCCGATCGGAAGCGGGTCCGGTCCGGTCCGAAGAACACGCCGCGCGCCCTGACTGCGGTTCCGGCGTCGACGACGCCGGCGAGGGCGCGACGTAGTGTCGCGGCGACCTCCGCGGACATCACCCGCGTTGACACGTCGGGCCGATAGATCAGTTCCGTCTCGTACGGCGTGCCCGCAGCGAAACGCACGTGTTCAAGGTCGGTGGTCGGCTGCTTTACGCCGTCATTGAGGATGATCCCCATCAGTATGGCGAGTGCATCGGGCGATCCCCGGAGCTGCCGATCACGGTCGCCAATGATGGAACCAGGCGGGCGAATGGATAGCCTTGCTGCTTCCAGTCCTGTAAAAGTTGGTCGAATGCATCCTGCTCGATCAGCTCCCGGATGCGTACGTTCTGCTGGTGGGTTTTCTCGTTCCTCAAGAGCCAGGCATACGCCTGTTGTCGCTGATCGGCGCTCGCCGCGATGACCTGCGACCGCGTGACGTGCGGATGGTGATACAGGTAGGCCACCAGCCAGAGCTCGAGCGGGTTGACACCGGCAAGGTAGCCGCGGTCATTCAGCGAGAATCTGTTCGGAGCGAATTGGGCGTACATCTCTCCGGCGGTGCTGGCTGGCACCAGCTCGCGGACATGGCGTGCGAGGAAACTGTGCATCAGCGCCACGGAATCCTCGGGCCGCACACTACGGAAGATCACGGCGAGCCGGCGCGGCAACCGCTGCACACGGGCAAGGTGCTCGAGCGCCTCATCTGGCGACAGCCTCGCGTACTTGAGGTAGAAATGATTGAGGTAAACAGTGCCTTCCTGATCGGCGAAGCGGCGCAACAGATCCTTGCGCACCGAACTATCGGAACCGTGCACTTCCTCATGCGCGCCCAAGTTGGCTTCGTAATGCCGTATCACGTCACGCATCAACCGCACAAAGGCCAGATTGATCGAGCGCTCGAAGGCCTGTTCGACCGTCGGAACCTCAATGTCTTCGAAGCGCTCGAAGTTATGAAAGACGTGGATGCCGCCGCCGGTGAAGAACTCCTCGAACGGGCTGGCGGAATAGCGACGCTGCATCGCGGCGTCTAGCATCGGCTGCAGCGCGCGATGCCCCGGCAGCTTCCCTGCCAGGTAGCCCGCTGCCCATCGCCGAAGCGGGTCATCGCTCGTCGCGGCCAGTTGCCGCAACGCCGGAACCGAGAAGTTCGACAGTTCGCGATACTGGCTGTCGATGATGCCCAGATAGGTCGAGAGTGTTCTCAGCTTGGCGGTAGAACCGAGGATCAGCTTCGCCCCCGAGTTCAAGTCAAACGGCTGCTCCATGCTGTCGGTGTGAACGCGGATCAGATTGTGGTCCTTACCGCGCTCATAGAGAACAACGCTCCAGGCAACGTTGCCGGGATCCGCGTCGCCCAGGAGCTTATCGCCCGTCAACCCTAGCGCACTGACCTCCCTCGGATCCCTCAGCCGCTCGAGAAGCGCCGCCACCCGGCTCTGAGTCGACCCATCGATGCTGACATCGGCCGAAAGATCCATCCGGTCGAGGCTGTAGACCTGCGGCAGGCCAAGCACCTTCATCAACTCCGTCCGCGCGGCATCGACCGCTTTGCGCTCGACGAATGATCGCGCGCTCAGTGTCGGTGGCCCCGGCGTGAAGATGAGCCGGCGCCCCAGTGCCGCGTCGCGCATCGCGGGATCGATCACACCTGCCGACGCCAGAGCGCGCAGATAGCCGTCGGTAAGTCGCTCGAGATACTCTCGCCCGGCGTTCAAATAATAGGAGGGCCGACGCTGAGCGACCAGCAGGCTCAGTACCTCCTTGTAGACCTGCGCGCGGCGCTCCGCCTCGGTGTCGGAGGCAACCCGAAGCGAGAGGAGTCTGTTTGCCTCGGCCAGATCGACACCGAACCACGCGGACATCGCATCGCCCAAACCGACGACCTCGCCATATCCCGGCCTGGAGCCTAAAGGCGTCGAATCTAGATAGGCGGTGACCATCTGCCTTTGAGCAGTAATCGTCTCGAAACCGTCGAGATAAGCGCGCGCAGTCGCGGTCACGATCTGCCGCATTTTCTCGGTAACGCTTTCCGTACGCCCATCGGGCGAGTGCCGATATTTCTCGATCTGCGTCGCCAGCGTGCTGGCTCCTCCGCGCCTGAGGCGGGGATTGACGATTCCACCGAGCTGTCCGGCCATCGCCCAGGCGAAGCGACGCCATTCAAGGGCCGGGTTGCGATAGGGATCTGTCGGATCGAGAAGCTCACGATCTTCAATAAATCGTAGCGTGTCGATCAGTAGCGCGGGGATCTCCTCGAAACTCCGATAGACTGCCGACGGATAAGATGTGGCCTCGAGCGTGCGGCCCGAACTATCCTTCAGCACCAGGCCTGCCTGAGACTTTTCGTGATAAACGGCATAGCCACCCGCCTCGATGAAGCGCAGCAAAGCAGACGACTGAACCGCCTGACTGACGATCTCGAAATTGCGGGCCTTCAGGCGATCAATCAGGGACGGCATATAAGCGTAGCCAGGCGTCGATCGTATGGTCCCGCACGAGGAAATTGCACAGCCGGGCTTGCCCCCGGCTTGATCTCGAACCTCAAGGCGGCAACAGCGAAGTGGAAAAACAGCGAATTCAGCTGCGTATTGCTGAGCAGCAGCATGGCGAGAGCGCATCCCAGCAGCAAGCCCATGCTCCAGGATACCGCGCGGCTGATCTTTGATTTCCGCGGTCGCGCTGAAGCTGCGATCCTATCGGCGTCGCACACTACACCTGTACTCGGCGTGTTCACGCACCGCATTTGTCCTCAGCATGGGCTTTAACCCTCGGACAACTCGGCCAGCAGGCGGTTCATTCGCGAGGCTCTAAGGAATCACGACTCACCGGTGACGCACATCTGCCGAACTCTTTGGGCGCCTGCGGACAAGAACCCGCCGCACCTTCGAGAATGCCAGGCGTCGTTGCGCTTTCAGCACATCCGCCTCGACCTTCACGTCCAAACAGCTGTGCCAAGCATATCGCAAGATTCAGGCGCTCCGCGCCCTGAGGCGTGGGACGAAGGTCCAATTGTCCTGGTAACCCGCCGATACCTGGTTGAGATTCGGGCCCTCGCGGGGCAGGAACTAGAAGGGCCTGCCGCCTCGACACAAGGATCCCACTTGATTCTGATCGGCGCCCCGCCGCTTGCTGCGCGCGCCATCCACCAACGTGCCGCTGGTTTGGATCGTATGCGACGCGCCACCGAAGCCACGATCGAGTCCGCCAACCGGGGTTGGCACAAATGTGGGCATGTGCAAGAAACTTCGAAATCAAATACCCATGAAAACAGGTACTTAGACCGCGAGTTGGGCTGACGCAAAGTCAAAAACACTGGTCGGCACTGGGCATAGAGTCATTGGGTCGCTGCGGCCCGGCCCGCTCACCGCGGTTCCGGATTTGCGCGCTCGAACGTATCTAGCATGAGCCGATTCAGGGTCGGTATCTCACCACACCCCGCGGGAGCCCCGTCTTGAATACTGACATGGGATTACTGAGAATCTATCTTAACCCCTCTGGCCAAAGATTATGCCTCATTGGTTCCGCGACGACGGTCACATGAGTGGGATCGGCACCGTCATCCTGGTGGTCGACGCAAAGAAGATGGGCAGCTACCCACTCGGAACGATCGCTGACTACGCCGCGATGCTTACGTTGTCACTGATCCAATCGCCGGATCATTGCGATCCGCTCCCGAGCATTCTGGACGTGATGTCCCCGAGCTGTGCCAACCGTGAGAAGCCGAAGGCGATGACAGCCGGCGATTTGGCGTTCTTGAAGGCGCTGTACTACCGCAACTTCGTATATGGTCGCTCGCCTTCGAGAGGTACCATCGAATACAGCATGATGCAGCAGTTCAATGGCCACCCGCTATGATGCAAGGTATCATTGAGCACCATCGATGTTGGGAACGTGATCACCGCCGCTGCTGCTGAACCGCTTCGTCAGCTGGAGTACGGCCAAGTGCAATTGGCTGCAGGCCCTCTGCAGCGACAGGCGCGTGAGAATCATCGTCTGCTCCTGTCGTTGGACGAGGATGCGCTGCTGCGTCCGTTCCGGATGCGCTCTGGATTGACCGCCCCCGGATACGATCTGGGCGGCTGGTACGACACTTATGGCTTTGCGCCCGGCTCGAACTTTGGGCAATGGATGAGTGCGCTTTCGCGCTATTACGCGATCACGGGTGATGTGCCGACGCAGGATAAGGTCCATCGCCTGGTACGCGCCTATGCCGCGACGCTCGAGTCGGAAGGCCGGTTTTATCAAAACAACCGATTTCCCGCATACACTTACGACAAACTCGTCGGCGGTTTGGTGGACGCGCGAACGCTCGCCCACGACGCTGCGGCACTTCCCATTCTTGAGCGCACGACCCAGACCGCCGTGGCATATTTGCCGCCCCACGCCGTGGCGCGCAATGAGCACAGCAAGCCGGGCGAGGATTTCAGCAAGCATGCCTGGGACGAGAGTTACACGTTACCCGAGAATCAGTTCTTCGCCTGGCACGTGACGGGCGACGATCGCCATTCCGTGCTCGCTCGGCGATTTTTATACGATGACTTCTTCTCACCGCTTGCCAACGGCGACAATGTCCTTCCCGGCAGGCACGCCTACAGCCATGTCAACGCACTGAGTTCTGCTGCTCAGGCGTATTTGTCGCTCGGCGCACCGATGTATCTACAAGCCGCCATGCAGGGCTTTGCGATGATCGACGCCCAAAGTTATGCGACCGGAGGCTGGGGTCCGGACGAGCACTTTATCGTGCCCGGCAGCGGCGCGCTCGGCGCAAGTCTGACTGGCGTGAGGAATAGTTTCGAGACCCCTTGCGGCGCCTATGCGCACTTCAAACTAACGCGCTACTTGCTGCGCATCACGCGCGACACTCGCTACGGCGATAGCATGGAACGCGTTCTTTACAACACAGTACTCGGCGCGCTGCCGATCCAATCGGACGGACGCGCGTTCTATTATTCGGACTACACCAGAGATGCAAAAAAGCGCTTTCATCCCGATCATTGGCCGTGCTGTTCAGGCACGTTGCCGATGATCGCCGCAGATTATGCCATCAGCACTTGCTTTACGGATCCAGACGGCATTTATGTGAATCTCTATGTGCCGGCACAGGTGAGTTGGGCGCTCAGAGCAACAGCATGTGTTGCCTGTCGATCAATACCAACTATCCGTATGCAAGTGCCATCGCCCTAAAGATGCAGGTCCCGAGACGGCTGACCTTCACGGTGAATTTGCGCATTCCAGCTTGGGCTGCGGGCGCGAGTGTGCGCGTTAATGGTCGGCGCGAACTGCCAACGCTGGAGCCGGGCAACTTCGCTGCAATTCAACGCGAATGGCGCTCGGGCGATCTAGTCGAACTTGAACTGCCGCTTCCGCTGCGACTGCAAAGCGTCGATTCCGTGCACCCTGACACCGTCGCCTTGCTCGCAGGTCCCCTGGTGCTGATCCGCTGGCGCTCGACGAAGATTGGACAAACGATACCACTCTTACTCGAGCTACTTTGGGGTCGGCGCAGCGATTCACCAGTGACGCGCACGATTGGCAGGTTAAGCTCGTTGACAAAGCGCTGAAGTGGCGACCCTTTGCAGATATCAACGAAGAAAGCTATAGCGTCTATCAAGATGTGCTCCCGGTCTGATGTTCCGCGAAGACTTCCCGAAAACACCTTCCTTGCGGCATACAGATCGCCGGTGCGCGAGCCGCTCGCGACGCCGACCACGCAGGCATTCTCATCGTTGAGGCCCGGTTCATAAGCGAGCGCGACCACGCTCCTGAGGTTCCGCAGAGCTCTGCGATCTCATTCGCTGCGAGAGCTCTGCAACCGTGATTGCGCGCACGCCGTACCATGCGCGGTACCGCGTCGATCACGTCATCAATCGACGGAACTGCGCTGGATGCGTCAACACATATGCGCCATGCTCAGCGCACTGGCCTCGCAATCGGCGCGCAGAGCGGCATCCCGGATCCAGTCGAAGTCGATCACATGGGCGAAGCCGACGATGCGGCGGATCATCTTGCAGGCGCCGAACCCGAGCATGTCGGCAAACAGCGAATCCAGAAAGGCGCTGCGCGCCGACCGCAGCGGGCGGCGTCCTGTGGAGCCGAAAACATGGCGGCTGGAAACGCATCGCCGTTCGCGTTCTCGTCCCACAGCGCCAGGAAGCGATCGGCGGAACGTGTCCCAGAAGATCTTCGCTTGTTCGAGAATCCAGTGCTGATAGGCGACGCGGTCGTCGCTGGCGGTTGCGTGCCCGGGCTGGGAGTACCAACTCAGCAGCAGATTGCCGAAGAACGCGCCCAGGTCGAATCCGATGGGTCCGTAGAAGGCGAATTCCGGGTCGATCACGCGCGTGTCATTTCGGTCACCATCACCGAGCCGGAATGAAGATCGCCGTGAACCAGCGCTTGGGCTTCGTTGAGAAATTTCTGCCCGAAGCGCGCCGCGGCCACCTTGAGCGGTCCATCGCGGCGCAGGTCCGCGACGATCTCGTCGAGTTGCGGCGAAGTGTGGCGGTTGCGCGCGCTGGCGAAGTAGGGATCCGCGAAGACCAGATCCACCGTGATGCGCATCAGCGGCTTATTGCCCGCGAACAGCGCGATGCCGTCCATCTTGCGCTCGAACGGGCGGGCGAAGTCGGAGGTGAAGAAGCAGGCGCGGGCGATGTATTCGCCGATATCGCGCGCGAGATTGGGGTAGCGGCGCCCTGCAATCAAGCCTTGCCTCAGGATGATATGGGGCGATAGGCGCTCCATGACCGTGCAATAGAGTTCAGGGTCGTAATGGTAGATCTTGGGAATCAGCGCGCCGACATACGGGCGCAACGGCCGCGTAGTAGGAGTTCTCGAAGAAGGCCCGCTCGGGCGACATCGGCCAGGAAGGTCCGGCGGCGCGCACATAGGGCAGGGCCTGCTTGACGCAGACCGACCCATCCGGTCCCTCGACGATGAACACGAGATTGAGATTGCCGTCGCCCACTTCGCGGACCTGCCAATCTTCCGGCCGGCCGCCGAGCAGCGCGCGAACGTCTTCGAGGCCTTCGAGCAGCGCGGGCAGGCTCTCAGGGTCGAGAATCCGATAGGTCGCGAGCGTCGCGTCAGTCGCCATGATCAACTTCCTTTGACGATCGCGCACTCGGAAGATCCCCGCCGCCAAAGACGAGACCGGAGTCCGCCGCATCCTGCTTGCCGTAAGTGCGGAACTTCTCGACCACGCGGCGCATCTCGATTTCATCGAGAATGCGAACCTCCCCGATGGCCAGCGCCGTGCAGTATTGCGCGGCGAGGTTTTCGACCTCGCCGGCGAGCGCGAGAGCGGCGCGGCAGGTCCGCGCCCAGCGCGATGACGCCGTGATTGGCGAGCAGACACGCCTTGCGATCCTCCAAGGCGGCGACCGCGGCGTCGGAGAGCTCCTGCGTGCCGAACGTGTGATACGGCGCACAGCGGATGTCGGGGCCACCCGCAATCGCGACCATGTAATGAAAGGCAGGAATTCCTCGGCCGGTGCAGGCGAGGCCGTCGCCTTCGGGGAATGGGTGTGAACGATGGCGGCGACTTCATCGCGGGCCTTGAGGATGTCGCGATGGAACCGCCATTCGCTCGACGGACGGCGGCGGCCGAACCAGCGGCCGTCGAGGTCCATCGAGCGGAATATCATCGGGTTCCAGGGCCTCATACGCCATTCCGGTCGGACTCACGAAGAAACGCCGCGCATCGCGGCGCACACTGACATTGCCGGATGTGCCATGGGTCAGGCCGCGACGCGCGAGCTCGCGACAGGCGGCCATCAACGCTTCGCGCAGCTCTTCGTCCGTCATGGCACCGTCGGGGTCGGTCATTGCGGCGCTCGTCGATCGGGATACAGACTTTGCAGCCCGCGCGGCTTGCGGGGCAGACGCCGCGCTCCGTGATCAATGCGGTCACCAACCTTGCGGGCGTCACATCGAACGCCAGGTTCAGCGCCGGGCTCCCCTCCGGCACCACTCTCACGGTCTCCAGTCGCGCCGGAGGAGGTCCGGCCGGTGATATGCGTGAGCTCCATCGCCGATCGCTCCTCGATGGGAATATCCCGGCCCTGATCGAGCGACCAGTCGATGGTGCTGAGCGGCAGCGCCACATAGAAGGGCACGCCGTTATCCCGGGCGGCAAGCGCCTTGAGATACGTGCCGACCTTGTTGCAGACATCCCCCGCTGCGGTCGTTCGGTCGCTGCCGACGATGACCATATCGACCTGGCCCCGTTGCATCAGATGGCCGCCGAGATTATCCGCGATCACCGTGTGCGGTACGCCGTGCGCGCCAAGCTCGAACGCCGTCAGCGCAGCGCCCTGGTTGCGCGGCCGGGTTTCATCCACCCACACATGGACCGGGATTCCGGCATCGTGCGCCATGTAGATCGGCGAAAGCGCCGTGCCCCAATCGACACAGGCGAGCCAACCGGCGTTGCAGTGCGTCAGGATATTCACGACGCGGCCGGCCGTTTCGGCAAGCCGGCGGATGATCTCCAGGCCGTGACGGCCAATTGCGCGGCATTGTTCGACGTCGGCATCGCAGATCGCGGCAGCTTCCCGAAACGCCGCGTCGGCGCGCTCCTGCGGCGCGACTCCCGCAAGCACACCGCGCATTCTCGTCAATGCCCAGGCAGGTTGTGAGCCGTCGGACGCGTCGCTTGCAGTATTCGTGCCGCTTCGTCGAGATGTGCGTCCGAGGCGTTCGAACGCAGCGCGAGTGCCATGCCATAGGCGGCGGTTGCTCCGATCAGCGGCGCGCCGCGCACCACCATGGTCCGGATTGCGTGCGCGGCGTCATCGAGAGTATCGAGATCGATGGTCGCGAATTCAAACGGCAGGCGAGATTGATCGATGACCCGGACGGAGCCGGCTGCGGTGGGCCAGATCGTGCGGTAGTGCGTGCCAGAGATTTTCACTGATCAACTCGCAATTGATCGGCCTATTGAGCGCAAATACCAGAATCGCCGTCCGCAAACCACGGACCGCCCTACTGCGCAATCACGCCACCAGAAGATCTGGCCTTGCCCCTATGAGGCCCAGCGGTAAAGGCGCCTCGCAAGACCTTCGCCTTCGGCAAGCTTTGTCTCACGCCGCAGCAGCGCATCGAGGCCAAGATTGCGGCCCGCAGCATGGATATAGAACATCCAGCAAATGACGACGATGAAAATATAGCTCCACGGCCATTCGTCAGGATGCGTGTAGAGGCCGAAATAAAGCTGGCCGCGAAGACCATTGCAAGAAGAGCGAACGCGCGCACACCGAACCCGAGAATGAAGGCGCAAGCCATCCCGATTTCACACAGAAAAGCGACGAGGTTTACCAACGTAAAATTCGGCAAGAGGACCGAAGTGACAAGCGTCTTGTGCGCGTCAAATGCCGCATATTTTGCCTCCTGCTCAAGCCAATATTGAAAGCCACCTGAGGGGATCGGCAGTTTCCAGAGGCAGCCCTCGAACCACATGCCCCCGATGGCAACGCGGGCGAGCCAGGTGCCGAGGCTTGCTTGGGTGCGCTGCTGAGGATCGGCCTGCCAGTTGCGATGGGCAAGATAGATACTTGCGATAATGAGCCCCCAAAAAATTACAACCAGCAGGTAGCGCCAGGCGCCGACGCCAAGATGGGCTCCGGTATTTCCCGTCAAAAAGAGCCAGATATCGTAGAAGGGGTTAGTGCGCATTGTAGTTCTCCATTTCCTGTTGCCTGCACGGAAGATGACCCGGTCGTCGAGGATGGGCGTGCGCGAGGTGTATCGATCCTAACGCTGCGGCGCAGAGAGCGGGAAGATTGCTGCATCCACACGGAGTAGGCAAGGGCGCCAATGAGACGTTCCGCCGCGCGGGTCAAACCGCACCGCCGTACGCGGCCCGGCGGCTGGCGTCATGACGTCCGTGCAGGTACTCTGCGGCATGCGTTAACTGCTGCACGCGGAAGGACGGCCTATGATGAGCCATGAAACGATGCTTGCGAGGGCGCAAGAGGTCGCCGATCGGGTATTGAAGCCCGCTGCCAGGTCAAACGACAAGGAGGGCCGGTTCTCCACCGAGGCCATTGCGGCGCTGGGCGAGACGGGACTGCTCGGCTTGATGCTGCCGGCCGAACTCGGCGGAAGCGCGCTGGGGGTGCGGACCTTTGCGGGGGTCACCGCCGCGATTGCCGGCGCCGATGCATCGGTGGCGATGATCTTTGTGATGCATACCCTCGCCACGGGTACGATCGCCGCCGCGAAGCCACGCGAACAGTTCAAGGATATCCTGGTCGAGATCGCTGCCGGGCGGCATTTATCAACGCTGGCCTTCAGTGAGGCGGGCTCACGCAGCCATTTCTGGGCACCTGTGTCGCGGGCGCGGGGAAACGGGCGCGGCGGGGTGTATATAACGGCCAAGAAATCGTTCGTGACGAGCGCGGGATACGCGCAGAGCTATGTAGTGTCGGCGCTCTCGCCGGGAGGGGCGGGCCTCACCGATACGACGTTGTATCTGCTGTCAGCCGGGTCATCCGGCCTTTCGGTGGCCGGGCCGTGGGACGGGATGGGCATGCGCGCCAACGCCTCCGCGCCGATGTTGCTGGAGGATTGCGCCATTTCGCCGCGCGCCCGGCTGACCGAGGATGGCTGCGGGTTCCAGGCCATGATGGAGGTGGTTCTGCCCTGCTTCAATCTGGGATCTGCAGCGGTGGCGCTCGGCCTGTGTCGCGCTGCGGTCGCCGACGTGACAACACATCTTAAAACCGCCCGCTTCGAGCATATGGGACAAACCCTGGGCGAAGCCCTGCCCACGCTTCGGGCGCTGTTGGCGACGATGGTGATCGAGACGGATGGCTTGTCGGCGCGGATCGACGATCTGGTCGACCATCTGGAGCGGCCGCGGGAGACGACCCTCCTGCGCGTCCTGGAAGCCAAGGCCGCTGCAGGCGAGACTGCGATCAGCGTGACCTCGGCGGCGATGCGGGCTTGCGGAGGCGCCGCGTTCTCCAAGCACCTGGCGGTGGAGCGCCTGTTCCGCGATGCGCATGCGGGTGCTGTCATGGCGCCCACCGTCGACGTGCTTCGGGAATTCATCGGCAAGGCGGTCCTGGGCATTCCGCTTTTCTGATACCGGAAGCGTTGGGACCAGATCGGCGTGAGCCGGGCCATAATCGATATGTTGCGCGGAAACCTTCCGCCCTGGAGGCCAAGATGAGCTCGTCAATCTGGGTCGGCGCCGTGGCGTACGATCCGAAAGTCGTCACAATCTGGGAGGGGATGCGGCGCTATTTCCTCGAGGAGGCGAAATTCCGGTCGAGATCGTACTGTTCCAGAGTTACGAGGCGCAGGTCAGCGCTCTGCTGGCGCAGCCCGGTGCCGGCATTCCGCGGATCGATATTGGCTGGAACACCAACCTTGCCTTCGTCCAGGCGCAGTCCCGCAGCGCCGATGCGTGCCGGCCGATTGCTATGCGGGACACCGATATTGGCTGGACAACCAAGATTGTCGCAGCGACCGGCGGACCCGTCGCGACACTTGGCGACCTTCGCGACCGCACCCTGGCGCTGGGCAGCCGCGACAGTGGTCACGCCGCGATCCTCCCGTTCACTTCACGCGGCTCGAGGGGCTGGTAGCCGACCGGGACTACAGGACGCTGCGCTTTGACACCGACGTCGGCAAGCATGGTGACACCGGAACGAGCGAAACCGAGGTCCTGCGCGCGGTGCTCGATGGACGGGCCGATGCCGGGGCCATTGGCAGCCCGTTCTGGCAGTCCGTGCAGCGGGAGCGGCTCGTGCCGGCGGGAGCGTTGAGCGAGGTCTGGACCTCGCCGCCGTTCAACCACTGCATGTTCACCGCGCGGCCTGATCTCGACCTGGCGCTGCAAACCGCGTTCGCCGAGGCGCTGTTCCACATGGACTTCGACAACCCGGTTCACCGGGCGGTGCTGGAGGCCGAGGGGCTTCGCAAATGGATGCCCCCGCAACTCGATGGCTACCGATCGCTGCGCGAGGCGGCCGACGCCCTGGGTCTCCTCCGGAGCTGACGCGCCACGCCCGACCGGCGCCTCGCCCACTCAGCGCGGTCAGGCGCAATTGAATATGCTCGCGAGACGGGTTTGGTGCGAACGCTCGTGGACGAACGCCCGGCGCAGCTCGGCGAACGCCGCGGCAAGGGGAAAGATATCCCGGGTCACCAGCAGGTCGGCATCGTCAGCCCCGACCGGATGCCAGTAGACGCCGCCGTCGGTGATCGTGACTCAGGCATCAGATCGGCACGGGCGATCGCGACGCCCTCCTCGGCGAAGCCGCGCATCGCGATCCGCCGAATCACCCGATCCTCCTCAGCGACCTGCCGCTCATCAAGAAACCGGCGGAATCCGTCTCCTCGGCCTCGTTCGACACCGTCGCCGCGATGCGGACGCGAAAACCGAGGGTCCGGGCAACGGTGATGCCCTCCCATGCGCGTGCCCAACTGCCCATGCCGCGATGGCGATCGTGCCGTCGGCGGTCGCACTGTCGATGCTTACCTGCAGCGTAACCCTGCTCTGCGATTGCCGTCGCAACATCTCAAGTCGCCTGCCTTTCAGCAGCATGCCGTTGGTCAGCACGGTCGTCGGCGCGGCAGCGGCGCAGGCGGCGATGATGTCGCCGATGTCCGGCAGCAGGAACGGCTCCCCGCCCGTGATGAAGATCTCGCCGACACCCAGCTCGGCGGCTTCAGCGGCGATGCGGCGGATCGTATCGACGCCGAGCGGTCGGCGCGCGGCCCTGGGCGAGGATCTGACACAGCAATAGTCACAGCACAGATTGCAATCGAAATTCGTATACAGCCAGATGCGAGAGCCGAGCGGACGATCCGGGTCGGCGCCCAGGCCGCCTCGCCGCGGCGGATGGTCCATCGCGGGCGGCCCGCCACCACATCCACGGCGACCAGGCTGTTGCGGGTAAAGCGGCACCACGCTCGAGTTCAGCCCCCAGCGCGGCATCATCGCCGGTCACCGCCAGCAAGTCGCCCTGCTGGCTGCCGCGAAACGGCGATGAGGTCCGACAGCAAACCAGTCGCGAAAGTCTTGCTGCCTGCGTCAAGCTCGATCGTGATGGCACGCGCATTCGATCCTCCCTTATAGGCCTAGGGCTCCGTCCAAGCGACCAGCGTAACGCTGCTGCGCTGCGTCTCCCATGCCCTCATCGTCCGCCGTGTCCATTCTCGGAGGGTCACGAGCGGATCTCATGGGAGTGCGCAGTTTCCGCCGTTTGCGACGAGATCATCAAGCGCCCGAAAGTAGCGAGAATTCGCGCGCCGGCGCGCACAGATCCCCGAGGGGTCCCGGCAACTTTCGAGGCGCCCCCGAAGCGCTCGCGGTTTACCACGGGCAATTCGAGCACTCGTTTGCCTCGACCAGCAACGCGCATTTGCATCTCCAGATTCCAACCGTACGTCATCTCCTGCATCCCGAGGCTGAGCAGCAGCTCGCGGCGAATCGCACGCAGCGCGCACATGTCGGTATAGCGGACACCGTACAATACACTCATCGCCAAGCCGAGTCCGACGCCCGCCCAACGTTGGTGCCAGCCCAGTCTGTGCGGAGCGCGGTTCCACGCGTGCGTGAACCAATCACGAAGTCGACGGCGTCCGCGGCGATCGGCTGAATCATGGCGCCGATCACGGCTGGATTGTCGGCGCCGTCGCCATCCATGAACACCAGAATCTCGGCGTCCGCCGCCGCCAGGGCCCCGGCAAGGCAGGCGCGTCCGTACCCGAGACCCGCGTGAACGATCTCTGCGCCGGCGAGCGCGGCTCGTGCACAAGTTTCATCGGAACTCCCGCCGTCGGCGACGATGATCCGATCGATCAGGGATCGCGGAACTTCGGCCACGACCGCGGCGATCGATTCGGCTTCGTTCAAAGTCGGAATGATGAGCGCCGTGCGCGCAGCCATGGGTCAGAGACTCCAGCGCAGGCCGCAGTTCGCGCAAACGGTGGGAGGCGCGTTCGACAGCAAGCTTTCTCGAAACGACGCGTAGGACGGGCCATTCCAGATGTCCCGCAAACTGTACTGAGTCGCATCGCCCAGCGTGTAGTTCTCATAACCGCGTTGCGAGAACGGCGCGATGCAGCAGGGTAGCGCTCGCCCGTTCGCGGTGATGTACATGACCGTCCACGGCCGGCGGCACATCGACCAGGGCGAGCCGTCGTCGTGGCGCTTCAGGCTCATGCCAGGTTCGGATGCGGCGCCCGAGGCGCTGAAGGTCATGCCGAGCGATTTCGCGAGCGTCACCGCGGTCTCCAAGCAGTGAGCCTCGTCGCGCGACATGCGCTCGTACAAGGCTTGGTCCGGACGCGCGAGCCCGATGGAATTCTCCTCGAAGAATACCAGGCGTTGCAGGTAAACCTCCTTGACGCCGATCTCCGCTGCGACTCTGACGAAATCCGGGAGCTCTGCGAGCGTCTCTTTGAGGCCCGTCAGCCAGGCGGAAACGCGCGGCGTCTCGTGTCCCTCGCGGACTTGCAGCGCGCGAAAGTTGCGCACATTGCGCAAGATACGGTCGAGTTCTTGCCGCGAACGACGCGGAAGGAAACGCGTTGGACGCGTCGAGGGACACGCGCAGTTCGTCGAGCCCCGCCGCGATCATCGCACGGCCGCTCTTTTCGGTAAGCAGGGTGCCGTTCGTGTTGAAAAGCACGTACGCCCACGGTCCTTGAGATACCGAACCATCTGCGGCAGATTCTTCACCAGCATCGGCTCGCCGACGCCGTGCAGAACGGCGCGCTGCAAGCCGGGGAGCTGGTCGACGATCGCAGTAAACAGCTCCCAGCTCATATCCGCAGGCGGTTCGAGCTCCTCATAAGTTCTCGGGCAGGTGGTACACAGCAAATTGCAGCGATTCGTCGTCTCGAGATACAGGCAGACGGGCGGCTGTTGCACGCGCGCCTCTCGAGTAGGCGGCGCCGCCTCGTGATACCGGCGCGGATCAATCGGCGTGTCGTGCGCGATGCTTCCGTCATTCAACGGCTCCGTGGCTGGCCGGCGCGCCCCAAGTGCGAATTCAATCAATAGGATCACGGCAAACGGCAAGTAGAGCGTCGCGTGCAGCACCAGGGGTTCCGGTTCCCACACCTCTCGATACAGCAGCGGCGAGATTACCGACAAATAGATCAATGCCCACGATGTGCGAAAGCAGAGAAAAGGAAGGATCCAAGTAAAGTACCAGGGCAAATGCGGAGATACAAACACTGTGAATGCCGCCATCAGCCACAAGGCGGACGTCATCGATTCCTTGACCGGGAGTCGACATACGACGGTCAGCGCGATCGATCCCAGTGCGGCGGCGGCCACCAGAACGTAGGCCAATGTGGCCCAGCCCGGCAGCGGCACCAATGCGCGCAGCGCCTCGATGACGAAAATACCCTCGCCGGTGGCCAGTCCTTCTTGCCGGACGTATCCCGGGAGAAAGCCCAGCACCTGCCGTCCCACGCCGAGAAATGGCAAATAAAGACCGATCCCCACGATCGCGACGCCGAGCGGCAAGCGCCAGTCCCAACGTCGATACAGCGACGGCAGGATCACGAGGGGGAAGAACTTGACCAGTGCGGCGGCGCCGAGAAATCCGCCCGCGATCAAGGGTCGCCGCCGCTCGGCGATCACGCAGGCGAGCAGCATCAGAGCGATGGCAGCGGCGTCAATGTGCCCGCTGCCCGCAAACTCGAACAAGGGCAGCGGGTGCCAGACGTACAGGGCGATGCGGGAATCGGGCAAACTGCGGCGGCGCAGCAGCGCGAGCAAGGCGACGACGGCGATGCCTTCAAACAGGAGCATCGCCAGCTTCATCGGCGTGACGCCTTCGGCAACTCGGGTGACGGCGCAAAAGATCAACTGCGCCATTGGTGGGTAGATCGTGACGGCGGTCTCGGCGCGATTGATGTTCGGATAGATCGCTTCGTCACGCAGAAACGCAACCTCGGGATCAGCCGGTCGGTAGCGATAGGGATTGATGCCCGCGGCCTGCACGCGCCCGTCCCAGACGTACCGGTAGATATCGGTCGACAGCGGCGGAGCGGCGATCAAGAGGGCGCGCGCGAAAATCGCGGCGCCCAAGATCAGCAACATGACCTTGCGGCGCAATGCGCCGTCGAGCAGAGCTTCGTGCCGGACGATCAACCCGACCGCAGCCGCGTAGACGAGGCCCTCGACCAGCATCACCCAAATAACGATTGCATGGTCTCCCGTCCAAAGGCCCCAAGCACCGACGCCCGTCAGCGCGACGAGCAGCGCCGCGCCGCACGCCATGAAGACGAGCAAGCGGATCGGGGTCATGACGAATCGGTGCGCAAGGGCCAGATGCGATGGAGCAGCGCGGTCGAGTGCGCAGCCGCATAGGACCGGTGTTCCGCGGAAAATGCCTGGCCCGCCAGAGTCTCGTCCGTGAGCAATCGCAAGGCTGCTGCATCGTCGACGTCGTACCACGGAGGCAGCAAGACCGTTTCCAGGCCGAGTTCCGCCGCTCGCTGCAGCGTTTGCTCGGCAACGCGGGAGGTGCTCCAGGCAATGTCCTCGAACAGCCGGCGGTGGGTGCGCTTCACGCCGAGCAGGTAATATCCTCCGTCGGTGGTGGGCCCCAAGACAATGCGATCGCCCTCTGGCCGCAGCGCCTCGACCGCCGCGAGGAGCACCGCGGTCGGCAAGGTAGGGCTGTCGGAATTCAGTACGCAAGCCGCGCCATAACCGAGATCGAGCAATGATTGCACCGCGTAGCAGCAGGCAATCCCCGAGGATTGGAAGCCAGGTCTCCAGTAGCCCGACCTCAGCGCCGACCAGAACCTCGAAGAAGGCCACCGACTGCGGCGGCCCGAAAGCCATGAAGCGGGCGAGTCTCGTGTCTCTAGCGGCTAGCTCCAGATTGGCGATGATATCGGCCAGGAAGGCCGTGTTGAGGGCGGCGGCTTGGTTCGGCGTCAGTGGCGGCGAGAGGCGAGTTTTGGTCCGTCCCGGGTGCGAGGCTTTTGCCATCACGGCGACGGCGCAGCAGTCGCTCGCGCCGCCCGGTGACGCGCGACGAATCAGCATGACGAGCAGCGGCGCAGATCAGGTGCCGTTGAACCAGCGGCAGCCACGATCCTACCGGTACCCGCCCGAATTGAGGTTCGTCACCTCGATCGGCGGCATGTAGGTGGGTGAGTCGGTCATTTACCAGAGCTCCCGGCGTCCCGTGCGACGATTCTGCCTCGGCGGTAGGCCAGTCGATGTTACCGCTAGCTGCACATGGTTCACGCTTTGTTCGCCATCGCGATGAAGCGCTCGTTGCTGTCGGCGGACGACATCGCACACCGTAAAGCAGATTTAATCTAGAAAAATAAATAAGTTACGAAGGTTAAATAGATTGGTTCTAGCGAATTTGAGGCGCATTTTGCGCGAAGATTCTTGTGCGTCCGCCGTCCGGCGACCGGCGCTCACTGGCAGCCAAGTGACGGATATTGCGGCTGACGATATGCGCGTATACTTTTTCGGGCGTTTACTTCGGGCGTTTACTTCGGGCGTTTACTTCGGGCGTTTACGCAAGTTCGATTGACCGGCGTGCGCACTTTCGCGTTCGCGATACCGACTGTCGGAAGGCACGAGTATGGGTTGCTTGCTGAAACAAGGCGGTGGACTGTACCCAAGGTTGCGAATTGGTGCGGTGCTGCTGGCAGCCGGTGAAGGCCGACGCATGGGTGGTGTGGCGAAGCCGCTCATACGGCTTCGGGGTGTACCGCTCATCAGCCGGCAATTGGTCGCCCTCAGCGGGGCCGGCGTCGACGAGGTGGTCGTGGTGACGGGCCACGCGCGCGAGGCGGTCGAGAAGCAGGTACAGAGCTTCTCGGTGACGCTCGTACACAACGAGGCGCACGCGCAAGGCCAGGACGGCTCGGTGCGGGCAGGGCTTGGCGCGCTGAGCGGCAGCTTCGATGCGGTGTTCGTCATGCCTTGCGACCAGCCGCTGATCGGTGCAGATGATCTGATCGAGCTGATTGGGGCCTTCAAAAGGCGCACCGCGGGTCATGTGGTGGTGCCGGTGGTGGACGGGCAACGCGGCAACCCCATCTTGATCGATGAGTCGGCGCACGCGCAGATTCTCTCCAGTGCCACGAACCTCGCCTGCCGGCATCTGATCGAGCGCCAGCCGGAACTCGTGAGCGTGTACGAAACCCGAAATACTCGTTTCGTTACCGACCTCGACACACTCGAGGATGTGCAGACGCTGGCGCGGCGCACCGGCTGGCAGCTCGAATTGCCGCAGTCGCAGGAAACTGCCGAGCCGGTGCAGGAAACCGTCGAATAAAGGAGCGACCCATGATCCCACGCGAATTCGAATATCACGCCCCCAAGAGCATTCCCGACGCGCTCGGTTTGCTGGAGCGATTCGGCGAGGAGGCCAAGTTGCTCGCCGGCGGCCACAGCCTGTTGCCCATGATGAAACTGCGTTTTGCGCAGCCGGGTCATCTGATCGATCTCGGCGGGATCGGCGAACTGAAAGGCATACGCGAAGAGAGCGGCATGCTGCGCATCGGCGCGATGACCACGGAGAATGAGATCATCTGGTCGAAGCTGCTGCAGGAAAAGTGTCCGCTGCTGGTTGAGGGCGCGCGCCTGATCGCAGATCCGCAAGTACGTTACAAGGGAACGATTGGCGGCGACATATCGCACGGCGATCCGGGCAACGACCACCCTGCACTGATGCTGGTGCTGGGCGCGACATTCGTACTCAAGGGGGCGTCGGGCGAGCGCACGGTGCCGGCCGACGGCTTTTTCGTCGGCAGCTACGCCACTCAATTGCAGCCGGGCGAGATCATGACGGAGATACGAATCCCGGTGCCCGCGCCGCATACCGGCTACTGCTACTCCAAGCTCAAACGCAAGGTCGGGGATTTTGCCACTGCAGCCGCGGCGGTCACGCTGCGCATGAAGGGCGAGAGCGTTCAGGATGTGGGCATTGCGCTGACCAACGCCGGCCCTAGCGCGCTTAAGGCGCGCGCCGCCGAAGACTCGCTTCGGGGCAGCGCGATAAACGACGCCTCGATCGCGGAGGCGGCCCGACTGGCGATGAGCATCTGCGATCCGGCGGCAGATCAGCGCGGCGATGCCGAGTACAAGATCGCGATGAGCGGCGAAATGACCCGGCGGGCCTTGCGCACGGCGCATGCGCGCGCAAGACACTGAGTCGACGTACGGGGGGAACCAAAAATGGTCAAGAAACAAACGGTCTCGTTCAAGCTGAACGGCGCGGATGTCGACGCGGTCGTTGAGCCGCGCGAGCTGCTTATCCATACGCTGCGCGAGCGGCTCCAGCATACCGGTCCGCATATTGGTTGCGAAACCTCGCATTGCGGCGCGTGCACGGTCGATCTCAACGGCATGTCGGTCAAATCTTGCACGGTGCTCACCGTGCAGTGTCAGGATGCCGAGGTGCTCACTATCGAGGGATTCGAAAAGGGCGGCGCCTTGCATGCGCTGCAGGAAGGGTTCACGCGGGAGCATGGTCTGCAGTGCGGTTTCTGCACGCCGGGGATGATCACGCGCGCCTATCGGCTGCTCCAGGAGAATCCCAATCCCTCGGAGGAGGAGATCCGCTACTGGATGGCGGGCAACCTGTGCCGCTGCACGGGCTACCAGAACATCATCAAGGCCGTGCAGTACGCGGCGAAGAGATTGTCGCCGGCGCGCACCGGAACCTAACTTACGGGAGATTTCGCGATGACTGCTACAACCGAGACGCTCGAGCGCGAGAGCAAGCTTCAGGGAATGGGCACCTCCAGATTGCGCAAGGAGGACGCGCGCTTCATCCGCGGCAAGGGCACCTATGTGGATGACATCAAGCTGCCGGGCATGCTGTTCGGAGCCATTGTGCGCAGCCCCTACGCCCACGCACGCATCAAATCGATCAACAAGGCCAAGGCGCTGGCCGTCCCGGGGGTCGTGGCGGTGCTCAGCGCCGATGATCTGAAGCCCGTCAAGCTCGACTGGATGCCGACGATCGGCGGTGACGTGCAAGCGGTGCTGGCGGACAAAAAAGTGTGCTTCCAGATGCAGGAAGTCGCGATGGTGATCGCCCGTGATCGCTACTGCGCCGCAGACGGAGCGGACGCGGTGGAAGTGGAATACGAGGAATTGCCCGCCATCGTCGATCCGCACAAGGCCATGGCTCCCGACGCCCCGATCATTCGCGAAGACATCGCCGGCAAGGATGAGGTGGGTCACGGCAAGCGTACGCACCCCAATCACATCTTCACCTGGGAGGCGGGCGACAAGCAGGGCACGGATGCGGTCTTTGCCCGTGCGGCCGTGACCGTCCGGGAAGAAATCTTGAATCCTCGTGTGCATCCCTGTCCGCTGGAAACGTGCGGCTGCGTGGCATCCTTCGACAAGGTCACGGGCCAGTTGACCGTCTACATCACCTCGCAGGCCCCGCACCTGGTGCGCACCGTGGTCGCAATGCTCTCGGGCATCCCCGAAAGCAAGATCCGCATCGTCTCCGGAGACATCGGCGGGGGCTTCGGCAACAAGGTTCCCATCTACCCGGGCTATGTCATCGCGATTGTGGCGTCGATCGTGACGGGGGTGCCGATCAAGTGGATCGAATCGCGCATCGACAACATCTCCACGACGGGATTTGCGCGCGACTATCACGGCGTCGGCGAACTGGCGGCCGATAAGGACGGGCGCATCAAGGCCCTGCGCTTTACGGCGCTCGCCGATCACGGCGCGTTCAATTCCCACGTGTCGGCCACCAAGCTGCCGGCGGGCCTGTTCAGCATCTGCACCGGCTCTTACGACATACCCAAGGCCTATTGCCGCGTCGACGCGGTGTATACCAACAAGGCGCCGGGCGGCGTGGCCTACCGCTGTTCGCTGCGGGTCACCGAGGCGGTGTACTTGATCGAACGAATGATCGACGTCCTCGCGCAGAAGCTCGGCATCGACAAAGCCGAGATTCGCGCGCGCAATTTCATCAAAGCCGACAAGTTTCCCTACACCACGAGCTTAGGCTGGACGCTCGACAGCGGCAATTACCACGCCGCGCTGGACAAGGTGCTGAAGGCGGTCGACTACGCCGGCCTGCGTAAGGAGCAGGCGGACAAGCGCACCAGAGGCGAGCTGATGGGCATCGGGATCAGCACCTTCACGGAAATCGTGGGTGCAGGACCCACCAAGGTCTGCGACATCCTGGGAATCGGGCTGTTCGACAGCTGCGACATACGAGTCAATCCCACCGGCAGCGCCATCGCGCGGCTGGGGACGATGAGCCAGGGCCAGGGCCACGCGACCACCTACGCCCAGATCATCGCCACCGAGCTGGGATTGCCGTCGGAGGAGATCCAGATCGAGGAAGGGGATACGGACAAGGCCCCCTACGGCGCCGGCACCTGGGGCTCGCGTTCCACCCCGGTCGGTGGCGCGGCGGCCGCGATGGCTGCCCGCAAAATCCGCGCCAAGGCGCAGAAGATCGCCGCCCACCTGCTCGAGGTGGGCGAGGGCGATCTGGAATGGGAAGTCGATCGATTCAAGGTCAAAGGCAATCCGACGCAGGCGAAGACGATGAAGGAGATCGCAATGGCGGCGCACACGTCCAACCTGCCGCCCGGCATGGAGCAGGGACTGGATGCGACGGAATACTACGACCCGCCCAATCTCACCTACCCGTTCGGCGCGTACGTCTGCGTCGTCGATATCGACCGCTTCACGGGCGAGACCAAGGTTCGACGCTTTTACGCGCTCGACGATTGCGGAACGCGGATCAACCCGATGATCATCGAAGGGCAGATCCATGGGGGTCTCACGGAAGCCTTTGCGGTGGCCTTCGGCCAGGCGATCCCGTTCGACGAGAACGGCAATCACCTCGGCAACAGCTTCTTGGATTACTTCCTGCCCACCGCGGTCGAGACGCCGCACTGGGAGACCGATCACACCGTCACACCCTCTCCGCATCATCCGATCGGCGCCAAGGGCGTGGCGGAATCGCCCCACGTCGGCGGCATCCCGTGCTTCTCCAACGCGGTCGTGGATGCCTTTGCGCATTTGGGAGTGACGCACATGGACATGCCGCACACCGCGTTCCGGGTGTGGCAGCAGTGCAAGGCGCTCGGCATCAACACCAGATGAAGGTGCAGATCGACAAGACGTATCCTCTGCCGTGCTCGGCGGAGATTGCCTGGGAATTCCTGCAGAACATCGAGGCCGTTGCCGGCTGCATGCCCGGGGCGAAGATCACCGAACGCATCGACGCGGGCCGCTACAAGGGAACGGTTACCACCAGAGTGGGACCTGCGACGATGTCGTTCCGGGGCGAAGTGCAGGTGACGGAGGTGGATGCGAACGCTCGATCCCTGCGCCTGCTCGGCAAGGGCACCGACAGCACCGGCAGTTCCGGCGCCTCGTTGAACCTCGCAGCGCGCGTCGAGGCTGCCGAAGGCGGCCTGTGCACCCTGGCGGGCGTAAGTGAATTGTCGGTGAGCGGCAAGGCGGCCACCTTCGGCGGACGCATGATGAGCACGGTGGCTGATCAGATTCTGAAGCAGTTCGCCGACAACTTCGCGGCGCAAGTCAGCGCGCTCCAGGCTTCGCGAGCGGCGCCGGCGGCAGGAGGCGGCGGGGCGCAGCCGCCTGCGGCGCCGGGAGCCGCTTTGGCCGCCGGGGAGTTGAATGTCCTCGCGCTGGCGTGGGCCATTTTCAAGGACTGGCTGCGCGCTCTATTTACCAAGAAAACCGCGTGAATACTCTCACGCAGCGCATGCCGGAGATCGTCGATTTGCAGCGCCAGCTCGAGGCCGTCGGCTACGTGGCCGAGTCCTCGCTGGCCGCCGCGCTGCTGCTGATGGTCAAGCTCGATCGTCCGCTGCTGGTGGAAGGCGACGCCGGCGTCGGCAAGACGGAGATCGCCAAGTCGCTGGCCGCGGTGCGAGGCGCGAGACTCATCCGTCTCCAGTGCTACGAAGGTCTCGACGTGCACGCCGCGATGTACGAGTGGAACTATCAGCGCCAGCTGCTGGCAATCAAGCTGCTTGAGCACGACGAGCGCCCGACCGCCCTCAAGGAGCAGGACATCTTCTCCGAGCGCTACCTATTGAAGCGCCCGCTGCTGGAGGCCATCAGCTGCGCCGAACCGCCGGTACTGTTGATCGACGAAGTGGATCGTGCAGACGAGGCGTTCGAGGCGTATCTCCTGGAATTGCTGTCGGACTTCCAGATATCGATTCCGGAGCTCGGCACCGTGCGCGCCGTGACGAAGCCGCTGGTCGTCATTACTTCGAACGGTACGCGCGAGCTTTCAGACGCGCTGCGCCGCCGCTGCCTGTACCAGTACATCGACTATCCTGCCTTTGAAAAGGAATTGGCCATCGTGGAAATCCGGGCGCCGCAGGCCGGAGGACACTTGGCGCGCCAGGTGGTCGATTTCGTGCAAAGCGTGCGCCGCATGGACCTGCAAAAGAAACCGGGAATCGCCGAGACGCTCGATTGGACTGCGGCGCTGCTGCGCATGGGAATTTCCGCAATCGACGCCGCCGCCGCGGAGCGCATTCTCGAAACGCTCAGCGCGCTCATCAAGACCCGCGACGATCGCGCCGGCTTCAGCCGCGAGGTCGTCGCGCGCATTGCCGCGGCATGCTGACGCGCGCCGCCAATTTCGCCGAGGAACTGGGCCCGCTGCTGCGCGCGCGCCTGACCGGCTTCGCGGGCTTTCTGCGCGTGAATGGCTTCGGCGTGGGGGGCGCGGATGCGCTTGGCCTGCTCGAGACCTCGCAGCACATGGGAATCCTCGATCCGCAGGTGCTGCGCTGGAGCCTCAAGGCTCTGCTGTGCGGTCGTGGCGATGAGTGGCGGCGCTTCGACGGGCTGTTCGACGCCTATTTCCTGCCGCCCAACACGAGCATATTCACGGAAGGCAGCGTGGCCGCCGCCGGCGGGCCGCATACGGCCGGCGTGCCGGATGCCGACAGAGTGCGCGGCGGGGCGGAGTCGGAGTCCGCGCCGGATTTGGGCAATGACGTCGCCGGGGATTTGGATGCCGGCTCCGCCCGGCACGGCGCCAGCCGCGAGGAATCACTGGCTTCCACCGATTTTCGCGAATTGAATCAGGCGGATCATGCCTACGACATGGAGCAGCTGATGCGGCGCTTCGCAAAGCGGCTGAGGCAGATTCGTCTGCGTCGAGAAGCCGCCTTTCATCATGGCAGCCGCCTGGATCTGCGGGCCACCATACGGCGCAGCGTGAGCTGCGGCGGCACGCCCATTCGGCTCGCCTGGAAGGAGCGCCGGCGGGTGCGCCCGCGCCTGGTGCTGCTGGTGGACGTGAGCCGGTCGATGAGCCTCTACAGCTTTTTTTACATGCGCCTCGCGCGAGCGCTGTGTGGGGAGCTGGCGGACGTGTACTGCTTCATCTTTCACACGCGCATCACCGATGTGGGAGCGGCGCTCAGCGACCCGGATCCGTGGCGAGCGCAGGCACGGCTGCACCTGCTCGCCACTGGCTGGGCGGGGGGAACGCGAATCGGCGAATGCCTGCGCGACTTCAACCGCGACCATGGGTCTCGCCTGGTCCATTCGCGCACAGGTGTGATTGTCGTCAGCGATGGCTACGATACCGGGGAACCGGCGCTGCTGGCGCAATCGCTTGCGGCGCTGGGGCGCCGAGCGCGACGCCTGGTCTGGCTGAATCCGCTGTTGAACCAGCCTGGTTACACACCCGAGAGTCGCGGGATGCAGGCGGCTATGCCGCACGTCGATCTGCTCGCCCCCGGCGCCGACCTTGCGTCCATCGAGCGCGTGTTGCCGCAGATCTTAGAGACCTTGAGATGACGAACGGGGAACTGCAGGACATGGCGCGCGAGCTGAACCGCCGCGGCGAGACCTACGCCCTCGTCACGGTGGTACGGGCGGTCGCGCCGACATCCGCCTACCCCGGCGCCCAGGCGATCATTCTCGCCGACGGGACGCTGCACGGCTGGATTGGCGGCGGGTGCGCGATGGAGGTGGTCATCGATGCCGCGAAATGCGCCATCGCGAGCGGCAAGCCGAAGCTCGTGCGCATCAGCAATGAGCAGGCCTACGCCGAGGAAGACGTCGAGCACTATGCGATGTCGTGCGCCAGCAACGGCAGCGTCGATCTTTTCATCCAGCCCAACAGCCGCGGGCTGGGGCTGTGCGTACTCGGGTCCACGCCTGCAGCCGAGGAGGCGCGATTCCTTGCGGATCGCCTCAGAATCAGGCTCACCGAGAGCCCGAATGACGCACCCGTGGTGCTGGTCGCGACGCAGGGGCAGGGCGATGAGCAAGCGCTTGAGGCTGCCTTGCGCAGTTGCGCGACGCACGTACTGATGATTGCAAGCCGGCGCAAGGCAGACAGGCTTCGCGCCGCGATGAAGATGCGCGGAATCGACGAATCGCAGCTTGCGCGCCTGCAGGCCCCCGCGGGACCGGATGCCGGCGCCAAGACGCCGGGCGAGATTGCACTGACGGCGATCGCCGGAGTCCTGGCATCGCTGCGCGGCCGTCCCGTCGGGCAGCAGGCGGCGGAGACGGCGGGCGAGGACACGAGCCGGCCGATTTCGCGCAAAGAGTCCGGCACCGCCTCGGCAGGCCTCAGTTTCGTCAATCCCGTCTGCGGAGCTGCCGTGAGCACCGCCAATGCGTTGCACGTCGAGAACTACGCGGGCGTTTCGTTCTACTTCTGCTGTGACGGCTGCTGGACGACCTTTCTCAAGGACCCGGGGAAATATGCAGCGATTCACAGGGCTTCGATGGGCGCGGTACCGGCGTAAAGATGCCCTCCGCCCGGCGCTGTAGCATTCGCCAACCTACGCGCACATCCGGCGCCCGCGCACTTCGCGTCGCATCGATGCGAATCCGTCGGCCGCTCAGCCACCCTGCCCGTCGAAGAACGACTTAACGGCCGCGAGGCAGAAGGGCGCTACGAGCCGCGCGTGGTAGTCCTCGAGCACTGCGGCATGTCCGCCGTCGGTGGCACCGCCGGCGATGGCGGCCACCTCCACGGCCGTGACCGCTGCCTTGAACGCGTCTTTCTCATTCGCATAGGGATCCTTCGCCGTCGGCGTGGAAGCGACGTCGACGATGGTCACGGGCGCACTCGGCGCATTCTTCGACCAATACCCCTGCATGAGCTGCGTGTTGAAGAAGAAGACTTCAGGATCCTGATCGCCGGCACACAGCAGCGTCGGCATGGTCGGCGTCCAGTTGCGCAGATCGTTCGTCTTCAGATCCTGCCGCAGAGCATTCGTGGGCGAGGCGGCGGGCAGCCCCGTGGTCGTCGTCGGAAAGCCGCCGTCGGGATTGGCCTGCTGATCCTGCAGATAGGACAGGCGGTAGCTGTTGAGCACGAGGTAATCGCTGCTCGCAAAACCCATCGCAAACACGGTGGCGAGGTCGGTCGGCGTGGTCGCCGGCGTGATCGAGGCGTACTGGGAAGCGGGCGCTGTGCTGCTAAAGAGCGTGTTGTCCGGCAACAGGCCCTCGGAGTAGATGGTGCTGATCGGGGTCGTGCTCGGCAAGAGGCCGGCGATGTCGTTGGCGTAGGGCGTGGCGAAGAGGTCCGTCGGCTGCGAATAGAGATTGCCGTATGCGTTCTGATAACCGTTCGCTAGGAGCGCCACGTTCTCCGTTGCGCTGCCGTTCACTTCCCCGAGAAAGATGGCATCACCGAACGCGGCGATCGCGTAGGGCCCGGACATCGGCGCCGAGGCGGTCACGGTCTCGCCGGCCGCTTGCATCGCGCTGGTCGCCGCCATCGCCACGTAGCCGCCCTGGGAATAACCGGTGACGAAGAGCTTGTGATTGTCGGTGACGGTCGGTGCGAGGGCGACGGGCAGCGCGCTGCGCGCGGCCGTCAGCACATCGATCATCTCATCCGCCTGCTGCGCACCGACCAGGTACGGATGGTAGTTGAGCGTCGAGGAGTCGTAGCCCGCATAGTTCGGTGCGACGACAATGTAACCCTCGGCGGCAAACAGGGCCGCGAGAATGAGCCCCTCGCTGCTGGCGTTCGACCCGGACAGCTGCGCCATGTCGTAGTTCTTGCTCGGCGAGGTGCCGTGGGCGTACTCGACGATGGGACGCGGACCCTGACAGCCGGAGGCCGATCCGCTCGGCACCAGGAGCGCGCCGGTGGAGGTGGTCAGTTCGGACTTTGCCCCCACTGTCTCGTAACTCAACTGGTAGACGTTCACGGTGCAGATGGGCGAGTAGGCGAGCGTCAGTAGCTCCCGCCCGAGCGTATCTAGACCAAGCAGTCCGAGCAGATCCGAGGTAGCGAAGGTGGCGAGCAGGGTCGGCGGATTGGTCAGAAGCTGCCCGCGTTGCGGGGTCGACGGCGCGGGCATCGAGCCGCTGTTCGAACCGGATTGACAACCGGCTAGTACAAGCAGCGCCACGACCCATACGGTCACGGGGAAACTGGGACGATCCATGAAATAGCCTTAGGCCGACCGGCGACCGCAAACGAAGCCACTAGGTAAGAACTCAGAGTGCGGGCAAAAGTTCACGCGGGCAGGGGACTCATGGAGTCCGGGAGGCGAGGCGGGCATGGCGGAAGCGCCACCGCCTGCTGACGAGCGCATACTAGCGTCTGAGATCATTAACGGAGGAGGGGCCCCATGGAAGACAAGCAACAGAGAGAGGAATTCGATACCGGTCTTGGCAAGATCAGGCACGAGATTAAGAGCCGGCTGGTGCCCCATGGATTTTTCGGCAATGTCACGCACGTTGACGCTGAGCTCGTGGATCAAGTACCTACCGGCTCCACAATCGAAATAGTCGTCAATGGGAGAACTGTCGGACGGGCCTTTAGCCGCGAGGACATCGAAGGCTGCCGTCTTAGGGTGGGCGGCACGGTTCTGTTGGGGATTATCTCCATGATTGATGAACTCGCCAATAAATCGATGGCTGAGTGATCGGGCGCAACCTGCTTGGCTCGATTGAGCGGGCATCGAAGATTCCGAACTCTTTTGCAAGATCGGAGATGGGTTTGGAACAGACGAGTCTGTCGACCGTGAGGGCGAGTGAGGTATGGGGCGCCTGGGGGAGAACTCGGCTTAGGGGTTACAATTGCTGTAACTTGGCGGTTGGTGGACCGGAAAATTCGCAATTTCGTAGAGCTCATCTCATGGCGGCATTCTTGTTGTCTTGGAACCCGGAGAAATTTGACTGGCACACGTTTAAGAAGCGTGTGGTGCGGGTCCAGCGTAAGGGCTTTGTCATGGAGCGATGGTCATGCGGCACTCGAACGTATCTGCCGAAGGGAAGTGAAATTTTCTTAAATCGACTGGGACCTGCGCCAAAAGGTCTTGTCGGTCGCGGGGTGACGACATCGGAGCCTTTCAAGCAGAAGCATTGGGACCCGGAGAAGCGGCGCCAAAAGATCAAAGCGCTGTACGTGAAGATTCGACTTACGGACTTGAGTGAAGCGCCCGTCATTCCCTTGGAAGAGCTGCAGCAGCGCCCGCTGTCTCGGTTCAAGTGGAGCATCGTGCCCTCGGGCGTGGCCATCCCGGAGCCCATAGCGGCGGAGCTCGACAGGCGTTGGCAGACCGCGAAGTCGCGGCGCGCCGCGCCGGCCGTCGGAGCCGCTTCGGCCCTGCCGTCGACTCACCCATTCGCGGATGAGTGGGCTCAGGAGCTTGCGATTCTAAACCAAGCGGTTTTGTCGCCGACTGTAAAGGAGTCATTGATTCTTGCGCGTCGCGGGCTGGGGATATTTCGCGAGAATGTGCGTCGCGTCGAGCCACGCTGCCGGGTGAGCGGCGTCGATGATCCGAATTGCTTGATCGCGGCCCACATCAAGCCGTGGAGCGAATCGTCAAATGCGGAGCGACTGTCGGAGAACAATGGGCTGATGTTGGCGCCGCACGTGGGCCATTTGTTCGAAAAAGGGTTTATCAGCTTCACGGATGATGGCGATCTGCTCGTAGCGCCTAGATGTTCCGCAGAGGTGCTGGGGGCCTGGGGGATTACGCCGGCGAAGAATGTGGGTCCGTTTCGGTGCGCGCAGAGGGAGTTCTTGGCGTACCACCGAGAACACTGCTTTAAGGCTTAAGCGCGTTTTGATTGTTGCCACAGATCCCGGAACTGTCGGTAGCGGCTCACCAACGCTATCTACGAGATCGCAGGCGGCGCATCATGTGCTGGCGACACTGCCGGACCTGAACATTCGGACAAACAACGGGGGCCAACATGTCATTTATCGCCTGGATTGTGCTCGGATTGGTGGCGGGATTTATTGCCAGCAAGATGGTGAACAAAACTGGAGAAGGCTTTTTTCTGGACATTGTGCTGGGCGTTATCGGCGCTGTGGTGGGCGGATATCTATTTCAAACGTTTGGCATGGCGGGCGTTACCGGCGTGAATCTCTACAGCATCTTGGTTGCTGTCGTCGGCGCCGTCGTCGTGCTTGTCATCTATCACGCAATTCGACGCCGAGTTTAAGATAATGTGGCCCTGAGTTCGTCGCGCATGGCGTCGTATTGATGACTCATCGTTCAGGGTGGACCTTCGTCCGATGGTTAGAACGGCCCGGCCCATCGAAGAACTCCGGCCAGACGTAGAATGTGCGGAACACATGCCTCTCGCCGACTGCAAATACGACATCGTTCTCTATGGAGCCTCGGGATTCACCGGCAAGCAGACGGTCGAGTACTGCAGGCAGTATGCTCCGTCGGGATTGCGATGGGCCATCGCAGGCCGGAATCCATCCAAGCTCGAGACGGTCAATTCGGCCGGCGTGGACGTTCTGATTGCCGACGCCCAAGACGATGATGCGCTCAATCGTCTTGCGGCACAGACTCGCGTCGTGGCCACGACTGCCGGGCCGTTCAGCCTCTACGGCACGAAGTTGGTGGATGCCTGCGTGCGCAATCGCACGCATTATTGCGATATCACCGGCGAGACGCCTTGGATCCGCCGGCTGATTGACCGGCATCACGCCCAAGCGTCGACCGATGGTACGCGAGTCATCAACTGCTGTGGATTTGATTCGATTCCTTCCGATTACGGCTCGTGGCTCATCCTGCGACACATCCGGGACGCATTGCAGTCCGACTGCGTGAGCATCTCGGCGTATTTCCGGGTAGGCGGCGGGATCAACGGCGGTACGGTGGCGTCATTCTTCTACATGATCGAATCGGGTGAAATCGTCATGGCACGGGATCCCTTCCTGCTCGACCCGGATCCGACGGCGCACACGGCTGAGGAGCGGGCGCGCAATGCCGACCCCGCCGGAATTCACTACGACGCGGAGGTTCAGTCGTGGGTGACGCCCTTTGTGATGGGGATGATCAACACACGAGTCGTGCGCCGCACCCAGGCGCTGCTCGGCACGAGGTTCGATTATCAAGAGTACGCGAGGTTCAAGAAGCGCTCGACGGCGCGCATGGTCACGATCGGAGCCAGGATTTTCGAAGGCATTTCCGCGTCGGGAGTTGGGAGTCGACTCATCAAACCGCTGCTGCCGCAACCGGGCGACGGACCCTCGGAAAGGACCATGAATGAAGGCTTTTTCGAATGCGAGTTCATCGGCCGTGCGAGGAGCGGCGAGCGCGTCCGCGGGGTCCTCAAAGGTCAGGGCGACGCGGGAAACCGGATCACGGTCAAATGTCTGTGCGAGTCCGCCTTCGTCCTCGCACTGTCATCCACTGCTCAAGGGAAGCTGGGATCCGGCGGCGTGCTGACCCCCGTGGTCGGATTGGGCGAGGAACTTATCCCTCGCTTGGCCGCATCGGGGATCACTTTCGCGCTGCCCGGCCAGACGAAAAAGACTACTTCCACGAATCTCGTATTCGGTGGGCCCACTCCTCGTAATTCTGAAACTTGGATAGATCATCGGTGATCGCGGCGTGGCGGCGATTGGTCCTGTCCTCTGCGGGGGCGGGCTTCGTGGCTGGTAGCGGTCGGGCGATCGGCGCGTGGCGATCGATTTTGCCGAGTCGCTTCTCGAATTTGTGGTCGCCCATGGGTTGGTCCTCGCTTGTAGCCACAGTATGGGCGCAGCGCGGTCGTCCATAGGAACGGCGTCACAGGCGGCCGGTTTGCGCGGCGCACGTCTCCAAGCGGCGACAGGCGTTGATGCAGCGTGATGCACGGCTGCGATCTAGTTGCATTCGAACCGGGGCAGACGCCTCGAGGAAATTCTCATAAATTCAGTTACTTCCGATCTGTGAGCTTCCCAAGGAAGCCACGGGCGGCGACGTTCGCGGGCAAGATGGTCTGTGATAAAAAAATGGGTCCTGATCGGTGGCTGCAATCAGGGCCCATTTCTGCGGGAGATTTCGGCCCGCGACTCCTGCATCATCGCAGTTCGATTTGGTGCACTAACGCGACACGAGGCGCGTCGGCACTTCCTTTCCAATCTTCGCGCTGTACAGCGCAGACAGGGCAGGGCTGTTGACATTGGTCACCGCACCCAAAATCGCCTTGTTGACACAAGCCTCTCTTTGCAGATAGGCATCGATACCGCGACCGTCAAATTGCGAGCAAACGATCTTCGCGGCAGACCGAATACGCGCATAGAGTGCAGCGGTTCCCTGCGGATTGGAGATATTCAGTTCTCCGTACTTCACGGTCATCTGCGGCACATCAGAACCATCGGCAACCGCCGGCAGCACGACGAAGCCCGACGCGACGGCGCCGAAAAAAGCGGTTGCAACAACTGTACGAAAGCGGCTAGCAGTAGTCATAGTGTTCATGGTCATCTCCTTGAATGTCGGATCGTTTGGAAAGCCTCGGGTGCAACGGTAGTCTCCGGCGGGCGGGAGATCCTTAGGGAGTTCTTAGGTAGTTGTGAAATCTCGGCGGGTGACGCATATCGCCGCAGGCCGACGTCCGTCATGGTCCGCCGTTGCCGGAATGGGCGGCGAGGGGTCGGATCGTCAGTATTCGAGCAGTGGGGGCCGCGGTCGGAGGATCCACTGCTGGACCGTCGGGCGGCGCCATTGCAGAGTGGCGTAGTCGATGAGCCGTTGCGGAACCGGGTCGCCGAGGACGATCAGCCGCTGCAGCATCATCGCAAGATCGACGTCCGCGATGGACCAGCCGCCGAAGAGGTTGTCGGTGCGCCCCTCGAGCAAGGTCAGTGCGGCGGTGAATAGCGAGTCCGCGGCCTCACGCGCGCGCGCGGATAGGGCTGGGCGCCTGGCGCCACAGAACACGACATACGTGGGTCGCTCGTCGCGAATCGGCATGAGATCGCTGCGCAGCCAGGCCTGCACCTGGCGCGCTCTCGCACGGTCGCGGGGGTCGATGGGGTAGAGACGTGTGCCGGGAAAGGTCTCGTCGAGGTATTCGCAGATCGCAGAGGACTCCGACAGCGCAAAGCCGTCGTGTACGAGCGTTGGGATCCGTCGGGTGATGGAAATCTTGGCGAAGTCCGGGCCTCGATTGGCGTATGCGGCTAAATCCAGGGTTTCGATATCGAACGAGAGGCGCTTCTCGAGCAGGCTCACGAAAGCGACGAGGGCGTAGGGGCTTGCAAAGTTGGCGTCGACGTAGAGGAGCATGACAGGTGCCTCATTCGGTCGTGTGCAATGGTACCATTCGCAAAGCTCTAAAATCATAACAATGATTCTCTGGGGAGACACGTTCATGAATTTGACACGATCGCTCGCCGCGCTTGGCGTGAGGCCAATGCTCGTCGCGCTGCTGCTGACAGTGAGCTGCGCTGTGCAGGCGGAGGACCCACCCAAGGCGCTGTATCCCGAGTATCCAAGCGAGACGCCGGGTAAGTTCGTGCCGGCCACGGACAGCTACGACTACGCGTTGCGCGATGTGATGATCGCCATGCGCGATGGCGTCAAACTGCACACGGTCATTCTGGTTCCCAAAGGCGCCACGCACGCCGGCATGCTGCTCACACGCACGCCGTACAATGCCAAGGATCTGACGAGCCACGTGCACAGCGGACATCTCGGTCCCATGCTCCAGGGATACGATAACGCCACCGATGTCATCGTCGAGGATGGATACATTCGCGTGGTGCAGGACGTGCGCGGAAAGTATGGGTCGGAAGGCGACTACGTGATGAACCGGCCGCTGCATGGCGCCCAAAATCCGACGCCGGTCGATGATTCCACGGACACCTACGACACGATCGAATGGCTGGTGAAGAATGTTCCGGAGAGCAACGGCAAGGTCGGAACGCTCGGCATCTCATACGATGGGTTTGAACCGCTGATGGCGCTGGTGAACCCACACCCGGCACTCAAAGTGTCGGTCCCGATGAACCCCATGGTGGACGGGTGGATGGGCGATGACTGGTTTCACAACGGCGCATTTCGCGAGCAGAACATCTCCTACATATACGAACAGGAGGCGAGCCGCGACAATTCGATCAAGTGGTGGAGCAGCTATCACGATGAGTACGACCTGTTCATGCAGGCGGGGTCCGCCGGCGAACTGGGCAGTCGCTACGGCATGGAGCAGCTGGGCTTTTGGAGCAAGATGATCGCGCACCCCGCGTACGATGCATTCTGGAGCGACCAGGCGCTGGACAAGATCCTCGCGGGGCAGCCCCTCAAGGTCCCCGTCATGCTCGTACACAGTCTGTGGGATGCAGAAGACAGCTACGGTGCACTCGTGGTTTATTCGGCCATCAAGCCCAAGGACAGTCGCGGCGACATGGTGAAGCTCGTCCTCGGCCCTTGGTATCACGCTCAGGAAATCGAGGAAGCCAGCGCCCTCGGCGTGATTCGCTTCGGTAGCGACACCGCCAAGTATTTTCGTGAGCAGGTCTTGCGCCCCTTCCTCGCGCAGTACCTCAAGGACGGTGCACCGAAGGCTGACCTCGCGCCGGTCACGGCGTTCGAGACCGGTACGAATCAGTGGCGCCGGCTCGACCGCTGGCCGCTCGCCTGCGAAAGCGGATGCCCGGGCAAGAGTCGCGCGTTGTACCTGCACGCCGATCAAAAGCTTGCGTTCACGCGGCCGCTCGCGCGTACCGGTTACGCCGAGTACGTTTCGGATCCGGCCCGCCCCACGCCATATCGCGCTCGGCCGATCCAGCCGGCCGGATACGAGATTGGGCAGACCTGGTCGATATGGCTCGTGGACGATCAGCGCGAGCCTTCAGGCCGCACGGATGTCCTGACGTTCACGACCGATGTGTTGACGGCACCGTTGAAAATCAGCGGCAGGCCGGAGGTGCACTTGATTGCATCGACCAGTGGTACGGACAGCGATTGGGTGGTGAAGCTGATTGACGTCTACCCGGATCAAGTGGCGCCGCAGGCCGAGATGGGCGGATATCAGCTGGCGGTGGGCATGGATGTCATCCGCGGCCGCTACCGTGAAAGCTTCGTCCATCCGAAGCCAATTGAGCCCAACAAGCCGCTGCCCTACCGATTCAGTCTACCGGCGAATAATCACGTGTTCCTGCCGGGGCATCGGATCATGGTGCAGGTGCAATCGAGCTGGTTCCCGCTCTATGACCGAAACCCGCAAACCTACGTGCCCAATATCTTCTTCGCCAAGCCCGCCGACTACCGGAAGGCGACTCAGCGCGTTTACTTCTCATCGGTCGATGCGTCGTACGTGGCGTTGCCGGTGGTGGAGAACTGACCTCCATATACAGTGCTCCCGCCCCCCCCCGGTACTGGATGGACGCGCGCCGCTGAGATTGGTAATACTTCGCAATGTTCGCGTGTGCGTTGATGCGAACGCTGCGAGTTGCGTTCTTGGCTATTATTCTTCAAAAGAGGGGAATCAGCATGATCGGATACGTCACTATCGGAACCAATGATTTGGCTCGTGCGGCCTCCTTTTACGACGCGCTGCTGGGTGAGATGGGTGCCAAGCGGATGATGGAGACCGAGCAATTTGTGGCATGGTCGGTGAAGCCTGATCAGCCGGGACTCGGCGTGACCAAGCCTTTTGACAAGAAACCGGCCACGGTCGGAAACGGAGTGATGGTCGCGTTGATGGTTGATAGCACGGCGAAGGTCGACGCATTGCATCGTAAAGCCCTGCAACTAGGTGGTTCGGATGAAGGGGCGCCCGGTCCGCGAGGGGAGGGCTTTTACGCCGGTTACTTTCGTGATCTTGACGGCAATAAGCTGAATTTCTTTTGTGCCGGATAGCTGCCGCCTTCGTGTCATCCTCCCGGCGTAGTCGGTGCGCCGGGAGGAACATAGATCGCGCGCCCCTGACCCGTCTTCTTGAAAATACCTAATGATCCGCCGAGGCCCACACCAACCGCGGTGTTGCCCGAAGCGGATGCGGAGCCGCTGCCGCCCCCGATCGATCCGGTCTGCTGATCGGACATGCCCTCCAGGATGATGCCGTTCGCGCCCAGTTTCGCGGCCTCTTCCTTTAAGCGCTGAATGACCTTGTCCACGGAAGCCTGTCCGCCGGTGCCGAACATGCTGTCGGCTGAAGCATTCAGAATGGCGATTTCTTGAAACGTAGGCGGCGGGCGCAGGTAGATCTTGACCTCCGCCGGGGAGACTGGCGGGCGCGCCGCGCCAACCAGGACGTGCGATGAAGGGGCGCATGCCGTGAGCGATAACGCGAGCATGGTTGCAAGGGAGATCAAACGGACCATGACGTTCTGTCCCTCGGAGGAACCGGGCGCACCAACTCTCAATTTATTGCTCTGCATGTTCTCCCCGATGTGATCTTTCGAAAATGGAACGCGTCTGCACCACGGATGGCGGCGCGCAAGCCCGCGCTCCTCAAAGTGAACACGATGATCAACCGTACCGCCGGATGCGTTGCAGGGTCAAGAACTGCATATCGAGCTCGACGCGGCCGGAGTGAGCGCGGCTCTAAAAGCCGGAAAACTGCGCGAAATCTTCGAGCGCGGCGCGGTCAGCGACCAGTGTGTTGACCGGCGCAGCTGGATTGCGCTTGCCGATGGCGACGCCGCAGAACAGCATGAGATTGCGCGGCGTATTCAGATACGCGTAGACCGTGGGCGCAAACATGCTCCAGGATTCCTGGGCGCAGGAATCGAGACCTTCTTCGCGCAGCAACAGCAGGACGGATTGCAGGAACATGCCGAGATCCGAGAATTGCGCGGCGCCCATGATACGGTCGACGAAGCACAAAAGCCCGACTGGGGCGCCGAAAAAACGGAAATTCCTCTTGAACCATTCGCGCCGTGCGGCGCGCTCCTCGCGCGCAATGCCGAGCAGCTTGTACATGTCCTCGCCGATTTTGAACCGGCGGCCTGCATAGGGTTCGGTGATCGGATCCGGATAAACCGGATATTCTGCACTCTCGCCGCGCGGCAATTGCTCCTGCCGGGCGGCCACTGCGCCGACGAGGCCCGCAAGCGGCGCGCCCGCCAGAACCGTGACGTGCCAGGGCTGCAGATTCCCCCCGGAGGGCGCGCGTGCGGCCTTTTCGAGAACACGGCGAAGCAGCGGTTCCGGCACTGGATCGGGCAGGAAGTCCCGGACCGAAGCACGGGTGGCGAGGGCGTCGGAGACGGTTCGGGCCGGGCCGCCCGGTATGCGTTCTCGGGATGATGACGACATTTTATAGGTGACGATACTGAAGGTCGGCGCGCACTGCTAGGATTGCGGTGGGCGGCGATGCACCGATGGTTCGCGCCCGTAGACGCACCAGTCTACCGTACGACGAAAGGGTGACGCGATGATCGACTCTTTGCGGCGTTTCTTGTACGAAGACAACTTCCGTCTTGCGCAGGTGCGACGGGGCCGAAAGTTGTCGCAGACCTCGGAATTAGAAGTTGGACATGTTGTTAGTGTGCGATCTCGCATGATCGTGATATCAACTCTGCTCAAAACATACTTCGTTCACAGGCGCTGCGGCCGACGCAGCGTCGGGTGATGCAAAGCGAGCGTCTTGGGGCTCTCGGCGAACTGGCGAGCGGCATCGCGCACGACATCAACAACGCTCGGTCACCGGCGGCTCTTCTCGCGTTTGATCACCTGCTGAGCAAGCCGCCCGACGTGGAGGAGCTGCGCAAGGCGATCGCCGAGCTCACCGCGCGAGCCGGTCACCCAGGGCAGAAGGCGTTCGGGCGGTGAGCCACACGCCAGACTGAAGTGAGGCTGGGTCATGGTTTCTGATGGTTATAACCGGTAATTGTAATAATATATTCAATTAATTACAGTTAATAACTATAAATTACATTACATCCATAATCTTGATCGGCTCGATACGTCCGCACTCATGATCATCGGTGATGTTGACATCCTCGAGCCAGGACGCGGATGCTCTGCGCTCATGGGCAGCACGCTTTGGATAAGCACGCGTAAGGGGGCGTTTGTGCTGCGGGCTGATGCGCGGCGCAAGAGTTGGAGGCTGTCTGGGCCTCAGTTTCTCGGACACATCGTTCATCACATCGTGCAGGATCCTCGCGAGCCCAAAGTGCTGCTCATGGCGGCCAAGACGGGCCACCTCGGACCGACGGTGTGGAGGTCGGCGGACCGCGGCCGAACGTGGCGCGAGGCTTCGCAGCCTCCGGCGTTCCGCAAGGCAGGCGAAGGCGAGGAGGGGCGCGCCGTTCAACGCGTCTTCTGGCTGAGCCCTGGGCATGCCTCGGAATCGGGGACGTGGTACGCCGGCAGCTCCCCGGCCGGTCTGTTCCGCTCGGAGGACGGCGGAGAGCGTTGGGAGCCGGTCGCCGGATTCAACGACCATCCCCTGCGCTCGAAGTGGGTGACGGTCGGCACGCCCGATGGCGAGTTCCTGCACTCCATCCTCGTCGACCCGCGCGACCCGAGGCATCTGTACATCGGAATCTCCATCGGCGGCATCTTCGAATCCACGGATGGCGGAGGCGACTGGACGCCGCTCAACGAGGGAGTCGAGGCGGACTTCCTGCCGGATCCCGCGGCACCATACGGCCACGACCCTCACTGTGTCGCCCTGCACCCCCTGCGGCCCGATCGTCTGTATCAGCAGAATCACTGTGGGCTGTATCGCCTCGATCGCCCTGCGCGGCGCTGGATACGAGTGGGCAAGGCCATGCCGAAGAAGATCGGCGACATCGGCTTTCCGGTCGTGCTGGACCCAGCCGATCCCGACACAGCCTGGGTATTTCCGATGGACGGCCGGACCGTCTGGCCGCGCACCGCCATCGACGGCAGGCCGGCGGTGTACCGGACGAACGATGCCGGCAGGACGTGGCGCCGTCTGGATCGCGGTCTGCCCCGTTCCCAGGCGTGGTTCACCGTGCTCCGTCAGGCGATGTGCACTGATCGCCATGGGCGTAGGGGTCTTTATTTCGGCACCACCGGCGGGGAGGTCTGGGCCAGCACGAATGCCGGAGAGCGCTGGAGCTGCATCGCCCGGCACCTTCCGGAGATTTATTCGGTCACGCACGCGGTGTAGGGGCAGTGAGTTCCGTGAGCTGTGTGGTCAGAATCGCAAGCCCCTTGCGCTCCTACACCTCTGGTGCATCGAGCGTCACGGTCGAGGGCGCGACGCTGCACGAGATCCTCGCAAACCTCGACCGACGTTTCCCCGGCATCCGCTTTCGGATGGTCGACGAGCAGGACCGCATCCGCCCGCACATGCGCCTGTTCGTCAACACGAGCGAGGCAAGACGGCTTGCCGAGCCGGTGCGAGCCGGCGACACGGTTCATGTGATCTGCGCGTTGAGCGGAGGGTGAGCCATGACTCTCTCGGCCGCAGAGTGCGCCCGCTACCAGCGCCAACTCGTGCTGGAGGAGATCGGGCCCGAGGGCCAGGAGAAACTCAAGGCGGCGAGGGTTCTCGTGATCGGCGCCGGGGGCCTCGGATCGCCTGCCGCGCTGTATCTGGCGGCATCGGGGGTCGGGACGCTGGGCATCGTCGATGGCGACCGGGTGGAGGTGTCGAATCTGCACCGTCAGGTGCTGTTCGACACCGGCAGCATTGCGCGGCTGAAGGCGGAGGCGGCGCGCGAGCGGCTCGCAAGCCTCAATCCGCAGATCAACGTGGTCGCGCACGCGGTCGAGCTGCGGGCCGCCAACGCGTGCGCACTGCTGGGCGGCTACGATCTCATCCTGGACGGCACGGACCGGTTGTCCACGCGTTATCTCGTCAACGACGCGTGCGTGATCCTCGCCAAGCCGCTGGTCGCGGCGGCGATCCACCGCTTCGAAGGGCAGGCGATGACCTATGTGCCGGGCCGCGGTCCCTGCTATCGCTGCCTGTTTCCCGAAGCGCCTGATTTAGTGGTCCCGAATTGCGCGCAGGCCGGCGTGCTGGGCGCGCTGCCGGGTGTGCTCGGCGCAATCCAGGCAACCGAGGCGATCAAGCTCATCCTGGGAGTCGGTGAGCCGCTGGTTGGGCGATTTCTCACGTATGATGCGCTCGAAATGCGCTTCCACGAGTTCCCGTTCGAGCGGCGCCGCGACTGTGCCGTTTGCGGCGATCGCCCGGTGATCACCACGCTGCGAGATCCGGAGGACCCGTTCAGCGCCAGGGCGTTGGAGAGCGTTCGCAAGCTGACTGCCGCGGGCTTGCGTACGCTGCTCGATCAAAATCCTCCCAGGAACGCGATCGTGCTCGTCGATGTCCGCGAGCCGCGCGAGTTCGATGCGGGGCATCTCGCGGGCGCCATCAACATCCCGGTCGCCGAGTTGCGGCAGCGCCTTGAGGAAATTCCGCCGCAGGCGAGTCCCGTGTTCATGTGCCGCAGCGGCAGCCGCAGTCTCGCCGCCTGTGGTATCGCGTTGCGCGCGGGGATCGCGGCGCCCGCACACCTCGAGGGGGGGCTTCTCGCCTGGGCGTCGGAAGTCGACCCGACGCTCGCGGTCGCTGCCGCCGGCTGACCACGAGGGCGCGCAACGGCGCGATTCACTTCACGCCGCCGCTCGGCAGAGGCGGCGGGCCGCAAGCGGTCATCGCGGGGACCTGCGGCCGCGCGGAACATTGTGAATTGAATATTGTCACAGAGGATTACCATGCCCGCACCACCCGTCGTTCGATTCAGGATCGATTTCGCGAATGACTGCTACATCGGCCCGGGAAAGATTGATCTGCTGGAAGGCATTCAGAAGTCCGGCTCGCTGTCTCAGGCTGCACGCGATCTGGGAATGAGTTATCGCCGCGCATGGCTTCTGATCGACAGTCTGAGGTCATCCTTTCGAGAGCCCGTAGCCGTGGCGATGACAGGAGGCAAGGGCGGCGGCGGCATCACCCTCACACAATTCGGCGAGCTGTTGATCAAGAGCTATCGTGCACTCGAACGGGATGTGGACCGCGCGGCAGCGCGACGCATGCGCGTCATTACTCCGCTGGTTATCGAGCGTGCAGCGAGCGATGCCGTCTCGCCGCGCCGGCCGCTGACGCGCAAACAGCGGCGAAAAGCCGAGGGTTGACCCCTCGTCGTCGGCTCCTCACACTAACCGGCCCATCTCAACCGTCGAGAAATCATGCCCAACACCATCAGCCGCCGCGACTTTCTCAGCGGCTCCGCCCTCGTCATCGCCGGCGGCCTGACTCCGCTCGCCCAACTGCGCGCCGAGCCGGAACGCTACTATCCGCCGATGCTGACCGGTCTGCGGGGCAGCCATCCCGGTTCGTTCGAGGTCGCCCATCAGGTCGGCCGCGAGGGCCGCTCATTCGACATCTCTGGACGCGCGGTCGAGGAGAATTACGATCTGGTGGTGGTCGGCGGCGGCATCAGCGGATTGGCGGCGGCATGGTTTTATCGCGAGGCGCACGGCTCCGCCGCGCGTATTCTGATCCTCGACAACCACGACGACTTTGGCGGGCACGCCAAGCGCAACGAGTTCCGGGTCGACGGTAGGCTGCTGCTCGGTTACGGCGGGACCGAATCGCTGCAATCCCCAAAAGCGCTGTTCAGCCAGACGGTCAACCGCACGCTCAAGAGCCTGGGTGTCGACTTGACGCGCTGGGATACCGCCTTTGACCGCAAGCTTTACGGGTCGCTGGGCCTCACGGACGGCGTGTATTTCGATCGCGAGACCTTCGGCGTGGACAAGCTGGTCGTCGGCATCCGCAGCTTGAGCGTACCCGATTCGGTGCCAAGCGGCGTCAGACCCCTTCCGATCGAGTCGGTCGTCGCCGAGTTCCCGATCTCCGAGGATGCCCGAGCGCGGCTCGTCGCCTTCTTCAAGCATCCGAAGGATTATCTCGCCGGAAAATCCAAGGCAGAGAAGATCGCCTACTTGAAAAAGATCAGCTACCGCGACTACCTGCGCAAGGATGCCGGGCTGGGCGGCGACGCGGTGAAGTACTTCGATGGCGCGACCAAGGATTTATTGGCCATGGGCCCGGATATCACGCCGGCGCTGGAGGCGCTGATCGTTCGCTACCCCGGATTCGCCGGCCTAGGCTTGAGCGACCAGGAAGAGGAGGGCTTGGACGAGCCCTATATCTATCATTTCCCCGACGGCAATGCCTCGATTGCCCGGCTGCTGGTCCGCAGCCTAATCCCCGCAGTGGCGCCGGGCCACACCATGGACGACGTGGTCCTCGCGGATTTCGACTACGGCAAGCTCGATGTGGACGGCGCGCCCATCCGCTTGCGCCTCGACAGCACGGCGGTGGCCGTCGCCAACTCGCGCACCAAAGACGGACCGGTCGACATCGGTTACATGAGATCGGGCGCGCTGCATCGCGTCCAGGCGAAGCAGTGCGTACTCGCGTGCTACAACATGATCATTCCGCATATCATGCCCGAGCTGCCCGACGCGCAGAAACGTGCGCTCTCCCTGGGCGTCAAAATTCCGCTGGTCTACGCCAACGTCGCAATCCGCAACTGGCAAGCCTTCGTGAATCTGGGGGTCGACAAGATCTACAGCCCCTATGGCTACTTCTCGAACGTCAAGCTCGATTATCCCGTGTCGCTCGGCGGCTACCGCAATCCGCGAGACCCGAGCGAGCCGATGATTGTCCACATGGTGCATGTTCCGCTGACGCCGAACCAGCGCCTCTCGAACGTCCAGCAGTTCCGGCTGGGGCGGCAGGTACTTCTGGATACGCCGTTCGAGGAGTTCGAGAGGCAGATCACCAGCCAACTCGACCGCATGCTGAGTCCCGGCGGATTCCGGTCGGCGCGCGACATCGCGGCGATCACCGTCAATCGCTGGCCGCACGGCTACGCTTACGATGCGAATTCGCTGTTCGATCCGCAATGGGCGGGACCACGGCCTTGCGAGATCGGCCGCAAGCGATGCGGCCGCGTCAGCATCGCCAATTCCGACGCGGGATGGAACGCCTACACCCACGAGGCGATCGACCAGGCGTGGCGTGCGATCAATGAGCTTGAGCGGGCCTGAGCGGGGCCGCCGATGAGCTCCTTCACTCGGGCGCATGTGACGGACCTGCGCGGCTATGGCCGACTCTTAGCGGATGCGGCGGCCGGGATCACCGGTCTCGTCGAGACGCTGCACCACACGATCGCGCGGGTTGCCGACCCAACCGGCACGAGCCGCAGCATCAGCCGGCTCGTCTATGCCGCGGTCCGGGGCGGCGCGCGGGTCGCGGGCCGCGGAATCGACGCCGCACTTTGCTCGCTTGCGCCGATGATTCCCGAGGGTGCGCCGACGGCGCGACAGGAAGCCATGCGCGCCGCGATCAACGGCATATACGGTGACCACTTGGCCGCGACCGGCAACCCGCTCGCAGTTCCGATGCGCATGCGCCGCGGTGGTCGACCCTTGACGTTGACTCGCGAGAAGCTCGCCGCGGCGATACCCGATGCCGGCAGCCGCGTGCTCGTGCTTGTGCACGGCCTGTGCACGAACGATCTGCAATGGCGGCGCAACGGGCATGACCACGGTACAGCGCTCGCCCGCGACCTCGGCTACACGCCGGTCTACCTTCATTACAACAGCGGCCGGCACGTGGCCGAGAACGGTGCTGAGTTAGCCGGCCAGCTGGAGAGACTCGCTGCCGAATGGCCGGTGCCGCTCGATGAACTGACGATCATCGGCCACAGCATGGGCGGCCTCGTCGCGCGCAGTGCTGTCCGAGCGGCCCGAGATGAGCGGCTTGCATGGCCCAAGCGCCTGCGCCGGCTCGTGTTCCTCGGCACGCCGCATCACGGTGCGCTGCTCGAGCAGCTCGGAAGCTGGATCGAGGCGGCTTTGCACGCAAGTCGATATTCCGCACCATTCGCCCGGCTTGGCGCGGCACGCAGCGCCGGAATCACCGATCTGCGCCACGGCAGCGAAGTCGCGTTGCCGGCGGGAGTCGACTGCTTCGCAGTTGCCGCGACGCTTGGGCCGCGTGCCCGGCGAGTACGCGATCAGCTCGTCGGCGATGGCCTTGTGCCGCTCGACAGCGCACTCGGTCGGCATTCGGATGGGGTGAAAACCCTCGCCTTCCCGCCCGATCGGCAATGGATCGCACGCAACACGAGGCACCTCGATCTCATGGGGCGGGCGCAGGTCTACGCACAGCTGCGGAAGTGGCTCGCCGCCTGAATTCGGGCGTCATCCGGCGGCTTCCTTACGTTTTCAGCGCAATGTCCCCGGTTTCGAGCAGCGACTTGAGATTGGAGAGGATGCGCGGCCAGCGGGCGTATTACTTGCCCGAGGGCCGCGGCTCTGCACCGACCAGATGCGTCGTCTTCGGTCCCTCGCCGATCTGAAAGCGGCGCACGGTCTGCTCCAGCATGCGGTCCGCCTTCGTCACCCGCTGGTGCTGTCGCAGATGTTCGAGCCAGGAGTCCGTACGAAAGGTTTCGATGAAGCGGCCCTCGTCGGCGGGATCCTCGAAGATTCCCCAGTCATGAGCACCGTCCCGGCGGCGCGCACGAGAGTACCGGCCGAGAGCATGTAGGAACGCTTCACGGCTCTTCGGATCGATCCGGTATTCGATGGTCACCAGAACCGGCCCTCGGTCCGGCTCTATCGCATGGGTTGTGACCGGATCCGGCCAGTGCATCGAGGGCGAAAAGTCGACGTTTGCGCCCGTCTGCACCTTCCATCGCCACGTCAGCGGGATCATGATCATCGCGCCCGCGGCTGCAACCAGCAGAGCAGCGGGTACGCCGACCAGGACGGCAAGCTCGCCCCAAAGCGCGCTCCCGATGGTGAGTGAACCGAACATCACGGTCACGTACACCGCCAGCCCTCGGCCGCGGACCCACTCGGGCAAGGCGACTTGCGCTGAGACATTGAGGCTCGACACCGCGGCGATCCATGATGCGCCCGCGATGAGGCTGGCCACCAGCGCCGTGATGGACTCGTGGGCGACCGCGAACAATGCCGTCGCCGTCGAAGTGGCGAGAGTCGCGGCCGCGAGGAGCCGGTCCGCGCCCAACTTCTCCCTGAGCCATCGCAGCATGAACGCACCGCCCACAGCCGCAGCGCCGATCGCGCCGAGCAGCAATCCGTACAGCGCCGCGCCGCCGACGATCTGATTGCGCGCAACCAGCGGCAACAGCGCCCAGTAGGCGCTGGCAAATACGAAGAACCCGATCGCCCGGATCAGAGTCGCGCTGAGATGAGGGTTGAATCGCGCATGCCGGAGTCCGGTACGCACGGCGTTGATGAAGTCCTCGGGCGGCAGGCGTGCGGCGCTCTTCTTCGGCGGACGCCACCGCACCAGGGCTGCGATGACTCCAATGTTGCTGAGCGCATCGAGCCAGAACGGGGCCGCAATTCCAAGCGCACCGACGAGCACGCCGCCGAGCGCCGGGCCGACGGCGCGGCTGACGTTGATGCCCACGCTGTTTGCCGCGACGGCCGAGGGCAGTTCGGACTTCGGCACAAGCTGCGACACCACCGTCTGCCAGGCGGGGGCGGTGAGGGCCGAACCAACGGTCACGATGAAGCAGAAGAGCAGCAGGCTGACCGGCGTGATCAGACGAAGCCAGACCAGAGCAGCGAACGCCGTCGAGATGAGCGTGATCGCGGACTCACCGACGATCAGGTATCGGCGCTGATCCACGATGTCCGTCAGCGCACCCGCCGGAATCGCGAACAGAAACATCGGCAAACTGTTCGCCACCTGTACCATCGAGACGACGAGCGGGTCCGGATCAAGACTCGTCATCAGCCAGCCTGATGCGACGTTGTACATCCACGTGCCGATGTTCGAGACCACGGTCGCGGTCCAGATCAGTGTGAACGCCCGGTGTCGAAACGGAGCCCACGCGGCGCCTGCGCGTCGCGGCGGGGTAGCGTGAGGACTTATTGCGGGGGGTGCGCCCATCCCGGTTAGCCGGGAGTTAGCCATTCTTCCGTACCCGGGGAATTGCTGAAGCGCGCCAAGTGAAAGTCGGCGTCGCCGAACGTCATGTCGATCATCGTCAGCCGTTTGAAGTAGTGGCTGACGATGTGGTCGTCGACGACCCCCATGGCGCCGTGCAACTGAACGGCCTGCTGACCGACGAAGCGCGCCGCCTGTCCGACATAGGCCTTGGCGCCTGATATGGCGCGGCGCCGCGCGGCGACATCGTCGTCGCCGGTGTGAACGGCGGCAATGATCGCCATCGAGCGGGACTGCTCCGCGGCGATGTACATCTCCGCCATGCGATGCTGCAGCGCCTGGAAGGTGCCGATCGGGACGCCGAACTGTTTGCGGGTCTTCAAATAACTCAAGGTCGCCTGGTTGAGCGCGGTCGCGATTCCCAAAGCCTCGGCACAGAGCGCGGCGATGCCGATGTCCACCGCACGCTCGATGATGTCGAGTGCCTGGTCCGGTCCGCCGATCACGGCATCGCCGTCGACGGTGACGTCCTGCAGCTGCAGATCGGCGGCCCTGCCGCCCCACTGAGTGGGGTATGCGAACAGGGTCAGGCCCGGGGCGTCGCGCCGAACCAGAAACAGCGATATGCCCGCCGCATCGGTCACGTTGCCGCTGCTGCGCGCCGACACGAGAAACCAATCCGCGGACGGGGCATCGAGCACCACCGACTTGCGGCCGGTCAGGCGCCAGACGCTGCCGCTTTTCACAGCGGTACACGCGACATGTGACAGCGCATAGCGCCCTGCCGCCTCGTAGGCGGCGAGGGCGATCTGCAATGTCCCCGCCGCAATCTGCGGCAGCATGGCTTTCTTGATGGAGTCGGACGCGGCATCGCGGATCAGTCCACCGCACAGCACGACGGTGCTCAGGTACGGTTCCAACAGCAGTCCCTGGCCGACCTGTTCCATCACCGCCATGATGTCCACGCCGCCGCCGCCGAATCCGCCGAATTCCTCCGGAAAGGGCAGGGCGAGCAAACCGAGCTTGGCGTATTGTTCCCACGCTTCGGCGGAATAGCCCAACGGCGAGCGCGCGAGTGAGCGGCGCCGTTCGAAATCGTAGTCGCGCGAGATGAACCGCTGCAACGTGTTCTGCAGCGACAATTGCTCTTCGGTGTAGCGAAAATCCACGGCGGTCCTCTCTTAAAGACCCAGGATCAGCTTTGAAATGATGTTCTTTTGAATTTCGGTCGAGCCGGCATAGATCGTGGTCTTTCGCTGGTTGAAATACTGGCCGGTGATGGGCGGCGCGCAGGCGGGATAGTGCTCCGCGAACAGCGGCTCGGGAATCCAGTCCGCCTCGAGCGCCTCGCGAACATAGGGCAGCGCATCGTGGCCCAGCGCATGCATTTGAAGCTCGGCGAGCTGCTGAATGATCTCCGAGCCCTTGATCTTCAATAGCGAGACTTCAGGTCCCGGAGCGCGCGATTCGCTCGATACGGCCGAGAGCACCCTCAAATTGGTGATTTCGAGCGCCATCAGCTCGAGCTCCAACTGGGCGATTCGATCCCGAAAGCGGCAATCCTCGATCAGCGGCCGGCCGTTAGCCGTTTGAGCGGCGGCAATGTCCTTGAGCCGCTTCAATCCTCGCTTGCAGTTCCCAATGCCGGCATTGTTGGTGCGCTCATGCGACAGCAAGAACTTTGCGTAGGTCCAGCCCTTGTTCTCATCGCCGACCAGGTTTTGGAACGGGACCTTCACATTGTCGAAGAAGATGTCGTTGATCTCGTGCTCGCCGTCGAGCGTGATGATGGGACGCAGGGTGACGCCCGGCGTCTTCATGTCGATCAGTAGAAACGATATGCCCTGCTGAGGACGCCCTTCGCTACTGGTGCGCACAAGACAGAAGATCCAATCGGCATGCTGCCCCAGGGTGTTCCAGGTCTTCTGCCCGTTGACGAGGTAGTGATCCCCGTGGCGCACGGCGCTGGTCCGCAGCGATGCAAGATCGGAACCGGAGCCGGGCTCTGAATACCCCTGGCACCACCAGTCCTCGCCGGAGATGATTCGGGGCAGAAAGTAACCCTGCTGTGCGGCGTTTGCGAATGTCATCAACACCGGTGCAACCATTCGCAGAGAGAAGGCAAGCTGCGGCGGCGCGCCGGCGGCCGCTCCTTCCTCCTCGAAGATGTGCTGCTCGACCACGCTCCAGCCGGCGCCGCCGAAACGCTCCGGCCACATGCCGGCGCCCCAGCCTCGGCGGTACAGGATTTTCTGCCAGCGCAGGATGTCGTCCTTGCGCACGCGCCTGCCCGAGCACACTTGGTCGCGAATGTCCGCGGGAAGCTCAGCCTGCAGGAAGGCCCGTACTTCAGCGCGAAACGATTTTTCTTCCGGGGTGTAGTTCAAATCCATGCGGGTGCTCTCAGCTCGTGGCGGCGGCTTCACGATCCTGAAGCTCGCGCCATTGGATCTTGCCGCTGCCCGATTTTGGCAGAGCATCCGCGAAAGCGATGATTCTGGGCGCCTTGTACGCCGCCATGTTCTGGCGGCACCAATCGATGATCGCTTGACCGTCGATTCGTCCGCGCCATTCGGGTCGCAGCACAACCAGTGCCTTGACGGTCTCGCCGCGATGCGCATCGCGCGTGCCGATGACGCAGGCTTCGAGGACGGCAGGATGTTGGTACATCAAGGACTCGACCTCCGTCGGCCATACCTTGAACCCGGACGCGTTGATCATGCGCTTCAGGCGGTCGACCAGAAAGAAGTAGCCCTCGTCGTCCACTCGGCCGAGATCGCCGGTGCGCAGAAATCTCTTGCCGTCGATCTCGATGAACGCCTGAGCGCTGTCCGCGGGTTTGTTCCAATAGCCCAAAAACACCTGTGGACCGTGGGTGACGATCTCGCCGACCTCGCCGGCGGCCAGCTCCTCGAATGTGGCGGGGTCCACCACACGCGAGTCGACGTCGTAGATTGGAATCCCCAAACACTGCTGCTTTGCACGATCGGGAGGATTGAGGTGTGTGGCCGCCATGGTTTCGGAGAGCCCGTAGCCTTCGTAGTAGGTGATGCCCCGATCCTGGAGCCGCTGCGCAACGGCGGCCGGCATCGCGGCCCCGCCGCCGCTCAGCTTTTGAATGGAGGACAGGTCATATCGATCGATATTCGGGTTCATGAAGAAATCCTGAATCATGGTGGGAACCGCGGTCCAGCTGGCGATCCGATACCGCTGCACACACTCCGCCGCGGCCACTCGGTCCCAGCGCGGCAGCAGAACCACTGTGTTGCCGTTGTACAGCGGACCGTTCATGCTGCCCTGCATGCCCGTGACATGAAAGAACGGCGCCACGGCCAACAGCGTCATCTCCGGCTGCACTGCGAACCAGCGCATCCCGGCCACGAGCGTATGCATGGTTGTGCGGTGGGTGTGCATGCAGCCCTTGGGCTCGCCCGTAGTGCCCGATGTGTAGGGCATGACGCACAGATCATCCGGCCCCGCCGTCAAGGGCCCCGGAGGCAAGCTGCTCCTCAGCATGTCGCGCCAGAGCGTCACGCCCGATTCCGACAGTTCCTGGCGCGGGGCCGTGATGAAGTCGGGTATCGGCAGATCGGTGGGATTCTTCAAATAATCCGAATAGGCGGCGATGATGACGTGCTCGAGATCCGCGCTTTCGAGCAGCGGCTCGATGCGCGGGTACAGCTCCTGCGACACGATTGCGGTTGTGGCTCCGGCGTCCTTGGCACATCGCAGGAATTCGTGCGTCAGATACATGGGGTTGAGCGGTACCACGACGGCATTGGCGCGCAGGATTCCGTAGTAGGCGATCACGAACTGCGGGCTGTTCTGCATGAACAGGGCGACGCGGTCGCCCTTGCGCACGCCGCAGCGCCGCTCGAGATGACCCGCGACGCTTTTCGCTTCGTCGAAGACCTCGGCAAAGCTGATCGAGGTGTCGTAATACACCAGGCACGGCTTGTTCGGATACCGCCGCGCGGACACCTCGGCGTTGTAGAACAAATTCGTGGCCGGCGAGTCCAGGTGGTGATTCGAATGATCCGGCCAGAATTGGAAATGCTTACTGGACATTGAACCGCCTCGACATATCAGTCGGTGGTCGGGCCCGCCGTGCCCGGAGCCGCGAATGCGACGCCCCCGTCGACCGTCAGCGTGGACCCAATGACGTAGTCGCCGGCTCGTGAGGCGAGAAAAATCGCGGCCCCGGCCATGTCTTCGGCGGCGCCGACGCGTCGGCACGGAATGCGCCTCGCGGTTTCCTCCTCGTGATCGCGCGCGTCCGTGTTCATGTCGGACTTGAATGCGCCGGGCGCAATGGCCGTGACGTGAACATGGTCCTTGACCAGACGCGCAGCCATCAATCTCGTCAGTTGAATGAGGCCGGCCTTGCTCGTGGCGTACGAATAGGTTTCTCTGTACGTCAGATAAATGCCGTCGATCGACGCGATGTTGATCACCTTGGCAGGGCGGCTCGCACTCGCCGCCGCGCGCAGCGCCGGCACCAATGCCTGGGTCAGGAAAAACGGGGTCTTGGCATTCAGATCGAGCACCTTGTCCCAGCCTCGCTCGGGGAATTCATCGAAAGTCGCGCCCCAGGCGGCGCCGGCATTGTTCACGAGAATATCGACTTTCGGTTCACGCGCGATCAATGCGGCGGCCAGCGCCTTGGCGCCGTCGACGGTGGAGATATCCATCGGAATCGAAATACAGGCGCCCCCGGCCTGGGACAGTTCCCGTGCGGTCTCATTGCAGGGCTCGGCTTTGCGCGCCGTGATATAGACCTTTGCGCCCTGCGCAATGAACCCCTCGGCAATCATTTTGCCGATGCCGCGCGAGCCGCCGGTTACCAGGGCAACGCGTCCATTCAGGGAAAAAAGATCCCGCGTGATCATCGCTGCCAGCCCCCGGGGACGAATTAGGCGGTGATCGAGTTACCTTATCACACGACTCGATGGGGAGTCGGCATGGGAATGCTTGGACCCGCTCCGCGCGTGAACGCCCAGTCCATCGCGCGGCTGATCAGACCGCCGCCGAGGCTGGCGCGCGTAACATCATAGAGGGTATACGCCGATCCGCTCACGATGGCATGGGCGGCGCGCTGGCCGCTCTGGATGGCCGGTCCTATCCCCTCGCACAGATCGCGGGTGGCAAGACCGGCGGAGTCGCCGGTGAGAAACGCGTTGCCGATGCGCGCCCCATCGAGCGTGCCCCGCACGTAATAGCTGTAGCCCGTGGGATCACTTGGCATGCGTATCCGAAACCGGCGCTCCAATTGGGACGCGAAATGCCGCCAATGTTCGCGGAGGTTCTCGCCGCGCTGCTTCAGGCGCGCCGCCATGGCGCCCACCCCAACGTTCAGCCAGCCGGACGCCTTCGGTACGTACCAGCTGTAGCCGGGCAGTCCGTGCTCGAAGAACCACAAATGGCAATCCGGGTCGCGCCAGTCGTAGGGAAACTCCAGCTCGAGCGTCGCCGTTTGTAGCGCGCGAGTTCGAGGCGAGAGCTGATCGAACAAGGCCCGCCGGACCGGACACGAGGTGCCGGCCGCACCGATGAGATAGCGGCAGCGAAACGCTCCGTCGATCCAGTAGTACTCGCCGTCGGTGCGAATTTCCTTCACCGCGTGCTGCACGACTTCGGCGCCGGAGCGTTCGAGTAGCCAGGCGTCGAATTCAAAGCGTCGAATGGAATGCTGCACGCACGGCACCGGCACGCCCAAGCCCCGCACATGCCAATGAAGCCGCGTGAAACTGAGAAAGCCGTGCGGATAGTCGCCGATCTCCAGCTGCAGGTCACTCACCGCCTGGGGTGTAATCCAGCCGGCGCAGAGTTTGTGCCGCGGGAAGCGTTCCTTGTCGAGAACCAGGACATCCGCGCCCGCGGCTTTCAGGCTCCGGGCTGCCGCGGAGCCGGCCGGGCCGCCCCCGACGACGATGATCTCGGCGCTACGCATCTGGTGCCGCCTTACTTCCGGTACATGTACTCGCGGGTGAGCGGGATTGCATTGTTTCCCTGTTTGGCGAACAGCACCTGAAACAGCTGCAGCGTACCCGTCTCGAACCCGGCGATCGAACCCGCGAGATACAGCCTCCACATGCGCACGAACGCCTCGTCGAACATCGAACGCACCGCTCCGACGGCGCTTTCGTAGCGCTCCAGCCAGTGGCGCAGCGTCAGCGCGTAGTGCAGCCGGATGTTTTCAACGTCGAGCACGGAAAGACTCAATGGTTCGAAGATCTGCATCATTTCGCCGAGCGAGGGAGCGTACGCGCCGGGAAAGATTCGCCGCTCAATCCATGCATGGAGAGGCTCGGGGCGGTTGCGTCCGATCGAATGAATCAGGCCGCGGCCTTCGGCCTTCAGCACGCGCCCTATCACTCGGCCCAGCTCCGGATAGTTTTCCAAGCCGACGTGTTCGAGCATCCCCACCGACACGAAGACGTCGTACGACCCGCTGATATTGCGGTAATCATCTTCAATGAACTCGACCCGACCGGCCAGACCCTGCTTTTGCGCCCACCGGCGCGCGAAATCGACCTGCTCCCGGGAAATGTTGAACGCCCGCACTTTGGCTCCGAAGCGGGCGGCCATGTGCAATGCCAGAGTGCCCCAGCCGCAGCCGGCTTCCACCACCGAATCGGCGCGCCCGAGCCGCAGTTTGCGGCATACGTGCTCCATCTTGGCGAACTGCGCCTGATCCAGGGTTGCCTGCGCGGTCGGGTAGTAGGCACAGGTGTACGCCATCGTCTCACCGAGCCAGAGCGCGTAGAAATCATTGCCGATGTCATAGTGCCGGTGGATGTTGTCGCGCGAACCTGCAAGAGTATTGCGGCGGGAGCGGCGCAATCGGTCGGCGATTCGGCTCGCGATGGAATCGCGGGCTTCGGCACGAGCGAAGATCTGGAAGAGCGTCACCATGAATTTGACCAAATCGCCCTCGACCTCGATCTGCCCGGCGCTGAAGGCGTCGCCAAATCGAACCTGCGGGTCGCGCAGCAATCCGAGCAGCGTGGCGCGGTCGGTGATCCGCACGTGTTCGGCCGGTACCGTCCCCGGCGGCGCTACGCGCTCACCGGTCCACAGCAGCTGAAACTCGATGGGCGGGTTTCCCAGCCGGCTCAGAAGGCGGCGGAGCAAGCGAGCCTCGAACGAGCCGCCCGTCCGGGCGGGCACGGCTGCCGCCGGGTCCACGGGAGATGCAAACCCGTGAGGCGGCGGTGAAGCGCTTCTCCTCGTTTTGGCAGAACCCATCTCAACGTTGATATCCATCTAGTGCCTCCCTTCAGCCTCGATGGGTTCCAAGGTTAATGAAACAGGCCGTGAAATCAATGGGGGACGGTACTTAGGAGCCTGTCCGAGTAATCCGGCCATATGGATTGCCCGCCGGGTTCGTTGCCGACCAGGTAAGCGGATGCAAATGTACGAGTCCCATTGCGGTTTCGCCGTATTGGCAGTGCGCAAAGGAGGGAGTCCAATGCCGCTATGATCGACTTCGAGAAACGCCGCAGAGAAATGGTGGAACGCCATATCGCGCATCGGGGGGTGCGGTCTGCCCTGGTGCTGGCGGCCATGCGGTCGGTGCCTCGGGAAGCCTTCTTGCCGGAGGATCTGTGGGAATTCGCCTACGACGATGCGCCCCTGCCCATTGCCGAAGGCCAGACGATCTCCCAGCCCTATATCGTCGCGATGATGACCGAGGCCCTGGAGCTCGAAGGCGGTGAGAAGGTGCTCGAAATCGGCACCGGGTCCGGCTATGCCGCAGCGGTACTGTCGAAAATTGCCAAGGACGTTTACACGGTCGAACGCATCGGTCAGCTGGCCGAAAAATCGGCCGCGCTGCTGGCAAAGCTTGGGTGCGGCAATGTGCATGTGCTGCACGCCGATGGGACGCTCGGCTGGCCGGATCACGCTCCCTACGATGCGGTCATCGTCGCGGCCGGCGGGCCTCAAGTCCCGGAGTCACTGAAGGCGCAGCTCAAGATCGGCGGTCGCCTGGTGATTCCGGTGGGCGCCGATCGGCGGCTGCAGGAGCTGGTTCGGGTGACTCGAGTGGCCGAGCACGAATACACCACCGAGGAGCTCGCGGATGTCCGCTTCGTCCCCTTGGTGGGCGCGGAAGGTTGGGCTGCCCATGGACAGCGCAAGGCCATGGCGCGGGACGGCACGCTCGCGGAGGCGGTTGCCGGCTCCAGCGAGAATTTTTCATCGATCGAGTCGGTCGACCTCGAACCGATGCTGCGCAGGATCGGCGACGCGCGGGTGGTTCTCATCGGCGAGGCGACGCACGGCACTTCGGAATTCTATCGCATGCGCGCGCGGATCACGCGCGAGCTGATCGAACACAGGGGATTTTCCTTCGTCGCCATCGAGGGCGATTGGCCGGATGCCGCGCGCATCGATCACTACGTGCGGCACCGGGAATATCCCGCATCCGAGTGGACGGCGTTCGCGCGCTTTCCTGTGTGGATGTGGCGCAATCGCGAGGTGCGCGAGTTCGTGGATTGGCTGCGGTCCCACAACGCCGGCCTCTCCCCGAGCGCAAGGACGGCTTTTCATGGGCTCGATCTGTACAGCCTTTACAATTCGATCCAATCCGTCCTGGAGTACCTCGACGGCGTGGATCCGAAAACCGCCAAGGTCGCGCGCGAGCGCTATGGATGCCTGACTCCATGGCAGTCGGACCCCGCCGTCTATGGGCACGCCACATTGACCGGAAGATACCAGACCTGCGAGCACGAGGTCACTTCCATGCTGACGGACCTGCTGGAAAAGCGCAGGGCCTATGCAGAACATGACGGCGAGCGCTTTTTGGACGCGGTGCAGAACGCACGGCTGGTTGCCAACGCCGAACGCTACTATCGAATCATGTATTACGGCTCGCGCGCTTCGTGGAATCTGCGCGACAGCCACATGTTCGAAACTCTGAAGAACCTGCTGAGCTTTCACGGCCCCGATAGCAGAGGAATCGTGTGGGCGCACAACTCTCATCTGGGGGATTCGGCGGCGACCGAGATGTCCGCGCGCGGCGAATTCAACATCGGTCATCTATGCCGGCAGGAGTTTGCCGATGCGAGCTATTCGATAGGCTTCGGGACGAACACCGGCACGGTCGCGGCCTCCTCGAACTGGGACGAACCGATGCAGATCAAGACCGTGCGGCCGGCCTTGGCCGAGAGCTACGAGCGGCTGTGTCACGAGACCGGCGAGCCGCGTCTATTGCTGCCCTTGCGCGGGGTGTGGGCCGGATCGCCCGCCGCGGGACTGTTGCAGCCGCGCCTGGAACGTGCGATTGGGGTCATTTACCGGCCTGAAACCGAGCTGCAAAGCCATTATTTCGAGGCCGTGCTGCCGCGCCAATTCGACGAATATATTTGGTTCGACGAGACGAGCGCGGTGACGCCGTTGCGCAGCGAGGAGCTGGAGGGTCTTCCCGATACCTATCCATTCGGCCTTTGAAGCGCCGGCCCGAGAGGAAAGTGTCTTCGCGCGCAGCTTCGAACGCGGGCTTTGCATCGCTCGGCCAGAGCAATTGGGAGATCGGGCACAATCTCATCGAAATGCAGATGCTCGAGAAGCTCGAATCCGGGCGAACGCAGCATATGAGTGTCCTGCAGCACTTGCACGGCATTCCAGCCGCCGCTCTTGACCAGCAGCGGCAGCGGCGCTCCCGAGAGAGTGATTAGAACCGCTTTCTTTCCGTGCAGCAGGCCGCGCACGGATCCCTGGTGGGGTTCATAAGCGAACCCTCGCGCAAAGACCCGATCGATATACCCTTTGATCATCGCCGGCATGGACAGCCACCAGAGCGGATAAATGAGTGTCAGCGCGTCGGCGGCCCGGATGTCATCCTGAGCTTCCATGACATCGAAACTGGCCGGATGATCGGCCGTAATCGGCTGCAGTTCCTGCGCGGTCAGCACGGGGTTGAAACCCATCCGGTACAGGTCGTATGTCACGTGGCTGTGCCCGAGCTGCTCCAGCTCGGCGGTGTAGGTGCGCGCAATCGCCATGGTGAAGCTGTCTGCAGCAGGATGCGCGACGACCACCAGGTGCTTCATCGGACTTTCAACCGACCCAGCGGATCTGCGGCTCTTTACGGGGCACGGGCGGTGGTGCACCTTTGGGATGTCCGACGATGATCGGCGCGACCGGCACCGAATCCGAGGGCAGACCGAGGAGCGCTTTGCCCGCGGATGTGTTGAGGAAGCGCTGCGCGAACCCGATCCAGCAGCTGCCCAGTCCGGCGGCATGGGCCGCCAGCATCAGATTCTCGGCGGCGAGCGCGCAGTTCTCGAGAATCCACGGGCCGTCGGCAGTCGACGACACCAATATGAGCGCGGGCGCATGGTAGAAAATATGATAATTGGCGTCGCTCAGCAGCGAATGAAAATGATCGGCGTGCTCGCCTGCAGGCATGTTCGCAAGCATGTGGGCTTTCGCCTCCCGCGAGATCCGATCGAGCACGCCCTGATCGCGCACAACCGTGAAGGTCCATGACTGTGCGTTGACGGCACTCGGGGCATGCACGGCGGCATTGATCAGACGATGGATCAATTGCTCATCCACGGTCTCATCGGTGTAGATCCGCACCGAGCGACGTCCCAGAATCGCGTCCTCGAGTTCCATTTGGCGACTCCACTGGTACTCACGCACCGCGTGCAAATCAGTATAGAAGCGACGCTGCAAGGTGCCTGTACGTACATGATGCAGCCGGATAAGGGAAAATTTGCGGCGCCTCACGGGTTTCCGCTATATCACCATACCGGCGCTGTACGCAGAATGGCCGCGGGAACCCAATTCGGCGGCGGTGTACTTCAGGCTAAAGCGAGGCTCTCGTGCAGCAGATCAACATGGACAGACTGATTCGGGATTTGAACGCGGTGGCGGCCGATGTAGAGGAATTGACCAAGGCAACGGCGGGCAACGCGGACGAGGCGATGGTCGAGGTTCGCGAACGCATTGCAAGCTCGTTGCGTGCCGTGAAGGACACTCTGCGCGACACGAACAACTATGTGCACGACAACGTTTGGAAAGTCATGGGCGTCGCAGCGGGCGTTGGACTCCTGGTCGGCGTGATCTTGAGCCGCAGCAGCGGATCTTCCCGCTCGCAGCCTCCCGCCGAGTGACTGAACGCGCTACCTGAGACGACGCTGGAATTCGGAGGCCGCTACAAACTGCACCGCGGATTCATCGCGCTGTTTATGGCGGGCCGCAGCCTCGGCGGCAACGCCGACGGCAAAACCGAGTTTCTCGGGTACTTTGGAATCCAGATACTGCTGAGTGATTATGGGCGCACGCTGACGGCGGAACCGTAGAGGGCAATGCTCACGTTAGATATGCGGCAGGCGACCACAATGCTTACGATTCGGACCGAGCGCCGGGGCTTGGTGGAGATCACCGATCGAATCACCGACTGGACGGATTCACAGGCGCTCGAAGTCGGTCTGTTGACCGTTTTCTGCCGCCACACGTCCGCCTCCCTGCTCATTCAGGAGAACGCCGCCAGCGCGGTGCGCACGGACCTGGAGGCCTATTTCGCGCGGATAGCGCCCGAAGATCCATCCACCTATGCGCATGACGATGAGGGCCCCGACGACATGCCGGCGCACATTCGTGCCGCGCTCACGCAAGTGCAGCTCACCATCCCGATCACCGGCGGCCGACTGTCGCTGGGGACCTGGCAGGGCATCTACCTCTTCGAGCATCGCCGGCGTCCGCACTCTCGTACGCTGGCGCTGCACTTGATGGGCGAATAGGCGGTCAGCTACGCGATAGCTGCAGGACCATGCGCGTATGAACGGATGGTCTCGCTGGCCCGGGGGTGTTAGATTTGATCTTGAGACGCGGCCGGTGAGAGTGAAGGTTCAATAACATGAACATGAGCATTTTCGAACGTGTTGGTGGGTGCTCAAGATCTCGGTTCAGCAGGCATATTTTGGCTCTTCTCGTGCCGTTGGTACTGCTGCTGTTCGGGACTTGGCCTCAAAACCTTTCGGCGTATCAAGAGGGCCAAGCGCCGGCCGGAACGCCTCCGCCGCCTTACATGCAACAGACTCCCGAACAGCTGCAACAGCTGGTTGCGCCGATCGCGCTGTATCCGGATTCGCTGGTGGCGCAGATCCTGGCGGCCTCGACGTTTCCCGATCAAATCGTGTTGGCAGACAGATGGGTGCAGGCGAATCCCGATTTGAAGGGCAGCGCATTGGCGCAGGCTGTGAACCAGCAACCATGGGACCCAAGCGTCAAGGCACTCACCGCGTTTCCATCCGTGCTTGGAAATATGGACAAGAACCTTTCTTGGACGTCATCTCTGGGCGACGCTTACTACAACCAGCAGCCGGATGTGATGAATGCCGTGCAGGTGATGCGCCAGCGGGCGCAGGTGGCCGGCAATTTGCAGACTACTCCGCAGCAAACCGTGGAGACGCAGGACTCGACGATTTCCATTCAGCCTGCTGGCCCCGACGTCGTTTACGTCCCCGCGTATGACCCTTGGGTCGTCTACGGAGCGCCCATACTCGCGTGGCCGGGCTGGTATCCCTATCCCGGAATTTGGTTTGGCGGCCCGTATCTTCAGTTCGGAATCGGCTTCGAGATTGGCTTTTTTGGAGGATTCGGATGGGGCTGGGGTCATTGGGGATTCGATTGGCATCATCGATACCCGGTTTATAACCACGAGAGGTACTACTCGAGGAGTAACACGTTTTACAACCGAACCAATTACTATCGGGCAGGAGGCGAGCGGGGCGTGGAAGCCAACGTGCAGCGCGGGGTGAACGTTAATCGCGGGGGAGGTGGATCCGCGGAACGCGCCGAACGTCCCGGCGCCGAACGTCCCGGCGCCGAACGTCCCGGCGCCGAACGTCCTGGCGCCGAACGTCCTGGCGCCGAACGTCCCGGCGGCGAACGTCCCGGCGGCGTTTACAACAGCCCTGGCGCAGTGACGCACCCCTTCAGCGGAAACACCCAGGCCGCTCGAGGATATGCTGAACCCCGTGGCGAGAGCGGTGTCCGCTCCAACGCTTTCAGCAACTATGACCACGGCGGGCAGGCAAGAAGCTTTTCGTCGCGCGGAAGCACCAGCCTGGGCGGCGGCCACGCCGGCGGCGGCCCCGCCGGCGGTGCTCACGGCGGCGGTGCTCACGGCGGCGGCAAACCGCGGTAAGCGAAAATCTGGGAACGGAGGGACGCCAAATGCAGCGAACGAAGCTGAACATCGACAGATTGCGTTGGGCCAATCTCCTTGAAATTGCCGCATTCACCATCCTCTTGATGGGGTGCTTCGCCCTGCGGGCCATCGCCCAGCAACCGGGTCAGAAAACATTCTCCTCGCCCGAGGAAGCGAGCAAGGCACTGTTCACGGCGGTGCAGGATGACGACAAAGAAGCGCTGCTCGATTTGCTGGGCCCGGACGCAAAGCAAATCATCTCGTCGGGAGACGAGGCCGAAGATGCCCATGGCCGAGCGAATTTTGTGCAGGGATACTTCGAAATGCATCGTCTGGTGAAGGAACCGGATGGAACCACCACTTTATATATCGGCGCGAAGAACTGGCCCACGCCCATACCGCTCGTGCAGAAAGGCAACTCGTGGTATTTCGACACCGACGCCGGCAAGGAGGAGATTTTGTACAGACGAATTGGCCGGAACGAGCTCTCGGCCATTCGGGTTTGCCAGGAGCTCGTGACGGCGGAAAACGAATACCACACGCAGCGCGGCGAATACGCACAGCAAATCACCAGTGATCAAGGGCAACACAACGGTCTTTACTGGGAAGCCGCTCTGGGCGAAGCTCAGAGTCCCATCGGGCCGTTGGTGGCGTCCGCAGTCGCCAAGGGTTATGCCAACGGGCGCAGCGCTCTAACCCCGTACCGCGGCTATTACTTTCATATCCTGACGCTGCAGGGGAAAAATGGCCCGGGCGGCGCGAAGAGCTACGTCGTCGACGGCAAGATGAGCGGAGGATTTGCCTTCGTGGCTTTTCCGGCGGAGTACCGCTCGTCGGGCGTCATGACCTTCATCGTCGGCAGTGATGGCGTCGTATATCAGAAGGATCTTGGAAAACAGACCGGTTTCATCGCCGAACGCATGAAGACATACGATCCGGGTGCGACTTGGCAGAAGGCCGAGGAGGGGAGCGCCCGCGAGCCGGAAGCCAAGTAAGGCGATTGCCGCCGGCAAGTGCGATGAGCCGACCAGCTCAGCGCTCGCGATGCCGAGCCGCGGCATTCAGTGCTATTCTGCCGTCGAAGCGGATAAATCCATTGAAACTTCTTCGCCTGCACAAGACCCCGTTTCGCCAAGACGCCGGCTGTGGCTGAGCGCGAAATCGACGCCGCCGATGGCGGCGGCAGCCTGCTGGCGCTTGCGCTGCTGTCGCCCCTCGTCGGCGCGGGCGCCGGACTGGTCGGAGCGCTGTTTCTGCTGGCACTCAAACGCGCCGACGACGGGCGCAACGCCCTCATCGCCTGGGCGCACGGCGAGCGCTTGGCGGGCTTCGTACTGGTTGTAGCGGTCATTGCGGCGGCGGCGGCACTCGCCGCGAGTCTGGTTCGCCGATTCTCCCCGGCTGCATCGGGAAGCGGCATCCCTCAGGTCGAGATTGCGCTGCACGGAGAGTTGCGGCAAGCGCCGTTTCGCTTGATCCCGATCAAGTTCGTCGGCGGGCTGCTCGCCATCGGATCGGGCCTCGCGCTCGGCCGTGAGGGACCCAGCGTGCAGATGGGAGCGAGCTTTGGGCATCTTGTGGGCCGGGCGTTCCGGCGCAGCTGGCCGGACTGCCGTGTGCTGCTTGCCGCCGGTGCCGGCGCCGGCCTGGCCACCGCGTTCAATGCGCCGATTGCCGGCGCCGTTTTCGTGCTCGAGGAATTGGTGCGGCAGTTCGAGCCGCGCATCGCCATCGCCGCGCTCGGCGCCTCGGCGACCGCCATTTCGGTCTCGCGCATGCTGCTCGGCGACACGCCGGATTTTCACGTCGATGTATTGCCCTATGCCGGTGCGGCGACGCGGCCGCTGTATTTCGTGCTCGGTGCCCTCTCAGGGTTCCTCGCGATCCTCTACAATCGCACGCTCCTCGCAACGATCGCGGCGGCCGATCGGCTCGACCGCTGGCCGGTGGAACTGCGGGCGGCGTCGGTCGGCGCGGCCGTCGGGATGCTCGGCTGGATCCTACCCGGGCTGATCGGCGGCGGCGATGCGATCACTCAGCGCACGCTCGCCGGCAGCGAGGCGTTGGCCATCGTTCCTCTGGTTTTTCTGCTGCGTTTTGCGCTGGGCAACGTCTCATACGCCGCGCGCACTCCGGGCGGCCTCTTCGCTCCGCTGCTGGTGCTGGGTGCGCAGCTCGGCCTGCTGTTCGGGGTGCTTTGTCGGCTGGCATTTCCCGGACTCGACATTCAGCCGGAAGGGTTCGCCATCGTTGGGATGGCGGCGCTGCTCACCGGCGTCGTGCGCGCTCCGCTCACCGCCATCGTGCTCGTCGTGGAAATGACCCACAGCGTCACCATGCTGCTGCCGATGCTGGGCGCGTGCTTCCTGGCGATGCTGGTACCTACCGTGCTGGGCGACCCGCCGCTCTACGCATCCTTGCGGGCGAACATTCTGCAGCGCCTCCGCGCCGAGCAAACGCCCGCACGGGAGCCCACGCCTGCGGAGTGATGCGGCGGGCTACCGGCTCATGACCCGCCGAGCTGTGCTGCGCTATAGGCGGCGATGATGCGCACGTTCTGGTAGCGCTGATTCACCAGTTGCGATGCATTTCTCGGCGCGTACATGTCGCCCACCGCGGAGACCTTGTAGAACTGGTGCGGGGTGTTCACCAGATACTGCTCTATGAGGTTCAGCGGGGCCTGAGAGCGTTCGACGCTGAGCTGGTGGTTGAAGGCCGCCGATCCTACGGCCGATGCGCTGCCGACGGAAACCAGGATCACCGTGCGGCCGTGGCTCGCGCGCTGGAGGTAGTCGAGGAAGTTGATGAGCTGCTGCTGCTGTTGCTGATCGAGCTGGGCCGAGCCCTCGGCGAAGAACAGTGTGATTTGGCCAGAACCCTGCTGATCGGAGAGCTGCTCGAGCTTCACGAGGGCCGCCTGTGAATTCTGCAGTTCCTGGGCCTGGCCGGCCTGCAGCTGGGTCATGTCGCCATTCAGTTTGTCGAATTGGCCCATGGCGTTGTTGTTGCCTTGGACGATCATCTGGGCGAGGGCGTTGGCATCGCCCACCGACGCGCCGCCGGTCATCGTGCCCTTGGGCATCGTCACCTGCTGGCCCGGATTCATCGTGTAGGTCTGGGGCTGCCCGGCGCAGGCCGCGAGCAGCACTGCCGATGCGCCTGCAATGAACAAACTGCATTTTACGGTCATTGAGATCTCCTCGGCTGGTGCTGTAGCCGGTCGCGCCGGCGCCCAATTCTCGGCTCCTACGCAAGCTTCGCATGCCCGAGGCGACATAATGAATTGGACCAAAGTCTACGCGCCGCCGCCGTCCCTGGCTCCGGGAGCGCCTCGTGTGATAGCTTTCAACGGCAGCCAGAACCGCACGGGGATGGACATGAAAAACATTGCACGAGCTTGCCTGTTTGCGCTGAGCGTCGCTGCCACTGCGGCGGCGAATGCTCAGATGAGTAACGCGGATGGCGCCAAACTCATGGCCAAATACAACTGCCAATCGTGCCACGCCATGAACCAAACGCTCGCGGGCCCGTCGCTGGTCGCCATCGCAAAAAAATACGCGAGCGACCCGAACGCTGCCGCCTACCTCGAGGCACAGGTGCTCAATGGCAGCATGGGAGTGTGGGGCGGGGCCCCCATGGCGCCAGTGAGTGTTCCCGATGCGCAATTGGCGGCTCTGATTGGCTGGATTTTGCAGGTGTGGCCATAAGCAGACAGGGGCTCCGGCTGTTTTCGCATTTGTGAACCAGTGCATCGCGTTCGAACCGGCAGAATCCGTTAATGGGCCTCGAGCGTAGAGATCGAGTTCAGGTACCGGGTCATGAAAAATTGGAAATGGGAGATCGAGGACGACTACGCCGGGCCGGCGCCCGGCGCCTGGGCGTGGATCTCCGCCGGCATCGCCGTCTGGGGCGCGATCATCTGGCTGTGCAGGCATAAATTATAAACGGCCCCCACCCGCTCCCGGCGGAGGCCGAACCGGATTTTTCGGCGAACGCAGGCTGATCAGCCCGCCGGGCTGCCTTCAACCTGGATCTGAAGCTTCACCCACATCTGGAATCCATACGCATCGCCCCACGTGACGCCGTAGTCGCTGCGGTTGAATGACGCCGATGCGTCGGCGCCGCACACTTCCTTCTTCGTCTGCGGATTGGGCTTGCACAGGAACGAATTGATTTTCAGCGTCAGCGGTCTGGTCACGCCGTGCAGAGTCAAGGTTCCCTGCGCCTCGGTGGGGCCGGCGCCGTTGAACTGAGTGAATGTGCCGGAATACGTCGCAGTCGGAAATTTCGCGACATCGAGAATATCCGGCGACTTCGCGTGCTCATCGAGCTTGGCGAGACCGTAATCCACCGAACTCATATTGACCGTCACTTCGATGGAGCCGCTCTTCGCCTCTTTGTCATAGACGACCTTGCCCGAGGTATCGGTGAATTTGCCGCGCCAGACCGACAAGCCGCCCATGTGATCCGCCTCAAAGCTCGGATAGGTGTGGCGCGGATCGAGAACATACGTGACCGGGGCGCCGAAGGCGGCCGCGCTCACCAATGCGGCAAGCGACGACAAAGCAATACGGTTCATTGAGAGCTCCTTGCAGACCATGGGTATAATTCGTGGGGCGCAAATCATAGCCGATTGGGCGCCTCATTCATGGCATTTCTCGAGGAGCGAGCAGCTTGGAACTATTTGCAGCGATCGCCAGCCGCTCCTCGGCCGCCCGCGTGACCTATCCCGGACCGAGTCCGGAGCATCTCGACCGCATCTTGGACGCCGCAGGGCGTGCGCCGGATCACGGGCGCCTGCGGCCCTGGCACATCGTGGTGCTGGACGAGGCGTCCAAGGAGCGGTTCGCCAAGGCGGCCGCGGACGCCAAACGTGCGCGCGTGCCTGCGATGAGCGATGAGCAGCTGGCCGCGGAACGCGAGAAACTCATGCGCTCGCCGACGATCGTGGTCGTCGGCTGCCGGGTACGCGAGCATCCGAAGATCCCGCAGATCGAGCAGGTCATTGCCGTGGCGGCGGCCGCGCAAAATCTGTTCTTGGCGGCACATGATCTCGGTTACGGCGTGATGTGGAAGACCGGGGCGGCGGCCTACGACGCCGGCGTCAAGGCCGTCGTCGGTCTGCAGGCCCACGACCACATCGTGGCGATCATGCATTTGGGAACACGCGCAGCGACACCGACTTGACCAGCGCCCAGGCAGGCATGCCCGGCGCAAGCGCGAGCTCCTGCGTCGCCGCACGGGTGACCCGCGCCATGATCTTCTCGCCGCCGATGTCGATGGAGATGAGGTCCGATTGCGCATCATCCTCGGCGACCGCGGTGACGATGCCCTCGAGCCTGTTGCGCACGCTCAAATGCTGCGGCATTTGCGTCGACACGATGATGTCGCGGGCCAGTAGCTGCACGCGCAGGATTGTTCCGGGGCGCGTCTCCGGACACTGAACCTTCAGTTCTCCGCGCCCCACGCGCACGCGTGTCAACCCGCTCGCGGCATCCTGCCCGAGCACCACGCCGTCGAGGATCGCGCCCACGGCATCGGGCCCGATGAGGGTGCGCAAATGCCGATCCAGGCTCATCTCGCCGATGCCGCCTTGTGCGACAACGGTTCCGGCCTGCATCAGCACGATGTGCGTGGCGAGCCGGAGCACCTCGTCGAATTGATGGCTCACGTACACCATGGGAATCGCCAGCCGATCGCGCAGCGTTTCCAGGTAGGGCAGCACTTCCTCGCGGCGGCCCGCATCGAGCGCGGCCAACGGCTCATCGAGCAGCAGCAGCCGCGGCTGCGCGAGCAGGGCGCGGCCGATCGCCACCCGCTGCCGCTCGCCGCCCGACAGTCGCTGCGTGCGCCGCTGCAGCAGCGACTCGAGATCGAGCAGCTGAACCACGGCATCGAAGCCGACGCGGGGCCGGCCCGCCGCGCGCCTCTGTCCATATTTCAAGTTGCCGGCGACGGAAAGGTGCGGAAACAGCTTCGAGTCCTGGAACACATAACCGATCCGGCGCCGTTCCGCAGGCACCTCGATTTGCCGCTCCGTGTCGAGCAGCACGTCGCCGTCCAGCGCCACCCGGCCGCGATCCGCCGAACCTAAGCCGGCGATGATGTTCACCGTTACGCTCTTGCCGCAGCCGGACGGCCCGAACAGCGCGACCACGCCGGGCGTGGGCAGCTCGAAGCGCACATCCAAGCCAAAGGTGCCGAAGCGTTTGCCGACGGCGACTTGCAGCATCAGCGGCCTAGCAGCCGGCGCACGCGGCGCGCGAACCATTCGGACAGCAGCAGGCCGCCCAATCCGAGGGCCACCGACAGAATTGCGAGGCGCGCGGCGGCCTGCGCGCCGCCCGGCTCCTGCAGGGCCGAATACAGCGCGAGCGGCAGCGTGCGCGTTTCGCCGGGAATGTTCGATACGAAGGTGATGACGGCGCCGAATTCGCCGAGCGCCGCGGAAAACGCGGTGATCGCTCCGGCGAGCACTCCCGGCAGCATCAGCGGCAGGGTGACGGTGGCGAAGCGGTCGATGGCGCCCGCTCCGAGAGTGCGTGCGGCGTCCTCGAGGCCGCGGTCGACGTTTTCCAGGGAGATGCGAATGGCGCGCACCATCACCGGGAACGACATCACCGCGGTGGCGAGCGCCGCGCCGTTGCGGGTGAAGATGAGCTCGATGCCGAACAGCCTCTGGAGCCAGGAGCCGATCGGACCGCGCGTGCCGAACAGCACCAGCAGCACGTAGCCGACGGCCACCGGCGGCAAAACCAGCGGCAGATGCACGAGCGCGTCGAGCAGGGTGCGCCCCACGAACTGCCGGCGAGTGAGTATCCATGCAAACAGAATGGCCGGCGGCAGGCTCAACAGCACGCTGCGCGTCGCCACGCTCAAGCTCAGGCGCAGGGCCTCGATGTCACTCGGGCTCAACCGCCAGATGCTTTCCAAGCTACACGACCATGCAGGGCTTCATCCGGCAGGCAGTATACTGTGCGGGCGGGACACATTAAGGATCTGAAGAAATGCCCTATTACCGCGCCGCGGCCCAAGCGGCGGCGTCTGACCCTTCGCGAATCGGTGTATTGGTCGTCAACTTGGGGACTCCCGACTCGCCGTCTTATTTTGCCGTCCAGCGCTACCTGCGCGACTTCCTCGGGGATCGGCGCGTCATTGATACCTCGCGCTTGATCTGGCTGCCCTTGCTCTATGGCGTCGTGCTGCCGTTTCGGCCGCTGCGAACCGTGCGCAAGTACCGCAAAATCTGGATGCCCGACGGATCTCCCCTGGCGGTGTACTCGATGCGTCTGACGCGCAAGATCGGCGAGCGGCTGCAGACCGCTCTCGGGGATCGAGTGCGGGTCGCCCTCGGCATGACGTACGGCAACCCCGGCATCCCGGGCGCCATCCGCGCGTTGGCCGAGGAGAACGCGAGACACCTGCTGGTGCTGCCGCTGTATCCGCAATATTGCTCGTCGACCACGGGCTCTGTGTTCGATCGCACGAGCCGCGCTCTGCAGCGCTGGCGCTGGCTGCCGGAGACACGCTTCGTAAACGACTATCACGACGATGCCGGCTACATCGACGCGCTGGCTGCGCGGATCCAGAGGCATTGGTCCGACGCGGGGGAGCGCTCGCATCTGCTGTTCTCCTATCACGGCATTCCTGCGAGCTACGTCAAGGAGGGCGATCCGTACCAGACGCAGGCGGAAGCCACCACCCGCCTGGTGGTGTCGCGGCTGGGATTGGCGGCGCAGGAGTGGTCGCATAGTTATCAATCGCGCTTCGGCTCGGTCGTTTGGCTGCAGCCGTATACGGAAGAGACGCTCACCGCGCTGGCCAAGCGCGGGCTGCGCAAATTGACCATCGTGTCGCCCTCGTTTGCCGTGGACTGCCTCGAGACGCTGGAGGAGGTGGCGATCGAATATCGCGACAAATTTCTCGAGCTAGGCGGCGAGCGCTTGACGCTGGTCCCGGCGCTCAATGACGATGATCGCCACGCCGACGTGCTGGTCTCGATCGTGCAAAAGCAACTGCAAGGCTGGATCTAAGGTCAAGTCGGGCGCGCGGCAGCGGCGTCGCGCCGCGCGCGTTATTCAAGTGTTTTTTCATATCTATACACTAAATATCTGATTTGTATGAAATATACAAGCCGCAAGCACCGCTCCGGCGGTTGCGGACGGCGGCGCGGGTCGCGGCGATGATCGCGATCCTGGCGCTGTGCGTCTGGCTTTATCTGTGCTTCGCGCACGGCAGATTCTGGAGCTCCGAACCGCAACTCGCGCCTGCCGCGCCGGCGCAGTGTCCCGATGTGGACATCGTGGTGCCGGCGCGCGACGAGGCGCAAACCATCGGTCCGGTGATCGCCTCGCTGCTGGCGCAGGATTACGCAGGAAAGTTCCGCGTCATCCTGGTCGATGACGACTCGAGGGACGGGACGGCAGAGTGCGCCGGCAGCGGCCTGAATCTGCAGGTGCTCCGCGGCCAGCCCAAACCCGCGGCGTGGTCCGGGAAGTTGTGGGCATTGAGCCAGGGCGTGGCGGTCGGGCACGCCCCGGTGCTGCTGTTCACCGATGCCGATATCCTGCACGATCCGCGGCATCTGTCGGCGCTGATGGCGCGCTTGCAGGAGCCGCGGGTGGAACTGGTGAGCGAGATGGTGCGCTTGAACTGCACCAGTCTCGCCGAGCGCGCCCTGGTGCCGGCCTTCGTGTATTTCTTCCAGATGCTGTATCCGTTTGCCAAAGTGAACGATCCGCGCTCACGCGTCGCGGCGGCGGCCGGCGGCACCATCCTGATTCGCCGCGAGGCGCTCGAGCGCCTCGGCGGCCTCGAGGCGATCAGAGGCGCGCTCATCGACGATGTCGCCTTGGCGCAGGCGGTGAAGCCCGCCGGGGCGATTTTTCTGGGACATTCCGGTCTCGCGGTCTCGATCCGCTCCTACCCGCACTTCGCGGACATCTGGCGCATGATTTCGCGCACCGCGTTCACGCAACTGCGCCGCTCGGCGGCGCTGCTCGCGCTCACCGTGCTCGGCCTCGCGTTGGTATGGCTGGTCCCCGCGTGGGCCGCGGCGCTCGGCCACCGCTGGGATCGCGCCTGCGGCCTCGCGGCGCTCGCGCTCGCCGCGCTCAGCTATCTCCCGACGCTCGATCGCTATGCGCGGAGCCGGCTCTGGGCGCTTGCTCTGCCGCTGATCGCGCTCTTTTACATGGCTGCGACCGTGGGCTCCGCGCTCGATCATTGGCGCGGCGCCACCCGCTGGAAGAATCGCGCCTATGGCGCCTAGGCTCCTAAGGCCGCGCCGCCCCTTCCTGCCAGGCTCGCCGCAGCAGCGGCTCGACATCCACCGCGGCGTCGCTCGCGCCGAACACGGCGCCCCATCCCGCATCGCTGCCCAAGCGGGTCGCGCAGTACGCCTCCGCCACCGCGCGCGAATCCGGCGCGCCGGCTGATGCCGCATTCAACAGCAGGCTCGCCTGCAGCAGGGTCACGAATGACTGCGCCAGGCGCCGCGCATGCGCCTCGGTCAGCGCCTGCGCCTCGAGCGCGGCGGCGAAGCGCTCGAACGCCGCGTCGAAATCGCGATGGCGTCCGCGCGCCGGCGCGAGTTCGGCGAGCACCAGCTCGCAGGTGGCGGGCGATTTGCGCAAGGCGCGCAGCACGTCCAGGCACATGATGTTGCCCGATCCCTCCCAGATGGAGTTGACCGGCATCTCGCGCACCATGCGCGCGAGCGGCAGTTCCTCCGTGTAGCCGTTGCCGCCGAGCACCTCCATGGCCTCGGCCGCCAGTTCGCAGCCGCGTTTGCAAACCCAGAATTTGGCCGCCGGCGTGAGCGCGCGGCGCAGCGTGATTTCATCCTGCCGCTCGCTGTCGAAGGCGCGCGCGAGGCGCAGCGCCAGAGCGGTCGCCGCTTCCGATTCGAGCACCAGATCGGCGAGCACACTGCGCATCAGCGGCTGGTCGATCAGCTTGGCGCCGAAGGCGCGGCGATGATGCGCGTGGTGCAAGGCCTGAACGACGGCGTGGCGCATCATTCCGGAGCTGCCGATGACGCAGTCGAGCCGCGTGTAGGTGCCCATTTCGAGGATGGTGGGAATGCCGCGGCCTTCCTCTCCCAGCAGCTGCGCCCACGCGTCGATGAACTCGACTTCGGAGGAGGCGTTGGATCGATTGCCGAGCTTGTCCTTGAGGCGCTGAATCTGGACACCGTTGCGGGTGCCGTCCGTCAGCCACCGCGGCATGAAGAAGCAGGACAGGCCGGCCTCACTCTGCGCCAGCACCAGATGTGCGTCGCATTGCGGGGCCGAGAAAAACCACTTGTGGCCGGTGATGCGATACGAGCCGTCGGCCGTGCGCTGCGCGCGCGTGGTATTGGCGCGCACGTCCGAGCCTCCTTGCTTCTCGGTCATGCCCATGCCGATGAGTCCGCCCCGCTTGTGCTCGAAGGGAATGTCGCGGGCATCGTATTCGCGGGTGAGGAGCCGCGGCACCCATTCCCGGGCGAGCGTGGAGTCGCGGCGCATGGCCGCGATCGCGCCGTAGGTCATCGTGGTCGGGCATAGCGTGCCGCATTCGACCTGCGCCTGCATCAGGTAGCCCGCGGCCCGCGCCACGTGCGCACCCGCCACGGAGCGCCCATTCTCTCGCGCCCAGGGCGCACTGTGATAGCCGCGCGCAGCGATGCCTTGCATCAGCGCATGCCACGAGGGGTGAAATTCGATGCGATCGACGCGCTCGCCCTGCACGGTGAAGCTCCGCAACACCGGCGGGTGGCAATTGGCGAGGCGCCCGTCCTCGAAGCTCGCGGCGGTGCCGATCGCGGCGCCGGCCCGCACGAGTTCATCGGCATGCGCCGCGGCGCCTTCGCGCTCGACCCCGGCCCGCAACGCCGCATCGGTCGTAAACAGGTTGTAGTCGGCGAGCGGCGGGGTCTGGTTGAACACGATGCGCGGCGTCGCTGCTTGATACCGCGGGCCCGCGCTAGCGCTCGGTCCGATATTTGCTGCGGCGGAGCAGGTAAATCGATATCACCATCACCAGGATCAAGGCGCCGAGCACCGTAAGCTCGAGCAAGCTCGAGTGCACGATGGCTTGCGATTCGGGCGTCCACCGTCCCGGCTGATTGGCCTGCGAGGATTCGAGCGTGATGATCAGGACGCGCCGTATGGAGGCGATCAAACCGACCACCAGGAACGGCTCGCAAACGAGGGTTCCTGAACGGAATGAGACGCGCACCGTACGCAGGATCTCGACCATCATGAGCACGAACAGCAGCCGGTCGATCGCAATGACGAGAGCATCCGTATCCCCGCGCGCATGGATCGAGCTCGCCAGTAGTTGAGCGGCACTCCACATGCCGACCAGCACGGCGATCGCAAGCAGCAGGCCGAGCAGGATGTAGGCGAGGATCTCGATCCTGAGGAACGCGCGGTCGGCCAGATGGTCCATACGCGAGACGCTCCTGCCGGCCTGCTCGTCAGCGTCCACCCACGCCCTCCTTGAATTGACCTAAGCTATCATGCCTGCGGGGAGGGGCGCCCGCACCTCTATTGCGCCCGAGCCGCAACCAATGCTAGATTTAGCCAGTATGCATTCACCGCTCTGCAAGGCAATCATCGGCCCCCGCGCCTCGCTGCGGCTCGGCTCGCTTGCGCTGCTGCTGCTGCGCCGCTAGGCGCAACTCACCCCGCGCTATCGGTCGGCGCCCACAAGACCGAAACGATTCCGCTCCCATGTAAGCCTTGAGAGAGAGATCCAATGTTGCGCAATCCTTCGACCAAGTACAGTGCCTTCACGCCCATCGATCTTGAGCATCGAACCTGGCCCAACGCGGTGATCGCGGCGCCGCCGGCCTGGTGCAGCGTCGATTTGCGGGACGGCAACCAGGCGCTGATCGAGCCCATGGACGCGGCGCGCAAGCGCCGGATGTTCGACATGCTGGTGCGTATCGGCTTCAAGGAAATCGAGGTCGGATTTCCTGCCGCTTCGCAAACCGATTTCGACTTCGTGCGCGAAATCATCGACGAGCGCCTGATTCCGGATGACGTCACCATCCAGGTGTTGACGCAAGCGCGTCCCGAACTCATCGCGCGCACGTATGAGGCGCTGCAAGGCGTGCGCCGCGCCATCGTGCACGTGTACAACTCGACCTCGATTGCACAGCGCCGCCTGGTCTTTCGCACGGATCGCGCCGGCATCATCGATATCGCAGTGCGCGGCGCGGCCGAGGTGCGCGAGCACGCCGAGCGCAACCGCGGATCCGAATGGGTGTTCCAATACAGTCCCGAAAGCTTCACCGCCACCGAGCTCGATTTCTCGGTCGAGATCTGCGATGCCGTGAACGCGGTGTGGGAACCGACACGCGCGCGAAAATCGATTCTCAATCTGCCGGCCACGGTCGAGATGGCGACGCCCAACGTGTATGCGGATCAGATCGAGTGGTTCGCGCGGCACATCGACAAGCGCGACTGCGTCGTTTTGAGTGTACATCCGCATAACGACCGGGGCACCGCCGTGGCGGCAGCGGAATTGGCCGTCATGGCGGGGGCCGAGCGGGTGGAGGGCACGCTGTTCGGGAACGGCGAGCGCACGGGCAATGTGGACGTGGTGACACTTGCACTTAACTTATATACGCAAGGGATCGACCCGGGGCTGGATTTTTCCAACATCAATGAGGTCGCGCGCTGCGCGGAGGGCTGCAACCAGCTGCCCATTCATCCGCGGCACCCCTATGTCGGCGATCTGGTGTTCACCGCCTTTTCCGGATCGCATCAGGACGCGATCAAGAAAGGGCTCGCCGCGCGCGCCCAGGCCGATCTGTGGGATGTACCGTACCTGCCGATCGATCCGTCGGATCTGGGCCGCTCCTATGACTCGATCATTCGCGTCAATAGCCAGTCCGGCAAGGGCGGGGTGGCCTACCTGCTGGAGCGCGACTACCAATTGGTGATGCCGCGCCGGCTGCAGATCGAATTCAGCCAGGTCGTTCAAGCGGCTGCAGATATCACCGGTAAGGAATTGACTTCACAGGAGTTGTGGGAACTCTTCGCCAAGGAGTACCTGACGCCTCGAGCGCCCTTTGTGTATCGCTCGCACCAGCTGGCCGCATCCACGGACGGCGCGGACACGGAGCGGCTGTCGCTGCAGGTGGAGCGCGATGGTCGGCCGGAAACCTGGCTCGGTCAGGGATCGGGCCCGATCGATGCGATGGTCGCGGCGGTGGGTTTGCCGTTCGACGTGCTGTCGTACGAGGAGCATTCGCGTGGGCAGGGCAGTGCGGCAACCGCCGTATCGTACATCGAGATCACCACTCGCTCGCGGCGCACCCTGTTCGGCGCCGGCATGCATCCGAACATCATCACCGCCTCGCTGTTGGCGATCTTGTCGGCGGTGAATCGGGCCATCGCTCAGGGCGCCTTGCCGGCTAGCGGCGACAGCGCCCGCACCGGCACCTAACGAGCCGATCTTTACTGGAGATATACTCTGTAACTTGTTGAAAAATTAGTAATCGATTCCGCTCTTGAATCGAATTGAGGGGCCCCCAAAATGCAGTGCAACGGCGGGCTGCGCGAGGCATCGTGCTAGTTGAATGCGGGGCAGAATCGGATATAGTGCGCAACTTCATGCACCCCCGGTCATCGATCCCATTGATTTCAAGAGCTTTTCTCTAAAATGAGCGCACGCGAAGACGAACATTTCGACATCGACGATGAGTTTCTCGGCGAAGCCGAGGAATCTCATGAATTCGATCCTCTCCTGGAGCGGGCGGAGCGCCGACCCAAGGCGGTGGCGGCGGCCAAACGCGGCAAGGCGGCTTGGAGCCGCGTCGAGGATGTGCTCGCCGAGCGGCAGTTGGAAAAAGAGCTGCGCGACATTTTCGAAGACGAATAATCCCCTTGCGTACGAACCAATCCTGGGTCGTGCTCAAATTCGGGGGCACCAGCGTGTCCTCGCCGGGCAATTGGCACAACATCGTGGGCGTCCTCAAATCGCGGATGGCCGAGGGCCTGCGTCCGGTGGTCGTGCATTCCGCGCTCTCAGGCATCACCGACCGCCTCGACTCACTACTGGCGGCTGCGGTCGCCGGCACCCATACGGCTATTCTGGAGCAGATCGAGATCGTGCACCGCGATCTCGCGCAGCGTCTGTCGATCAGCCCGAGCGAGCGCTTCGAGGCCTTTCTCGGGGATCTGAAGCGCATGGCGGCCAGTGTGGCCGAGAGCCGCGAGGTCAGCGATCGAATGCGCGCGCGCGTGATGGCGAGCGGGGAGCTGCTGGCGACTTGCTTGGGCGCCGACTTCTTGAATGCGCAGGGCATCGAGACGGCCTGGGCCGATGCTCGCGACGTGCTGCGCGCCGAGCAGCGCCACGGCGCGACCCTGCAGGCGGGCCTGCTGTCGGCCACCTGCAACTTCGAACCCGACGCTCACCTGCAGGCGCAATGGGGCGCGCTCGATCGGGTGTTAATCACGCAGGGCTTCATTGCCGCCAATGACGCGGGCGACACCGTGCTGCTCGGACGCGGCGGCTCGGACACTTCCGGCGCCTACTTCGCGGCCAAGCTCAAGGCGGTGCGCCTGGAGATCTGGACCGACGTGCCGGGGATGTTCAGCGCCAACCCGCGCGCCGTGCCCACGGCGCGGCTGCTGCGCGCGCTGCATTACGATGAAGCCCAGGAGATCGCCAGTAATGGCGCGAAGGTGCTGCATCCGCGCTGCGTGCTGCCGGTGCGCCAATACCAAATTCCGCTGCATGTCTACGCAACGCAGGCGCCCGGGCTCGAGGGCACGGTCATTTCCGCGAACGTCGCCGGCAGCGCGGCCCAGGTCAAGGCGATTGCGATCAAGAAGGGCATCACGCTGGTCTCGATGGAGAGTCCGGGCATGTGGCATCAGGTGGGATTTCTCGCAGATGCCTTCCAGATCTTCAAGCAGCAGGGCATGTCGGTCGACCTCATTTCCACTTCGGAAACCAACGTCACCGTGTCGCTGGATCCGACCGCCAATACGCTCGATCCGGCGGCGCTCGCGCGGCTGACCGCGGCCTTGAGCGAACTGTGCAGGGTCGAGGTGCTGGGCCCGTGCGCTTCGCTCTCCCTGTTGGGCCACAATATCCGCGCCATCCTGCACGAGCTGGGCGCGGCCTTCGAATTGTTTCAGGACCAGAAGATCTACCTGGTCAGTCAAGCCGCGAACGACCTGAATTTCACCTTCGTGATCGACGAATCCCAGGGCGACCGTCTGGTGCATCAATTGCACGAGCGGCTGATTCAGAGCATCGGCTCCGACCAGGTGCTCGGGCCCACGTGGCTGCAGCTCTTCTCGCCGCAAAAAAGCCCCGCGGCGGGCGCCGCGAACTGGTGGGAGGAGCCGCACAAGCGGCAACGGCTGCTCGACATCGCCGCGCGCGAATCGGCGGCGTTCGTGTACGACCTCGCGACCCTGGACGCCGCCATCGCGGCGGTGCGGCGCGTGCGGTCGGTGGCGCGCTGGGCCTACGCCATGAAGGCCAACTGGCACCCCGATGTCCTGCGGCGCATCTACTCCGCGGGTCTGATGCTCGAATGCGTCTCGCAGGGGGAGCTCGAGCATGCGTTCGCCTGCGTTCCCGGGCTCGCGCCCGAGCGTGTGCTGTTTACGCCCAATTTCGCGCCGCGCGCCGAGTACCAATACGGCTTCGAGCGCGGCGTGCGGGTCACCGTGGACAACCTGTACCCGCTCAAGATGTGGCCGGAGGTGTTCCGCGGCCGCGAAATATTCCTGCGGATCGATCCGGGGTTCGGCCGCGGACACCATCAGCACGTGCGCACCGCCGGAGTTCACTCGAAGTTCGGCGTACCCATGGCCGATGCGGATGAGCTCGTCGCGTTGACGCGGACAGCCGGAGTGCGCGTCACGGGCCTGCATGCGCACACCGGCAGCGGAATTCTCGAGGTTGCCAACTGGACCGAGACCGGTGCGCTGCTGGCCGAGCTGGCGCGGCGTTTTCCGGATGCGACGGTGGTGGATCTTGGCGGCGGAATCGGCGTTCCCGAGCGGACGGGCCAGGGCGGCATCGATCTTGAGGCGCTGGATGCGGGTGTGGCCGGGCTCAAGGGGCGGTTTGCGGGCATTGAATTCTGGATGGAGCCCGGGCGTTTCCTGGTCGCCAAGGCGGGCGTGCTGGTCGCTCAGGTGACGCAGCTGAAGAGCAAGGGCGATGTCGAGTATGTCGGTATCGCGACGGGAATGAACTCGTTGATCAGGCCGGCGCTCTATGGTGCACACCACGATATCCGCAACCTGACGCGTCTCGCCGAGCCGCTGAGCCGCAAGGTCACCATCGTTGGTCCGATCTGCGAAAGCGCCGATCAGCTCGGCGCCGATCGCTGGCTGCCGCCGACCGAGGAGGGCGATGTGCTGCTGATCGCGACCTGCGGCGCATATGGCTATGTGATGGGCTCACACTATAATCTACGTCCTCCCGCATCGGAGTTCGTCATCAAGCCATGATTGAGGTCGGCATCATCGGTTGGCGCGGCATGGTCGGTTCCGTGCTGCTCGAGCGCATGCGCGCGGAGCACGACTTCGAGCTGATCGAGCCCGTCTTCTTCAGTACCTCGCAGGCGGGCGGCAAGCCGCCGGATATCGGCCGCGCCTGCGTGCCAGTGCAGGACGCCAATGATCTGGCTGCATTGGCCCGCTTGCCGATGCTGATCAGCACTCAGGGCGGCGAGTACACCCAGGCGGTGCACGGGCGGCTGCGCGCGGCGGGCTGGCGGGGGTATTGGATCGACGCCGCGTCGGCGCTGCGAATGGAGCCATCGGCGGTCATCGTTCTCGACCCCGTGAATCTGCCGGTGATGCAGGCGGCGCGCGAGCGGGGCATCAAGGACTTCATCGGCGGCAACTGCACGGTGTCGCTCATGCTCATGGCGGTGTGCGGACTGCTGCGCGCGGGCGCGGTCGAGTGGATTACGGCGATGACCTATCAATCCGCATCGGGAGCGGGCGCTCAGAACATGCGCGAGCTGCTCGAACAGATGGGCGCACTGTATCAGTGCGCGGCGCCGCTGTTGCATGATCCGGCCGCGGGTATTCTGGAGATCGATCGTGCGGTCACCCGCGCGATTGGGCGGGCCGATTTCCCCACGGCGCACTTCGGCGCGCCGCTGGCGGCGAGTCTGATCCCGTGGATCGACAAGGATCTCGGCAATGGCCAGAGCCGGGAAGAATGGAAGGCCGGAGCTGAATCCAACAAAATCATGGGTACCGAGGCCGCACCCGTGCCGGTGGAGGGCATCTGCGTGCGGGTGAGCGCGATGCGCTGCCACTCGCAGGCGCTGACCCTCAAGCTGAAGCAGGATATGCCGCTGCGCGAGGTCGAAGCGCTGATCGCAGCGGGCAATCCCTGGGTGAAGGTGGTGCCGAACGACCGCGACTCATCAATCCAGTCCCTGGCGCCGGCATCCGTCAGCGGCACCTTGAGCATACCCATCGGCCGGCTGCGCAAGCTCGCGATGGGCGGGGAGTACCTGTCCGCATTCACGGTGGGGGACCAATTGCTGTGGGGCGCCGCCGAACCGCTGCGGCGCACTATGCGCTTCCTGCTTCCTCATGCGTGAGCAGGTTGATGGGCACGGCCTTGGCCCGCCAGATGTCCGCGCAGTATTGGCGAATGGTGCGGTCGGATGAGAATTTTCCGCTGCGGGCCGTATTGAGGATCGACATCCGGGTCCAGCGTTCGCTGTCGCCGTAGGCCTCGGACACTTTGGCCTGCGCTTCGAGGTACGACTCGAAATCGGCGAACAGCATGTACGGATCGTAGTGCATCAAACTGTCGATCAGCGGCCTGAACAGATCGGCATCGCCGCGTGAGAAGAAGCCGCTGCGAATCAGATCGATCACCTCGCGCAGACGCTGGTTGCCGCTGTAGAAATCCATCGGCCGGTAGCCGCGCGCCTTCAGCGCATACACCTCCTGCGCGTTGAGCCCGAACAGGAAGAAGTTCTCGGCGCCGACTTCCTCCCGCAGCTCGATGTTCGCGCCGTCGAGCGTGCCGATGGTGAGCGCACCGTTCATGCAGAATTTCATGTTGCCGGTGCCGGAGGCCTCCTTTCCGGCGGTGGAAATCTGCTCCGACAGATCGGCCGCCGGATATACGAGCTGGCCGTTGGTCACGTTGAAGTTGGGCAGGAACACCACCCGCAGCCGGTCGCGCACCTCCGGGTCGCGGTTGATCACGTCGCCGACCGCCGTGATCAATTTGATCATGAGCTTCGCGAGATGATATCCGGGCGCCGCCTTGCCGCCGAAGATGAAGGTGCGCGGCTGCACGGCGAGGGAGGGGTTCGATTTGATGGAGCGGTACAGCGAGACGATGTGCAGCACCTGCAGGTGCTGGCGCTTGTATTCATGAATGCGCTTGACCAGGACGTCGAAGATCGAATTCGGATCCGCGACCACCCCGGTGCGCTTGAGGGCGAGCGCGGCGAAGCTGCGCTTGTTGTGCTGCTTGATTTCGCGCCAGCGGGCGCGAAATTGCGCATCCTCGGCCAGCGGCTCGAGCCGCTTCAGCTGCGCCAACTCCTTGATCCAGCCGTCTCCGATGTGCTCGGTGATGAGGTCGGACAGTTGCGGGTTGCTGAGCACCATCCAGCGCCGCGGCGTGACGCCGTTGGTCTTGTTGCTGAATTTTCGCGGCCAGAGCTCGTAGAAATCCTTCAGCACGTCGCGCTTCAGCAGCTCGGTATGCAGATCCGCCACGCCGTTGATGGCATGACTGCCGACGCAGGCGAGGTGGGCCATGCGCACGCAGCGTTCGCCGCTCTCCTCGATCAGCGACATGCGCCGGATGCGCTCTTCGTCGCCGAGAAAGCGAATGCGGACCTCCTCGAGGAACTGCGCGTTGATCTCGAGGATGATCTGCAGATGACGCGGCAGCACGCGGCCGAAGACCTCCAGCGGCCAGCGCTCCAGCGCCTCCGGCAGCAGAGTGTGGTTCGTGTACGCGAACGTCTTGCAGGTGATGCTCCAGGCCTCGTCCCACGGCAGCACGTACTCGTCGATCAGCAGGCGCATGAGCTCGGCGATTGCGATCGCCGGGTGCGTATCGTTGAGTTGCACCGCGAATTTCTCGTGGAATTTCTCCACCGGCTGCTTCTGGCCGCGCAGAATGCGGAACATGTCCTGCAGCGAGCAGCAGACGAAGAAATATTGCTGCTCCAGGCGCAGCTCCTTGCCGCGCAGCTGCTCGTCGTTCGGATAGAGCACCTTGCTCAAGTTTTCCGAGATGATCTTTTGATTCACGGCGCCGTAGTAGTCGCCGCTGTTGAATATGGAGACATCGAAGGATTCGGGAGCCTCGGCGCGCCACAGACGCAGGGTATTGGCGGTATTGGTGCGATAGCCGAGAATGACGGTGTCGTAGGGCACTCCATTGACGATCTTGTGGGGCACCCAGCGCACCCTCAGGCGCTCGTGCTCGTCGATGTATTGCTCGGTGGTGCCGCCGAACTTGACGCTCACGGCCCATTCCGGACGCACGAGCTCCCAGGGGTTGCCGTTGCGCAGCCATTTGTCGGTTTTTTCGATCTGCCAGCCGTCGATGATTTCCTGGTGGAAGATGCCGAATTCGTACCGTATGCCGTAGCCGAGCGCGGGCACCTCGAGCGTGGCCAGCGAATCGATGAAGCAGGCGGCTAGGCGGCCCAGGCCGCCGTTGCCCAAGCCCGGCTCCTCTTCTTGATGCAGCAGCTCCTCGAAGTTGAAGCCGAGCTCGGTCATGCATTGCTTGACCGACTCGAAAAGGCCGAGGTTGATGAGGTTGTTGCCGAGGTGCGGCCCCATCAGGAACTCGGCCGAGAGGTACGCGACGGTGCGGGATGCGTGCTTGGTGTAGGCCGCGGCCGTGCTGATCCAGCGCTGCAGCATGCGATCGCGCACCGCGTAGGCAAGAGCCATGTAGTAGTCGTTCTTGGTGGCGAGCGCGGGAAATTTGCCTTGCAGGTAGAACAGCTCGTCGAAAAAGGCTTTCTTGATGGCCTCCTTGCTGAGCGCCGTTCGACCGTCCTCGAACTTCCTCATGGCGCCCAGATCACTTCGACCGGAGTGCGCTGCTGGCGCAGGACCGCCCGCACCGGCATCTCCTCCACGGCGCCTGCTTCACACGCGGCCGCGTAGGTGCGCCACTTCGCCTCTCCGCCGATCAGAATCGCGATGCGCCGCGAATCGAGCAGCGCGCTCAAATTCAAGCTCAAGCGCGCCTGCGGCGAACTCGGCGCCCACATGCCGACGCATCCGGCGGCGGCGGCGGGATTGAGTGCGCTGCGCAGATTCGGCGAGCCCGGAAACAACGATGCGGTATGCCCGTCATCGCCCATCCCGAGCAGCGTCATGTCGAAAGGCCTGGGTACGCGCGCGAAGGTCTCCCAGGCCGAAACGGCGCCGAGATCCGGCGACGGCGCGGCGTTCTTCAGCCCGATGAAGCGCGCAGCCGCCGCCCTGTCCTTGAGCAGGACGTCGCGGACCAGCTTCTCGTTGCTCGCCTCATCCGCAGGATCGATCCAGCGCTCATCGGCGAGAGCGACGCAAACTCGGCTCCAGTCGAGAGCTTGCGGGCGCAGCGCTTCGAACAACTTGACCGGTGTGCGGCCGCCCGAGACGACCAGACTCGCCAGCCCGCGCGCCGCGATCGCGCGCGCCAACTGCGCCGCGATCTCGCCCGCGAGTTCACGCGACAGCGAGCCCATGTCCGCATAGCGCCTGGCCGGCGGCTCAGAGTTCATATGGCTCCTCGTAATCCCGGGCAGAGGTTAGCACTAGGAGTGCTGTCTGAGTAAGTCTGCGCGATATGGCACAATGCGGGATGCCCATGCAGGCGAGGGCCACGGCGCCTGATCATGCGCTGCCCGACGTGGTCTGCGTGGGCGGCTCCTGGCTGGCGCCGTGAGCCGTGCTGGCAGCCGGCGATTGGGCCGTCATCGAGACGCTGGCTCGGGGCGCCGCGTCGCTGCGCAAAGCCTGATCCACTGCAAGGACGTCGCGTGAAGGATTTGACGGAGCACTCGATCGGCAAGCACATCCTGCAAATGGCGGTGCCGATCGCCGCGGGCATGTTCTTTCAGACGCTGTATATTCTGATCGACCTCTATTTTGTCGCCCACTTGGGCGATGCGGCGCTCGCGGGCGTGAGCGCGGCGGGCAACTTCATGTTCATCGTGTTCGCGCTGACGCAAGTGCTCGGCGTGGGCGCGGTCGCGCTGATCTCGCATGCGGTGGGACGCCGGGATCGAGCGGATGCGAATGCGGTATTCAATCAAAGTCTGGCGCTGTCCGCGACCTGCGCGGCCGTCATGCTGCTCTTTGGATACGCATCGGCAGCGCCGTACATGGACGCGGTGGCTGCGGACGGCGCGACGGCGCGCGCGGGAGTGGCCTACTTGCGCTGGTTTTTGCCGAGCCTCGCGCTGCAATTCGCGCTGGTCGCGATGGGTTCCGCACTGCGCGGCACGGGCATCGTGCAGCCGACTATGATCGTGCAGGTGCTCACCGTCGTTCTGAACGCGGCGTTGGCGCCCGTTCTCATAGCCGGATGGGGGACCGGGCATCCGCTCGGGGTCGCCGGAGCGGGGCTCGCGAGCTCGCTCGCGGTGGCGGCCGGTGTGGTGCTGCTCGCCCTGTATTTTCACCGTTTGGAGCACTATGTCGCCTTCGATGCTTCCGCATGGCGTCCGCAGCCCGCGGTCTGGGGCCGCCTGCTGCGCATCGGCCTGCCCGCCGGGGGCGAGTTTGCGCTGATGTCCGTTTACATGGCCGTGATGTATTGGATCATCCGGCGCTTCGGGGAGGACGCGCAGGCCGGCTTCGGCGTCGGCATGCGCGTCATGCAAAGCATGTTCCTGCCGGCGATGGCCGTCGCGTTCGCCACCGCACCCATCGCCGGACAGAACTATGCCGCCGGCAAATTCGCCCGCGTCCGCGAGACCTTCGCGCGCGCGGCGCTGATCGGCTCCCTCATCATGATGTCGCTGACGCTGTTCTGCCAGTGGCGCGCCGAATGGGTGCTGCGCGCGTTCGCCGCCCAGCCGGCCGCACTCGCGGTCGCCGCGCAGTTCCTGCGGGTGATTTCCTGGAACTTCGTGGCATCCGGTCTGGTGTTCACCTGCTCGGCACTGTTCCAGGGACTGGGAAACACGATGCCGGCGGTGCTGAGTTCGGCCACCCGCATCGTGAGCTTCGTCGGGCCCGCGCTCTGGCTTGCCGCACGGCCGCAGTTCGAGCTGATTCAGCTCTGGTATGTATCGGTCGCGAGCATGGCGCTGCAGGCGCTGGTGAGCCTGTGGTTGGTGCAAGGAGAATTCCGCCGCCGCTTGACCGCAGTGGCCGAGTCCCCGGCTCTGGCTGGAGGTGATGTTTCGTGCAATTGAAGACCTTCGTCGATGTTGCCGGCTGGACCGGCGCGGCGCTGATTCTCGGCGCCTACGCGCTGATCTCATCCGGCAAGCTCAAGGCGCGCGCGCCGCTGTATCAGTGGATCAACATCGCCGGTGCGGTCGGCCTGATCATAAACGGCGGCTGGAACACCGCATGGCCGTCGGTGGGCCTCAATGTGGTGTGGCTCGGCATCGCGGTGTATGCCCTGCGGCGCCATCGCCGGGCCGCCCTGCAGAACGTCTAGCGGCGCGGATAGGGGCGGCCGTCCTTGCGCGTGAAAGCGGCGCCTCCCTTGGGCACACGCAAGTCGATGTCGGGATAATCCACACCGTCCTCGGCCGGCTTGCGCGAGCCGATTTCCAGCAGGACGGCGTGCTGCGCCGAGCGGTTCTGCAAATGATGCCCGTCCTGCGCCCCGGCCTTGAACCCCGCGCAGTCGCCGGTGCGCAGGATCTCCTCGCCCGCGTCGGTCGCCAGCACGACCTCGCCCTCCAGCACATACACGAATTCATCCTCGGCCGAATGCCAGTGCCGCTGGCTGGACCACGCGCCGGGCGGGAGACGCAACAGGTTCACGCCGAAATCAGCGAGCCCGGCCGCATCGCCCAATCGCTGCCGGACGCGAGCCGAGCAGGGCGCATCGAACGGCGCCGGGTAGCGCGATCCGGTGATGGCGGGAACCTCGCGCAAATCAATTCGCTTCGACATGAGGCTGCTCCGGTGCTGATCTAAGCGGTAATGAGGACCGGTGTGCCGATCGCGACCCGGTCGTAAAGCTCCTGCATGGCGAGATTATCCAAGGCGATGCAGCCGCGAGTCCAATCCTTCAATCGGCCGTTCGTCTGCCCCGCGCCGTGCCCGTGGATGTAGATCTCGCCGCCGAGCCGGGTGCGCTGCGGCGGCATTCCATGCGCGCGGACCGCCGCCAGAATCTCTGCGTGCTCCCGCGCCGTGATCAAGCCGGCCGCGAGGCCGCGCTGCGCATCCTCGGCGTTCGGGTAGCTGATGCACAAGGACAGAAAATATTTGCTGCGGGGGTTCTTGGCGCAAATGTAGAACTCCCCGACCGGCGTCGCTTCGTCGCCCTCGACGGCCTTGTCGGCCGCCCAATTCCTGCCGAGCGCCACCGGATAGGCGCGCTCGAGACGCTCCTCGACATGAAGGAGAAGCGCGCGAGGCCCTTTGCGGACGGTTATTCGAGCAACCGGCACTCACGCCTCCCGCCGTCGATGGCTGCCATCGGCCGATTGTACCTGGAGCCTGTCTGAGTAGTCCGCGTGAGCCGCGTTGGCTGGGAGAGCGAGCGGATGCCAGGCGCGCGGCGCAGGCCGTGGTACGGCCAAGCCGCGCAACACCGCAGACGCCGCTCTCCCAGCCAACCCTTCGTACCCTTGCAGATTTCGCTTCATCCGTCGTTGTCGCGTCCTCAGCGCTGGCTCGTGCGGCCCTCGTGCCGCGCTTCGAGCTCCTGGACGACCTGCGCGAGCGACAGCTGTTTGACCTTCAGCAGCAGCAGCAGGTGATACAGGAGGTCCGCCGCCTCGCCGACGACATCGGCATCGGACTGCGCCACGCTGGCGAGGGCCAGTTCGAGGCCTTCCTCGCCGACCTTCTGTGCGATGCGCCGGGGCCCCTGGGCCAACAGTGTGGCGGTATAGCTGCCCGGCGGCCGCGTTGCGATGCGCTGCTCGATCACGCTCTGCAGTATTGCGAGGAATGCGAATGATTCGGCGGCCGCGCGCGGCGGGCTCGCGCCGAAACAGGTCGGCGTCCCAAGATGGCAGGCGGGGCCCGACGGCCGCGCCAGGATCAGCAGGGCATCGCCGTCGCAATCGGCGGCGATGCCGCGCAGCTCGAGAAAATGGCCCGAAGTCTCGCCCTTCGTCCAGAGCCGCTTCTTGCTTCGGCTCCAGAAGGTCACCCGTCCGCTCTCGCGGGTCGCCGCCAGGGCCTCTCGATTCATGTATGCCAGCATGAGCACGGCGCCGGTATCGACATTTTGCACAATGGCCGGCAGCAGGCCCGCGACCTTGTCCCAATCGAGCTCGTCGAGATTGTTCTCGTCGAGATTGTTCATGCTCTCACCTCGATGCCGTCGGCACGCAGTTGTCTCTTCAGATCCGCAATCGCGATCGCGCCGGTGTGAAAGACGCTGGCGGCGAGCGCTGCATCGACCTCCGCGGCTTGGAACACGTGTGAAAAATGCTGCGCCGAGCCGGCCCCGCCCGAGGCGACCAGCGGCACGCGGCAGATGCTGCGCACCGCACGGAGCTGGGCGATGTCGTAGCCCTGGCGCACGCCGTCGCACGCCATGCAATTGAGCACGATTTCGCCGGCGCCGCGCTGCTGCACCTCGAGCACCCACTGCAGAGTGCTGCGGGCGGCGTCGCGGGTGCGTTCCGGATCGCCGGTATATTGCTGCACCCGATAGTCACTGCCCACGGTCAGACTGTCGATGCCGATCACCACGCACTGTGCGCCGAAGCGCTCGCTCAGCGCGTCGATCAGCTCCGGGTCCGACAGGGCGGGCGAATTGACGGAGATTTTTTCCGCGCCTGCCGCCAGCACCTCCTCGGCGTCGGCGACGCAGCGGATGCCTCCCGCCACGCAGAATGGGATGTCCAGCAGGCGCGCGACGCGGCGCACCCAGGAGCGGTCGACCGAGCGGCCCTCGGGGCTCGCGGCGATGTCGTAGAACACCAGCTCGTCCGCCCCGTCGTCGCGATAGCGCAGGGCGAGATCCAGGATATCGCCGACGATACGGTGGTCGCGGAAGCGCACGCCCTTGACGACCTGCCCGTCGCGTACGTCGAGGCAGGGGATTATGCGTTTGGCAAGAATGGGCGCAGCTCCTCGAGGGGGATGAGTTCTTCGAGCAGCGCCTTGCCGCTGATCGCGGCGGCAGCGCCGCATGCGGCCAGTGCGCGCAGATCGCTCGCGTCACGGACGCCGCCGGAAGCCTGCCATGCGATTTGCGGAAAGCGGCGCACGGCCTCGGCGTACAGCTCGACGTTGGGTCCGGACAACGCGCCGTCGCGGCTCACGTCGGTGCACAACACGTGCTGCAGGGTGATGCTTGCGAAGCTCGCGGCCGCGTCCCACAGCGACACCTGGGACTGCTGGCGCCATCCATGCGTGGCGACGCGCGGGATGCCCGACTCGTCCAGCCGCACGTCGAAGGCCAGCGCGATGCGGTCCGGGCCGAAGTAGTCGAGCCAGGTCCGCACCTGGTCGGGTTTGACGAGCGCCGCGCTGCCGACGACGACCCGGGCCGCGCCCAGATCGAGCATTTGCGCGACTGCGGCAGTGTTGCGCAAGCCGCCGCCCACCTGCAGCTTGACGGCGCTCTGGCGGGCCAGGTCGGCGATGATCGGGCCGTTGCCCGCGCTGCCGTCGCGCGCTCCGTCGAGGTCGACCACATGCAGCCAGTCGGCGCCGAATCCGCGGTACTTGGCGAGCAGCGCACGCGGGTCCGCGTCGTAGCGAGTCTCGGCCGCGAAATCTCCCTGCAGCAGCCTGACGCAGTGCCCCTCCTTCAGGTCGATGGCGGGTATCAGGCGCATGCGAGGCGCATCCTCAATGGATCTCGAGGAAATTGCGCAGCAGCCGCGCGCCGACGGCGGCGGAGCGCTCGGGGTGGAACTGCACGCCGTAGAAGTTGCGCCATTGCACGCACGCGCTGAACGGCACGCCGTAGCGGCAGGCCGCGACGGTGGCCTCGCTGACGGGCAGGGCGTAGCTATGGACGAAATAGGCGTAATCCTCATCGCCCAGCCCGTGGAGCAGGGCGCAGTCGCGCTGGATTTCGAGCGTATTCCATCCCATGTGCGGAACCGGGCGGCCCGGCGCGTCGATGAACCGCGTGGCGAGTCCCGGGATGACGCCCAGACAGTGTGCGCGGCCCTCTTCGGATGCCTCGAACAGCAGCTGCATTCCCAGGCAGATTCCGAGCACCGGCTGCTCGAGCGCCGGAATCACCCGGTCCAGAGCGCTGCGCTGCAGGCGCGCCATGGCGTCGGCGGCCGCCCCCACGCCCGGTAGAATGACGTGCGTGGCCCCCGCGATACGCCGCGCGTCCGCCGACACCTCGCACTGCGCGCCCAGGCGCTCCAATGCGAACTGCAGCGAGGCTATGTTGGCGCCGCCGCTCTCGACGATCACGATGTCGCGTGTGCTCACAGCACGCCCTTGGTGCTCGGCAATTCCGCCCCTTCGAGGCGGATGGCCTGCCGCAGGCTGCGGCCCACTCCCTTGAAGCAGGACTCGATCATGTGATGCGTATTCTCGCCGCGCACGCTGAGGTGCAGCGCCGCCCCCAGCGATTCCGCGAGCGAGCGAAAAAAATGCGGCACCAGCTCCGTGGGCACATCGCCGACGCGCTCGCGGTTGAAGCGGCCTTCCCAGAGGAAATGCGGGCGGCCGGAAATGTCGAGCGCTACCTGGGCCTCGGCCTCGTCCATGGCCAGCAGGAAGCCGTAGCGGGCGATGCCGCGCTTGTCGCCCAGCGCCTCGCGCAGCGCCGATCCCAGCGCCAAGGCGCAGTCCTCGACGGTGTGATGCTCATCGACGTTCAAATCGCCGGTGCACTTGAGCTCGAGCGCAAATCCTCCGTGCTTGGCGATCTGCTCCAGCATGTGATCGAAGAATCCCAACCCGGTGCTGACGCTGCTCGGCCCCTCGCGCGACAGATCGACCTCGAGCGTGACCTCCGTCTCCTTGGTCTTTCGCAGCACCCGCGCGCGGCGGGCGGCGCCCAGAATGCGCCGGGCCACCTCGGGCCAAGTCTCCTGCGCATCGCCGTTCAAGCGGACGCGCAGGCCCTGGATTCCCAGATTGGCGGCAAATTCGAGATCGGTATCGCGGTCGCCGATCATATAGCTGCGCGCGGCATCGATCGGATGGGCGTCCATGTACTCCTGCACCATGCCGGGCTTGGGCTTGCGGCAGGCGCACTTCTCGCGCTTGAAATGCGGGCAGATGAACACCGCGTCGAATTCGATTCCCTGCGAGGCGAACAGCTCCAGTATGAAGCGGTGCGCGCGCTCGAAATTCTCGCTCGGCAGGCTCGGGGTGCCGAGCCCGTCCTGGTTGGTGACCATGACGAAGGCGAATCCCGCGCGCTTCAATTCCAGCAGCGCCGGCACGACTCCCGGCATCAGGCGGATCTTCTCCAGGCTGTCCACCTGCTCGTCGGGCGGCTCCTCGTTGAGGGTGCCGTCCCGATCCAGAAACAGCGTGTGCCGGCCGCTCACGCCGCCTCCAGGCTCTCGAGCAGCGCATCGTTCTGCGTGCGCGTGCCCACCGAGATGCGCAGCGACCGCGGCAGCGCCGGGTTGCCGCGCATGTCGCGCACGATCGTGCCGCCGGCCATGCTCGTGCGCATGAAGCGGTCGGCATCGCGGCAATCGATCAACAGAAAGTTCGCATCGCTCGGCCACACCTTTTCGACCAGGCGCGAGCCCATCAGGCGCTCTCGCAAATATTCGCGCTCGCCGAGCAAGGCATCGATCCGGCGGCGCGAGGCGGACACTTCCTGCGGCTCGAGGGCGCGCAGCGCCGCTTCAACGGCGGGCTGCGCCAGCGAGTAGGGCGGGACGACGCGCCGCGCCAGCTGGATCAGCTGCGGGTCGGCTACCAGCGCGCCGACGCGCGCCCCGGCGAGCGCGTGCGCCTTGGACAGGGTGCGCAGAACGGCGAGCGTGGAGAAGCGCTCGAGCCAGGCGGTCAGGCTGGGCCGGCGCGCCCACTCGATGTACGCCTCGTCGATCACCACGACGGCTTTGCCGTCGAGCGCGCGGCACACCGTCTCCACCGCGCCGGTGTCGAGCAGATTGCCGGTGGGATTGTTGGGCGAGCACAGATACACGAGCTTCACCTGCGGCTGCCAGGCGGCGAGCAGCCGCTCGGGATCCAGGCTCCAGGTGTGCGCACGTTCGAGCGGCACATCGACCACGGCCGCGCCTTGCAGGTGCGCGGCGACTTGATACATTCCAAAGCTCGGCGTGCACTGCATGATGGCGTCGGATCCTGCGCGCAGAAAAATCCGCGACAGCAGATCGATCGCCTCATCGCTGCCGTGGGTCGCGAGCAGGCGGCTGGCCGGCACATCGTACAGTGCGGCCAGCCGTTCGATCAGCGCAGCGGGCTGCGGCTCGGGATAGCGATTGAGTCCCGCGGCGGTGGCATCGCCCGCCGGCCGCCACGGCGCCTCGTTCGCGTGCAGACGCGTGAGCGAGGGCAGCCACGCCGCATGCGCGTAGGGTTTGATGGTGAGTATCTCGGGCCGCGCCAGCGAGAGCAGCGGATTCACGGGAATTTCCGGCCGAGCGCGGCCATGCGGATCGAGACGGCCGCAGCATGCCCGTCCAATCCCTCGAGCTGCGCGAGGACTTGCGCGGTTTCGCTCATTCCCTCGAGTCCCGCCGGCGTGAGCTCTTGCACCGTGATGCGCTTCTGGAAATCCTCCAACGACAGGCCGCTGTGGGATTTCGCGTAGCCATAGGTCGGCAGCGTGTGATTCGGCCCGCTGCAGTAGTCGCCCATGGTTTCCGGCGACCAATCGCCGAGAAACACGGCGCCCGCCGCGCGCACGTGCTTGAGCCACGCGCGCGGCTCGCGAATCTCGAGCAGCAGGTGCTCGGGCGCGTACTCGTTGGCCACCTCGAAGGCGGTCTCGAGCGACTCGACCACGAGCGCCCGCATGTGCGCCGTCGATTCGGCGAGGATGGCTGCGCGCGTGAGCGAGCGCACCTGGCGCTGCACTTCCTGCGCGACGCGCTGCGCGAGCGTCGCGGACGGGGTCACCAGCAGGGCCTGCGCGTCGGCGCCGTGCTCGGCCTGAGCGAGCAGATCGGCGGCGATGAACTCGGCGCGCGCGTGCTCATCTCCGATCACCATGACCTCGCTGACGCCGGCCGGCAAGTCGGCCGCGGCGCCGGCGGCATCGTTGGCGGCCAGCAGTTTGGCGGCCGTCACCCAGGCGTTGCCGGGGCCGAACAATTTGTCGCACTTCGGTATGGACGCGGTGCCGTAGGCCATGGCGGCGATGGCCTGAGCACCGCCCACCTTGAAGACCCGCTCGACCCCCGCCTTGCGCGCGGCGACCAGCACCGCGGCGTCGGCGCCGCCGCTCCTGGTCGGGGCCGTGCACATGATGCGCACAGGACAGCCGGCGATCCGCGCCGGAACCGCCAGCATGATGGCGGTGGAGGGCAGCGGGGCGGAGCCGGCGGGAACGTACAGCCCGACGGCGTGCACCGGCACGCTGATCCGTTCGCACAGCACGCCCGGTGCGGTCTCGACGCGCACCGCGGCGGGCGCCTGTGCCGAGTGGAACCGATGCACCGCCGCGATTGCGGCATCGAGCGCCCCATGCTGGGCGGCGCTCAAGCTGCGCTCGGCCTCCGAGAATTCCCGTTCGGAGACGGCCAATCGGTCGAGCTGAACCCCGTCGAAGCGCTGCGTCAATTCCCTGAGCGCGGCATCGCCGTCGCGGCGCACCGCATCGATGATGCGCTGCGCCTCGAGCGCGACGCTGTCGGCATTGCGCTGCGCCGGCCGATCCAGTGCGGCCCGGCGTTGCGGTGCTGACAGGGATTTCCACTCCAGAATGCGCATCGTGATCCGCCCTCAGGCCAGCATCTTCTCGACCGGCAGAACCAGCACCGAGCTCGCACCGACCCCCTTCAGCTGCTCGAGGGTCTCCCAAAACACGTTTTCGCGGCACACGGCATGCACCGCCACTCGATCGCCGAGGCCTTCGAGCGGGATGACCGTCGGAGCCTCGCTACCGGGCAGGAGCTTCGCGATCGCGGGCAGAGCGGAGCGCGGCACATGCAGCATGATGTACTTGCTGCCCTTGACCTGCTCGACTCCATCGATGCGCATGAGCAGACGCCGAGTCCAATCCTGCTTTTCCGCGGGGATGGGGACCGGAGTGCGGATCAGCATCGCCTGGCTCTCGAGCACCACCTCGGCCTGGCGCAGATGATTCGCCGCCAGCGTCGAGCCGGTGGAGACCAGGTCGCAGATCACGTCCGCGCGGCCCAGGCGCGGCGCGATCTCGACCGAGCCGGAAAGCACCACGACTTCAGCCCGGATCGCGCGCTCGGCGAGAAACCGCGCCAGTATGTGCGGATAGGTGGTGGCGATGCGCTTGCCGGCGAGCGATGCCGCGCCGCGGTAATCGAAACCGTCCGGCACCGCGATGCAGAGCTTGCAGCGGCCAAAATCCAATGCCTGCACGATCTCGAACAACGGCGCCACGCCGCGCGCGCGAAAGGCGAGGCGCTTCTCCTCGACCACGTTCAAGCCGACCAGGCCCAAATCGCAGACGTCTTCCTGAACCAGATCCGGGATGTCGTCGTCGCGCACGAACAGCACGTCGAGCGGCATGTTCTCGCCGTAGCACATGAGCTGGTCCTTGCCCCGGCTGAACTTGAGTCCGCAGCGCGACAGCAGATCGAGCGACGGGTCGGTGAGGCGGCCGCTCTTCTGCACGGCGATCTTGAGGCGCATGGGGGTGTCCGGCTCGTTCATGCGTTGAGCTTGAGGCGGTCGGTCACCGCCCGGTAGCCGCCGTTGCCCGCGGTCAGGTAGCGCGCGACGCGCCCGATGGTGGTGACGCTCACCCCGGTCAGCCGGTGGATTTCGCGGTACGGCAAGCCGCGTTCCAGCAGCTCGACCACGGCCCAGCGGTCGGCCATGGCCTGCAATTCGGCGGGTGTGCACAGATCGCGGAAAAAGCTGCGGCATTCCTCCACGCTGCGCAACGCCAATATCGCCGTGCAGAGCGCGCGCTCGTGCTGCTGCTCCTGCCGCAGGGTGACCTGTCTGTTGATCTTCATCGCACGCACATAATATAATGTATTAACACGCTAACACGTTAATGCATTATCAGACGGGGTGCAAGTCAAATTGCTTGACTCGGACTGCGCGCCTGAATACCATTCGCGGGCTTATCTAGACCGGCTGAGGGAAAGGCCCTTAGAAGCCGGGGCAACCACCCTAAGGGTTCGCGAGAGCCGGTGGGAACGGTGCCAACTCCTGCGGAGCCGAGGCAAGCCTCGAGCTCCGGTAGATGGGCGGCATTTGGAGCGGCGCCCTGCGGCGCTCGCCTCAACGGCCACAAGAGCGGCACCGCTCCCCAGGGGTTATGTTAACCGTGGAGGAGCCGCTGCAAGGTGTCGAGAAAAACCCGCATCAAAGCCGTCGCTGAAGAGCCGGCGGGCGATACGTCCCGCGCGGCCGAAGGCTCCGTGCGCGAGTCGGTGCTGCCGCTGCCGCATCCCTGGCGCCTGCACCACGGCGATGAGATCGCCGATGCGCACGTCGCATTTCGCCTGGTCGGGCCCGAGGAGGCGCCGGTCGTCGCGGTGCTCGGCGGCATTTCCGCGCATCGCGTGGTGGACGGTGCGCCGGGTTGGTGGTCGGAGAGCGTCGGCCCCGGGCTCGGCGTCGATACCAGGAAATTTCGCGTGCTCGGCATCGACTACATCGGCGGGCGCGGCGGCAGTTCGGCGCCGCAGCCGAACTCGGCCTTTCCGCCATTGAGCTCCTTCGATCAGGCGGAGGTGCTGCGCCACATCGTCCTGCACCTGGGGCTCAAGTCGCTGCATGCCATCGTCGGCGCATCCTACGGCGGCATGGTGGCGCTGTGCTTCGCGGAGCGACACCCCGCGCTGGTGGGCCGCATCGTCGTGTTGAGCGCCGCCGACAAGTCTCAGGTGCTGTCGACGGCGTGGCGCAGCGTGCAGCGGCAGATCGTGCGCGAGGCGATCGCGCGAGGCGACGGGCCGAGCGGGCTCAAGCTCGCGCGGGCGCTGGCGATGGCGACGTACCGCAGTTCGGTGGAGTTCGAGCTGCGTTTCGGCGGGGCGCCCGTGCGCGAGGCGAACCGGTTCCGATTTCCCATCGAGGACTACCTGTTCGCGCGCGGCGACGATTACGTGCAGAAATACCGGGCCGAGACCTTTCTCGCGCTGAGCGAATCGATCGACTTGCACAAGATGGACGCGACCGCGGTGCGCACGCCCGCAACGCTGATTGCGGTGCGCGAGGACCAGCTGGTGCCGTTCAGCGACATGCAGGGACTCTCCGCGCGCCTCAACGGGCCGCGTCAGCTGATCGAGATCAATTCCATATTCGGGCACGACGCCTTCTTGAAGGAAGGCGCGGCGCTCAACCCCATCATCAGGCAGGCGCTTGCGGAGACGACATGAGCAAGAAGATCAAACCTCGAAAATCCTTGGCCACGCGATCGGTGCGGGCGGGGCTCGAATCGGACGCGCAGTATGGCTCGGTGGTGCCGCCGGTCTATTTGTCGAGCAACTTCGCGTTCGAAGGCTATCGCCGGCCGCGCAAGTACGACTACACGCGCTCCGGCAATCCGACCCGCGACCAGCTGGGCGCCGCGCTCGCGGATCTGGAGGGGGGTGCCGGCGCGGTGGTCACCTGCACGGGCATGGCTGCGATCACGCTGATCCTGGCGACCCTCGGGCGGGACGCGCGGGTGCTCGCGCCGTTCGACTGCTACGGCGGCACCTACCGGCTGCTCGCGGCGCTGCACGCGCAGGGCAAGCTCGCGGTGGACTTCGTGGATCAGGGCGATGCCGCTGCCCTCGGCGCGGCGCTAGCCGCCAAGCCGCAGTTGGTGTGGATCGAGACGCCGAGCAATCCGCTGCTGCGGGTCGTCGATATTCGCGCGATCGCCGAGGCGGCACACGCGTGCGGTGCGCTGGTCGCCGCCGACAACACTTTCCTGTCGCCGCTCTGGCAGCAGCCGCTCGCGCTCGGCGCGGACGTGGTCATGCATTCGACCACCAAGTACTTGAACGGCCACAGCGACGTGGTCGGCGGCGCGGTGATCGCCGCGACGCAGGAGCTCGCGGAGAGCTTGTCCTGGTGGGCGAACTCGATCGGCGTCAGCGGCGCGCCGTTCGACAGTTTCTTGAGCCTGCGGGGCGTACGTACCCTGCACGCGCGCATGCGCGTGCACGCTGAGAACACCACGGCGGTCGTCGATCTGCTGCACCGGCATCCGGCCGTGCGGCAGGTGTTCTATCCGGGGCTAGCCGATCATCCGGGCCATGAGATCGCGCGCCGCCAGCAGAGCGGCTTCGGTGCGATGCTGAGCTTCGAGCTCAAGGGCGGCGAGCCCGCGGTGGCGGCGTTTCTCGCCGGACTCGATTGCTTCACGCTCGCCGAGTCGCTCGGCGGCGTGGAGAGTCTGATCGCGCATCCGGCCAGCATGACGCACGCGGGCATGGACGAGGCGGCGCGCTTGCGCGCCGGGATCGGACCGGGGTTGCTGCGCGTGTCGGTCGGAATCGAGGATGCCGCGGACCTGCTCGCCGACTTCACCGCCGGTCTCGAGCGCGCCGCAGCGCAGGTTGCTACAGCGCAGCCAGAACCGCATCTCCGGCGCCACGCGTCGTGACGGACGCGGCCCCCGGTGCGGCCAGATCGGCGGGCAGAGCTCCCGATTCGATTGCCTTGGACACCGCGGCCTCCAGGCATCGCGCCTCCTCTTCGAGCTTGAGCGAATAGCGCAGCAGCATGGCTGCGCTCAAGATCGTCGCGTAGGGATTGGCGATGCCCCGGCCGGCGATGTCCGGGGCGGAGCCGTGGATGGGCTCGTACACTCCGCCGCGTGCCTCGGCGCCCAAGGAGGCGGACGGCAGCAGGCCCAGCGAGCCGGCCAGCATCGACGCCTCGTCGGTGAGAATGTCGCCGAACATGTTCTCGGTGACGATCACGTCGAAGTCGCGCGGCCGCCGCAACAGGTGCATCGCGGCCGCATCCACCAGCACGTGTTCGTAGCTCACGTCAGGGAATTCGGCCGGCAGTATGCGCTCGACCACGGCGCGCCACAGGCGCGAGGTTTCAAGCACGTTTGCCTTGTCGACCGAGGTGAGCTTGCGGCGGCGCGCGCGCGCGAGCTGCGCCGCCAGGCGCACCACGCGCTCGATCTCCGCCGCGCTGTAGCGGCAGACGTCGTACGCCTCGGTCGCGGTGCGCTGCTTGTCGCCGAAATAGATCCCCCCGGTCAGCTCGCGCACGACCATGATGTCGACGCCTCGCAGCAGGTGCGCTTTGATGGGCGAGGCGTCGAGTACCGCCGGGTGCGGCACCACCGGGCGCAGATTGGCGAACAGCCCGAGCGCCTTGCGCAGCTGCAGCAGCCCCTGCTCGGGGCGCACCCGGGCATCGGGATCCGACCACTTCGGGCCGCCGACCGCGCCCAGCAGCACGGCATCGGCGCGTCGACAGAGCGCGAGCGTCGAATCGGGCAGCGCCTCGCCGGTGGCATCGATGGCCGCTCCGCCGAGCAGCGCCGGCTCGAATTGAAAGGCATGGCCGAAGCGCCGCGCCAGCCGCTCGAGCGCGCGCACCGCCTCCGCGGTGATCTCACCGCCGATGCCGTCGCCGGCGAGCACCGCAATCAGGGCGCGCAGCTGCCCTCTCCGGAGACGCTCCGCGCGGCTTCGAAGCGCTCGATGTCGCCGAGCTTGCTGCGCAGATAGCCGAGCTCGTCCACTCCGTCCAGCAGACAGTGGCGCGCGAAGGCTTCGATGGGGAAGCTCGCCGATGCGCCGCTCGGCAAGGTCAGCCGGGCGGTCTCGAGGTCGATATCCACCTCCGCGCCGGGATGCGCGAGCAGCCAGGCCGCCGTGGCCTCGTCCACCGTGACCGGCAGCAGTCCGTTCTTCAGCGAATTGGTGCGAAAGATATCGGCGATCTCGGTGCTGATGACGGCGCGGATGCCATAGTCGAGCAGCGCCCAGGGCGCATGCTCGCGCGAGGAGCCGCAGCCGAAATTGCGCCCCGCCACCAGCACACTGCAATCGCGCGCCGCCGCCTGGTTCAACATGAATTCGGGATTCGGGGTGCCGTCCGGCAGGTAGCGCCAATCGGCGAACAATTGCCTGCCCAGCCCTTCCCTGGTGGTGGTGGTCAAGAATCGCGCCGGAATGATCTGATCGGTGTCCACGTTGCTCGACGGCAGCACCACGGTTCGCGAGTGCACGCGCTTCAACGGCTGCATCACAGCAGCCCCCGGGGATCGGTGATCCTGCCGCGCACGGCGCTCGCGGCCGCGGTGAGCGGACTCGCCAGCAAGGTGCGTGCGCCGACGCCCTGGCGTCCTTCGAAATTGCGGTTGCTGGTGCTGACCGAGTACTGGCCGGCGGCAACGGTGTCGCCGTTCATCCCCAGGCACATGGAACAGCCCGACTCGCGCCAATCGGCGCCGGCCGTCTTGAAGATCTCGTCGAGGCCGGCTTTTTCCGCCTCGCGCTTGACCTGCTGCGACCCGGGAACGATGAGCAGGTGCACGCCGGGCGCCACTTTGCGCCCTTTGAGGATCCGCGCGGCGGCCTCGAGATCCTCCAGCCGGCCATTGGTGCAGCTGCCGATGAACACCACGTTGACGGGCTTGCCCAGCATGGCATCGCCGCCGTGAAAGCCCATGTAGCCGAGCGCCTTGTCGTACACCGCATCACCGGTGCTCTGGGGGATCGGTGCGCTGATCGGCACCACCATGCCGGGATTGGTCCCGTAGGTGATCATCGGCTCGAGCGTCGCCGCGTCGATGTCGACCGATGCATCGAACGCCGCGTCCGCATCGGTGGTGAGGCCGCGCCAGCGCGCCACCGCGGAGTCCCACTGCGCACCCTGCGGTACGCGCGGCCTGCCCTTGAGATATGCGAAGGTGGTGTCGTCCGGCGCAATCATGCCGGCGCGGGCACCGGCCTCGATGGACATGTTACACACGGTCATGCGCTGCTCCATCGACAGCGCGCGGATGGTCGAGCCGCGATATTCGATTACATGGCCGGTGCCGCCCGACACGCCCACGCGGCCGATGATGGCGAGGATCAGGTCCTTGGCGGTTACCCCTACGGGCAATTTGCCCTCGACGTTGACCGCGAAGGTCTTCGGCTTGCGCTGCAGCAAGCACTGCGTCGCGAGCACATGGCCGACTTCGGTGCTGCCGATGCCGAAGGCGAGGGCGCCGAATGCGCCGTGGGTGCTGGTATGGCTGTCGCCGCAGACGATGGTCATGCCGGGCTGTGTGGCGCCGAGCTCCGGACTGATGACGTGCACGATGCCGCGCCGCGAATCGCGCATGCCGAACAGCTCGACGCGGAACTCGGCGGCATTGCGCTCCAGCTGGCGCACCTGCTTGGCGGCGGCATCCAGCGCGATCGGCACCTCGCCGAACACTTGCTCCGTGCGCGTGGGTGTCGAGTGGTCCATGGTGGCGAGCGTGCGCTCGGGGCGGCGCACCGGCAGCCCGAGCGACTTCAACACACTGAACGCCTGCGGCGAAGTGACCTCGTGGATGAGGTGCAAATCGACGTACAGAACGGCTGGCGTCTCCGGCCTCTCCGCCAGCACTTCGTGCGCCGTCCAAACCTTCTCGAACAGTGTGCGGGCGGTCATGGCTGCCCGCTCAGGCCCGCCCGGCCTCCAGCCAGGGCATGCGCGCGCGCAGCTTCGCGCCGACTTTTTCTATCGACTGATTGAGGTCGGCCTTCAGCAGCTTCGAGTACTTGCGCCGCCCGCTCTTGGTTTCCGAGATCCATTGGCGCGCGAACTTGCCCTGCTGAATTTCGCTGAGAATCTTCTTCATCTCTTTCTTGGTGGCCTTGTTCACGATGCGCGGTCCGCGCGTCAGATCGCCGTACTTGGCGGTATCGCTGATGAAGCGGTGCATCTTGGTGATGCCGCCCTCGTGCAGCAGGTCGACGATCAGCTTGAGCTCATGCAGGCATTCGTAGTAGGCGACCGCCGGCTGATAGCCGGCTTCCACCAGCGTCTCGTAGCCCTTGACGACGAGCTCGGTGGCGCCGCCGCACAGCACCGCCTGTTCGCCGAACAAATCGGTTTCCGTCTCCTCGGCGAAGGTCGTCTCCAGCACGCCGCCGCGGGTGCCGCCGATGCCGTCCGCATAGGCCAGCGCCTTGGCTTTGGCGCGCCTCGAGGGATTCTGCGCGACCGCGAGCAGGCAGGGCACTCCGCGGCCTTGGCTGTATTGGCGGCGCACCAGATCGCCCGGACCCTTCGGGGCGATCAGCACCACGTCCAAATCCTTGCGCGGCTTGATCTGCTTGAAGTGCACGTTGAAGCCGTGCGCGAACAGCAGCGTCGCGCCTTTTTCGATCACCGGCTTCAATTCCTGGTAGAGCGCCTTTTGCGTCATGTCGGGAACCAGCATCGAGACCAGCTGCGCACCCTTGACCGCCGCCTGCGGCTCCATCACCTTCAGGCCGTCTTTCTTGGCCTTGTTCCAGCTGTTGCCCTTGCGTACGCCGACCACCACGTCGAACCCGCTGTCGTGCAAATTCAGCGCATGCGCACGACCCTGGCTGCCGTAGCCTAAAATGGCGATGCGCACTCCGCGCAGCGCTTTCTTGTCGACGTCCTTTTGCGAATATAAATGCATGTAATGCTCCGTGAAAGTAGCCGCAAATAGCAACACAGAATCTCTTATCATGCAAGGCCCGCGGCGACTCGCGCCGCACTTCGAGGACTAGTAGTTCATGACAGTCGAAGGCACCGCTTCAGTTCCGCTGTGGCTCCTGTACGAAGATGAAATCGATGCTTGGCGCGCGAGCCAACCGGAGCCCGTCGCGAACTGGCTGCGCGAGCAAAATTTCAGGGGCGAAAAGCATCGGGTGGCGCTGGTGCCCGATTCCGCCGGCGCCTTGCACCTGGCCGTGGGCGGTCTGGGCAAACGCCAGGGCGAGCTGTCGCTGTGGCATGGGGCCGGATTTGCGGAGCGCCTGCCGCCGCGCCGCTTTCGGCTGGCGCAGAGCTGGAGCGGCACCGAGGCCACGCAGCTGTGTCTGGGATTCGCCTACGGAGCGTATCGGTTCGAGCGCTATCGGCCGGTCAAGGCGGAGCGCGCGGCGAGCATCGAGCCGCCGGCGAATGCCGATGTGCGCTTCGCCTCGCTTGCGGCCGAGGCGCTCAAGATGGCGCGCGACTGGATCAATACGCCCGCCTCGGACTTCGGGCCCGGCGATCTCGCGGCGGCCGCCCTCGAACTGGCCGCGCGTCACCAAGCCCGCTACCGGGAATGGGTGGGCGAGGAGCTGCTCACCGCGAATTTTCCCGCCATTCATGCCGTCGGGCGCGCGAGCGCGGATGCGCCGCGACTGATCGAGCTGCGCTGGGCGCCGCCCAACGCGGCGAAACTGCCGCGCATAGCCCTCGTCGGCAAGGGCGTGTGCTTCGACAGCGGCGGCCTGGACATCAAGCCAAGCGCCGGCATGGCGTTGATGAAGAAGGACATGGGCGGCGCCGCGGTGGCGCTCGCGCTCGCGCACATGCTCATGAGCAGCCGGATCCGCGCCGAGCTGCACGTGCTGGTCCCGGCGGTGGAGAATTCGATCAGCGGCTACGCTTACCGGCCCGGCGATGTGCTCGCCACGCGCAAGGGCCTGACCGTCGAGGTGGGCAACACCGATGCCGAAGGACGCCTGGTGCTGTGCGATGCGCTGGCTCTGGCCGACGCCGAGCGCCCCGATATGATCATCGACTTCGCGACGCTCACCGGCGCCGCGCGCGTCGCCCTTGGGCCCGAGCTGCCGGCGCTGTTCGGCAGCGATGAGGGGGTCGTCGCGGAGCTCGCGCGCATCTCCGCCGCCGCGCACGATCCGCTGTGGCCCATGCCGCTGTGGATGGGCTACGACGACGAGCTCGGCAGCAAGGTGGCGGACCTCGGCAACGTCGCGGCATCGGCTTTCGCCGGCGCGATCTTTGGCGCGCTGTTCCTCAAGCGCTTCGTCACCGAAACGGCCCGCTGGCTGCACATCGATTTGTACGGCTGGAACGCAAAGGAGCGTCCCGGCCGCGGGATCGGTGCGGAGGCGCACGCGGTGCGCGGCGTGTATTGTTATCTGCTCGAGCGCTACGGCACGGAGTGACTGTGAAGAAGAGAATCGATTCCCGCCATTATTCGAGAATGGTGGTGGAGGGCGTCAAACAAGCCCCCGCCCGTGCAATGCTGCATGCGGTGGGCTTCAGCGACGCCGACTTCACCAAGCCGCAGGTCGGCATTGCCTCGACCTGGAGCAACCTGACTCCCTGCAACATGCACATCGATGAGCTCGCGCGGCTGGCCGCGGCCGGCGTCGAGGCGGCCGGCGCAAAGGCCGTGACCTTCAATACCATTACCGTCTCGGACGGCATTTCGATGGGCACGCCGGGCATGCGCTACTCGCTGGTCTCGCGCGAGGTGATCGCGGATTCGATCGAGACGGTGGTCGGCGCCCAGGGCTTCGACGGTGTGGTGGCCCTCGGCGGATGCGACAAGAACATGCCGGGGTGTCTGATCGCGCTGGCGCGCCTCGACCGGCCTGCGGTCTTTGTGTACGGCGGCACCATTCGGCCCGGGACGGACAAACGCGACATCGTGTCGGTGTTCGAGGCGGTCGGCGGCTATGCCAGGGGCACGGTCTCGGAACATGAGCTCAAGTTCGTCGAGCGCACGGCGATTCCCGGCCCCGGCTCCTGCGCGGGGATGTACACGGCGAACACCATGGCATCGGCCATCGAGGCGCTGGGAATGAGCCTGCCGAACAGTTCGGCCCAAGACGCCGTATCGGACCAGAAGCGCGAGGACTGCGCGCGCGCCGGCGGTGCGGTCGTGGAACTGATCAAGCGCGGCATCAGGCCCCGGCAGATCATCACGCGCAAGGCCTTCGAGAATGCAATCACCGTCTGCATTGCGCTCGGCGGCTCGACCAATGCGGTGCTGCACTTGCTGGCGATCGCCGCGTCGGCAAATGTCAAATTGGCGCTCGATGACTTCACGCGCATCGGCCAGCGGGTGCCGGTGCTGGCGGACCTGCGCCCGAGCGGCCGGTTCTCGATGTCCGAGTTGGTCGCGATCGGCGGCATCCAGCCGCTGATGAAGACTCTGCTGGAGGCGGGCTTGCTGCATGGCGAGTGCCTGACGGTGACCGGCGCCACCCTGGCCCACAACCTGCGCGACGTCGCGCCGTACGCGGACGGTCAGGAAATCATCCGCCCATTGAGCGACCCCATCAAGAAGGACAGCCATTTGGTGGTCCTCTACGGCAATCTCGCGCCGGAAGGCGCGGTCGCCAAAATTACCGGGAAGGAAGGGCTGCGCTTCACCGGCAAGGCGCGCGTGTTCGACTCCGAGGAGGCATCGCTGCGGGGCATTCTCGGGGGCCGGGTCAAGGCCGGCGATGTGGTCGTGATTCGCTACGAGGGGCCGAAAGGGGGCCCCGGAATGCGCGAAATGCTGAGCCCGACCGGCGCCATCGTCGGCAGGGGTCTGGGCCAAGCGGTCGCGCTGATCACCGACGGCCGCTTTTCGGGCGGCAGCCACGGCTTCGTGGTCGGGCACGTATCGCCGGAGGCGGCGCTCGGCGGTCCGTTGGCCCTGGTCCGGACCGGTGATGCGATCACGATTGATGCAGAGCGTCGTGAAATCACGCTGCACGTCGGCGCCGCCGAACTGAAGCGCCGGCGCAAGAACTGGACAGCGCCGCGACCCTATGCGCGCCGCGGCGCGCTGGCAAAGTACGCGAGACAAGTGAGCAGCGCATCCTTGGGCGCAGTGACGGACTTGGAGTGACGCGCACCGGCGATTTCGCGCTTGCAGTGCGGGCGGGATATGTGTCAGGCTCTTTATTCGCCGTACGGGGACTCGAAGGGACGCTGCTGGGCAATCCGGGCGCGGGTATCTCCGACGCGTGGCGAGAGCGTACGCACGGCGCGGGTAGTGCTTAAGGCGTATAGCGCAGCAGTACTATAAGGGGCAGGGTCGCAACCGGACTTATGTATACATTCGAAGAGCCATCACTATTCTCGGGCAGGCGGGGGGCGGCCCTCATCGCCGTCATCGCCCTGCATATCGTCATCGTATGGGCTTTCTACACGGGACTGGCCGGGAAGCTCGTACAGAAGGTCATTCCACCGGTGGAAATCGCGCAGATCGACAAGCCGAAAGACGTCGACAAGCCGCCGCCGCCGCCGCCCAAGCTCGAAGAGATAAAGCCGTACGTCCCGCCCCCGGAATTCGTCGACATCCAGGCGCCGCAGCAGGAAACCACGGCAATCACTCAGACGACCCAGGTCCAGGCGCCCGCACCCGTGGTGCATGCCGCGCCGCCGCCGATACCCGGCACACCGCCGCGGATGGATCCGAAGCATCCGCTGAAGATCGGCGAAGAATGGTATCCCGACGCGTCGAAGCGCGCGAACGAGGAGGGCCGCTGCGTCGTGCAAATGACGGTCGCGGTCGATGGACACATCGCCTCCGAGTCGATTCAGTCGAGCAGCGGTTTTCCCCGCCTGGATGAGGCGTGCCTGAAAGCCGTGCACGGGCAGCGCATGTTGCCGGCCACCGAAGCGGGCAAGCCGGTCGAGAAGACGGTGTCCATACCTATTGTCTGGAAGCTGACGAATAAATAGTCGGCATGGAATGTAAGCAACGCAATTGCTGGCGCTTAATTACTCACGCTTAAATTAATGTAGAGGGAATCGGTCAATGCAAGAGACAGCTGTTGAAAACCCATATGGCCTTGGTGCGCTGATCGCCAATGGTGACATCGTCGCCCGGTCGATCCTCGTCATCCTGCTGATCATGTCGTTTCTGACGTGGTTCATCATGATCACCAAGTTTTTCGATCAACGCCGGCACCGCATTCAGGCAATCGAGGCGGAGAAGGAATTTTGGAGCTCCTCGAGCCTGACTGACGCCATCAGCAAGCTGAAGGGCGGCTCGAATCCGTTTCGCGCGCTCGCCGAGACCGGCAAGCAGGCGTACGAGTATCACGAGACCAACAAGAGCCGCTTGTCGGGCGCCATCGGCACCAGCGAATGGATCACCGAGTCGCTGCAGCGTACCGCCGACACCGTCATCAGCAAAATGCAGTCCGGCTTGCCGGTGCTGGCCTCGGTCGGCGCCACCGCGCCGTTCGTCGGATTGCTCGGCACCGTCATCGGCATTTACCATGCGCTGATCGCCATCGGCGTGGCCGGACAGGCCTCCATCGACAAGGTGGCGGGACCCGTCGGTGAAGCGCTGATCATGACCGCCATCGGCTTGGCCGTCGCGGTGCCTGCGGTGCTGGGCTACAACATTCTGCTGCGCCGGAACAAGGGCGTGCAGGAGCGCGTCAGCCACTTCACTCACGAGCTGCATGCCTACCTGATCTCGGGCGCGAAGATGGGCTTGGGCATGGAAAAGGGACCGGTACCGCCGGTCGTCAAACCCGCGCCGGTCGCGGCCCGCTAGGAGCCGTCCATGGCGATCTCCGTAGGCGGGGACGACGAAGCCGAATCGATGGCCGACATCAACGTCACGCCGCTGGTGGACGTGATGTTGGTGCTGCTGATCATTTTCATCATCACGATTCGGGTGATCATTCAGCAGATACCGGTGGAGCTGCCGAAGGCCACCAATCTGCCGACCCAAACCAAGCCGGAGAACATCACCATCGCGGTGGACAAGCAGGGGGACATATTTTGGAATACCCAGCGGGTCAACGGCATCGAGGACCTCAAGACCCGCCTGCGCGGCATCGTGCGCGAGGAGCCGCAGCCCGAGGTGCACATCCGCGGTGACGCGAGTGCGCGCTACCAGTACATCGGGCAGGTGCTGGTGACGACCCAGCAAATCGGCATACGCAAAGTGGCGTTCATCACCACGCCCGATCACTTCGGCCCCGGGACCTAGGAGGGACAAGTCATGGCGATGAACGTCAAGAGCGAGGGCCAGTCGTATTCCGACATCAACATGACGCCGCTGATCGACGTCATGCTGGTGCTGCTGATCATCTTCATCATTACGATTCCCAGCCAGACGCACGCGGTCAAGATCGACAACCCGCTGCCGCCGCCGCCGAATTTCGTGCCGCCGCCGCCGCCGGAAGTGATCGATTTGTCCATCGATTTCGACGGTACGCTGCTGTGGAACAAGACTGCGGTGAACCGTGAGACGCTGCAGGGCTATATCAGCGAAGAGGCGACCAAGAGTCCGCAGCCCGAGGTGCACATCACGGTCGACAAATTCGCCAAGTATGAAATCGTGGCGCAGACACTGGCCGATTTGCAGCACCGTGGCTTGAAGAAGATTGGATTTGTGAACAACGACTATTTCTAACAAACGGGTTCCCGGCGGGTGTTGCGGCGCGTCAGCCCGGTCAATTGCGGGTTCACGCGCCGTTTGTTTGACCGGCCCGCCTCCCTCCAATGAACGCTCTCAAGACCGAAAGGCATGTGAAGGTGTGATCATGACGCAATCGATTAACAACAATGTGAACAAATCCATGAAGCGCCGGGCCGCGGGCGACTGGGGCGTGCGCGCGAGCCTCGGCGCGGTGCTGGCGATGGCGTTGCTCGCTGCGGGCCCCGGCATCTCGGCGGCGGCGGACAAGCCCAAGGGCCCCGAAATCAGCCGGGTCATCGCCAAGGAAATGACGGCCGCGCAAAAGGCGCTGCAGGCGGGACAGTGGGCCGAAGCGCTCAAGAATTTGAATGACGCCGAGACCAAGTCCGGGCTCACCGCCTTCGACAAGAAGACGATCTACCAGTTCAAGGGCTTCGCCAACGTGAAATTGAACAACTTGAAGGTCGCGCAGGGCGACTTCGAGAAGGCCTTGGCGACCGGCGCGGCGACGCCGGAGGAGGCGGCCAGCATGAACCGCACGCTGTTCGGCATCGCGGCGAGCACCGGCCAGTATCAAAAGACCATCGATTTTGGGAAACAGATGGTCGACGCCGGCACGGCGACGCCGGACAACATCGCTATCATCGCGCAGAGCTACTATCAGCTGAAGGATTGCAAGAGCTCGGCGGTCTGGGCCGACAAGGCGATCGCCGCCAGCCGCAAGGCAGGCGAGGTGCCGAAGGAGAACCTCTACTTGTTCAAGCTGCAGTGCGCATCCGACGCCGGCGATACGGCGGCCATGGATGCGGTGCTGGTGGATCTGATCAAGCTGACCAACAAGACGACCTATTGGAACACGCTGCTGCGCATCGAGCGCCAGGACGAGCGGGACGATCACAATTTGCTGATGATCTATCGAATCATGTACAACACCAACGCCATGAACGAGGGCAGCGATTACATCGAGATGGCGCAGCTGCTGGGCGATGCGGCGCTGCCGGGCGAGGCGGCCGCGGTTCTGGAGAAGGCCATGAGCGGCGGGCTGATCAAGCCCGATCAGAAGGAGCGCACGACGCGCCTGCTGACCGCGTTGAAAAGCCGCGCCGATGCCGATCAGAAGGGCCTGACTCAAGAGGCCGCCGAGGCGGCCAAGAGTACCTCGGGCGAGCTTTCCGTGAAGCTTGGAGAGGTGTATTACGGCTTCGGCGATTATCAAAAGGCTGCGGATGTGATCAACGCGGGCCTGCAAAAAGGCCAGATCAAGCATATGGACGAGGCGTACGTCTATCTCGGGCTCGCCGATGCGCAGCTCAAGAACTTCGCCGACGCCAAGAAGGCCTTCGCGAATTTGAAGACCGTGCCGAACATTAGTCCGCGAGTGCTGAAGCTGATGGAGCTGTACGCGGACAAGCTCGGCTCGTAGGGGAAAGCAACGCTGGAGCAGCAACGCTTGAGGAGATTGCTATGACCATCAAAGTTGGCGACAGGATGCCTGAGGGCAAATTCACCCGCATGGGCAAGGACGGCCCGCAAAAAGTGACGACCGACGAGCTGTTCAAGGGCAAAAAGGTCGTGCTGTTCTCGGTACCGGGCGCGTTCACGCCCACCTGCGACGCCAGGCACCTGCCGGGCTATGTCGAACTCGCCGATCAGATCAAGGCGAAGGGCGTCGACAGCATTGCGTGCACGGCCGTCAACGACGTGTTCGTGATGAATGCCTGGGGCAAATCCGGCGGCGTCGGCGACAAGATTCTGATGCTGGCCGACGGCAATGGCGAGTACGTCAAGGCACTTGGGCTGGAGTTGAATGCCACCGGCTTCGGCATGGGTACCCGCGGTCAGCGCTTTGCCCTCATCGTCAAGGACGGGGTGGCGACTCACGTGAACATTGAAGCCCCGGGCGAATTCAAGGTGTCCGCGGCGGATTACGTTCTCAAGCAGCTTTAGTTGCTGGCTCTGCGGACCTCGCCGCCCGTCTTCTCGGCGGCGGAAGCCGAGCGGATAGCTCGCGACCTCTATGGCCTTGCGGGCTCGATTCGCCCGCTTCCGGGGGAGCGCGACTGCAATTTCCATCTGCGTACCGGCGATAAGCGCGAATATGTCCTGAAGCTGATTGGTCTGCACGCCGGGGCCGAAGCGACGGACTGTCAGATACGCGTGCTGCGCCACCTGGCCGAGCAAGACGCGGCGCTCCCGGTCCCGCGGGTGCTGGCGACCCAGGCGGGCACGGATGTCGGCCGCATCGAGGCCGCGGGCGGCGGCTACGCGGTCTGTCTCATGGGATATCTGCCGGGGCAGCTGCTGTCGCAGCGCCCCCCCGCCGCGCCCCTGCTGCACGATCTTGGTCTGACGCTGGCGCGCCTCGACCGGGCCCTGCGGGGTTTTTTCCATCCGGCGCTGGCGCAGCGCCTGGCGTGGGACGTGCGCCGCCTTCCGGAGCTCATTGAATTCGCGCCCTGCATCGAGGCAGTCGACGTGCGCAAGTCAGTCGAGCACGTGTCCGCCGCGCTCAGGGAGCGCCTGCCGGCACTGCGCGCGCTGCGCAGCCAGGCGATTCACGGCGATTGTCACGGACACAACCTGCTGGTCGATGCACCGGCCGGCGCAATCAGCGGCATCCTGGATTTCGGCGACATGATTCACGCGCCCGTGGTGCTGGAACCCGCGGTGGCCATGTCGGAGCTGCTCACCGATGAGCTCGCGCCGATCGACGCGCTGTCGACGGTGCTGCACGGCTATGCGCAGCGGCAGCCTCTGGAGGGCGCTGAGGTGGAGGTGCTTTACGATCTCATCGCGGCGCGCCACGCCGTCACGATTCTGGTGCACGCCTGGAGAGCGCGGCACGATGCCGGCGGCGCGCCGGTGCTCGAGCGATCGGCGGCGAACGCCGTGCGTTCGCTCGACCTGCTGCTGCAAGCCGGCCGCGAGCCGCTGACCGGTATGTGGCGCGATGCCGCCGCTAGCGCACCCGCGGGTGCCGTCGCGCAAGGCGGCGTGGCCGGGCCGGCGCGCGCAGCCGACCTGCCGCGCCGGCGGCGATTGATGGGCGCCGGCGCCGAGCTGTTCTACGAACAGCCGCTGCACATCGTGCGCGGTTCCGGGGTATGGCTCTACGACCCGCAGGGAGCTGCCTATCTCGATGTCTACAACAACGTTGCGCACGTGGGGCACACGCATCCGGCGGTGGTGCAGGCGATCCAGAGGCAGACCGCCATCTTGGCCACTCACACCCGCTACCTGCACGGGGCCATTCTCGAGTATGCCGAGCGGCTCACCGCGACTTTGCCCGGCCATCTCGATGCGTGCATATTCGTCAATTCCGGCAGCGAAGCGAATGATGTGGCGTGGCGGATGGCGCAATTCGCCACCGGCCACCGGGGCGGCCTGGTCATGCAGCATGCGTACCATGGGATCACCGATGCCGTGGCGGCGCTCACGCCCGGCGCCGGACAGCCGCGCGATCCCAATGTCGTGACGCTGGGGGTTCCGCCGCCGGACTGGAGCGCCAAGGACGTGCTCGGGAGCGCCGAGCTTGCGGCGGCCGCTCAAGATGCCGACCGGGCAGTGCACGTCTTGTCGATGCGCGGCTTTGCGCCGGCTGCATTTTATATCGACTCCGCGCTGACCAGCTCCGGCATATGCGATCCGCCGCCGGCTTGGGCCCTCGCCGTCGCAGCGCGAGTGCGGGCGGCCGGCGGCCTCATCGTCGCCGACGAAGTGCAGTACGGGCTAGGCCGCTCCGGTTCGCATTTCTGGGGTTTCGTCCGCCGCGGTATCGAACCGGACATCGTGACCCTCGGAAAGCCGGTCGGCAACGGCTATCCGATGGGCGTGGTCATCGCGAACCGCGCGATGATCGAGGCATTCCAGGCGAAGTACGGCCTTTTTTCCACCTTCGGCGGCAATGCCGTGGCGGCCGAGGCGGGGCTTGCGGTACTGGACGTGCTCGAGCGCGAACGGCTCATGGCCAACGCCGCGAGCACCGGCGAGTATCTGCGCGAGCGCTTGTCGGCAGTTGCCGCCCGGCATCAGTGCCTGGGTGCGGTGCGCGGCGCCGGGCTGCTGCTCGGTCTCGAGGTCGTTGGAATGGGTGCACACACGGCGCGCCAGCGGGCCAAACGAATCATCAATATCCTGGCATCCCGGGCGCGCGTTCTCATCGGCTATGAGGGCCCCGAGGCCGATGTGCTGAAGCTTCGGCCGCCGCTGCCGTTTCGTCCCGAGCATGCCGACCTGTTGGTCGCGGCGATCGACGCCGCGGCGGCAGCCATCGACGCGACAGGCTCCTAGCCTGTCTTGCTCACCAAGCGCTCGAGCTCCGGTACGACCTGAAACAGATCGCCCACCAGCCCCACGTCGGCGACTTCGAAGATCGGCGCCTCGCCGTCCTTGTTGATCGCCACGATGGTGCGCGCGTCCTTGATGCCCGTTAAATGCTGGATGGCTCCCGAGATGCCGATGGCGATGTAGATCTCGGGCGAAATGATCTTGCCCGTCTGGCCCACCTGCATTTCATTGGGCGCGTAACCCGCATCGACCGCGGCGCGCGATGCGCCGACGGCGGCGCCGATCTTGTCGGCGAAGCTGAAGAGCAATTTGAAGTTCTCGGCGCTGCCGAGCGCACGGCCGCCGGAAACGACCCGCGCGGCGGTCTGCAAGTCGGGCCGGTCGGTCGATCCGGATTTGGCGCCGACGTAGCGGGTATGCGAAGGCAGCTCGACGCTGAGGCTCTTCGAGCCGATCGAGGCGCCGGCGCCGGAGCCGCCGCCCGCGGCGGCTTCGAACGAGGCGACGCGAACCGTCGCGACCAGCTTGCGTGCCGGATCCGCTTCCACCGTGACGATGGCGTTGCCGGCGTAGATCGGCCTGCGAAAGCGGTGAGCGCTCTCGACGGCCATCAGATCGCTGACCTGCGCAACGCCTAGCAGCGCCGCCACCCGCGGCATGAGGTCTTTGCCGAAGCTGGTGGAGGGTCCGAAAACGTGGGTGTAATCCGCGGCCAGTGCCGCGATCTGCGGCGCAAAGATCGCGGCGAGCGGATGTGCATTCTCGGGCCGGTCCACCCGCACCACCGCCTTCACGTCCGCCAACGCCGCGGCTTGCGCCGCCACCGCCGCCGTGTCCGCACCCAGCAGCGCGATGGTGATCTCGGCGTCCGGAATGCTCTTGGCGCAGGTGACGCATTTCGCCGTCGCCGGATTCAGCGTCTTGCCATCGTGTTCACCGATGATGAGTACCTTGTGCATCAGAGCAGACCCTTCTTCTTGAGTACATCGACAAGTTCAGCCACATCCTTGACCATCACGCCCTTCTGTCGCTGGGCGGGAGGCTCGGTTTTCACCGTCTTGATGAGCTGTCCTGCGCTGATTCCCAGCGCGTCGAGCGAAGTGACGTCCAGGGGCTTCTTCTTCGCCTTCATGATGTCCGGCAATTTCACGTAGCGCGGCTCGTTCAAGCGCAGATCGACGGTTATGACCGCCGGCAAATCCACCTCGATGGTTTCAAGACCGGCATCGACCTCGCGGGTCACCGCCGCCTTCGCGCCCGTGATTTCGACCTTGGATGCATAAGTGGCCTGCGGACGCTCCCAGATCGCCGCCAGCATCTGCCCGGTTTGATTCGCGTCGTCGTCGATCGCCTGCTTGCCGAGAAAAATCAAGTCGGGAGCCTCCTTATTCGCCACGGCAAGAAAGGTCTGCGCGGCGGTCAGGGGCTCCACCGGCTGGTCCGTCTGCACCAGAATCGCGCGGTCTGCGCCCATCGCCAGAGCCGTGCGCAGCTGCTGCTGCGTATCGGCCACACCGATGCTCACCGCCACCACTTCGATATTCGTGCCGCGCTCCTTGATGCGCAGCGCCTCTTCGAGCGCGATCTCGTCGAACGGATTGACGCTCATCTTGACGCCGTCGAGCATCACCCCGCTGCCGTCGGGCTTGACCCGCACGCGAACGTTGTAGTCCACGACGCGCTTGATACACACCATGATCTTCTGCATCGAGTCTCCCTTAAGCTGCCGTCTTCGGCGCGCCGCCCTTGAGCTGCGCCTCGGCCTGGTGTTTCGAGAATGAGGTGCTGATTTTAGCCGCGCATTGGCGCAGCTTGGGCAAGAAACGCTCCACCCCCGTCTTGGGCGGTATGGCCGCGGCGGCAAACCGCACGGTCAGGCACGCCAGCACGCGCTCCTCGAGCATGACCGGCACTCCCACACTGATCTCTTCGGCGATGCGCCGCGCGCGCGAGGTGATCGCGTATCCCTGAGATCTGATGTCGGCCAGCATCCGCAGCAGATCGGCGGGCGTGCCGGGGCCGTGCTGGCTCTGTGCCGGCCTGTCATCATCCCGGGCGGACCTCGAGAGCATCTCGAAGAGCGCATCGCGCTGGGATGCGGGACAGAACGCAAGGTACGCGCGGCCGGCGGCGGTCGTCAGCAGCGGCAGGCGGAAACCGGCCGAATAGCGCTCGACGGCGAGCGGGCTCGCATGATCGGTGGTTTCGCGCGTCATCATCGTGTTGCCCGAGAGCGTGGCGATCGAGACCGGCCAGACGATGTCGCGGCCCAATTCCTGAATGAAGGGCTTCGCGATCTGCGCGACCCATGCCTCGTCGTCGAATCCGCCGCTCAGAGCGCGCACCATGATGGTCAGTCGATAGCGGTCGTCGCTGCCGTCGCGAAACACGAAGCCCGCATTGCACAGCGTTTCCAGGATTCTGTAGACGGTGGTGCGAGGCAGGCGAATTTCCTGCGCGACTTCCGAGACGGTGGCGCCGTCGCGCACATTGAGCACCGTAAGCGCATCTAGGCCGCGCATGAGCGCGCGGATGGGGCGGGTCGATTCCATGAAACCTCGACAAGGTGGATCCTGTTAGTTTAAGGATCACCGCTTCGCTTGTCCACCTCGCGGTCAATCGATAGACTCGCCGCGATGTTCCGCTATTTTCTCAAACGTGTGGGCTGGGCGGTCCCCACACTCTTCATCATCGTCACCCTCACGTTCTTTCTCATTCGCCTCGCTCCCGGCGGACCCTTCGACCGCGAACAGTCGCTTCCGCCGGAAATCATGGCGAACCTGCAAAGCGCATACGGCCTCGATCAGCCCCTGTGGGCACAGTACTCGCGCTATCTGGGAGCACTGGCGCACGGCGACTTCGGTCCGTCCTTCAAGTACAAGGATTTCAGCGTCACCGAGCTGATCCGACAGGGCCTTCCGGTCACGCTGGAACTAGGGGCGATTGCCCTGAGCCTTGCTCTGGCTCTGGGGATTCCCATCGGTACCTTCGCCGCGCTTCGCCACAACCGCGCGGCGGACTACCTCACGATGGGGTTCGCCGTCGCGGGCATCGCCATACCTTCGTTCGTGGTGCTGCCGCTGCTGGCTCTCCTGTTCGGCATTCACTGGCACTGGCTGCCGGTGGCCGGCTGGGAGCCGGGTTCGATTCGATTTCTCGTCCTGCCGGTCATCGCCCTGGCGCTGCCGCCGCTCGCCTACGTCGCGCGGCTCACGCGCGGCAGCATGCTGGAAGTGCTTCGGAGCCACTTCATCCGCACGGCCATCGCCAAGGGCCTGCCGCTGCACGTCGTGATCTTGCGGCACGCGCTGCGCCCCGCGCTCGTGCCGGTTGCGGGCTATCTGGCGCCCGCGGTCGCTTCCATCATGACCGGCTCCCTGGTGGTCGAGACGATCGCCGGACTGCCTGGCGTTGGCCGTTATCTCGTGCAGGGTGCGCTCAATCGCGATTACATGCTGGTGATGGGGATGGTGATTCTGTACTCGACGGTGCTGATCGGCATGGGGCTCATCGTCGATCTGCTGTACGCCTGGCTAGACCCGCGCATCAGGTTCGAGCAGTGAGCGGCGCGCAATGGCGTGAGGGCAGGCGGCGTCTACGCGCCAATCCAGGCGCCGTCGCCGCGCTGGGCATCATCGGCCTGCTGGTGGCGATGGCGCTGGTCGGGCCTTGGCTCAGTCCGAATGACATCGAAGCCCTGGACTGGTCGCATGTGGCCGCGCAGCCGGGCATGGCGCATGCGCACTGGTTCGGGACCGACCGCCTGGGCCGGGACCTTTTCGTGCGCACGCTCGAGGGAGCGCGCGTGTCGCTGGCCGTCGGCCTCGTCGCGAGCGCGGTAAGCTTGAGCCTGGGCCTTTGCTACGGCGCGATCGCAGGCTACGTCGGGGGCCGGACGGATCAGCTGATGATGCGCCTCATCGAAATCCTGAGCGGCTTGCCGCTGATTTTTTTCGTCATATTCCTGACCGTCATCTTCGGCCGCAGTGCATACCTGCTGTTTCTCGCGATCGGCGCGGTCGGCTGGCTGACCATGGCGCGCATCGTGCGTGGCCAGACGCTGAGCATTCGCCGGCAGGAGTTCATCGAGGCCGCGGTGGCCTCCGGTGCGGGCACGGCGCGCATCATCTTCAGGCACGTCGTGCCCAACGTCATCGGCCCGGTGATCGTGTACGGCACGCTCACGGTGCCCCAGATCGTTTTGTTCGAGAGTTTCTTGAGCTTTCTCGGGCTGGGAATTCAGGAGCCGCACGCCAGCCTCGGCACTTTGATCGCGGAGGGGGCCGGCGAGATGGAAGCCGCGCCGTGGATTTTGTTCGTGCCGGGAGCCTTTCTCGCCGCGCTGCTGCTTTGCTTGAATATTTTCGGCGACGGATTGCGGGATGCCTTCGATGCGAAGGAGCGCTAATTGACGCCGACGCTGGACATCGAGAATCTGCAGATCACCTACGCGCTTGCCGGCGGTCCGATCGCCGCGGTGCGCGACGTCTCCCTGGCGGTGCGCCCGCACGAGTGCTTAGGGCTCGTCGGCGAATCGGGATCGGGAAAGACCCAAGTGTTTCTGGCGGCGATGGGCCTGCTGCCGAAAAATGCGCGAACCGGCGGTAGCGTGCGCTTCGATGGCCGCGAAATTCTCGGTCTTGCGCCGCAGGCGCTGAACCGGGTGCGCGGCTCGAAACTCACCATGATCTTCCAGGATCCGATGACCTCCCTCACGCCGCACTTGAAGATAGGCGTGCAGATGGGCGAGGTGCTGGTCAGCCACCGAGGCGCTTCCTGGCGCAAGGCAGGGCGCCGCGCCCTCGAGATGCTGGAGCGGGTGCGGGTACCTGAGCCGCAGCGGCGCCTGCGGCAGTATCCGCACGAATTGTCCGGCGGAATGCGCCAACGGGTGATGATCGGCATGAGCCTGCTGGGCGAGCCCGATCTGCTGATCGCGGACGAGCCGACCACCGCACTCGATGTCACCGTGCAGGCGCAAATCATGGATTTGCTGCGCAGCCTACGCGCCGAGCTGGGAATGGCCATCGTGCTGATCAGCCATGATCTGGGTCTGGTGGCCGGACTCGCCGACCGCATCGTGGTGATGTACGCCGGAAGGGTCGTGGAAAATGCCCGTGCGGATCAATTATTGCGGCGCGCGCGGCATCCCTACACCGATATGCTGCTGAAGTGCGTGCCCAATTTTCGCGCGGCGCGCCTCGAGCGGATGCCCTGTCTGCCGGGGCAGCCGCCGAGCCCGGCGGCTCCCGAACGCGGCTGTGCCTTCGCGCCGCGCTGTCCGCGCGCGAGGGCGCACTGCGAGGCGCAGCGGCCGCCGCTGAAAGATGCGGAGGATTCGGCGCAAGTGGCCTGTCACTACCCGCTGTCTCCATGAGCGACGCGCTGCTCACCGTGCGCAATCTGCGCGTGCGGTTCGGCGCATTCGCAGCGCTCGAGGACGTGAGCTTCGAGCTGGGCGCCGGCGAGACCCTCGGGCTGGTCGGGGAGTCGGGCTCGGGAAAATCGACGCTGGCGCGCGCGCTCTTGCGCCTGGTTTCCGCATCCGGCGGCGCGGTGATGTGGCGCGGCGTGGATCTGCTGTCGTGCGATGCGGCAACCCTGCGCCCGCTGCGCCGCGACCTGCAGATCATCTTTCAGGATCCGCTGGCGAGCCTCGACCCACGCATGACCGTCGGCGAGACGCTGGCCGAGCCGCTGAAAATCTTCGAGCGCGCGCTCTCGGCGCCGGCGCGCGCTGCACGGATAGAGGACATGCTGGAGCGCGTCGGCCTCGCACGCGGCATGATCCATCGATACCCGCACGAGTTCAGCGGGGGGCAATGTCAGCGGATCGGCATCGCCCGCGCGATGATGCTGCACCCGAAACTGCTGATTTGCGACGAACCGGTCAGTTCTCTGGATGTGTCCGTGCAGGGACAGATCGTGAATCTGCTCCTCGATCTGCAGCGCGAATTCGGCACGGCGATGCTGTTCATCAGCCACAATCTGGCGGTCGTCAGGCATCTCAGTCACCGCATTCTGGTCCTGTACCTGGGCAGAATCGTGGAGGCCGCGGCGCGCGACGCACTGTTCGCCGGCCCGATCCACCCGTACACCCGGGCGCTGTTGGCCGCCGTGCCGGATCCGACGCGGTCGCAGACGCGGCCGCAGACGCGGCCGCCGAGGCTCGAACTGCCGGGCGGCGCGCCGTCGGGCGCACCGCCGATCGCCGGTGAGGAGCCGTTCGGCGGCGGCGGCTGTGTGTTTCGCAGCCGCTGTGCCTACGCCGAGCCGCTGTGCGCCCTGGCGGCCCCCGTGCTCGAGCAGGTGGCCGCTGAGCATGCCGTTGCCTGCCACCGGCGCCGCGAGCTCGTGTATTCTTGAGCGCATGATACGGCGGCAAATCGCATGACTCAGCGGCGCCCGGTGCGCGCCAGCGATGGACTGGCGGGCGTACGCTACGAGATTCGCGGCAAGCTGGCGCGCAGGGCACTGGCCATCGAGCGGCTGGGCTATGACATCGTGTCGCTCAACATCGGCAATCCCTATGCGTTCGGGTTCCGCACGCCTGAGACCATGCGTCTTGCCATGATCGAGAACCTGCGCCACAGCGAAGGGTACGTGCATCAGAAGGGAATTTTTCCGGCGCGGGAGGCGGTGGTGATGCAGCAGCAGGAGCGCGGCGTGCGCGGCGTCACGGCCGAAGAGGTGTTCATCGGCAACGGTGTGAGCGAGCTCATCGATCTCGCGCTGCGCGCGCTGCTCAATGCGGGCGATGAGGTCCTGGTGCCGAGCCCGGATTATCCGCTGTGGACGGCGGCGGTCAATTTGAACACGGGGCGCGCGGTTCATTACCCCTGCCGCCCGGAGCGCGGCTTCGTGCCGGACCCCGAGGAGATCGAGGCGCTGGTCACCCGCCGCACGCGTGCGCTCGTCATCGTCAATCCGAACAACCCCACCGGCGCGGTGTATCCGCGCGAGACGCTGGCGGCGATGGCGCGGATCGCCGAGCGGCACCGGCTGGTCGTGCTGTCGGACGAGATCTACGATCAGATCGTATACGACGGGGCGGAGTTCGTGCCGATGGCCACGCTCGTGCAGGGCACACTGTGCTGCACGATGAGCGGGCTATCGAAGGTGTATCGGGCCTGCGGCTATCGGGTGGGCTGGGCGGTGTTCTCCGGCGACGTGGAGAATGCCGCCGAGTACCTGAGCGGCCTGGAATTGCTCAGTTCGCTGCGGCTGTGCAGTAACGTGCCCGGGCAGTGGGCGGTGCAGACGGCGTTGGGCGGCCATCAGAGCATTCGCGAATTGACCCGCCCGGGAGGACGCTTGTACGAGTCCCGGCAAACCATTCTGGAAGGCGTCGCGCGCAGCAAGTACCTCAAGCTGGCCCGGCCGATGGGTGCCTTGTATGCCTTCGTCGAGGTGCGCGGCGACGCGCTGCCGGACTTCGACGACCAGGCTTTTGCTCTCGATCTGTTGGAGACCAAGCACGTGCTGGTGGCCCCTGGCGTGAGCTTCAACGTGCCCTACCGCAATTGCTTCCGCATCACCAATCTGCCCGAGCCGCAGGTGCTCGCCACGGTGTTCGAGCGGATCGAAGAGCTGCTCGACGCGCGCGCGGCGACCGCGCCCGCGCTGCAAATCGTCGGTTCGACCGGCCAAGCCTAAAGTTGACTTCAGGAGCGCGAGGCGTGCCACCCGGCTTGATGGAGGCCGCCAACGCGGACTGCACGATCCTGGTCCCGAACATCGAGCTTGCGGCGATGCTCTTCGATGCCATCGAACGGGCCCACCGCGCTTCAGGCCGCGAGCTGTGGCCGACACCGCGCGTGCGCGACTTCGGCAGCTGGCTGAGGGAGCAGCATATTCGGCGGCAGTTTGCGGACTCATCGACCCCGCGTTGCTTGACCGACGTCGAAGAGCGCGAACTGTGGCGGGCGGTGGTGCTCGACGGGGATTCCGCTCAGCGGTTCCTCGAACCGGCGGGCGCCGCGCGTGCGGCTGCGCGCGCGCGCCGGGCGATCTTCGAGTATGACATTCCGCTGCGCGCCGTCGCCGGCTACGGTACCGAGGAATCGCGCATGCTGCTCGATTGGATCGAGCTGTTCGGGCAGCGCTGCCGCGCTCTGGGCTGCATCAGCGCCGACCAGTTGCCGAGGAGCGCCGATCGAGCGCACACCGTCGCGGCGCGCGCCGCCGAGCCCATCGCGTGGATCGAAAGTCCGGCATGGCGTCCGGCCGCCCGGCGCTGGCTGCAATCCCATGCCGGTGTCCCGCTGCAGCCGTGCGCCGCTCCGAACGGCGGTTCACCGCGTGTGCTCCGGGCCGGATCGCCCGACGCCGAATTGGCGGCGGTCGCCGAGTGGGCACGGTCCAATCTTCAGGCGACACAAGGCTTTCGGGCGTGGATCTGCATTCCCGACCTGAGCCTGCGCCGGCTCGAGCTGGCGGACGCGCTCGACGCCGCGCTCGCGCCGCGGCGCTTCGCACTCGACGACGCCGATCAGGGCGCGCCTTATGCCGTCGCGGGCGGAACGCCGCTCGCCGACTTCCCGCCGGTGCGCGCGGCCCTCGATGTGTTGTCGGCCGGCGAGGGAGCGGTCTCGTTCGAGCAATTCAGCGCCCTGCTGCGCGCCCCGGATCTGCAGGCAGCGACGGGGGAAGCGGTCGCGGCGGCGCGGCTGGACGTTGCCTTGCGCAGCCGCGCGCCCAGCGAGCAGCCGCCGCAGGATTGGCTGGCGCTGGCCGAGCTCGTCGCGCGCGTCGAGTCGCCGGGCCGCCCGGTCGCCGCGCTCGAGCGCCTGCATGCCGCGGCGCGGATACTCGCGGAGCTGCGCGGCAGCCATCCAATGAGCCGCTGGATCGCGCTGTGGATACGCGCCTTCGAAGCGGGCCCCTGGAGCCTGCGCCATCGCTGGTCGAGCTCCGAGTATCAATCGGCGGAGCGGTTTCGAGAATTGCTGGCGGCGCTCGCGGCGGCGGATTCCCTGTTCGGCACACAGTCGCGTCGCTCGGCCGAGGGCATCCTGCGGCGCGCGGCGCACGATACGGCATTTCAAGCGCAGACCGGAATCCCGCCCATCTGGGTGAGCGGGCAATTGATCGACCCGTGGCTCGCCTACCAAGGACTCTGGGTCGCCGGATGCAGCGAGGAGCGCTGGCCGCCGCCGGTGGATCCCATGCCGCTGCTGCCCGTGCCGCTGCAGCGCCAGTACGGAGTGATCGGTTCGGCGGTGCAATCGCAGCTGCAATTCGCCGAAGACCTGCAGCGGCGCTGGCAGACCCGCGCCGGCGCCTGTGTATTCAGCTGCGCCGATTCCGGCGACGGCCGCCGCGCGGAGCCCAGCCCCCTGCTGCGAGAACTTGCGCCGAGCGCCCCGGAATCGCCGCTCGCGAGCGTGCCGCAGCCGCATTGGCTCGAGCTGCTGCGCCGCGCGCCGGCCTTCGAACAGCTCATCGATGAGCGGGCGCCGGCATTCGGGCCGGATGAGCTCACGAGGGGCGTGGCGACGCTCAGAGCACAGTCGCGCTGCGCGTTTCGCGGCTTTGCGGAAACGCGGCTGAGGACCTCCGTGCTCGAACGCCCGCTGCCGGGCTTCAATGATCGCGAGCGCGGCGAATTGCTGCACGACGCATTGGAACAGATATGGTCCGAGGTGCGCGACTCGCACCGGCTGAAGGCGCTGGAAGCGCAGACCGAGGCCGCACTGCTGCGCGAGAGCGTCGCCTTGGCCATCGACAAGCTGTGCCGGCGCCGCGATCCGGGCGCACGCTGGCGCGAGCGCGAGCGGATCCGCATGCACGCCCTGCTTCGCAAATGGCTGGCCGCCGAGCGCCTGCGCGCGCCCTTTTCAGTCGAGCGCCTGGAGCAGCGCGCGCAGACCGCGCAGCACGCCGGCCTGCAATTCACGGTGCGCATCGATCGGGTCGATCGCCTCGAGGACGGTGCGCGGGTGCTCATCGATTACAAGAGCGGCTCCGCCGCTCGCGACTGGCGCGGCGAGCGGCCCGACAATCCTCAACTGCCCATCTATGCGCTGCTGCTGCCGGAGCAACTGGCGGCCGTGGCGTATGGCAAGATCAACGCAGCCGACTGCTGTTTCGTCTTTGAGGCTGAACGCAGCGGAATATTCAGGCCGGGCAGTGCCAGGACCAGATTGGAAGGCATGTCGAGCCTCGCCGGCCTGCTGCAGGTGTGGTCGCGGCGCATCGATGGGCTCGCCGCGCAGTTCGCCGAGGGCCGCGCCGCGGTGGACCCGACCTTGAGCGCCTGCCGGTCCTGCCGGCTGCACGGCCTGTGCCGGGTGCCCTCGGCGCTCGACATCGCCGCGGTCCTCGACGATGTGGACGCATCGTGACCGAAGTCGACTCGGCCGCCCGCATCCACGACCGCGCGGCGCGAGAGCGTGCGATTGCGGCTGGAGCTTCCGTCCTGGTGCAAGCCCCGGCGGGCAGCGGCAAGACCACGCTGCTGACGCAGCGCTATCTGCGCCTGCTCACATCGGTCGATGCGCCGGAGCGCATCCTGGCATTGACCTTCACGCGCCGCGCCGCGCAGGAAATGCGCGAGCGCGTGCTCGGCGCCTTGCAGACCGCTTCGGTCGCCGCCTGTCCGGCGCACGCACATCCGCAAACCTGGGCGTTGGCGGTGGCCGCGAAGCGGCATATGCAGGCCATGCAGATCGACATTGAGCGCCATCCGTCGCGGCTGCGCATTGAAACCATCGATGCGTTCAACGCGTGGCTGGCGGGTCAGCTGCCCGTCACCGCGGGAGCGGGAGCACGGCTGCATTTGCTCGAGAATGCCGGGCCGCTGTACGAGCAGGCGGCGCGGCGCGCTCTGGCGCACGAAGAAGCGGGCGCGTTCGGCCTCGCCGTCGATCGCGTGCTCGCCCTCGACGATCTGCGCTGGCGCCGACTCGTCCAGTTGATCGCCGAGATGCTTCCCGGCCGCGATCGCTGGCTGCCGCTGCTCGCGGGTCACCTGCAGGCGGCGAGCGCGCTCGATGAGGCGCAGCTGCGGCGCGTGCGGCAGCAGTTCGACGAGGATCTCGAGCTGCTGGTGACGCGCGCCCTGCGAGGCGCCCAGGCCGCGCTCGGCGGCGAAAGAATTGCCGCGCTTGCGCCGCTGCTGCGCGCAGCGGCGCAGCGCCTCGAGGGCCGGCGGGCGGCGATGGCCGGGTGGCAGTTCGAGCAGGGCCCGCTGCAGCCGGACGCCCGCCATCTGGGCCGTTGGCGCGGGATTGCGGATATGTGCCTGACGAACGGTTCCGCGCCGGCCGTCCGCAGGCGGCTCACCCGGGCGGACGGCTTCCCGCGCCAAAGCGCCGAGAAGCAGCCCATGATGGACCTGCTCTCGGAGTTCGAGCGCGATCCGAAGGTGCTGACCGCGCTCAAGGAGCTGCGCGCGCTGCCCGATCCGCGCTACACGGACGATGACTGGGCACGCGTCCGCGACGTGGCGCAGGTGCTGGTGCTCGCGGCGGCGGAGCTCGAGCAGGTGTTTCGCGAGCAGGGAGCGGCCGATTTTCCCGCGGTGTCGATGGCGGCGCTGCGGGCGCTCGGTGCCGAGGCCGCGCCCACGGATTTGAGCCTGCGCCTGGACTACCGTCTGCAGCACATCCTGGTCGACGAGTTCCAGGACACCTCGAGTGCGCAGCTCGATCTCTTGAAACTGCTCACGGCCGGCTGGCAGCGCGGGGATGGACGCAGCGTGTTCTGCGTGGGCGATCCGATGCAGTCGATCTATGGATTTCGCCAGGCGGAGGTCAGAGCGTTCCTGGATCTCGCCGAGGAGGGCATCGGCGAGGTCCGATTCGATGTGCAGCGGCTGAGCAGCAATTTCCGCTCCGCCGGAGTCGTCGTGGATTGGATCAACGACTGCTTCGCCCGCGTCATGCCGCTGGCGGATGATCGCGATCGCGGCGCCATCGCCTTTCGGCGCAGCGAGTCGGCGGTCGAATCGTCCGCGACGGCCGAGCCCGCGGTCACCGTCCACGGCTTCGCTACGCGCGGCGCCGAAGCGCTGGCGATCGCCGATCTGATCGCGCTGCGGCGCCGGCAGCATCCGGAGTGGCGCATCGCGGTCCTGGTGCGCGCCAGGGCCCACGCGCGCGAAATCGCGAGCTGCCTGCGCGCGCGCGGCATCGGCTTCAGGGCCGTGGACATCGAGCCGTTGGAGGATCGCGCCGTGGTGCGCGATCTGGTCATGCTCGTCTGTGCCTTGCAGCACTTGGGCGACCGCACCGCCTGGCTGGCGCTGCTGCGCGCGCCCTGGGTGGGCTTGACGCTGGCGGATCTGCTGCTCGTGGCGCGCGGCGGGCCGACCGTGTGGGACGCGCTGTGCGACGATGCGGTGCTGGCTCGACTCAGCGGGGAGGGTAAGAGGCGCTGTCAGCGGGCGCGCTCCGTCCTCGAGGCCGCCCTTCGCGAACAAAGCCACGGCACGTTCACGCGCTGGGTGGAGCGAACCTGGCTCGCCATGGGCGGTCCCGGCTGCGCGACGGACGCGCGGGAGCTCGCGCATGCGCGCACGGTCTTCGAGCGCCTGCGAGAACTCGAGCAGCGCGGGCTGCCGGACCCGGCGGACTTGGCGTTCAGCTTTGCCGATCTGTATGCCGACGGCGGGGGGGCGAGCGCGGTCGAAATCATGACCATTCACAAGGCGAAGGGGCTTGAATTCGACATGGTGGTGCTGCCGGCGCTCGATCGTCACCCGAAGCCCGCCCGCGGCGAACTGCTGCTCGCGCATCAGTTCGCGCGGGCCGGGCGCGACGGCATGGTGCTGGCCGCGCGTCCCGCTGTCGGTGCGGATCCCGACAGGCTGTTCGAGTTCCTGCGCCGCCAAACGCGCGATGCTGCCGCCCTCGAGGCGCAGCGATTGCTGTACGTGGCCTGCACGCGCGCAAAATGGCAGCTGCACCTGACGGGCACCGCGGCCCTGCGCGAGGACCCGGACGATCCGGCCGGAGAGGGCGCCGGCGAGGACGAGGCCGAGACGGGCGCGGCGCCGCAGGCGTACAAGCCGCGGGCGGGCAGCCTGCTCGCCGTACTGTGGCCCATCGTCGGCGCGGAATTTGCGAGTGCGCACGCGACCTCGGTCGCCTCGAGCGGCGCATCCGCGCGGCAGGAGACGACGCTGCGCGGCGGCCCGCTGTATCGCGTACCGGCCGGTTGGTCGCCGGCCGCGATTGCTGCGCCGCCGCTCGGCGCCGATCGGCCCGGCGCCGTGGAGCTGCGCGAGGAAACTCCGGTGTTCGACTGGGCCGGCGAGACCGCCCGGCACGTCGGCAGTCTGGTGCACGCCGAGCTTCAGGCGATGGATCTGGAGCACACCGACGAGGCGGCCATTCACGCGCGCGATGCGCACTTCAGGCGCTGGTTGGCGCTGCGCGGCGTTCCCGAGGAGCGCTTGCGCGATGCCAGCGCGCGGGTGCTGGCGGCGTTGATCGGTGTGCATCGCGACCTGCGCGGACGCTGGATACTGCGGAAGGGGTACCGGGACGATTTTCGCGAATACGCCGTGTCGGGCCAGTGGCGCGGCGAGGTGGTGCGCGCGGTCTTCGACCGCAGCTTTGTCGATGAGCACGGGATTCGCTGGGTCATCGACTACAAAACCAGCCAGCACGCCGGCGGCGGTGTGGAGGAGTTCCTGGAGCGCGAGGTCGAGCGCTACCGGTCCCAGCTGCAGCGCTACGCCGTGCTGGCGCGCAGGCTGGGATCCGAGCCCGTGCGCGTCGGGCTCTATTTCCCACTCATGCGCGCGTGGCGCGAGTGGGAGCCCGCGCATGAGTGATCTGGAGTCGCATCGCCGCGCGGATTCCAACTCGCATCGCGCCGCGCTGATCGGCTTGGTCGTGTGCTTGGTGCTGGTTCTGGTCGGATTGGCGCTGGTGTACGGACTCAAAAAAATGTCTGATGTGCAGGATTGCGTGATGCAAGGCCGCACGAATTGCGCCCCCATCGATTCGACTCAAACCGCCGACTGACCGCACTCATGGCCCCGATGGCGCCGGGTTAAGTCATCAGTGTGCAGTCGGACCGCGCACGATTTGCACCAGATCGGAGGGGCGGATCAGCTTCGCAAATGCGGCCCTGACCTGGCCGGCGGTCATTTCATCGTATTTCCTGGAGGCGAGTATCGGCTCGTCGAGCGGCAGGCCGATCACCGCGCGCTCGAGCAGTCCGCGCGCCACGGCTTCCTCGCTCGATTCATTCAAGACCATCTGCCGCAGCAGCAGCGCCTTCGCCTGATGCAGCTCATCCGGCGACACCTCCTGCGTGCGCATGCCTTCCAGATCGCGCTCGATCAGCGCCCTGGCTTTTGAGACGTTTTGCGGATTGCAGCCGTAGGTCACCGAATAGCTGGCCCTCGTCTCGGATGCATCGAGCCGCACGTCCACGCTGTATACGTATCCGGCGACCTGCCTCAGGTCGTGATAGAGCCGCGTGGCGTAAAAGCCGCCGCCCAGCACATGATCGCCGAGCTGCAGCGGATAGTAATCCGGATCGAAGCGGTTCAGATTCAGTTGTTCGGCGAGCACAACGGAATCCTGCACCGCCTCCGGATCGGCGATATTCACGGCCGAGGGCTTGTTGAGCGGAACTGGAGGCACCGTCGTCCTGGGCTTCGGGCCGATCGCTTTCCAATCGCCGAACCATTTCTCGACGACCGCGCTCGCCTCCTCGAAGGAGATGTCGCCGATGACGACGATCGTGGTCAGATCGGGGCGAATGGTCGCGGCGGCGTACTGCGTGACATCGCTCAAGGTGACGTTCGCCAGCGTGGCTGGCGTCATCTGACGCAAGGCCGGATCGCCGGCAGGCAGCAGCGCGATGTCCAGCGCGCGCAGGGCGCGGTATTCGGGACTCTTCAGGTTGCCGGCAACGAACCTGGAGGTTTGCGGCTTGACCACGCTGAAGGCCTGCTCGGGCAGCGCAGGGTGCAGCTCATTGTCAGCGAGCAGCTGTACGCCGCGTGCGAAGTGCTCCTTGAGCACGGCCACGGAAAACATGTATCCCGCCGTCTCATTCGCCGCGATGTCGTCCAGCGCCTTTTGGAACGCCAGGCGGTCGAGCGTCTGGGTTCCGTACGAGAACAGCGCCGTCAGCAGATCTCCGACTCCTTCCTGTGCGGGCGGGGTTTGCATGTCGGCGCTGTGCCGGACTGCGCCGAGCACGGACACCGTGGGGCTCGTTGGATCGGACTTGACGATGAGCCGAATGCCGTTGGGCAGCGTGGTATCCGACACCTTGATGTAGTTGGTCGGAAGCTGGAGCATCGCGAGTTTGGCCGCGGCCCACGAGGGCAGCGGCACCGGCTTGGCGGGCGCCGAAGTCAGCTGTTCCGCGCCTCCGAATCCCCTGGCGGCGACCGGTGCGCCGGTCGGCACCGGCTTGAGGGTTGCCGTGATGGAGTTCTGCTCCGCCAAATAGCGCCCGGCCGCCCGATTCACATCCTCGAGGGTGACGCGCTGGATGGCTTCGACGTCATCATCCGGAGACGTGCGGGCCTCGGCCGCCAGAGCATTCGACCACAGGTTGGCGAGTCCCGGAATCGAGTTGCGCTGAAACTCCGCCCCGGCCAGCTCGCCGCGCTTGGCCGCGTCGAACAGGTCCTGTGGGACGCCATTTTGTGCGTAGCGCAGGAGGATCCTGCGCATCTCCCGAATTGCGCTCGGGGCATCGCCGCCGGCCGGCAGCGCCACGAGGCCAAAGCCGATGCTCGCCTGCGGATAAGTCTCCGCCAGCCCGAACTCCGCGGCGAGCGCCTTGCCCGCGGGCACCATCCCGTATAGATCGCCCCGCTGGCTGCTCAACACATCGGCCAGGACCTGCGCCGCGGCGTAATCCGCGGCGTTCGTGCCGGGAAAGCGAAACGCGATGAATCCGAGAACGTAGGGAAGATTGCTGTCGAGCGTGAAGGTTTCCGATCTGACCGGCTGCAGGTTGACGGCCGGCCGCTGCGGGACCGGATGGTTCGGGATGGCGCCGAACGCCTGCTCGACGGCGGCCATCGTGGCGGGGGGGTCCACGTCGCCGACGATGACCAGGATCGCATTGCCCGGCGCATACCATTTCCTGTAGAAGTCCTTGAGCATCTCGCCGGTGGTGGCGTCGAAGGAGCTCTTCGTACCCAGCGAGTCGTGGGCGTAGGGCGTTCCCGCGAACATGTCCTCGTTCACGCGGTCGATGAACTTATACGTGGGATTGGACAGGTCGCGCGCCACTTCCTGCTCGATCGCTCCGCGCTCCTGAGCCCACTCGCGCTGAGAATCCTCGATGTCCCGCAGGCACGCCGCCTGGGCCTCGAGCGCCACCGCAAGGTCCGCCGACGGAACGGTGGCGAAATACTGAGTGATGGTCTGCTGCGTGTCGGCGTTGTTCTCGCCGCCGAGCTGCGCATACACCGCGGCGGTCTGATCGGCGCTCATGCCGGCGCAGCCGCGAAATGCCATGTGCTCCTGTGCGTGGGCCATCCCCGGGAATCCCGGGGGAGTTTCCTCCCCGCCCACCAGGAAATTCATTTCAACCGTCACCACCGGCGCCAGGGCGTTGCGGACGATCACGACGCGCAAGCCGTTCGGCAGCGTGGTTTGCAGCGGCGCCGGCGATTGCGCAGGCGGCAGCTCCTGAGGCCGCGGCTGCGGCGCCGGAGATGGAGCGGCATCGGCACCGCCGCCGACGGCTGCGAGCAGCAGCAGCAGCGGGGCGATCACGCGCTCGCGGCGCGCCATTCAGGTCGACAGGGGTCCGGTCTGGGGCTCGAGAATCAAGCGCACCCAGGAGCCGTTCTGCTTCACCATCATGTGCCCGGTTGCACTCGTCGGTGCCGCCGATCCCGCCGCGCTCGATGTCGGCGGCGCGATCACGACGCCGAGATTCTCCTCGAGACGGATCCATGCGTCGCGGTCCACTCCCGGGGGGCGATCGGAGTCGCGCGAAATGCTGTGTTGGATGCTCAAGGAACCGAGCGAACCGAGTCGGATGCTGGCAAATGATTTCACGGAAAAGCTCTCCTGATTGATGCGCCGGCCCGTCGGCCGAACGCCACGTTACGCCCTCGCGCGGCTCGACTCAATGTGCCGCTTCGGCTCAATGTGCCGCTTCGGCGCCCGTATCGCCGATGAGCGCGCCAAAGCGCCGCTGGCGCCCGGCGTAGTCTTCGAGCGCGCAGCGGAACCGCTGTTCGTCGAAATCCGGCCAGAGACAGTCGGTGAAATACAGCTCGGCATAAGCGCACTCCCACAGCATGAAATCGCTGAGCCTTTGTTCGCTTCCGGTACGAATCAGCAGATCCACTTCGCCCGCGGGATACACGGAGTGGTCGACTTCGTACAGCGCGCGCAGGAAAGCCTCGTCATTCAGATCCGCGTCGCGGCCTGCGCGGCGCGCCGCTTCGACAATGCTGTAGTGGGAGGAGTAATCGACCGCGATGCGCAGCAGCATTCCGCCGCCCGAGGCGCTCAATCGCTCGCTTTGCTCGATGGAGCGCACCAGACTGTCGCTGAGCCGGTCGCGGCGGCCGATGACGTTGATGCGAATGGACTGTTCGACGCAGCGGCGAGTCTCGGTGAACAAATATTGGCCGAACAGCCGCATCAGCGCGGCGATCTCGGTCGACGGGCGTGCCCAATTGGCCGCGGAGAAAGCGTACACGGTCAGCGTATCGACCCCCGCACGCGCCGCCACTTCGACCGCGGAACGCACCGCCTTCGCGCCCTCGACGTGGCCCGCGGTGCGCGGCAATCCGCGCCGCTTGGCCCAGCGCCCGTTCCCATCCATGATGATTGCGACATGCATCGGTGATCGCCGCCTAAGATCCGCCGGTCACGTGCGGCGCGTCGCCTTGATGACCGCCTCGATGTGCTCGAGGTAGCGCAGCAGGGCCTTTCTGCCGGTAACCGTGATCCGATAAATCGTCTTAGGCCGCCGCGCTTCGAACGATTTGGTGCATGCGACGTAGCCCGCCTCTTCGAGCTTGCGCGCATGCGCGCCGAGGTTGCCATCGCTCGCATTGAACAGCGACTTGAGCTCGATGAACGTGAGCTGATCGTTCATCGCGAGTGCGCTCATGATGCCGAGGCGGACCCTCTCGTAGATCAGACGATCGAAACCGGAGCGGTCGCTGATCCCGGGCGTATGGGGCACGGGCACCGGCCTCGACCGGGGTTTGACCGCGTCGACTGCAGCGGAGTCGCTGCGCTTAGCGACGACCGACCTATTCGGCATGGCGCAAACCGGCGAGCAGCAGGCCGAAGATGATATGCAGTGCGCCGAATCCCGCGCCGAGAACGGCGCTGTTCGCCGCGGGCGGCAGAGCAAAGGCTATGGATCCCAAGACCACGAACAGCGCTCCCATGATGCACAGCAGGCGCATCGTGCTGGGAATCGTCACCGTGCTCGCCGACAGCACCGCGCAACCGTACAGCAGCAGCCAGGTGCCGGGAAGCAGGCTCTCCATCGCCGCGTGCCAGAGCACGAACGTCAGGACGGCGCCCGCAAGCAAGGCGGGGCAGAGACACAGCAAAAACTTGCGCACCGGCCCGAGATAGCGCGCATGGCCCGTCTGGGCCGCCTGCCGCGCCATGAGCGCGCCTCCCACCAGGAATGCCGTGCCGCCGGCGAGCAACCAGATCGGCAGCCAGTGCGGGGCCCACCGAGGCGTCGCAGCGAGGATCGCGGCAAGCACGCCGATGCTGCCCATGACCACCCCCGCGGTGCCCGGCACGACCATTGAGCCGGACATCTCGATGGACGTGCGGATGAACGCGAGTGTTCCCAGCGCCCGGGTCTCGATCGGAACCGGAACCGCGGATCGCATGGAATTGAGCCGTTGCACGGCGCGACTTTAAGCGAGCAGCCGCTGTATCGTCAAGTACTCTGCAATGCAGAGTGCTAGCTCTGCCAGACGATGACCAGCACGTACACCAAGGCGATGAGCGTCAGCCCCAGTTGTCCGAGCGCGGCCTGTGATTGGCGCAGCGCCTGATCGGGCTGCTGAGCCGGAGCAGGCAGGAGATGGGCGATTGCAACGAGCAACAGCATGGGCGGTACGTTAAACGCCCTGTGTGGCAATTCCGTGATCGGCTTCACAGTTGCTATAGCGTGAATTCCAGATCCACCGGAATTCTTCCCTGCGGATCGCGCTGGTGCAATTGGCCGATATTGTCCAATTCAGCGCGCAGATCCGCGGGCGCATCGGCGCGCGCCTTGACGGTGCCGGACAGAATCCCTCGGCGCTCCTTCGCGGAGAAGTGGATCGTGGCATCGAGCTCGAGCGGACCGCCCGTGTCGGCGAGCACCGCGGTTGCATCGGCGTCGGGAGCTATGGCGGGGTCATTGAAATGCAGCGAGTAGCCGCCCAGATTTGCGCCCGCCGCCACCTGCGGCGATGCCAGGTCCGACACGCTGATGTCGCCCACCGCAGATTGAAGATCAGCGCGGGCAGCGCCAATGGACGCCTTCAGCTCCTTGATTTGTACTCGAGCGGTGCCGCGCCAACCCAGGGCCAATCCAAAATCGCGCAGATCCTCGATCGGACCGCCGCCTTGGACGTCGGCGGCGCTGAGGGCGTCTCCCTCGAGGCCCAAGGCTCCATCCAGCACGAACCCGCCCTTGACCCAATGCAGGTCCGCCGCGACGCGCCGGTGCAGCAGGGGGGCGGGGTGCAGGCGCCATTCGAGCGCACCGGCATCGCGCGCATTGACGGTGATTCTGCCCGCCGAGCCGTGCCACAGGCTGCCGGAAAAATCCTCCGCATGCACCGCCGCAGGCAGCAAATGCGTGGCGATGGAGGCGGGCAGTGCGCCGACGGCGACGACGAGCGCCGCCAGCACGAAGATGAGCAGGACGAGCGGCCAGATGGAGCGTGCCGGCCGGGCCGGCGCGCGCTCAGCGCCGCGGCGCGGCGAAGGTGACGTTGGCATTGACCACTCCCGGTCGGGCGGCGCGATCGACGGTGATCGATTCGATCGCAAGGCCGTAGCGCTGGTCGAGGGTGGCAAGCCATTTAATCAGCGTATCGAAGGGCGCCGCCTCCAATTGAACGCGCACCCCGGTGCCGCTCGGCTGGGTGCCTCGCAAGGCGGTGCCCAGTCCGGCCTCCCGGCCAATCCGGTCCACCAATACCACCGGCGCTTCGCCCGTGTCGCTCGACAGCGCTGCAGCTCCCGCCTGGATTTCAGGGGCGTTCACGCGCATCCATTCCAGGTCCTCGCGCCTGGTCTCGGTGCGCTTCACTGCGCTCGAAACCGCCGATTGTAGCGGCAATAGAATGCCGCCGATCAGCAGCAGCAGGCCGAGCACCGCGGCGCCGATCGCGAGGATGCGCTGTTCGCGCTCCGGCAAGCCGGAATACCAGGCCTGGAATTTAGCGGCGAGCTTGTTCATCGGTGCGCCTTCGCGCCTTCCGTCCGCACCTGCAGATGTGCTTCGATGCCCGAATTCGTCGGCATCGAGGACTGGATCTCGGCCGCCAGACCTTGCTTGCCCATCAGCTGGGACAGCTGCGAGAGCGCGGCGAGACTCGGTGCCGTCACCTTCATGTCGAGCGACTGCTCGCGATAGCTGAGCGAGTCGATATCGGTCTTCGGTGAGGACGCAAGGGCGGTGCTCAAGGCCTGGAGCGTGCGCAGGAAGTATTCGGGCCCCGGGCCGGAGCGGCGAATGCGCTCGAGTCGCGCCTGCATCTGGCGGCGCGGATCCTCAATTTTTTCGGTGGGCATGGTCTGCGCAAACATCTGCGCGATTTCGCCGTCGAGCGCTTTCGTTTCCCGATTGGCCCGATGGATCTCCAGTCCCTCGGCGGCGAAGTGAGTGACGAGCAGGCCGACGGTCAGCAGCGCCGCGGAGCGCCATTGGCGCCACTTCGCGCCATAATCGGTGGAGCGGGCGAATTCGCCCTGCAGCAGATTGACGGCATCGGTGGCCGCGAGATCGCGCGCCAGCCAGGGCAGAGGCCCCTCGGGCAGGAGCTGGATCTTGAGCGAGGCGAACTGTGCCGCAAGCCCCTCGAACTCGTCCTGCACCTGCAGCCAGTCCTCGCGGGTCACGTAAAGGATGGCGCTCTCCGGAACCTTCGGCTCCGCCGCCGCCTCGAGCGGATCCGGAATGACTCCGGCAACCACCAGCGCCTCGCTGACCGGCGTCAGCTCCACCGCAAACGCCAGCTTGCCGGGACGGCGCACGGCGAGGCGCGCCTTCTCGAGCCACAGCACCGTCTGGCCCGGATTGTCCGGCACCAGCGAGATGTCCGCGTAGATCGCGGCCGGCTCGATGCCGGCGTCGTTCAGCTGCGCGATCCAGTCCTGCAGCAGGGCGCGCGAGACCACGGCAACCGGGGTGCGGCCGCTCGGACCGCGCCGGCCGAGCGCAAAATACAACTGGTCGACATCCTCCGTGAGCTGCTCCTCGAGCGCAAAGGGCACCACCCGCGCCAGCTTGACTCCGCTGCCCGGAGGCAGCTCCGGATCGGCCAGCAGAAGCTGGGTCGCCGGCGCCAGGACCACGACCTTGGCAGAGCGCCCCACGGCGGCGGCCAAACTCAATGGTCCGCGCTGCTTCGCCGCGACGGCCGTGCCGGTCTGATCGATGCTCAGCCACTCGGTGTCTTCCTTGCCGGGTGCGGGGAGGCGTAGCAGTAATGTGTGCGGCATGTTGCGTTAAAGCGTTCCGAAGGTGCGCAGCAGCGGCGTTACCTTGCTGCTACCGCGCATCAAAAGACTGTACAAGGTGAATTGAGTAGTGCCAAGCATGACGCGTGTGGTGAGTCGGAAATACGAGGTGCGATCCGCGATCAGCGGGGTGATGCTTGCCGTTTGCTGCGGGCCCACGACGTTGATGAACGTCGGGATGTCCGGAAAGCATCCGCTCTTGCGGCCGGCGGTCAGCACTTCGGGATTGCCGGAGTACTCGCCACTCAAACTGTCGGCGAGACTTTCGAGCACCAGCGCGGGCGCGGTGCAGATATTGATCTTCGCCGTGGCGGTGGGCAGCGCGGTCACGTACGGCGCAATCTTACGGTAGCGGTCCGCTCCGAAGCCCGGCAGGTTCATCAATTCGCTGGGGCTGGTCATCGGCCAGTTGCCGGTTCGGTAAGGCGGCGTCTGCGCCGTATACACCGAATCCTCCGCGCCGTCGGGAGTGCCCGGCTGATCGTCCGCGTCGATCCAGTCGCGCGCGATGCCGGCCCATCGGGCTTCCAGGCCCACCGATACGAGCAGTCGCTGAAACTGCTGCAGCGGCTGCGGATCCTGTTCTTGTTTGCCGTTCACGATGATCATGTGGGCGAGATTATTCAAATTGAAGCGGCCCTGCATGTCCTCCAGCGCGCCTTGCAGGGTGCCGATCGGCTCGCCTTCGGGATCGTTGTCCGGCGTGATCGGCAACGGCTGTGTCGGCTGGGCCCAGGGCTGCGCGAGGGTGTCCTGCTGCTTCCCGGTGCTTTGCTGGCTCTGGCTGTTTTGCGAGTTCTGGCCGCTTTGCCCACCCGAGCCGTTTTGAGCAGTTTGGGCGCCTTGTGGATTCTGGGTGAGCACGTCCGCCGCCAGCGCTTCGGCGCCCACGGCGAAGTGGAACGCTTGCTCCGCCGCGATGACACCGATGGTGCGCCGTCGTTCGATCCAGCCGTCGTAGGTCAATTTGGTGGCGAGAATGGCCGCAAGCGCCACCAGAACGAGCGCGATGATCAGCGCCACTCCGCGCTGTCGCTGACGGCGGTGCCGGCGTGCGCTCACCCGGCGACCTCGATCAGCCGGCGGACACGCCCCCAATCCTTGAACTCGATGGTGACCTCCACGGCCACCGGCCGTGTCCACAGCGCTTCGGTCGACGACAAGGTCGGCGGCGGCCATTGGTTCTGCCAGGTCTGATTGCCGTCCAGATAGCGAAATTGGATGGTCTTCACGCCGCTGAACAGATCCTGAATCTGCGGCTTCGCGCCCTGCACCGTGTCGAGCGCCGTGGTGTACGCGCGCTTGAGTACATCGTCCACCAGGGCATAGGACACCCGCTGCAGCGTGCTTCGCTGCTGTCCGGCGGTGTTGGACCAGCCCGCGTGCGTAAGCTCGGCCAGCGCGATCGTGGTGGTCGAGCTCGTTGCGCCGAAGCCGCTGTTGAAGCCGGGATCGGAGTTGAAGTGCATGCTCGAGGTGGAACCCAGGGCGGACGAGCTGCCGGCTGAAAAAGGCGACGCGGTGGCATTGGCGCTGGTGCCGTTGCCGGAAAATCCGCGCAGCGCCGGCACCCGCGTCTGGCCCAGCGGATCGCGCACCGGCCGCGGCACCAATTGCGCGAAATCCATGACCAGCACGCGCATGCCGAACTCGATTTCGCGCGAGCGCTTCAGAGCCTCCTCGGTACGCTCCGCGGAGATGCGCGCCTCGCGGTAGGTGCCGTATCCCAGCGCCGACATGATGCCGAGCAGCAGCAGTGCGACCAGCACCTCGATCAGCGTGAAGCCGCCCGCTGCTGCGCGAGTCGATGAGCGCCTTCGATCGCTCATTGCGGCGGCGTCTGCACGCCGCTCGTCGGAGCGACGGTTGTTGAGCCGGTGGCGGAGGGCGTCGCTGCGGGCGCACAGGGGGTGCCGACCGCGCCGGAGACGGTGCCATTGCCAGTTCCAATGCCGGTGCCGGTGCCAGTGCCGGTGCCGGTGCCGGAAGCAGGCGCGCAAGCGGTGGCCGCGGTACTGCCCGTAGTCCAATCGACATTCGATCCGCCCGGGGTGCCGAGCGCGGAGCCGAGAAAGGTCGCAGCCTCGGCCACCGGATTGCCCTTGGTCTTGGCGTCTCCGGCCCACACGCGCACCACGACGCGCTGCATGCTGGCGATGCTGGTGTTGAAGTAGCGCGTGTCGTAATGCCAGGTGCGGTTGGCGAACTCGATGACGGCGGCATCGGCATTGGTGCTGCTTTGCGCGAGCCTGTTCACCGTCAAGCGCACCTCGGCGAGGCGGTTCAGCGCGATCCATTGCGCGAGCGTTTTGTCGCGCAAATAGCCGCTGGTGCGCGCGGTGCTGCTCACCGCCGTCATCAACGCGGCCAGGCCGATGGCGACGACCATCAGGGCGACCAGCACCTCCACCAGCGTGAAGCCACGGCTTCCTGCGCGCCTCACGTGTGCTTTTCCGGATGGTGGTCGGAGGATTCGCGCGACGTTTTGCCGAACGCGTCGCCGTCGACCGAGGCCTTGGCCTGGGTCGCATCGCGCAGCAGCGTCAGGCGAAAGGGCGTCCCCTCGCCGCTCGCCGCGATCGCCACCTGGGGTGGGGGTGGCGGCGCGTCGGTCGCGAAAGTCCGGTCGATGGGTTTGAGCACCACGGGCGTTGCGTCCAATTCCAGTTGAAAGGTCACCCCTGCGGGCAAATCGCGGTGGCGAAATTCCTGTTCGCCGGCGAGGGTCACCCACCGATCGCGGACCGGGTCGTAGACCACGAACTCGTACGCGGTCGGCTCTATGCGCAGCCCGAAATCGCGGCCCTCGAGCAGTGCACGTTCGTGCAGCAGGCTGACCAGCCCCTCGATGCGCCTGCTCTCCTCATCCAGTTGAGAATCGCGACCGGTCACCCCGATCGAGAGCACCGCCATCGAGATCACAACGGCCATGATCACCACGACCACCAAGATTTCGACGAGCGTGAAACCCCTGCTGCGCATGGCGAGGCACCCGCAAGCGGGTAACCCAGGAGCCTGTCTGAGTAATCCGCGTGAGCCGCGTTGGCTGGGAGAGCGAGCGGATGCCAGGCGCGCGGCGCAGGCCGTGGCGGGCACCACGGCCAAGACGCGCAACACCGCAGACGCCGCTCTCCCAGCCAACCCTTCGGGACCGGGCAGATTTCGCTTCATCCGTCGTTGTCGCCTCCTCATTGGGTGTTGACCCAACCGCGTCGGCTCCGCCTCGGCTGAAGCGAAATCAGCCTTAGGTAAGGCCACGGGGATTACTCAGACAGGCTCCTAGCGTTGTTCGAGCGTCGAGGTGCTGATGTCCGCGTCGTAGCCTTCACCGCCGGGTTTGCCGTCGCGCCCATAGCTGATGATGTCATAGTCCCGCCCATTGGCGCCCGGACTGACGTATTGATACGGATTGTTCCACGGATCCTTCGGCAATGACGACAGGTAGCCGCCGGAGCGATAATTGGTGATGGTGGGATCGTTCGGCTGCGTGACCAGCGCCTGTAGACCCTGTTCGGTGGTGGGGTATTTGAAATTATCCAAGCGATACAGGTCGAGGGCGGTCTGAATGGCGCGAATATCGCTTTGCGCGCGCGTGACCCGGGCCTTGTCGACGTTCTCCAGGATTTTCGGCACGACGAGCGCGCCCAGCACTGCGAGAATGACGACCACGACCATGATCTCGATAAGAGTGAACCCTCGCTGGCGCTTATGCATGACGACCTCGAAAATTCCATCAATGATACCAAAATAGGAGACCGCAATGCCTCGTGAGGGCGCAAATCGGCTTGCACGGTTCGCCGAGGCTTTGCAATGGGATCGCGGCCGCTGGATTTGGTTGCTTCTGATTTTGCTGATTCTCGACGGGGTGTTGGCGCTTGGCGACAGTGTGGGCGATGCGCTGCGCTACGATCGGGGCGCAATCGCGGCGGGCGGGTGGTGGCGGCTGCTCACCGCACACACGGTTCACCTGGATCTGCATCACTTGCTGCTCAACGAGTTGGGACTGGTGCTGATGTGGTCGCTGTTCGCGCAGGATTATGACCCGGTGGAATGGTGCATCATCGTCCTGTCGGGGGCCCTGGCGATCAGCTGCGGCTTGTGGTGGCTCAGCCCGCACATCGCCTGGTACGTCGGGGCGTCCGGCGTGCTGCACTCGATCATGGCCGCGGGCGTTGCCAGGCATCTGGCCGCGCGCGCCTGGGACCGTTGGATCTTGCTGGTGTGCCTGTGCGGCAAATTGGCGTACGAGCAGCTCGGAGGCCGCGAGCCGCCGTTGGTCGTCGTCGACGCCCATCTATACGGCGCTGCCTGCGGATTTGCGGTCGGTGCTGCACTCTCCTGGCGTATCGCTATAATTCGCCACCGTTCCCGCGCATAGGCTCCCAAGGATCCGACCTCATGTCACTTGCATTCGTATTCCCGGGCCAAGGTTCTCAGTCGGTGGGCATGATGAGCGCATTGGCGACGATATCGCCGGTCATCGAGCGGACCTTTGCAGAAGCCTCCGATGTGCTGGGCTACGATTTGTGGAAGCGCTGCCAGGAGGGTCCGGAGGAGGTCCTCAACGCCACCGAATGCACGCAACCGGCGATGCTGACCGCCGGAGTCGCGACTTATCGGCTGTGGCGCGAGCGCGGCGGCGCCGTCCCCAGCATCATGGCGGGACACAGTCTCGGGGAGTTCAGCGCGCTGGCGGCCGCCGGCTGTGTCGATTTCAGGGCCGCTGTCGATCTGGTCAGATTTCGCGCCCAGGCGATGCAGGCCGCGGTGCCGCGGGGCGAGGGCGCCATGGCGGCCATCCTCGGGCTGGAGGACATCGATGTGGAAGCGGCCTGCAAGGAGGCGGCGCAGGGCGAGGTGGTCGAAGCGGTCAACTTCAATGCGCCGGGACAGGTGGTGATTGCCGGAACAGCGGCCGCGGTCGCCCGTGCCGTCGAAGTCGCCAAGGCCAAGGGCGCACGGCGCGCGTTGCCGCTCGCCGTGAGCGTCCCGGCGCACAGCTCCCTGATGCGGCCGGCGGCGGAACGGTTGCGCGGGCGGCTCAGTGAGACGGCGCTGGCGCCGGCGGCGGGGATCGCGGTGTACGGCGTCGATGTGACAGCGCACGGCGCGCCGGACGAGATCCGCGCCGCTCTGGTCAAGCAGCTGCATACGCCCGTTCGCTGGGCCTCCACGGTGCGCGCGATGATCGGCGCGGGCGCTACGCATATCGTCGAATGCGGACCCGGCAAGGTCCTGACGTCGCTGAATCGGCGCGTGGACAAGAACCGCGATCTGAAGATGCTGGCGCTCGAAGATCCCCCGTCCCTCGACGAAGCGCTCGCTGCGCTCAACGGAGTCACATGCTGAACAACGAAGTCGCATTGGTAACGGGCGCCTCGCGCGGCATAGGCGCGGCGGTCGCCAGCCGCTTGAGCATCGACGGCGCGCGCGTCATCGGCACGGCCACCACGGCGGAGGGTGCGTCGCGCATCAGTGAGGCGCTGGGCGCGCGCGGCGGGCGCGGCGCGGTGCTCGATGTGACCAGCCAGGACTCGATCGACGCCCTCATCGCCGACATCGAGTCGCAGGAGGGGGCAATCGGCATCCTTTGCAACAACGCCGGCATAACGCGCGACACCCTGCTGCTGCGGATGAAGCAGGAGGACTGGGACGCGGTCATGCAGACCAACCTGGCGTCCGTGTTTCGGCTTTCCAAGGCGGTGTTGCGCGGCATGATGAAGGCGCGCAGGGGCCGCATCATCAGCATCGCATCGATCGTGGGCCTCACCGGAAATCCCGGACAGGCCAACTACGCGGCGGCCAAGGCGGGCATCATCGGCTTCACCAAATCGCTCGCCCGCGAGGTGGGCTCCCGCAATATTACGGCGAACGTCATCGCTCCCGGATTCATCGACACGGACATGACGCGGGCGCTCACTGAGGCGCAGCGCACGAATTTGAGCGCCCAGGTGCCGCTTGGCAGATTGGGTCAACCGGATGACATCGCGGCTGCGGTGTCATTCTTGGCGTCTCCCGGAGCGGCGTACATAACCGGTGAAACGCTGCACGTGAACGGCGGCATGTACATGGCGTAGGCTCGTCTCGAACCCCCAAGAACGGGCGTTTGTCAAGGCAGCCGGGGGCGCCCGCCGGGCAATTGTGCGTTTCGGGTAGCCGCCGCCGCCGCGTTCACATAAAATACGCGCCCTGCCGATACCGGAGGCTGGCCGCGGTCCCTTACTATTCGGCGGCGCGTTTTATTTTGTTATTCACGAAAAGGGTTTTCCCGAATTGGGCTTGCCCGAAAGGACACCATAACAATGAGTACTGTTGAGCAGCAAGTTAAGAAGATCGTGGCCGAACAGTTGGGCGTCAAAGAAGAAGAAGTCACCAACGACGCCTCGTTCGTCGATGATCTTGGTGCAGACTCGCTGGACACGGTTGAGCTGGTCATGGCACTTGAAGAGGAATTCGAGACTGAGATCCCGGATGAGGATGCGGAAAAAATCACCACGGTTCAGCAGGCTATCGACTACATCAACTCGCACAAGGGCAAGACCTAAAATCGAGTGGGGCCTGGCGCGGCAGGGCCTCGAGATGCGAAAGTCGTATCGCCTGTCTGCCGTTCAAGCATCCCTTAGGAGCCTGTCTGAGTAATCCCCGTGGCCTTACCCAAGGCAGATTTCGCTTCAGCCGAGGCGGAGCCGACGCGGTTGGGTCAACACCCAATAAGGAGGCGACAACGATGGATGAAGCGAAATCTGCCCGGTCCCTTCGGGTTGGCTGGGAGAGGGGCGTCTGCGGTGTTGCGCGACCTGGTCGTAGTGCCGCTGCGGCCTGCGTCGCGCGCCTTGCATCCGCTCCCTCTCCCAGCCAACGCGGCTCACGCGGATTACTCGGACAGGCTCCTAGGAGTCGCCGTTGAGCAAACGACGCGTGGTGGTTACGGGTCTCGGGATCGTGTCCCCCGTTGGTAACGACGTTGCATCCGCCTGGGGCTCGATCGTCGCCGGCCGTAGCGGCATCGGTCCGGTGAACCGATTCGACACGACGTCATTTCCTACACATTTCGGCGGCGAGATCCGCGAGCTCGATCTTGCGCCGTACCTCACTCCCAAGGACGCGCGGCGCATGGATGCGTTCATGCAGTACGGGGTCGTCGCCGGCATGCAGGCGATGCGCGACTGCGGATTGGTGGTCACCGAGGCGAACTCGCAGCGCATCGGCGTGCTCATGGGCTCGGGGATGGGCGGTCTCGAGTCGATCGAGGAGACCTACGACCGGTATATGGAGACGCACTCGCCGAAGAAGGTGTCGCCGTTCTTCATTCCCGCCAGCATCATCAACCTGGTGAGCGGGCACCTGTCGATCGCCTTCAACTTGACCGGGCCGAATCTGGCGGTCGCGACGGCCTGCACCACCTCCACGCATGCGCTCGGTTTGGGCATGCGCCTGATACAGTACGGCGACGCCGATGCGGTGCTGGCTGGCGGCTCGGAGATGGCCACCTGCGTCACCGGGATGAGCGGCTTTGCTCAGGCCAAGGCATTGTCACAGCGCAATGATGATCCGCAGGCGGCCAGCCGCCCGTGGGACAAGGACCGCGACGGATTCGTGATGGGAGATGGCGCCGGCGCGATGATGCTCGAGGAGTACGAGCTCGCCAAAGCGCGCGGCGCAAAGATATACGCGGAAATCATCGGCTTCGGAATGAGCGGCGACGCCTTCCACGTGACCGCGCCTCCCGAGAACGGCGAAGGGGCGCGCAGATCCATGGCCAACGCGCTGATCGACGCCAAGCTCAATCCCGACCAGGTGCAGTACGTGAACGCGCACGCCACCTCGACCGAGTTGGGCGATCGAGCAGAAACCACCGCGATCCACCGCGCGTTCGGCCCTGCCGCCGCGAAACTGGCGGTGAGCTCGACAAAATCGATGACCGGGCACCTGCTCGGTGCCGCCGGCGCCGTGGAGGCCATATTCTGCGTCCTCGCGCTGCGCGATCAAATCGCACCTCCGACCATCAATCTGGACCAGCCCGGCGAGGGCTGTGATCTCGACTACGTGCCGAAAATTTCGCGCAAGATGAAGATCGAGCACGCATTGTCCAATTCGTTCGGCTTCGGTGGCACCAACGGTTCGCTCATTTTCCGCCGAATTTGAGCCACTGCGCCTGGTCGCGCAGTTTCCCGGCGCCTACCCGGGGCTGCTCGAAAGCAGCGCTCCCATGGGCCCCGCCGGCGGCGCCGACCGCTTCGATATTCTGCCGATCAGTTGCGGGGAGTGTCTGCGGCTCGACGCGGATCGCCGCTTGTCCGGTCCGCATGCGGCGGGCGCCGAAGGATTCCTGCGGGCCTTGGAGAACTGGTGGCTGGCGCTGCGCACGCCTGACGGCGCCGCGCTCGTGCCGTTCACCGGCGGCTGGCTGCTGTTTCTGGGCTACGAGCTGGCCGTGGAGGTCGAACCGCGGTTGCGGCTGCCGCCGAGCACCGATCCGATGGTCGCGATCGCGATTCGCGCGCCGGCGGCCTGGATTCGCGATCGCCGAAGCGGGCGGGGCTGGGTCGTCGCCGAGCCCGGCTACGAGCACCTGCTCGACAGGCTGGCGGAAGACGTGGGCCGCGCGGCGGCGGCGCCCGATGCCGAGCCGCTGCGCATCGAGGTGAGCGAGGAGGACCCCACGCGGTTTCTGCATGCGGTCGCACGCGCGCTCGAGCACATTGCCGCCGGCGATGTGTACCAGGCCAATCTGTCACGGCGTTGGCAGGGCCGCAGCGGCGCGCCCATCGATCCGGCGGCTCTGTACAGTCGGCTGCGCGCCGCCAACCCGAGTCCGTTCGCGGCGCTCATGCGCGACGGCGATTTCGCCGTGATCAGCTCCTCCCCCGAGCGACTGCTGCGCGTCAGCGCCGGCATCGTCTCGACGCGCCCCATCGCCGGCACTCGACCCCGCGGCGCGTCGCCCGATCGGGACGCCGCGCTCATCGACACTCTGCTCGGCAACGAGAAAGAGCGCGCGGAGCACGTGATGCTGATCGATCTCGAGCGCAACGATCTGGGCCGCATCTGCGCGGGTGGTTCGGTGCGCGTCGATGAGTACATGGTGGTGGAGAGCTATGCCCATGTGCACCACATCGTCTCCAACGTCAGCGGTCTGCTGCGCGAGGGCGTTTCGCCCATTCAGGCCATCCGCGCCCTGTTTCCCGGCGGTACCATCACCGGCTGCCCCAAGATACGGTGCATGGAAATCATCGCCGAGCTCGAGGGCACAGGGCGCGGAGCCTATACGGGAGCGATCGGATATTTGAATCGCGACGGCAGTTGCGATCTGAACATCTTGATCCGTACGATCAGCGTGCGCGGCGCGACGCTGCAATTTCAGGCCGGCGCCGGCATTGTCGCGGACTCGAATCCGGCCGCGGAGCTGGCCGAGACGCGCGCCAAGGCCAAAGGGCTGCTGCGCGCATTGGGGATGCCCACTTGAGCACATGGATCAACGGCCGCTCGCGCACCACGATCGATCATCGCGACCGCGGCCTGCAGTACGGCGACGGACTGTTCGAAACCATGCGGGTACGGCGCCGCCGGGTCCGGCTGCTGGATTATCATCTGGAGCGGCTTTACCAGGGGTGCCGGCGGCTCAATATCGATCCGCCCGCTGCCGACCGGCTGCGCGATGAACTCGTATCGCATGCGGCGCAGCGCACCGACGCCGTGCTCAAGCTCATCGTGACCCGCGGAATCGGACCGCGCGGCTATCGTCCGAGCGGGCAGGAGCGGTGCACGCGGGTGATTTCGCTGCATGCCCTGCCGCGCGGCGCCGCCGGCGCGGTGCACGAGCCGGTGCGGATGCGCATGTGCGACACTCGGCTCGGCGCGAATCCGGCGCTGGCGGGCTTGAAGACCCTGAATCGCCTCGAATCGGTCGTGGCACGCGGCGAATGGCGCGATGCCCGCGTGTGGGAGGGATTGATGCGCGATGCGGAGGGCAACGTGGTCTGCGGCACCATGTCGAACCTGTTCTTGAGGCGTGGGTCGCTGTTGATGACGCCCCTGCTCGATCGCTGCGGTATCGCGGGCGTCATGCGCCGCTGGGTGCTGGAGCAGGCGGGGAGCCTGCGCCTGCGCCCGCTCGAGCGGCGCCTGCGCTGGCAGGAGATCGGCGCAGCCGAGGAGGCATTCATGACCAACGCCGTCGCCGGAATCGTATCGGTCGGCGCCATACGCCACGGCAGGCGGCACGCCCGATTCGAGCAGATGCAGGCCGCGCAGCGCCTGCGGGCGCGGCTGGAGCTCGAGTGAATCCGCGGCGCATCGTGGTCCCGCTGGCGCTCGCGCTGCTGGCGTCCGGTGCGGTCGGCGCGCTCGTGTGGAGCGGGCTGCGCAGCCTCGATCAGCCGCTGAAGGTCGCCGCGCCGCTGCGCTTCAAGGTGCCCGCCGGCGCCCGCTTTGCGCGCGTTGCTGCCGATCTCGCCTCTCGAGGAATCGTCCCGCAGCCCCGCGCATGGGTGCTGTACGCTCGCTGGAAGGGTCTCGCGGCTGCCATCAAGGCCGGAGAGTACGAGATCGAGCCGGGAACCACGCCGCGCGCTCTGCTCGATAAGATGGTCAACGGCCAGGTCGTGCTGCATTCGTTCACCATCGTCGACGGCTGGCGAGTGCAGGACCTGCTGGCGGCGCTCAAGCGCAATCCCGACATCGTCGTCACTTTACCCGCATCGCCGGAGCAATTGATGGACAAGCTGGGCGCTCCGGGCATCGATGCGGAGGGTGAATTCTTGCCGGAGACCTACCGCTTTCCGGGCGGCACCACCGACCTCGAGCTGCTGCGCCAGGCGCATGCGGCGATGACGCGCGAGTTGGACGCGGCGTGGGCGGACCGGGACCCTGCACTGCCTCTGCACAACGCCGGCGAGCTGCTGATCATGGCATCCATCGTGGAAAAGGAGAGCGGTCTGCCGCAGGAGCTGCCGAAAATTGCCGGGCTTTATCTGCGTCGCCTGAGCATCGGCATGCGGCTGCAGGCGGATCCCACCGTCATCTACGGATTGGGCGAGCGCTACGACGGGGACATTCACAGCGTCGATCTGCGCACCGACGGGCCATACAACACCTATACCCGCACCGGCCTGCCGCCGACGCCGATCGCCTTGCCGGGCGCCGCCGCGATCCGCGCAACCGCTCGGCCCGAGAAAACCGACGCGATCTACTTCGTCGCCTCCGGCAAGGGCGACGGCAGCCATGTCTTCTCCGCCACCCTCGAGCAGCAAAATGCAGCCGTGGCCAAATACCTGCAGCGCCAGCGCCAGAAATCCGCGGAGTCGGCGCAGTGAGCGCGGCTGCGGTGAGCAGTGAGCCCGGCCGTTTCCTGACCATCGAGGGAATCGAGGGGGTCGGCAAGAGTACGCAGCTTGCGCGCATCTCGAAGAGCTTGTCCGAGCGCGGCATCGCTCACGTGGTGACGCGCGAACCCGGCGGTACGCCGCTGGCGGAACAGATCCGCGATCTGGTGCTGACCGCCCGCGGGGAGATTTTGCCCGACGCGGCAGAATTGCTGCTCATGTTCGCCGCGCGTGCGGTGCACTTGAAGAATCTGATCGAACCGAGCCTGGCCGCCGGCCGCTGGGTGGTCTGCGATCGCTTCACGGATGCCACGTACGCCTACCAAGGTGCAGGGCGGGGCGTCGCAGAGGATCGCATCCGCCACTTGGAATCCCTGGTGCAGGGCACACGGCGCCCGGATCTGACGCTGCTGCTCGATCTGCCGGTACAGGTGGGCCTGAAGCGCGCGCGGCGGCGCAATGCCGGCCGAGCGCGCTCCGAGGCGGATCGCTTCGAGGCGGAGCGTGCGGAGTTTTTCGAGCGGGTGCGCGGCGCCTATCTGGCGCGTGCGGCGGCCGAGCCCGCGCGCATTGTGGTGCTCGATGCCGGCCGCACGGCCGAGGAGGTCACCGGCCAGATCCTCGCGGCGTTGCGTGCCAGGTCATGGATTTCCTGAGCGCGGATTCTCTGCCCTGGCTGAGCGGCGCGCAGCGGCGCATGCGCGACGCCCTGTCGGGGGGGCGGCTGCCGCATTCGCTGCTGCTGCTGAGCGCGCCGGGCCTCGGCGCGGGGCAGTTGGCGAATTGGATCGGCGCCTTGGCGCTGTGCGAGTCTCCCGCCGCTCGCCCGTGCGGCGTCTGTGCCTCCTGCATGCTGCTGCGCTCGGACACCCATCCGGATTGGCACGTGGTGCGCGTGGAGGAGGATGCGCAGCAGATCAAGGTCGATCAAATCCGCGGTCTGATCGAATCGCTGAGCCTTTCGAGCTATCGCGGCGGCTACAAGGTGGGAATCATCGAGGGCGCCGAGGCGCTCAATGCGAATGGCGCGAATGCATTCTTGAAAACGCTGGAGGAGCCGACCGACAAGACGCTGCTGATCATGATCGCCAGGCCGAGCCATCGCCTGCCGGCGACCATCGCCAGCCGCTGCTTGCGCCTGAACCTGCGCCCGCCCGCACAGTCCGAGGCGGTGATCTGGCTCGAGAGCCGGCGTCCCGGGGCGCGGCATTGGAAGGCGGCACTCGACCTGACGGGCGGGGCACCGCTGTCGGCCCTGGAACTGGAGGCGGCGGGTCTCGACGCCCTCGAGGAGGAGATGCAGGAGACTCTGCGGCAGTTGAGCTCGGGATCGGTCGATGTGACGCTGCTGGCGGATCGCTGGGTCAGGTCCGATCCCCTGCTGCGGCTGACGTGGCTTGAGAACTGGATCACACAGCGCGTACATGCGTACTCAAGCGGGGTCACATCACTGCAAAGTGCGGAACCCGTCCGCTTGCCTGCCGCTTTACTTAAGCCCAAGATAAGGGCCCTATTTGAGCTGCTGGACGGCGCCCGAGAGTTGAGGCGTGTGGCAGCGACCGGGCTGAATCAACAACTGGCGCTGGAGGCTTTGCTGCTCGGCGGTCGGGCGGCTCTGACGAAGTAGTATTTTGCGGGAATGGTAGCAATTGCGAAGTCCAAGTAATAAACCCGGGTTGCTGACCCTCACGATCAAGGATAAAAGCGCGCTTTATCTCGCGTACATGCCGTTCGTGAAAAACGGCGGCCTGTTCATCCCGACCAACAGCAACTACCGCCTGGGCGATGAAGTGTTCATGCTGCTCAATCTGATGGGCGAGGAAGAAAAGCTTCCCGTGGCGGGCCGGGTCATCTGGATGACGCCGAAGGGCGCGCAGGGCAAGCGCACAGCCGGCATCGGCGTGCAGTTCAGCGATCAGGACCGCGGCAACACCCAAAAGAAAATCGAGAATTATCTGGCGGGCGCGCTGGGCGGAGACAAGCCGACGCACACCATGTAGATTAAGACCGATTCGCCTTCTATCTCTCCCTATCGCTGCTGTGAGACTCGTCAAGAGCTAATGAACCACTCCCACGTATTGGTGCCGAACGTGCAATAGGCTGCACAGGCTAGGTAACACTCGGCGAAGCGCCAATTGTGCGAAGCTAGATTTGGCGTTGCCCAATATAATGACGCGACGAGAATCCCCTGGGAACCGTTGGATAATGACGGGTTTCTTGCAGACAGACGAGCTCGCTCGATTGCCGCTGATGCGCGCAGCCGTTATTTCGCCATCATTTGACTAAATAATTGCGACGGCGTAAAAGGCGTAAAACTGTAAAAGCAAAAAAATACCGCGTCCGTCAGGAATGACTGCTGAGCCAAGGAGTAGGCCGTCATCATGAATCATCTCATTTAAATTCGGCGCAATTCTGGCCGCCGATTGCGTATTCGTATCGAACGATCAACCCATTACGCTTGCACGAGGCCACCGGCATGAGCACGATCTCAACGACAGTCACCCACACCGTGACAGTGGGTAGCGGCGCCTATGGTAGCCCGCTGACGATTACCGATACGGGCGCTGTGGCGCCCGCGGCCTATGGTGTGCTCGGAGTGTATGAACACGGAGCCAGTTTCAGCCTGACCAACGACGGCACGATCAACGGTGGCTTCGGTGGCAACGGAGCCGCCGGATCGAACGGTGGTAATGGCGGAACGGGCGTTGAGCTCGTGGCGGGCACGCTGAGTAACTTCTTCGACATCACGGGAGGAAACGGCGGTAGTGGGGCTGTCGTATCCGCCGGGTTTAATTCCTATCTCAACGGCGGGGCCGGTGGGACCGGCATCATTCTGCTCGGAGGGACGCTGACCAACGCGAGCAGCATTCGCGGCGGCAGCGGCGGCTCTGGTTACCTCGGCGGGGCAGGCGCGATCGGCATCGATATGCAAGGGGGGGCGATCACCAACAGCGGCGGCATTTACGGCGGCAGCGGCGGCAATGGCGCGGGTTATGTGATTGGGGTGGAGGTTGAATACGGTGGCTCCGGCGGCGCTGGCGGGGTCGGCGTTGATGTCTCCGCAGGTACGCTCAGCAACCTCGGTACGATCGACGGCGGCGCCGGCGGTAGCGGTGCCTCCGGCGGCATATCCCCCGGCATCTATATCTATTCTCCGGGCGGCGCTGGCGGTGCTGGTGGGGCAGGCATCCTGCTCTCAGGAGGTACCCTTAACAACGGCGGCGTCGTACGCGGCGGCAGTGGCGGTGCAGGCGGCTCTGGTGCCGGCGACGGCGGCGCGGGCGGCGTGGGCGGCGTTGGCATCGATGCTTCCGGTGGCATCTTGACCAACAGCAATACGGTTATCGGAGGCACCGGCGGCGCAGGCGGCGGCGGGTATATTAATTTCTATGCCGGGTACCACGCGGGAATCGGCGGCAATGGCGGGACCGGGATTCTCCTGTCGACCCATTTGACCAACACCGGCACGATTGTCGGCGGCAACGCTGGCACCGGCGGCAACGGCCATGAGCTCTTCGGCGCCGGTCTGGCCGTCAGCGGCGGGGCGGGCGGGACTGGCGGAACAGGCGTGGACGTGTTGGGTGCTGCGGCCAAGCTCATCAACGGCGGCAGCATCACTGGGGGAAATGGCGGCAACGGCGGCTACGGCGAGTACACCTACGGCGCCTCCGGCGGAGCGGGAGGCGTGGGCGTCTATGTCTCTGGCGGCGGTACACTGACCAACAAGGATCACATTACCGGCGGTGTCGGCGGCGCGGGCGGCGGCGGTGCCGGCAACGGCGGTAGCGGAGGCGCGGGTGTGTATGTCGCGTCGGGCGTGTTGACCAACGCCAGTGCGGGTCACATCAGCGGCGGCGCCGGCGGAGCCGGTGGTTACGGCTACTTCAATGGGAATAGCGGCAGTGGCGGAGCGGGTGTCACTCTGCACGGCGGCACGCTGACCAACGCCGGCAGCATAAACGGCGGCGCCGGTGGTGCCGGCACCGAAGGATACAAGCTCGGCTCCAACGGCGGCAGCGGCGGGTCGGGCGTCGACCTCTCATCGGGCACCGCGGCCAACACGGGCAGCATTGTCGGCGGCATCGGGGGCAGTGGCGCGGCCGACTACTCCGGTGGCTCTGGCGGCAACGGCGGCGCAGGTGTGGTCATCGCCGGGGGCTCGATGACCAATACCGGCGGCCTCATCGTAGGCGGCAACGGCGGCGTCGGCGGCGGTTACAGCGCCAGCGTCATCTGCGGCGCCGGCGGAGCGGGAGCTGTGGGCGTCTATGTCTCCGGAAGTGGGATGTTGACCAACAATGGTCACATAGCCGGCGGCAATGGCGGCACCGGCGGGAGCAGCTACTTCTCCCCGGGCAACGGCGGCAACGGCGGGGCGGGCGTCGACCTCTCGTCGGGTGCGGCGAGCAGTTCGGTCAGCATTGTCGGCGGCAATGGGGGCAGCGGCGGGAATAGCTACTACGGCGGCAACGGCGGCAATGGTGGGGCGGGTCTGATCGTCACCGGCGGGTCGATGACCAATACCGGCGTCATCGTGGGCGGCAATGGCGGCGCCGGCGGCAATGTCGTCAGTGGAGGCGCCCATAGCCACGGCGGGAACGGCGGCAATGGCGGCGCCGGCGTGTATTTGAACGGCGGCACGCTCATCACGTCAGGATCCATCGAGGGTGGCGGCAGCGGTGCGGGTTACCACAATGGCACCGCGGGCGATGCGTTGCTGTTCGGCACTGTCCCAAGCACGCTCATCGTCGAGTCGGGTGCGAGCTTTGCGGGTGCGATTGGCGGATTTGGCGCCGGCGACAAGATCGATATGGCCAATCTGACCCCGGGCCAGGTGGCGGGGGATTTCAATGGCACTACGCACGTGCTCCTCACGCCAAGCGACGGCACGCTGGACTTCAGCGGGAGTTTCGCCGGTGAGCAATTCCTGTTCACGGGCGATGGTGGTGGCGGCGCCGACATCAAGCTGGCCAACGATCCGCTGACGACGACGGTGACGCTGGGCAGCGCGGCATTTCCGAGTTCGATTCTTGCGATCTCCACCACTGGCGTCGTGGCCCCTACGGCCGCCGGCGCGACCGGGGTGTACAGCGCCGTGTTGGGTGCGAGCCTCACGAATCTTGGTTCCATCCACGGCGGTGCGAACACGACCGGCATCGGCGGCGATGGAGTGAACTTCCAGGCCACCGGCACGCTGACAAATGGTGGGGCGATTACCGGCGGAGCGGGCGGTTCCGGCTTTGCCGGTGGCGTCGGTGTCAATGTCAAGGCGGTAGGAACGCTGACCAACACCGGCAGCATCACGGGCGGCGCCGGGGGCACCAACGGTGCGGGCGGTACGGGCGTCGCAGTGTACGGTACGACGATCACGAACAGCGGCACCATAAAAGGCGGCACCGGTGGATCCGGGGCGAGCGGCGGGACGGGAGTTTTCCTGAAAGGTGGAACCTTCATCAATTCGGGAACCGTTGCCGGCGGCAAGGCGGGAACGGGCAGTACACCCGGTGATGCGGTGAAGTTCGGCTCCGTGGCCGCCACGCTCGTCGTGGACCCGGGGGCCGTGTTCAGCGGCAAGGTCGTCGCGGATGCAGCGGTCAAGGATGTTCTGGAGCTGAGCGGCAAGCAGGCCGGTGGCACCGCCATCACGCTCGGCACTCAGTTTACGAATTTCTCGACGCTCGAGTTTGCCACGGGCGCCACCGGGACGGTCGATGCGACCAAGGCGGACTTAACCGCGCACATGCTCACGATCGATGGCTTCGGGCTCGCCGATACGCTCGACATCACCAACCTCGCGGCGAAGGGTGCCACCGCGACCTTCAACACCACCACCGAGATATTGAAGATCACCGAGGGCAAGACAACGATTAACCTGGGCTTCAATAGCGCTTTTACCGGCGATCATTTCGTGCTGACTGCCAAGGGCAGCGGCACTGATGTGACCTTGGCCAAGGGTGCGGTGACTGCAACGATGGTGGCCTTGGCACACGATGTCACGAACTTTGTCGGCAATCGGAGCATCCTGACGAGCGAGAAGTTCCTGCTGGGCGCCCATGGATCAAGTGCCGGCTTCTCGCTGGCAGATCCGGCCGCGGATTGGAGTGTTCACGGCGGCTCTGCTTCACATCCGAATATCGGTCACAGCTTCGATCACTTCGCGAGTGGCACATTCAAGCCGTAGTTCTGCGAGCCTTTCAGGATCAACGCCGTGGCTCAGTCGAGCGCGAGTAATCTGTGTGCTTGCGGCAGCGGCCTGACTCGCACGCGCTGCTGTGATCTCGCCCTCGCGAGCCTGGGGGCACGCGAGGCGAGCCGCCACTTGGCTCCCTTGGAGGAGCGCGCCGCCGAAGCCCAGCGGACTGGAACGACCGAGGAGGCCGAACGCCTCGCGCTCGATGTGCTGGAACTAGCCCCCGGGCGCACGCGCGCGCTCACGGTGCTCTATGAGATCCGCAAAGCCCAGGGAAAAGCCGAGGCAAGCGCGGCGCTGATCCGGCGCATCGTGGCCCTTGAGCCGAATAACTTCTGGGCGACCAATGAGCTCACGCTCCTGCTGCTCGGTAGGGGCAATATCGCCGAGGCCGAACGTCACGCCCGTAACGCCGTGCGCATGGCGCCGGAGAATGCGCAGTCGCATTACCTGATGGGCCTTGTGCTGACCGAGGCGAATCGTCCGGCGGTGGGCGAGTATCACTATCACCGCGCGCTGGAACTCTCCGGTGCGCGCGATCCGGTGGCCCTGGCGAATCTTGCGCTGTGCCTGAAGAACCAAGGCAAGATGGCGGCCGCGCGCGCGCACTATGAAGAATCACTGAGCGCGGCGCCGAATAGCCTGCACGCACTGCTCGGTCTCGCGCGCCTCGAAGAAGCCGACCGCAACCTCGCCGCGGCGCTGTCTCTGCTGGAGCGTGCCGAGGCGTTGTTTCCTGATAATCCAAACATACGGCTGCTGCGCGCGACGGTGCTCGGCCGAAAGGGCGAGGTGAACGTGGCGCTCGCGATTTTGGACAGCATGGCGACGGTCAACGCAACACTCAGCCCCGCTGAATGGCTTGAAAAGGGCCGGCTGCTAGATCGCATGGGTCGCTACGAGGAAGCCTTTGCCGCCTTCGATGCGGGCCGGAAGCGCCTGCGCGAGGTCACGGGGCAACAGTATCTCGACGCACAGGCCGAGCAGCTGATCACTCGATTGAAGAGTTTCTTTGTCAAGAAGCGGCTCGCCACGTTGCCGCGTGCCGAGACACACACCGATGTCGCGCAGCCGATTTTCGTGGTCGGCTTTCCGCGCTCGGGCACCACGCTCCTGGAACAAACTCTCACCGCCCACCCGCGCATCGCCGCCGCCGATGAACTGCCCTTCATGGCCGAAATCGCCGACCTGATGCCGCGCCTGCTCGACAGCCCGCTCGGCTACCCCGAGGCGCTCGCGGAACTGTGGATGGCTGATCATCGCGAGGATCTCGATAATCTGCGCGATCACTACTTGCGAAAAGTCGCACAGCTTGGCGTGGTGCCGGAAGCGGCCGCCTGGTTTACCGACAAGATGCCGCTGAATGAGACCCACCTCGGGCTCATCGGCTTGCTGTTTCCGCGATCCCCGCTCCTGCATGTCGTGCGCCATCCCTTGGATGTGGTGCTCTCGGTGTACTCGAATCTGCTCACCCACGGGTTTTACTGCGCCTACGCGCTCGAGAGCGCGGCGCGCCACTATGTGCGAGTGCTGGATCTGGTGGATCACTACGTCGGCGAGATGAGCCTCAACTACCTGCGCGTGCGCTACGAGGACATCGTCGATGATCAGGAGGCGAACATCCGCCGAGTGCTCGATTTCATCGGCGAGCAGTTTGATCCAAAGTGCTTGGCATTTCATGAGAATCGTCGCTATGCGCGCACCGCGAGTTATGCGCAGGTGACCGAGCGTCTCTACGATCGCTCGCGCTACCGCTACCGCCATTACCTGCCGCAGTTGCAGCCGGTCATGCCGATCTTGCAGCCGGTGATCGGGCGGCTCGGGTACGCGGTGTGATGGATGCGGTCGGACCTGCAAGCGCACGCTAGTCGTCATCGGGACCACCGGACGGGCGCGTGTCGTTGATGAAGTGAGCGGCATCGAGCGCAGCGGGAATCGTCTGAAACGTCAGGGGCGTCTGGGTGAAGTTGAAACAATCGGACAGGTCGTCCGCCGGACTGTCGGCGTAGCCGAGCGAGGGCAGATTGAAGGTGGCCTCGATGAACTTCAGGATGCTGCCGAATTCGTGGAAGCGCCACCCTCCAGGCAACGAAACCACATTAAGATACTTGTCAAAACGTGAAATCCAGAAATCCAGTTTCATCCCACTTGAAAGCGTACTGTGTAATATACCTTAAATAGCCATCAGCTCCGGCCGCACAATAAATGCCTGCGTCTACGCCATATTTGCTATCGAGCGCGTTTGCATCGTTCAAGATCGCGCTTGTAGCCTTCGCGCTCATGGCTTTGGCCTCCGCACAGGCAAACCTACCCGATTGGAAGATGTACGGCTTTGCGCACACCGATCACGAATTCGGCCTGTTCTATTTGCAGAATGAGATCAAACGGCAGTCGTCTAGTGACACTCTGGTGGTGTGGACGAAGATTCTCAGCCTGACAAAGTTGACGGAGGTCTATAAGGCAATAGATATAAATATAGCGGCCTTGAGGATAAAATTGCGAGGAAACTCGTCAATGGGTACGTGCCACCTCTTGCGAAAGCGGGATCTCTTGCGCAATTCGGAACGTCCGATAAGCACCTTGTTGATGGCCTAAAGATAGACGCGACCGCCTATGAGGAGATCGCAGACGCCGGAATCATTACGCCGGAGTTGCAAGAGCTTATCGAGATTGATTGCGCCCATAACTTGTACCGTAAACTAAGCCTCGTTGCAGGGCGCGAACCCGACGATCGCGCCAGTGGTTGGCAACATGTTCCCCCTGAATCGCCATGGGAGTCACTTCGCGCTTTGACGTGCCGCGCAAGATAACCAGCCGCGCCAAATGAAAATGCCCGAGGAAGCAAAACGCCGATTTTGGTGCCCCGGTACCATCGATTGCAGGTAACGAAAATCACTTTCCCAAAGCGTGCGTGCGTCGCCCTGGTTACAATCGGCGACAAATCTCCTGTAAGTTACTGATTTACATAGAAACCGAGGTACGCCATGTAGCCCTGATTCATCGCCGGCGTCGATCGGCCGTCCGTATCCGGCGCTCATTCGCCCGGTATGGTGAAGCAGAACCGGGCGCCGGCTTCGCCGTGGTCCGCCGCCCACAAGCGTCCGCCGTGGGCGGAAATGATCCCCCGGCAGACCGAGAGGCCGAGTCCTAGGCCGCTGGTCTTGGTCGTGTAGAACGCCTCGAACACGCGCTCCAGATGTTGCGGCGGGATACCCGGGCCGCGGTCGGTGACACAGACCAGCACGGATTCGTCGCCGTTCAGCTGAGTCGTCAACTGGAGAGCGCGGCTGTGGCGTGAAGAGTCGGCCATCGCTTCGCAGGCGTTGATGATCAAATTCAGCAGGACCTGCTGCAGCTGGACCCGCCTGCCCCTGATCAACGGCAGATCGGGCGCAAGCGCGACCGACACCGCGACTCTCGAGCCGAGCAGTTCGCTCGCCACCAGCCTGAGGACGTCGCGCGCCAGATCGTTGACGTCGAGCGATTCGAACCTCGTGTCGCCTTTCTTGAGGAGGGTCCGCAATGCCTGGATGACTTCGCCGGCGCGCCGGTCGTCCCTCACGATGTCATGTAAAATCTCGCGGATCTCGTCGAGATTCGGTCTCTCCGCCGCCAGCAGCCACTGTGCCGCCTGCGCGTTGCTCAAGATCGCCTGCAGCGGCTGGTTGAGCTCGTGCCCGATGGCGCCCGACAGCTCGTTGAGCGTGCTCACCCGCGACAGGTGCGCGAGTTCATTGCGCTGCTCCGCGATTTCTTGCGCCGCACGAAGGCGCTCGGTGACATTGACGATCGTGGCAACCACCTCGGGCCCCTGCGACGTCTGAATCGGATTCAGGCTGATCTGGACCGGAATATCACTGCCGTCCTTGTGCCGCCCCATCACGACGCCGTCGGCCATCGACCGGTCGGTCAGCTCGGCATAGAGGCGTTCCATGCCGAATTCATGCCCTGCTTGGAAGGGCCCGCCGATCAGCAGCTCGACCGGCTGACCGACGAGCTCAAGGTGCGAATAGGCGAAGTCCGCTTCGATCTGCCGGTTGGCGAGGGTGATCCGGCCGCGCGGGTCGATCATGATGACCCCCACCGGCACGCGTTCCGCCAGCCGCTCGAAACGCTCCTGAGCCCACTTGCGCTCGGTGACGTCGAACGATACGCCGCGCACCACCACCGGATTGCCGCCGGCGTCGGTCTCCATGCGGCAGCGCGTGGCCACCCACCGCACCCCGCCCCCGGGCAGCAGCACGCGGCATTCCCCCTGGTAGGTTCCGCCGGCATCGCGCGATTGCATGAATGTCTCGCACACGGCATCGCGGTCCTCGGGGTGCATCACGGCCGCGACGCTTCGGGCATCGATTCGCCGCCCGGGAGCGAACCCGAGCAACGCCCGGCCCCGGTCCGTGGTCCAGATCTCGTCGCGAGCGAGATCGCATTCCCACGCGGCGATGTGGGCGGCCTCGGCCGCCTGGTCATAGCGCAACTCGCTGCGCCGAAGCGCAGCCTCGCTCTCCTCCAGATGCGCGGCGAGTTGCGCGGCGCGCAGCACAGCGCGGCTCATTTCGTAAGACATCGCCAGCAGGATGACCATGAAGAACGGGGACAGCGCGAGCGGCCAATCGATGATGCCCCACAGCACCAGGATGGACTGCACGCCGGCGCCCAGGGCGCTCAGCAAGATGCCGCCGCCGGTCACCAGTGCCAGCCGCCGCTCGCCGCGCCGCCAGACCGACACGGCGGCGTCCGCGATGAAAATCACGAGCAGGACCAAACTCAGCTGGCCAACCAGCATCCACGGATTCGCCACGCCCTGCGCCACCGCCACGGACTCGCCCAGGAACCGGATGTGCCGCAGATGGGTGATCTCGAGGTAATTGAGATTTGCTCCCACCAGAAAATTAAGCGCCAGCGAGAGCGTGCGGCCGGCGCAGATGCTGACTGCGAGCCATATCCGCCCGGCCCGCAGGCGCAGCAGCACGAAGCCGGTCAGCAGCACATAGACCATCCACAGCGCAGCCTGGAGCCAGCGCAGCGCCTCGCCGAATTCCGCAGGCGTCTCGGCCCGCATCATCCATATCTCGCAGGATGCCGTGGCAACCGCCGCGATCGCGGCCAGCGAGAACAGCAGATTGTCCCAAGCGGTGCGGTTCTTGAGCCAGACCAGCAAATGCATCGCGGCCAGCGTGAGGCTCGCCGATGCGCCCATGGCCCAGAGGATCAAAACCCAGTTCAGCGTCATCGACGAGGGGTTGCAGCGCCTACGGCGCCGGGGAGTCGCTTTGAGGAATCGGCTCGACGTATATCGGCGGCGGCGGGGTGCGTGCCGCGCGCGCCGGCTGCGCCCGCGGGGAAGCGGGATGCGGCGATTTGTAGCGGTACACACCGCAGGCGAGCGCCACGCAGATGATCACGAACACGACGGCCATGCCTTTGTGTTCCGCCAGCAGCGATGGGGGTTTGTACTCGTAGATCGAGCCGGGCGGGGGATAGCCGCCCGGCCCTTCGCCGCGAAACGACCGGGGCGACACCCTCAACCCCGCCGCGAGCGCGCTGCTTCGGTGGCGGCGAGGCCGCCCTTCAACACATAGGCTTCGAAGCCCCGTTCACTCAGGATGTAGGCCCCGGCGGAGCTGCGCCGCCCCGTGTCGCAGCACACGACATACGGGGTGCTCTTGTCGAGCGCATTGAGCTTCAGGCGGATGAAATACAGCGGAATATTGACCGCGTCGTCGATTCGAAAGTTCTGGAATTCGCTGGGCAATCTCACGTCGAGCCATTTGCCGCCCCCGGCCACGATCTCCTTCGCCTTGTCGTAGCTGACCCACTGCAGCAACGGTTCGTTCAGCAGCGTTTGAAAGTCGTGCTTGGCGAGCCGCATCAGCGTGCCGTCGGTGGACATGGTCACCGTGGCGTTGCGCTTCGCCTCGGCGATCAGGGCCTCCTCGCCGAAGCTGTCGCCCGGGCCGAGTTCCGCGAGCTTGATGCCCTCCTTATTCAGCGGGGTCTCGCGCGTCACCACGCATTTGCCGGCGACCACCACATAGAAATAATCGCCCTCGGTGCCCTGCTTGATCACGACATCGCCCGCGCGGTAGTTGATGCGTTGCATGCGCATGAAAATAGCCTGGATATTCGCAGGCGGGATCCGATGAAACGCCTTGGTCTGCAGCAGGGTGGTCATCCAGTCGCCGGTCACGTCGAGACCGTCGCTCTTCAATTCCGACACCTCGTACTGGCCGGTTTGGTCCCAGGTCAGAAGCACATCGAGCAAGTCGCTGTCGATCATGATGTATTCGAGATCGCTCTGGGCGCGCGCCGTGAATTTGCGCGGCAGTCCGGGAGCGAGCGCCGCACGCGCCTCGGGGCTGCCGGCGCGAACGACGCCGATGATGCGATCCTCGGCGCGCAGCTCCACGCTCCCGGCGACCAGGTAGAAGGTGCGTTTGTCGGTGTCGCCCTCCTTGAACAGCACCCGGCCGGCATCCAATTCCCGAATCTGCGTCTTGCGTGCGAGCGCGTGCAAGTTCTCTGCCTTCAGTCCATCGAGGGGAGAGAAGTTTCTCAGTATTGCGAGATCGAGCGGTCGTTCATCCATCGAGAAATTCGCCGGCGCCTTTGGTCACAACCCCATGATTTTGGCTGCGAATGCTAACACATACCGACCCACGTCCGACCACGCAATGGATCACAACCGGCTCCATCCGGGATCCGGTCGGAAGCGCCCCCCATAGCGCCGCTCGAACTCGTTGAGGCGCAGAGTGATGCTCTCGACGCCGCGCGATTTCGCATATTGCAGGGGGCCGCCCCGAAAAGGGGCGAAGCCGGTGGCGAAGATCGCGCCCGCATCGAGCAGGTCTGCATCTTCCACGACACCCTCCCTCAAGGCCGCCACCGCTTCGTTGAGCATCGGCAGGATCAGGCGGTCCTCGAGGTCGGGCGGCACCTCGAGGTGTTGCGGCGCCTTGCGTACCGGCTTGCCGTCCCGCCAGACGTAGAAGCCCTCGCCGCTCTTGCGGCCGAACTTCTTCTGCTCCACCAGCTTGATCAGCACTTGCGGCACGCTGCCGTGAAATGCTTCAGCCAGTACCCGGCCCACGTGCAGTGCGACGTCCAATCCGACCACGTCGGCGAGCTCGATCGGACCCACGGGCATGCCGAAACGGGTGCCGGCCCGATCGATCACCGCGGCGGGAATTCCATCCGCCAGGGCGAACAGCGCTTCGTTGATATACGGCATCAAAATCCGATTCACGACGAAGCCCGGGGCGCTCCTGCAGGGCAGCGGCAGCTTGTCGAGCCGGCGCGTGAACAGCACGGCATTTTGCACCGCCGCGGCGTGCGTACCGGCGCCTTGCACGATCTCCACCAGCTGCATTTGCGCGACCGGGTTGAAGAAATGGATTCCCACCAGCCGGCCGGGGTCGTTCAGCTTCTCGGCCAGCGCCTCGATCTTGATGCTGGAGGTGTTGGTCGCAAGCAGCGCAGTCGGTTTGAGCAGCGGCTCCAGTTGCGCATACAGCGCGCGCTTCGCGTCCAGATTCTCATGGATGGCCTCGATGACCACATCCGCCTGCGCCGCACCCTCGCCGGTCAAGTCCATGCGCATGCGGGCGAAAGCTTCGCCGGCCGCGTTCGGCTCACGCAGGCGCTTGTCGAAGTAGGCCTTGGCGCGCGCCAACGCCGGCTCGATCAGCTCTGCGCTGCGGTCCTGCAAAGTCACGCGAAGGCCGCGCAGCGCAACCCAAGCCGCAATGTCGCCGCCCATGACGCCGGCACCGATCACGTGCACCTGCTGAAAATCGGCCTGCTGCTTGCCGCCCAAGCCTTTGAGGCGGTCCTGCAGCATGAATACGCGAACCAGATTGCGCGATGTGGGGGAGCACATGAGCGCGCTGATCGATCGCGCCTCCGCATCGTAGCTCGCCGCGCCCGCGGCGCCGTAGCGCCGCCACAGATCGAGAATGGCGTAAGGAGCAGGGTAGTGCTCGCGCGGCACCTTTTGCCGCAGCGATGCCGCGGTTTGCCGCGCAATGAAGGGCCGCACGGCGGAGAGGTTCAGCAGCCTTTCGACGAAGGGCGCCGTCCTCTTCGGCGGCGGCTGCAGCAGCAGCCGCTTGGCGCGCTGCGCCAGCTCGGCCGCAGGCACGAGCTGATCGAGCAGCCCGACCTCGAGTGCGCGCGCGCCCTTGTACGGCTTGCCCTTCAGCATCAGCTCCAGGGCCGGCCTCACGCCGATGAGCCGCACCGCGCGCACGGTGCCGCCGAATCCGGGATGAATCCCGAGCAGCACCTCCGGCAGCCCCAGGGACAATTTGGCGTCGTCCGCGCCGATCCGATAGCGGCAGGCGAGGGCGAGCTCCAGGCCTCCGCCCAGCGCGAAGCCGTGCACCGCGGCGACGGTGGGGCAGGGCAGATTCTCGAGCTGATCGAGCACCTTCTGGCCGGCGCGCACCAGAGCGTAGCCGTCTTCCGGGGTGCGCACTTGCAGGAATTCCTTGATGTCGGCGCCGGCGATGAAACCGTTCGGCTTGGCGGAGCGAACCACCACCCCGGCGGGCGGCTTTTCGGCGATGCCGCGCAAGGCGGCCGCGAGATCCTCGAGCACGGACGCGGACAACACGTTGGTGGAGGCGCCCGGCGTATCGCAGGTCAGCCAGGCGATGCGGTCAGCGTCTATCTCCAGCCCCCAGCTGCTCTTCTCCGCCACCGCTCAAGCCGCCTCGAGCGCGCGTGCGTGGATCGTGAAATCGCAGATCAGCGGCAGGTGATCCGATAATTGAATGGCGGGAATCTCGAATCGAGTCACCTCGATCTGCGAGCTGTGCAGGATGAAATCGAGCTCCTTGCGCGGGCTGCTGCTCGGGTAGGAGGGAAGGCCGCGAGCGTTGGCGTTGGTCAATCCGGCCGCTTGCATGAACAAATAGATCTCGTGGCCCCCCCAGTACGTGTTGAAGTCGCCGGCCACGATCACGGGCTTGCGGGTCTTGCGCACGAGGTCGTAGAGATAGCGCAGCTGGTACTGCCGGTGCCGAAACTTGAGCGAGAGATGGACCAGGAATATCGCGACGTCGTCGAGCTCGAGTTCGATGATCAGCCGCTTGATTCCCGTATCGAAATAATGGAATCGTTCGCCGCGCACCCGCGGCGCAGCGAGAAAGGCGTTCGCCTGTTTGCGCACGATGGGCACCAATTGATTCACCGACGAGACGCCGTACTTGCACTCGAAGGTGGAGTAATGACCGAGAGAGCGGGCGATGAAATCCGCCTGGTTCACCATGCCCGTGCGAATCGACCCGGTGTCGACCTCGATCAGGCCCACCACGTCCGGGTCCTGGCGCTTGATGAAGTCTGTTATCTGTGACAGCACCTGCCGGCTGGAGCGCAGGTATCCGGCTCCCGGTACGGGGAGGTGAAACGCGGGCCCGGTCCCGGTGGCATAACGGATGTTGTAGATGAGCAATCGCACTCCCGGCATTGTATCGGCGCGCAAAGTTTCGCGCATGCCCAACATCGAGCTACACTAGCGCCAATGTCGACCCGCGTTAACCCGATTCGGCTGTTCGTCACGCACTTCTGGGAGGAGAACGATGACTACACGCGCGTTTTCGAATACCTGGAGGCGTCGGGAAATTTCTACTACTTGAATACCAGTCAGCCGCAGGCCAAGCGCCCGATCGATAAGGAGAGCCAGCGGGAGGATCTGCGCCGGCAAATCGCTCCCTGCGAGGTCGTCATCGCGTTGCCCGCCGTCTATCGGGCTGCGCCCGACATGGTGCTGTTTCAATTGACGTTTGCGAAGGCCGCCGACCGGCCGATCGTCGCCATGGAGAATTTCGGCTCCACCGAGCCGCTGGCGAAAGCCATCAAGGATGCGGCCGACGAGGTGAGCGCGTGGAACGAGCGCAGCTTGATCGATGCGCTGCGCCGCCAGGCGCGCCATCAAGAATCCAACCGCTGGGATACGATCGAATTCAAGCTCGATTGATCAGTTGGTGGCGGCGGCGGTGAGCACCGGAACTTCGAATTCCGCGGCTGCGCATTCCACGCTGCGCAACTGCACGACCGCTGCGCTCTGGCGCGCCGTATTGGCGTCGGCGCGGCACAGCACCCCGAAGATCTCCACGATGAGCGCGGCGCAGTCGTCGGCTTCCTGATTGGACATTTTGCGCACCGAGGCGGTGACCGCATCCTCGCCGCGCAACGGCGGCACGCCGGCCAGACTGCGCATGACCTGGGAGAACGATGTGCGCACTTCGTTCGGCAGCTGATCTTCCGCCACCGCCGCCAGGTGGCGTCGGTAGGCCGCGATCAAGCGCTGCTTGATCGGGGTCGAGCGCACCAGTTCCAAGGTCGCAAAGTGCAAATGTTCCCATGCGCTGATCATGTAAGCCCCACCTGTGGCAAGAAAGAAACTTAAAGTAGTTTCGAGATATTTAACATTCCACTGAATCTTGTTAAATCAATACTCTGCGGTTGGAATATACAAGACAATCGACAAAACGCAACGCAGACTTTGTCAAGGTTTTGAAGTATCGGTCGTGACTCATTTACGACACGCCGCAGGCCGCAATCTTATATATAGGATCGCAAAATCAATGTAAGCAATTGAATAATAACCTCATGAACCGCCCATCAGTCGGTTCTGAGCCCGCTACACGTGGGTTTCGAGGCCGTCCGAATCCAGGCGGTCATCCGAATGCGTCGCGCCGATCAGCATGTACACAGCGGGGACGACGAACAAGGTGAACAGCGTGCCGATCCCGAGACCGGTGCAGATGACGAGTCCGATCGCGTAGCGCGATGCGCCGCCTGCGCCGCGCGCAAGCACCAGCGGTACCACTCCGAGCACCATGGCGGCGGTGGTCATCAAAATGGGCCGCAGCCGCACGCCGGCCGCCGCGACGATGGCCGCGCGCTTTGACTTGCCGCTCTCCTGCTCTTCGTTCGCGACTTCCACGATCAAGATGCCGTGCTTGCTGATCAACCCGATCAGCGTCACCAGGCCGACTTGAGTGTAGATGTTCAAGGAGGCTCCGCCCACGCCGATGGCGATGAAGATCAGCGCGCCGGCGATGGACAGCGGCACCGAGATCAAAATGACCAGCGGATCGCGAAAACTTTCGTAGAGCGCGGCGAGGGTGAGAAACGCGATGATGATGGCGAAGCCGAAGGTCGCCATGACGCCGCCGGACTCCTGGACGAACTGGCGCGTCAGACCCCCGTAGTCGAGGGTATAGCCCTCCGGCAAGGTGCGTGCGGCGAGCTCGCGCAGATAGTTGAGGGCCTCGGCCTGCGACACGCCGATCGCGGCCACCCCCGATAAAGTGGCCGAGTTCAGCTGCTGAAAATGATTGAGCGTCTCGGGCACCGTTTCGGTGCGCACGCGTGCAATCGTCGACAGCGGTACGGGAACCACGCCTGAGTTGGCGATCGGGTAGTTGAGCAGTTGATCCACGTTCAGCCGCGACACCCGCTGCACCTGCGGGATGACTTTGTACGAGCGGGTCTGCATGCTGAAGTAATTGACGTAGCCGCCGCCGAGCAGGCTTCCGAGCGAGGAGCCGACTTGGCTCATGGTCAAGCCGAGCTGCGCCGCCTTCTCGCGATCGATCTCGATGACCGACTGCGGCAAATCGTATTTGAGGTCGGTGTCGATGAACATGAACATCCCGCTCTTGTTCGCCGCGTCGAGAAACGCGCGCGACACCTCGTTCAAGCGCAGCGCGGGCTCGGTGGTCTTGATGGCGAATTGCACCGGGTAGCCGGAGGCCCCCGGCAGCGAGGGCAGTTGGAATACCGCAATCTTCTGGCCGGCGATCGTATTGACTTGTCTCTGCAAGGCCTGCTGGATCGCGTTGGCGCTCGGGCGCTCGGAGAGGGGCGAGAGAAGCAGTCCGTCGAAGGACCGCTCCGACGACTCGATCTGGAAGATGGTCTGGACGCCGGGCTGCTTCCTCAAGATGGCGTACGCCTGTTTGCCGTAGAGCAGCTTCTGCTGCAACGTGGCATCGGGCGCGGAAGTCGGCTGCAGGGCCATGAAGCCCTGATCCTCCTGCGGCGCGAGCTCACTCTTGGAGCTTCGGTACAGCAGCGCGATGCTGAGGAGTACGATTACCACGAACACGGCGGTCACCGCAGTGAAATGCAGGCTGCGCTCGAGGCGCCGCTGATAGCCGCCGCGCAGACGCTCGAAGCGAACATCGATGAACTTGACCAGCCGGGTTTCCCAGTCGTTGCGGTCCGCACGATGCGCCTTGAGCAGCTTCGAGCACATCATCGGCGAGAGTGTCAGCGCGATGACGGCCGAGACGGTGACGGCGCCGGCCACCGTGAACACGAATTCGGTGAACAGCGCGCCGGTGAGCCCGCGCTGAAAGCCGATCGGTATGTACACCGCCAGCAGCACCACGGTCATCGCAATAATGGGGGTACCGAGCTCGCGCGCCGCCTGCATGGCGGCGGCCAGCGGCGACATGCCGCCTTCCAGATGTCGATTGACGTTTTCCACCACGATGATGGCATCGTCGACCACCAGACCGATCGCCAGTACGAGCGCGAGCAGGGTGAGCAGGTTGATCGAGAAACCGAGCGCCAGCATGATCGCCAAGGTGCCGACCAGGGAGAGGGGAATGGCGATGATGGGAATCAATACCGAGCGCGGCGATCCCAGGAAGGCGAAAATGACCAGCATCACGATGATGAGCGCCTCGACCAGGGTGACCGCGACCTCGTGGATCGAGGCGTTCACGAAATCGGTCGAGTCGTAGACCACGCGGCCCTCCAGCCCCCGCGGAAGCTGGGCCTGAATATCGGGGATTGCGGCTCTCACGGCCTTGATCACCGACAGCAGGTTCGCGGTCGGAGCAATCTGAATGCCGATGAAGACCCCGGTTTTGCCGTCGGCCGTCACCCGCGATTCATATTCATCGGCGCCCAGAATGACCTGGGCCACGTCGCTCAAACGGATGTTGGCGCCGTTGACCGGTTTGATGACGAGATCGCGAAACTCCGCCAGGGAATGCAGGTTGGTGGTGGAGGTGAGAGTGATCTGGATCATCTGCCCCTTGGTGTTGCCCACCGCGGATATGTAATCGTTGGCGGCCAGCGCCGCCGACACGTCGCCCGCCGTCAATCCATAGGCCTCCAATTTTTTCGGATCGAGCCACGCGCGCAGGGAGAAGGTCTGCCCGCCGATGATCTCGGCCGTCTGCACCCCCTCCACGGACTGCAGCTTCGGCTGCACGACGCGCGTCAGGTAATCCGTGATTTGATTCGCTGCCAGGGTATCGCTGGCGAATCCCATGTACAGCGCGTCGATGGTTTGCCCGACCTTGACGGTGATGGTCGGCAGCAAGGATCCGGTCGGCAGCTGGTTCAGCACCGAGTTGACCTTGATGTTGATTTCGCCGGCGGCTTTGGAGGTGTCGTAATTCTGGCGCAGATACACGGTGATCGTGCTCGTGCTGTTCTGGCTGGTCGAGGTCATGTAGTCGATGCCGTTCGCCTGCGCGACGGCCGTCTCGATCGGCGTCGTGATGAAGCCTGCAACCGAGTCCGGGTCCGCGCCCGGAAAGCTGGTGGAAATGGTGACGACGCCGTTCTCCGTTTTCGGATAGGCGAGCACCTGCAGCGAGCTGAACGAGCGCATCCCGACCACGAGGATGACCAGACTCACCACGGTCGCGAGCACCGGGCGGCGAATGAAGATGTCGGTGAATTTCATGGCTGTGCGCCGCGCTATTCGTTCGGCGGCGTCGGGTTGGCCTCGTTCGCCGGCTCGACCGAATTGTCGACGACCACGGCCGTGCCGTTGCGCAGCTTCATCTGGCCCGCCGAAACCACCACATCGCCCTCGTTGACGCCGCTCTCGATCGCCACCTGATCGCCGCGGGTCGCTCCGAGCTCGACGAAGCGCTGCTGCACCGTGTACCCGGGCTTGCCGCCGCCCTCGCCGCCGCCGCGGCGCACCAGGTAGACGGTGTCGCCGTACGGATTGTAGGTAATGGCGGTTTGCGGCAGGGTGATCTGGCTGGTCGCATCGCCCGAATCGACGGTGACGTTTGCGAACATGCCGGGCAGCAGCCGCTTGTCGGCATTGCGCAGCGAGGCGCGCACCTGAACGTTGCGGCTCGCCGTGTCGACCTTGGAGTTGATCGATTCGATCGAGCCGGTGAAGCGCACGCCGGGATAGGTGTCCACGGTGGCGACGACGGCCTGGCCCGTCTTCAAGTGTCTGAGCGCCTGCTGGGGCACGTAGAAGTCGATGAGGATCGGATCGAGCGCCTGCAAGGTGACGACGGTCGTGCCGGCGGTCAGATACTGCCCGAGGTCGACTTGACGAATTCCGAGCCGGCCGGCGAACGGCGCCTTGACGATTTTCTCCTCGATCAGCGCCTGCTGTGCGGCCACTAGAGCGCGTGCGGACTTCAGCGTGGACACGTCGCTGTCGAGCGTCGCCTGGCTGATCGCCTGCGCCGCGAACTGCTCTTGATCGCGTTTGAGAGTCTGCGCCGCCAGTTCGGCGGCCGCCTGCAACTGCTCGAGTTTGGCGAAGTCGTCGTTCGGCTTGAGCCGCAGGAGCAGCTTGCCCGCAGGCACGTCGTTGCCGGAATCGAACTCGATGTCATCCACGATGCCGGAGGCCTGGGCCGACAGATCGGCGCCGCGCACGGCGCGCAGGGAGCCCACGGCGTGGATCTGCGCCTGCCAGCTCGTTTTGGCGGCCGTCACCGTCGACACGGTTTGCGGCGCGCGCGCCGCGGCACTCATGCCTTTCTTGATCATCGAGCCGATGAATGCCTGCCAGCCGAGAATTCCGCCGAGCACGATCGCGACGATGAGGATCATGATCGCGAGCGGTTTGATCATCCGCTTGAGCCGGACGGGGCCGCCATCCTCGCTGACATCGGGTTGCATGGTGCTCACGGGAGTCCTCGAGATGCGGCGGTTGAATTAGCGGCGACGTCGGATCGGTTCCACCAGCCGCCGCCCAAAGCCTGAAAGAGCGCCGCAGTGTCGGCGTAGCGCTGTGCGCGGGCCTTGACCAGGGCAACGGCCGCGGTCTGATAGGTCTGTTCGGCGGCCAGCACCTGCAGGTAGCTGGCGCCGCCGGCCTTGTACTGCGCCTGTACGAGCTCGAGGCTGCCCGCCGCCGAGCGCTCGGCGGCGGTTTGCGCGGCGAGTGCGTCGGCATCGCCCTGCAGGGCGTACAGCGTGTTGGACACGTCCTGAAATGCGCTGAGCACGGTCGCCTGGTAATTGGCGGCCGCTTCCTGCGCGGCCGCCACGGCTGCGCGGCGCTGATGCATCAGCTGCCCGCCCTTGAACAGCGGCTGCGTTGCGGAGCCCACCAGCGTCCACACCAGCGAACCGGCCGACAGGATTTGGGAGAATTGCGCGGCGGCGCCGCCGTCGCTGCCGGTGATGGTGAACTGGGGCAGCATGTTCGCAGTGGCGACGCCGATCTGTGCGGTGGCTTGATGGAGCAAGGCCGAGTACTCGCGCACGTCGGGACGCTGCTCAACGAATTTCGACGGCACGCTCACCGGCAGCTCGACCGGCAAGGTCAAGGACTCGAGATGGATCGCCGCGCCCGCATAGTCCGACGGCAGGGAGCCCACGTAGGTCGCGAGCTGATTGCGCTGCTGCTGCAGCTGAGTGCGCAGCGCGGGCAGGCTTGCGAGAGTCGCCTGCAGTATCGCCTGCTGCTGCAGCACATCGGCGCGGGAAGCACCGCCCGCCGTCACGCGCCGCTGCGTGATGTCGAGCTGCCGCTGCTGCGCGTGCGCGATGTCTTCGGTGGCGCGGATCTGTTCGCGCAGGGACGCCTCGGCGATGGCGGCGGTGACCACATTCGCGGTGAGGCTGAGATAGCTTGCCTCCAGCGCAAAGTGCATGTATTCGGCCTGTGCCTGCAGCGCCTCGACCTGGCGGCGGACGCCGCCGAACGCATCGAGCGTATACGACACGTTCACCGAGGCGCTGTTCAAGCTGTACATATACGAGGTGGGCTGCGGCAGCCCGAATTCCGCCAGGGTGGCCTTGGCGCGTTCGGCCTGATAATTGGCTGAGACGCTCGGATACAGCGAGCCGCGCTGCGCGGCCGCGTTCTCGTTCGCCTCGCGCAGGGCGGCCTGGGCGGCCTCCAAGGTCGGGCTGTGCGCGAGCGCGCGCTCGATCAGCGCATTGAGCTCCGCCGACTGAAACAGGGCCCACCACTGGCCCGGGATATCCAAGCCGTCGACGAAGCGCTGCGCTTCGCCGCCGGGCAGCGGCGCGGATGCTGTGGCGGGCGCGAGCTTACTGCCCGCGGCCGCGAAGCCCGCACCGGCGGGCGCCGCCGGCGCCTTGAAATCGGGCCCGACCGCGCAGCCTGCGAGCAGGCAGACGGTTAGTGCCGCCATCGAGCGCTTAGCGCGGAGGAAGATCTCAGCAACCATGTTTCAATTGCAGCGACTATTTGCGGATGTGACATTCTACGTATAAAATATTCCGCAGTAAAGTATTAGATATCGAATGACCGACGTTCCTCATCCGCTGTTCGAAATGCTGCAGGCGAGCCTGCTGCGCCTCAGTGCGCGGATGCCGGAAACTCCCGTCGCTGGAATATTGCTCTGCCGTCTGTTACAGCAAGTCGGGCGCGGCATGGCCGCCATGCTGGAGCAGCAGATTCGGCCGTTCGGCCTGAACGAAGCGGAATTCCGAGTGCTCAGCGCGCTGTTTTCGCAGCCGGAGGGCGTCTCCCACCCAAGCGACTTGTGCACCAGGACTTCGCAAAGCCCCGCCAACATGTCGCGCATCAGCGATGCGTTGGTGAGCCGCAATCTCATCACGCGCGTTTTGAGCGACCAGGACCGGCGCCGCATGGTGCTGCGAATCACCGAGCCGGGTGAGGAGTTGGTGCGACAGCTGCTGCCGGTGCTGTTCGCGCCGGTGCGCGACTTGTTCAAGGATTTCTCCGAGGCCGAACAGCAGTTGCTGACGGACCAACTGGTCCGATTAAGCGCGAAATTGGATGAAGTCATGGCGCAGCACAGCTTGGAGCGGCCCCTGTGAGGCGGCGGCGCCGCGCCGCGCTGCTGTTGTCGAGATTGATAGCGGGTTGCGCCGGGATTGCGGGCTGCGCCGGATTGCCGCCGAAGCCGCAGCCGGTCGCGCTGCCGGCCGAGGCGCCGCTGTCCGACGTGATCGGCGCCGGCGTCGGCGGCGCGTGGCCGGCGCCGCAATGGTGGAAGCAGTATCGGGATCCCACTCTCGATGCGCTGATCGACATGGCGCTCGCTACCTCCCCGACGCTCGCCACCGCTCACGCGCGCTTCGAATCGGCGCGCCAGTCGGTGCGCATCGCCAGCGCCGCCACCGGCGCGCATCTGGAGGCGAGCGGCGACTTCTCCCGCCAGCGGCTCAGCGACAATGGGCTGTTCCCGCCGCAATTGCTGGGCTTTGATTGGTACAACCTCGCGGACCTGGGGCTGCAGGCGAGCTACACGTTCGACTGGTGGGGCAAACAGCACGCTGCCATCGAAGCGGCCATGGACGAAGCACATGCGAGCCAGGCCGATCGCAGCGCCGCGGCGCTGATGCTGGCGAGCTCAGTGGCCGATACGTACTTCGGTTGGCAGGCCGATGAGAGCCGCCTTACCCTCGCCCGCGAGGACGAGCGCGTCGTTGTGCGCGAGCGCGCCATCACCGCGGCGCGCATCGGCGCGGAGCTGGATCCGAAGGATGAGCTGAGTCGCGCCGACACCGCGCTTGCCGCGGTCCGCGAACGAATCGCAGCACTGGAAGGCTCAGCGCGGCTGCGTGTCGTGGCGCTCGCGGCTCTGGTCGGCCGTGCCGCCGCCGAGCTGCCGCCGCTGGCGCCGAAACCGCTGCCGGCGATCGGCGCTGCGCTGCCGGACGACGTGCGGATCGATCTGATCGCGCGCCGTGCGGACATCACGGCCAGCCGCTGGCGCGTGGAAGCGGCGGAAAAGAACCCGCGACTCGGCACGCGCCGAATTCTTTCCCGACGTGAGCATCAATGCGCTGGCCGGCGTGCAGAGCATCGACGTGACCACGCTGATCAATTACGGCAGCCGGGTGCCGGCGGCGAGCGCGGCCATTCATCTGCCCTTGTTCGATGCCGGCCGGCTGAAGGCGCGCTACGGCGCGAGTCAGGCTGCGGTCGAGTCGGCGGCGGCGAGCTACCGGGAAACCGTGGTCGCCGCCGCCCGGGACGTGGCCACGCAGGCCACGACGCTTGCGCAGTTGGAGGCGCAGCGCACGCAGCGCGCGATCGAGCTCGATGCGGCGCTCGAGCTTCGCGCGAGCGCCGCCGCGCGCGTGCGTCAGGGCGTCGCCGATTCGCGTACGGAGCTGGCCGCGGCACAGTCTTTGATCGAACAGCGCGATGCCCTGCTGCAGCTCGACGCGGCCTCCGTGTCCGCCGACATCGGGCTCAAGCGCGCGCTCGGCGGCGGCTATGAAGGGACGACATCGACACCATGAGCGCAAACATCGATGCCGCCGAAGCCCCCCCGCCCGCCAACGGCAAGCGGCGCCGAATTCTGCTGCTCATCGCAGCGGTGTTCATCGTCATTGGGGTGCTGTGGGGCATCGTCTGGCTGCTGGTGCTCTCCAAGCGCGAACGTACCGACGATGCCTACGTCAACGGCAACAAGGTGGTGATATCGGCGCAGGTGCCGGGCACGGTCGTGGCGGTGCTCACCGACGACACCCAATACGTGCAGGCCGGCCAGGTGCTGGTGCGGCTCGACCCGACCGATGCGCAGATCAGCCTGGCGCGCAGCTCGAGCGCCCTGGCGCAGACCGTGCGGCAGGTGCGGCAGGAGAAATCGACCGCCGCGCAATACGACGCACTGGTCGCGTCGCGCAACATCGAGCTCGCCCGCGCGCAGATCGATCTCGCGAAGCGAGAGCCGCTGCTGGCCGACAGCGCGATCGCGCCGGAGGAGGTGCGGCACGCGCGCGAGTCGGTCGAGCTGGCCAAGGCGGCGCTCGCCCAGGCCATACGCGAGGCGACTGCCGCTCATGCCTTGGTCGACGGCGCCGAGGTGCAGAACAACCCGGCGGTGCTGCAGGCCAAAGCCGCCTTTCGCGATGCGTGGATTGCGGCGCAGCGCAATGCCGTAGTCGCGCCCGTCACGGGCTATGTGGCCGACCGCAGCGTGCAGTTGGGCCAGCACATCCAGGCAGGCCAGGCGCTCATGACGGTGATTCCGCTCAATGCGCTGTGGGTCGACGCCAATTTCAAGGAAGTGCAATTGCGCGACTTGCGCATCGGTCAACCGGCCGAGGTGCGCAGCGATCTGTACGGCGGATCGTTCATCTATCACGGTCACGTCGCGGGCATGTCGGCGGGCACCGGGGCCGCCTTCGCGCTGTTGCCGGCGCAGAATGCGTCGGGCAACTGGATCAAGGTCGTGCAGCGCGTAGCCGGTGAGAATTCGCATCGACGACGCGGATCTCGCGAAATCGCCGCTGCGGGTGGGGCTGTCCTCGACGGTGACGGTGGATACGACGGATCGAAACGGGCCGGTGCTCGCCGGGAAGGCCGAGGACCAGCCGGTGGGCGACACTCAGGTGTACACGCAGGATCTCGCGAAAGCGAATGCAGAAGCGGACGCCGTGGTGAGCCGCAACCTCGGCTCCTAGCCTCGCCGCATCGACGATGGCGACAGTCCCGGCATCCTCGATGGCGCGAGAGTATCCGCCGCTGCAGGGCGGCAGGCGGCTGTTCCTCACCGTCGCGATTGCGACGGCGGCATTCATGGAAATCCTCGACATGACCATCGTCAATGTCTCCGTGCCCGCCATCTCGGGCAGTCTCGGCGTCAGCAATTCCGAGGGCACCTGGGTGGTGAGCTCCTACATGCTCACGGCCGCGGTCGTGCAGCCGCTGAGCGGCTGGATCGCTCGGCGCTTCGGCGAAGTCCGAACGTTCGTGACCTCCGTCTGCCTGTTCATGCTGTTCTCCGCGGTTTGCGGACTGGCGACCAGCCTGCCGATGCTGGTGGTCGCGAGGCTCGTGCAAGGACTCGTATCGGGTCCCATGATGTCGGTGGCGCAGGCCATTCTGCTGCGCAATTACCCGATCGAGAAGCGAGGCATGGCGATCGCGCTGTTTTCGATGGTGATCATCGTTGCTCCGATCTGCGGTCCGATCCTCGGCGGATGGATCACCGACAACCTCTCGTGGCCGTGGCTATTCTTCATCAACCTGCCGGTGGGCGCGTTTTGCGCCGCGGGCAGCTGGATACTGCTGCGGCATCGCGAATCGGAGAAAGTCAAACTGCCCATCGACGGCGTGGGGCTGGCGCTGCTCCTCGTCGGCGTGGGCAGCCTGCAGTTCATGCTGGACAACGGCAATGAAAAGGATTGGTTCAACTCCCCCATCATCGTCGCGGCCGGCATCGTCGCGTTGATCAGCCTGACCCTCCTCATTGCGTGGGAATTGACCGATGAGCACCCGGTCATCGACATGCACCTGTTCGGCCGGCGCAATTTCCGGGTCGGAGTCGGGGTGGTGGCCGTTGCCTATTTCGGACTCTCCGCGGTCAACATCCTGTTTCCGCTCTGGCTGCAGACCACCTTGGGCTACACCGCCACGTGGGCGGGCCTGGCGGTCGCGCCCGTGGGCCTGCTGGCGCTGGCCGCGGCCCCCATCGTCGGACGCAACATGAATCGGCTGAATCTGCGTTTGGCGGCGAGCTTCGCCTTCTGCGTGTTCGGCTTGGCGGTGTTCTGGACCGCCACGCTGAATGAGCAGGCGAGCTTCGCTCAGTTTGCGACCCCGCGCTTCTTTCAGGGCCTGGGGCTGGCGTTCTTTTTTCTGCCGCTGAATCAGATCGTGCTGTCGGGAATTCCGTCCCGCGACCTGGCATCGGCTTCCGGCGTCAGCAATTTCATCCGCACCATGGCCGGCAGTATCTCCACGGCGGTGACCGTCTGGATCTGGAACCGCCGCACCGATTACCACCACACGGTCCTCACCGAACACATCCGAAACTCCGCAGCCGGCTGGACCGACTATCACACGCAGCTCGGCGCGCAAGGATTCGGCGGCGACGGGGCGCTGCAATACGTGGATCGCGTCATCGGCAGCCAGGCCGCGACACTCGCCGTCAACGATGTATTCTTTGCGCTGGGCTGCGCGTTCGTGCTGCTGGTGCCCTTCGTTTGGCTGGCAAGACCGCCTTTTGGCGCCCGCGGCAGCGCCGCGGCGCGCTAGACTGCGCCAGGTTTTGGGCATTGAAGCAGTAGAGGGTTTCCCCTAACGCCCTCCGTAAACGCTGCGGCGCGAGCCTAAATACCCCAAATCGCGCGAGCTAACTGTGAACCCGGCTTCAGTTTTGCCCACCGTACGCCGATATGCTTGCGCTAATGAAAGCGCATTCCAACCGCATCCTCGTGATCGACGACAACGCGGCGATTCACGGGGACTTTCGCAAGGTTCTTGGCGCCGACGGCGAAGATAGCGCTCAAGTTGCCCTTGCGGTCCTGGAGGCCGGACTTTTCGGGGAAACGAACGGCATCGGGTCGCGGCCCAGGTTCGAAATAGACTCCGCCCATCAGGGGCAGGAGGGTGTCGAGATGGTGCGCCGGGCCCTCGGCGAAGGGCGCCCGTACGCCATGGCGTTCGTCGACATGCGCATGCCGCCCGGCTGGGACGGCTTGCAGACCATCGAGCATCTGTGGGCGGTGGACCCGGACGTGCAAGTGGTGATCTGCTCGGCGCACACCGATTATGACTGGTCCGAGGTGGTGGATCGCTTACAGCATTCGGACAAGCTCCTCGTGCTCCGAAAACCCGCCGAACCGATCGAAGTTCTGCAGTGCGCGACCGCGCTCACCCGCAAGTGGCAGAACGAGCGCCTGGTGAAGGAGCAGATGGACAGGCTCGAGCAGGTCATCACGCTGCGCACGACGGGTTTGGAGGCGGCCAACCGGCAACTGCGGCATCTGGCGACCCACGATGCGCTCACCGGCCTGCCGAACCGGGTGTTGCTCGATGACCGGCTGAATCAGGCGATGGTGCACGCCGATCGCGACGGCCGCTGCTTTGCGCTGCTGGTGTGCGACCTCGACCGATTCAAGCTGGTCAACGATTCTCTGGGCCACCATGCGGGCGATGAGCTGCTGCAGGAAGTGGCTCGCCGCTTGAGCGGCCTGGTGCGCGCGGTGGACACCGTCGCGCGGTTCGGCGGCGACGAATTCGTGCTGCTGCTCACCTCCATCCATGACCCCGAGGACGCAAAGCGCCTGGCGGCCAACGCGATCGAGGTGCTGCAAGCTCCGGTACGGATCGCCGGAATCGACGTGCACACCTCGCCGAGCATCGGGATCGCATTTTATCCCGCTGACGGAACGTCGATCGAGGCGTTGACTGCGCACGCCGATGCCGCCATGTACTGCGCCAAACAGCGGGGCCGCGGCAACGTCCAATGCTTCGAAGGCGGCATGAACGCGGGTGCCGAGGATAGGGTGCAGCTGGAAAGCGATCTGCACAATGCCATCGCCCTCGGGCAATTCGAGCTGTACTACCAGCCCAAGGTCAACACGAGCACCGGCGCCGTGCGCAGCGCCGAGGCGCTCATCCGCTGGGTGCATCCGCAACGCGGCCTGGTTTCGCCCGACGGCTTCATCCCGCTGGCCGAGGAATGCGGCTTGATCGGTGCGATCGGCGAGTGGGTGGTGCGCGAGGCGTGCAGGCAGGCGCGCGCCTGGCAGGATGATGGAATGGCGCCGCTGCGGGTTTCGGTGAATCTTTCGGCCTCGCAGTTTCGCGGCAGCAATCTGACCGAAACGATCCGTCGCGCGCTCGATGACGTCGGCCTCGCACCGGAATTTCTCGAGGTGGAGCTCACGGAAAGCGCGGTGATGAGCGACCCGGAGGAGTCGATCGCGATTCTCGAGCAATTGAGCGCCATGGGCGTGCTCGTCTCGGTGGACGACTTCGGCACGGGTTATTCGAGCATGAGTTATCTGCGCCGCTTTCCAATCGACAAGCTCAAGATCGATCGCGTATTCATCAACGAAATCGCGAGCCGTCCCGAGGACGCCTCGATCGTGCGCGCCATCGTGTCCCTGGCCCACAGTTTGCGGCTCAAGGTGGTGGCCGAGGGCGTCGAGACCCCCGCGCAGCTCGACTTCCTGAAGGCGGTGGGCTGCGACGAATATCAGGGATATCATTTCAGCCGCCCGCTGCCGGCGCCCGAATTCGCCCGCATCGTGCGCGAAACGGCAGCGCGCACGGCACCGCTGAGCGCGGAGGAAGCGACGCGCACGCACAGCAAGCTCGCCGCCTATCGGCGATCCTGACCGCCGCTCAGAACCCTCGTCGGGCGCCCAGCCGCACACCGCCGGACATGTACAATGGCGCATGGCGGTTGCCGACATGCGTGCGCGGAGAGTGTCCTGGCGGAATTGACGGGCAAGGCGGCGTTGATCACGGGCGCTACGTCGGGCATCGGTCGGGCCATCGCCGAGCACTTCGCGGCAGCGGGCGCCCAATTGATGCTGACCGGCCGGAATCAAACCGCCGGAGCCGGACTGGCGCATCGCCTCGGTGCCCGATTCCTCGCCGGCGACCTCGCTGATCCCGCGTTCCCGGATCGACTGGTGGAGGGGACCTTGGCCGCTTTCGGCCGGCTCGATGTCCTCGTCAACAACGCCGGCATCACCCACCGCGGCAGCGTTCTGGAGACCAGCGATCAGGACTGGGCGAGGGTGATGGAAGTGAATGTCACCGCGCTCATGCGCTGTTCGCGCGCGGCGCTGCGGCACATGGTGGCCGCCGGCAAGGGCAGCATCGTGAACATCGCGTCCGACTTTGCGGTGGTCGCCGGCCGGCGTGAAGCGGTTTACTGCGCCTCGAAGGGAGCCGTCCTGCAACTGACCAAGGCCATGGCCTTGGACCATGGTCCGCAGGGCATTCGGATCAATGCGGTGTGTCCGGGCGATATCGAGACGCCGATGCTGCTGGAGGGCATACGATCCGGCGGAGAGGAGGATGCAGCCGGGCTCGCGCGCAAGGGCGCCGCCTTTGCCCTGGGGCGGGTCGGCCGGCCGCCGGAGGTTGCCGAGGTCGTTGCGTTCCTCGCCTCTGAGGCGGCGAGCTACGTCACCGGTGCCGCATGGCTGGTCGATGGCGGCAATACCGCCGCGTAGCGTTTCGATTTCGATCAGGCTCAGATGAGCGCACGATCCGCAAGCCTGCCGCAGCTCATGCGCAGCGAATGGTTTTGGTCGAGAGCCTTGCGACCGCCATGGCCTTTGAGCGGCAGGCAAATCCACGTCGGATTGCAAAATTCGCGCTTCGTGCTGCTGCTGTTCGTCGCTCATGTCTTGCTGATCTTTCAGGCCTGAGCTGTTAATGTGCCGTCAAATGGCTTCAACAAAAACAGCTTCCGGCAAGACCGGCACGCACCGGCGTGGGCAACCCACACCGTTTACCCGCGTGCGGCGTCTGTCCAAGCGCGGTGCATACGATTCGGCGACCATCCACGCGATTCTGGACGCCGCCACCCACTGCCATGTTGCGCACGTGATCGACGGGCGGCCGGTGGCGACGCCGACGCTGCATTGGCGGCACGGCAATTGGCTGTACTGGCACGGCAGCGCGGCGAGCCGCATGCTGGGCGCCAATGCGGCGGGCGGCGCCGTATGCGTGACGGCGACGCTGATCGACGGTTTCGTGCTGGCGCGATCGGGCTTCAATCATTCCATCAATTACCGCTCGGCGATGTGTTTCGGCATCCCCACGGAGATCACCGATGCAGGGGCCAAGAGCGAGGCGCTCGAGCATCTCCTCGAGCATTGGCTGCCCGGCCGTTGGGCGACCTTGCGGCCGCCCACGCGCAAGGAGCTGGCGGCGACTCGCGTGCTGTCCATGCCGATCAACGAGGCGTCGGCAAAAATCCGTGAGGGCGGACCTCACGACCCGCCGGCCGATGTGTCGTGGCCGACATGGGCGGGTGTGATACCGCTCGTGACCGTAGCGGCTGCGCCGGTGCCGGCGGAGGACTATCGCGGGCCCCTGCGACCGCCACGGCTGGCCGGATTGAATGTCCAGCGGCGCCGCCGCGCAGCCGGCTGAGGGGCTGCATCGCTCCCGTAATCCTGCTCACTCATGCCGCCGCTGTGGAATGGCGTACGTGCCCACCGCGTGTGCGACCGGCTCGTGAGTTCCTTCCGAGTATAGGGCCACTTCGCCGACGGCCAGCGTCTTGCCGATCTTCATGAGTTTTCCCACCCCCACGATGTCCCTTTTCGAGGAGGGCTTGCGCAAGAAATTGATGTTGAGGCTGGAGGTGACCGCCAGCGGAACGATGCCGATTTCGCCCAGCAGTGCGACATAGAGCGCGACATCGGCCACCGCCATCAGCACCGGGCCGGAGACGGTGCCGCCGGGGCGCAGCTCATCGGCGCCGATATGGTGCTTGACCGTGGCCGAACCACCACCGACGTCCTCGACGGTGCAACGGCTCTGAGGAAATTCGCGGGCCAGGAAATCGATGATCTCGGCTTTGTTTGACACTGGACGTCCCCGTGAACGAAATTACTCATGCTCGCATTGCGCATGCGGGGTTGTAAATCGTCTGCGCGGCCGAGAGGACATTTGCACGTGCCCAATACGGATGAGTTTTTGCTGTATGTGCTGGAGCAACTCGGCGCGTTCGGAGCCGTCGCCGCGCGCCGGATGTTCGGTGCGGTCGGACTGTATTGCGACGGCGTGTTTTTTGGATTGATCGCGGACGATGTCCTTTATTTCAAGGTCGGCGAGTCCAACCGCGGGGACTATGCAGCACGCGGCATGAGCCGCTTCCGCCCCTATCGGGACCGGCCGCACCTCAGTATGAGCTACTATGAGGTGCCTGCGGATGTGCTGGAGGAGCCGGAAGAGTGCGTGCTCTGGGCGCGGCGTTCGCTGAATATTGCGAGCTCCCCTTCGAAGAGCCGCGCGAGGAGGTTGAACGAGTCTCGGCGCCGGCCGCGCGTGCGCAAGCATTCATGAACCTACCTGTTCAAACGCCATTGAGGTGCCTCATGACTACCCGCCGCGCTTTCTTTTTGCTCTCCACCGCTGCGATGCTCGCCCCGCCCGCGTACTCGGATGACCTGCTGTGCGCCATATACACCAAAGACCGCCAGGCAGGAGTCACTCCCGGCGGGGCTCTGCAGATGCTCAAGGATGGAAACGCCCGCTTCGTCGCCGGCCGCAGCATCCATTGCGATCTCATGGCGCAGGTCCGCGCGACCGCGTCGGGGCAGGCGCCGTTCGCGGCGATCGTCGGATGCATCGACAGCCGGGTACCGCCGGAGCTGGTTTTCGACCAGCAGATTGGCGACATCTTCGTTGCCCGCATCGCCGGGAATTTCGTCAACATGGATATCATCGGAAGTCTCGAATTCGCCACCAAGCTGGCGGGCGCAAAGGCCATCGTGGTTCTGGGGCACTCCGATTGTGGCGCCGTGAAGGGCGCGATCGACGGCGTGAAACTCGGAAATCTGACCGCGACGCTCGCCAATATTCGGCCGGCGGTTGCCAAGGTGGCGGCGCTCCAGGGTCCGCACACATCCAAGGACCGCGAGTTCGTGCAGGCGGTGGTTGTGCAAAATGCGAAAGACGCCGCCGCGCTGCTGCTCGCGCAAAGCGCCGTGCTGCAGGATTTGGTGGCCGCGCAGAAATTGACCGTCGCTGCGGCGGTGCATGACCTCGCCACGGGCGTCGTCAGCTGGCCCGGGTAGATCGCTAAAATCGAGCCGTGACGGCCATCACGGCGGTGCCCCGGAACAGTTTGATCGCAACGGTGCAATGCGCGGGGCAAGCGGCGACGGCATTCTGCAGATCCGCCGGCGTGCGCATCGGACGACCATCGATTTCATAGAGGATGTCGCCGACGATGATCCCGGATTTTTGCGCAACGGAGCCGCTGCCCACTGCGACAACCAAGACGCCCGCTCGATTCGGCTGCTCCATCGTGGCGGCAACCGGCAAACCTTCGATCCCGAAACTGAGTTTGAGCGCTGCGCCGCCGCTGTACTCCACGGCGGCCGGGGAGGGGGCCGGAGCGGGGCCTGGATGTGCGGCGGGCGCGTGCGTGCTGGTAAATTCGTCCACCTTGGCGAGCAATCCGGCGATCTCCGCATTCGAAAGTTCGCCGGAGTACTCGGGGCCGGATTTGGCGAGCAGCCGGAAGCGCCAAAGAGCCGGTTTGGCCGGCACATATCCCGCCGCGAGCTCACGCAGAAATTTCTCCTCGACGGGGAACGCGACGTGCTCGGTGTATGTGCACTCGCCCACCGCGCAATTCTCCGATGTCCTGCGGATCGCCGTCGCCGGCGCCGATCGCGGCCCGCTCGGCGTCTGATAGGTCACGGTTTCATAGTCCCGCCAGATTCTGCTGTAGATGACCCAGGCGTGGACCTGAAACGACTGGCCACCCGTCCGGTCGTCGATGACGGCCTCGAGATACTCATCGTTCCACACCATGCGCATCGGGCCCTCGTGCTCCGCAAACCCGCTCTCCGTGCTGACCGTCGTCGTGGCGCTCTTCGGGTCATCCGTGACCGTGGCGGTATCCCTGAAGTGCTCCATGCCGAGCGAAAGCAGAGCGGGATCCTTCGCCTGGGCAGAGCCCGTGAGGAGGCCGAGAACCATCCATGGCGCAAGCGTCGTCGTGAAACATTTCAATTTCTTAATCCTGGTTCATGGCGGAAAGTCGCTCGATCTAGGGGTTGCCTCGAACGGGCTCGGATGGCAGCGGATCGCGGCTTGTCTCCACAATCCGTTGTCGCTGACCGATGAGGATGCCATTTTCTTCATGAAAAATATAGACTTAGATCGTATCTGCCGCTCATCGGCCGAGCCGTCGGCCGATGAGCGGCCGAGCGGTGGCCGGCCGGTGCCGGCGATGGCCGCCCGGCGCCGGCGGTGGCCGCGCCCGTGCACCGCGACCTTAGTCCAATTGTTGCGTTCGCCCCAAGGGTTAAGACTGCGCGCTCGTCACGCACGTGACACTCTGTGTGCTCGCGAGATTCGGACGGGCGCGTCGATGATTTTGGAGGTTTGCAAATGAAAAGATCCAACTGGCTGTTGCTCTCCGCGCTCGTGCTGCCGCTGTCGATCGGCACGGCATTCGCGGTGGTCAATCCCGATAAGCTGCCCCAGGTGTCGTGCAGCGATATCAAGTTCGGCAAGGCGTTCTTGGCAAAGTGGCCGCAGGCGCCGCAAGCGTGCCAAGACGGCCGTGTGTACAAAGGCCAAAAATATGCGAAGTTCCAGGCGAAGGTGTACATCAACTCCCCGGCATTCACGACGTTGAATCTTCTGGACGCGGCCGGCAATACCGTGACGACCGCCAGCATCAAGCCGGGCCCGAATCAGCACGTGATGGTGAACGGCGAGTCGAGGGCGTTCAGCAGTCTGTCGGTCGGAGAAATAATCACCGTCTGGGTATCCGAGAAGCGCACGGATGCATCTGCGATGCCCGGTTCGACAACGGATAAGTGGGCGCTCTACCCGCCCATACAGCAGTAATCCGCGACCCCGTACCGCAATCCGAGGGATCCGGCGCAGCCCGTGCGCCGGATCCACCGGGATTTCGGCCCGTGAGCCTCACCGCTATTCGACTGCGCCCAAATTGCCGGAGCGCGGGGCGGCGGGTCCTTTGAACTCGCGCGCGGCGGCGAAAATCCACTCGCGAAATTGGGCCACTTTGGGCAGCGCCAAGTAGCCCCGCGGGCATACGAAATAGTAGGCAGAGCCGTACGGCAGGGCCTCTTGGCTGGCCAGCCGCAGCGTGCCCTTTTGCAGCGACCGCGTAACCACCGTCCAGCGGGTGAGCGCAAAGCCAAGCCCTTCTTCCGCCGCGACCATCAGGCCGGCCGAGTCGTCGATGGTCGGCGGACGAGACTGCCAGGCGACCTCCTCATCGGTCTGTTGCCAGATGCGCCACGGCGCATCGTCGCCCTCGAGCAGGGGGTATTTGCTCAAATCGGCTCCGCGCTCGATCATGCCGTATTGCTTGATCAGTTCCGGCGTGCCGACCGGCACGATCCAGTCATCGAGCAGCTTCTCGCTGTGCAGATTCGGATAATTGCCGCGCCCGAATCGGATGGCGACATGAATGGCGGTGCGCGAGAAATCCACCAATTCCCGCGAGGTATGAAAGCGCAGTTCGACGTCCGGGGATTTGCGCCGAAATGAGCGAATGCGGGGCAGCAGCCATATCTGCAGAAATGACGTCAGCAGACTGATTTGCAGCGGCCCGGCTCGGCCGTGCTGTTTGATCACGTTGACCGCCGATTCGAGCCTTTCCAGGCCGGCTCTCACGGCGGGCAGCAACTCGAGCCCTTCCTCGGTAATGCTCACCCTGCGTCCGCTGCGCCGGAACAGCGGCGTCTGAATGTAGGACTCCAGCGCCTTGATCTGCTGACTGACGGCCGCCGGCGTGACGTGCAGTGCATCGGCAGCTGTGGAGAAATTCAAATGCGTCGCCACTGCTTCGAATACTCGCAGCGCTCCCAACGGCAGCCGTGCGTATGCAGTTGACACGTTAAGTTTTCCTAAACAGATCGTCAGATATTGCGTTTGTTGCGCATGGGCTTCGGAGCGCACTGTGCGGTCGTACGATCAATTCAATCAACGGAGCAGGCACATCATGAACGAAATTTCTGTCATCGCAAGGCTGGCGCAGGTCCTCCTTGCCCTCGGCATCACGATCGCCTACGGGCTCTTTTTCCAGTCTGTGCTGATCGCCTAGAGTGGTCCGCGGGTACACGTACTGCGGGATCACGGATGATCCCGCAGCGCGAGCGCGGCGCGCACCCTGGATTGGAAATAAGCGACCGATTGCTCATGACGCGGGCTCAGCGGACCCGGCGTGTACGCGCCGGAGGCATAATTGTTCTGCGTGCCTTCGCAAATGCCGAAATCCTCTCTGACGATGCCGCAATTGGCGTCGATCGTGCGGCGCCTCGAAGCGTCACTGCCCGCGGAGACGTCGGCGAAATAAAAATCGTAGATCAGCTCGGTCGAATTGACCGAAATCGGATTGATGCGACTGGTGTTCATGCCTCCCGGAAACACCGAGAGCGTCCAATTCGGCCACATCCACAACCATTTGCCGCCGTAAATGGAGCCGTCCTTTTGCGGCGACGTCATGCGGACCAAGCCATTGCGGGCGACCGTTTCAAAGCGGCTGAAATCGATGACCTTCATGAAACCGGGGTGTATGCCGGGAATATGATAGCCCTCGACGAAATTGTCCGTGTAGGTCTTCCAGTTGCTGCGCAAGGTGAAGCGGTGCTCTTCCACGGCAACATACGTCTCGAGCGGATACTCACCGATCTCTTCGGGCAGATCACCCAACTGGTCGATCAGACTCATCTGCGGGTCGACGGCAATGAACAGCAGGCCGCGCCAATCGGACAGTTCGGTCCTCTCCAGCGGCCAGTCGTCCAGTTTGAAGCCGGGATCCTCGCCAAACCAGGGGGCTTGGCGCAATGCACCGTCCTGATCGTAAACCCAGTGATGATACGGGCAGCGCAGCGTGCGGCATTGGCCCGTGCCTTCGGCAAGCAAGCGTGCGCCGCGGTGCCGGCAAACATTATGAAAGCCTCGCAAGACCCCGTCGTGCCCGCGCAGGGCAAGGAGCTTCCAGCCGGCGACATCGACCGCAAGATAATCGCCCGGCCGCGCGACTCTGGCGGCGGGCCCGAGCATTTGCCAGTGGCGTCGGAATATGACTTGGCGCTCCGCTTCGTACAGAGCGGGGTCCACGTAAAAGCGCGGGCCGAGATTGGTGAGCATGGTCATCGCGCGCACCGTCCGAAGTTCAGCGAAGCTTCGCCCATCCGAGCGCCGGGCGCTTGTGCGCCCATGGCTGCGCCTGCTCCAGTTGCGCCGCCAGGCGCAGCAGCAGCGCTTCCTCGCCGTAGCGGCCGGTGAACATCGTGCCGATCGGGAGGCCGCTCGGCGTCCAGTGCAGAGGCACGCTCATCGAGGGTTGGCCCGTCATGTTGGCGAGTGCCGTGAACGGGCTGTAGGCGCTCATGTCTCTGCCCCAGGCCGCCACATCGACCGGCGAGAGGCCGAGAGTGCCGAGCTTCGCCGGCACTCTCGCCAGTGTGGGCGACAGCATCACATCGAAACGGCTTTGAAAATCCGCCACGGCCGTCGCCGCCACTTGGAATGCGGTGTTGCCGTCCGCCACTGCGAGTGCGCTCGCCGAACGCCCCTGTTCCGCATAGATCCACGTTATCGTCTCGAGCTCCTCGGGCGACACCGGCTTGCCGCGTTCAGCGCCCCAATCGCGCAGCGCCTGTGCCACCGACGTCACGATCACCGCCAGGAATCCATCGCTCAGCGCTCGCGCATCCAGCGCAGGCGATGCTTCCTCCACATGGTGTCCCAGCGATTCACAAAGGCGGGCGCTCGCGCGCGCGGCCGCCAGGCATTGCGGGTCAATCGCAGCACCCGTCGGAGCGGTGAGCATCAGGGCGATGCGCAGCCTTCCGGGCGCGCGGTCCAATTCCGCGAGAAAGCTGCCGCCCGGTGGCGGCGGTGCCGAGTAGCGCGAACCCGGTTCGATTCCGCACGTCGCATCGAGAAGCGCGGCGCTGTCCCGCACGCTGCGAGTCACAGCGTGCGCGGTTGCCATCCCCAGCCAGCGCTCGCTGACCGGCGGACCCAAGGGCATCCGGCCGCGCGATGGCTTCAGACCGAACAGGGCGGTGCAGGATGCGGGGACCCGAATGGATCCGCCGCCATCCGATGCGTGCGCCATCGGCACGATGCCGCCGGCCACCGCGGCTGCGGCGCCTCCCGAGGAGCCGCCCGCGGAGCGCTCCGGATCCCAGGGGTTGCGTGTGAGACCGAATGCTCTGGACTCCGTGGTGAACGTCAATCCGAGTTCGGGGCTGGTCGACTTGGCGAATATGACGAGCCCGGCGCGTTTGTAGCGCGCGACCAATTCACTGTCCGCGGCGGCACGGTGGTCCTTGAAGGCGAGGCTCCCCGCGCTGGTCACTGTGCCGGCGAGCTCCACGCCCAGATCCTTGATGATGAAGGGCACGCCTTGAAACGCGCCTGCAGGAAGGCCGGCGGTGATCTGTGCCCGGGCCTCCTCGTAATGGGCGTGCGCGAGGCAGTTGATCTTTGGGTTGACGGCCTCGGCGCCGGCAATGGCCCAGGCAAGCAGTTCGTTCGCAGACGTCTGCTTGCGGCGAACCAACTCGGCCAGTCCCATGCCGTCATATTCGGAAAACGAGGATTTCCCGGTGAATGCGGCCTCAGGCATGACGACGGCGGCCCCCGGCGCTGCGATCGGCTGCCGGCGAGTCGGCGAGACCTGTTCCACGAGTACCCCGATCGTTTCTCATCGTCGAGCCATTCTGCACGAGTTTTACCATTTTCGCTGTCCGAACCCAGTAGGATGCCGGCGGCACGGACCGGCGTTTACAATGCGCGCTTTCCGGCTCGACATGCCAAGCAACGGCGGGGTGAATCGCATGACAGACGAACCGATCGGCAGCTCGATGACGCGGCGGCGGCTGCTCTCGATGATCGGTTCGACTGCCGGCGGCGCTGCGATGTACCAGGCCATGAGCAGTCTGGGATTCGCCGCGGATTCGAATTTCAAGGCCCCGAGCCGGCTGACGGGTGCGCCTGCCGGCGCTTCGGTACTCGTGCTCGGAGCCGGCATCGCGGGCATGGTCGCCGCCTATGAGCTGCGCAGCGCCGGCTACCGGGTGCAGGTGCTCGAGTACAACGGCCGCGCCGGCGGACGCAACTGGACTCTGCGCGGCGGCGACCGCTATACCGAGATGGGCGGTATGACCCAGCAGTGCCGGTTCGATCCGGGTCTTTACATCAATCCGGGCCCGTGGCGGCTCCCCTATCATCATCGAGGCATGCTGCATTACTGCGAGCTGCTCGGCGTGCAGCTCGAGTCCTTCGTGCAGACCAACAACAACGCGTACTTGCACATGAGCACCGCCTTCGGCGGCAAGCCGCAGCGCTTCCGCAGCGTCAAGGCGGATTATCAAGGCCACGTCGCGGAACTTCTCGCCAAGGCCCAGCAGAGCAAAAACCTCGATGCGCCGGTGATGCTGGAGGATCAGGAGAGGCTGCTCGAGTCGCTGCGCACCTGGGGGGCGCTCGACAGGAACTATGCCTACACGAAGAGCGGCGCGAGCAGCGACCGGCGCGGCTACGATCGAGACCCGGGCGGCGGCCTCAGCGGCCGGCCGGAGCTTTCCAAGCCGATCGAATTGAACGCACTGCTCGAGTCGCGCCTGTGGGAGGCGCTGCCGCTGTGCGACAGCTACGACATGCAGACCACGATGTTTCAGCCGGTCGGCGGCATGGGCATGATCGGCCAAGCGTTTGGCCGCGAACTCGCGCCGCTGATCCGCTACAACGCCAAAGTGGTTGAGATTCACCAGGACGAGCGCGGCGTCAGCGCGACCTTCGAGGATACCGCTGCACCGATGAGCCGCCACACCGTGCGTGCCGACTGGTGCGTCTGCACCATACCGCTGTCGATCCTCGGCCAGATTCCGATGAACGTCGGCCGGCCGATGGCCGATGCGATTGCCGCCGTCCCCTATGCCGCCGCAGTGAAGGTGGGGCTTCAGTTCGGGCGCCGCTTCTGGGAAGAGGATGAGCAGATCTACGGAGGCATCACCTATACCGACCTGCCGATCAGCAATATCGGTTATCCCAGCACCGGCTATTTCAGCGGCGGCAAGGGCGTGCTGCTGGGCGCGTACGCGTGGGGCCTCCATGCGATGGAGTTCACCGCAATGAGTCCGGAGGTGCGGGTGAGCAAGGCGGTCGAATACGGCAGCCGCATCCACCCGCAGTATCCCCAGGAGTTCGAAAACGGCATGGCCGTGGCCTGGCACCGATCGCCGTTTACGCTCGGCTGCTTCGGTATGTGGACCGAGGCGGCGCGCACCGAGCATTATGAAAATCTGTGCCGGATCGACGGGCGCATCGTGCTGGCCGGAGAGCATGCCTCCTATTTGGCCGCGTGGCAGGAGGGCGCGGTGACCTCGGCTCTGGATGCGATCGAGCGGCTGCACCGGCAAGCGATTGCGGCAGGGGCGGCCGTATGAATGCGAACACCGTGCGTTGCGTGCGCGCCATGAGCACTGTGGCGCTGACCCTGCTGGCGGCCGCCGCCGGCGACGGCCCGGCGCGGGCCGAGGGCACCGGGTTCTTCGCAGCGGCGAAACTCGACGCCCAGAGCGGTGAGCAGATCTACCGGCAAATCTGCCAGGGGTGTCACATGCCCGATGGACAGGGTGCCACGGGAGCGGGAGCGTATCCTGCGTTCGCCAAGAACCCCGACTTGGCGTCGACGCATTTCATGGCGCAGACCATTCTGCACGGGCGGCGCAATATGCCGGCGTTCAGCGCCAAGCACGCCGGCGGGTTTTTCTTCCCATTGCCGTCGCTGACCAGCGCACAGGTGGCGGCGGTGATCAACTACGTGCGCACCCATTTCGGCAACCACTACACCGACGTGATCACCGTGGCGGAGGTCGACGGACTGGACGGCTCTCCATAGCGCACGGTGCCGACACATCTCTTATGCGAAAGCACTGGTCGGCGGCGGCGGCGCCGCACTGATCCGCGATGCCCCGCCTTGAGCGGCCGCCGTCAGTTGATTTGGCGGCGGCGGCCTTGCCAATGGGGTGCGCGCAGCTCGCGCTTGAGCACCTTGCCGGCGCCTGAAATCGGAAACGGCTGGCTGCGAAATTCGATGCTGCGCGGACACTTGTAGCCGGCGATCAGTCCATGGCAGTGAGCGATGAGGGCCTCGGCCGATGCCTGTCGACCGTCCTTGAGGATGACGATTGCATGCACCGCCTCGCCCCAGGTGTCGTCCGGGATACCGATCACCGCGCATTGCGCAACGGCCGGGTGCTTGACGCACGCATTCTCCACCTCGGCGGTGTACACGTTCTCGCCGCCGCTGATGATCATGTCCTTGATGCGGTCCTCGACGTAAAGAAATCCCTCCTCGTCCATGCGCCCGGCATCGCCCGTGTAGACCCACCCATCACGCAGCGTCGCCGCCGTCTCTTCAGGCTTGTTCCAATAGCCGAGCATCGTGTTGTAGCCGCGCACGCGAATCTCTCCGACCGTACCGCGCAGCACCTCGACGCCGTGGGCATCCACCACTTCGACCTCGCAACAGGCCACTGCCCGGCCCGCGGAGGTGAGCTTGCCGGCCTTCGGGCCGGTGAGCGTGTGGTATTCGGGGAGCAGGGCGGTGGCCGACGGCGACAGCTCGGTCTGACCGTAGGCCTGCACGAACTCACATTGCGGCAGGGCGCGCATCGCCTGGCGCAGCAGCTCTTCGGGCATCGGGGAGGCCCCGTAGATCACGCGCCGCAATGAGGACAGATCGGCCTTCGGCAGCTTCGGGTGCGTCACCAGCATATGGATCATGGTCGGCACCAGCAGCATGCCGGTCACGCGGTGCGCTTCGATGGCGGCCAGGACACCCTCGGCGCTGAAGCTCGAGATGATGGCGCTCTGCGCTCCCGCCAGGAAGGTCAGCATGGTGCATGCGAAATCGGCCATATGGAACATGGGTGCAGCGTGCAGATAAATGAACTCGGGGCTGAGGCCGGGAAGCAGGCTCATGCCGGCGGCAGCGCTCGACCACAGCGAGCGATGCGACAGCATGACTCCCTTGGGGAAGCCCGTGGTGCCGCCGGTGTAGAAGATGCCCGCGAGATCCTCGCCTCGGCGGCCGGCGTCCGCCACCGGCGCCGAAGCTTCAATGAGGCGCTCGTAGCCGCTCATGTGGGCAGGAGTCGGCGCATCCCCCATGTGCACGAGGGTGCGCACCGCGGCGAGCTCGGTTCGAACAGAGTCCGCCATGGCCGCAAACGCATCGTCGACGAGCAACATCGTGGCGCCCGAATCGTTGATGGCGTAGATATTCTCCGCCGGCGACCATCGAGTATTCAGCGGCACCACAACGGCACCGGCCCACGGTACCGCGGCATAGGTTTCCAGATAGCGGTCGGAATTGAGCGCAAGCACCGCGACCCGGTCGCCGGGCTCGATCCCGAGAGATTGCAGGCCGCCCGCCAGCTGTGCGGCGCGTTGTGCGAACTGCCGCCAGCTGCGGCTGCGCGAACCGCAGATGGTGGCGCGACCGTCAGGGCTTTGCTGTACGGCCCGCTTGATGCCCTGCGTGATGGCCATTGCATTTCCTTTTATTGTGGAGCCGTTCGTGTCCGCTACGAAAGCCGATGCGGGCATACGTTCCGTTGCATACGGCTTGTTCGCGCTGCCGCCGCAGTTTACTACAGGCCCGGAGCGGTCGGACCGCGTCCCACCGCGCTCCTTGGAGTGCTTACCTGCGCTTGTCGGCGGTCCCGGCCTCCGCGCGCCACGCCGCCACTCGGGCGAGTGCGGCCTGCGGCCGCTCGCGCACGACCGGCAGCCGGCCGGCGTAGACTCGCCCCGTATCCGCGTCGAGCGTGAGTGCCTCGCCCTCACGCAGGTGCGTATCGCCGATCACGCAGCCCCCCGACTGCGAATCCGTTCGAAGCGCCTGGCAATTGACGAGGCACACTTTGCCGAGCTGGCGGGCGACCACTGCCGCGTGCGAGGTGCGGCTGCCGGCGGCCGTCAACACGCCCTGCGCCGCCGCGATGCCCTCCACGTCGGCTGTGGAGATGTCGGGCCGCACCAGAATGGCGGATTCCCCGCGCGCCGCGAGCTCCGCCGCGCGTCCTGAATCGAAGACGATGGCGCCGGACGCAACGCCGATGCTTGCGGAGGTCGCGCTCGCCAGCGGCCTTTCGCTCACGCCCTCCGCCAGGCGCTGACGCTCCAGCCGCTCGAGCGCAATTCCATCGAGTCGGCTCAGCGCCTCGGCCGGCGTGATGAGCCGCTCGCCCACCATATCGACCGCAATCTGCAGAGCGGCCCACGGGGTGCGCTTGCCGGCACGCGTCTGCAGAAGATATAGCCGCCCGCTTTCGACGGTGAACTCGAAATCCTGCATGTCGTGAAACTCGGCCTCGAGCACTGCGCGCACGCGCTCGAGCTCCGCCGCCACCAGAGGCAGCCTCTGGGACAGCCGCAGCGTCTCATGCCCGGCATGGCGCCCGGACACGACGTCCTCGCCCTGCGCGTTGAACAGGAAATCGAGATACAGCCGATTCTCACCCGTTGCCGGGTCGCGCGTGAAGCCCACGCCGGCGCCGGACGTGCCGCCGTCGTTGCCGAACACCATCGCTTGCACGGTCACAGCCGTGCCCATGGCGTCGTCGATGCCGTTGGCGCGCCGGTATTGACGCGCCCTATCATCGTTCCAGGAGCGGAACACGGCCTCGACCGCAGCGCGCAGCTGCTCCATCGGATCCTGTGGAAACGGTTGACCGGTGAGAGCGAGAGCCAGCTCCAGCGACTCGTCGGCGATTTTGCCCAGGGCGACGCTGTCGAGCTCGCTCGAGTTCGCTAACCCTTGCTGCGCACAGTGGCGTGCCGTGAGCGAGTCGAATTGGTCGGCGTCGGCGCCGTGTACGACCTCGGTAAAGTCGCGCACGAGCCTGCGGTAACAGTCCCGCACCTGGCGCGGGTTACCCGAGGAGCGCAGCAGGCCGCGCAGGTTGTGGTCGCACAGCCCGACGTTCAGTATGGTTTGGAGCATGCCCGGCATCGATACCGCAGCGCCCGACCGGACTGATACCAGCAGCGGACGACGCGCGCCGCCGAACTGGCGCCCGGTGGTTTCCTCCAGGCGTGCGAGGCCATGGGCGAGCAGTTCGCGGGTGGCCCCGGGGAGCTCGCCGCCGCGCGCGAAATACTCGCGGCACAGGGCGGTGCCGAGCACGAATGCAGGCGGCACCGGCAGGCCGAGCTGAGCGAGCCGCAGCAGACCGGCTGATTTGGAACCCATGACCGCGGCGCGATCCGCCTGCGAAGTCGCGGCTGCAGCCGGGTCGGCCGACATATCCGCCACCGTCTGGGGCAGAACGAAGAACAAGTGCTCGTGCATACCAGTCCTTGGGCTTCCTCACCCGGTGAGGACGTCGTTGAGCAGATGATCGCGCAGCTTGAGCGCGCCCAGGCACAACCCGTCGGCGGCGCCTTCCAGAGCTTGGCCGAGACGCGACAGCAGATGAAAGGTCCTCACGTCGGCGCTGCTCTTGAGCAGGGCGCTGGTCACGGCGCGCTCGGCCGCGTCGGTGTCGTGCTCGAGGCTCACGATGCGATCGGCGGCGGCGAAGAAATCCTGCAGATCCTCACTCGCTCCCTCGGGCGTGATGTGGCTGGCGGCTTCGAACATCTTGACCGATTCCTGTGCGGCTTCGAGCAGCATGGACGCGAGCGCGCGCACCGGCGCGAGCAGCGTCTCGGGAGCCGCGGTGCCGGCGAGGTGAGTCATCAAGAACGCGGATTCCTCCAGGCCGTCCGCGGCGTCGTCCACGGCGTGCATGAGTGCGGCATAGATGTCCGGCGTGGAGGTACGCCGCGCGAGCGAGCGGATGCGGGTCACCAGGGCATCGCACTCGTGCTCCCACGTGCGCGCGCGCCGTGCGGTTCGTTCGAGCAGCTTCGCCGAGTCGTGATCGGCGCAGCGCAGCAATCCCTCGTGCACGTCGGCCGCCAAATCGAAGATGCGTTCGGCATGCGCGAGCGCGATGACCAGCAGGCTCGCGTGAGCGCTGTGAAAGCGGCGTGCCAGCTCGGCCTTGATCGCATCGCGGATGAAGCGCTCGGAGCGCCCCTGCAGCAGTCCGGTGGTCGCTTCGCGCAGCACGAACTGCAGGTATTCGAACGCCGCCTCCTGGCCAAGCGCTTCATGAAGCCGTTCGCCCGCGTGAAGCGGCGTGCGCTGCGCGAATTCGATGGCCTCGTACAGCAGCCGCTCTCCACCGAGCTTGAGGAAGCCGCGGTGACCGATGTTGTTGTCGGCCGCCCACTTGAGCAGACGCACGGCATCGCCCTTGCGCAGGAATTCCCGCAGCCGCTTGCGCGCCCGATTCCAATCGATCAGAAACACGATGCGCGAGGCGAGAAAGGCGAGATAGCGCTCCAGCGACTTCGCGTCCTGCGCATCGAAGCGGCCGGTGCTCAGATAGTAGTTGGGTTCTTCGCCGAGGCTCTCGCTGTGCCTCGCCAGAGTATCGCTCCAGCGCACGGTGAATCGCTTGAACAGGTTCTGAAAGAACTTCAGCCGCTGCGAGTGCACATCGGTGTACGTCAATGTGGCCGTCAAACCCTCCACGTGCAGAACCAGTACGTGAGCATCGGTGGTGCCGATGTCGTTCTCGATGATGAGGCACTGACCGCTGCGGGTTGCGATGGTCCCAAGTCCCGGATGGTCGAATTTGAGCGGGGCGGTTTCGTTGAGTCCCGACATGAACGCCAGAATCAGCGGCCGGTCCGCGCTGTCGATACGCCAGACGCGCGCACCATCGATGGAGTCTTCCGCCAGACCGGCCTGCAGCCGGTTGATGGCCTTGTGCAGATCCATGACGAGAATGTGCAGACTGTCGCCCGCCGCGCGGTTGGCGGACGTGATGGCGCCGATCAGACCGGCGGGCACTTTGTCGTTGTCGAACGCCGGCAGCGCCGTGGCCAATCGGCTCTCGCGCTCGGCGAAGACCGGCGCCTCGGGAATGCCGGCAAGTGATAGCGGTGCGGACATCGAGGCAATGTCCTCGAGCATCCACTGCCGCAGCCGCGCTGCGCCGGAAATGCGGATGCTGCCGTCCTGATCACGGCGGCTCTCGGCCACCGCCGCATCGAGGTCGCCCGCCGGCAGTTGCACTGCGCTGCGCTCGGCCGTCAGGTCGAGCGGCGGCTCCTGCGGATGGTTCGCATGGCTTTCCGCGGCCTGCAGCAAAGTGAAGCAGAACTTGACCCGATCATTCGCCGCCAGCGCCGCCTGAAGCCGCTGCGGCAACAGCAGCGCAGGTTCCCCCAGGTCGCCGATGATCGTGGTTTTCGTTGCCATGAATGCGTGCCTGCATTCACGCAATTCGAGCGCCGCGGCGCAATGCGGTATCAGCGCACCGGGCTAGGCATTTCTACATATCGACTTCGCTAGTCGCTCAACACACGGCCGGCGGCGTACAGGGCGCCGTCGATATGGCCGATCGCGCGGTCCCGCAGGCCGTCGGCATAGGCGTTGTCTTCCTCTCGCGAAATGTCGGCGCGCGCCTTCCTCAAATATTGCAGGGCTTCGTGAATGCGGCCTGGACGATCCGGATGCGCATCCACCGCCGGGCGGTAATTCAGGTTTTTCCCATCGTCGATCGCCGCCTTCTTGATGTCGCTGATGCCCGCATCGATCTGCCGAATGGCCTCGATCTCGTCCGCGCTCTGCGCAGGGTCGCCGGGACGGTGTTCGATCAGCCATCGCGCCGTACGCAGATCCGACAAGGCATGCAAATAGGCGGGATGGTGCGGCGGCGGCATCACGACGACGCGCGGGGGAGGGGGTGCGGCACACCCGGCGGCGAGCAGCGCAATTCCCGACGTAAAGAAGAGTATTATTTTGCACTTGACCGCATGCGGCATGAATTTCTCCCTGGAACGATGACCAGCCCATATCCCGTGATCGTAGCCGCCAGGCGGCACTCGTTCGTGCGATGCGCACGCTACACGCGCGCGGCCGGGCGGTACTGTGCTGCGCATCACATCCGCGGATCCGCAGCGGACGCCGAACGGGGGATTTTTGCCTGACCCTAGCCTCGACCTCGCGCCTCAGGCCCCGCTGCTTGGGAACCCGCCTCGGAATATCTGCATCATTCGACTCTCGGCGATCGGGGATACGTGCCATGCGGTGCCGCTCGTCCGTGCGCTGCAGCGCAAGTGGCCCGAGGCGCGGATCACTTGGATCATCGGTCGAGTCGAAGCAAAACTGATGTCGCTGCTGCCGGACATCGAATTCTTGGCGGTCGATAAGCGCAACTTTGCGGGCGAGATGTTGCGACTGCGCTCGCAGCTCCGCGGACGGCGCTTCGATGTGCTGTTGCACCTGCATGCGAGTTTCCGGGCCAGCCTGGTCAGCACGCTCGTGCGTGCGCCGGTCAAGCTCGGATTCGATCGTGCTCGCGCACGCGATTTTCAATGGCTGTTCACCAATAGCCGGATCAGGCCGCGGCGCCGCGAACATGTGCTCGACAGCTTTTGGGGATTCGCCGAGGCGCTGGGGATCTCCGATCGGCGGCTCGAATGGAACATACCCCTGCCGCCGGACGCGGTGGCCTACGCACGGCAGGTGATTCCCGACTCGCAGCCGACCCTGTTGATCAGCCCGTGCTCGAGCCACCCCATGCGCAACTGGCGGCCGGAATTCTTCGCTCGAGTCGGCGATCACGCGGCGAGGCGCTGGAAGATGCGCGTCGTTCTGTGCGGCGGCTCGAGCCGCATAGAGCGCGAGATGAGCGCCCGGATCGTCGCGGCGGCCGGCGAGCGGCCCGTGGACCAGGTCGGCCGCGACACGTTGCCGCAGATGCTCGCGCTGTTGCGCGACGCGACCTTGCTCCTGGCTCCCGATTCGGGGCCCGCGCACATGGCGACTGCCGTCGGTACCGCGGTCATCGGGCTGTATGCGCCGACCAATCCGGCCCGCAGCGGCCCTTATCTCAGTCAACGGTGGTGCGTCAATCAGTTCCCCGAGGCGGCGCGAGTTTTCATGGGACGCGAGCCGGAGGAACTGCCGTGGTGGGTGAAAATCGAAAAACCGGGCGTGATGGATCTGATCGAGCCGGAAGCGGTGATGCAGCGCGTGGATGAGTTCATGGCCGCCCGCCCGCGCCGCTAATCCACCGCGCCGAGCCTGATCGCATGTGCGCGGTGCAATCGATCGGCAATGGCGAGCAGCGCACGATCCGTTGCGCTGCGCCCGAGGAGGGTAACGCCGAACGGCAGACCGTCGGCTCGAAATCCACCGGGTAACGCGACGCCGGCCAGATCCAGCAGGTTCGCGAAATTGGCGTAATAGCCCAGCGTCATGTTCAGCTGAATGGGCTGCGCATCGACGCGTGCACGCTCATAAATGGTGGCGGCAGTCGGTGTGATCAGCAGGTCGACCCGATTCCAAAGCTGATCGATCGCGCGCTTCAGCGACATCAATCGGTATTGCGCTTTGAACAGGTCGACTGCCGTGGGAAATTTGCCTTCCTCGATCACCTCTCGGGTGACCGGAAGCATGGCGTTGGCGTGCCGTTCAATGAAATCCTGCACCGCGGCGTAGCGTTCGGCCACCCAGGGCCCTCCGTACAGAAATCGTCCGGCCTCCAGGAACGGATCGAAGTCGATTTGAACCGGCGAGCCGCCGAGCGATTCGATATTCGCCACGCATCGGTCGAACAAGCGTGCATATTCACGGTCGCCGAAAAATTGCAGCTGGTCGCGCCGCGGAACACCGAACCGCCGACCGTGGACCGTGGCATCGGCGAGGGTGCGGGAATACGGGTCCAGTGCGTCGAATCCCTCGGCCACCGCGAGGACCCGGGCGGCATCGTCGCAGGTCATGGCAAATATCGCCACGCAGTCCAGAGAACGGCAGGCCGGTACAATGCCGCGCGTGCTGATTCTGCCGAGGCTCGGCTTCAGTCCCACGATGTTGTTGAATGAGGCCGGTATGCGACCGGAGCCGGCCGTGTCGGTTCCGAGCGCGAAACTGGCGAGCCCCGTGGCCACCGCTACCGCAGAGCCGGAGCTCGACCCGCCGGAAATATACTCGGCATTGAAGCTGTTGCGGCAGGCACCATAGGGCGAGCGCGTGCCGACCAGCCCCGTCGCAAATTGATCAAGATTGGTTTTGCCGAGCGGGATCGCGCCGGCGTCGAGGAGCCGCTGCACGACGGGGGCCGATTGCGCCGGGACGTAGGCATACTGCGCGCATCCCGCCGTGGTGGGGACGCCGGCGAGGTCGATGTTGTCCTTGATGACAAAGGGAATGCCGTACAGAGGAAGCTCGCCGCACGGTCGCAGCTCGATCGAGCGCGCATGCTGCAGCAGGCGCTCGCGCGACAGGCGGGTGATCCACACGTGCCGCTCCGGCGCGCAATCCGCACGCTGTACGGCGCTTTCGATCACCTGTGTGGGAGTCAGCCGTCCGCTGCGATAGCCTTGCAGGAGATCGGAAATGAGGAAGCTGTCCGAGGATTGCACGGGATCTCAATATGCGGCGCGCTCGGCTTGTCGCGTGGCGCACGGCCCGTTGCGCGAGGGGGTAAGCCGACGCCTACCCCCTGGCTGCATCACCTTTTGCCCTAAAATGGCAGCCCATGCGCCTGGCCGCCCATGCACATCAGCAGGGGCACGGAGAGGATGAAGTTGATCCTCGATGCCTGCCCGGCGGTCTTGCGCGCCGCCGCCTTCTCCTCGTCCGTCGCCGGGACCAATCCGAGTATTTTCTTTTGATTCGGCCAAATGAAGATCCAGACATTGAACAGCATGATCGTTCCGAGCCATGCGCCCGTGCCGATCGTGCGAAATCCGGGCTGCAGCGTAAAAGCATTCACGATGCCGGCCGAGTCCACCGGGCCGTATCCTCCCAACAGGTAGAGCACTCCCGTCACCCAGGTGGCAACGGCGGCCCAGCGGAACCACAGCAGCGCCCGCGGCGCGATGTATTTCGATATGCCCGCGCCGCCGGGACCGCCCTTGTCCGCGGCCGCGGCCGCAAGCCCCGGCGTTTGCACCACATTGAAGTAATACAGCAGGCCGATCCACATGACCCCCGAGAGGATGTGCAGCCATCGATCGATGCGCACCGGGTGGAATGCGGCTCCCATTCCCGACCAACTCGTGAGCCCTACGCCGATGATGACGGCGAGCACGAATGCGGTCGTAATGGCGCCTTTGACGGTATTGAGCGGATGCATTGGTCTTGACCTCCCTAGTTTTGGTTTTATGCAACTCGATTGTACGCGGTTGTCGGCGTAGAGGTCATCCTGCCTTCGCAAGCGCCGTCAACGGTGCCGCGGATAATTCGCCTGCGGGTCCGCAATCGGCTCGATCTCGTTGAACTTGCCGTAGTCGATGTACTGGGTGCCATCCTCGGCAACCTCCAGGATGTCCCGGAACGCCTCGTTCCAGCGGATGGCCGTGCTCGGATATTCCGCGCGCGCCATCAGCACCTGGCCCGTCGTTTCATCGGTGCCGCTGAGGCTGAGGATGAACGAGGCTGTCGACGCGCGCAGCGATTCCGCGGTCTCCTTGTGCAGCGGGCTTGCCTCGTCGATGACATGCATGATGGTCCAGCCGAGTGCGAACACCGGATGCCGTGCGCGCACCAGCGTAAGGTCGGTGATGCGGCGAATGCGAAAGCCCTCCGCGGAAACTTCGTCGCGCATCATTCGCAGCATCGCGGAGGCCTCCTGCACGATGTTTTGCCGCTCATTGGCGGCGCGGAACATCAGCGTGAGCCGGCCGTCGATCGGGCGGACGACCGCGTTCTTCGCGAACATGAAGCGCGCCTTGGGGCGCGAGAACCGCGCAAACATGATCCCTGTGATGAGCGCGAGCATCATGAGACCGACGAAGATCTCGACCATCGCCACCGTATGCCCGTACAGGGTTTGCGGGTGCATGTCGCCGTAACCGACGGTCGCCAGCGTTTCGACACTGAAGAAGAACGCGCCGAGGAATCCGGGCGGATTCAGATTCGCGACGCAGCCGGGCACCCGATCGTACAGCCAGCCGAACAGCAGGTCGAAGATCAGAAAGAATGCAGCGATGGTCGCGAACGCCTGCGGCCAGCTCACGGTCATGAAATAGTGGAACAGATCCTGCAGGACTCGTCGGGTGATTCCCTGCGTGACGATCTCGCGCTCGCCGAGCTTGATGCGGCGAAGTCCGACCGGTTTGTGCTTCGTGCGCCCGGCGCGGGCGCGCGGCGGCGGCTTGGCGCGGTGTTCTTTGGCGGTCATGCGACGGAAGAGTTTACAGCACGGGGATGCGCATTGGTCGCCGGCCGGATATGCTGTGGCGAACCGACAGCAGACGGACCCATGGCCGTGAGCGCCTCCGTGCAAAGCAATCCAATCGACGGCGCGATCGCCGACGCCGTGCGGCGGTTCGCCTCCGCGAACCGGCAGAGTCTCGCCCAGCACGAGCGTGCGGCGCGGGTGCTGCCGGGCGGGAATACGCGCTCGGTGCTGTACTCTGCACCTTTCCCCATCACGCTGGTCGCCGGCCGCGGGGCGCGCGTCCGCTCACTGGACGGGCGCGAATATATCGACTTTCTCGGAGACTACTCGGCGGGACTGTACGGTCATTCCGACCCGATCATCGCTGCCGCGATTACCGAGGCGCTCAGCGCCGGATGGGGTTTGGGAGGGCATACGCCGCTGGAGGAGCGGTTTGCCGCGCTGCTGGCGGGCCGCTTCCCGTCGCTCGAGCGGATGCGGTTCACCAACTCGGGCACCGAAGCGAACCTGATGGCCATTTCCGCGGCGATTGCCGCTACCGGGCGCGCTCGGGTGGTCGTGTTCGAAGGCGGCTATCACGGCAGCGTGCTCAATTTCGGGGCTGCGGTGAGCCCTCTCAACGCGCCCTTCGACTTCATCAAAGCCCCCTACAACGGGAGCGAGCAGACCGCGCGGCTATTGGCGGCGAATGCCGGCCGAATCGCGGCAATCCTCGTTGAACCGATGCTAGGCTCCGGCGGCTGTATTCCCGGCGCGCCGGAGTTTCTGCAGCTGCTCAGGGATTGGTCGCACCAGAACGGCGCGCTGCTGATCTTCGATGAGGTGATGACCTCGCGCTTGGCGCCGGGCGGTCTGCAAGGCGCTCTCGGCATCCGGCCCGACCTCACCACTCTCGGCAAGTACCTCGGCGGGGGCCTCAGCTTCGGGGCCTTCGGCGGGCGCGCGGACGTCATGGATCGATTCGACCCGCGCAGGCGCGGCGCGCTGGCGCATGCCGGAACGTTCAACAACAATGTCCTCACCATGAGCGCCGGGATCGCCGGACTCACCGGCGTGTTCACCGACGATGCGGCTCGCAGGCTCAATCGGCGCGGCGAGGAGCTGCGCGCAACGCTCAATGCGCTCGCCGCCGACGCGGCGCTGCCGATGCAATTCACCGGGCTCGGATCCATGATGAATGTGCACATGTGCGCGGGGCCGATCCGCAATTACGCCGAGGCTGCGCGCGGCGGCGGCCGGCTGCGCGAATTGTTGTATTTCGATCTGCTCGAGCGGGGAATCTGGTGCGCCCGCAGAGGCATGTTCAACCTGTCGCTGCCGATGCAGGATGCCGACCTCGGCTCGCTCGTCGACGCTGTCCGCGATTTCATCGCCGGCCGCGCACCGCTGTTCGGCGGCGCGTGAGCTGCGTGCAGGGCGGATGATCCGACCGTGACCTGGCGAGGCTGGATGGCATTCGCAGCGCTCGGCCTGATCTGGGGCGTGCCTTATTTGCTGATCAAGCTCGCGGTGCCGGAGCTGTCGCCGCCGGTGATTGCCTGGTGCCGCGTTGCGCTCGGAACCGTCGTTCTGCTGCCGATCGCCTGGAGGCGCGGCGCGTTGCGCTCGCTCGGCCCGCACAAGGCGGCGCTGTTCGCCTTCGCCGTGGCCGAGTTCGTCGTCCCCTTCTCGATGATCGCGCTCGGCGAGCGCTGGGTCAGCTCTTCCGTCACCGGCATTCTCATCGCCACGGTGCCGTTGTCTGTCGTTCTGCTCGCGCGCTTTTTCGGCATACGCGAGCATTTGGGAGGCTGGAGGCTGACCGGACTGGCGGTCGGGTTCATCGGCGTCGTGGCGCTATTGGGGCTCGGCACCATTTCCGGCATTCTGGGGTGGGCCGGGGTTGCCTGCATGTTGCTGGCTTCCGTGGGCTACGCCACGGGCCCGTTGATCATTCAACGGTACTTGCAGGGTCTCGACGCGTTTGGTCCGCTCTCCGCCAGCCTGCTGATCGCCACCGTGGTTCTGCTGGTGCCCGCCGTGCTGACCTCGCCCAGGCAGTTGCCGACGGTGCTCGCCCTGTCTTCCGTCCTCGTGCTGGGCATCGTCTGCACGGCCGTGGCGATGCTGCTGATGTTCTACCTCGTCAACCGCGCGGGCGCGTCGCGCACATCGCTGATCACGTACATCAATCCGGCGGTGGCGACGCTGCTGGGCGTGTGGCTGCTGGATGAGCATCTGGGCGCCGGCGGAATCACGGCTTTCGCGCTCATCCTGCTCGGCTCATGGCTCGCGAGCCGCGGCGCCAGGCAGGCGGTGGGCGCCGGGCGCGGGGGCGGGATTTGACACAGTGCGGCCGAACTCGCCCGGGGATGAGATCACAAAGGAGACTCGTTGGATGTTCTATAGCTGCGATCAAGCGACTGCCGCCTTGCCCCGCAATCCGTTCAAAGCCTGCATAGTTCCGCGGCCGATCGGATGGATTTCCACGGTCGATGCGGCCGGCCTGCGAAATCTGGCGCCATTCAGCTTTTTCAATGCCATCAATGAACAGCCGCCGATGGTGATGTACTGCGCCAACGGCCGGCATGTCGACGGCGGCGAGAAGGATTCGGTGAAGAACGCACGCGAGACGGGCGAGTTCGTGGTCAATCTCGCGACCTGGGATCTGCGCCACGCCGTGAACGCGTCGAGCGCGGAGGTGGCCCGTTCGGTCGACGAATTCGAGCTCGCGGGCGTGACGCCAGCGCCCTCTGAGCGAGTGCGGCCGCCCAGGGTGGCCGAATCGCCGATCAGTCTCGAATGCGTCGTGAGCGGCATCTATGAGCTGGCGAGCGAACAGCCGCATCAGATCGGGCGCATGGTCACCGGTCGGGTCCTCGGAATCCATATCGCTGAGACGGTCCTCGTCGACGGACGAGTATCCATTTCCCGACTGCGGCCGATTGCGCGTCTCGGCTACCGACAGTACGCGACCATCGGCGAGGTCTTTGAGATGACACGGCCGGGCGAGAAGATCTGAGCGGCCGCGCGTTTCGCGATCGCAGCCATGCCGGCACTTCGGCCGACGGTATGGTAAGTTTCGCGTCATGAGGGCCAAATCCACCGTGCAGGTGAAGAACGATCGCGTCATCGTCACGGAGTGGCGCTTCGATCCCGGTGCCGATATCGGATACCACGTGCATGCGTACGACTACATCGTCGTGCCGTTGACGAGCGGCACTTTGCGATTGGAGGAATCCACCGGCGCGAGGGAGGTGCAGCTGGAGGCCGGCGCATCCTATGCGCGCTCCGCCGGGATCGCCCACAACGTCGTCAACGTCAGCGCCCATGAGTTCTGCTTCATCGAGATCGAGCTGCTTTAGCGGAGGCCGTCGCCGCCTGGCCGCCGATGGCGAGGGGAGGGTGTCACATGAAGAAGCGCAGACACGAAGCGGAGCTGTTCAAAGCAGCCCTGCTCGCCGGAGTGCAGTATGCGGAGGGCCGCGGCGCGGTTGAATTCGAGGCGACCGATTCGGCGAGCGACAAGGCGCTGTACGTCTATCGCTTACTGGTGCACGATAAGATCATTGCGCCAATGCCGGAAGACCAGGTCGGCGAGAAGACGATCCGGCATCGGCTCGCGACCTGGTATGCGCATCAATTGCCCAAGGGGCACCCTCTGCTGGACTAGCCGCGGCTGGTTTTTCGCGGCGCCTAATTAGTTTTTCGCGGCGCCCGGCGTGAATACGTCGACGACCACCGCTTCGGTATACGTGACCTTCACGGTGTCCCCGACATTCACCGCATTGAAAATGTTCGATTCCTTCACCTTGACCTCGGCGAAGCGGCTGAGCGGGCCTTCGAGCAGGACCTCCTGGCGCAGCGGATCCTTGCCCCGAACCTTCGCGACGATGACCGTCTGCTGCTCGGCCGCCACACCGGGCTTCGCACCGGGCGGCGCGGTCACCGGACCGCTCGACATCACGGCCGCACCCCGCTCGCCGCCCTTGTCGAGCTTGATGGACAGCGCTTCGATGTACTTGAGGACGATCTCGTCGCCGACCTTGACTTGCGCGAAGTTTTTGACCTGGGGACCGACCTTCAATGTCACGACGTGCCCCATTTGGCCCTTCAAGGTGACCGTGCGATTCGCTTGATCGACGGCTTCGATCCTTGCAGTGAGGCTCGTCACGTCCGCCGCGCCCCCGGCGTCGATCATCTTGGTGGATTGAGCGAATGCCGCGAGCGGCCATGCGACGGCGGCGGCGGCGAGGGCGGCGGCTATACGATGAAATCGGATCACAGGAACTCCTGCAGTTGGCTTTGCCGAGCGGACTATTGGTGCGCGGATTTGTGCCGCGCTGGAGAATCGCACGGCCGTGCGAGGCTAAAAAATTGGACCAAGGTCCACGTGATGCCCGTCCGAGCGTGCCGGCCTTGACATAAACTGCCATTACGAGCTGTTTGTCGCCATGAAGCGACGTTGATCACGGTTTCGTTCGGCGCGCTTAGCCAATATCTTAACGACTTCCCGTAACGATCGTGGAAATGCATTTATGGCCACGCCGATAAATTCGCCATTGACCGGGGAAATTTGGCACCTGAGCATCGATGACTTGCTCGAGCCCGTGTCGCAGGTGCCGCGGCTCGGCGGCCCGGGTCCTTTCGTGATCAACCTCAGCGCGTCGACCGCGCCGATCGGTCAACCCAGCAAGGGCATCGTCGAATGCACGCAGGCGCACGTGTATCAGATCCAGCGCCTCGAGGATCGGCGCATGCGTTATCGCCTGCGCCTTGGACCGTTCGCGAGCGAGGATGAAGCGGATGCCGTCTTGGAAAAAGTGCGGGACACCTACCCGAGCGCACTGACGGCGACCGCGGAACCAGATGATTTGCGTTCAATAGCGGCTCTGCAGGCGAAAGCCGATGCGCAGCAAAAGGCGGCGTTGAGAGCCGCCGAACAGGCGGCGGCAGCCAAGGCCCGCTGGGCGCCCAAACCTATTGCCAAGCCGCCGATGATTCCGGTGTTGACCGAAATGGCGACAGTGGCGCCAGAGCGGCCGGCGCGCGCGCCGCCGGCGGGATTGGTGCCCGCGCCTGCGCCGGCATTAGTGTCCGCGCCGGCAGCAGCGCCCACTCCCACTGCCCCCCGCGCCCGCGCCTGCATTAGCATCCGCGCCGGCAGCAGCGCCCACGCTCACGCCTGCGCCGGCATTAGTGTCCGCGCCGGCAGTTGCGCCCACTCCCACTGCCGCGCCCGCGCCCGCACCTGCGCCGGTAGCCGCGCCGACTTCCGCGCCCGCGCGCATGGCGGCGGTGGCGCAGCGACGCGAGCTGCCGAGGCGGGGCGCGGCGGCGAAGGCGTTGGCGACGTCGCTGCGGAAGTTCGTTGCGCCGGCCCCCAAGTTGCCAGGCATTGCACGGAAGCCGGCCGCCGCCGCTGCTGCCGCACCACCCGTCGCCGCGCCGCCGGTTGCAGCACCGGCTGTCGCCGCTGCGCCTGTTGCCGCGCCGGCTGTAGTTGCCGTGCCGCCCGTTGCCGTGCCGCCTGCCGTCGTTCCTTCTGCGGCGCGCCACATCGAGCAGCTAAGCACTCTGCTGGCCAGCCTCGAGACAACCCAAACCGTGCGACCTTTGACGCCGCTCGAGTTGGAGAATCACGACGCGGCGCGCTGGTTCGTCATCCAGCTCGCGCTCGCCGATCAGGCCTTTGATCCCAACACGGTCCCGAACCTCGATATCTTCAGCGAGTACCGTCTGTACTCCGTGGCAGGGATCGATCAGGGGCGGGTGATGTACGCGCTGCGCCTGGGATTTTTTGCCGAAGAAATCTCCGCAGGCGCCGTGGCGGGCTACCTCGCCGTCTATTTCGACAAGCCGATCGTCAAACGTGTCAGTGCCGCGGAGCGCGAACGATTCGTCGACGAGCGGCTCGAAGCGCGCAAGGACATCGGGGCGACCGGCAGACATGCGGTGATCGAGATCACGAGCGAGCGGGTAGTGCGCGAAAACCGCAACGCCGTCGCGATGCAAGAGACCTCGAACCAGCCCATCGAACCGCGAACGGTTACCCGCAAGCGCAAGTAGCCGGCATCATCGCGTACACTCGCAGCTCCACGTGGGCTGCGAGGGGGTCCGATGATGAGTGAAGTGAAGCAGGCGGTACACGGCTGGGTCGACAGCCACATGACCGAGCTCTCCAGCTGGCACCAGGTGCTTTGGGATTACGCAGAGCCGGCATTCCGCGAATACAAATCGAGCGCATGGTACGTCCATCGTCTGCGGGGCGCGGGTTTCACCGTCGAGGCGGGCTCCGGCGGCATGCCGACCGCCTTCGTCGCGACCTTCAGCAATGGCCCCGGACCGACTCTGGCCGCATATGCCGAGTACGACGCAGTGCCGGGCAACTGCCAGGCGGCCGCAACCACCCGTCAGCCGCGCCCAGGCCTGTCGAAATTCGCGCCCGGACACACCGACCCTCATTCGGCGCTCGGCATCAGCGCCCTCGGTGGAGCGCTGGCCGTAAAAGCCGCCATGGAACGGCACCGCATCGGCGGCACGCTCATGCTGTTCGGCGAACCGGCCGAGAAGCTTCGAGCCTCCAAGCCGATCCACGCGGCGAAAGGCTACTACGACGGACTGGATGCGGCCGTGAGCTTCCACCCGCACTACCTGTCGCCGCTCTGCAATACCGTCGCATGGGACACGCACTGCGGGGTCGGTTACAACTATATCTACACGTTCACCTGCGACGCGCCGGAGAATTGGATCGCCGCCGACCGCCACTGCCCGATCCCGCAAAACCACCTGAGCGCGCGCGCGCCCGGAGCGAACGATGCGCTCGTCATGTTCTATCAGATGAACGAAGGTCTGCGGCGCTCGATGCTGCCTGCGACAGGCCTATGGAGCTTCAACGAGGCGATACTCACCGCCGGCCAGGCGACGGCGGACAACCTTGCGCCCCAGCTGGCGCAAATCGACTACATGGTCCGCACCGACTCGATCGCGCAGGCGGACATCATCAGCTCAGTGATGGACAACAATGCCGACGCAGCGGCCAAGGCCGCGTTCTGCCGCTGGCAGAAGACCTGGGTGGCCAAGTCGCGCGGCGGCCTTGCCAACCACGCGCTCGCCCGCGTGACCTACCGCAATCTCGAGCAGGTCGGCGCACCTCGCTGGGGCGCCGAAGCGATTCGTGTTGCGCGCGAGATCCAGGCCAATCTCGGCCTCGAGCCGCTCGAGCATCCCTTCTCCCCCGAAACCGAACGGCTCATCGACCCGCAGGAGTGTGAGCGGCAACTGCGCACCATGATGCCGGCGTGGCAGCAGTTCCTTACGTCCGACGATTACACCGAGTATTGCTGGCATTGCCCTACGGTCCGTCTGCTCGTCGCCCGGCCCTCGCTCGCGGGTCCTGCCGGCTTCGTCTATCCGGCGTGGGTGGCGAACGCGCTCGGCGGCATTGCCGCGACCATTGATCCGATGATCTGCGTCGCCGCGAAGACGATTGCCGCGACGCTGCTCGATCTGTTCACCGAGCCGGCGCTGCTGGGGGCGGCGAAACGCGAATTCGAGGAGCGGACGGGCGGCGGGATAGGCGGCACGCGCTGGCTGGCGCCGCTGCTGCCCGCCGATTTCGAGGTGCCGCATCAGTATCGCTGGCCGGAGTACGTGAGGACCGCTCGCGGCGATGAATGGACGATCCCGCGGCGGGACGACGAATGAGCCTTGTATGCGTCCTCAGCGCCGTCCGCTCAGCGTGCGCGCGATGATGGTCCGCTGAATCTCGGAGGAGCCCTCGTAGATTCTCATGATGCGCAGATCGCGGACGTAGCGCTCGAGCGGCAGGTCCCCGCTGTAGCCGTAGCCGCCGTGGATCTGCAACGCTCGATCGGCGACGCGGCCTGCGACTTCAGAGGCGAACAGCTTGGCCATGGACGCCTCGAGCGAATAGCGGCCGCGCTCGGCGCGCTTGCGCGCCGCATCCTCGGTCAGCAGCCGCGCCGCGCGCAGCTCAGTCGCCATGTCGGCAAGCATCCACTGAATGCCCTGGTACTCGAGCAGCGGCTGGCCGCCGATCCGGCGCTGCTGCACCCAGTGTACGCTGGCATTCAGCGCCGCCTGCGCGATGCCGAGACACATCGCGGCTACCTCGATGCGGCCGTTGTCGAGCACCTGCATTGCGGTGCGGAACCCGCTCCCCTCGGGACCGAGCCGCTGACTCGCCGCCACCCGGCAATCGAACGCCAGTTCGAAAATATGTCCGCCCTTGAGGCCCATGGTGCGCTCGGCGGCGCCGGCGACCACACCGGGCGTCGCCCGATCGACCACGAAGGCGCTGATGCCCCGGTGACCGGCATCGGGATCGGTTACGGCAAATACCACGATGAAATCGGCGACGCCGCCGTTGGATATGAAATGCTTGACGCCCTGCAGTGCGTAGCCGTCGCCGTTCGGGGTTGCTCGACAGCGCATGTCGGCAGGGTTCGAACCGGCGCGCGGCTCGGTGAGTGCGAAGGCGCCCAGCCGGCCGCCGGTCGCGGCGAGGGGCAGGTAGCGCGCGCGCAACTCATCGTCGCCGCCGATCAGAATGGCGTCCGTCGCCAGGAAATGGGCGGTGATCGCCGAGGCGGTGGATCCACAAGCGCCGGCGATGGCTTCGACGCAGGCCGCAAAGGCCGGCGCGGAAATGCCCGCGCCTCCCCATTGCACCGGCAAATTCATGCCGAGCACGCCGATCTCGGCGAGCGCCCTGATCTGCGTCCAAGGAAATGCGGCACGCGCATCGGTGTCCTTCGCCAGGGGTGCGACGACCTCGCCGGCGAGGCGCTGCACCGCCAGCACGGCGGCGAGGTCGGTGTCGCTCAAGCCGCTCGCCAGGCCGCCGGCGCTCATATCGGTGCTCCGTGCGTCACATCGCGCTTGGCCAGCTGTTCAATCTGCTCGGCCGCAAGTCCGAGCCAGCGCTCGAGAACGATGCGATTGTGCGCACCGAGCGTGGGCGCCGGCTGCTGATGACCTCGGGGCAGGCCCCCGAAATGCGCCGGCTGCTCCATGGCGGGAATCCTGCCCAGGATCGGATGCCGCGCACTCGACAACAGTCGGCGCTCGGCAACGTGCGCGCTCGTGAACACCGCGGCCGGCTCCTCGATCGTGGAAGCCGGCACGCCCGCCTCGCCCAGCCGCCGCACCGCCTCGGCCACCGGCAGCGGTGCGAGCCAATCCTCGATCATCTGCGTCAACATGGGCTCGAAGCGGGTACGCGACTCGTCGCTCGCGAAGCGCGGATCCGCGGCAAGATCCGGCCGGCCCATGCACTGCGCCAGGCACGAGAATTGCGCGCCGTTTAATACGCAGATCACCACGTGGCCGTCGAGCGCCTTGAACGCCCCGAACGGAGTGGACAGCGGGTGCCGGTTTCCGGTGCGGGTGGGCGGCGCCGCGCCGAACATCCACTGCGCGACGGCGGTGGGCAGGAGCGCCACCAGCGAGTCGACCATGGCGACATCGATCCGGCGTCCGACTCCGGTCCGAGTACGCTCATGAATCGCCGCCAGGATGGCCCAGGAGCAGAACAGGCCCGCGGCCAGATCGCCGATCGATTCGCCCACCTTCATCGGCGGGCCCGCCGGGTCACCGGTCATCGCCATCAGTCCTGAGAGGGCCTGCGCCACCATGTCGAAAGCCGGCAAATCCCGTTTTGGACCCGTCTGACCGAATCCGGAAATGCTCGCGTAGATCAGACGCTGATTCCCGCTCGCGAGCTCGGGGTATCCGATGCCGAGGCGTGCCGCCACGCCGGGCCGGAAATTCTCGACCAGCACGTCGGCGTTCAGCGCGAGACGCCGGGCCAGGTCCTGCCCGGCCGGCTGCTTCAGATCTATGCACATGCCGAGCTTATTGCGGTTGACCAGCTGGAACAGCGCGCTCTCGCCCTCGCGAAATGGGCCGATGCGCCGATACTCGTCGCCTTGCGGCGATTCGATTTTCACGACCTCGGCGCCGAGATCTGCGAGTAGTGCGGTGCAGTAAGGGCCGGATAGTACGCGCGTGAAGTCGAGGACGCGCAGGCCCGCGAGGGGGCCCTCGGGCTTCGATTCGGCCGTCCTGCTGTCGCTCGGCTGCATGCCCTAGGAGCCTGTCTGAGTATTCCGCGTGAGCCGCGTTGGCTTGGCGAGGGAGCGGATGCAAGGCGCGCGGCGCGGGACGTAGCCGGGGCTACGTCCAAGCCGCGCAACACCGCAGACGCCCCTCACCAAGGCAACCCTTCGTACCCTTGCAGATTTCGCTTGATCCATTGTTGTCGCCTCCTCGTTGGGTGTTGACCCAACCACGTCGCCTCCGCCTCGGCTGAAGCGAAATCAGCCTTAGGTAAGGCCACGGGGAATACTCAGACAGGCTCCCAGTGTGCCTCGATCAGCGTCCGGCACAAGAAAATAATTAAGTTCATGCGGAAAATGCGCCATGATGGTGAAGTACAAAAACCATTTCCGGGGGCGACATGAACAGGCTAGAAGGGCGGAAAGCATTGGTTACCGGGGCGGCGCGCGGCATCGGGCGGGCCATTGTGAAGCTCTTTGCCAGCGAGGGCGCCGATGTCGCAATCAACTACCAATCAAGCGAGGCGGAGGCGCTTTCGCTCGCCGATGAGATCACCAAGGCGGGCCGCAAGACCCTGCTGCTGAAGGGCAACGTCGGCGAGCGCGCGACCTGGAACTCCATGCTGGAGAAGATCAAACAGAGCTGGGGGCGGCTCGACATCCTGGTCAACAACGCCGGCATCACACGCGACAAGACCCTGCGCAAAATGACCGATGAGGACTGGATGACGGTGCTGAACACCAACCTCAATGCCTGCTATTTCGGCGTCTCCGCGGCCATGCCGATGATGACCGAGCAGAAGTATGGCCGCATCATCAACATCAGCTCCTTCGTCGGCCAGGCGGGAAATTTTGGTCAGGCCAACTACTCGGCGAGCAAAGGCGGGATCATCGCCTTCACCAAGACTGCGGCGCTCGAGCTCGCGAGGTACAACGTGACCTGCAATGCGCTCGCTCCGGGATTCACCGAAACCGGCATGCTGGCGAAGGTGCCCGAACAGGTCCAGTCGCAGATTCTGGCGCGCATTCCGATGGGGCGCTTCGCCACACCGGAGGAAATTGCGAAGGCGGTGCTGTTTCTGGCGGCCGACGGAGACTACATCACCGGCCAGCAGATCAACGTCAACGGCGGCGTGTACATGTAGCCCGCCCCGATGCGTCCCGCGATTGTCTCAGCGGGACGCGAGCCAGCCGGCGATCGAGGCCGGCACCTCGCGCTGGGCGCGCGCGCTGATGTACATGCCGATGTGCCCGAGATCCAACTCAAGAGCGGTGAAGTCTTTGCTGGCCACCAAGCGCTGCAGGGCGGCCGAAGCCTGCGGGGGCACCAGGTGATCCTTCTTGCCGATCAGGTTCAGGATCGGCAGCTGCAGGGCACCGAGATCGACTTTGCGGCCGGCGATTTCCAGCTGGCTGCGCACCAGGCGGTTCTCTTGATAAAACCACACCACAAATTCGCGAAACGCCGCGCCCGCCTGGTCCGGGCTGTCGAATATCCACTGCTCGACGCGCATGAAATTCTCGATTCGCGCCCGATCGGCGCTCCCCCTCAGCAGCTCCATGTATTTCTGGTGCATCAGCCGAAACGGCATCAACGACAAGAACAGCTGATTCAGGACGTCGCCCGAGACATTGCCGTCGCCCACCCAGGCGGCAACGTCGATCTTTCTCACCCACTTCGACAGCAGGTCCGCTGGCGTATGAAAGTCCACCGGCGTCACCATGGTGACCAGGTTGCGCACGCGCTGCGGATGAAGCGCCGCATAGATCAAGCTGAACACCCCACCCTGGCAGACGCCGAGGATATTCAGAGCTTCGAGCCGGTGCGCCGCCAAGATCTGTTCGACGCAGCCGTCGAGAAGATCATCGATGTAGTCGGCGAGCGTGGTGAACCGGTCCGCCCCGTCGGGGTAGCCCCAGTCGACCAAGTACACGTCCAAGCCTTGTGCCAGAAGGCCGCGGATGAGTGAACGGTCTTCCTGCAGATCCATCATGTAGGGCCGGTTGATCAGCGCATACACAATCAGCAGCGGCACGGCGCCGGCCGGGCGTGCGATCGGCCGGTAGCGGTACAGCCGCAGCTTGCCCGATTCCCAAACCGTCTCCTTCTCGGAGCAGCCGGCGGCGCAACCGCTCGCTGCCGCAAGCGCTGCGTACAAGCCCGTGCCGGTCACGGCTTTGCTTTGCGGCGCGCGCGCCGTGCGCGACTCCCCGCAACCTTCGGTGCGTGCTCCTGAGCCGCGTGCTCCTGCGGCGCGCGCTCCATCGAAGCTGCGCGCAGACGCTCCTCCAGGCGCCGCAGGCGCCGTGTCAGCGTATTGACTTCACTGCGTGTGGGCAGATCGAGCAGCTTTGCCGACTGTTCGATGCTCGCCTGGAGTCCTTGTCGCCATTGGCTGCCGGCATTCACAAACTCGGCCAGCGCGCTGCAATACGTCTCGCTGTGGGCCATGCGCGCGTAGGCCTCTTCCGCGCAGTCGATCCAGGTGTCGTAGAGGCGGTGCAGGGTCTCAGGGCTCGCCGCGGTCGGACCGGGAGGCACGATCCGCGCCGCGAATGCGACGGCGCTTTCTCGCAGCGCATCGGACCAGAGCAACTGCAGCCGACGCTGCGCATCGGTCATGCGCCGCCACGCCTCAGCGGTGCGCTGCCAGCATTGCTGATGCTCGCGGGTCAGTCCGAGCGCGGGCGCGTCGGCGCTGAACGGCATACCGGCGGCGGCGAGAAAATCGGCCTTGAAGGGCACTTGGCAAAGACCGGTGAACTGCTCGCGCAGAAATTCGCTAAACGTCCGGGCCGACTCAGCGGCCGTCTCCGGGGATGCATGGGTCGTGCCCTCGAGGAAGCTGCGTGCGGCAGCCGCGAAGCGTTCGGCCGCCTCGACGAAGGGGGCAAAGGAGAGAGCGCCTGCCGGCAGGCCCGCCTGCTGCGGGATGCCGCCGGGAACCGCCATTGCGGCGAACGCCTGCCATTGGCGCCAGGGATCAATCGCCATGCTGACGCTCTTCGTATGCACTGCAAAATGCAGTAAGGTCAACCCCTAATTCGATGATAAATATGGGAAATAATGCGTAACACATTGGTTTATATGTATTCACAATATTAAAATTCATGTAATATATCAGCCATTGGTTACCGTGAATTATGCAGTGCGAAAGATGCGCCTTGGAGTGCCTCGGCCGGGAGTTGGAACGTGCAGCAGGAACGCCTGATACGAAAATACTCGAATCGCCGACTTTATGACACCAGCGGCAGCCGCCACGTAACACTTGACGATCTGCGGCAGATGATCGTCGGGGGCGAGCGGATCAAGGTGATCGACGACAAGTCCGGCGAGGACCTGACGCGCTCGGTTCTGCTGCAGATCATCGCGGAGCAGGAGCAGTTCGGAATGCCGGTTCTAGGTGCGGACCTGCTCGAGATGATCATCCGTTTCTATGGCGGTCCGATGCAGGCGCTGCTCAGCCGCTATCTCGAACAAGCATTTACCACGATGCTGCGCCAGCAAGAGGCCATGCAGTCGGAAATGGCGAAGGCGCTGCAGACGCCGTTCGCGCCGTTGACGGAGCTGGCGCGCAAAAACATGCAGATGTGGGAGCAGATGCAGGCGGCGACGCGCAGCGCGTTCGGCGCCGGCGGGGCGCAGGAGAAGAGCCCCGAACAGAACACTCCCGAGGAGAAGACCCGTACGAACCCGAACAGAACTGAGCGCAAGAAAGGTAAGTGACTGCCCATGGATATTCATAACAAGACAGTAGTAGTGACCGGCGCGGGACGCGGCATCGGTCGAGCAACCGCTTGGGCGCTGGCGCACGGCGGCGCGGATGTTGCGCTATTCGATATGAACGCGGCGGACCTCGAAGAGACCGCCCGGCTCTGTGCGGCCGAGTCGGTACGGGCACGCGAATACCGGGTGAACGTCGCCGACGAAACCGAGGTCTGCGCCGCCATGACGCGCGTCGCGGCGGACTTCGGCCGCTTGGACGGCCTGGTGAACAACGCCGGCATCGTGCGCGACGGCCTGTTGGTGAAGGTCAAGGACGGCGCGGTCGTCGGCCGCATGACGATAGATCAATGGAACGCCGTGATCGGGGTGAATCTCAGCGCTGTGTTCCTGTGCGCGCGCGAAGCCGCCGCGCACATGATCGAACACGGCAACGGCGGCGTGATCGTCAACATCTCCAGCATTTCTCGCGTCGGCAACGCCGGGCAGAGCAACTACAGCGCGGCGAAAGCAGGGGTCGAATCCCTGGGCGTGGTTTGGGCGAAGGAACTCGCGCGCTACGGCATTCGCGTCGGCTCCATTGCACCCGGCTTCACGCACACGGAGATTCTCTCGTCGATGCGACCGGAGGTGCTGGACAAACTCACGGCGCCGGTGCCGCTCAAGCGTCTGGGTCAGCCCGAGGAGATCGCTCAGACGGTGCTCTTCATATTCGCGAACGATTTTTTCACCGGCCGCTGCATCGAAGTGGATGGCGGCTTGCGGCTCTAAAGGTCTCCACGCCGAGCGCACGGCATATCCGACCGCTCGCCCATCGAACGCGGGCAACCGAAGCGGAAAGCAAGCCGTCCGTGGGGCTGTCGTCTTCGAGAAGATTGAGGTCGTATACCGGGCGCGGCAATCCGAGCTGCGACATGACCAGCGCCTCCACCGCTTCGGCTTCGTATTCGAAGATGGTGGAATGCGCCGCGGGACTCATGTCTCGATGGGCCAGCCAATGCGCCAACTCGTGCACCAGGGTCAGCAGCTCCTGTTCCGGATCCAGGCCCGCGCGCAGGATGATGAGTTCGCTCGACACCCGGCCGTGCACCGCCTCGGGCAGGGTGGTGCGAACGAGGCGCGCGCCGCTGCGCTCGAGGTAGGCTTCCAAGGACCGGATGTGATGAAGGATCGGTGTCACCGCTCGATGCCCTCTAAGTGCCGTCCGCATCATGCGCTCAATGGCCGCTGCGCGTCGACCCAGGCGTTTTGCGATGCAAATAAAAACTCAAATGTGATTTGAGTGTAGTGTAGAAAATATATATTACAAACATATATATATGTCGATTTATTGATTTAAATTGCAGTTAACATAAATCTTCTTGCATTGCATACAAATCGTGGTATACTATCTTCGTAGTTGAACCAGCCGGATTTTTTTCAAGGAGCCACCATGAGCGAGACCACTTTTGATCCCAAGGCCATCTTCGAGTCCTATCGCAACGCGTTCGCGCCGGCAATGAAGGCGCAGCAGGAAGGCGTCAAGGCGCTCGACCAAGTGAGCCGCTATCAGTACGCCATTGCCGGCGATTACCTGGAGTGGAGCCTGGCCCAGGCCAAGGCGGCTTTGAATGCGCAGTCGCCCGTCGATTTCGTTTCCAAACAAGTGGAACTGACCACAGCGCTCAGCGAGAAGCTGCGCGCGCGTGCGCAGGAGTTCGTCAACCTGGCCACCGACGCACAGGCTCGCTTCACCGATGTGGTGAACGAGACGACCGCGAAGGTCGTCCCCGAGACGAAGAAGAAGGCGAGCTGAGGCCTCTGAGCCGAAGCGGGGCGCCGCGAGGTGCCCCGCGTTTTTTGTCCGGGAATCCTGTAAGCTGATCAGAGTGGACAACAGGCTGAATTCGAGCGCCGCTGAGAGCCCATCGGCGAATTCTAAAGATTCAGCCGAGCTGCAACGCGCGCTGCGCGCCCAGCTGGCTGCTGTGACTGGGGGTTTGGCCCCCGATATCTACGCGAATGCCTGGTGGGATTGGTATTTGAATCTCGCCGAGGATCCGCCCAAACAATGGGAAATCTTGCACGATGCGGCGACCAAGGGGTTCGATAACTGGGCGTTCGCCCTGAAGGCCGCCAGCGGCGAGCCGCTGGCGCCGGCAGAGGGTGATGCGCGCTTCGCAGGCGATGCCTGGGCGCAGTGGCCCTTCAATGTCTACGCGCACACCTACCGAAACTACGTCGATTGGTGGCACAAGGCCTGGTCGAGCGTGCCCGGCGTTGCCCGAGACAACGAGCGCACGTTGGATTTCATGGCTCGCAATGCGCTCGAGGCGTTTTCTCCGGCCAACTATCTGGTGACCAACCCGGAACTGCTCGATACGACGCGGATCGAAGCGGGTGCAAACCTGGTGCGCGGACTCAGCCATTGGCTCGAGGACGTTCAGCGCACCCTCCAGGGCAAAGGGCCGAGCGGCACCGAGAAATTCGTCATCGGCCGCGACATCGCCGCGACGCCCGGCAAAGTGGTGATGCGCAACGAGCTGATCGAATTGATCCAGTATGCGCCGGCGACACCCACGGTGTTTGCCGAGCCCGTGCTCATCATCCCGGCGTGGATCATGAAGTACTACGTTCTCGACCTGTCGGCGAACAATTCGCTGGTCGGTTACCTGGTCGCCAAAGGCCACACGGTTTTCATGGTGTCGTGGAAGAATCCGACCGCGAGCGACCGCGGGCTCGGTATGGACGACTACCTGAGGCTGGGAATACGGGACACGATCGACGCCGTCTCGCGGATCGTGCCGCGGCAGAAGATTCATTCGGCCGGCTATTGCATCGGCGGCACGCTGCTGTCGATCGCCGCTGCGGCCTTCGCCGCCGCCGGAGTTGAGCGGCTGGCGAGCGTGACGTTGCTTGCGGCACAGCAGGATTTCAGCGAACCCGGCGAGCTGTCGGTATTCATCAGTCCGAGCCAGCTCGAAATGCTGGAGGCGGTCATGAGCCGAACCGGCGTGCTCAAAAGCGAGCAGATGGGAGCGGCATTCTCGCTGCTGCGCTCGCGCGACCTGCTGTGGACGCCCGCGGTCAACAGTTATCTGCGCGGCAAGCGCGAATCACCCAACGACCTGATGGCTTGGAATGCGGACGGCACGCGCATGCCGTGCCGAATGCACGCGGAATACCTGCGCCAGCTGTATCTCAACAATGCGCTTGCGCGCGGCGAATTCACGGCCGAGGGCCGCCGCGTCGATCTCGCCGCCATCCGGCTGCCCATGTTCGTCGTCGGTACGGAAACCGATCACGTCGCGCCGTGGCAGTCGGTCTACAAGGCTCGCGGCCTGACGCGTTCCGCGGACTACACATTCCTGCTCACATCGGGCGGACACAATGCCGGCATCGTCAGCGGGCCCGTTCATCCGCGGCGGCGCTACCGCGTGCGCACCTGGACGAATCCCCGCGAGACGCTCGCGCCGGCCGTGTGGCACGATACGACGCCCGCGCAGGCGGGCTCGTGGTGGCCGGTTTGGCAGCAGTGGCTCGCGCAGCATTCCACGGCGGCGCGGGTGCCGCCGCCCCCGCTCGGTTCGGCGACGGCGGGCTGCCCTGCCATCGCCGATGCGCCCGGCGAATACGTGTTTCAGAAGTAAGCACACGGAGAACCAGCATATGAACGAGGTAGTCATCACGGCCGCATTGCGGTCCGCCGTCGGCAAATTCAACGGCACCATCGGCAAGGTGCCGGCGGCCGAACTCGGTGCCCAGATCATCAAGGCGCTGCTCGCCCGCACCGGTGTCCAGCCGCAGCAGATCTCCGAGGTGATCATGGGGCAGGTGCTCACCGCAGGCGTCGGCCAGAACCCCGCCCGGCAGGCGCTGATCCGCGCCGGTCTGCCGGACAGCGTCCCGGGAATGACGATCGGCAAGGTCTGCGGCAGCGGCCTCAAGGCGACGCATTTGGCCGCGCAGGCGATCAAGTGCGGCGATGCCGAGATCGTCATCGCCGGCGGTCAGGAGAACATGAGCGCGTCGCCGCACATTCTGCAAGGATCCCGCGACGGATTTCGCATGGGCGATGCCAAGCTCATCGATAGCATGATCGTCGACGGCCTTTGGGACGTCTACAACAACTACCACATGGGACTCACGGCCGAGAACGTCGCGAAGAAATTCGAGATTTCGCGTCGCGAACAGGATGAATTCGCCGCCGCATCACAGCAGAAAGCCGAGGCCGCGCAGAAGGCGGGTCGCTTCCGGGCGGAAATCGCACCGATCGAGGTCGCCTCGCGCAAGGGGACAACTGTGTTCGATGCCGATGAATTCATCCGCCCCGGCACCACGGCCGACGCACTCGGCGAACTCAAGCCCGCGTTCAGCAAGGACGGCACGGTGACCGCGGGCAACGCCTCGGGCATCAACGACGGGGCGGCGGCGGTGATGATGATGTCGGCGCGCAAGGCCGACGAGCTCGGCCTCAAGCCGCTTGCCTCGATTCGCGCATACGCCTCGGCGGGAGTGGATCCGAAGATCATGGGCATGGGTCCGGTGCCGGCCAGCCAGCTGTGCTTGAAGAAAGCGGGCTGGACGCATCAGGACCTCGATCTGATGGAGGTCAACGAGGCGTTCGCCGCGCAGGCGATCGGCGTCAACCGGCAGATGGGCTGGGACACCGCCAAGATCAACGTCAACGGCGGCGCAATCGCCATCGGCCATCCGATCGGCGCATCGGGCTGCCGCATTCTGGTGACGCTGCTGCACGAGATGATCCGACGCGATGCGAAGCGGGGGCTCGCCAGCTTGTGCATCGGCGGAGGCATGGGAGTGGCGCTCGCGGTCGAACGCTGAACCGCCGCTCTATGACCGCGCGCGCTCCTCGATCAGCTGCTTGACCACGCCCGGGTCCGCGAGCGTTGAAATATCGCCCAGCTGCTCGCACTCGTTGGCCGCGATCTTTCTCAAAATGCGGCGCATGATCTTTCCGGAGCGCGTTTTCGGCAGCCCTGGAGCCCATTGGATGATGTCCGGCGTCGCGATCGGACTGATCTCGCGGCGCACCCAGTTTCGCAGCTCGACCCGCAACGGCTCGCTCGGCTCGGCGCCGGCGATCAGGGTGACGTACACGTAGATGCCCTGGCCCTTGATGTCGTGCGGAAATCCGACGACGGCGGCCTCCGCCACCTGCGGATGAGCCACCAGCGCACTTTCAATTTCCGCGGTGCCCAGCCGGTGTCCGGCGACATTGATGACATCGTCCACACGGCCGGTGATCCAATAGTAGCCGTCCTCATCGCGGCGGGCGCCGTCGCCGGTGAAGTACATGCCTCGGAAGGTCTTGAAGTACGTGTCGACGAAGCGCTGGTGATCGCCGTACACCGTGCGCATCTGGCCGGGCCAGCTGTCGAGCAGCACCAGATTGCCCTCGCAGGCGCCCTCAAGGACGCGGCCCTCGTTGTCGACGATGGCCGGCTTCACGCCGAAGAAGGGCAGGGTGGCGGAGCCTGGCTTCAGGTCGATCGCAGCCGGCAGCGCGCTGATCAGTATCCCCCCGGTCTCCGTTTGCCACCAGGTATCGACGATGGGGCAGCGATGATCGCCCACGACACGGTGGTACCATTCCCACGCCTCCGGATTGATCGGCTCGCCAACCGAGCCGAGCAGGCGCAGCGACTTGCGCGACCAGGCTTTCACGGGCTTTTCGCCCTCGCGCATGAGCGAGCGGATCGCGGTCGGCGATGAATAGATGATCGTCACCTGGTGCTTGTCGACGACCTGCCAGAAGCGGCCGAAGTCGGGGTAGTTCGGCACGCCCTCGAACATGACGGTGGTTGCGCCGTTGGCGAGCGGGCCGTAGACGATGTAGCTGTGTCCGGTGACCCAGCCGATGTCAGCGGTCGCCCAGTAGATATCCTTTTCGCGCAAATCGAACACCGTCTGATGCGTGAATGCGGCATACACGAGATACCCGCCGCTGGTATGCAGGACGCCTTTGGGCTGACCCGTCGAACCGGATGTGTAGAGGATGAAGAGCGGGTCCTCGGCATCCATCACCTCGGGGGGACAGGTGTTCGGCTGCTGCGCCACCAATTCGCCATACCAGCGGTCGCGCGGCTCATACATCGGGACGGGCGTGCCGGTGTGCCGCACCACCAGCACGTGTTTGACGCATTCCGTGCCCTTGATGCTCAACGCCTCATCGACGAATTTTTTCAGCGGTATGCGCTTGCCGCCGCGAAGTCCCTCATCGGCGGTGATGACCAGAGCCGAGTAACAGTCCGCTATCCGGCCGCCCAACGCCTCGGAGGAGAAGCCGGCGAAAACGACGGAGTGAATGGCTCCAATGCGCGCGCATGCGAGCATCGCGACGGCGATGTCCGGGATCATCGGCAGGTAGATCGTCACGCGATCCCCCTTTTGGATGCCGAGCGATCGCAGAGCGTTCGCGCATCGGCAGACCCGCTCGTGAAGCTGACGGTAGCTGATGTGATCGCAGCGCTGCGGGTCATCCGCCTCCCAGATGATCGCGGTCTTGTCGCCGCGAGATTCGAGGTGCCGATCCAGGCAATTGCTGGCGACGTTGAGCTTGCCGTCGTAGAACCAGCGGATGTGGCAATCCTCCGGTGCGAAGCTTGAGTCCCTGACGTGCGAAAATTCCTTGATCCAATCGATGCGCCGGCCGATAAGGCCCCAGAATGCATCCGGATCTTCGACGGATTGCGCGTACATGCGCTCGTAGTCGCCTCGATTGACGCTCGCGCGGTCCGCAAAGGTTTCGGGAACCGTGTACACGTTCTTGTTCATTGTGCGCTCCGAGGATGGGCAGGCCATCGTGATGATACGTCCGGCAGCCGCCGAGCCGATGTTTTCTTTTGGCGTATTTACTACAGCCGGATGGGCGGTGCAATGAGCTGGGCGCCGCGGCGCGCGCGGGGCCCCTTCAAGGCGAACTTCGCCGCCTTCACCACCAGCAGATCGCAGCGCAGGCTGTCCATGACGCTCTCGGCCGTATTGCCGATGAATAGACGCTTCAGGGCGGACCGCGATACCGCACCGATGACCACGATGGCACTGCCGGTTTTGCGCGCGGTCGCGGGAATAGCCACGGCGGGGGCGCCGCGGACCAAGTGCCGTCGCGCCGGGCCGATCGGCTTCTTCACGAACGGCTTGCCGAGCAGCGCCTTGTCCAGCGTCTCGCGCGCCTCGTGCTCGTCTTCCGCCAGCAGTTGCTTACGGCGCTTGGCGTCGAAGGTCAGCGACGGCGGCAGCGGCCGCGGCACATAGGCGTGTACGACGTGCAGTGCCCCGCGCAAGGCCCCGCATACCTGAGCGCCGTAGTCGAGAATTCGCTGGTCGAGTCCGCTCGGCTTCGCGTGCGCATGCGTCGGATCGATGGCGGCAAGCACCGCGGGCCTGCGGTACGGGGTCGAGGTTTTCACCAGCAGCACCGGCAGGGGGCTCAGCCGCAGCAGCTCCCAATCGGTGTACCCGAGCAGCGCGGGCAGGCGGTGCCGCTCGCGCCGCGGCGCGACGATCAAATCTGCGCCGATGGCCGCGGCACGGCGCAGGATCGCCTCGTAGGGCGGATAGTCCCAGACGGCGGAAGTCGACACCGTGAGCCGCCGGCTGCGCAGCGGCTCGGCCAAACGCTCCAGGCGCTCGAACGCCTGCTGGCGCAGTTCGGCCTGGATGCCGGCGAGCGTTCGGCCGGGCTTGTGCCACGCACCGTCGACGACGATCGGGTCGGCGATATCGTGAAACAATTCGAGTTTTGCGCCGAACGCGGCGGCGAGCTGCGCGGCCTTGTCGACCGCCGGCAGCGAGGCGGCTGACGTATTTCCAACGGGTACGAGAATTCGGCGGATCGGGCGCATGCAAGCGATGCTTGCGCAGCGGCGTGCGCGGCGGTATCCGTAGTTTTACGGGTCGGCCGCGACGGCTACCTAGCGCGGGTCAGCCCCCGCCTAACGCACCAGAAGACGACGCCCATCGCGGTCCATGCGCCGGCCACGATCCATTCGATCGGTATCCGACCGGGACGGCGCAGAATCGGATCGACGAGCGCGAACGCGGCCATGCCGGCTGAACCGAGCAATGCATAGAGCAGGGTCCCGGCGCCGCCGGCGGTGCGATACGGCGCAACCCCTCGTTGCGTAGCGCGCACCCGCAGGGCCGCAGCGCCGGTGAGCACCAGGTTGCCGGCGAGGCACAGTGAGGCCATGTCGACAACCGGGATGATTGCGCCGCGTCCCAGAAAGACGCCAAGGCCGGTGCAGCTCGCGACGAACACCACCGCGGCCGTCGGCGCACCGTGGCGGCCGTGAATGGCGCCCAGCCAGGCGGGCAGGAAGCCGGCGCGGGCCTGCGCCATCAGCAGCCGCGAGGTCCAGATCGTCACGCCGTTCCAGATGCGCACCACCGACAACGCGGCGGTCGCCAGCACGAGCACGGAAAGCGCGTGGTGCGGCAGCAGATTCGCGAATGCCGCGGCGGTCGCCATCGGCTGATTGAGAAGGGCGGGCCATGGCTGCGCGCTGGCGGCGGCGAGCGTCACCAGGCAATAAAAGCCGGTGCCCGCCAGCAGCGCGAGCGCCATGGAGGAGGCAATGCGCGCGTAGGTGACTTGCTCTGTGCGCTCCTCGACGGTCTGCGCCACCGACTGAAAGCCATTGAGGAAAAAAGGCGCAATCGCAAAGATCCACAGTGCGCCCACCCACCAGGGCTTGGCGCGATCGGCGCTGAACAGCGGCTCGAGATTGCTGCGCGAGCCGAGCGCGAAGCCGAGCGTGATGATCAGTACGGCGAGCGCCAGGAACGTGAACGCCAGCACCGTCTGCAGGGTCGCCGCGCTGCGCGCTCCGCGGTAGTTCATGATCGCCACGACCGCCGTGCCGGTCACACCGATCGCCACTGCATCCGCGCTCACCGGCGTGTCGAGCGACACGTAGAGCGTCGGCCCCTTCAACCCGGGAAGCAGGGTCTCGAGCAGCCACGGCAGCGCGGTCGCTTCGAACACCGCGACCGCGATCAGCGACAGCGTCGACAGCCAGCCGACCATGAAGGCGGTACGCTCGCCGAAAACCTGTTGCGCGAAGATGAATTCGCCGCCGGCCATCGGGTAGCGCGCGATGAGCTCCGCATAGGCGCCGGAGTTCGCGAGCATGACGCTGGCGCCCGCCAGCATGCCGAGCACGACGCCGGCCGGGCCGCATGCCCTCAACCAGTCGCCGAGCACCACCACCCAGCCGGAGCCCACCACGCAGCCGAACGAGAGCGCAAAGAAACGGACCGGTCCGAGCACGCGCGGTACGGGAGGGGTTGCGGAAATGGGGACACCCGCGCCTTGGAAATATTGAAAGGGAGCGATCGTTTTCATCATACTGGAACCCATGACCGGCCGAAAAGAACTACCGACCGAGGGCCTGCCGCGCTCGACTCTCGAGGCGCAGCTCAAAGCCATGCCGCCCGATGCCCTGCATGGGCACTGGAGCCGCGCCTTTCGCGGGCCGCCGGACGTGGAGGAGGCCGGCAAGATGGCTTACGACATGTTCCTCTCCGACAACGGCATCTTTTCGCTGCGAACCGAGTACATGCGACGCGTCGAGGACGAAGTGATCGACATGTGCGTCGGCCTGTTGCATGCCCCGGAGGATGCGTCGGGCACCTTTACCAGCGGCGGATCCGAGAGCAACTATTCGGCGCTCCATGCCATGCGCGAATGGGCGCGGGAGCACCATCCGCAGGCTGTGGCGCCCGAGGTCATCGCGCCGTATTCCGCCCACCCGACCTTTTCAAAGGGCTGCCAGTATTTCGGGCTCAAGCTCGTGCGTACGCCGCTCGGCAGCGATTTGCGGGCCGATGTATCGGCCATGGCGCGGGCGATCGGCGCCAACACCATCGGGATCGTCGGATCCGCTCCCTGCTGGCCGTACGGCCTGTACGATCCGATCGAGGCAATCGGCGAGTTGGCCGGGCGGCACCGGCTATGGATGCACGTCGATGCGTGCGTCGGAGGCTACCTCGCACCCTTCGTGGAAAGCCTGGGACAGCGGCTCCCGCTGTGGGACTTTCGGGTCCCGGCGGTTCAGTCCATCTCGGCGGACCTGCACAAGTACGGCTATTGCCCAAAGCCGGCCTCGACGGTGTTGTGGCGTTCGCTGGCGTTGAAGCGCTTTCATCACGTCCACCCCGAGGATTGGCCGGGCGGTCCGTACCAGATGCAGGGGTTCGCCGGCAGCCGTACGGCCGGCCCCATCTTCGCAGCCTGGACGGTGCTGCAGTACCTCGGGCGGGCGGGGTATCTGCGTCTCGCCGTGCAGGTGCTCGCAGCCAAACAACGCCTCGCCGAGGGAATCGCGGCGATCGAAGGGCTGTACGTATTCGAGGGGGATTTGATGCCGCTCGCATTCGGCTCGCACGTCCTCGACATGCAGATCGTCATGGGCGAGCTGCGCAGGATCGGCTGGATATTGGTCGCGTCCCGCCAACCGCCCCTGATCAACCTGCCGGTCGATGCCGCGACCGACGAGGCGGTCATCGGCGCGTTTCTCGCCGATTTGCGCAGGGCCGCAGCGCTGGCGCGAGCGGGAGGCAATGCCGCCCGGGCCGAGCTCAACTACTGAGGTGGCCAGCTCTAATCGTGCACTCGTTCAATAGCGGTTGTACGGCGGCATCGGCCAAGGCATAGTGAGCGCAGCGGCGGCGCCGCGCGCCCCGCGCATACCGTACCGCCAGAGCGAGGGAAGCCGTGACCGACACTTTCACCGTACCGCGCCGCGGCCGCGATGTGCGCCTGGCGCGCGCCCGCACCCAGGCCGCCAAGTATCCGTACATCCGCCGCAAGCTGCCCGCGGTCGAGCTGCTCAGCACCGAGGCGGTCGAGATCATCGAGGCGAACGCCGAGACGATCCTGCAGGAAATCGGCATCGAATTCCGGCGCGATCCGGAGTCTCTGCGCCTGTGGCGCGACGCCGGCGCCGACGTCGACGGCGAGCGCGTGCACATTCCGCGCGGCCTCGCGCGGCGGCTGCTGAAGACCGCGCCGCGGGAATTCACGCTCTACGCCCGCAATCCGGCGCGCAGCGTGCGCTTCGGCGGCGACGCGACCGTGTTCTCGCCGGTCGGCGGCCCGCCGTTCGTGTACGACATCGATCGCGGTCGCCGCTACGGCACGCTCGAGGATCTCAAGAACTTCATCAAGCTCGCGCACATGGCGCCGGCTGTCCACTTCTCCGGCGGCTGCATGTGCGAGCCGATGGAGATCCCGCCGAACAAGCGGCACCTCGACGTGCAGTATTCGTTTTTCCGCTACAGCGACCAGGGCTGCGAGGCGACTCCGGAGACGCCCGGCCACGCGCGCGACGCGCTCGGCCTCGCCCGGGTGCTGTTCGGCCCGGAATACCTCGAGACTCACCCGGTGGTGCTCGGCAATATCAACTCGAATTCGCCGCTGGTGTTCGACGGGCGCATGCTGGGCGCGCTGCGCGAGTTCGCAGGTGCCAATCAGGGCACGATCATCGTGCCGGCGGTGCTCGCCGGGGCGATGGGCCCCGTGACCGCGGCCGGCTGCCTCGCCGAGATTCTCGCCGAAACGCTGGCCGGCATCGCGCTCACCCAGATCGTGCGCCCGGGTTCGCCGGTGATTCTCGGCTCCTTTGTCGGTGCGATTTCGATGCGCACCGGAGCGCCGACCTTCGGTACGCCGGAGGCGACCCAGATGATCTTCGCGACCGCGCAGCTGGCGCGGCGCATCGGCGTGCCGTGCCGCAGCGGCGGCTCGCTATGCTCCTCGAAGATTGCCGACGCCCAAGCCGGCTACGAGAGCGCGCACACGCTGCTGCCGACGCTGCTCGCCGGGGTCAACCTCGTCACCCACGCCGCGGGCTGGCTGGAGGGCGGCCTGGTCGCCGGCTACGAGAAGTTCGTCATGGACGCGGACCAGTTGGCCATGATGCAGGCGCTCTCGCAGGGCATGGATCTGACCGAGCGCGGGCAGGCGCTCGACGCGCTGCGCGAAGTGGGACCCGGCAGCCATTTTCTCGGCTGCGCACACACGCAGGCGAACTTCGAGACGGCTTTCTACCAATCGACCATTGCGGATTACTCGTCCTACGAACAATGGTCGATGGAAGGGCGCCTGACCGCCGAGCAGCGCGCCAATGCCGTATGGAAGAGGATGCTGGCCGAGTACCAGGATCCGGGCATCGACCCCGCCCGCGACGAAGCGATGCTCGAGTTCATGGCCGCTCGCAAGGCGGTGCTCACCGATGCGGTGGAGGAAGAATGATCGAAAAAAAACTCACCACCGCGGCGCTCGAGCAAGTCTACGACGTCATCGCGGACGGGATCGATCGGGCGGGTGATGCCAAGGCGAAGCTGTTCCTCGCCAAGCTGTGCCTGGCGCTGGCCAATCAGGTCGGCGATGCCGCGCAGGTGAGCCAGGCCGCGGAGGCGGCATTACGCGACCTGTGAGGCGATCCGCATCGCCCGGCACACCTGGGTAGCATCGGCATGGAGCCAGCGAGCGCAGACATGCAGGTCGGGACGCAGAACGTAGACGGTGCCTTCGCGGGCGCCGTATTTCGCCGCGACCCGCTCCACCCCATCGGTCACGACGCACTCGGCGCGGGCGGCGGCGGCCGCATCGATTCGCGTTCCGATGAGCACGCGGTTGACCGGGAACAGTTGGCGCACCGCCTCGATCAGGATCTGTTCCAGATCGCCGCTCAAGGGCGCGGCGCCGGTGAAGATCAGTACGTGGAACCCGGCGCGGGCGTCGATTCGATCGAACAGGTAATCGTCTTCGCCAAGCTTGACATTGCAGGCCGGCTGCCCGGCCGCGGCGCCGCCCGTGAATGCGGCGTCGGCGCCCGGAAAGCTGTTGAGCGGGGAGTCGTGATAGTCGTGCGGGCGGGACGTGCGCCAGTGCAGCAGCTCCTTCGGGAATTCCTCCGACAGGCTGAGGGACAGCACCGCGTCGCGCATTAGCCGGGCGCCCGCGGTCGGCGGCGTCATGAAGCGAGTGCTCTTGCCTGCCTCCTCACAGATCTCCCGCGCGGCCTGGACTCGTTCGCTCGAATAGGTGCCGAGCAGGGCGGGGCTTGACCAGCCGTTCACCACGAAGGCCAGCTTCCAGGCGAGGTTGTTGCAGTCCTGCAATCCGGTATTGCAGCCGCGCACGCCGAAGATCGGCAGCAGATGCGCGGCGTCGCCCGTGAACAGGATGCGTCCCTGTACGAAGTCGGGCAGAGTGAGCGTGTTCGCCGAATACACCGTGGCCCAATCCAGCTCCCAGGGGACCTGCCGGCGGATCATCTCGAGCACCGCATTGATCCGATGGCTCAAGGTGGACGGCTCCAGCGCCTGCGAGGGCGTCTCGTCATCGGGCAGGCGAAAATCGATGCGCCACATGTTGTCGGGCTGGCGGTGGACCAGGACGTTGTTGCCGGGATTCCAGGCGGGGTCGAAGTAGCACAATCGCTCGGTGGGCAGGTCGATCTCGGCCTTGATGTCGGCGATGACGAAATTCCCGGGATAGGAGCGGCCTTCCATGCGCAGACCGAGGAGCTTGCGAATCGTCGAGCGGCCGCCGTCGGCGGCGACGACCCAATCGGCGCTCATGTCGCACTCGCCGTCCGGGGTGTCGATGCGCAAGGTCACGGCGGTATCGGTCTGCGAGATGCCCACCACTTTTTGACCCCAACGCACATCGACCAGGGGGTTCTTCAGGCAGACATCGAGCAGATATTCCTCGATGTATTGCTGCTGAATGTTCAGGCCCGGCAGGAAGCGCTCATCGTCGTCGTGAGGCATGACCATTCGATACACCTCCTTGCCGCGGTAGAACGAGCGGCCAAAGGACCACGGCAGACCCTTTCGGCGGAACGGCTTGTCGACCCCCACCTGCTGCAGAATTTCCAGCGAGCGGCGGGTGAGCACGATGGCGCGGCTGCCGTGACAGACTTGCAGATCCTGTTCCAGCAGGATCGATGCGACACCGAATCGCGCCAAATCGATTGCGGTGAGAAGGCCGATGGGGCCGGCTCCGACGATCACCACCGGCGCGCCGGCACGGCCGGTGTCCATGTCCGGCGTGCGCCGATAGGCATGAACCCGGTATTCGAAAAAGACCGAAGGTCGGGGTTCTGAGGAGGGGACGTGCATCGGTTTCGGCTCCGAGGAAGCGCCATCGGCGGCGGCGCACGCTGATGGCGCAGAAGCCGCCGCACACCGCCATTCTCAGGGCGACAGCGTCTCAGTCCGTAATGCTGGCGAGGGCTGTGTTCGAAGATAAATCTAAGTAAAAACCGTCTCTTACGCCATATAGCTATTCTGAATTCTCTGAGTCGACTGCGCGGCGGCCGCGAGTGCCTCGCCGGTTGGTATTAACACGGGCTTTCGGGACGCCTTTCTCTTCCCCGCGGCGAGGGCCTGCGCGGCGGTCGGCATAATGACGGTACTTGCACTCGCAGCGCGCGGCGTCGCATTGGGCGAGCGGCAAGCGCGGCGCTTCGCGGGAAAGAAAGCGTTTGCCTTTGCACGCCCGCGCGGCGGCGCAGGCGCTGGCGGGAGCGGCAATGCTGACGGCGTGCCAGCGGTTGTTCGCCGGCGGCTTTGCGCGCGCGCGCGCGGCCTCAACGCCATGAACCTTTGTGTCAATTAGCACGCCTAGTCCTATGAATGCCCAAGAGGATTGCGGCCAAGCTAGCGCAGCGGGATTTGCTCCTGCGGTCGAATTCACATAATTCGCCCGGGTATTGCCACAACTGCCGTCTGCATCACACCATAGCCCGCCGGGCGGGCGGGCGCAACGTTTGCGCTGACGCTCAGACCTGATCGGCCAGCGTGAGGATTACGGTTCGTTCGCCTGCGCTGTCGCCGGGTTTGGCCCGTATGCGCAGCGTGAACTTGGTGCCGATGGCGCCCTTGAACTGCTCGCGTAGCTCATAGAGAGCCACGCTCTTCGCAGTCTTGCCATCGACACTCACGATCTCATCGCCGACGGCCAGGCCGCTGCGGGCGGCGGCGCTTTCGGCCACGACATCGGCCACCTCGATGCCGCCGTCCGCGGCGCGGGCGATCCAGAGGCCGGACCGGTCGAAGACCTCGCGCTGGGCGGCCAGCGCATTGGGCTGCAGCCACAGCGTTTGATGGGCATAGTCGAGAGTCAACGTGAATCGCTTGAGCAGATCGCCGCCGATATTGCCGGCGGTCCGGGCCGCCTCAGCCGCCCCTGACTTGTCGGTGACGATTTCGGCAACCGGAGTGTCGATGAGCAGCGCCCCGATGCTGAGGCTGCGCGCGCGCGCCAACAGGGCCCTCGACGGGCCGCCGATGCCGTAGCCGACCGTGGCGCTGCGATTCGCGCGGTACAGATCGACGAGACCATGCGCGGCGGCAAAGGGCGCCATGACGGTGAGGGCACCCCGCGAGCCGGTATCGATCTCGAATTCACCCGCAAAGCCGTCGAGTGTGCCCGCGACCATCGGAATATGGGCGTTGAAAGTGAAGGGAATCGGCGTCGCGCCCTGGGGCGGATGGAACGCCTCTTGTTTGGTGAAGGTCATGGTGCGGCTCGCGTAGTCGATGGACAGCACCGCACGCTTGACGAATTCATAGCCGAGCAGTCCCGCGGAATCCGCGCCTTCGACTGCGATCAAGCTCGTCAGATTCACGGTGCTGAAGACCTGGTCAGGAAGCGTGAGGCCGCCCAGCGATATGCTCTTGACCTTGGCGAAACCGAAGGCTTCGATCTTGTCTCCAAAGCCGCCGCCGGGCAGCGCGCCCTCGACGCTGATGCCCAGCTTCTTGGCCGCGCTCACGTCCAGTATGTCGGTCGCGCCCGTATCGAAAATAAACGGCAACGGAGCGCTGCCGTCGATCGACGCGTCGACATAGATGTGGTTGTTGAGTAGCCGGAACGGAATGCTGACGGAGTCCTTGGCCGCCGGCCATTGGGCCGAATTGGGCGGCGGCGGCGGGGGCGCGTAGCGGTTCGCCGGCTGCGGGCCGGCCAGGCTGACGCTCGTCACTGTGTTGAGGGTATCGAATTTCGGATCGCCGCCGACCCGATCAATGGTGCGCTTCGGCGCCAGGATGCCGTCGAAGGCGGAGAAATCCGACAGGATGAAGCTATGCAGCACCGTCCCGGTGAGCTGGACTTCTCGCACGATCAGGTGACTCGCCGGGTCGAACCATATTTCAAAGGGCTCGGCGCCCTGAGGCGTGACTTTCACCGCCTCATAGGTCGCGCCGTCGGCGTGGCGCGAACCGGCATATTCCCGCGTGCCCGCAAAGCGCTCCGGAAAGAAAAATCCGTAGCCGCCTCGATAGGCATCCTGGATGGCCTGGGCGATTGCCTCGCGGCTGGTTTCGATCCGCACCTCCTTGGTATTGTCGGTGCTCCATGCCTGCGTGCCGTCCCACCCCTGGCTGCCGGAGACCGGACCGAGCACGTAGCTGCCGCTGTTGTGAAGAGTGTGCAGATCCTCCCACGATTCGTAGCTGCCGGTCAGACCGCCGGCCGTGACCTGGCCGGTCTCATGCCATGTGACCACCTTATCCCAGGCAGCGCCCCCCATGGCTTGCTTGGCCGCTTCGATCAGGGCGTTCGCCTTGTCGGGATTTTCCGCGCCGCCGGCCGATGCGCAGAGTGCGGCAAAGAGGAGGACGGGTGCGATGCGTGCGATAGCGCTCATGAGATGCTCCGTTGTCATCACTGATGTTGGCAAGTCAGGGGAGGGTCTGATCCCACATGTGATTCAGCTGATTTCTCTGCGTTTCCTGGAATGCCCTTTCTCTGGCCGCCCGTTCGGAAGCATTGCTCGGCGAGGGCGAGATGGTGAAGTCTCGAAGCGCCATGCGGGCCGGCTGACCATGCAGGGAAACCAAGGCGTCCTCCAGCTCGAGCAGCGATCCGCGGGACAATTGCAATTCGTGCTCGTCCGGCTGGTAGATCGTGCCCACCGGATAGTCGAGGTAGGGCGTGCGCGTTTGTTCGATGTGATTTCCCAGAATGTGAGCCACCGGTTTGCCTTCGGTGAAGCGGATCAAGCGCTCGGTACTGGCCTGGAACTCGGCAAAGTTGCGCACGTAGAGCCGCCCCGGATACAGGCTATCTCCCGCGAACAGGATTGCAGTTTTGCGGTCATAGAGGGCTATGCTGGTGTCGGAATGGCCGGGAATGGCGATCACATCGATGATCCTGCCGCCCAAATCGACGGCGCCGGCGTCCTCAGGCCAGCGGTTCATCTTGAAGAAGCTGCTGTCCGCCTGCACCTCCGCGGGAACGAAAGTGAGCGGCATGACCGGATCGTGAAGTCCCTGAATCGCGGCATCTCCCGCTATGTGATCCTCATGGCCGTGCGTATGCACGACAACCAGGGGAATGGCCTGCCGCGAGTTCATCTGAAGCCAGCTGTGAACGGTTCGCTGCAGGGTGGGTGCGAGATCGCCATTGCGGGAGCCGGTGTCGAGCAGGAGGGCTTTGTCGTTGCCAAAGAGCAGGAAAACGAAGGGTTTTTCGAAGTCCGTGCAGCCCGACTGCCTGAGAATGTAAAGGTCCGCATTGTATTCGTGGACCTGCCACTCGGGCATTTCCATGCACCTGGGACCGCCGGTCATCCAGTGATCGGGCAGGACGCCGCGCTCAAACGCTCCGCCATTGGGCTCTGGGAGCTGCGCCTTCGAACTCAGCGACATGAGCGTCGAGGCGACGAGGACGGCGAGCAGGCAGTGGGCTTTTGAAGTCATCGCGTGTGTGCTTGGATGCCGAAGTTTAGACCATTTGACTCCATAAGGAACGAGCGGCCGATGCGCAGTCAGCCATGCAGCGGCCATTGCGGCAAACGCGTATACGGCAATTGCCTATGGACCGAACGTGCCTGCGGTCTAGAATTCCTGGCGATGAACGACGCAGAGCGAACGGTCTTCATTGTGGACGACGCGCGCCAGGTTCGCAGGGCGCTGGCCTGCGTGCTGGAGTCCGCGGGCTACCGCGTTCGTGCGTTCGACTCGGCCGAGAGTTTTCTGAGGGAGCATGACGCCGCGGTCCCGGGATGTCTGCTGCTCGATGTCTGCATGCCAGGGATGAGCGGCCTTGAATTGCAACGCGCGCTCGCCGGCTCGCCGCGCGCGCGTCCCATCGTGTTTTTGACGGGCATGGGCGATATTCAAACCAGCGTGCACGCCATGAAGGAGGGGGCTGTCGATTTTCTGACGAAGCCCATCGACGACCGGCGGCTTTTTGAGGCTGTGGAGCAGGCGCTTCGACTCGACGCGGACCAGCGGCAGGAGCGTGCCGTTCGCAGCCTGATCGAACAGCGCATCGAGAGTCTCACGCGGCGCGAGCGGGAGGTCATGATGAACGTCATTCGCGGCCGGCTCAACAAACAGATCGGTTCGGAGCTGGGCATTGGAGAAAAGACCGTGAAAGTGCATCGCATGCGGGTCATGAGGAAGATGGGCGCACATTCCGTCGCGGAGCTCGTGCAGCTCGCCGCGCGCGTCGGGCTTGCATATGAGCCCGCTGCGCCGGTCGACTCGGCTGCCGTGCAGGATTCAACGCGGCCGGCCGACGCGCAGGGATGAATCGGCGTTTCGGCCTTTAAGGTGGGGGTCATGCCGGCATCGTCGAGGCCAGCTTTGGATCTGCTCCGTAATCATTGTTCTGCGGGCTGCCGTCGAGGGCGAGAAACACGATCAGTATGATCACCCCGGCTACGGGAAGGAGCCCGAGCAGCAGCCACCAGCCGCTGCGGTTGGTGTCGTGCAGCCGTCTGACCGTGACCGCCAGGGTCGGAACCAGCGTGGCCAGTAGATAGATGCCGCTCAGGAGCCCTACCTCGGACGCGGTATTGAAGGTTCCGGTTGCCGAATCGACGATCGTTAGCAGGGTGCTGATGACGGTGCTCAACAAAATGAAATACCAGTATTCCTTTCTGCGAGCGCGCCCGTAAAAGACCCCGTATTTTTTTAATACCTCAAGGTACCAATTCATGGACCCCCACTATATCCCGCAAGGGTCCCGCCGCACCAACAATCGTGCGCAGCCCCTCGTCGGCTATGATGCAGCGCTGTCAATCACGTCCGGAGGGAAATATGCGATACAGACTCATGGCCGTCGCTGCGGCGTGGCTGGTCGGTGGGATGAGCTTCGCCGGGGTGCCGCCCAGTGTTCCGCTGGTGACGACCAAGCCTGTGAAGGTGACCGCGGCGGCGGCACGCGGTCCGATCTTCAGCACCAAGACGGCAGTCAAGGACAATGGTCCGGATGGTCCGGCGACGGATGTCACGCTCGCCAGGTCCAAGGACGGCAAGGTGGAGTCCGGTCTCTACGAGGCGGGTCCCTCCGAACAGGACATCGAGAGCTACCCGCAGGACGAGTTCATGTTCTTTATCGAGGGCAGCGTCAGGCTCACGTCGTCCGACGGCGCGCTACTCGAAGTGCGCGCCGGAGAGGGCGCCGCGATTCCCAAGGGCTGGAGAGGCCATTGGTCGACGCAGGGCTACAAGAAATACTACGTGACGTACGACAGCGAACCGGTCAAGTAGCAGGCCGCTATGCCCCGGGCTGCGCGCCGCAACAGCGGCCGGCTCTTGCTGATCACGCTGAGCGGCGAGTTGCCACCGGATGGCGGTCACGCATCATGGCTCGCGCGCCCATGCCGTATGGGCGGCACGGCCACCCAGGTGGCGAGCACCAGCGCCGCAAAGGCGAGGTAGGCCAATGTGAACGCCCAGGTGGGAGCGTCGAAAAACATGACGCGGTGGATCCAGCGTTCGATGAAGCCGCCCGCGGCCTGCCGGCTGCGCAACGCGTCCTCCCACACGGTCAGCGGACACGCGATCCCGAGCAAGGACTCGGCCGCGACGAACACGATGGCGCCGAGGTGCAGCGCCCGCCAGGCGCGGCTCCTGACCCAAGCCCAGCGCAGGGCCACTCCCAGGTAGATGAGAGGCAGCCCCGCCACAATGAACAGCACGATCAGAAAATGAACGACGGCGACGATATCAGCGAGCATTGGGCGCTTCGAGAATCGCATACCGGTCGCCTATCTCCATGACTGCCGGCGCAGCCGCATCAAAGGCCGGCCAATGCGGCAGCCCGCGGCCATTGGGAGTTCCGGTCTTCACGAAATTGACCCAATAGCTGGCCATGCGGTCGGCAATTTGGCGATCCACTGCGCTGTAGGGCCGATCCGGTGCGGCATCGAGTGTGTCGAAAACATAGGGCAATTCCGCCCCATGGAATGCGCCCCAGCGCGCCGAGTCCGGCCCGGGTTCGGCGTGATCGTACAAATAGAGATACACGGGCAAGCGGCCACGCGCGCTGCGCCCGCGCGCCCACTCCACCAGCGCCGCTCGTGCTGCCCTGCTCGCTGCCAGTCGCGCCGCGCGGTTCATCGAAGCGCGCAACGAACCGTGTTCGTCGGCGTTGAAACCGGAAATTGTGGCGATGTCGTCGAGACTGGCCGCCGACCCGGCACCGGCTTCGCTCGGAATCGTGACGCCGTCCGCGATGGGGGGGAAGTTTCGATCCGGTGCGGCATCGCCGCTGCTGTCCGGTGCATACAGTTTCGCTGCCGGCACCTGCCGAAGCGCGTCGATCGACGGCAGCGCCAGCGCTTGCAGGAAGCGCGCACCGCGACTCTCCGCGTCATCAAGGGTGCGCCAGCGTATGTCGCGCCCGCCGGAGCCGCTCTCGGTGATGACCCGGTGGAACAAGGATCTGGCTTCGGGCGAGACCTCGAGAAGGTCCACCGCATAAGCGCCCGCCGACTGCCCTGCGAGCGTCACGCGTTGCACATCGCCTCCAAAAGCGGCAATGTTTCGCTGCACCCATTCAAGCGCCGCGATGATGTCCATGAGGCCGTAGTTGCCCGAGACGTGCCGCTCGGACTCGGCGGTCAACTGCGGATGTGCGAGAAAGCCCAGGGCGCCGAGGCGATAGTTCAGCGTCACGACGATGATCCCGCGCGCGGCGAGCCTGTGCCCGTCGTAGATCGGCACGGAGGCCGACCCGGACTTGAAGGATCCGCCGTGTATCCACACCAGCACCGCGAGGCGCTCACTGCCGGTCTTGGCCGGGGTCCACACATTGACCGTCAAGCAATCCTCGCTCACCGGTCCCACCGACCGATACTCCGGCGTCCACGGTCCTCCGGATCGCGGGCGCTGCATGCACGACGCTGAAAAATGCACGGCTGCCAGCGTACCGGTCCAGGAAGCCGGCAGGCGCGGCGGGCGCCAGCGCAGCGCGCCTACGGGTGGTTCGGCGTAGGGAATGCCGAGAAAGGCCCGGACAGCGCCTTCATCGAGGCCGGAAAGAACGCCGCTTTCGATTTGCACTTCGGCCATTGAACCGGTCGGCAGGGGCGCGGCGCTTCCCGCCGTCGCCAAGGCGCAGACCACGGCCATCGTTGCGATCAGCGGCGCCAGATACTGCATACACTCATACACTATCCCAACGGATATACTGGGGTAAACGCGATGCTGAGGCGGCGGAGGATCGGCCGGGGACATGAGCATTTCAAAGAGAGTTTCTACAGGAATTCATTGGCTCGGCGTGCTCGCGTTGATATGCGCCGCGAGCTGCGAGGCGGGCGAAGCTGCCGATATGTCCGGCGCGGATCTCTACAAGGAGTTTTGCGCCACCTGTCACGGCGTGAACGGACACGGCAATGGACCGGTGGCACTCAGCTTGAAGCAGCGGGTACCGGATCTTACGCTGCTTGCTAAACGGCGGGGCGGGGTATTTCCAACCGAGGAAGTGCATCGGATGATCGATGGGCGATCGATGCCGCGGGCGCACGGCACGACCGAGATGCCCATTTGGGGGTGGGAATTTTATGGATACGAGGGCGAGGATGCCGCTCGTCGCCGTCAAGCCGCAGAATTGATCGATCGACTGGTCGAGTACCTGGGCTCCATTCAAAACCATATCAAATGATCGCGCCATGACCGAGTCCGCCGGAGCAGACGTACCGTATCGGGTTGGCGAATGGCTGCCATCGGATCAGTCCTTTCTCGACCAATGGCTGGAAGCCATGATTCAAAAGACTCACGCCGAGAAGAAGGCGCTGCATCCGGTCATCGAAGACTTTCAGCATCTTATCGAAAGCGACGCAGATATCTTCATGCTGTTCAACCAGATGTTTGAGCAAGTGCCGAAAAAGCCGCCATACAACAAGGACCCCACCGGAAAACCGCAGGTGAGAAATTATCGTCACATGCTGCAGCTGTTGAATACGATCATGACTCACGCGCCTGAGTTCAACCGGTCGGGACTGGTGGGATGTCCCATCAACACGATATTCGACTGGGCGATGGGAACTCCGGCCGGATTCACCGCCTTTTTGAACGACCGAGTGAACGCCCATCTGAAGCAGGTGTTGAACGCGTGGGGTCGCTTCTTGAGCTCGAGCGAATCCACGTACGTTCTCAATCAGGATCCGCATAGGGGTTGGTTTGGTGCGGACGCCTTGAAGGACATGCCGAATTTCGACGAGACGTTCCAGTGCGATCCCGGCCTACCCCACCGTGGCTTCAGGTCATGGGATGATTTCTTCACTCGGGAGCTGCGGCCGGGAATGCGCCCTGTCGCGCGGCCCGATGACGACGCGGTCATCGTAAATGCCTGCGAATCGGCACCCTTCAGAATCGCTCGGCATGTCAGGCTGCACGACAGGTTCTGGATCAAGTCTCAGCCGTACTCGATCGCGCACATGCTTGCGAACGACGCCCTGGCGCCCGGGTTCGTCGGTGGAACGGTCTATCAGGCCTACTTGAGCCCGCTCAGCTATCACCGCTGGCACAGCCCTGTGAGCGGCACCATATCAAAGGCCTACCTGAAGGATGGGACCTACTATTCGGAGGCTCCGTCGGAGGGATATGACCCGGCTGGTCCAAATGATTCGCAAGGCTACATCACGGCGGTCGCGACCAGGGCTCCGATCTTCATCGAGGCGGATAACCCGGATATTGGGCTGATGTGCGTACTGCCCGTGGGAATGTCCGAAGTCTCCAGCTGCCAATTGACCGTATACGAGGGGCAACGCGTCAGGAAAGGCGATCAAATCGGCATGTTCCACTTCGGCGGGTCCACGCATTGCCTGATTTTTCGGCCGGGCGTGAATGTCGAGTTTGACCATCACGGACAAACGCCGGGTCTTGATGCAAAGAACATTCCCATCAACTCGAGGATTGCAACGGTCAGGAAGTGACGCGCGATCGCATCGGCCTGGGCAGCGAGGGCATTCGTATGAGTAAGCGCGTCGCATTGATTGTCGGCGCCGGACCCGGCATCAGCTCGGCATTTGCCGAGGCGCTCCTGGCCGACGGCTACAGGGTGGCGCTGGCGGCGCGCAATCTGGCCAGATTGCGGCCGCAGGCCGAGACGATGGGTGCGATGCCGTTCGAGGCCGACGCGGCGTCCGCCCGCAGTCTGGTGCGGCTCTTTGACGAGGTCGACCGCTCCATGGGACAACCCGATGTCGTACTCTACAACCCAAGTGCTCGGATTCGCGGCGATTTGCTGAGCGTGGATGTCGAGGCCGCGTCCGCCGCCATCCAGACCACTGCCCTGGGCGCGCTGGTCACCGCGCAGGAGGCGGCGCGCCGCATGCTGCCGAAGGGCAGCGGCAGCATTCTCTTCACCGGAGCGACCGCCGGCATCAAGGGTTTCGCACGCTCCTCGGTCTTTGCTATGGGCAAGTTCGCGATGCGCGGATTGGCTCAAAGTCTGGCGCGTGAACTCGGTCCGGCCGGAATCCATGTGGTGCACTTCGTCATCGACGGCGCAGTGATCCAGGGGAGCGGCGAGGCAGGCGCGTTCACACCGCAGGCGATCGCGCGTTCCTACATGGCCGCCCTGGCGCAACCGCCTGGTGCGTGGAGCTGGGAGCTGGAGCTGCGCAGCCATACCGAGCCGTTCTGACCGGGCTATTGTTCCGGGGTGGCACGAGGAAACTGGAAAATGGTTGGGTTCGGCGATCGCGTGATCGAACGGATGAGGACGCTCGGACACCCGCTGTGCGTCGGACTGGATCCCTATCTCGACCGCATCCCTGCGCTGTTCCGTCGCGGCGGCATGCAGCCGCAGCATGCGGACACCGCACAGGCGGTGGAGGAGTTCTGCTGCCGCATCATCGATCTGATTGCCGCCGATGTGGCGGTCGTCAAGCCGCAGGCATCGCTGTTCGAACGCCTCGGCTGGCGCGGATGGCGCGCGCTGGACCGGGTGATTCGATATGCGCGCGCCTCCGGCTTGTTGGTATTGCTCGACGCGAAGCGAGGGGACATCGCCGACACGGCGGCGGCCTACGCGCAGGCCTATCTCTCTGCGGACAGCCCGTGCAGCGTCGATGCGATCACCGTGAATCCGTATCTCGGGCCGGAGAGTCTCAGGCCATTCATGCTCGAGGCGCAGAAAAGCGCAAGCGGCGTGATCGTCTTGGTCCGCAACAGCAATCTCGATTCTTCCGTCTACCAGGCCGTGGCCACGGCGGCGGGGCCGTTTTTCGCCGTTGTCGCGGCGTCGTTGGCGATTTGGCAGGACCGCTTGGCGGGCGGGCCGACGGGTTGGTCGTCGCTGGGGGTGACTGTTGCCGCCACGCATGCAGAGGACACGGAGCGCATTCGAACCGTATTACCTCACGCCCTGTTTCTGGTGCTTGGATATGGCGCCCAGGGCGCCTCCGCCGGCGATGCGGTACGCGGCTTTCGCCGGGGTCCGGCCGGGTTGGAGGGTGGTATAGTCAGTTCGTCGCGGCCGATTCTGTTTCCAGCCGCTTGCTCCGATGCCGCGGCGGGCAGTTGGGAGCGGCAGGTGCGAAGCGCACTTGCCAGGACAACCAACGATCTCGGTGAAGCGGTCGCTTAGTAATGTGGACGACGAACACCGGCGCAAGATGAGCATCCTGAACGATTCCGTGACCGCGCCTGTGCTGGCGGGACCAGTACCGCGGCGCGATCGTCTGCCGATGCTCGAGTTCATTCGCACTCTGCGCGGCAACATGCTCGCCACCTTTGCGCAGGAAGCCTACGAACGCGACATCGTCGAGAGAACGATGTTCGGGCGCCATCGGTTCATCGTCAATGAGCCCGCGGCGATCAAGCAAGTTCTGCTCGACAATGCGGCAAACTATCGAAAGTCCGAGATCACCCGCCGCATTCTCGAGCCCGGCCTGGGCAAAGGGTTGATCACCTCGGAAGGAGAGGCCTGGCGGCGGCAGCGCCGCACGATGTCGCCCGCCTTTGACCATCGCAGCATCATGTCCTATTCGTCGATCATGAGCGGCGTCGCCCAACAGCTGCTGGAGGATTGGAGCGCGCTCGGCGCGGGCGAGAGCGTCGAGGTGGGCGCCGCGATGATGGCGGCGACGCTCAACATCATATCCCGCACGATGTTCTCATCCGATTCCGATCACATCGTCGCCATCATGGAGCGCGGCGTAGGCCGCTATCAGGCGCGGATGCGCCCGAATATCATGGATTTTCTCGGATTGCCTGCGTGGCTGGCGGGCCTGGCCCGAAGCAGAGTCGCCGATCGCACGCTCGGCGAATTCGACGCGGAAATCAACCGGCTGATCAAGATGCGTTCGAGCGATCCCGGAAGCGGTCCGAGGGATTTGCTGGCGCTTCTCATCGAGGCCCGCGACGAGCAAACCGGCGGCGGCATGAGCGCGCAGGAAGTGCGTGACCAGGCGATCACGATCTTCATGGCGGGTCACGAGACTACCGCCATGGCGATGACCTGGACGTGGTATCTGCTGTCGCAACATCCAGCCGAAGAGGCACAGCTGCATGCGGAGCTGGCTGCCGTGCTCGGCGGGCGCGCGCCGAACCACGAGGATTTGAGCAAGCTGACCTATACGCGGATGGTGATCGAAGAATCGATGCGGCTCTATCCGCCGGTGCATACCATCGCGCGCGAGGCGCTCGCCGGCGACACGCTGGCGGGCCGGCGCGTGCCCAAGGGATCGACCGTGCTGATCGTCCCATGGGTGCTTCACCGTCACCTGAAGCATTGGCAAGATCCATGGCGGTTCGATCCCGCGCGGTTCTCGCCGGAGCAATCGGCGGCACGTCCGCGCTTCGCGTACCTTCCGTTCGGCGGCGGTCGCCGTATCTGCATCGGAGCCGCTTTCGCCACAGCGGAAGCGATGATCCTGCTCGCCACCGTCGCGCAGCGCTACCGGCTGCGGCTCGCCGCGGGGCATCCCGTCGAGCCTCAGGGACTGATTACGCTTCGCGCCCGCCACGGTATGAAGATGCTGCTGATACCGCGGACGTAATGCGCGCGGCCGGGTTTTGCGCGCATCCGGGCAGAGGGCTAGACTGCTCCAAGACCTCAGACCGGCGTAGAACAGGTGAGCACAACTATGCGCGCAGCCGTCGAAATCAGCATGTACCCGTTGACCGGCGATTATCGGCCCGTGATACAAGATTTCATCGATAGACTGAACACCTATCCGCAATTGCTGGTGCAGACGAACGCGCTGTCCACGCAGATCTGGGGCGATCTCGATCATGTGATGACCGTGCTGTCGAAGGAGATGGGCCGCTCCGCGGCGGGAGCACCGCAGCTCATATTCGTCATGAAGGTGCTGCCGGGGTTGGCGCCGCCGCCGCAGGAGCCACTGAACCGATCAGCCGTGCGCGGATAAGGCGCCATCGCACCGCAACACGGATGTCGACGCGGGATCGGCGCGCACACTCGGCCGGTCGAAACTCGTTGCAGAGACCTGCCGGCGGCCGCGGCAAGAGGCCGATCCAGGCTCCCTTGCGCAAATGCGTGCGACACCGTTATATAGTCCGTCGAGCGGGTGAACGGAAGATCCCGCCCAGTGACTTGTGCGGACGCGGAGGAGAAGTGATGGCTACGAAACGCGAATCTTCGGGGAAGAAGACTGTGAAGCGAAAGGCGAGCACGGCGACCGAGCTGAACGCCAGCGCGATGATTGCGGTGCTGGAGTCCGAGCAACCAGCGACGGCTGGCTCCGCGAGCATCGACCCGGACGTTCGCCGCCAGCTGGTGGCGGCGGAGGCGTATTTTCTTGCCGAGCGGCGCGGATTTGCGGCCGGCCACGAACTCGAGGACTGGGTGACCGCCGAAGCCGCGGTGGACTCGCGTCTTCAGCAGATGCGGGTCGCGTAGCCCAGGGGATGATCATGCGCACGTCGGGCCCCAACGGCCCGCGCCTTCTTTTTTCGCAGCGCTGAGTGTGGATTTGAGCATCACAAAGCCAGGGGGATTGCACCATGTGGATCAGGCTCGTCGTCGTATCCGTCGTTGGACTCATCATGGCGGCGAGCGGCGTCGCGGAGGATTCCGGACGTCAGTATTTTGCACCCCCTGCCGGTGCCGGTGCATCGCTGCCCTTTAGTGAGGCGATCATGGTCGGCGACACTCTCTATGTCGCCGGACACATCGGTCTCGATCCGAAAACCCAAAAAGCCGCCGGCGACATCGATACGGAGGCACACGCGGTCATGGATGCCGTCAAGCAGACGATCGAGTCGACGGGACTGCAGATGGATGATCTGGTGTCGGTCACCGTCTATTGCACGGATCTTGGGCTATACGATGCATTCAACGCCGTATACCGGACTTATTTTCACGGTCACTACCCGACGCGCGCTTTCATCGGTGTCAGCAGCCTGGTTCGAGGTGCGCACTTCGAAGTCGCGGGCATAGCGGCGAGAACGGCGCATCGCAAGTAAAATCGGGCGGTTCTTGACGATGCGTGTGGTCGTTGGCGCAAGGTGCGCGCTTTGCTGGCTGATCGTCCTGTGTGCGCCGCTGTGCCAGGCGGCCTCGACCGACCGCGATGGCGCGCAGCATCCGATGAGACAGCAGCTCATCGGAGCGTGGCGACTCGTGAGCATCGACTGCTCGGGGCCGGGCGGGCCGATCGTCGACCCCTTCTACCAGGCCGGCTCGACCGGCATCATCGTCTACGATACCTCGGGATGGATGAGCGTCCATATCGTTGCACCGCACCGGCAGCCGTGGGACGTCCCCGCATCGCGGCTGTCGTCCGCGGCCGCGGCGCAGGACGTACGGTTGAAGGCCGCGGCATTCGATACCTATTACGCATATTTCGGTACTTGGGATCTCGATGAGGCGACGTCGGTGGTGGTCCATCACGTGAAGTCATCTCTAATCCCCGGAGAGACAGGTCTGAACTACTCTCAGAAGGTCACGCTCGAGAGCGGGCGCCTGATATTCACGACGCGCGACGCGAGGCAGGAAACAGTCCGCACGAAGGTCTGGGAGCGAATCGCCGGCGTTGCGAGGTAGCGGCAATGCGGCCGCGCGTGCGTTGCCTATCAGTTCTTGTCGGCCGGCGCGGTATCGACGGCCGAGAGATCAGCCTCGAGGCCAACGGTGGCAATGACCCCGTTCGCCTTTTGCAGCACTTCGCGCGCATAATCCCAATCGATGGCGACCGTGGCTTCGCCCACTTCTGCCCTTAATAATTGCGAGAATTCGTCGAGATTGGGCTCAAAGCTCTGACCTTCCGCATCGACCGGTGGGTGCGCTTCGAGCAAGAGTTGCCCGTCGATCCACGCGACCTTCACCGGCTCGTTGATGAGGCGCACCGGAGTGCCGACCGGAATCAGCGGAAACAGCGCTGCAACGTCATCAGGATACATTCGAATGCAGCCATGGGTCACGGCGAGCCCGACGGCGATCGGATTGTTCGTCCCGTGGATCAAATAGGTGCCGTTGCCCGCCGCCAGGCGCATGGCGTACTTCCCCAAGGGATTGTCGGGACCGGCCGGCACTCGAGCCGGCAGCGGATCGCCTGCCGCCGCGTGCTCCTTGCGGACGGATTCCGGAGGGTACCAAACCGGATCCTTTTGCTTCTGAATGACGTGGGTGAGCCCAAGCGGAGTTCGCCAATCCATTTTCCCGATACTGACGGGGTAGGTGATGACCACGCGTGAGCCGTCGCGCTTGGGCTTCGGATAATAATAGAGACGGTGCTCTGGAAGGTTGACGACGATTCCCTCGCGCGGCCCGGGCGGCAGGATATGACGGCCTGGAACCACCAGCATTTTGCCGCCGCCGGGCAGCCACGGGTCGACGCTGGGATTGACCCGAATCAATTCTTCGGAGCCCAGGCTGTATGCCCGCGCGAGATCGTAGAGCGTATCCTCGTAGACCGTCATGACGGTTTGATCCTCGCCAACCACGGCATCGTCGGGGCCTGCGAGAGGATATTCCGTGGCGCACGCGCCCCCACCCGCAGCAAGCGCCAGCAAAGCGATGAATGCCGCCGTTGCCGAACGAAACCGAACGCGGTGCGCCAAATGCAGGGAATTTTGCACACCTTAGCCTAGCACGTGAAAGGCGAAGTTAGGAAAATGGCGAAAGGGCCATGGCGATCGCCATGTACGTGCTGGCGATCGAGACGTCGCAAGCGCGACTACGTGAGGAGCATCGCCCGTCACGCCCTCACGTTCGTCAGCGAAGCGACGCGTAATCGCGGGCACTCAAATCGCGCAGTAGACCGACGAGGCCGAGCAGCTCGTCCCAACCGGCATCGGACACCGCGCAATATTCCAGATCGCCCGCTTGCCAAAAGGCGAGGTGATAGCCGTCGCGGGTCGAGTTCTTGGGCACGGCCCGATGATCGCCGGCCCAGCTGAACACGTTGATCACATGCGAACCGTGCTGGTAGACGACGACGGCCGCACGCTGACGGTCGAAATAGTCTGCTCGCCCGCCGATGAGTCGATAACCCTGCGGCGCGAAATCCGCCACGACGGGAGAGACATCGGCGTGCCCCGCGAACCACGGTTTCACGGTGTGGCGATCGGTGGATTCAACGTCGATCAGATGTTGCGGCAACAGCGAGCGCTGGTGGGCGTTCACCAGGTCGCCAATCAACGGGCTGGGGCGCGGCGGCGCAAGGAGAAGCAGTGCGAGCGAGGCGGCGATGGCGCCGCCCGCGATGCCGCTGAAGGCGCCCGTCCAGAATGAAGCAGAACTCCAATTCCGGCGCTTCGGGGCAGTCCCCGGTCCGCTCGCAGCGGCATCCTCCTCATCGAGGGCCCGATGTATCCGCACCCGCAGCTCGGGCGGTGTAGGGGCGTCCGGCCAGCCCCGCCGCATCGCCGTACGCAGATGCTCCAGGTCCTGTCGGAGCTCGCGGCACTCGGCGCAGTGCTCCATGTGCCTCTCGACATCCGCCGCGGCAAGAGCGTCCATCTCATGGTCGAAGTACGCCTGCACGCGAAGCGATTCAGGGCATAACATGCGCGTTTCCTTTGGAGTCGATCCCCCATTGCACTCTCAAGGCGGCCCGGGCGCGGGCAAGCCGCGACATTACGGTGCCGATGGGAACGTTCGTCACCCTGGCAATCTCGCGATAGTCCATTTCCTCGATTTCTCTCAATACCAGCACTTCGCGGTGCTGTTCAGGCAACGCCGACAGCAGTCGATCGAAGGTGCGTGCGTCATCGCGGTGGATCATCGCACTCTCCGGATCCGGCGCCGTCGCGATCACGGCATGGCCATCCCGTGCATCGTATTCCTCCGGAAGCGGGACGTGGGCGCGCCGCTGTTCTTGCTTGAGCGCCGTCAAATGGCAATTCCTGACGATCGCGAACAGCCACGCCTTGGCGTCGCTGCTGCGCAAATCATCGAAACCACGGTACGCGCGCAGGATTGCGTCCTGCAGGACATCCTCTGCATCGCCGCGGGCCTGGCACAGCCACCGGGCAAATCGGTAGGCCGCGTCCAGATGCGGTAGTACCGCGGCTTCGAATCGATGCCGCTTGTCAGTCATGGCTGCGAGTGCCCATCGCCTTCTAGCTTTCCCTGGCAGGTTGGAACGTAGACCGAGGAGCGGCGCATTTTATTCCCTGATGAAGATCAAAGTAAAAATCCGCGGGACGCGACGCCGTGATCGGAACCGCGGGCGGCGGATTTCGCGCGCCTCGCCGGTAATGGCTAGAATGCGGGCTATGAATGCGGCGGGATGCAGGGTGCTGAGAGATTCGACTGAAGATGACTTTGCGGCCCTGTTGAAACTCAACCTCGAGTCGGAGCGCTTCCTGAGTCCGCTGTCATTGGCGCGTTTGCAGGTTTTGCACGCGCATGCGTGGTACCGGCGGGTCGTCTGCCTCGACGGCGCAGTGCAGGGATTTGTGCTGGCGTTCCGGGAAGGCGCCGACTACGACAGTCCGAACTATCAGTGGTTTGCCGCGCGCTACACGGAATTCATCTACATCGACCGAATCGTCATCGGCCCCCTGGCGCGCGGCCTGGGCCTGGGTGTGCGGCTGTACGAGGAACTGTTTTCACTTGCACACGCACAGGGTCGCGCGCGGATTGTCTGTGAATTCGATACGGATCCGCCGAATGAGGCATCGCGGCGGTTTCATCAGCGCTTTGGCTTTCGTGAGGTCGGAAGCCAGCGCGTCGCGGGCGGCAAGAAGGCCGTTTCGCTGCAGGAACTGCTGCTGACCGGGTGACAACCATGCGCGATAAAGTCGTTGTCATCACAGGTGCGACGTCGGGCATTGGCGAAGTGGCCGCGCGGCGGCTCGCCGAAAGGGGCGCCCGGCTCGTACTCGTCGCGCGCGACATGGCTCGCGGCGAAGCCGCACTCGCCCGACTGCGGGCCAGCGACTCGCGCATGGGGCATTCGATCCATTATGGCGATCTGTCGCGAATCTCGGAGATGAAGCGGTTGGCGGCGCAAATTGCGGCAGCGGAACCGCGTATCGACGTGCTCATCAACAATGCTGGCGCCATGTTCGGATCGCGCCAGACGACCGAAGATGATCTTGAACGAACGTTCGCGATCAATCACATGGCTTATTTCGTGCTCACGAACGGATTGCGTGAACGGCTGCTTGCCGGCTCGCAGGCGCGAATCGTCAACACCGCCTCGGATGCTCATAGAGGACGCAAGCTGGATTTTGACGACTTGCAGTCGCGGAGAGGCTATTCCGGATTCAAGGTCTACGGGCGGTCCAAGCTTTGCAACATCCTGTTCACTCGCGAGCTTTCGCGGCGCTGGGTCGCGCAGGGAGTCACGGCGAATTGCCTGCATCCGGGCTTCGTTGCCACACGCTTCGGTGACGGCAGCGGGGGCTTGCTTTCGCGCGCCGTGCGTCTGGCGAAGATCTTTGCGATCTCGCCCGAGGAGGGGGCGGAGACCATCGTGTATCTCGCTTCCTCACCCGACGTGACCAATGTCAGCGGCGAGTATTTTTACAAATGCCGTCGGGCGACGCCGACGGAAGAAGCGCGCGACGACTCGGCGGCCGAACGCCTGTGGACCGAGTCCGCAAGACTCGCGCGAATCGAGGCCTGAAATGACCGCGGACTGCCGGGTGCGGGGCGGCCAAGCCTTGCGGACGGATTTAATAATCACATGAATAGTATCGTTTAATACATTGATTATTATATAATTATATTTGGCGTGGTCGCCAGGGATGGATCGCGTTCTTGCGTTTCGCTTTCCATGGCCGAGAGCCTGTCATGGGCTGTGCGGACGCCGATGCTCGCGCTTTCGATCGGCGGGGCACCGTTGTCTCGCGTGATACGCTCGCCGCTCGACACACATTCAAGAGACTTCTATGCGATGCACGATTCGGATCTATGAGTTTCGACTGATGCTCATCCGTGGATTGTTGGCGGCCGGCTGCCTGGCCGCTCTCGCCCCCGGCGTGTGGGCGGACGCGGGGGCGCCAGGTAGCACATCGGCCACCGTATATTACAACGCGCACATCTTTACCGCCGAATACGACCAGCCGTACGCCGAGGCGCTGGCGATACGCGGCGACAAGATCATCGCGGTCGGAGCGCTTCCCGCGGTCGAGCAGATCGCCGGCACGTCTGCCAGAAAGGTGGATCTGCATGGAAAATTTCTGATGCCCGGCATGATCGATGCGCACGCCCATCCGATCGCAGGCGGTTTCACGCTGATTCAAGCGCGGTATCCGGATGCGAGCGATTCGATTCCCGATCTCGTGCGGTTCGTCGCCGAGCAGATTGACAAGAAAGCGAGCCGCCTCGGAAACGTGCTGGTCATCTACGATCTGGACATTGGCTTTTGGGCGCATGCCGCCGATATCGACGCCGCGCTCAGCACGGGCACGTTTGCGAAGCAACCCATCGTTCTTTTCGGCTCCGATGGCCATACCGCCTGGGCCAACCGGCCCGCACGCATTCACGCGGGAATTACTCCGCAGTACCTTCGCAGTCTCGCACCCAACGAGCAGCACTACTACGGCTTCGATGCCGGATTCAACCCGAACGGCTTCGTGGTGGATGTCGGCAAGAACAAGATCGATCAAAGCCTGCCGTGGCCGTCCGCCGAGACCATGCTGGCCGCCGGCAGGGCGGCGGTGCATTACATGAATTCGCAGGGCATCACGGGCTGGCTCGATGCGGCAGCGAGCGGTGTGGTCGGTGGAGCGGTACCGGCGAGCGTCAAGGAACCTGGCTTTCTTCCGGTGTACAAGGAACTCGGGCAGCGGGGCGAGTTGACCGCGCATGTGGTGGCTTATCCCGTGATTCAGCCCGACCTGGGATTTCAGCAGATCGACGTCGTCGAGGCCCTGCAATCGCAGTACCGGGATATCCCGAATTTCCGGATCCCGGGTCTGAAGGTGTTCGCCGATGGCGTCGTCGAGATTCCCTCGCAAACAGCATCGCTCACCAAGCCATACATCGAGACGGGCCGGTCCGCGCCACTGCTGTTCACCCCGGCGAAAATGAACGCCCTGGTCGCTGAAGCCGACCGGCGGGGTTTGATCGTGCATGTGCATGCCATCGGCGACCTGGCTGTCAAGGCTGCTCTGGACGCGTTCGAGGCGGCCCGCAAGGCGCATCCCTCGAGCACGCTGCCCCATACCTTGACGCATGCACAGTTCGTCGATCCGGAGGACATCCCTCGATTTGCCGAGCTTCGCGTCATCGCGGCGCTGCAGCTCCTGTGGGCGGTGGCCGATCCGAGCACGAATGAACAGGTGAAGCCGTTCATCGATCCGCAGATCTACGGCTGGATGTACCCGGCACGCTCGCTTCTCGACAGCGGCGCCGTCATCGCCGGCGCGAGCGATTGGCCGGTCAGCTCGGCAAATCCATTTGTTGCGATTTATCAGGCAGAGACGCGCAGCGGACCGCAGGGGGTCTTGAACGCATCGCAGCGAATGCCGCGGGAGGCGATGCTTTACGCATATACGCGCAACTCAGCTCGAGTCCTGAATCAGCTCGATCAAATCGGATCGCTCGCGCCGGGCAAGCTGGCGGATCTCGTCCTCGTCGATCGCGACGTCCTTTCGGTTCCGGCGGAGGAGCTCAAGAATGCCGCGGTGGTGTGGACGATGCTTGGCGGAAAGGTGGTATACGGCACCGCCCCGTGATCGGCGATTGCGATGGCTATTGGCGGTTGATCTGCGCACTGCGCTCGAGGAGCAGTTCGCGCAGCACGGAGCGGTGGCAATGGGATTCATCGGCGCAATAGCATCCGACCGAGAAATTGGCCTGATGAGACAACGCCGACAGCAGATCGAGCGTATGCCGCGCGCTCGGCGAGGCCATTTCGCTCCGGTATTGTCTTGCGAATCGGCTCCAGTCCCATGCGGATCGTGCGGTCAACGCCCGCTTGAGCAGTTCCTCGCTTGGCGCCAGCGTCGGCAGCCACACATCGTAAAAATTCTTCGAGGCGTACTCGGTCTTGAGAACGCCCCGAGGAGGACGTCTTACGGTGCCGATGCGCAGGCCTTCCCCCGGCAGGCGGTCGGTTCCCAGACGGACGATGCGAATAGCCACAGAGATCGCCTCGCTGATGACTGGCGCGCGCGGCTAAAATCCGGACAGCACCAGATAGCCGGCGAGCACGGCTCCGATCGAAGCCACAGTCACGTTGATGGCCGGGCCCAACCACGCCCACGAACCGGACGGCACGTCCTGCGCAGGCAGCTCGAGAACGAAACGGCGGAACGCGAAGCTTGATGCGATCGCGACGGCGGAGCCGACCAAAATCAACACGACGCCGACGAGGAGCGAAAATGAGTGACGCGCCGAGCTGCTCGCCGCCTCGGGACGCAGCAGAGTGAGAAACATGCTGAAACGCTCGATTACGAAGCCGAACGCCATCAGCGCCAGGCTGCAACGCTGCCAGGCCAGCAAAGTTCGTACGGCAGCGAAAAATACACGCGGGTCAGATGCAGCTGACATTTATGATCGCTAGAATACTACGCGCACGGACGCGGCGTGCTGAGAAAAACGCCTGTCGAGCCAAAGCCATTGCGCGGCGGCGGGATGGGCGCCGATCCGAAGGCCGGCGGCGAGAGGCTTGCAAACGCCATGGCCGGGTCTCTAGAGTTGACATCGACGCCGGGCGCGGGCCCCGATTCGGATGGCTGTGCGGTGATCGTTGGTTTCCGCAATGCCGGTAGTTTAGCTTTTGCACAACGCGGCCAGCATCCGGTGAGGTTCTCGCAGCAGTCTGCGGGCGGCCCGGAGCAATTGCCAGGAGATCCGTCATGTCGCACTCGATCGACTCTTCAACGGCGCCGCCCGGCGCACCGGCGACCGGGCGCCGCGCGGGCCGCAGCCTGCCTTTCCGGGGAGCGCTGCTCGGGATGGCGCTGCTGCCCCTTCTGGCCAGCTGCGACAACGGTTACTACGGCAATTGCTACAACTGCGGTGCGCCGCCCACTGAGATCTCGCGGGGCGTGGTCACCGGGAATTTCAACGGCACTCCTTTTGCCAGCGAGAGCGTCGTGGCGCTGAGCACCATCCAGCCGTGGTCTCCGGGGTCCAGCGACCTCAAGGTCTACCTGGCGACGGGACCGGGCGCCTTCGCATCGCCGGTGCTCGTCCCCGACGGCGATAATCCCCTCTATGTGGCGAGCGCCGACCTGAACCACGACGGCCTGCCGGACGTGGTGTCGGCGAGCTTCGATGACGGGACGCTGGCGGTGTTCTTCAACGACAAAAGCAGTCCCGGCACCTTGAACACGCCCCTGGTGCTGACGAGCCCCGGGGCGTCGCAGGTTGCGATCGGCGATATGAATCACGACGGCCTGCCGGACCTGGTCTCCGCGGACTTTGGCGTCTCGCTGTTCGTGCAGAGCTCCCCGGGCACTTTCGCAGCGCCCATCAGTCTGTATTCAGGCGGCGCCAACTGGGTCGCTGTTGGCGATCTGAATGGCGACGGTAATCTGGATGTGGCATTGACCGACAGTGCCGGCGTCAAGGTGCTGCTGCATACCGGCGCTGCCTCTGCGACCACCTACGCGGCGCCGGTCAGCGTTTTCACACAGTCCGCCAATGCTTACGTGACCGGCGCGAACCTCATCGCGATTGCGGATGTGAACGCGGACGGCGCCAACGATCTCGTGATTACCGACCCGGGCCCGACCGGGGGCATGACCCCGACGGTCAATATCCTGCTGCAGAACAAGGCCAGCCCAGGCACCTTCCTCGCGCCGGTGAGTTACCCGATTGCCGCACAGGATCTGTCCCAATCGATCGTGGTCACGGATGTGGATGGCGATGGCCGTCCGGATATCATCATCGGCGGACAGCAGACCGTGACGGTGCTGCTGCAGAATCACGCGCCGGCGGCGCCCGGCACTTATATGGCCGCGACCGTGTATGCGGCGCCGGGCGCCAACGAGATTGCCATAGCCGACATCAATGGCGACGGCAAGCCGGACATCGTCGTCAGCAACGGCGTGACCAACCCGGTGGTGAACGGCGTTGTCACGACGAATCCGGGCGTGCTGCTGCAGAGCAACACCTCAGCCGGCACATTCGGAGCACTGCAAAACCTGCCCTGAAGGCGGTTGCGGGCCTTAGGCGCGAGCCGCCAAGCGGACATTGGACATCGTTTTCATCGCCAGACAGAGGCTCGCCGTGTACGCGGAGAACACGGCGCAGGTGATCCATTCCCAAAATGCGAAGCTCAAGCACACCGGCACGCCGCGCGCGCGCCATTCGAGGCCTACCCACGGCAGTTCCGGTAATGCATATGAGACATACGCCGGCGCAGCGCCTGCCAGCAGAACCGGCAACAGTGCGGCTCCGGCCAGCAGGCCGGCATAGGCCCGAGGATTACCCGGAAAGCTGCGCATCCGAAGCCGAAAACTCCGCTCTGTCACATGGAAGGTCAGCTGCACGATGCCGATGCATAGCCCAATGAAGGCAGATAACGCCAGGAGTTCGTGACCCTTCGGAATCCGAAGCAGCTGTGCGGGCAGCAAGGCGCCCACCATGCATATGTAGCCGAGCCCCAGAGCGCAGATGGCGAATGGTGGCCGCCGTCCTGCGTCCTGCGCTCGGCATTCCCAAATCAGAGCCGTCGTCCAACACAGCCCACCCAGCGCGCACAGCATCAGGCCGCCCCACGCCCACGCATATCCATCGGGGTTGCGATCGGCATAGACCAGACTGGAAATGGTCATGTAGCGCCAGTCGTACGCCGCGGGATACCGACGGCCGGCCATCCACAGTCCGCCCCAGAACGCGAGCGCTCCGAGGGGCGCCATTGCAGACAAACCGCGTCGTACCGACGCGTTCATCAGGGGGTTCCCTGCGCAGCTCGACCGTTGGCGATAGTTCATGCGTCGATGGTTGCCGTGTGCCGGCCAAGTGTACCTGCGGTTTGCCGGCTATTGGGTCGATGGCGACGCTGCTGTTACGATCGACATTCCCCGCTGAATCGATGGCGATCGCGGAATGCCGACTCGTATTGCTGACCTTGCTTGGTGAAGGAGGTTGCTATGGGAGAGGAGACTTCGGTTGAAGGATTTCGAACCGTTCCGGCACATCGCGCAGTCGCCGATACGTTGGTACGCGTTGAGACACTGGCGCGGACCCGGGGCCTCACCGTGTTCGCGCGAATCGATTTCAGCGGCGACGCGATCCGAGCCGGGCTCGAGCTGCGGCCGATGGGGCTGGTCATTCTCGGCAACCCAAAGGCCGGGACACCGCTGTTGGCGGCGGCGGCGACCGCCGGCATCGACCTGCCGCTCAAAGTGCTCGTCTGGGAGGACGCCCAAGGGCGTACCTGGTTGGGCTACAACGACGCGGAGTACTTGCAGCGCCGTCATCGCTTCCCGGCGGAACTCACGAAGAATATTGCCGCCCTGGGTGCATTGATCGAGGCGGCCGCCGCGCCCGGCTCCTGAAATGCCCGAGGTTCACATGGAGAGAAAGCGAGTTGGCATCCTCCTATTTGAGGATATCGAAGTCCTCGATTTTTGCGGGCCGTTCGAGGTTTTTTCGGCAACACGAGAGGACGAGGACAAACGGCGCCAAGAGCCTTCACCCTTTGAGGTGCTGCTGGTCGCCGAGCGAGCAGGCCCGGTCAAGACCACGGGAGGCATGACCGTGTTGCCTCACTTCACATTCGAGAGCTGCCCGCGCCTCGATATCGTGGTGGCCCCGGGCGGATGGGGCACTCGGAGGGAGTTGAAGAACCCGATGATGCTCGATTGGTTGCGCGTGCGTGCCGCGCAGGCGGAAATGGTGACTTCCGTGTGCACCGGTTCGATGTTGCTGGGCCAAGCGGGACTTCTGGATGGGCTGCATGCGACCACTCACTGGCGCTCGCTCGACTGGATGCGAGAATCCTTTCCCAAGGTGGCGGTCGAGTACGGCAAGCACTTCGTCAAGGACGGCCGCGTGTTCACCTCCGCCGGAATCTCGGCGGGCATCGACATGTCGCTCAAAGTGGTGGCGCATTACCTGGGCGAAAACGTCGCAAGGGCGACCGCTCGGCACATGGAATACCCCTATCCGAAGAGCGATGCGCGCCGCATCAAGTTCTGAGCGGAGGGCCCCATGATCCGCATTCGCGAGATCGATCACCTGGTATTGCGCGTCCTCGATCTGAATCGAATGCTTCGCTTTTACTGCGATGTGCTGGGATGCACGGTCGAGCGCAGGCAGGATTCAATAGGCCTGGTACAGCTTCGGGCCGGCCGGTCCCTGGTTGACTTGGTGCCGATCGACGGCGAATTGGGCAGTGCCGGCGGGGCGGCGCCGGGCGCAGAAGGGCGAAACCTGGATCACTTCTGCTTCCGGGTAGAGCCGTTCGACGAAGCCGGCATTCGCCGGCTGCTTGAAGCGCATGGGATAGAGGCGGGCAAAACGCAATCTCGCTACGGCGCCGAAGGGGAGGGTCCGTCCATCTACGTCACTGATCCGGAAGGCAATGTCATCGAGCTTAAAGGGCCGCCGTCGGCCGGTTAAGGCGCGGATCCCAAATCGATGTCATCTGGACCGTGCCAAGCCCCGGCGAAAGGTGGTCCAGGCGGCCGCGGAGAACACGAGCACATTGGCGACAATGACCGGCGATGCCTTGATCAGCACGCCGTAGGTCACCCAGAGCAGCGCCCCAAGCATTTGGGCACCGCGGAGAAACGACGGGCGGCCGAAGAAGTACGACCCCACGAAGACGGTGGTTGCTGCCCACCCCAAGTACCCGACCGCCGTCTGGCTCATGCGGCCTCTGCTTGCGCAGACGCGCTGCCGGACGGCATTTCGCTGACCGTCACGCGATCGGTTCGCTCCTTTTCCCACTCGTTCAGCGTCAAGCCGTAGGACTCGAACAGCGTCCGGATGTCCCCAGTTCGCCAGTGAAAGAGTTGATCGAGAATAGGCACCATGATGCTGAACGCGTTATCGCTGAGCACTGTACTCTTGGCAATCCGGGCGAGCTGCTTGTTCTCGGAAACGGCAATCGTGAACCCGTCGCGATTATTGACATGCAGCATGACATGAACGTCCGAACTGCCGTCGCCGACGTAGATCATGCGATCCGGCGTGATGCCCATTCGGTGCTCGAGCTCTTCGATCACCGCGACTTTGCCGTAGCCGGCGGGCACGCGCTTGATGGCGCGCACTTCGCCCGAGCCGGCGTCGAACTCCAGTTCGGTTCCATAGATGTGTTCGGCAGGCACCACGCCGGCCAGAGCCGACACCACGATCTCGCGGGGTGCGGCGGATATCACGAAGAAGGAAAAGCGGTGGCCTTCCGTGCCGCGGTTCAAGAAGTCGACCAGCGCCGGAATCGCGCTTTTGAGGCGAACGCGACGCCCGGCCTCCACCAGATGTTCAGGGCGAACGCCGCGGAACTCAGGATCGTGCCGGATCAGATAGGCCAACTCGCCGCCCTGCTGGACGAGATTACTGGTGGCAAGGCCCGCGACGCGTTTCTCAAATCCGGATATTCCGAGCAATTCACTCAATACGAGTCCGGAATCCTTGAAACTCAAGGTTTGGTCGAAGTCCGACGCCAACAGATAATGTTTAAGCGGTGTTTCGTTCATAGTCGGCTTTTCTCTCCCCGCAGAGTCGCGCCATGAAGGCGCGGGCAGTGCGATAAATCATCCAGGCAATAAAATGGCTTGAATTGTTTCAATTGGTTTCATCGATCAGGGGAAGCTATTGCCTTATGTCGCAATCGCGCGACTTAGGCGGTTATGCCGCGATTTGAGCGCGCAGCACACGACTTCAGTAGTTGTCAGCTATAACCAATTTTGTTCCGAAATCGCCGTTTTCAAGCCCCTTTTGCTCGCTCCCAAGGCGTACCTCGTGCGCAGCAGAGCGCGGGCATGATGATCGAGCAAACGGCGAGGCATGTCAGCCGATAAAAACTCTTGTCTGGTGCAATTTTCTTCATCAGGCAGAAGGAACTATTGGGATGTACGTCACATTGCGCGCCGGCGCCTCAGTCTGCATCTGCCTCAGCAGCCGCCTTCCTCGACGTGCGAATCAGATATTCGCGCCAGGGAGTCCAGTAGTACTTGGACCATCCCTCAGAGACTCCGGCGAAATCGCTGTCCGACACATTGACGTGGGTCAGTTCGATGCGTCCGCCGCCCTGTTCGGGCCAGAAGGACAGGACGAGCGTGGAATCGAGATCGCGTCGATAAAAGTGGGTCGATCTCCAGGACTGGACGATCAGTCGATTGGGAATCACTTGAAGAATCGTCCCGCTGATGGCACCACCGAACGCCTCAAACGTCGCACCCGCGCGTGCGCCGATCTTCACCGGGGCGCCGGTAAATGCGGCATGCAGCTTCGGACTGAGGTACATGCGGTGCAGCTTGGCTGCAGAGCAGGGCAGGTGAACGGCCATCGTGATTGTTCGTGGCATAGCTGGCTCCTCGATGATGAGTCGCTGAGGGACGGTCTTATGCGGACAGACCGGGCCGGCGGGAAAAGGCGGCGTCGAACAAGCCTTCGAGTTTCGGCGACACCCCCCTCAGCTGGTCGACGACCTGCTTCGCCCAGATGAAATACTCGCCCCGTCGCTCGTGCGACCAATTGACCGGCGGCGACTGGCTCATATCCCGCACGTTGCAGATCTTGTCGGCGAGCTTCACGAGCTTGGCCGGATCGCTGATCGTGGCGGCGTGTTCAATCTGCAGGCGTTTGCGTTCTTGCTTCGGCAGCGATTTGTCGTCTGTGACTTCGACGACGATGGAAGCAATCTGGACTCCAAATTCGGCCTCGAGCTCCTGGGACGTGGTGGCCGTGTCCTCGATGGTGTCGTGGAGCAACGCGGCGGCGAGGATCGCGGGGTCTGTGACGCCGGCTTCGTTGGCGAGAACGTTGGCCACCGCGATTGGATGATTGATGTAGGGGCTGGCGTCAGCGCCTTTGCGGCGTTGGTCGCGGTGCTTGTGGGCGGCAAAGGCGCTGGCGGCCAGGACGATCGACACAGGGGAGGAATGCTTTTCCAAAGAAATTCCCTCGGGAGTGATGCTGCCGGTTGCGAGACGATGATACGCCGGCGGGAACAAGGGTGGTTTGGTAGAATGAACATTCGATTTCGATGGCTCTCCGCAGGGTCCGCCGCCCTTCAGCCGCCAAGATGGAGTGGCAACAACCGTACCGACATCGCGATGGGTTGCAAGACATTAATTGCGTTGGCGCTGGCGGTGGGAGCCATGCAAATGGCCCGCGCGCAAACGAGGCAGGAACCTCTGTGGGAATACGGGCTCGGCATCGGCGCGATCGCCTTTCAAGATTACCCTGGCTCGGACGCGTCCCATGTGTATCCGATACCCGCCGCTTACGTCCTGTACAACGGTACGTTCCTCAAAGCCGACAGAAATGGCGTACGCGGATTGCTGTTGAACCAGGAATGGCTGGAATTGAATGTCAGCGGTGGACTCAGCGCTCCGGTGCGCAACGACGCCGCGCGCTACGGCATGCCGGAATTGCGCCCGACCATACAACTTGGGCCCTCTGTGGATTTTCATTTGATTCACAGCGATGCGGACAGGGTCAAATTGGATCTCAATCTGCCGGTTCGGGCGGCTTTTACCATCGCGGGTTCACCGCAGGACATCGGCTGGGTCTTCGAACCTCGGTTGAATGTGCAGTTCCGAGATGCTTTCGGGGCACAGGGCTGGTGGGCCGATCTTGGCAGTGGCCCGATGTATGCCGACAAGCGATACCACGACTATTTCTACTCGGTTGCACCGCAGTATGCGACTGCAGTGCGCCCTGCCTATACGGCTACGGGGGGCTATTCCGGAACGCAGTTTGGAATATCGTTCAAAAAGCTTTTTCCGAAGCTGTGGTTTGGAGCCTACCTTCATTACGAGGCGCTTCGCAGCGCAGTGTTCGCAGACAGTCCGCTTGTGCAGAGGGACTACGATTGGTCGGCGGGATTCGGCTTTGTGTGGATACTCGGAAGATCGAGCCGCCTGGTCGAGGTGCCCGATTGGGTGCCCACTGCAAACTGAGTCGCGCGTAAGGAAATCGCGGGCGAGGTAGTGGTCGTGGTAATCAGAGGGATCGATGATGAACGCGTATGATTTTTCCGCGCTGACAATCGATGGAATTGATCGACCGCTGTCGAAATACCGCGGGCACCCGATGTTGGTCGTCAATGTGGCCAGCAAATGCGGGTTCACTCCGCAGTATTCCGGGCTGGAATCGCTGTACAGGAAATATCACGAGCGTGGCTTGGAAGTGCTCGGTTTTCCCTGCGATCAGTTCGGTCATCAGGAGCCCGGCAATGAGGCCGAGATCAAGAGGTTTTGCTCGAGTACCTACGGCGTCAGCTTCCCGATGTTCGCCAAAATCAAGGTCAACGGTCCAGATGCCCATCCCTTGTACGAGTACTTGAAGGAGTCGCTGCCGGGGATACTCGGGCTGCAGTCCATCAAGTGGAATTTCACGAAGTTTTTGGTCGGAAGGGATGGTGTCCCGATCAAGCGATACGCGCCTGCCGACAAGCCGGAAAGCATCGAGCCCGACGTCGAGGCCGTGCTGAGTTGAGCCCAGCGTGATGGGCGGACAATTCGAATCGCAAAAGTGGACACGGATGCGTCGCCGGCGCTGGGCTCGCGATTTGGCATCCGCAGCATCACGACGATCGTTCTCTTTAGGTCGGGCACCGAAATTGCGCGCCAGCCGGGCGCATTGCCGAAGTCCGCTTCGTTGGCATGGCTGGGACACCACGGCCTGTGAGAGGGCGCCCTGATCGATCGGGCCACGGCACATTATTTCGCATGCTGGATCAAAAACGCCAAAACACGACTTTCGGTTTGACGGGGTGCGGCGAGCTTCAGACCGCCATGGAACGCCTTTTTGATCAAGCCGGATCGCCATGCGTCGAATACTATGGGATTGATGTAGGATTTCCGGCACACCGCCGGGGTGTTGCGAAGCGCCGCCGCAACCTGCTTGACGACAGCGGCGATCTCGCTCTTGAAGGAGCGGTCACTGGCGATTTCGGGAAGCGGTGTGCGTGCGAGCAGAATGATGGCCTGCAATGTGGCGCCCCAGGTTCGAAAATCCTTTGCGGTGAAATCATCGCCCATGGCGTCCCGCAAGTAGTCGTTGACTTGCCCCGAATCGATGGGGGCGCGTTGGCCTTCGTCCGTCACATATTGAAACAGCTGCTGTCCCGGAAGCTCCTGGCAGTGCCTCATGATGGTCACAATGCGCTTGTCGTCGATGAGGACTTCATGCTGCACGCCGCCTTTGCCCCGGAAGTGCAGGGCGGCTCGACCGTCGCGTATGAAACTGACATGGCGGTTCAATAACGTCGTCAGGCCAAAGCTCTTGTTGTCCCGCGCATATTCGACATTGCCGACGCGCACGCGGGTGGCGTCCAATATGCTGATGACCAGTGCAAGAACTTTTTGCCGCGGCAGTCCGGCAAGCGCCAGATCGCGCGCCAGTTTGCGCCGCAATCGGGGCAGCGATTCGGCGAAAGTGGTCATGCGGTCGAACTTGGCATCGTCGCGTACGGTCCGCCACTGGGGATGATATCGATACTGTTTTCTACCTCGCGCATCGCGACCCGTGGCCTGCAAATGACCGCGCGGGTCCATGCAGATCCAGACGTTTTCATACGCCGGCGGTATTGCCAGTCGGGCAATGCGCTTCAATTCCGCAGGCGACCTCAGCCGCCGGTTATCGGGCAGCAGGTAGCGAAAGCGCTTGCCCAATCGCTGGCGTCGATAGCCGGCAATCGTGTCGGATACATAAACCAGGCCGGCGCGGCTTGCCATATGTGCGGCCTCGGAGGCGGCGCTGACGAAAGGAGCGACGGAGCTGGTGGCGTTAAATGGCATATTGAATCGATTGTCATGTCGAGTGGCCGCTGAAACTATCGATTCGAGCGCACATTGCGCAGGTGAACGACGCAACGGCCCTCACTCGGCGCCTTCAATTTGACTTAATGGCAATCGGCCGCGGAAAGCGGCCCATGCAGGTCGCCATCGGCAGATGGCTATGGATTTGGCGCAACTGCCGCGACTGCAAGCGTGGCGACTTGGCGAGTGTGCCGGCGCAGATACATCATCATTCCGGCCGCGATGAGCATGGGAAAGGCCATCGTGGTCAGCCCGCGCTGATCATCGCCGGTCAGGTCCCTGGCGATGCCCATCCAGTAAGGCCCGAAGAATCCGCCGAGGATACCGATGGTGTGGCAATTGCACCGGATTCGGCGACAATGCAAGTCCCTAAAGAGACGGCGAAGGGGCGGCAATGCTCTCTGAAGAACCAACATTCCGCGAAGGACCCGGCGGCCTGCTGTTTGCGCATATTGAAAATGACCTGGCCCAGGCGACGATATGCCTGCAGGGAGCGCAGCTCACCCATTGGCAGCCGCGTTCCCAAGCCGAGCCCGTGACCTTCATGTCGGCAACGGCGCAGTACGCGCCAGGCAGGCCGATTCGCGCAGGCGTTCCCGTCTGCTGGCCGTGGTTTGGCCCGCATGCGACCGACAAGGCGCGCGCCAGCCACGGCTTTGCGCGCAACGTTCTGTGGCAAGCGCGCGCGCCGGTTCGTCTGAAGGATGGCGCGACCCAGCTCTCGCTGCGGCTTTCCGACGGCGAACATTCCCGTGCGCTGTGGCCGTACCGCTTTGGTCTGGAATATCGCATCACGGTCGGGGACGCGCTCGACCTCGAGCTGACGGCCACCAACACGGGCAGCGAGGGCTTTCCCCTGAGCGAAGCGCTGCACACCTACTTCCAGGTCGGCGATATCGGCTCGGTGCAGGTGCTCGGCCTGGACGGCACCGATTTCATGGACGCCGCCGACGGCGGGCGGCGCAAGCGTCAAGAAGGCCCGGTGATTTTTCCCGCGGAGATCGACCGAGTGTACATCGATACCGAAGCGGCGTGCACGATCGTCGATCCCCTGCTCAAGCGACGCATCCACATTGCCAAGCGCGGCAGCCGTTCGACCGTGGTGTGGAATCCCGGGGAGAGGAAGGCAGCCGGTCTCGCGGACTTGGGGGCCGCCCCGGCAACGCGCGGCGGGTGGCGGCAATTCGTGTGCGTCGAAAGCGCGAACGCGCGCGACAACACACTGACGCTCGAGGCGGGCCAAAGCCACTGCCTATCGGTTCACTATCGGGTCGAGCCGATTCAGCCGGGTGCGTGAGCGCCGGCAGCTATCGCGGCGGTGATCGCATCGGTCCACGTCGCGACTGCATGGATCATTTCGTCCATGATTTGCCGGTCGCTGCGACCCGTTCGAGCCGCTACGTGAAAGGAATGGTCGGCGTCGGGAAGAAGGCATAAGGTCGCGCGTGAGCCAAGCCGCTCGGCTAGAGGACCAAGCTGCGCCAAGTCGGCAAGCGCATCGCGTGTGCCCTGCAGAAACAGCATCGGGATATGCACCTGCGAAAGGTGTTCAGCTCTGGTATCCGACGGCTTCTTGGGCGGATGCAGTGGAAAGGCAAGAAAGATCAGGCCGCGGACCAGCGGAAGCGGGCTCAACGCCTGCGCTTGAGAGGTCATGCGGCCGCCAAACGACTTGCCGCCGGCAACCAAGGGAATCGAGGGCACAAGGGTGTGAGCGGCAGCGACCGCCGCGCGAACCGTCGCATGGCAAAGTGCGGGCGAGTCCGGGCGCCTGCCGTGTCTCTCCATGTATGGAAACTGATAACGCAGCGTGGCGATACGAAGGGCGGCCAGATCATTGGCCAAGTCGACCATGAATGGATGCAGCATTCCGGCGCCGGCGCCATGCGCAACCACGAAGCATGCTTTTGGCCGTTGCGGGTGCTGCAGCATCCCGGACACGCGAGTCTCATCATCGACGTGAATCTCCACGAGCTGGGGAGCCGCAGATGCCATTGGGACAGTATGGACTTCAGGGTGCGAATAGCCAAAATCAGAGAGCGTTCGCATCCACGAAGCAGCGGATCGAGTCAAAATCACCGATAATGTCCAGCATGTACGGATCAATTCCGGATCCTTCGGACGCGGTGACGCCAGCGGCGGAAATGAATTCATTGCCTGACATCCGCAGCGGACAGGTGCTCTTGCGATTGAAGTCGCCATGGGCCGGCGGGTCGCTATTGTTGCTGGTCTACGTTGCCACTGGCGCCGGCACGGTGTTCTTCGTAGAGCACGGCGGGGACTCCTCGCTCTTGTCCATGTCGATCGCCGCGCCGTGGCTCGCGGTCGGAGTAGGCGTAACCGGCATGCTGTTGAGTGGGCCGCGGCTCTGGCCCGCCGTGTTCATCGGCTCCTGGGTGGTCTGGGGCGTCATCGTGCGCGACCCACCCATGTCGGTCACGATCGACGCGGCGGCGGAGGCGGGCAGCATATTGCTCATTGCTCGCCTGCTGACGGTCTGGGGCTTTCACCGTAGCTTTGATCGCCTGCGCGATCCTCTGATACTGTTGGCGGCAGCGACGGTCGGACGGGTGTTCGACGTGGCGCTCGATTTGACGGGCGGCTTTGCCCTGGCGTGGCTGGCGCCCGAGTCTCTGGCACCCTTTTATCATTCGCTCATGACGGACGCGAGGGGCGCGTTTCCCGCGTTGACCCCGGCGATCCTCACGAACAGCGCCCGGTGGGCCCTGAATTCCATCGCCGGCGTCATGTTGGTGGTACCGATGGCGGTGCCGCTGGCGAGCGCAGGGCCGAACGCCCTGATGAAGGCGTATCTCCGTCAGCCGATTGCGCTGCTTTTATTCGGTCTCCTGCTGCTGGCGTGGAGCACCGCCGCTCTGAATCTGCCCACGGCGGCGACGCAGCCTTTGCTGATCTCCGCGCTGATGCTGGTGGCCTGGGTGTCAATCCGGTTCGAGCCGTCGACCGCGGCATTCGCCACCTTGACGATGTCGCTCGTGGCGACGGCTGGCGTGGGTATGCGGATCGGGCCGCTCGCGACCCGCAGTCCCATAGACGGAATCGGGCTGCAGTGGGGGTTCATCCTGCTGCTTACACTCACGGGCCTGTCTCTCACGGCGCTGCTCGCGGAGCGGCGCCGGGATCTGGATCGATTGACCCGCGCCGCCGAGCGCTACCAGCGGCTGTTCAAATTCAACCCCTCGCCGCTGTGGGTCGCGGAGCCGGGTGGCGGCCGCATTCTGATGGTCAACGACGAAGCAATGCGGCACTACGGCTTCAGCGAGGCGGAGTTTCGCGCCATGACGGTCGAGAAGCTGGCGGCCGAGCCCGTCATGCCCGAACCCGCGTCGGGTGCAAATGCGGGCGGGGTCCGTTCCGTCCGCCATCGTACTCGCGGCGGCGCATTCATCGACGTTGAGCTTCTGTCGACTCCCATTGAACTCGACGGCCGCCTGGTCGACCTGTGCTACTCGGTGGACGTGACGGATCGAGTGGAGCTGCGCTCTAGAATCCTCGTTGCGTCGGATCTCGAGCGTCGGCGGCTCGTGCAGGAGTTGCATGACGGGCTTGGACAGGTGCTTACGGGCCTCAGCCTCGGTGCGCAGGCGGCGGCCATACGTGTCTCGCGCGGTACGGCGGTCGATGGCGCATTCATCAATTTCCTCATCGATACCAGCAATCAGGCGGTGAAGCTGTGCCGTCAGCTGACGCGCGGCGTATCGCCGCTCCAGGATGCGAACGGCGACCTGATCAAGGCGTTGCACCGCCTCCCGGATTCGCTGCCGCCGGGCACAGGCCCGCGCCTCGATGTGCAGGTCCATTCCCAGGCACCGCTCACCCTGTCGCTCGAGCGCAGCGAACATCTCTACCGCGTGGTGCAGGAGGCGGTCACCAACGCGCTGAAGCATGCGCACGCCGCACACATTCGCGTGTGCGTGCTCGTGACCGCAGAGACGATCCAGGTGAATGTCGAGGACGACGGCATCGGGATCGGAGATGCTGCGGGCGCGCCCGTGAGTGGCCTTGGGATGCAGTCCATGCGCATGCGCGCGGCGGCCGTCGGTGCGACCATCGAGGCCCGCACACAACCGGATGGCGGCACGCTCGTCCGCTGCGAGTGCCCGCAGCAGGAGCCAACCGAGAATCACCAGCCTGCACAATTCGAATTCGACGAGCCGCCAATCGAGCCGCGTGCGACGCTCGAGATGGTGAATACGGCCACTTTGGCGGCCGGCGGACCGTTCATCTCCTACTTCGGGCGCTGCCTGCTGCTCGCCGCCGCCTGCTACTGCGGCATCGCTGTGACCGCTGTCCTCGCCAGAATCGTTGATCCTCATCTGGGTGGGAGCGGCTCACGGTTGGCCATACCAGCGCTCTCAATCGGCTTGAGCCTGGCGGGCCTGATTTTGGGGGGCGGACGTTTGTGGCCGGGCATCGGCCTAGGAGCCCTGATCGGCGCCATGATGCTGATGCATCAACCGTGGCTGCTCGCGGCCTATTACAGCGCGGAAACGGTGCTGGCGGCGCTAATCATGCTGTGGCTGCTGTCGCGCTGGCGGTTCAGCCGCGCGTTCGACCGTTGGCAGGATCCGCTGGTGTTGTTTGGCGCTGCGATCATCGGCGGCTGCATCATCATTGCGCTGGATTTCATAGGCTTGATGACCTATCAATGGCTGCGGCCCGGCGAAGCGACTCCGGAGATCATCGCCCTCATCACCAACGCTGCGGGTGCGACTCCGGTCGTGACCGGGGCATTTCTGTCCGCGCTCGGACGATGGTGGGCGGACAGCGTCGCCGGCGCGGTGCTGTTCGTGCCGATGGTGGTCGCGACGCCGCCGATTTTGCGCACCTTGCGCGGGCACCACATCGAAGCGGGCTTCTGGTGCCTTGCATTGCTCGGTTGGGTAGCCTGCATGTTCATGCTCAGTGAGGTCGCCGTACGCCTGCCGCTCGTGGCGATGGCGATGGTGCTGCTCGTCTGGGCGGTCGTGCGCTTCGGTGTCGCCATGGCCTCCTTTGCAATCTCGGTGTGCGCCATGTCCGCCACCGTGAGCTTCGCATTACAGCAAGGAGTCCTTTCTACGATCGGCGTCGACGAAGGCATCGACACGCTGTGGGGGTTTCTGGCGCTGCTGACCGTCACGGGAATGTTCTTGACGGTGCTGCTCGCCGAGCGCAATCGCACATTGCGCGAGCTCGCGGCCACGGCGCAGCGCCACCGGCGCCTGTTTGAGCACGATCCGCATCCCTTGTGGGTCCAGGACGCCGCGACCGGCCGGATCTTGATGGTCAATGAAGAGGCAATTCGCCACTACGGGTATTCTGAAAGGGAGTGGTTGTCCATGGCAGCCGGCAGGCTGGAGGCGCACCCGGACTGGAAGGCGACAGCGGGCACAACCAACACACGCGGGCTCGAGACGCGACATCGTCTGAAAAGCGGTTCGTGGATCGACGTCGAGGTGTCCCATGCGCCATTCGAGATGGACGGCCGGCCGACATTGTTGTGCTTCTCGGTCGACGTGACCGAGCGCAACGCCCTGCGACGCGAGTTTCTCGAAGCGACGGATCTGGAGCGCCGGCGGCTCGCCCAGGAATTGCGCTACGGCCTCGGCCGCACTCTCGCGGAGCTCGAGTTTGCCGCAACCCGGCTGGAGCGGGCGACCGCCGCCGGCCGGGTGGATCCGGCCGCGATCGAGCTCATCGCGCGGTCGAGCCAGCATGCCGTGGAACTGTGCCGGCAAACCGCGCACAGCGCGACCGCCGGGGGTCGCATGTCAATCGACTCGGACATGAGAGCGACGCAGGGTTCGAGTTGGAGCTGAACCACGATTCGTCGGACGACTTGCAGACGCCGCGGCGGCGGCGGGAAGTGCGATCATCTCATCCTTGATTTCAGTCTGATTGCTTCGCCATCCACCACGAACCGCCCGAAGCCTTGATGGTGGATGGTCTTGGGAGTCCGCTTGGCCGGATTAATCCAGGCTTTGAGCACTTCCAGGACAAAGAGATTGTATTTGCGTACCAGACGAGTTTCGGCCACTTTGCATTCGAGATTGGCGAAGCACTCCGCTATCAGGGGCGGCGCGACGCGTTCTGCCGGTATCGGGGTCACGTCAAGCGTCTCGAATTTCACGACGTTGCGCCCCGAGCAGTTGCCGATCTTGACGACGGTGGCGGCCAGCTCAACCGCCGGGATTGCGATCACGCATTCTTGCGTGCCTTTCAATGCGCTGAAGCTGTAGTTGGCGTTGCTGACGACACAGGCGATCAGCGGAGGCTCAAAGTCAACCATCATGTGCCACGACATCGTCATGACATTGATGCGTTCATGCTGGGCGGTGGTCAACAGGACCACCGGGCCCGGCTCGATCAGTTGGTAGACTTTTGAGAGTGGCAAAGTCTTCATGAGGCCCGCGCGGGCATCGATTCGCGGCCCGGGGCCTGCAGGCCTGCGCAACCGGCCACGCTTGTTTGAATTCATATCCGCGATCACCGCTATAAAAAAATCGCTGAGCCCGGAAAGCGACAAATCTATACCAGGGCTCAGCGCATCCCACAAGCGGTCAACCGGCTATGAAACAAATACCCGCATGCTCACTGCTGCCGGGGCAGCTGAACGATTGAAAGATAATTAGTGACATCATCGACGACGGCGAAATCGCAGACGCTGTACCCGTCGCAGCGTATGTCGATGCCGAAGGCACCGCCTTCGCTCGGGTCCACGTTGTACTCGCGAACGAATTGGCCGTATTGGGTAAATTCCACAATCTCGCTCGGATGCAGCGGGTCCGTGTTGACCGCGTCGCCGTTGGCGGTCACCAAGTGTCCATTGGGTGCGAGGCGAAGCGCCAACGGACCTCGCAAATGCGGATCCGACACAACGAGATCGCCCTTGTCGGCTGCACTGGATCGGCGGCTCGCGTGCGAAATCGAGTAGATTGCGTTATCGGCGGTTGATGCGACGAACAGCGTATCCGTGAGGGCATCGTAGGCGAGCCCGGTCGGCCCGAGCACGACCGCCCCCGCGTTGGGCACATGAGTGTAGCCGCTCGCAATCGTGATCTTCTCGTGCAGGGCCACTCCGCTCGACGTGACGGCGACATCGAGCCGTGTGACCGTGCCGTTGAGGACATTCGACACGAAGATGAACGCCCACGAGCCATAGTCGTCGATTGCGAGGTCCCACGGGCCGTCCAGCAGCACCGGATCTGTCCAGGTCTGAATCCGTTTGCCATTGCGATCAATGACCTGCAGGGCGCCCTGACCGATCGTTTTGAAGGTGCCGTCGGTGGTCGGGACGTTGCCGACCACTACGAAGCCGCCCCGTAAAACACCGAGCGCGGTCGACAAGCCAGTAAGCCGGCTAGTGAAGAACGTCGCGGCGCTGCCCGGAGGCGCAATCGGACCGTGCGGATTCAGCCTGACGATCGTTGTCCCCGTGCCTTGAATGTTGTCGCTGTTGTTGAAGTTGCTGATCAGCACGTCACCGGCGCCAATCCGACCGCCGCTCGGAAAACCGCTCGGGACGAATGCGACGCCGTACGGATTAAGATCGCCGTTCGCCGGAATCGTCGAGGAGTTGATCTCCGCCGGAATGAATGCCTCTTGTGCCGCGGCGACCGAGCCGGGTGAGGACGCGAGGAGAGCTGCAGCGAGTGCGATGCCGCTGCGTAGGATGTTCGACAGTTGTCTCGTTTGCATGATTGTCCCCTGTGCATGAGTTATTGGACCGAGCGCCGAAGACGACGCCCGTGTGGCGTAAGTGACCCGAGAGCAGCACCGGGTTCTGTCGGCACCGACAAAAATCGAAAGTCGTCCTGCTGCCGGCCGAGGAGAGTCATATACTGCGGCGGCGATGCATCGGGAGACTCTTGTTCGTCCGCCACGTATTGGGCGCGCGGGCCTATTCGCCGGCGTAGCGGCGCTCATCCTGTGTCCGCTGCCGTGCGAAGCCGGCGACCCATGGACCGCATCGATCGGCCTCACCAGCGATTACGTATATCGGGGCATCTCGCAGACCTACGGCGGTGCGGCGCTGCAGCTGGGCGTGAACTATCAAAGTCCGCTCGGCTGGTTTGCCGGCGCCTGGGGTTCCAATGTGGATCCCTATCCAGGTGGCGATCCGTCGAAGGAACTCGATCTGTACGCGGGAATCAATCACGCGCTCGGCGCGGATTTCGCGGTGCAGGCAACCTATACGCACCACGCTTACCTCGACGATCCGCGCCCGGGACGCTACGACTACGATGAGCTGTCCCTCGCAATCGGTTACCAGGACCTTGTTGCCGGAAGCGTCTCGTATGAGCCGAACAGCAGTTTTTATTCCGATCTCGGTCTCGCGCGCCAGCGCACGACTCTGGCGTATGAGATCTCGACGCGTTGGCCGCTGCGGGCCGGATTTGCGCTCAACGCAGGTGTCGGCTACTACGATCTGCACGACCTATTCGGAGTCGGCTACTGGGCGGGCGATCTGGCGCTCAGCTACGTCTATCGGCACCTGACGCTCGATCTGCGTCGATTCTACTGTGACTCGACGGCGGCAAGGCTTTACGAGGACGCCAGCGCGAATGGAACCTGGGCAGTGACCGGCATATTGCGCTTCTGAGTGTGGGCCATTGAACCCAAAGGTCATCCCAGGGTACTTACAAGTAGCATGGTCAGTAGCATGGTCTGCCCGGCTGGCAGAACGGAGCAAATACTTGGAAAACAAGGAGTTGCAATCGAATCCTGGACCTGTCGAGAGGCCTGGAAACGAGCGCGAGCGCGAATTGATCGCCAGGATCAGCCGCGGCGACCGGGACGCATTTAGAGATTTGTACCTGCACTACCATCGTCGTCTGGCGAAGTTCTTGACGCGCCTGACGCATCGTTACGAGGACGCCGAGGAAATCATCAACGACACGATGTGGACCGTTTGGCAGCGCGCGGGCGATTTTCGCGATGCCTCGCTGGTGTCCACGTGGATCATGGGCATAGCATACCGACGTGCACTGAACACAATTCGGCGAGCCGCCACGCACGAGCGCGTGATGGCCATGGAAATCGCCGACGCCGAACCAACGACCGGCGACTTGGGCCAGTCAATCGAGCAGCGTGAGCTGCTCGACCGGGCCCTCGCGCAGCTTCCGATCGAGCAGCGATTGGTGCTCGAATTCACCTATTACATGGATCATTCGTGCGAGGAGGTTGCCGACATCATGGAGTGCCCCGTCAATACTGTGAAGACTCGGATGTTCAATGCCCGGCGCAAACTACGGGCAATCTTGGCCGACTGCATCATCGGCCCGGGAGCCCGATCGTGAGCCCGGATTTGGAAGGCGCCCGATGCGATGAGGAATCGGCACGGCTGTTGCCGTGGTATGTCGCGGGACGACTCGCTGCCTCCGATGTCGAGCGCGTGTCGAGTCATTTGGAACACTGCGCGATCTGCCGCGCCGATGTGGCGCACGAACGCGCCGTTCGCGAATTGATGAAGGCGGGTACGCCCGTAGAATTCGCGCCGCAGAGCGGTCTGGCCAAGACGCTATTGCGGATTGACGAACTCGGCCGCGACGCTTCCAATGCCGTGGCACCGGTTCGCGAGCCGAGTGCGGCTTCCCGGCGGCGCCTCGGAGCGCTGCAATGGTTAACCGCCGCCGTGATCCTGCAGACGGTCGCTCTCGGGTGGCTCGGCGCCACGATGCGACAGCACGCGGCGTCGAGCGCCAGCGATGCGCACTACGCGACGCTGTCCGCGGAACCGCTGCCGATTGCTCCCGGACCGCATATCCGGGTGTTGTTCGCACCGACGCTGACCCTCGCGGAGGTGAAGTCGCTGTTGGCGACCAACGCACTGACGATCGTCCGAGGGCCGAGTGATATCGGGGCCTACACTCTGGCGCCGCTCGATCAGCACCTCACGGGCGCCCTGCTGGCGCCCAGGATCACGACACTTCGCGGCGACCCCCGCGTGCTGTTCGTGGAGTATGCGGTCAACGACGAGGCAATGAATCATTGAAGGCCGCAAACCTCGGGGCGCTCGTCCTAATGCTCGTGCTGGAGGCGTGCTCGTCGCAGGGCGGGGTGCGGACGAGCGCCGAGTTGCCCGCGGAAGCGCGGGCCGCGCCGCAACGCTATCTCGTCGTCACGGTTCGGAATCCAGTGATCATGCCGGGAACCAGTGCCACGTCCACGCCGCGCGCATACGTCGACGCGGGTTCCTATAAAGCAGGCAGTGTCGCACGCAGAACGAGCCGAGCGCTTGTCCGAGATTATCATCTGCAGGAGGTATCCAGCTGGCCGATTGCGCTGCTCGACGTGCACTGTATCGTGTATGCCATGCCTGAGAATGCGGATCGCGACCAACTGTTCGCCGAGCTGGCGCGCGACCGGAGAGTCGAATCCGTTCAGCCGCTGCAGACCTTCGGAACTCAATCCACCCGTTACAACGACCCTTATGCGAATCTGCAGCGCAATATTGCGCAAATGGCGGTCGCCGAGGCGCACGCGATGAGCCGGGGCGCGAACGTCCGCGTCGCGGTGATCGACACCGGCGTCGCCATGGATCACCCCGATCTGCCGACGAACATCTTGACACGCAATTTCGTCGATAAGGATCAGCGCGCGTTCAGCGGCGATGCGCATGGTACGGCCGTCGCCGGGGTGATCGCGGCCGTGACGGATAACGGAATCGGGATCATCGGAATCGCGCCGGACGCCAGGTTATTGCTCTTCAAGGCGTGCTGGCGCGCCGACGTCGCCGGCACCCGGGCGGAATGCAATTCCTATACGCTCGCTCAGGCACTCGCTGCGGCGGTCGAAGCACGTGCAGACGTCGTCAATCTCAGTCTCGCGGGCCCGAGGGATCCACTGCTTACGCGTCTCGTGGAACGCGCGGTTGACGCCGGCATCATCGTTGTCGGTGCAGTGCCGACGGGCGGGCTGCGCAGTGCGTTTCCGACCGATATTGATGCCGTCATTGCGGTCGATGCTTCGGAAAACGGTCATGCCAATCCCGGCGTTGTGCTGGCGCCCGGGCGTGACGTGATTTCGCTGGCGCCGCAGGGTCATTATGATTTTTTCTCCGGCAGTTCGCTGGCGACCGCGGAGGTCTCCGGGCTGGTCGCTCTGCTTCGATCGCAAAGGCCGCGCCTCACGGCGCGCGAGGCAGAGGCGCTCCTGCTCGGCAGCTCCGCCGCCGCACATGATGGCTTGCGCGGGTCCGCGCCCAACGCGTGCGCGGCACTTGCCATGATGCTGAAGCGATCCGACTGCGCCGCAAACTGACTCCTCCGCGCTCACACGAGACGCCAGGTGATGCGGCGGGCCGCGCGCGATTGGAAGACCGAACTCTCCCACGGCGAGCCCGGTGAGGAGAGCCGTTCATTGTGCCTCCGGTTGAGGGACTTCACGACGGGATTGATGTAGCGCGGCCATGGTATATGCTAATGAATATTATGCAAACGCGACGATCGTTCATGCGCATGATAGCCGGTGGCATTGCGCTCGCCGACGCCGGAATCCATCCGCGCTGGGCGCGAGCCGGCCTGCCGCAGGGTACCGTGGAATCGGAGGCGCTGGACACGCTGCCAGGCAAGCTGCCACTGATCAAGCGCTCATTCCGGCCGCCGAACTACGAGTCGCCGGTAGATGCTTTCCAGGATGTCATCACGCCCAACGATCGATTCTTCGTGCGGTGGCATCTTTCGGGCATCCCACGTATCGATGCCGGCTCGTGGCGGCTAAATGTCGGCGGGGATGCCGTCGAGCGCGGCTTCGAACTGGGCATGGAACAATTGCAGCGCGACTTCGAGCCCGTCGAACTGGTGGCGGTATGCCAGTGCGCCGGCAATCGGCGCGGCTTGTCCGACCCGCACGTCCCGGGAGTTGAGTGGGGATCCGGCGCGATGGGCAATGCACGGTGGAAGGGCGCGCGGCTGAAGGACGTCCTAGCGCGCGCTGGTTTGAAAAAAGAGGCCATCGAGATCGCATTTAACGGCAGCGATCGTGGGCCGCTCGAGATGACTCCGCTATTCGTCAAAAGCGTTCCCGCCTGGAAGGCGATGGATGAGAACACGCTGGTCGCGTATGAAATGAACGGCGCTCCACTGCCGCATTGGAATGGGTTTCCGGCGCGCATCGTGGTGCCAGGGTGGGCCGCAACCTATTGGATGAAGCAGGTCGTCAGCATTCGCGCGCTATCGCAACCGCTTGCGAGTTTTTGGATGAATACGGCGTATCGGATTCCGAAGGGTAAATTCCCGATCATCGATCGATTCACCTCGCAGGAATCGGAAACGACGACACCCATTACCGAGATTCTCGTCAACTCTCTCATGACCAATATCGGCGACGGGCGGCGGTTTGCGGCCGGCCAGCCGATCGAGATCAACGGCATCGCGTGGGACGGCGGGTTCGGCATTCGTGGCGTGGAGGTATCGCTCGATGAGGCGCGCACCTGGCAAAGCGCGAGGCTCGGCGAGAATCAGGGTAAGTATTCGTTCCGCCCATGGCAGTTCACTTGCTCACCGCGAGGAGCCGGCCGCATGTCGGTCATGGCGCGCGCAAGCAACGCACAGGGCACCTCGCAACCGACCGAGCTCATTTTCAACGCTGCGGGTTATCACAACAACGTCGTGCAAAAGATCGTGATCGACGTGGCCTGAGGATTTGCGGTGAACGTGATGAATCGAATGGGACCAGTGCTGCTCTTCGGCCTTCTCGCGGGCCCGTCGTTTGGTGGCGAGACGTCGATCAAACTCGCGGGCGGCGCCCAGTTGCCTCTGGTCCAATCTCGCTGTTCCATATGCCATAGCCTGGACTACATTGTCATGAATTCGCCATTCCTGGCTCGTGCGGCCTGGGAGGGGGAGGTGCGCAAGATGATGAAGATCATGGGTGCGCCGGTTCCGGAAGGTGACGTGGCTGCGATCGTCGATTACCTCACTCAGTACTATGGGGTGAACTAGCAGTTGCCACCGGCCATGGCCGTCAACGCCAACTATCGGAGGAGCAAATGAGCACACGAAAGGCGTCGAACGCCAAGGTGCAGATCGCCAAAGATGGTCCCTATATGGTCTCTGGCGGTTTGCCGATGAAAAAGCAGACCATCGGTACCAATTCCGCGGGCGAGTCGGTCAAGTGGATAGAGGGTCAAACATACCCCGAACAAGCTGCTTACGCACTGTGCCGCTGCGGCCAAAGCGCGAAAAAGCCCTACTGCGATGGTTCGCATGCGAGAGTGCGATTCGATGGCACTGAAACGGCGAGCCGAGAGACCAATCGAAAGCAGGCCACGGTCAAGCAAGGTCCTGACATGTCGCTGACGGATGTGGAAGGCCTGTGCGCATTCGCGCGCTACTGCGATCCAAACGGGCAGGTCTGGAACCTCGTGAGCGAAACGGAGATCCCGAATGCGAGGCGCAATTTCGTCCGGCAGGTCGGCGACTGTCCGTCGGGGCGACTGGTCGCTTGGGAGAATTCGACCGGCACCCCGATTGAGCCCCACTATGAACTCTCGATCGGCCTCATTGAGGATCCGGCGAATGGGTGTGCGGGACCTCTCTGGCTGCGCGGAGGTGTTCAGCTGATCGGTTCAGATGGATTCCATTACGAAGTGCGCAACCGCATGACCGTGTGCCGGTGTGGTGCGTCGAAGAACAAGCCATTTTGTGACGGCACGCACGCGGCGATCAAATTCAAGGGCGATTGAGACACACTGCGGGGCGCCGTCAATCATGATGCGTCTTGTGAGCTTCGGTCTCGCGTGCTATGTGCTGTCGTCCCCGGTAAGCGCCGAACTGAAGGCTGGTGCGGTTGCGCCGGACTTTACAACCCAGGCAACGCTGGCCGGCAAGCCGTTTAGCTTCTCCCTGTCCGCTGCACTGAAATCAGGGCCGGTCGTGCTGTATTTTTATCCTGCGGCGTTCACCCGGGGCTGCACGGCCGAAGCCCACGAGTTCGCCGAGGCCACCGACAGGTTCAGATCCCTCGGCGCCACGGTGATCGGCGTCTCACACGATTCCATCGACACGCTCAGTAGGTTTTCGGTGAGCGAATGCCGCAGTAAATTCGCCGTCGCCTCCGATGCCGACCTGAAGATCTCCAAAGCCTACGACGCGAAGCTTTTCCTGATCTCCTATTCGAATCGCACTTCCTACGTGATTGCGCCCACGGGCAAGATCATCTACGCGTACACGGCAATGGATCCGGACGGGCACGTCGCAAACACCATGGCCGCAGTGGAGAAATGGCGGTCCGAGCAGACAAAGGGTGCTGGCGCCGCGCCGGGACGGTGAGGCCCGTCGACGCTACGGAGCATGGTTTGCGGAAGCGGCCGCGCGGCCCGGCGATCGAACGATGTTTTGCCACGAGACGATGAAGGTGGGTACAACCCAAGCGAGGATATTGCACAGCCACAGCACCGTGGGGTTGGCGTCGGTGTCCAGCTGGGAGAGCCCGGGAATGGCGTCGATGACGCGATCGGTCAGGAAAATCAGGGTGATGGCGTAGCTGCGGATCATCCAATGCCGATGCTGCTGGAAGTTTCGGCGTCGTATGCAGTAGAACGCCACGGCGGTCGTCAATAACCATAGCGACGCTTGCGTCACAATGGCTATCCTCTCCGGTAGCGCGTTGTGCAGCATGCTGATGTAGATTGCCACCGGCGCGGAAATCGCGACGCCAATCACATAACAGCGCCCGAGGGTGCGATGCACGAGCGCATGGGATTGCCGCAGCCGTGTCGAGAACTGCGACGCCCCGAGGAACAGGCAGATGGCGCCGGCGAAACCGTGGGGGACCAGCAGCCAGCGCACGGGGAAATAATAAGTCCAGGCCGGGTCCGAACGATCGATGATGAAGCGCTCGTTGTTGTAGATCACGAAGACGGTCAACAGGGCAAGGATGCCGAACAAGACGTGCTTGGCCTGCACATGCCATGTGGAGGGGCCGGCGCGCCCTTGTGTATCGGGTGTCATCGAATGCTCCTGTCGGAAGTCTTGTTTGCGCTATTTCTTCAGCGTCACCCAAATCAGATCGATCGGATTTTTTCCTATGTTCCCGGACTCGTGCCCTTGGCTGATGTCGATAGTGGGCATCCAACCGACTTCGCCGTCCGGCGACGGCTCAGGGTAGGGGTGCTCGGGCTCGGTGTTCGATCGAGCGGCCCATTGTCCTCCCTTGACATGGATATACAACATGTCCGGATGATGGGCGTGCACGCCCTCCCACTGGCCGGGATTGACGGTGAATCGTTGAACGATGACCACATCGTTCTCCAGCAGGTCCTCACCGGGAATGTTTGGGTAGTTGAGGTATTGGTACTTGTGCTTGAGGCCTGAACCAGGTTTGTCGGCCGCCGATCCGACCCGTTTGATCGTCACCAGATCCACCTGGATCGGGGTCGTACCCACGTTAGTGCTTCCTTCATCGGGCGGATCGGTTGCCGACCACCATACAACCCGGCCGTCTCTCCACAGGGTCGATCGTCCGGTATCATTGGATTTCAGTATGCCGCCCCTGATGAAGACCAGCAGCTGATCGCCCTGCGGTATGCGGCGGCCGGTCGATTGTCCGGGCTCGACGACGAACTGACGGACGATGACTCGCCGGTTGTCCAGCAGCAGCTGGCCTTGGAGGTTTGCATATGTCGTCCCGCGCTCCGCGGGTTGCGCGTCGGCGCCACATGCTAGGGGTCCAAACGGCATAGACGCCAGAGCAAACGTCAAAATCGCAACTGTTTGAGGTTTCATTTTTGACCGCTCCTCACCCGTGTCATTAAATGATTCCAAGACGGGCGATGCAAGGCGGGGAACGAAGCAGACCACCCATTGGGCCTCAAACGCACGGCACGCGGTGGCTTGAGCTACAATCGAATCGTCGTGCACTGCCCAGAGCGAAGAAAAACTTGATGCCCCTGATGGACGAATCGCGACGTCCCACAAAATTTTCCACCGTCACCATCGCCACCATTGGCATCAACGCGCTGGTCTGTTTGCTCGAATTGACCGGCGGCGATGCATTTGTGAACGAATGGTCGGTTGTGCCGGCCGATATTGTAGCGGGCCGGCATTGGATCACGATACTGCGCGCGTCTGTTCGAGGATCCGCGCCGTTTCGCGGAACTCCGGGGCGAGGACCGATGTGAACAACGGCATCGACGTTATCGGCGACGTGCATGGCCAACTCGACAAATTGGTCGCGCTGCTGAGGCATTTGGGCTATCGGGAGGCGGCGGGAGCTTGGCGCCATGCGGGTCGAATGGCGGTCTTTCTCGGCGATTTGATCGATCGCGGACCGAAGCAATTGGCCACCGTCGATCTCGTGCGGCGGATGGTCGATGCGGGAACCGCGCAATGCGTCATGGGCAATCATGAGCTTAATGCGATTGCGTGGGCAACCTCGGATCCTGGCAAGCCGGGGAAGTTCTTGCGCGATCACCACACGCCCGGGAATCTTGCGCAGCATCAAGGTTTTTTGGATGAGGTCGATGGAAAGCTCCATCAAGAAATCGTCGCGTGGTTCAAGACCTTGCCGTTATGGGTGGATCTTGGGCAGTTGCGGATCGTACATGCATGCTGGCATCAGGAATCGATGGACCGCCTGCGGCCGCTGTTGGGACCTGAACAGACGCTTACCGATGAATTGATCGTGCTCGGCAGCAAGAGGGGTCATTGGGCCAACGAGGCACTCGAGATCGTCTGCAGGGGCCCGGACGTCACGCTGCTGGAGGGCATTCCGTCTCCGGGTAATTATGGCGAGGTCCCGCACGAGGTACGGATTCGATGGTGGCTCCCGGATGTCGTGTGGCAGGCAGGTCACTACGCCGGCCCCCCGGTGATCTTCGGGCATTACTGGTTTGTGGGAACGCCGGCGGTGATTTCGGAGCTGTTCGCGTGCCTCGATTACAGCGTTGCCAAGGGCGGACCTCTGGTGGCGTATCGGTGGGATGGCGAGGCGGAACTGTCGACAGAGAAATTGGCGTGGGTGTAGCGGCGAAGCGTACGATATCCGTGGGGACGCGGTGAAATTGAGGGGACGTGCTCTATGTACAAGAAGATCCTGGTGCCTGTCGATGGCAGCGAGACAAGCCAGCTCGGGCTTCAGCACGCAATCCTTCTGGCGAAGGACCAAAGCGCAGTGCTGCGGCTACTGCACGTTGTGCATGATTATTTCGTCGCCGAAGGGCGCCATGGAATGGCGAGGTCCGATGAACTGCTCAAGGAGCTTCGCGAGCATGGTCAGTTGATCCTCAGCGAGGCGGTGAGCAGTGCGCGCCAGCAAGGTGTCGAAGCGCAGAGCGAATCGGTCGAGACGCCGATGGGACCGGTGGGTGCCGCGATCGCCGAGTATGCGCAACGATGGCCGGCCGATCTGATAGTGATCGGTACCCACGGACGCCGGGGAATTCGTCGCCTCGTCATGGGGAGCGACGCTGAGTATGTCGTGCGCACGGCGCCTGTGCCGGTGTTGCTGATACGCGCAACGAAGGCGCCTCCGCAGGATTAGCCGGTCGGCCTTTGGGTTCGGGCGGGGCGGAAAGGCGTCTCAGGCATGCGGGTCCTTGGATGGTGTAGGATTAAATAAAGACTGTGTGGAGATGTGCCGTGGCAACGACTGGCGGCAAGGATATCGACTGCGGCGTTCCGGCATCCTCGCCGTGCATGCTGCACGAGTTCAGTCCGGACGGCACGCAGCGGGCGGATCCGGAGCAATCCCGCGAGGTTGCGCGCTGGCGCAGGGCGGAACGCGAGCGTCTGCTCAGAGCGCGAATCGCTTTGACCGAGGAGTACCGCGCCGAGCACACCCTCGCCATTGAGCGTACCCTGGATGGGATTCTCGCGGCGGTGCCGTTTACCACTCTCAGCGTCTATTGGCCGATCCGAGCGGAGCCGGATCTGCGCGCGTGGATGGGTAGGCTGTCTTGCCAGGGAGTGCGCGTGGCTTTGCCTGTCGCGGTGGCTCTCGGCCAACCGCTGGTCTTTCGCGAATGGCATCTGCACGCGCGGCTCGCTCGCGGTCTTTGGAAGATTCCCTATCCCGCCGACGGCGCCGAGGTGATTCCCGAGGTTACGATTGCTCCGCTGGTCGGATTTGATGGCGCATGTTACCGCCTTGGATACGGGGGCGGTTTCTTCGATCGAACTCTTGCGAAGCTAAGACCACAGCCGCTGGCCATCGGTGTCGGTTATCCCGGCGCGGCGCTCACAACCATATTCCCGCAGCCGCACGATGTGCCGATGGATTGGGTCGTGACCGGGTCATCATCCTCAATCCGGAGAGACGGGTCGTCCGGGCGCACCGTACATGTGTAAGCTGATCGCAGCTTTTTTGACGTGCTCGCTGCTGAGCCCGGCCTCGATCGGCTACGCCGAGGGCGTCTATAACTTGACCGGCTTGCCGGTGTATCCGAATCTAAGTAGAGCAAAAATGGATCACGTCGTTAAGACCGATGCCGTCGGACATTGGTGCGCGCGCTTTTCGGCCGAGACGTTCGACCGTCTCGAAGTCGTGGAAGACTGGTATCGCAAGGCGTTGGCAAGGGCGAGCGAAACCGATTTAAACCATGATGAGCGGTATAGGAATCTCATCGATCTGGTCGGCATCAAGCTGGCGGTGGGCGTTGATTCGGTTACGGTGTACAAAGCCGCGAATCAATCGACAACGTCGATCGAATTGTTCAGGTGCAGTCCGCCCGGATAACGGCGCTCCGTACGTCCGGGCCGGCTTCTAGGGCGGCTTCTAGCGCGGCTTCGCGGACGGCCGCGCGCGGGTTCGCGACTTCCCCGGTTTCGGCGGCGACTGCTCCACCGGCGCAGCAAACCGGTGCATCCTGCTGACGAGTTCCGGGGGGATTGGAGTGGCGCGAGCGGTCGCAGCGGATATGAACACCAGCACCTGCTTCACGCGCATGCGCAACTCGCCACCGAGGGACGCTTCGATGCGCAATTGGCAGGAAGTTCGCCCGACCTTCACGGTCCACAGATTGAACGTGAGGCGATCCCCGTAGCGCGTCGGCTTTTCGAAATCGACCGTGAAATGTACCGACGGAGTCAGAATCTGTTTGTGATGGAATAGACCGGGCGCGCTCGCCTCCAGACCGTCCTCGAACCAGTCCTCGACGAAATCGCTGACCATTTCGAAATAACGCGGGTAGAACACCCAGCCTGCGGCGTCGCAGTGTCCGAACCTCACGAGAATCTCGCGCTGGAATGCCGACATCGTCGATGACTCCCCGATCAGGGGCAAGGGTAGCACGGTGCGGCGGAGCCGGTCCTACGGCTTGGGTGATTCACCGAACGGATCGTCGGCGACGGTGCCGGATTGGCCGCGGCAGATCGTCCGGGGCAACGATGCCCCAAGCGCGTAGGCGCTCGGTCCGGCGCCGGCTACCTGGTAGCAGTTGGGAGTGATCCATACGATCCAATCGCCCGTCGGAGTCTTGTATTGGTCTCCAGCGTGGTGCTGCGGCCACCAATTGTCTTCCGCCGGGTTACTCGAGATCAGGTTTGCGCTCGAAGGGTTGTGGCGGCGAATCTCGAACGCCTGCAGGGCGCGACGCGCCTCCGCAGCCCAATCAACGCCGGTACCGCGGCCGGCCGAGGTCGACCGGGGCGCCGGCGACATCGAGAATGAGAGTGAGTCGAGTGCCGGGGGCGCGATCGGTATGGGCATATCGCCGCTCGATCCGTGAAGACGCGCAATCTCCGAGCGCACCTTGGGAAGATGCACGGGCGGCAAATAGAGCAGTTGAACGGCATTCGCAGTCGGGGGGGAGGGACGCCGGGTCTGGGACGTCGTCAATAGTGCCGCCAACAGCGCCACATGCAGCATGATCACGAAGAGCAGGGTCGCGCAGCGCCGAAGTCCCCAATTATTCGACTCATCCATCGTTTGGATCAGCTCGCGTGTCGCACAGACGCCTGACGATGGACATACGGCGGCAGTGTATGGTTCCGAGACTCAAGACCGAGCATTGGCGCACAACCGGGCCCTTGTCCTTGGTCCCCCGATTGCGTAAATTTCGCGTGTCGGGCCGATGGCGGGAGCGGAGCCGAGAGGGTATCGGAGACATCCGAACCACACTGATGGCCGGGGCCGTGACCGGGAGCATGTTGGCGTCTGAGGCGCCATGCGTACTTTCCACATTGAATTTCCTGCCGGAGGACCAATAACGCTTTAAGGTCCGGTGCTTAGACCATAATATTGAGCATGCGCGGGGCCGGCGGGGCATAATGCAGGGGGAGCGGCGGGAGTAACGGGGCTAGAATCTATGACAGCAGGTGACTGGGAATCGGCGCGACGCAACTGGGCGGCGACGCTGATGTTTGTGCTGACCGCAGCGGTGGCGGTAAGCATCGTGCCTTGGTATGGCATCAGCCACGGCTATCATGCGGGCGCGTGGGTCTGGTTCGCGGTGCTCTTGAGCGTCAACGAATTGTCGATTACTTGCGGCTACCACCGGCTGTTCTCCCATGCCACTTACGAAGCGCGTCCGGCGCTTAAGCTCATCTATCTTCTTTTCGGCGCGATGGCCCTGCAAAACAGCGCGCTTCTGTGGAGCGCCGGTCACCGCACGCATCATCGCTATATCGATGATCCCGAGCGGGATCCATATTGTGCGCGCCGCGGCTTCTGGTTTTCACACATCGGCTGGATGTTGCGCAATTACCCGAGCGGCGAACCGGACTTGAGCACGGTGCGGGACCTGCAGCGTGATCCTTTGGTGATGTGGCAGCATCGCCATTACCTGCCGCTGGCGCTGGGAATGAACTTTGGCGTCCCGCTCCTGATCGGCTGGGCGAGCGGCGATGTGGTCGGCGTCTTTTTGCTTGGCGGCGTGCTGCGGCTCGTCGTCAGCCATCACCTGACGTTCTGCATCAATTCCTTGGCGCATATCGTGGGCATTCAGCCTTACACCGATGAGAACACCGCGCGCGACAACGCGGTTGTGGCGTTGCTTACCTTCGGCGAGGGCTACCATAATTTCCATCACATGTTTGCGCATGATTACCGCAACGGGGTGCGGTGGTGGCAATGGGACCCGTCCAAATGGTTCATCCACGCCATGCACTGGGTTGGGCTGACCAGCGACCTAAAGCGCGTACCCTGGTTCAAGATCCAGAGGGCTCTGCTCGATAACCAATTTCGGCGCGCCGAGCGCCAATTGGCGCGCCAGACCGGCGGCGCCCAGATCGAGCAGTTGAGAAAGCGGATCACCGAGGAATATGAAACCTTTCGCCAGGCCGTGGCCGCCTGGAATCAGCTGCGCGAACAATGGCTGCAGGAGGCCCGGCGGGCCATGAGCGAACGCTGGGAGCGCTCGCTGCTGCAGTCTCGTTTCAAGGAGCTTGAATACGGACTGCGGGTGCAGTCGCGTCGGATGCGGGCGCTGAGCGACCAGCTCGGCTAGTCGCAGGACATTTTCGCCCGATCTTCCGGGCCGTATTATCAATATTTATCAATGAGTTGTGGCACATAGTTGATTTTGGACCAGAGGTGATGGCTAGCCGCCCTCCCGTCTGTCAACGCCCGTCCGCGAGGTTCACCAGGTAGCGCGACAACGCCTCACGCTGCGCCGGCGCCAAATTGACGTCCCGGGGCATGCGTGCCGCGCCAGAATCGGGTGACAGCCGAAACAAAATTTCGCCAAGCAAGTCGCCGTGTGCGGCAGTGCGAAGATGCAGCATCGGGGCTAACAGCTGCGGTCGATCAAACGGCAGGGGGGGAGCCGCGCCCTCGCCATGACAAGAGGCGCAATGCTGCAACATCGATTCGGGCGCCGGCGCCGAGTCGTCATCGGGTCCAAGGCCGGCCGCGAAGCGCTGCGGGTCGTCCGCTGGCAGCGCCGCCAGGGCATCGCGGCTGCGCTCGCGCAGGTAGACGCAGTAGCGATCATCGGCCGAATGCTCACGGGTTGACTGCAACTCGCCGATCCGGGCATCGTCTTGCGCGACCTCCGCGCGCAGCGCGTTGGCCAGCGCCGTGTTGGCGCCCCCTGGGACGGAAAAATCATAAGTGCCCTTTTCCAGGGCGAGCGTCCAATCTCGAGTCGCGATTCCAAGTGCAGTCTCGGCCAAAAAGCGCACAGCGTCCAAGCTAGAGGAGGGCGCCCCACCCGCGCCGAACATTCGGATGCCGGGCGCGCCGGGCACGGCGCGCAGGCGTTTCGACTCCTCTTGAAGCGCGTCGGCTGACTCTGTGGCCTTCAAGAACTGCCGCAGCGCAGGCTGCGCCCATGCGCGCTGCGACGCCGGCAGAAACTCCGTGAGTGCACCGCACTTGCCGTCCGCCGCGCCAAGCAAGGCATACTGATAAGCGGCAAACTTCGTCTGATCGCGCAGCTGGCGCGCGATCATTTGCATGTTCATTCGCGCCAGCAGCTCGGAAAATTCCGCATTCGGCGGTTCACGCCGATCGCCCGCATACTCATCTTTGGCATCCGGAGCAAAAGTGCCGCGATGGTCAAATCGTTCGGCGTCCACGAGTTCCCGGTAACGCGGATGCGTCGGCTGTTGATTCAAGAATTGCCGCATTCCCGCGCGCTCAGTGCCCGTCAGGTTCGAGCGGTAGCGCTCCCCATACGCGCCCGGCCAGAGCGGACTCGTATCCCATACCGGCCGTGGCGGCGCGCCGTGACATCGCTGACAGCGCACCGGATCTACCTCGGAGAATTGAATTTCCGAAGCATTCGTCGGTGAATTTGCAAATCGAATCTCGCGAAAGTGGAAGCGAGCCTGCCGGGCATCATATTCTGCAGTCTCAAGCGTTTGGTAGCCGTGCTCAGCCGGGTCGCCATTGAAGCTGAGCATGAAATGTGCGCCGGCACCGTAAAGAATCGCGCGAGGATAGCGAAAACTGGCCTTTTGCGAACTTCGGCTCGAAAAAACCAGTACGTAGTGCGAACGCAAGTCTGCGGGCAAGGCCGCAAGGACCGCCTCGATCGAACCAATCCGGTCGCGCTCGATGAGTAACTGCAGTGCCTGGAAGTCGAACTCCGGCGAAGCGGCGATGCCGATCGAGGGCATCAGCCCCGGCAGCCAGAGCAGTGCGAGGGCGACATGTAAAGCGCCGACTCCCTGCCATGCGCGACCGGCGTGCGGCCTCACGATTCAGAATCGAATGGCAACTTGGAAGTGCGCTTCGTTGTATGCCTGGCCGCCATTGGGGGTCGCGTTGGTGTGATTGCCATCGAGCTTGAGCGCAACCTGCGGCGTCAAATCGTAGCGCACACCGATGAGATTGCGCGTATAGGACTGCCCGCCCAGAAGGTATTGAAAGTAGCCATCGTGCTGCGACAGCGAATCGCGCTCGACGCGCGCCAACGGCGTGATGAGGCCAAAAAACGTGTAGTCGGCCTCGGCATACCAGGCCGTGCTGGAGTGGCTCGGACCCAGGCTGTCGTGCGGCCGGTTGTCGAAGTCGTAGTACTCGCCCATCAGTTCCCAATCGCCCGGGGTCCAATGGAAGAAGCCGCCGAAAAACTTGACGTCCGTCTCGGCTGTGACCACGCCGCTGACGTAATTGTTGACCTGTTCTTCCAGGGCGTGAACGCCGACCCACAGGCTATCGAGCGGCCCACCGCGAAATTCATAACCCAGGCGCGTCCCCGCCTCGGTGTGCGAATCGGCATTGCCTTCGTTTTGCATGTCGAGTGCACCGTCCAGAATTCGCTGGCCGTTGCCGAAGTACACATCGTAGGTAATTCGTCCGGGGCCGACATTCTCGTGGCCGGTGGCCCATAGCCCGTCCGTATGCGCCGGCAGGACGCCGCCATGATCCTCGAACGCCACGAACTGCGGCCGCATCACCGTAGGCTGCAATTGCGCGCCGTGATGATAGGCCGTGTTCCAATAGCCGTACGGCGTATGAAAGCGGCCCATCCAGATGGTCAGCTCGTCATTCACGATATAGCCAAGCTGCAGGCGCTCGATGTCGACGGACGGTTGGCCATTGTATTGACCGGGAGGGTACCAATCGTCGAACTCGACCACATCTTCCATCAGTGCGAGGACGTGATCGCTCAGACTCGGCGCCAGATACAGGTCCAGGTTGCCGAGCTTGAAGCCGGAGTTGCCGGACGGCGAATTCTGCTGCCCGGTCGAGGTGTAGTACGCGTCGGCGAAGCCGTGCAGCGCCAGGCCCTCGATGTCCGCCATGGCCGGTGTGTGGATCACCAGGACGCCGAACAGAGACAGGGCGGCGGCCCGAAGAATTCCGGTATTCCAATGCGACAGCATGCGCGCGCTCATTGCTCGGAGCCCGGCGCGTCCAAGGCAGCGCGGCTCACGGCTGCCGCGCCGAACAGTTCATCGTTCCGGGCGGCCCAATTCAGAGTTTTTGCAATCTCTCCGTCGGGTCCGATCACCAGGAGCTTGAAGTCATGCACGAGGTGTTCGTCATAGCGCCAATAAGGGAACTGCAGCGCCTTCGCGAACTGCCGGGTACCCGCAACGCTGCCGGTCAGGAAATGCCAGTTGGTGCGATCAAGATGGTGGTGGCGCCGGTAGATGGACCAGGTGCCGGCCCCGATTTTGGGGTCATAACTGATCACGACTACTTCGATCGGCGTGTCGGCGCGATCAGCGCTCCGCTGCAGCTCCTCCAGCCGATGCAGCGCGTAGCTGCAGACTTCGCGGCAGGTGGGATACGCCATCGTCAACAGGACCGTCTTGCCGCGCCATTGTGAGAGCTGGACGACCGCCCCGTGCTCGTCTTGCCAGTCCATGGACAAGTCATTGAGCACGTTTGCCGACACCGGCTCTGCTCCGTACACCACCGAATGATGCAGTGCCGGCCATAGCCCGAGGCACAGCAGGGCGAACACGGCACTCGGCGCGCGAGTGCTCGCTCGAAGAGGGGGGGGCGCCCCTTCGTTGAAACTCGCGTTGCCGGTACCGCGGTGCTGGGTGTCAAAGTCCATGCTCTATCGAATCCTCTAGCGAGCTTGACGACCTCGGGGGCCAGGTCCGTCGACATGCACAATCGAGTGCAACCGGTGAGCCTGTCGGCATAGAGAGCAGAATCTTTAGCGCCGCGATCGCGAGAGTCGGCGTAGGCGGCCCTGCTGCCTGAGCAATTGTGCAATGTTGTCGACCGTCGCCATGATCCAACTCCCTCGCATAAATCTGCTGCAAATCACCACGCTAATATCGCCTGCCGCAAACTCATGGGAATGTGAATCCCATCGCGTTATCCATCTCGTCGCGAACGATTCCGATTCAATCTGCCACCTTGTTCACAATCAATGGCGTCAAGTTCCTCAAGAATTGACCGAGGAGATGATCTGGGAAGCATTTTGCCCTTGGGAGCGGATATGCCTTTGAGCGCCCACGCGACGACCGCGCCGGTTGTGTGGCATACGCGCGCGCACTGCGTTCAGCCGATCGCCTCGGCGCGGCCGCGTCTATCGGGCGTCGGCGACCATCGAGCAGTCGACTGACGCAATGCCAAACAATGCCGTCGCCATTCGCCCTTAGCGCAACGTGCAAAGCGCCATGCGGACCACATTCACCATTTGCATATGCACGCTCCTGGTCTTGGGGATCTGCTCCAGCGCCGTGGCCGATGAGCTGTATCTTGCGTGCCATGAAGGCGTGGCGCTCGCCGCAGCCGATGTTCGCGATGTCTTTTTGGGAGAAAAGCAGTTCGCAAACTCGATCCAGCTCGTGCCGGTCGACAACACGGTGGCGCAGCCCGTATTTCTAGAAAAAGTGCTGAAGATGAAGGGAAGCAAATATGACACGATCTGGGCCAAAAAATCGTTTCGAGACGGCATCAATGCGCCGCCCGCGATGGCTGACGATGCGGCGGTGCTCGCATTCATCAAGCGCACCCCGGGCGGTTGCGGTTACATCACCGTTCAGCCGCCGGCGGGTGTCACCATGATCGCCAAGTATTGAGCCACCGAGACCATGAAGCGAGCCACAGATAAGCTCATTGCGCTGCAGTTTCTCGCGGTCGTCCTACCGATTGCTGTGGTATTGCTCGTGCAAATGGCCGTCGACGCGCGGCGTGCCGCGAGTCTGGAGCACTCTCGCCCGCTCAGAATATTGGCGGAAGAGGCCCGGGCGAACTACAAGATTTTCACGAACGGCGCGGCGGACGCCGTCGATACGGGTACCTTGGGCGCACAATCGGTCGAGGCATTGCACACTACCGCATCGCAGCTCGCCGAGCTTGCAAATCGAGGCGAGACGGACAGTGTCGGCGACGCAGCGGCGGTCGTGGCGAACCTCGCGTCCGTCATCCCCAAGGGCGCAACCCTGAATACATTGATGCCATTGCGATCGCGCATCATACAGGGCGATGCCCTCACCAAAGCGATCGACGATGAATTTGAGAGACGCGACGAGCTGGTGGTGAAGGACGCCATCGCTTCCGCGGTCCGCCAAAAATACGCGGTCTCCGGGGCGCTGATTATCACCACGATGCTCACGATACTGTTCGTCGTGGCGACGCGGCGTCGGCTGAAGGCGGGGTTGGAGGCCGAAATCTCCGCAGAACGCCAGCGCCGAGCTGAGCTTGAGACCATGTCGGTGCGCTTCGGTGTCGCGACTCGCGCTGCTCGCGCCGGCGTGTACGAGCTGAAAAAGGATGGCTTGGATTTGTGGTGGAGCGACAGCATGTACGAGCTATACGCTCAGTCGCCACCCCTATTTCGGCCGACGATCGCGACATGGCTCGAGCTGATCCATCCAGATGATCGGGAGTCGGCGCAAGCCGCAATCACCAGTGCAATGCGCGAGCGTAGCCAGCTGCGCTCCCAATATCGCATTGTGCGCCCGGATGGCTCAGTGTGTCACGTCGCCTCGATGGCGGCGGTGGTGACCGATTCGATCGACGCCAGTCCGCGCCTGGTCGGCATCGATCTCGACATCACCGAGCGGGTCGAGGCGGACGAACGCGAACGAAATCTGCAGCAGCAATTGCGCGATGCTTCAAGACGCGCGGGGATGGCCGAGATTGCCACCAATGTGCTGCACAACATCGGCAACGTATTGAACAGCGTGAATATATCCGCGACCCTCGTGTTGGACAGGGTCAAGAATCCCAAGACGGCCGGGCTCGGCAAAGTAGCGGCGCTGCTGCAGCAGCACACAGCCGATTTGGGGGCGTTCATCTCGAATGACGAACGCGGACAGCACCTCCCTGCGTATCTCACCCAACTGTCCGAGCAGCTGATGATCGATCAAGGCTTCACCATTCAGGAGCTCGACTCGCTGCGCAAGAACATCGACCACATCAAGGAAATCGTGGTGATGCAGCAGAGCTACTCAAAACTGGTCGGCGTGCCGGAGAGGCTCGCCCTCGCAAGCCTCGTGGAGGACGCATTGAGGATGAATGCCGGAGCGTTTACCCGCCATGGCGTGAGCGTGAAGTGCGAATTCGAGGACGTGCCGGAAATTGTGATCGAAAAACACAAGGTGCTGCAGATATTGATCAATCTTTTGCGCAACGCGAAGTATGCCTGCGAAGCATCGGCAAGGACCGACAAGCAAGTAATAGTATGCATTGCGAATCAGCCGGGCGGCGTGCGGATCGCCGTCACCGACAATGGGATCGGCATACAGCCGGACCACATGACGCGAATTTTCAGTCACGGCTTCACCACCAAGAAGGACGGTCACGGGTTTGGGCTGCACAGCGGCGCCCTGGCGGCAAAAGACCTGGGAGGGGCTTTGCGCGTCGAGAGTGCCGGCCTCGGACATGGAGCGACGTTCACACTCGATTTGCCAGTTAAGACTCCGGAGATCATCAGTGGCTAGCAATACGACACCGGTCAATCGACGCATTCTGGTCATCGATGACAACCTGGAGATCCACGGCGATTTCCGCAAGGTCATCGGCGGCGGGCACGACGAGGCGGCCAACCTGGCAGCGGCGGAGCTCGCGCTCCTGGGCGAAAGTTCGCCGCCGAGCATGAACCTGGGCTTTGAGGTCGATTCCGCGTACCAGGGCCAGGAAGGAGTCGCACGCGTACGGCAAGCATTGGAGGAGGGCAGGCCCTATGCCATGGCGTTCGTCGACATGCGCATGCCGCCTGGGTGGGACGGCCTGGAGACGATCGAGCACCTGTGGGATGTCGACCCGGACGTTCAAATCGTCATCTGTTCGGCGCATTCCGACTACAACTGGACCGACGTCGTGGCCCGCCTGAACAACTCGGACAAACTGTTGGTGGTAAAAAAGCCATTCGAGGCCATCGAGGTCATGCAATGCGCGAATGCGCTGACTCGAAAGTGGCAAAACGAGCGTATCGTACGCCACCAGGTGGAGACTCTGGAGCAGGTGGTCACCGCGCGGACGCAGGGCCTAGAGACCGCGAACAAGCAATTGCGCTATTTGGCGACGCACGACGCCCTCACGGGCCTGCCAAACCGGGTGTTGATGGACGATCGTATCAGCCAGTGCATGGCCCTTGCCGACCGCCAGGGGCAGACGTTTGCCGTCATTTTGCTGGATCTCGATCGCTTCAAATTGGTGAACGATTCCCTCGGGCATGGAGTCGGCGATGAACTGCTGAAAGAGGTCGCACGCCGTCTGAAAAGCGTCGTGCGCGAGATCGATACTGTGGCTCGTCTGGGAGGAGATGAATTCGTGCTGATCATCACCCAAAGCCCCGAACGCGATGCGGTGCAGGCCGTGGCGCGCCGGATCATCGAGGCGATGCAGGCGCCGGTGCGCATTGCGGGCCTCGAAATTCATACCTCACCGAGCATCGGCATCGCGTTTTATCCGGGCGATGCCGCTTCGGTAGAGACTCTGCTAGCCAACGCGGATGCGGCCATGTATTACGCCAAGCAGCAAGGCCGCAATAATTTCCAGTGCTTCATGCCCCGAATGAATACGGCCACGCAAGAGAAGGTCAGGCTGGAAAGCGACTTGCACACTGCTCTCGAACAAAAGCAGTTTGAGCTGCACTATCAGCCCAAGGTAAACACGTCAACGGGAGTCATGCACGGCGCCGAGGCGCTGCTGCGCTGGACGCACCCGGTGCACGGAGCAATTCCGCCCGGGAAATTCATTCCCATTGCCGAAGAATGCGGGTTGATCGGCGCGATCGGCGCCTGGGTGGTGCGTGAGGCCTGTCGCCAAGCGCGTGCTTGGCAACTCGCCGGCCTGCCGTCATTGCGGGTCGCGGTGAATTTGTCCGCTTCGCAGTTCCGGCAAGGCAACATCGTTACAATCATTCGCAGTGCATTGGATGCCGCCGGCCTCGAAGCGCGCTTCCTCGAAGTCGAGCTGACCGAAAGCGCGGTGATGAGCGATCCGGAGGAGTCGATCGCCACTCTTGAAACGTTGAGCGCGATGGGCGTGCTCGTGTCGGTCGACGATTTCGGAACGGGCTATTCCAGCATGAGCTATTTGCGGCGATTTCCCATCGACAAATTGAAGATCGATCGAGGGTTCATCAATGATGTGATGTCGAGATCCGAAGATGCCTCCATTGTTCGTGCGATCGTATCGCTGGCCCATAGCTTGAATTTGAAGGTGGTGGCGGAAGGTGTCGAATCGACCGAGCAGCTCGAGTTCCTGAAGACGCTTGGCTGCGATCAATATCAGGGCTTTCACTTCAGCCCAGCCCTGCCCGCTCCGCAGTTCGAGGCGCTGGTCCGTTCCAAGCGGCAGGCCGAGCCGGAGCTTTCCGAATCCGATCCGGCGGTCACCCACAGCAAGCTGGCGGCGTACAGGCCGAGGTAGAGCCCCGGCGCGAACGGGCCGGTCGGACCGAGAACCGACGCGGCAGGGCAAGACCTGACGGGAATTGTCACGGCTTGCAACATATCGGCCGGCATGCCCGTCTCTCCGCGGCGACATGAAATCGGCATCTTTCGGAACGCAATGGATAACGCGATGGGATTCACATTGCCATGAGTTTGCGGCAGGCGATATTAGCGCCGTCATTTGCAGCACAATGCGAGGGAGTTGGGATCATGGCGACGGTCGACAACATTGCACAATTGCTCAGGCAGCAGGAGGAGCTCGATCGCGCGATGACGCCACCGCGCGAAGCTCTGGACACGTCTGAGGGCGAATCAGCCCGCCAGGGGCGCAAGTCGGCAAGCTTTCCAAATGTGATGCGGGAGGCATTCCGGGCGGCGCTGCAGATGCGGAGGCGCGCAACGGACGTCAGATGAGGCAGGTCTATGCTATTCCATGAAGCGGTGAGCGGTATGACGGAGCCTGAAGTGCTTTTGCCCGTCAGGTGCCCGATCTGCCTGCGGGAGTCGCTCGCAGGCTTTCGAATATCCGTGATTGCGGATGCGTTCGAGTCGGGCGAGATACGTCTGTATGCAAATTGCCATGTGGTGAGCTGGGATGCGAGCGGGAGCGAGCTCGAGAAAATATGCGAATACCTGGACGCCATGTGGACCGCGAACCCACAAGAGGTGCGCCGGGAAATGTGCGGTCCCGACGGCTCGTCGGATGCCCCCGATTGCGAAATCATCCTTGCCGGAGATCTCGAGGTCTTGGAAGCCGAAGACGCGCATTGAAGCTTTGCATGATTCAGCCCTGAGGCCACTGGCAAAAATCGCCGTGGCGCCGGTATGATGTGCGCTTTTTCACAGGAGCGATCATGGCAAAGCAAAAGCGGCGGCGGGTAATCTCAGCGTGGTCTAAAGAGGATGTGAAGAATCTGCGGGCGTTTGCAAAGGCCAAACTGTCGCAGCCGCAGGCGGCCAAGAGGCTGCGGCGTACGCGGGGGGCGGTTGCGCAGAAGGCAATGAAGCTTCGCATTAGATTCAGATCGATCAGAGGAAAGGCACAGTAGGCTCTTGGGTGGGCCGGTGCGCAGCGAAGCACGGGTAGCGTAGCGGGGCGGCCGAACAGCCCGGCCGAAAGGAGAATCTGCGTTACCGACTCAAGCCCGATTTGACGATGACCACGCGTCGCTCGCCGGGGCCCACATAGGTATCCTCTCGATAGACCACCCTGTTATCCATGTGTATTTCCACCTGGTGGGTGCCGGCCGCGACGTCCAGAACCTGCGATTGATCGTTGTTGGCCGCGGCTTGTCCGACCTGTACGCCGTCTATGAATACGAGCGAGCCCATGGGGGCTCCGGTCACGATGATCTCAGGCGGGTCCGGCAGCGGCTTCGGCTTCCGCGAACCGAACCAACTGCAGGCGGATAAGCACGCCAATGTAATCAGTAGGAAGACTCTCACTGTTGACGCCCACCCATTACGACGAAGGCACCAGCGTATCATAGGACGCGGATCCGCATCCCCCGGTCGGGAATTGCCGGCTCGCCTGTGTGCACGATTTCATGTGATTGATTTCCTCGCCCACATGGAAGTTACGAAAACGTAATACGAGAGAGAAACAGAAATGACCGGGGCTGTTGCGGGCGCCCAGAGGCCTGTATTTGCTGCCTTGGGCGGCGGGCATTACCCGAGCGCGGCAAATGCCTTTTCAGTTCGAGGGAGGAGACGCGGAGCGCCGATCCGTTCGCAGCAGGCGGAGAATCTCTCCGTCGGCCCGTGCCACAGCAACTCATCGACGTCCGTGAATAGCGGTGCATCGGTGCGCAGCGTCGCGAGCCTTTTGAACAACAGCGCGCGCTCCTGGCGCTCGCCCAGGACCTGCGGAGGGAAGCCCTCGATCCTGCCGTAGCGTGCGATAAGGCTTGCGGCGCCTTTGGGCCCGATGCCTGCAATGCCGGGATACCCGTCCGCGCTATCACCGACGAGTGCAAGATAGTCCGGGATCAGCGGCGGAGTCACCCCAAACTTCGCCTGTACGCCCTCGGCGTTGCGGATGGAATTGCTTTTCCGATCCATCTGCACAATGCGATCCTCGCGTACGCACTGTGCGAGATCCTTGTCCGGCGTCCAGATACACACCTTTTCTACGCGAAAATCCCTGGAGGCAATGGCGGCCGCGGAAGCCAGTGCATCGTCGGCCTCGAGCTCGAGCATCGGCCAAACGACGATCCCCATGTCGGCAAGGGCATCCTCGAGCGGTTGGAATTGTGCGAGTAATGCGGGCTCGATGCCTTCGCTCGTCTTGTAGTCGCCCCAAAGCTCATTGCGGAAGGATTCGATGACATGATCGGTGGCGACACCCATGTGCGTCGCACCTTCCTCGATCATTTGCAGGACGGTGTTGAGCACTCCTGCGACGCCCCCGAACGGACGATCCTTGCCCTTGGTGAAGCGGCGCAGGCCGTAGAAGTGACGGAAAAGCTCGTAGGTCCCGTCGATGAGGTGAACGATCACACGGCATTATTCCTCGTGCAGCGGATTAATATAATATATCTTGGGGTGGGTCGATTGAGGTGGTTATACGCATGAATATTTCCCTTCCTGAGCCGCTGAAGCAATTCGTCGACGCACAGATTGCGACGGGACGTTACAGCAGCGCCAGCGAGTATGTGTGCGAACTGATCCGGGAGGATGAGAAGCGCAAAGCCGAGGAGCGCGTCGAGGCGCTACTGCTGGAAGGACTGGAGGGTCAGGAAACCGAATTGGCCACCGCCGACTGGAAGGTGATTCGCAAGGAAGCGCTGGTACAAATACAGTCGCGCTACAAGGCGCGCTGATGTCGCGTGTTTTCAGGCGACCTGCGGCATGGGGCGATTTGGTTGAACACTACGTGCAGCTGGCCGAGACCGCCGGGACGATCATCGCCGATCGCTTTCAGGTCGATGCCGAAGCGAGCATTGCGGATCTGGCCGCACATCCCTCGGTGGGGGCGCCGCTGGCTCTGCGGCCGCCGGAGCTGATGGGCCTGCGCATGTGGCGGGTCAAGGATTTCGAGCACTTCCTGATCTTCTATCTGCCTCGTCGTGATGGCGCGACGATCGTGCGAATTCTGCATGCCAGTCAGGACTGGTGGCGAGTCCTTGGCATCGAGCCGGCGCCATGATAGGAACGCGAGATCATGTTCCCGGCTGCGCTAAACTCATCGCGCTTACGAAGAGCCCTGACGCGTCGCCTTAAGAAATGACGATGAGGTACAAGGTAACAGTCGTCGCGGTGCTGATCCTGGCAGCCATTGTGATCGGCGATGGTTACCTGCGAACAAGACAGGCCAATCAGCGTCAGGTCACGCTCGAGGCGAGCGTCGCCCGCATGAGTATTCAGCAGCTCGCACGCCTGTCGGCCGAATGCGATGCGGCACAGTCCCCCGGCGCGCCGGCAACCCACGATGCGGGATATTGCGCCGAGGTGTGGCGCGAGATCGAGGCCCGCCCGCTCCAGGCTGTGAAGGTGCCGTCGCCGCCGTCGGTACCGTAGAGATAGTACGGCGGGACCTGATCGAAGGACTGAGTTGACGCCGAAGGGCCATCGGCGCGGGCATCGGCCGAAGTTCGGAGGCGGGCGAGGTTGAAGATCTTACGGAGCCGTCCACGAAGCGGATATCCGGCAGTTCTTTCACCCTGAAACCAGGACCGCGCGGTCAATTCATACCGCACATCCCGCCGCCACAGCCGCCGCTGCCGCACACCGGCGCATCGCAGGGGGACTCGTTCGCGCCGGTGCTCACGTAGCCGGCAGACATCAGTTTCTCGACCGCTGCCTTGGGATTCGTCCGGCCGCGGGCGATGCCGGCTCGATCACAAAGTTCGCCCCATGTATGCAGTTCTTCGGCCATCTTGTGTTGCACTTCGATGACGGCGCCATTGGCGGCACAGCGATATTCATAGATCGGCACGAGGTTTCTCCACGCGATCTCTCCGCGAGACCGCTTCTGTTCTAAGTTTAATCGTGACGCGGCCTTGGGGCAAAGAGTCGATGTACGGCGCATCAGCGTCAGATGGGCGCCGATAAGGTTGACGAGCGGGAACGCACACAGGGTACCGAGGAGACCACCGAGCGTGAGACCCACCGCGCAGCTGTGCGAGAAGCGCCCCGACCGACGAAACCCCAAAGTAGCGACGGGAATGAGCACGCCGTCGCTCCCGATCGAATTGCGACCTCCGGGCACCCTTTTGGGTCTCCCTCAGACCAAGCCGTGCTGCTGTTTCGGGAGCCACCGCTTGTGCCAGTATACCCACCGGTGCCCAAGGAGGTCTTTCCCATTGCCTGTTCTCGATGCCGCAGATTCCCGTCCGTCGAGGCCGTCGGTCTTTCTGAGCTACGCGTCCGAAGATCGCGAGGCTGCGCGATTGTTGAAGGATGCGGTCACTGAATTTGGCCTTGAGGTTTGGCAGGACGAGAGCGACTTGGGCGGTGGAGAGGCGTGGGATCAGAAGATCCGGCGCCAGATCCGCGAATGCGACTATTTTATGCCGGTGGTGTCGGCTCAGACGCAGGCCCGGCACGAAGGGTACTTCCGCCGCGAGTGGCGGCTGGCGGTCGAGAGGACTCTCGACATGGCGGACGACCATCTGTTTCTCCTGCCTATCGTCATCGACGACACGGATCAGGCGGTTGCCAGGGTCCCCGAGAAATTTCTCGCGGTGCAGTGGTTGAAGGTGCCGGGCGGGCGGCCGACGTCCGCCTTGGAGTCGCTTTGCCGCCGAGTGGCTTCCGGTCACATGCACGAACCCCAGCCTGCAGGAACAGCGTCGGCTCGGCCGGGAAACAGCAAGTCAGCGGCACCTGCACTGCAAAATCCGCCATTCCCGCGGGAAGAACCGGGTCAGAGGATCCGATTCTGGATCGATGTGGCCGTATGGGCCGCACGCTCGGCTTGGCGGCTCTTCAAGCGGCTACCCGGTTGGATGAGGATCATTGCGTATGTGTGGCTCGGTATAGCCTTCGTATCTCGCTGTGAGTCGTCGAGGCATCAGAATCATCAACATTCGGCTGATATCTCGCCCGCAAAAATGGAGAGACTCAAGGCGATTTCGGAGGATTATCAGGGCAGCACCAACAGGAACGACATCGTGAAGCTCGCCACCGAAATCGCCAAGGATTTCTCCGACGATTCCGGAAACGGCGTCGCGCAGGGCAGCCCGTTGCTGGCCATACCCTTTACTGCGCCGGCCGGCGACGCAGCGGCGGAGAAGCTTGCGGATTCCACGTTTGCCATGGCGTATGGCATGGTCTCCATCGCGCACCAGGGACAGGTGAGCTTGACCAGGGACCCGCTGCCTTCGCCCGAATTGGGCGCGGCTTTGGAGCGAGCAAGGGCGAACCATTCGATCTACGTGCTTTGCGGGACGGTTGATCGCATCGACCACGCGCAGGTGCTCACGATCAAAATTGCATCCGTCGCGAGCGGTTCAGTGGTCTGGTCAAAGTCTTATCCCGTCGACGGCGCCGACCCGACGAATATCGCCGCGGAAGTGGAGGCAAAAGTTCCTCCGTTGGCGCCCGAGTGATCGGCGGTGTTCGAATATGGCACCTGAATTCGGCGGCGTTTCCGGCTCTTTGGACGGGAGGCGGAGGCGCTCTTCCGGTTGGTTGCCGGTGGCCGGCGGAAGCTGTCCGGCGCTTAGGCGTGGGGTTAGGCAATCGCGGTTTCCTAAGGAAGCTAATTAAATAATTGATTGTATTGAAATAATAGGAAATCCTTGAGTGTGCGAAGGGTTTGGGACCGGCCTTTGAAAGAAGCCCCCCGCCGGTTGTCTTGTGTGCCAAAAAATAGCAAAGTTTGCCAAATTACTCGTCTCGGCGGTGACCTATGTCGACGATGAATATTTCACTGACACCGGAGCTCGAAAAGCTCGTGCTGGATCGCGTGAAATCGGGCCGTTACACCTCGGCGAGTGAGGTCATTCGGGAGGCGTTGAGGTTGATGGACGAGAAGGATCGTCTGCTCGGCGCAAAGCTCGATCGGTTGCGCCAGGATATTCGAGAAGGTCTCGAGAGCGGGCCTGCAACTTCGTGGGATCCGGACGAGATCAAGCGCGAGGGGTTACGGCGCGACGTCGATGCGGGATTGCGGCAGATCGATGAGAGCAGGGTGTCACCGTTCGATGCAGCGGCGGTCGAGCGCATCAAGCGCCGTGGTCGGCAACAATTGAAGCGGTCGCGGGAGCGAAACGATGAGACACCATCTGATCCGCTCCCGGTGATTGCCAGACTGCGTGACCCGATCGCGGCGCTCTGCGAGCGGCATGGGGTCCGAGAACTGTCGATTTTCGGATCGATTCTGCGTCAGGACTTTGATCCTGATACCAGTGATGTCGATGCGGCGGTTACGTTTGGACCCGCGAGAGGCGAGTCCATCGCTCGACAGTACTTCGATTTCAAACGGGAGCTGGAGGAGCTTTTTGGCCGCCCGGTGGATTTGGTGGAAATCGAGGCGATGCCCGACACGCGCTTGAAGCGCATCATCGAGCGCACGAAAGTGCCGATCTATGCCGAAGCAGCCTGATGTGTACCTGGAAGCCGCGCTGCTGGCGCTTCGGCGCGTGCCTAAATTTCTAGGTGGCCGATCGCTCAAGAAGTACCTCGACGACGAATTTTGCCAGTCGGCGGTTGAGCGGCAATTGGAAATTGCTGGTGGTGCACTGGGACAGTTGCGTAAGGTCGATGCCGCCTTGTTTGCGAAGATTCCGGACGGGGACCTCGTGGTCGCGTTTCGAAACGTCTTGGCCCATGGTTACGCGACGCTTGATCAGAGGCGGGTGTATGACATTGCCTCGACGCGCGCGGCCGCGCTCTTACCGGCGTTGGAGGGGTTATTAGCGCAGTTACCGGAACGTTGAATACCATGCCGCGGATCCGTGAGTGGGCCTTTTATGACTCATGAATCGAGAGGCTTAGGGCGGGGGTTAGGGGCGCTGTTGGGCGCAGAGCCGCGCGCGAGCGCGAGCAAAGGCGGCGGCCGGCTGCCCTTGTCGCTCATGCAATCCGGCGCATTTCAACCGCGCCGCGAGATTCATCGGCAGCCGCTCGAGGAGCTCGCGGCCTCGATTAAAGCGAACGGGGTGATTCAGCCGATCGTGGTGCGGCCGCTGCCGGCGGGCGCCGCGGGCGCAGCGAAATACGAAATTGTGGCGGGGGAGAGGCGTTGGCAGGCCGCGAAGATTGCGGGCCTCACGGACATTCCGGTGATCGTGCGGGAGTTGTCAGACAGTCAAGCGGTGGCGGTGGCGCTCATCGAGAACATCCAGCGCGAGGAGCTGACGCCGGCCGAGGAGGCGAGGGCGCTGCAGCGGTTGATCGGGGATTTCTCGCTGACGCATTCGCAAGTCGCGGAAGCCGTTGGGCGCTCGCGCGCGGCGGTGACGAATCTGATTCGGTTGCTGGATTTGCCGGCCGAGGTAGTGGCGCTCATCGATTCGAGGGCTTTGAGCATGGGTCATGCGCGGGCGCTCCTGGGGCTCGAGGACGATGTTGAGCGGGTGCGGCTGAGCGAGCTCGTGGCGGAGCGTGGCTACTCGGTCCGCGAGACCGAGAACCTGGTGCGAAAGGCGCAGAGGGGGGAGGGGAGTGCGGTTCGTAAACCGCCTGAATTGCCGGTGGTGAGCGAAGTGCTGCGGACCAGATCCGTGCGCGTGGAGCTGCAGCAGAAAGCGAGCGGGGCGGGAAAGTTGATAGTCGACTTCACCGATCCGACGGCAAGGGATGCCGTGCTTGAGGCCCTTAAAAAGGCTGTGGAGTGAGGGACAGACGGTCGCCAACGACCCCGGCATGCATTGACGCTCCACAATGCGCTCAGTTCTACCCAGCGCTTAACAAAGCGAAAGCACCGCGTGGGCTTTGGCCAATTAGCCCCGGAGTCGCGAAACAAAAGAAGCGGCCGTGCTTGCTGACCCCGTGCCGCCAAGTCCCTGGAGCGCGATCAACCCGGTACGGCGCTCAGAAGGATATTTCGATGCGGTCGGCGCAAGTAGGAGCCGGAAACTCACCGTGAACGTGGATACAATAACCGTAGCCCCTCAGCAGGTTCGGGTACCAATGCGTAAAGTAGCTGCACTAATCGCTTGCACGACGATTTGTTGCAGCCTGATCGGTTGTGTGCCAGTTCCCTTTTTTGTGGGAGGAGCGTGCGGTCGTTGCAGCGCGTCCGGGGCGCGCCGAAGACCAAGCCATCGTCGAGGGACTGGTCAAAATCCTCCTGCGCTATGTGCGCTTCCGGTATCGACGCCGGCGCTTCACCTCGATTAGCGAGATCACTACTAGGCGCTCAGCGAGTTCATCGAGCATATCAATGATGGGAGTCACTCGCGCTTTGGTGTCTCGCGACGCGAGCGCTTCGAGACGGTTGAGAAGGCCGCAAGCCAGGCGCGCAATCCGCCGCTCGCCTTGCGGTAGTGATGTAAGGACCCGAGGAACATCGTATGCGTCTTTAAATCCGCGTATGTAATCTGAAGATTAGGTCCGCAACACTGCGCGCTATGTACAGACGCAGGAGATTGCCGATGCCAACACCACGACTCTCGCGCTCGAGGCGCCGGGAAGACATCCGGGCCTGGTGGGCCGAACATCTCGCCGCCCAGCGTAATTCCGGGCAAAACCAGGTCACCTATTGCCGCGCCCGAGATCTCAATCCGAAGTACTTTACCCTGTGGAAGCGCAAGCTGCGTAATGAACGTGCGATTGCCGAACGCAGGGATCCGCCGCGGCTGGTGCCGGTCGTCGTGCGATCGGAGCGAGCGCCGGCGGCGTCGGTAGCGGCCGAGTCGATCTCGACGTCCACCGCTGTGGCGATTCGTTTGACTCTCGGTAATGGTATGAGTTTGTCGTTGGAGCTCGCCGCCGGCGCACTTCCCGGCCTCGTGCGCGAGCTGGCATCTGTGCGATGCTGAGGCTGCCCGACGGTGCGCGCATTTTTATGGCCGTGAAGCCCGTGGATATGCGTCGATCGTTTGATGGCTTGTGCGCAATGATCACCGAGGCGCTGGGCAGCAGCGCCTTGTCGGGGGATTTGTATTTGTTTCGCGGTAAGCGCGCCGATCGGGTCAAGGGGATCATCTGGGATCGCAACGGCTTGGCGATCTGGTACAAAAGGTTAGAGAAAGGCAAATACAAATGGCCAACGCGTGACAGCGCGTCCATCGAGCTCAGCGCTCACGAGCTCGAACTCTTGCTTGATGGCGTGGACTTCACACGCATTCGACGATTGCCGCCGTTTGTGTTGCGTGCAACGCCACCGTGATCAAAAAATAGTTGAGTCGCGCATTTGCTCTCGGCAGTGTGTTTGATAAAATATCGCCGTGGATCGCGCTGCCACCTATCCAACCGACGTTGCGACACTGCACTTGATGCTCGATGAACAGCGCGCGCTGATCGAGTCGCTGAAAGCGAACCTGCACCGGATCCTGAAGTGGCGTTTCGGGTCGAAGAGCGAAGTGATCAACATCGATCAGTTTGGCCTGTTTGCCGGTGAGAGCGTGGTCATCGAGCTGGCGCAGCCCAACGCCAGCGATGCGCAGAAGGAGACGACGCCGAGCTCGGTCGCACCGACCAAGACCGAGCGCAGACGCGCCGTTCGAGTGCTCAAGAACCTGCCCTGCGTCATCGATGAGATCGATGTGCCCGAAGCGCAGAAGACCTGTCCGTGTTGCGGTGAGCGGATGAGCCGCTTCGGTCACGAGAGCTCCGAGCAGTTGCATTACGTTCCGGCCAGACTCGAAGTCCACGAGACCCGCCGATTGAAGTATTCCTGCACGCACTGCCACGGGGCCGTGGTGCGAGCCCCGATACCGGTGCTGGCGCCGATTCCGAAGAGCATGGCCTCGGCGAGTTTGCTGGCCTACTTGATCGTGAGCAAGTTTGCCGATGGCCTTCCGCTGTACCGCATGGCCGGGCGCCTGGCGCGGCTCGGCATCGAGCTGTCTCACACCCTGATGTCCGAGTGGCTGATGCAGTGTGCAGAACTGCTGGAAGAGCTGCATCGCCGGATGATGCGCAAAGTGCTGGACTGCGGGCACATTTACACCGACGACACCACGCTGCCGCTGCAGAACGACGATCCGGCCCGCAGCAAGACCTTCGAGGCCAAGCTGTGGGTCTACGCCAAGGACAACCGGCACGGGCCGCCCCTAATCGTGTATGAGTTTTCCAAAAACCGGACTCGGGATGCACCGCTGACATTTCTGGCCAACTACCGAGGCTTCTTGCAGGCCGATGCCTATCCCGGCTACGACCGGCTGTTCCTCGACGGGACGATCACAGAAGTAGCCTGCAACGTGCACGCGCGCCGTAAGTTCGTGGAGGCGGCAGATCTGCTCAAGACCCCCGGGCGGCCGCACGAAGCTTTGGCGTTCTACAAGCAGATGTTCCGGATCGAGCGCAGGATCAGGGATTGCAGTGACGAAGATCGTCTGCGCGAACGACAGGAGAAGACCGTGCCACTGCTCAAGCAGTTCAAAGCCTGGCTCGACAACGCCGTGCACTCGGTGCTGCCCAAGGATACCTTCGGCGTTGCCGTGAACTATGCCTTGAAGCACTGGGACGCGTTGACCAACTTCACTCAAGCGGGGCACCTGGAGGCATCGAACAATTATGCCGAGCGTTGCATGCGAACGGTGGCCGTGGGGAGGAAAGCATTTCTGTTCGTCGGCTCCGAACGCGCGGGACACGCCGCGGCGATCTACTATTCACTGGTGGAATCCTGCAAGGCGAACCAAGTCAATCCGCTGACCTATCTGACTTACGTGCTGACCCACGCACGCAACAAGTCGGTGACGCTGCCGACGCCGGATGAATTCACAGCGTCCAACATCACCCACGTGGGCTGAGCCATGACAACGGACGATCCGCCAGAGAACCCCAAAGATCTGTGCACGCTCGAGCTGAGCACGCGCGAGGTGAAGCTGCTACTAAAATACGGCTACCCGTTCGACGAACAGAAGGAGACGCTGCGCGCCAGCCGCGCCGTGAAGGGCTACCATCGCGTACGTATTGGCGCCTATTGGATCGAATTGATGATCGCTGACCTGATCCGCTCCGCCAAGGAGCTGCGCAGCCCAGCATTACTCGAAGAGATCGATGCTCTGTGCGATGTGTTGGAAAATGCATTGACGGATCGTTCTAAGCCGCTTCTGGTGACCCTGAAGTGACTATGTCGCAGATCGGCTCACGGCACCAGACGCAGATTTTCGGACGGATACGGAACATCGGGCAACGGTTCCTCGGGCCCTGCTACCGCCAGTCAGCGAGGCTAGTCCCTCGAGTGAACCCAGACATCCGCGGGCTGCGATGCGATGCCGTTCGCCACGACCTCGAGCTGGCTCGCACCCATCTCAATGTGCTGCGGAACGTCGAAATTTGTCCATACCAGTTGGTAGCCAGTCGCAACTCCCATCGTGCTGTGATCATGGGTGCGCGCGTAGAAGACGTGGTGGGTCGCCTTATTGGTGATCCGAACGAGCGGATAGTTCTGTGCGGCCTGCAATTCGTCTCCGAACGCCGCAGCCTGCGACAAGCCATTGAACTGATAACCCCAAGCCCGGTACGTCGAGCCGGGCTGCAAATCCTCGTCGTCGAGCGCAAGGACGACAGGCTCCCAGGTGGGGTCATGCCTCCCCGGCGACTTGTAGAGTTGCGCCGGATAGCCTCCCGGAGAGTACCCTCCGAACAACGCCTCCCCCGATGGCAGCACGCTCAGGCTTCCCATATAGACGCTCGGCGACACGGTCTGTACGAAGTTCGTTCCGTCGAACTCGTATCCCGCGATGATGCCTTCGACGAGCACCTTGCCGTTGGGCAGTAGTACGGCGAAGTCATCGCCCGCGTTATCGTTGTTCGGGAAGTCAGGACCGATCGTCCATGTGCGGCTATGCGTGTCGTAGATCGCAGTGTGTCCGGCGCTATCGGGGTTGAAGTTCGGATCGTCATTGGCAAAGGAGCCGGTGGCGAACACTGTGCCGTCCGGGCGCAGTATGGCGGGCCCGATCTCCCCGGGCGGGTAATAGCAGAGGCTGCCCGCGGGCCCGTAGGGCAGGCACCCCACGACCGTCGTCGGCGAATGCAGATCCACCGGAACCGTGGGGATAGTCACCCATTCCTGTTTCCACGCCGAGTATGCCTCGGCCTGCGGCGCATCGAGCACGTCGAGCGTCAGTACCTTGCCGTCGGGCAGCAAGGTCCAGCCTTCTTCGGCATTGAAGTCGTTCTTGCCTGTCGATCGCAGGTTCGTCCACTTCAGAGTACGCGGATCGAGCGCACTGTCCTGCTTCGTAAGCTTGTCACCCAACAGGAATCGCCCGTCGGGTAACACGGCACATGGGGAATCCCCGATATAGTAGAACCCAGGCGGCGCCGCGAGCGGCGACCAAGTGTCGGTACGCGGATCGTAGATCGCACCCTCGTTAGTGAGCGTGAAGTCCTCGTCGGGGCCGGAGTATTCGCCGCCGACCACGACGACGCGCCCATCAGCAAGGACGGCCTCCGCCGAGGCGTACGGCGAATACGACACCGGAAGGCTGGCGAGTTGCGTCCAGGTGCCGTTCAGATAGCTGCCGTTGATGTCCGGGGTGAGCTTCCACCACATGTTCGAATACGTCGCGTCCTGAGCCATCACCGTACCGTCGGTCAAGAGCAGTGTAAAGTTGATGCCGTCGGGCAATTGGTTGGTGAGCGGAGTGAGGGATGGCGCAGCCGCGTTAGCGGTTGCACTCATGCTCGGATTCTGTAGCGCGAGCGGTCGGTTGGCGCTGCGCGACTGGTGCAAATGCCTCAGGTCATCAATTACGGAGCCTGGCTGCGCAGCACTCGCTGCCGCTGACAGCGCGCCGAGTGCGATCACGGAAAGACGCAGAAAGGAATATTTTTGGATTTGCATAAATTCATTTCCTCTAATTGTTGGCGCGGGTGTCGAAGCCCCACCTTATCCGAGCGCATCTTATTTTAGTTCCCGCTGTCTCGCGGTTTCGCTCCGCTTGAACGGCTCCAAAGACTGTGCGAACCCAAAGCCGTCCGTGTCGGTCTTGTAGCCCACGGCCGGAAACCATACTCGCGGAAGTCCCGAAGTACAATGACAGTCACCGCGTGACGTGCCCTACGCATCCGACCGCGACCGAACTGAGATGCGCTGCAGAATTGATGTAGTGGCCTTCACGGCGGCACCTTGGTCTGAGCGGTAGAAGTAGGTTGAATCCGTCAGTAGTGATGTATGCAGGCAATCTTGCCGAATGTCGGCTCTTTCAAATCCAAAGCGGCCGCTCACGAGCGATCGCACCGTCCTTGAAGGGTCGAGAACGCCCATTGCATGCGACTGCGGCTTTTTTCGGGCCGACCGGCAGCTTCCGGGCCGAGAATCGGTCGCAGATCCAAAACCGGTCTTCCAGCTGTTGGATTTGCCTTCTGCAAAGGAGCCGTTCCGACCCGGAGCGCGCCGGATATGCTGATCGCGGGGCGATACGTATCGTTCGCCTAACAATCGAGCGATCGCGGGTCGCGTCTTCGGTGAGCCAAGGAGGGGATCGATGATTGGAATCAACCAGTTTCGTTCGTCGTCGGCGCACCCGCGCGTCGCTCAACCTCATCGTTAGAGCGCTAATTTTCGTTGCGCGCCGCGTCTCTACTGTTCGCACTTTTGGTTGGAACAGTGTCCGGCGCAGACCGGCAATACCGGAAATTCAGCGGGCCGGAATCGAAGCCGGCCACCAGACATCACAGCCGGCGCGTACTGGGATTAGAAATTGCACCCGTTGATGTGGCGTAGCAAGATATGGACCGATCCCTTCCCCACCGGAAGACAAGCACTTGCAACGGCGGCGTCTGGCAGCTTTAGCGAGCCTAATGTTCGCGACATTGTGGGCTGCTGTGAATTGGCCGTGGTTTGCTTATGCAGAACACCCGGCAAACAACCACGCGGTTTCGTGGTTCTTATGCGTTTTCTTTCTTGTCTTGACCGCTGGGCTTGCCGCGGGCAAACACTGGGCACGCGGGCTTGGTCTTGCCGCAGCGGTCGCCTTATTAGCGCTGCTCGTGATTGTGCTCGGAGGAGCGTACTTCATCTCTCTCTTTGGTGATCAGGCTCTTGGATTTGACGACGCATCACGGTTCCTTGCCGGAATTGCGCTTTCTATCGCGTTGATCAGGCTATTGGCGAGACCACTGCCTTTGACTGACCAGTCTGCAGAGCGCGAGGACCCCGTTTGGATTCCGGTGGCGTTTTCTGCGGCGTACCTTGTTGGTGGCTGGATAGTCAGCCGATACACGGGTTCTAGAACGTGGGGAGGCTTCGCCCGCGCCATCAATATCGACGTAGCGATGTTTTCGATGGCGCTACCCTCGATATTGCTTCTTTGGCTCGTTTGGGCTTGGTGGTCGCGGGGGACGATCATCAGACCCCTACGCGCTTTGGTCTTGGCGGGTTTCATGATGCCGTTTGTCGTGTCTACCGTGGCGTTCGCGGTCTTTGCGGCTAATACTGCCGTCGATAAGCGCCAGGCCGGACGAACCGAGCATCAACTAGGCAATGCGCACATGTCCGAACTCACTGACGAAGTGCTGCTGTCCCAACATGGTAATCCCATTGGCATACGCCTGAGATACAGGGTGCGCTTCGACGAGGGGCTCGATGATATCCGGTATCGCCCGAGCGTTTCGCTTAACTTCGAGTCGCCATCTCTTGCGATGTCGAAGGTTCGCTCGGAGACCGACCCGATCTTCAAGGGCGGTTTCCGCAAAGGTGAATATCGATTTACAGAAGACTTCGTACCATCTTATTTCCCTGGCTTTGTGCAATTTCCGACAGCACCACAGCGGGCGGATGACCGATGCTTTTACTGGGGAGTCCCTGGCGATAGAGAAAGAGCCACCGATTCAGAAGCACGCCACGCGACGATTTACGTGGTGTTTCCAAGTTCTTTGCAGGATCACGCAATTCGGCGCAGTTCAAGTTCGCTCGCATATTCGCAAAGTGTTTTTTATAACAGCGCACTCAGTGAAGGCGCCCGCGACTGCAGATAGATGCAAATTTGGTGGTGCAGCCTTGTCGTGGCAGCGCGATGTCATTCCGACACCAAAGACGATCCAAGACCCAACTGGGTCCCACGACACTTAGCTCCCCGATAGCGGCCTTTGTGCGTCCAGCGAAGGCTGGCGCGTTCGTGGGAGTCAGTCCCACCGGGGTAAGAGTCGGAACCCCGTAGCTTGGGTAGCAGGATCAGTAGGGAAACCGTGATTCTGAAGCCTACCGACAACGTCATCGAAAGGGTGACGGCGAGTCACCAGGCCGTAGCGCAAGCGAACGAGAGGTGGCCTCGCGATCGAGGGCGCTTCGTGTGATCGAGCGCGGCCAAGGCGCGTGCCGACGCGACGGTTCATTTTGGTGAAGATTCACGAGCTCCACAAGTCCCCAAGTGCATGGGATATTTCCGCGCACCCAGCGAAAAGTGATCCACGATTCAGGGTCAATGGTAGAGGTGAATGCGGTGTGCTTGGTACGGTTCATTTGCGGCGCTTCCTGGCCGACGTCTTGCGCCTCTGTTTGCGGGGACGCGAAGGTTGGGCGGCGCGTTGGGGTTTCCGTGCGGCTTTTGGTCGGAGTCGCCGTTTGGTCTGTCGTTTCGCCTTTCTGGGCGTTCGCGCACGCGCCAAGAGTTCGTCTTCCAGTTCGGATATCCGGCGTGCTTGGGCCTCGCGGGTCAGTTGTTCCTTTCGAAGCAAGAGCGTCAGTTCTTGGAGCTGGGATTCGAGTGCAGCAAGACTTTTTTCACGATCCTTGAGGCGCGAATCGAGTTCGCCTTCGCGCAGGGTGAGTACGTGGGAGCGGACTTCGAGGTCCTGTTTTGCAGTGAGCGCGCTGCGGGCGTCTCGGGTGAGTTCTTGCCCGGCGCGTCGTCGGGCCTCGTCGAGCGCCTGCATCCAGAGCGCTTCGGCGACGCGGGCCACGGATTCGGGGAGGCGATGGAGCGCCGCGGGGCCGGCATCGAGCCGGGAGGCCAGGCGCTTCCACCAGGCGTCGAGCGCGGGGTTGATGGTGTTGGGCGAGCCGCGGCCGATTTTCTTGCGCACTCTTTCGATGGTGGGGCGCTCGCCGGCACGCAGTAGGGCATCGGCGGCGAGCTCGACATCGCGCGGGCTGATACCGCGGTAGGGCGGACCTAGGCGGGGCGGAGCTAAGGGCGATTCCGGCATGTATAGAATAATACAGTATACATGTGCCTTGGTATTCACTATATTATTACTAATGATAACTGCATAGTTCGCCAACGCGGTGTTGCGCAAGGTTGGTCAGTTGGATTGGGTTGCCGGCGAAGGAGAGGATTTCGGGGCACTCGTGCCGTGGGTGCGGCTCAATCGTGAAGACATCGGAATCAATTGTGACCAATGACATGGACCTTTTGTTGACCCTCGTGGGCCTGGGTGTTGTCGGTGCGAGGTTGCTCTACTTCGTATTTAGGGCGGGGATTCGAGTTGCGGAGGAGAAGGGATTGGTGCCGCTTTTCACGGAGCGGTGCTCGGCGAGTACGAGCGCGGGCATCGGAGTTGGCTTCGGAACCAATATGCCGACGTGTCGCATTACGCTTTACAGCCAAGCCATGGTGATAGGCATCGGCAAGCCAAATACGCGGACGTGGAGTCAGTGCAGTCCAGGCAGTCATGGTGGTCCAAGTGGGTAAAAGTGGCGTTGAGGGATTCCAAGTTGGTGGTCAGGTTTAACGCGCGGTCGCCGGCGAAGATCGCGGATATTCTCAAGGGGCAGGGTGTGCGGGTGGTGAGCGCTTAGAGTGGAAAAGGAGATTGGGGCGGCGCTTCGCGCCTCGGCGGTTTGGCCGCCAAGAGGTTAGGCGAGCAGGGGAAGAGGATTTGGGATATGGCGGATGACTACGCAGATGCCGAATACAAAAAGATACCGGATGTTCGGGACGGGCTGACGCGTGAAGAGCGCGTGGTGTTGTACGTACTACATGAGACGCAGAAAGAGCGCGGGGACCGGAACGTACCGACAGCGATGTTGTGGGGGCGGGTGTGCGAATATTTCTATATCAGTCCCGAGGATCTTTCGTTGATGCTGGCACGTCTCGGTGCGCGCAAGTGAACTTGGCCCGCTCGCTCCCTGTGCGAACGGCCCGGCCAGACGAAGAATAATATGACGCCAGGGATGCAGGAGGCGCGGTGGCTCCAACTATATCGCGTGTGCCGCCATTGTTGACACGGGAGGTGATTCGGCGTCAGTGGCTCCAAGGTGGCTCGGCGGGGTCGGCCGTTGCTTCGTCAAAGTTTGCACCTGCGGTCGATGGAGCGAGGAGTCGGAAGGCGACGGCATAGCCGCCATGTGTCCTGCCGATAGCGTCGCGATGAACAGAATCATTCTGAATGAGGGTTTATTCATGGCTCCGATGTCCGGGCGCTGCGCCAAGCGGCTATGGCTATAAGTGATAGGAACGTCGGATCTTCGATTTCGCCGACGCGCATTACGTCAATTTTATGATCGGAAGCGTAAGGGAAGGCGGAGCCGATTTTGGGGTGGACCGTCACTCGTTTCCCGGGCCACCGTAAATCCATTGCGCTGCACTGTCCCTGCTGCGCGCAAGCCCAGGGCGGGCGTCTATGGCCGCCCGTTCGCCGCATGCGTCGAGCCCGTGTTTTGCACGCCCCACGCAACGCCCGCGCGATCCGGACCTCGAGGACAAAGTGAGCGGGGTTAAGGAATCCCCCATCGCCCCTGATTAAGCATTCGTAACTCACCGCTGGACCTGTCGACCATCGCTGCGTCGCAGCGTTGCCGTTGTTCATGCACAACGAGAACAGGGGACGTGATCGACGGCAACATCGTCTATGTGGACTACGTCGCACACACGACCTCGGCGGCGCTTTATATCATTGCGAAGTGGACGCCCACTAACGAGGCGGCACTGTTCGCAGCATCGCCCACCGCGCTGTACTTTTCCATTAACACGCCGGCGACCTCGACAGTTCCCGCGTCCGCGAGCGTTTACTCTATGCCGGCCGATGGTTCGACGGCACCCGTCGTCATCGACGTCGAATCCGGAAGCATCACGGAGATGGAGTTCCGTGTCCAATCGAACGATTTGATTGTCAGTGTGCAAAGCCCCGCCTATAAGGTCCGCGCTCTGCCGGTTGGAGGTGGAGCGGCGCTCACGCTCTTGAGCAGCGCGCAGAATGGCGGCACCTTCACGGCCACGGCATCCAACGTGTACTACACCACCTGGATGAGTTCCTACGACTCCTCGATGCACACCGAGACGCATAGCGCCACGCAGTCAGGAATCGTCGGTATCGATGGTTCCGTCGTGTTGGCATTGGTGCGAATTCCTCGATTCTGATCGGCGGAGAGCAATTCGCGTGGCCCGACGATACGGTGACGACGCAAACGGCGTATGAGACGATGTTTCAGATCACCGCGCTCTCGCCGGTGCCTGTCACCAACCCCAGCACCGGCGAGCAGTACGTGGAGGACGGGGTTAGCGGCGGCACGATGGTATCGATCGACACGACCTCGAACCAGATCGTGGCGACGATTGGCACACTGCCGTCCAGCACGGCAACCTTTTTGAGGGGCACGTTTCGCGGATACGGGCACACGGGCACACGGGCTTCGTCGAGGCAACGACGGCGGTTTCCACTGAGGACCCGGCGACCCGCGATCTGTACCTGCTCAACTCACAATCCGCCGCCACCTTGACCCCGGCGACAGGGAACCTGTGACTCATCGAGAGGCGAGCGGGTAGTCGGATAGAGTTTCCGGATGAGAGAGGAATAATAGTCGCGGTGGACAATGCGGTTTGAACGGAAGATTAGCCTTTGGGCTCGATCAAGTCTGCGAGCGAACAGCGTAAGACCCGCAGGGTCTGGGTATCTGACAACGTTGCGGTGTTGAGCGCTTCGAGCTTTCGCCGGACAGCCTGAAGTTCATGTTCCTGAGTGACGCGCGCTCCTCCGGGTTGTTTCATCGCGTTTTCGAGTTCCAACTCTCGGCGTCGTAATTGCTCTACAGTGTCCAAGGGACCATCCTCTGACGTGCCCAAGCGGCGTCGGCAATATGAAGTACTACTGGTGCCCGAAGGCGTGACGCAAATCCCGCTGTCCACGTGCACTTTCCCTTTCTGTAAAATCTGCGGTGCATCCTGTCGCCACGCAGAGACTATCACTAAGGGATTCCCCGCCTGCTGGCTAAGGCGTTTGCTGATTACTTTTTTTTCGCGGTAGTCTCTTGGGCGTGTTTGATGGGAGCGCGGATATCGACTACTCATCAGACGTTAGGTGGATTCTTGTGCGCGAAGACGTCGCCGATGACAGAAAGCGGACGCCCGCTTCGCGGCTTGGCACCAAGAGGGTTGGCGAGGCGGTGAATCAACGGTTGCTTCTGTGGTTTCCATTGAGGACCTACGCCAAACGGTGGCGAGCCACGGTTGCTGTTCGCGGGGCAATCCGGACGGCCGATAGTAATACTCGAGTTCCGTGAAGCCCGCATTCGACAGGTAATGGTTCGCAGCGGTGCTCAAACCGCCATTTCCTCTCTAATTCACCGCCTGGGATCCACAATCTCAAGCGAGCTAAGCCTGTAAAGGACCCGGGGGGAAATTGCATTAGACTAGTCTATCATCTAGTCTATTTAGTGTGATCAATGGAGATTCTCGCCATGAAAATCGAAATCGGGGCTTACGAGGCCAAAACGAAACTCCCGGAGCTGCTGCGACAGGTCCAGGCCGGCAAACGCTTTACGATCACGAATCGCGGCAAAGCCGTGGCGGAATTGGGTCCGCCCTCGATGCCACCCAGGACCAACGCCAAAGCGGCGATCGAGGCGTTTCAGGCTTTTCGCAAAGCGAACCCCGTGCGGCACAAGGTCGACATTAAGGAATTGATGGAGGAGGGGCGGGAGTGAATTTCGTTCTGGACGCCTCGGTCGCCTTGAGTTGGCTCTTGGAGGACGCGGGTGCCGCTCAGGACTATGCGGACGCGGTGTTTGACGTGTTGAAGCTCCCTACGGCGCAAGCTCATGTGCCTGCGACCTGGGGGCTCGAGATTGCCAACGTCATCGCAAAAAGTGAGGCACGGGGGATTCTCCTCGAGAACCGTACGCAGGGGTTTTTGTCGACCCTGGATGCGGCGCCCATTGCTTGCGACAGCCAAACTCAGGTCACTTTCTTCTCCGAGACGCTGCAGCTTTCCCGTCGTTATCGATTGTCCTCGTATGATGCGTCGTATTTGGAGCTCGCATTGAGAACCGCATTGCCACTGTCGACTCTGGATCAAGACTTGCGGCGCGCAGCCACGAAAGCCGGCGTTAAGATCTTCAAGCCCAAATGACGACTGCGATTCGTCGCGGCTCGCTCTCCTATGCCCGTCTGGCGGGCCGCCGAACTGTTCATGCACTCGGATCGCGGCAGCCAATACGCCAGTGACGACTACCGCAAACTTCTCAAGCAATTTCACATGACGCAATCGATGAGCCGGAAAGGCAATTGCTGGATTATGCACCAATGGAGAGCTTTTTTAAGACGCTAAAAGTCGAACGCACGTACCGGCTCCGATACACCTCGCGCGATCAGGCAAACCGCTTGGCGCGATTGGTCTTAGTCAGTGGCGCGCGGCGGTAGATTCTTTCGGGACAAAGGGGCGCTCGATTCGGCTGCTCTCGGCAGTCGAGTGTCGATAGTCACGATACAACACATGTCGCCAACGTGCGCTGTCATCCTGATCATCGCCGCATCCAGTATTGTCCGAATTCTCTTTGCGGCCGCCGTCGGCCTCTGCATCGACGAAAGCTACATCGCTGGCGTAAGCCGCCAGTTTGCGCTCAGCTATTTTGATCATCCTCCGCTGCACATCTGGCTCGTCGGTGGCTGGGCAAAGCTGATCGGCGACGACAGAGCCGTTATCCTGCGGCTACCGTTTATCGCACTGTTCGCAGCCTCGACCTGGCTGATCTTCCTGCTAAGCGCGCGCGCCTTTGGCGAGCGTGCGGGACTCTGGGCAGCTCTGACCCTCAATCTAACGCCGGTGTTTACGCTCAGCATAGCGAGTTGGGTTTTGCCGGACGGCCCGCTTATGTTGTTCGCGCTGCTGTCTATCTGGTTCGTGGCGCGGCCGATCTTCGCCATGTCGCCGCCTGATGAACTTTGGCCGTGGCTCGCCGCAGGCGCGGCCGGCGGGCTCGCGCTACTTTCGAAATATATTGGCGTATTCGTGTTTGTCGGCGTCGGCCTATTTCTGTTGACGTCGCGCCCGCATCGACGCTGGCTCAGGACGCTGGGTCCGTGGCTTGGCACACTGATCGCAGCGCTACTTTTCACGCCGGTTGTCGTCTGGAACGCGCAACACGGCTGGGTATCGTTCGCGTTCCAAGGCGGTCGCGGGCTCCCCAAGGCTTTCCACATCGAGTGGCTGCTACAGGATATCGGTGGCCAGATCGGTTATCTGATGCCGTGGATCGCCGGCCTCCTGCTCTATGTGCTGGCGCAGGCGCTGATGCACGTGCGGTCGGATCACGCCGGCTGGTTCTTCGCCTGCCTTGCTATCGGTCCGGTCGCACTATTCGCGCTGCTCGGGTTCTGGACGCCGGTGTTACCGCACTGGCCTATGTTGGGATGGCTGTTCACGTTTCCGCTGCTCGGCCGTGCGCTCGCTCGGATCGAAATCACCCATGGCCGGGCGCTACGCCGCGCGGCCGGGGCCAGCGCGGGCATCCTGATCGCGTTTCTGGCGCTCGCTGCGGTGCAGGCCGCGACCGGCTGGCCCAGCCGGGTCGTTCCGGGGCTCTTGGACAATGATCCGACGCTCGATGTGTTCGATTGGCGCGATCTTAAGCCGACGCTCGCCTCGCGCGGGCTGCTCGCACCCGGCACGATCGTGGCGACGCCGAGCTGGATCGATGCGGGCAAGATCAATTACGCGCTCGGCGGTGAATTCTTGGTACTGTGCGTGTCGCGTGACCCGCGCGAATTCGGCTATCTCCAGGACGAACGCCGTATCTTGGGCCGGGACACGATCATCGTTGCGAACGCGACCCGGTCGGATTGGCTTGAGAAGGTCAAGGACCATTTTGAGCGTGTCGAGTCCCTCGATGACGTCATATTGACCCGTGCCGGTCAGCCAGTCGTCACCCTGAGGATTGCCCGCGGTGTTGGCCTGAAGCTTCCCCCGTGAACCTTGCCATGAGCACCGAACTCGCCATCAGCAATCAACGCGTGTCCAGGTGTCATTAGGCGCGGCAATTCGGGCGCGCGCGCCTGAACGAGATCTTGAGTGGTGGCGACCGCGGCTAGCGTACGAGGCCGAATGTGTTCGGCAGTGATGGGATGGGATTTCAATGTATGAGCTTAAGGATCGATTGCCAGGGATGGGGGAGGGGTGGGGGAGGGTGGGGATCTCGATATCACCTTCCGGGCCGGCGTAAACCCTTCCATGGGGCCTGCGGGCAAAACTTCCCTGTTTTGCACGCCCCGTCACATGATATCGAGATCCCGCCTCGGTGGTGGTCGCGGCGCTCGCATGGCCGATATAGGTGCGAACGTCTTGAACTGCCATGGAGGGCTGGCGTTGCGCGATCACGCGCTATTGTGCGAGAGGCCCCTAAGTCTTCGCCGCTCGCTTCTTAGCAGCGGGGGCTGTGAAACGCTTCTTAGCTCTTACCGAAGGTTTCGCCTTGCTCTTAGCCCTAATATGCCGTCGGCCGCGCTTGCGACTCTTCGCAGCCCTCGGCCGAACTGCAGAAGATGGAAGAGCACTAATAAAATCTATCGCGCAGACGATCGATTCTTGCGCGGAAAGAAGTGCCGCTCGGACGTTCTTTTCGATGTTCTTTTCCATGACTGAATACTGACCGAGAACATCGGATAGTAACCCATCGATCCTCGTTAACAGCGTGACTGCCTTCTTTGATTTCATGAGCCGCTCCTTATTCCGCGAAATCGCATAGTATAGGAGCCCTCGAGGGGATATTCGAGTTCAACATGTGGCAGGTTTTTGGTAAGGGTGAGTGAGTGGGGTTGCCGCCCGTGATGGAAATCCCTCCAGTGAAGACCGATACGCCAATACGGCGAAGTGCGGACTTCCGGCAACAGTTGCGAGCCGATTTGCGGTGTGGGGCAGCTGCAGAGGGTGGGAGGAATTCTTACTAAACTGCGGCGATATCTTGCGGGCGGCGGACCCGGCGAGTGTCGTACTCGAGTTTCTCAATAGCACTTATGACGCTGCGGCAGACGCGGCCAAATGGGATCGCGCGAATCTGGAGCGCGTACGCCTGGCCCAGCGGAACGTCTGGTGTTCTTGATCGCCCCGGGTTTTCACTGGCAACTAGGGTAAGACACTGGGGAGAGAGCCCGGCCATGGCCAGACTCAGAGCTCCTTTTCAGCTGATCCGCTCGCAGATGCATCGTTGGGGTCGGGCATGCGTTTGCGCCGCGCGGCACTTACAGCGCTTCGAAATTGCGCCATGAGCTTCTCACTGAGAAGCGGTGGGGCGGCGTCCTCGGTCATTGGGCGGTCTTTCTTGGGTCTGCCGTTGCTGGCTCTTTTTGACATTAGTTACGGTTTCCAAAGCTGCTGGCGTAACGAAAAAATGCCAGTGAATACCGATCCGCACAAGATGGTGTCGTCGCTGATCAACAATGTTGGAATGCACTCGAAGAAACGGCGGTGATTATGTTGTGTGCCGGTCGTTCCTTCCGGCGGATCGTCCCGTCGCCGCGCGCACGCCTGTACCCGCCCCAGCACGTGCGCCGGCTGGTGGACGCCGCTCCGCGGGTCGGCGGCGTGCACAACCCTATTTCAGGGAATCCTTCACTTTTTTCTTGAGATCGCCGAATTTCGCTTGAACCTTGCCGAGCTTCTTCTGGATATTGCCTTTCGCCTGCAGATCTTTGCTACCAACGAGCTTTCCGGTGACCTGCTTAACAGTTCCTTTCAATACTTTGACGCGGCCCCTCACTTGATCTTTGTTGATTGCCATCGTGTGCTCCTGGAAATACGCATTATAAAGGCATTGATGAATGGGCAGTAGTGCTACGCCTTGGCTCGATAGTCGATTGGCCCTACACTACTCGAAGTCCGACAATTCCATGCGTTCATCCGATGAGAGAAGCAGTCAGTAGCGTATTGGCAGAATACGAAGGAAGGATTGCGGCGGAATCGACGCGGATGCAATCCATGGATGCTGCACAATGGATGGCATTGCGAGATGAGCTTCTGTTGCCGATCGGTCCGGACACGGGTCGGATTCTCAACATCTTGATCAAGAGCTCGAAAGCGAGATCGATCCTGGAATTGGGGACTTCATACGGCTACTCGACTCTTTGGTTGGCGGAGGCGGCGCGAGAAACGGACGGCAAAGTCATTAGTCTCGAATTGGCCGACTACAAGGCCAATTATGCGCGTGGAGCGCTCGCGAGAGCGGGTCTGGCTGACCGCGTGGACATTCGTGTTGGCAGTGCCGTTGAAACGCTGCCGCTTCTAGCGGGACCCTTCGACTTTGTGCTCATCGATCTATGGAAGGATTTGTATGTTACCTGCCTTGACATGCTGTATCCAAAGCTCACCTCTGGCGCATACGTTGCTGCGGACAATATGATTTACCCGGCAGAAGTACGCGGGGACGCGATGAGCTACCAGCGTCGTATTCGCGAACTAGAGTTTGATTCGATCTTGTTATCGATTGGCAGCGGCGTCGAACTGAGTCGCCGCCGGAACCGGGCAGTTTAGGCAATCAATCCTGTGTGACTCAGGTGGTCGGCGGCATCAGGAATCTGCCGCGGGTCGCTCATTGCACAATCCGGTTAGGGAGGCCGCTATTCATGAGTTATTAAATTGAACGCAGCGATCCATTACATGGTGGAACGCTGGCGCGTTGAGACTCACGTGTTCTCGCTCCCGGCACAAGAGAGCGTACGAGGTAACTGATGAAGCGGAGTAATGATCGAATCCTAACGACCCATGTCGGGAGTCTGCCGCGGCCCCCGGAGTTGCTCGAGCTCGCGAGCTATGCCAAAGGTCCGCCGAAAGATCCGGCGGAATACGAGCGACGTATGCGGCACGCAGTGTTGGACGTGGTGAACAAGCAGGTAAGCGTGGGCCTGGATATCATCAATGATGGCGAATATGGCAAGGAAAGCTGGGCAAATTACATTCTCAAGCGGATCACCGGGTTTGAGATTCGACCCAATCAACTGCGACCGGTATTATGGCTGGGCCGCGATCAGGAAAGGTTCGCTGAATTCATCGCGCAGGCGTTTCCGCGCGCGGTGAGCGGGATGCCGACGGAGGCGTGCATCGGACCTATCAAGTACTGGGACTATTCCAGCCTGCAGCGGAGCGTCGACAACCTCAAATCGGCGCTCGCATCGACCGATGCCCCGGAAGGGTTCATGACCGCTGTAGCACCGGCGAGCACGGCCTACGATGGCGTCAACGAGTTCTATACGTCGGAGCATGCCTATGTACTTGCAATTGCTGACGCCTTGCGGGAGGAGTATCAGGCGATTTACCGAGCAGGCCTGGTGGTTCAGATCGACGATGCCGTCCTCGCAAACATGTTCGATGCGCTCACTCAGCAGAGTCCGCAGCGGTATCGCGAGTGGGCGGAGGTGCGCGTGGATGCGCTCAACCACGCGCTGGAAGGTATACCGGAGGACCGTGTCCGGTACCATGTCTGCTTCGGCAGCTGGCACCTCCCGCATACGTCCGATGCTGAGCTTGCAGACATCATTGACCTCGTGCTGAAGGTGCGTGCGGGTGCGTATTCCATCGAGGCGGCAAATCCGAGGCATGAGCACGAATGGCGAGTCTGGGAGCAGGTGAGATTACCGGAAGAGAAGATCCTAATCCCCGGAGTCATTACTCACCACGTAATCACGGTCGAGCATCCCCGGCTGGTCGCTGATCGCATCATTAGATTTGCCCGTTTGGTGGGACGCGAGAACGTCATTGCGGGCAGCGACTGTGGCTTTGCGCAAGTTGATAGCATTCAGCGTGTCCATCCCACTGTCATGTGGGCCAAGTTCGAATCGTTGGTCGAGGGTGCGCGCCTGGCGACCACGGAATTGTGGGGACGGTGAGCCGGCGCGGCAGCAAGCGATCTGGCTGAGGTGCGCGGTGGGGGGTTGAACGGGAGTGCCCGGGGAGGAAGGGGTTGATCAGTCCGTGGCTCAACATTCCGCTGGCAGACTACGAAGGACACATGTCTTCGCCCGGGATCGGGCAAGCGCAGATGCTGGCGGATCGGTTCGAGGTATTGATCGAGCGCGTCAGGCCCAACAGCGTCGCCGTCGTGGGATGCGCCGGAGGCAACGGTTTGGACCGGCTAGAGCCTCACCAAGTCGAACGAGTGGTCGCAGTCGACATCAATCCCCGGTACATCAAGGAGGCGGCGGCCCGATATGCGGGACGGCTGCATGGTCTGCAACTCATGTGCACCGATGTGCAGTCTGAGATGTTGTGGTTCGAGCCCGTCGATTTGATTTACGCCGGCTTGCTCTTCGAATACGTTGATGTTGCGGCGGCCCTCGCCACGATGAGGCGGAATTGTCGACACGGCGGTACGCTGGCGACGGTTTTGCAGCTGCCGAGTACGGATCTGGCGATCGTCTCGGCATCCCCCTATAAAAGCCTGAACCTGCTGGGTCCCGTCATCAGGCTCGTGGATCCGGAGGATTTCGGCACAATTGCCGCTGCGACGGGATTCCTTCTGTCGACGTCGGAAATCATCGAACTGCCGTCAGGAAAGTGGTTTTGCGTGCAAACCTTCCGGCAGGGGTCGTTGTAAATGGAATATCGAGGGATCACAGCATGCTGACGCGTCGTGAGGCGATTCTCGTTTCGGTCGCCGGATTTTTCTGGCGATCTGCCGCGAGTTCCGCAACAGCGACCGCGTTTAGCAATGAACAGTACGCCCGTGCGATGCTCATTGATGCGCTCGGCGCGCCGGGAATGAATGATCCCGGTGTTCCGGACGGCACGCCATTGTCCGCCAAGGACATTGCCGATGTGCGCAGCTCCGGCGTAACGGCGGTGAACGTCACCGTCAACGTGCCGGGTAATGGTGCGGACCGCTTTGAGAAGACGATTGAGAATGTCGCGGGCATCGAGCACGAGCTGGTGGCCCACCCGGATGTGTTTCTTAAGGTTCTCAACGCAAGCGACCTCGGGAAGGCGAAATCAACGCGTCGGATGGGACTCATCTTCGGTTGCCAGGACACGACGATGCTCGAGGGAGATTTGAAGCGGTTGGTGGTGTTTTACGATCTAGGCGTGCGTATCTGTCAGCCAACCTACAACCGTCGAAATCTGATGGGTGACGGATGCCTGGAGACAGCCGATGGAGGCTTGAGCCGGTTAGGGTATGAATTCGTTGCGGAGGTTAACCGGCTGCATATCCTGCTGGATCTAAGCCATGCTGGTCCGCGAACGATCGCGGAGGGGATCGCAGCCTCTACCGCGCCCATGGCGATCACGCACACGGGCTGTCGCGCGCTGGTTGATCTGCCTAGAAATACGTTCGACAGCTCGCTGAAGGCGCTTGCCGACCGCGGCGGAGTGGCTGGCATATACTTCATGCCGTTTCTGAGAGTCTCCGGTCAACCGCATGCAGAACACGTCATCCGCCACCTCGAGCACGCGGTGAACGTATGCGGAGAAGATCACGTGGGACTCGGCACGGATGGTCCCATTGGCGGCGCGGTCATCAATGATGCATTCATTGCCGCGGCACGCAAGGAGCATGAAGATCGGGTCAAAGCGGGGGTTTCAGCACCGGGCGAGGCGGCGGACGTCTTCACGCTCATTCCGGAATACAACGATCCGCGCCGCTTCAAAACATTAGCGGATGATTTGGCGGGTCGCGGCTGGCCATCGAGCCGGATCGAGAAGATTCTTGGGAAGAACTTCGCGCGCCTGTTTGCGGACGTCTGGACCTCCTGACCAAAACCAGGCAAATAGCCGGTTACCAATGCTGGATGTCTGGATACCCATCAGGGGCTGGCGGGTATGCGTGGCTTTAGCTCCGCCGGTGCCCCCAGCCCCGTCATAAATGGCAAACCGTCCCCTATCCTTGACCCGCAGGGTATCATTATGATTGGGCCGCCAGCGACGTAGGGCGTGCCAGCGCCATCAATTGTCGCGATGAGAACGCCGCCGGTGGGAAATCCAACTTAACCGACCGTGAAGTACAATGGAGCGCCGAGTGGGGAGGGGTACCGGGTATTCGTCAACTGCGAAGCCAGGCCCGACAAAGAACAGGTGGGGGAGTCCAAATGAATACTCGAATGAAGTGGGTTAGCTCGATTGCGATGCTATTTCTTGGCAATGCTGCGCTTCCGCAGGAGCCTGTGGTGGGCGTCGCCGATCCAGACGCTCTTTTCACTAGCTCCGATCCGCATTTGAACATCAATAAGCAGGCCGCCTACCACATCATGAAGGACCTGTTGGAGGCGAATCACTGGGAGATGGCGGACAAATGGCTGACCGCGGAATATCACCAGCACAACCCCAATGTTGCTTCGGGGCGGGACGCGGTGGTGAAATTCTTTATGTCGATACGCAAACCGTCGCCTATTCCTCAGCATATGAGCGCCAAGATTGTCGCGGTCGTTGCGGAAGGCGACCTGGTTATCGTCGTGACGCCGCGTGAATTGCCAAACCCTAGGGATCCATCGGCAACATACACGACCTCATGGTTCGACATGTGGCGCTTCAAGGACGGTAAGGCTGACGAGCATTGGGATGGAGCTACGATCTCTCCGCCGCCACCGGTGAAGACCAACAAGAATTAGCTTGCGCCGCTGATTGATTGAAGCACTTGCCGCCTGCTTTCGACCTCTGGATTGCCGATCGGTGCGCCCTGACATATAGTTTTTGGTTTATTCGTACCATTCCGCATACTAATGTTATGCTGCCTGCGATAAGAAATGACGATCGCACATAAGCAATCACGAGTGGTGCAAAATAAGCGTCCACGCGGGCGCCCACGCGCCTATGATCATGAAATCGCACTCGAGCGTGCGATGGACGTATTTTGGGCCCAAGGATACGCGGCCACCTCTCTCGACGATCTGAGTCGCGCAATGGACATGAACAGGCCGAGCATCTATGCGGCGTTCGGGGACAAACAGCGTCTTTATCGTCAGGCCCTCGATGGGTATCGAGCAAGGGTTCGCGCTGCCATTCGCGAGGCACTCGCCGAAGATCGGCCGCTGCGAGACGCCCTGCGAGACTTCTATGAGCGGGCGATTGAGATGTACCTGTCAGGCGAGACCTCGGGCCGCGGCTGCTTCATGATCGGCACGACCCTCACCGAGGCGGTCGCCAACCCGGAATTGCGAAAGACGCTGGCCGATACACTCCAGGCATTAGACCGCCTGCTCGCCGCGCGGATCGCCCTGGGACAGCAGCGAGGTGAAGTCGATTCGAGCGCGAATCCAGTCGAGTTGGGGCAGGTCGCCTCGGCGATGCTGTACTTGCTTGCGATCCAAGCGCGGGCGGGCGTGACACGGAAGTCGCTAAAGGTCACTATGAATGCCGCGCTCAACTCCATCTGCTCTGGCACGAGCATGTAGGTACTAGGCCCCGACGCCATCACCGCGGGAATCGTTCGGCTGAACTCTTGAATTGGGATGCACAATCGACCGCCCGCATCGGCGCCGACGGCTTGCTCATTGTCGCGACATCGTTATGTACCGGATTGAATAATATTGTTGACTCGCGGCTCAACCGAGCCTATTCTATGCGCGTCGGTACATAAATGGCAAACGAGAGGTTAGCTCAATGAAGCGAATTCACCTTGGCCTGTTGACCGCACTGAATCTGACGACGATTGCCATGATCGCGCCGATTACTCCGAGCGCCGGAGCGGAGACGACCAGCAATGTGGCGCCGCCGCCTGCGCGCACCGAGCGATATATGCCGCGCGACGGTTATATCTGGGCGCCCGGGTATTGGGAGTGGACCGGACGTTCGTATCACTGGGTTTCCGGAACCTATCTGCTCGAACCTCGCGGTGCTCACTGGGTTGCAGACCGATGGGAACAAGTGGGTACGCACTGGCAGCACGTTGCGGGTCACTGGGAACGGCCGTTACCCGCATCTACGACTGCCGCAAGATAGAGCGAATCGCACTGGGTCAATCGCCGGTTGTGGTGGCGTACAAATTGATAGCCGAAGAAGACGAGGCGCGGCAAAAGGAGAAAGAATCGCTTCAGAAGAAGCCATCGTGAGGGTTGTGTGGTGCTTGCGTGGAACCGCGGTGCCCCTGAATCTGGCTTTCGGGCCCCGCACACCCGGCTAACGTCGCTTGCAATCTGTCAAATCAATCATGATCTCAAGGATGGATGCCGGCTGCCGATAATCCTCTCATGAACCCCATAAGCGGTGTCCTGCCGCCCGTCGCTTCGCCGAGTGCGACAAGCAGCGGACTCGCCGCGCTCGCGAGCGGCAATCAGCGATTGACCCAGGACGCGCAACAGATTGCAAACCCGAACAATCAAGACCTGATCAATCCACTTCTGGACGCCAATCAGTCGCTGCTGCTGTTCGAAGCCGGTGCGGCGGTCCTCAAGACGTCGAATCGGATGCTTGGCAGCCTGCTCGATGTCTTTGCTTGAGATTCTTGTTTCAGCGGATTCGGGTTGTTCGTCGATATACAAATGTCATATCCGATGTCTAGTATCTCGTCTGTGATTCCATCAGACGCCAGCACGAGCAACGTAACCACCCGAAATAGGTGCCGATAATTGCATGAACAATTCGAACTTCAGTTCTAAACCCACATCGTCCCGTGTCACGCTAAAGCTAAAGGTAGGCGCACGGAAGTCGCCGAGAGAGAGCGAGACCGCCCCCGCACCGCCGCGACCGAAAAACAGCAGCAAATTGAAGTCAGCCGCCCACTGGTCCGACGAATATAAGGAGCGCATGCAGGCGGACATGGATGCACTTCTTCGATAGCCGGGCGGTTCTGGCTTTCGCCGTCCTGGTCCGGAGACGGCGGGCCAGGCGCAGAGAGCTCAGGGCCGAGCGTCTCGTCGCGAGGGTGGGTTGAGATGTGAATCGGTTGCTTGGCAGCCTGCTGATGTTTTGCTTGAGATTTGTTTCAGCGGATTCGGGTTGTTCGTCGATATACAAATGTCATATCCGATGTCTAGTATCTCGTCTGTGATTCCATCAGACGCCAGCACGAGCAACGTAACCACCCGAAATAGGTGCCGATAATTGCATGAACAATTCGAACTTCAGTTCTAAACCCACATCGTCCCGTGTCACGCTAAAGCTAAAGGTAGGCGCACGGAAGTCGCCGAGAGAGAGCGAGACCGCCCCCACACCGCCGCGACCGCAAAACAGCAGCAAATTGAAATCAGCCGCCCACTGGTCCGACGAATATAAGGAGCGCATGCAGGCGGACATGGATGCACTTCTTCGATAGCCGGGCGGTTCTGGCTTTCGCCGTCCTGGTCCGGAGACGGCGGGCCAGGCGCAGAGAGCTCAGGGCCGAGCGTCTCGTCGTGTCCTGAGTTCACCGGGATTCGCGCAGGTTTGCGCAATACCTCCGTCGGCAGTATCGTGCCGCACGGACCCTCTCATGATAGGCCCCCGCAATGGTTGAGGACATCGAGCATGACCCGAGCCCCGCTTCGCAACGCAAGAAGGGCTTCAACTTGAAGGGTTGTCTGATTGAATCGGTCATTGCGATCGTCCTATTTGATGTCATCGCGTGGCTCGTGACCTGGTATTTCATCCTGCCGCGTCTCAAGCGCTGATTGAATCAGGGCTGCAGTCCCCGGCCGGCTTCATCTGACGCGTCATTGGCGGTCGAGTCTGCCCTCGGCGAACAGATCCTCGAGATTCGCGAGCGCGAGCGCCTGCTGGTAACGCATCTCGATGAGTTCAATTTCCTCGTCGGTGACCCGGCGGCGCTTCGTCACCGTCAACAGGGCGGACACTTCCTGCGGTTGAAGCTCCCGACGCCCTTGGTCCGACGCAGGCCATGCGGGTAATCCGCCGCCCGCCTCTGAGTACAACGGTAGCATTTCCATAGTTAATGTCCTCAGTCTTCGCTGATGACCACACACACCGCGGAAAGGCATTGAGCGGTGTGACGATACAATGACGCCGCCGCACTTCTGCATTCCGAACGGCGTTATAGTGGCGCAGATTGGCCGTTGGTGCTAATAGTCGCCTGCCGCCGACAGAGAGGGGCGATTCGTATTGAAGGGATTTCGTGGATTGAGGCCGTAATTGGAGCGCAGTGCACCTCCTGCGCCAGGGGAATTGTTGTGAAGCCGCGCCAACTCGCTGGGCAGTCTCGGGGGCGAAAGTTCCGGATTAGATCACACCGGCGCTCGCGGGTGGCAAAGCCCTGGCCGAGTGCTCGCATGCAACGACGCGCATTCGGCGCGTTCAGGCGCGCGCCCAAGGTTCTTCGGCTGGTAATCGGTTTGTCGATTGTCGTTATGCTTTGGCTCGCTCTTAACTGGATGTATCAGGTCGTCCGCAAACCATCGGAGCTATTTTTTCCTGTCAGCAGCACGCTCAACAAAACGCCGGTGGAGACTTGGCGGCAGTACGGTCCGCTCTTCGAAAGGTATTCTACGGACATTGTGACGTCCGAGCTTCTCGCGGCGCTCGCGCAAGTCGAAGGCTCCGGAAACCCGGTGGCGCGAACGTACTGGCGCTGGTCCTGGAAGCCCACGCCATTCGACGTGTACCGCCCGGCTTCGAGCGCCGTGGGGATGTACCAGATAACGAACGGCACGTTTGCCGAGGCGAGGCGATATTGCATTCGCCACCATGCCGTCGTGGAGGACGGGCGGTGGGATGACACGAAATCGTGCTGGTTCAATGTCCTTTACACCCGAGTCGTTCCCTCGCATTCAGTTGAACTCACATCGGCGTATCTCGATCGCAGTGTGAACAGCGCATTGGGGCATCGCCGATCGAGGTTTGCGACTCTTGAACGACAACAGGAATTGGCCGCATTGATTCATTTATGCGGCACCGCCGCCGGTGACGCGTACGTGACGCGCGGAATGCGGTTGGTGGAGGGTCAGAGATGCGGGGATCACGATGCGCGCAGCTACCTCGCTCGAGTCGACGCCGAGAGACGCGTTTTCCGGGTTCTTCGGGTGGCGGGTACTCATCCAAGCGCGCCCGCGGCCGTCCAGTGAGATGAGGCAAATGCCGCATCGGGTTCGGCGCAGAAGCCGGCAAGAAAGCTGGGGGGAGCGGTCTGACGCTTGAGTGACGGCTTGGGCTGTGAAGCGGAGCATGCGGGCGCAGCCAGTGTCGGCCGAAACGTGCGGAATTCGATTTTCGGGGAAGGTTAAACTGTCGGGATTGCTCGAACCCCGGTGATTTCGTGCTCGAATCAGAAAGTGCCCTGTCTCTTCGCCGCCCTCTCGATTTCAGAGCGTCGAGCCTAGTGCTATCACTCTGCGTGGTGTGGGGGATTCAGCAGGTTATCCTGAAGGGCGTCGCGACCAACGCGGCGCCCGTCATGCAGCTCGCAATCCGCTTCGGCGGCGCATCGATCTTCTTCGGATTGTGGGGTGTTCCTCAGCGAAGGCTGCCGCGCGTTCACTGACGTTCGCGGCTTGAGGGCGCCCCGCGTGGATTGTTTGCCACCAGCAGCGGACTCGCGATTCTGCGATAATGTGACTCATGTCGGAACAAAGACGCCGGCGTTACGGTCTCATCGCTCGATGACAAAACCTGTGCCAATGGCCGCTCGCGGGCGCGCTGCCGCCGATCCTCCCTCACTGACCCTGGCGTGGCTGATCGACGAGATGGTCGGGAGCGAGCTCATAACGCGCTCGTTCGCAAGGCAATTGGTCGAGCCCCCCGCACGTAAAGACGGCGGAAATCACCATCCGTTGGTAGTGGCAGCAGCCCAGGAATGGGCCGACCGTCGCACCCCGGGGCGCAAGCTGTCCTTGGAGGTCTTGACGCAGTGGCTCGCGCATCGCGCAGGTCTCCCGTATGTGCGCATCGACCCGCTCAAGTTGGATGTCGCTACCATGACGGAAATCGTCTCCTATGCGTACGCATCACGCCGCGGAATCCTGCCAATCAGTAGCGGACCATCTGGGATCGTATTCGCCGTCAAGGATCCGTTCGACATTGAATGGATGCGTGAACTGGAGGCGGCCCTCAAGCTGCCCCTGAAGCGGGTGTGCGCCAATCCTCTGGATATCGATCGGTATCTGGTCGAATTTTACGCGATTGCGCGCTCTGTAAAGCTCACGGGGCAGGAGCGCTCGCGGTTCGCACCGAACCTGGAGCAGCTGACCGAGCTGAGCCGCGTCGGCAAGCTGTCGGCCGAGGACCAGCACGTCGTGGCTATTGTCGACTGGCTACTGCAGTATGCCTTTGATGCGCGGGCGAGCGACATACATCTCGAGCCGCGACGCGATACAGGCAACGTGCGGTTTCGCATTGACGGCATTTTGCACGATGTATATCAGTTGCCGGCCCCGGTGATGCCGGCGGTCACCAGCCGGGTCAAGATTCTAGGACGATTGGATGTGGCCGAGCGGCGGCGCCCGCAAGACGGACGGATCCGTACGCGCTCGCCCGACGGCAAGGAGATCGAACTGCGTGTCTCTGCGCTACCCACTGCCTTCGGCGAAAAGCTGGTGCTTCGAATATTCAATCCCGATGTGCTCGCGCACGACCTCAAGCGGCTGGGATTCACGGAAGCCGAAGCGACGATTTGGCGGCGCATGATAGGACAGCCCCACGGCATCGTCTTGGTAACCGGCCCGACGGGATCCGGGAAGACAACCACGCTCTATGCGTCGCTCAAGGAGTTGGCCACCGCTGAGGTCAATGTGTGCACCATCGAGGATCCCATCGAGCTCATCGACGGGCGCTTCAATCAAATGCAGGTGCAATCCAGTATCGATCTGAACTTTGCGGATGGGGTGCGCGCACTTCTGCGGCAGGATCCGGACATCATCATGATCGGGGAAATCCGGGACCGGGAGACCGCGGATATGGCCATTCAGGCAGCTCTCACTGGCCATCTGGTGCTCTCCACGCTCCACACCAATGACGCGCCTTCGGCAATCACGAGGCTGCTCGAACTGGGCGTGCCCGCTTATCTCATCCGCGCCACTCTGATCGGTGTGCTCGCGCAAAGGCTGGTCCGCACGTTGTGCCCGGACTGCAAGGCGTCCGTCGGCATGTCCAAGGAGTATTGGAGCCAATTGGGAGTCGGCAACGCCGTCGTCATGCCGGCATCGGTGTTCAAGGCCGTGGGGTGCCTGGAATGCCGGCAGACCGGGTACCTCGGCCGAAGCGGTGTGTACGAACTCATGCTTCTCAATGCATCCATGCAGGCGGCGGTTGCACAGAATCCGGACCTCGGCAACCTGCGTCAGTTGGCGATCGAAGGCGGCATGCGCCCGTTGCGGCATGCTGCGGCGGACAAGATCGCCGCGGGATTGACCACCGTCGATGAGGTACTGGCGCTGACCCCCGACCCGCGTGAGCCGTGACGCCGGGACGGCCGCTTTTTCTGCCGTGATGTGCCGACTGCTCTTCACTGCCGTGCTCTGTGCCGCCTGCTTCGGCAGATGTTTCGGCGATGACCTTCCCATCAAAAGCATGCATGTAAACGAATACGACATGTCGTATGTGGAGGCGGGCAGGGGTACGCCCGTCATATTCGTGCATGGGTCCGGCGTGGACTACCGCTATTTCGCCGCGCAAATGGATCCTTTTGCCGCGAAGTACCGCGCAATTGCAGTCAGCCTGAGGCACTTTTACCCGGAGCACTGGGACGGCGAGGGCGAGTTCAGCACCAAGGAACATGTGGCGGATCTGGCGGCGTTCATTCAACAATTGCACGCGGGGCCCGTGCATTTGGTCGGCCACTCCCGCGGTGGTTCGGTCGCGCTCTATCTCGCGAAGGCGCACCCGGAGCTCGTGCGCACGCTGACCCTGGCCGAAGGCGGTTCCAACATGCCGGCGTTTGCTCCCACCCCGAGCGCCGAAATCCCCGATCGCCGATTGATTTTTCGTTCCCTCGTTGAACATCTTGACCGCGGCGATATCGACGGGGGTATCGCCGTTTTCGTGGCGTACTCCATGGGGCCCGGATCCTGGGAAAACACGCCAGAGAACATCAAGGATATGTTGCGTTTCAACGCTTGGACTTTCGTGGGGATTGCGCACGACCGACTGGACCCCTTTACCTGTGAGGATGCCGGTAAGATCAAGGTACCCATATTGTTGCTAAACGGCGACCACAGTCCCGTCCACCAGATCAGGATGGTCGACAAAATGCAGGCATGCATGAAGGGCGCGGAGCGACAGGTAATTCAGGGCTCCAGCCATGCGATGCCTCAAAGCAACCCGGCAGGCTTCAACGAGGCGATTCTCACCTTCATTTCCAAGCATTGAATGATTGGCGCCCAGAGGATAGGGGCGAATTTTTTTCGATTTGCCGTGCGGAGAATTTAACCCAGGGAGTCACTGAACAGCACCAGCATGCGACCCCAGGCCTTTTCCGCCTGGTCGTGGTTGTAAACTTGCGAGTCGGGCGGACACCAACCGTGCAACGTGCCTGCGTACACTTCGATCTCCGCCGGCAGGTGGGCCTTGGCAAATGAATCTCGCAGCACGGCCTTGGCTTCCGGTTGACGCTTATCGTCATTTTCAGCAATCGCGATTAGAAAGTGCGCCTTCATCTGCGGGATCAGAAGGTGCGGACTATCCGGCTTGTCGGTTACGAGACCGCCGCCATGAAACGTGGCGCCCGCGCCGACGCGGTTCGGGAAAGTCGCAGCGGTGCGAAGTACAAACGGACCTCCCATGCAGTATCCGGTGCTGCCCATCTTCCGCTTCTTGTCGACGGAAGGCTGGCTGTCCAGAAATGCGATGAATGCCTTGGCGTCGGTCACCGCCGTATCGGGGCTCAAGGTGCCAGCCAGCGCCATGAGTGCCTGTCGAGTCGCGGGATCGTTGAAATCGGGGTGATCCGGCGCTGTCGGGGCCTTCTTCGTGCGATAAAAGGGGTTGATCACCAGCACCGAATAGCCGGACTCGGCGAGTCGGGTGGCCATTTCCCTGAAAGCCGGTCGCAATCCGAAGATATCGGGCCAAATGAGCACACCGGGGTGCTTGCCCTTCGCCGGATGCACGAAATAGCCATCTGCAATGCCGTCCGGGGTTTTAATTTCAACATCCGCTCCCGTGGTCTCGGCGGCATTGGCAAGCCTCGGCAACGCCGCCAACAACCCGGCACCCAGCGCCATCGCGCCGAACTGCCGTCGCGTCAGCTCGGTCGAGCGTCGCGCAAATTCATCCAGATCGTCATGTTCACACATAACAGCTCCGCTGCAGTGTCGACGGAACTGCGATCTTGCGCTCATTCGCGCGTGGTCTGCAATATGGGCGCACGCCTTGGGGCGCCGGCTCTGGAGCCCGCGCGACCTCGCGAGGATTCGCGGTGGCTGCAATAGCTTGTCGGTGCACTACGAGGTACGCTCGGGGCTGGGATATCCCCATCGCAGCTGACGCTCTGGATGCCGAACACAGGAGACGCGATCGATGTACAAAAAGATTCTCGTTCCGGTTGATGGCAGCGAACCAAGCTTGGTTGGCCTTGGGGAGGCGATCCGCCTCGCCAAGGATCAGAAGGCGACATTGCGTCTGCTGCATGTGGTCCACGATTTCTTTGTGGCCGGCGGGCACGGCGCGGCGGCATACACAACTCAGCTACGACACGACCTTCGTGAGCGTGGCGAGGCGATCTTGAGCGATGCGGCGGGCAGCGCCCGCCATCAAGGCGTGGAAACCGAGACAAAACTGATGGAAACGCCTGCGGGATCAGTCGGTGCAATGATTGTCGAGCACGCGGCAAACTGGCCGGCAGACTTGATCGTGCTCGGAACCCACGGACGCCGCGGCGTTCGTCGCCTGGTCATGGGAAGCGATGCGGAGTACGTGGTTCGCACCACGCCTGTGCCAGTGCTGCTGGTGCGCGGAGCGAAGACGCCTTAGAAAGCGGAGAATCTCTCAGCGACGCATCTTTAGGACGTTGCCGCCGAAGAAGCCCTCAACACTGTCCAGGTCGATGATGAGGGGCGCGCCTTTGCGCTCCCTGTCCAGGTTGCGCTCGGCTTCGGGGGAGTCCTCGTACACCTTACGGCGCACTGAATCCGAGGACTCAACGCGCCCGCGGCCCCGGAATGTCACGAAGGCTTTCGATTCGGCTCCAAGCTCCCCGTAGAGCAGGGCGATGTAGGGATGTCCGCTCGTGACGGCTTTGAGGATACCGCCTGCGGGATTGCGGACCCAAATGGCCAATTCGGTGTCGCTGTAGGCTTGCACGCTTCCGCGAAATGACAGCTCGGGACGGCCTTCGGGCGATACGTACGCGACGCTCATCATTCTGCCGCGCGCGAGAGCCGTATTGACGGTTTCCTGCAGCGCCGGCGAAAGCTTCAGCTCGGTAATTACCGGTGGAGTGTTCTGAGTAGCCATGATGTTCTGATCCCCAAGAGTGAGTCTGCGTGTGACGGATCCGATTGTAAGCGCGCTCTGCGCGCATTGACAGTATCATGGGGCACGGTGCTACGATTTCTTCGGAAACTCGAGCGACGCTGTAGCGCGCGTGGCCTCGCCTACGTCCGCCCATGACTTCGCATCGAATCTGAACTCGGCGACGGCGCACGTCGGCATATGGGTGATCTCGCGTGAGAGGCGCTGCGCGAGCTCCGCCAACGCGGGGTTGTGGCCAACAAGCATTACGCGATCCAGCTTGTCGTCGAGCTCGTGAATGATGCTGAGCAGGCCATCCACGGCACCAGGATACAGCCGATCATCCACCACGATGTTCTTCGGCTTGAAATCGATTTGGCGGGCGATGAGCTGCGCTGTCGTGAGCGCTCGGCTGGCCGGGCTCGACAGGATCAGGTCGGCTGTCACGTCGCGCTTCGCCAATCGCTTGCCCATTTTCGGCGCGTCCCGCTTGCCGCGATCATTCAAAGGCCGGTCTTTGTCGGGCAACGTAGCATCATCCCAGCTCGACTTCGCGTGCCGGACGACAAATAATGTCTTCATGCCGGCTGCCGCGCGGGTTTAGCGGGCGGCCACGGTTCGATTCCGCCCTGGGTCACCAGCACCATTGCGGTGAGTCCGTGGGTCGCAATAGGGTAAATCAAGCGCCACTCCTTTTGCCATGAGTCGGCTTGGCATCATGCGCTACGTCGGCAGAGACTTGCACAAAATACCGACATCGTCTCGGCGGTTCCCACCGCCTGAACACGTATTACAGCTTGAACAAGTAGTTGGAGAGCATAACCACGGCAAGTCCGGCGAGCAGCGTCACGTACGGTAGTATGCCCGCCTTGGTTTCGGTAATCGGCATTCCGCCGACCCGCAGATCCTCCAGCATTTTCTCGGGAAACCTGCCCTTGTCCTGTACGTAGTGACGATACCAGAACACCGGCAATATGAGCGCTGCCGCCAGGACGCCAGCCCATAGCGCCCAGGGGTTCCAGACTTTCGCTCCCGCACCCATGAACGCTGCGTTTACAAAAGCGAAGATCCCACCGAGCGCCAGCAGCCACGTAGGGGCACGGTAAGGCCGCACAGTTTCGCCAGAATCAATTCGATGAATCCAACCGGAATTGAGATTGAGAAAATTGAATATCATGTAGCCGCAATTGGAAATGGTCAGGATAAACACGAAGCTTGGGCCTCCTCCACAGGCCATGGACAATGCAACTAGGTTGAAAATGAGGTCTGTCCACATTGCCCGTGTGGGTGCGCCGTGGACATTCACGCGGCTCAGGTAGCGCGGCAGCCAGCCATCGACAGAACCTTGATAGAGGGTGCGGGACGAGCCGGCCATCGCCATCATGATGGACAGGAGCAGTGCCATGATCATCAGTACGACCAGCAGAGCCTCAATCATTCGGCCGCCGCCGACCATTCCCGCCAGGGCCGCCGCCACGCCGGTTCCATCGTTGATTGCCGGAGCAAGCATGCCGGTAACGCCGAGGACGCCCTGAAAAGTGAACGGTACCAGGATGAACAGCCCGATACACAGCACTCCCGAATAGAATATGGCCTTGAAGGTGTCGCTCCCGGGATTGCGGAATTCCCTCGTGTAGCACACCGCCGTCTCAAACGCATATGTGGACCAGGCGGCGAGGAACATGCCCCCTAACGCCAGCGTCCAGCCACTTGAATTCCAAGTCCCAGGGTCGGCTCCGCCGTTGACCAGCGGCGGAACGAGATGCGCGAAGTTGGAATAATTGACGTGTCCATTCAGGATCGGCACAACGCCTACGATGACCAGGGGCACGATCACCAATAGTCCTATGTACTTTTGAATGTTCGCGGTACCGCCGATTCCGCGATGCTGGAGCGCGAACGTGACCAACATGAGCGCGGTTCCGACAAAGAATGCAGCATTGAGCGAAAACGTCACTGGACCTATCGTCTGAGTGAGCAGGGTCCACTCTCTGAAATCATGAATTGGCGCGACTGCCGTCAGTACGTAGGCGGCGGCAATACTGCAGCCGAGCGAGAGCACCGGCGACCAGGCGAACCAATTGCACCAAACCGAAAGCGGGGCGATCACCTTGCTGTAGCGTACCCAGGCGGCCGCACCGTATATCGATGCGCCGCCGGATTTGTTGGGAAACAGCCCTGCAATTTCCGCATATGTGAACGATTGGATGAACCCCATCATGATCGACAGCGACCAGATCAAGAAGCTGAGCTTGCCGACGGCTCCGGCGACCTGGCCGATCGAAAACAACACCAGCGCCGGCACGCCACTCGCCACCCAAAAAGCGCCTTTCCAGTCGATCGAGCGGCGTAGCTCCCCGGATTCTCGGGCAGGCTCGCCGGCTCGTTCAATCTCGCCGGTGAACATCTAGTAACCCCTAAGGATGGCGCCCAATCCCGGCACTCGTTGTTTGCGTGAATTCATGATCATCGATTCTTCGTGAGTCTGTCCACATTTCCGGCAATTAATCGCAAGGACGCCTAGCGGCCATCGATCCGACAGTCACGCTTACGCAATTTCTCTTATGGTGTTGGCGGCAAGCCGGCGTACGATATCCGGAACTGGTCAACAAAGGAGACGCCGTCAATGTACAAGAAAATTCTGGTGGCCGTTGATGGCAGCGACACATGCCTGCTCGGTCTTCAGCATGCAATCCTTCTTGCGAAGGATCAAAAGGCCACGTTACGGCTGTTGCACGTCGTGCACGATTATTTGGTCAACGACGGGCTTCGTGGATTCGTAAGGTCGGGTGAGTTGCTGCAGGAACTGCGTGAGAGCGGCCAGGCCATCCTCAACGAGGCCGCCAGCAGCGCTCGCAACCAAGGCGTCGAAGCGAGTACCGAATCCATCGAGACGCTCAAGGGACCGGTGGGTGCCGTGATCACCGAGTATGCGGAAAAATGGCCGGCAGATCTCATTGTGCTGGGTACCCATGGACGTCGGGGCATTCGCCGTCTCGTCATGGGCAGCGACGCGGAGTACGTCGTGCGCACGTCGCCGGTACCGGTGCTGCTGGTGCGCGGAACGAAAGCGCCTCCAAAGGAGTAGTGCGTCGGCAGATCGACGGGCGAGGGCAGGTGAGCCGTATGTCGGGAGCGGCGCGACATGAGAATCGGCCAAGCGTAGGGGTCTCGTTGCCGGCAATGCTCACGATCCTGGGTCTTGCCGCCCCCGCCGGCGGCATGGATTTTCCCGCTGCCGCGGCGCGTTCCGATTTGGCGCAGTGTGAATCGATTGGGTTGTCGGTTTGTCCACAGCCGTTCGATGCAGTCTTGCCCCCGGCCGAGGATATGCTGAGGTGGGATCAACGCAGCCGGGTCATTGGATTTCGCAACACGTATCGCCTGTACCAAGGCGATGCCTTCCGAACGCTCGGCGGCAGGGTATTTCCACTGCCGGCGGCGCTCCACAAAATGCCCACGGTGCAGTACCACATGGACGGGCAAACCTATCGCCTGGCCGACTATCTGCGCCGCCAAGATGTGACCGGACTGCTCATCCTGAAGGATGGTCGGGTGGTCTATGAGTATTACGGCAGCGGCAACAGCGCCGCAACGCTGTGGACTTCGCGCTCGGTGGCGAAGTCTGTGGTCTCGATTCTTGTCGGCATGGCTGTCAAGGAAGGGCTGATCGGGTCGGTCGACGATCCGATCACCCGCTATCTGCCCGAACTCAAAGACAGTGCCTGGGACGGCGTGCCATTGCGCGATCTCTTGCAGCACACCTCGGGCGTCGCCTGGAACGAAGATTACGCCGACCCCACCTCGGATTTCGCACATCTCACCCAGTGCGAGGCGAGTCCCGCACCGTATCAGTGCGTCTGGGAATTGGTCAGTGCATTGAAGAGAAGGCCGGGCGTGAGACCAGGTGAGGTGTGGTCCTATAACACCGGCGGCGCATGGCTGGTTGGTCGGGCATTGGAGAAGGCGACCGGGATGACGATTGCGCATTATCTCGAGACGCGCCTGTGGAGCCGCTTCGCCATGCAAAACGACGGGGTTTGGGAGGCGCTGGTCAAGGGCCAAGTGGATATGGGGGGTCACGGCTTCAACGCCACCTTGCGCGACTGGGGCCGATTTGCCTTATTCGTTGCCGCGGGCGGCAAGCTGGCCAGCGGAGAGAAGTTGTTGCCGTCTGACTGGATCGCACAATCGATGACGTGGAGCAAGGCCAAAGGCTCGGTCACGCTGGCGACGCCAGACGGGCAGTACGGCTATCAATGGTGGTTTAACGGCGTCGACCCGAGCCGCCGGGACACCGCCAATGCCATGCAGACCGCCCGGCAAAGTCTCTGGGCTGAAGGCATCTATGGCCAGGCGATCGCGATCGACCCGATCGAAAAGCTGGTGATGGTGCAATGGTCAACCTGGAAGGAAGCCGAGACCCCGGCCTCGCTCTATGATGAACAGGCGCTGTTCTTCAATGCCCTCGCTCACGCCCTAAAAGATCAGGCGCGGTCGCGGTAGTCTTTATAAGTGATTGTTTTATAAAAAATTTTGTCACGATTCATCAATGTTGGCACGATGCATCGGACGGCAGGAGACGTAGAAGTTACACCAATAGTCCTTGACGAGTACAAGCGGGCGCAATTGCAGAACACTTCGACGCTCGCACCGACTATAGCCGCAGCAAGTCTCATGCGCGGCTCGCCGAAAGACTTGTCCGGCTCTCGGCCCCGCAGCCTGACGAGCGGGTGTTAGACATCGCAACGGGGACAGGTTTCGTGGCGATCCTAGCCGCCCAATTAGTCGGGGAGCGGGGTAGGGTAGTCGGCGTGGATATCTCTGCTGGCATGCTGGATCAGGCCGCGGAGGCCATCGTGGCCGCAGGGGTTCGCAACGTCGACCTCATACAGGCGGACGCCGAAAACTTGGATTACCCTGCTGGTAGCTTCGACCTCATTTTCTGTTCCAACGCTTTGCCGTACATGAGCGATGTTCCCGCAGCATTGAGGCTCTGGCACTCGCTGCTTCGACCAGGTGGCCGGCTTGCATTTAATTGTTGGGCGAAGCACTCCTATGCTACTGGTCATCTGTTTCGAGCCATCGCCGCTCGACATGGCATCCTGGTAGCTTTGATCGGCCAAGATACTGGCACGCGCGAACGCTGCCGCGCCGTTCTCGCTGCCGCTGGGTTTGTCCGACCAGAGGTAGTGGCAGAGCCAACGGCGACCTTTTTCTCGGCGGATCAATTAGAGGCAATCCCGGAAATGGCGGTGAAGAATCCGCTTTACGGCATCACGCCGAGCGACGCGAGCCGCCTAAGTGATCTGCGTGACGAGTACATCACAGAGGCACGGTCCACACCCGTCCGGGAAAGCATTGATGCCGAAGCGGGAGCGTACTTTGTCTTGGCTCACAAACTGCCCGCTTCGCCAGTGTCAGGCGCCTGACCTGCCGGTCGCTCAACATGAGGGGACATTTCTATCCAGCGCAATGGGGACACTTCAGCGCGCGTAACCCGATCTCTGACAGCTGCGACTCCATTCGGTCGAAGCATGTGAATCCAGAGGAGGAGTCAACCAGGATCACAGCAATTAGCCTTTGCGACGTTGCTGCAAGAGTTCCTCAACGCTCACCATATCCTTGCAAGTTCCCGCGTGCTTGGTGAGCTCGGCCATGCGCTTACGGCGGTTGAATTCCTGGATGGCAGTGACGATGGCTTCGCGCGTACCGACGCGAGGCGTCGCATGCGTTGCAGGTCAGCTCCCTGGCCGAATCATCCGGCCAGACGGAGAATAGTGCGGCGCTTCATCGTCGCCGGGAGCGTCGGTGGATGAGCCTGGGCGGCGCCGACCGAATCACCTCACCTTCGCGACCGCCAGCCGTGCGGGGGCATATGACCCTGCGCGTTGCCGCCTGTGTCTTCTGCGCCGCCGCCTTCTGCTTCGATCAAGCGGTTCCCCCCTTGCACGCCGTCGCGCAAGGCGTTCCGCCACAATTCGGACGCGAACCGCTGCTCCTCAATCTCGGCGTCGTGCGTCCGCAATGCACGGAAGTATCTGACACATTCTTCGCATAGTTGAAACTTGATCGGATAATCGATGACATCGTCGCCGTCGAACACGCTAAGTAGTTTCATCTCGCCGAGACGCCGACATCGAGTACAACAATTAGTCATCACACGCTCCAGAATCGCCAAGGCTCCCGGTAGCTTGTGGGTAGAGCGGCGCCACGTCCAGACGTCGCAACGGTGCGACGTGCGCAACGGTGCGACGTGCTCGATTAGGTGATTCAAATGAATCTCACCTGAAATACGTATCGGCAGCCATTCTAAAGTTTTGGGGTTTCGTTTAGCCGCCACCTGAGGTGTCTGGGACTCCTTTATATTCGGTCGGAGTGATCGTGGTTTGCGATTTTAGTAAGCCACGTAGAGGATCGAAGATTCTGATGCCCGCAAAGCCGCCGGTCGCCACTGGCAGAAGCGGGGTCGACTCCGGAGATTCTCCGGCATTTCGCTGCTCGAGGACCGCAGCGGCAAAGCCGCCATCCAGGCGCACCCGTACTGATGGCTATTGAGATCCGCGCCTTTCTGGCGATCGATGCTGGCATGGTATTTGCTTTTGAAGTGAAGTAATTTCTCTCCCTTGCCGAACAAATTCTTGATTCTCAACGCGCAGACATTCTGAGAATCTATCGCCGGCCGCCGTGCGATGTTGTGGCGACGGATTCACTTCCCGAAACACGCGCTTTCGCCGCCAGAATTGCGCGGATTCTCGCAGCCGTTAACGTTAACAACTGCCACAAGATCGTCATTGAATCGAATATACTGCTGGTCTGACCTCACGCGCCGCAATGGCGCGAGTAACTTACGAACAAGACCTTAGGGGCGGGTCAATGGATACGACTCGATTGGGGATGGCGCTCGCGGAACTTCTTAGCGCCTGCTGCGGCGCGTCGTTCGCAGTGGCGGCGATCCCCCGTCGGTGTCGCTCCGGCGTTGTCGCTCCGAGGGCTGCACCCGACCGACTCAGAGGGAGAACTCTAATGATGACGAATCATAAGACCGTTGCTCAATCATGTTCGGCAGCTCGACGAAAAGTAGGACTAGCCATTTGCCTGGCCCTGTGCACGCAGGGGATCGGCCTTTCCGCTAGCGCTCAGGAGTCAGCGCCAGTGCCGAATGCAAAAGAATTCGTGCTACACAAATTCTTAAATCGGCCGCACGGGGTATACCCCGCTGCGGGTGCGATCCGCCCTTCCGCTAGCGCTCAGGAGTCAGCGCCAGCGTCGAACGCTAAAGAAGTCGTGCTACACAATTTCGTAAGTCCGCCGCACGGGGCATACCCCGCTGAGGGCGTGATCCGCGACTCAGCAGGCAACCTTTATGGGACTACTAACGGTGCGTACTCGGACGTACCGGGTGGGGGCGCACACAACGCGGGCGTGGTGTTCAAAGTCGATCCGTCCGGCCATGAGACGGTGCTCTACAGCTTCACAGGTGGGGACGACGGGAGTTCCCCCAATATTGTAATCCGCGACTCGGCCGGCAACCTTTACGGGACTACCGGCGGTGGCGGCGCGTCGGGCGCGGGCGTGGTGTTCAAAGTCGATCCGGCCGGCCGTGAGACGGTGCTGTACAGCTTCACGGGTGGGGCCGATGGCGGCAGCCCCTTCGGAAGTATGGTTCGTGATTCGGCCGGCAACCTCTACGGGGTTACTGATGGCGGCGGCAACGGTGTGGGCGTGGTCTTCAAAGTCGATCCGTCCGGCCACGAGACGGTGCTGTACAGCTTCACGGGCGGCCCCGATGGAGGCTATCCGAATCCTGTAATCCTCGACTCAGGCGGTAACCTCTACGGAACGACTACGAACGGGGGCGGCGCATCGAACGCGGGCGTGGTGTTCAAAGTCGATCCGACTGGCCATGAGACGGTGCTGTACAGCTTCACGGGCGGGAACGATGGAGGCTACTCGGACGCAGGTGTGATCCGCGACGCGGCCGGCTGCCTCTACGGGACTACCAGCAGTGGCGGCGCATCGAACGCGGGCGTGGTGTTCAAAGTCGACACGTCCGGTCATGAGAGGGTGCTGTACAGCTTCACGGGCGGGGCGGATGGCGGCAGCCCCTACGCAGGCGTGATCCGCGACTCGGCCAGCAATCTTTACGGGACTACCGCCTTCGGTGGCACGGCGGGCTTGGGCGTGGTGTTCAAAGTCGATAGGTCCGGCCATGAGACGGTGCTGCACACCTTTAGGCGAGGACCTTATGGGAACCAGCCCGTTTACGCAGGCGTGATCCGCGACTCGGACGGCAATCTTTACGGGACTACCGCCTTCAGTGGCGCCGGCGGTCAGGGCGCAGTGTACAAGTTGGACCCGAGCGGCAACGCGACAGTCGTGTACGCCTTCCCGGGTGCGGCCGAAGGGCAGTACCCCTTCTACGGCGGTGTGATCTTTGCATCGGACGGCGAATCGGACGGCCACCTCTATGGGACTACTTTTTATGGCGGGAGCCATGGCGTCGGCGTCGTGTACCAGCTGGATGAGGACGGCAATGAGACGGTGTTGTACGGCTTCTCCCAATTCACGGCCAATGGTTTTGGCCAACCATCCGGAGGTGTGATCCGCGACTGGGCGGGCAATTTCTACGGGGCTACGTTTATAGGCCAAGCGGACGTGGGCTACGGGAATGGCGTGGTCTACAAGGTAGATACAACTGGCCATGCGACGGTGCTGCACAACTTCACGGGCGGTAGCGATGGGGGCGGCCCCAATAGCGTAATCCAGGACTCGACGGGCAACCTCTACGGGACTGCCAGCGGTGGCGGCGCATCGGGCGCGGGTGTCGTCTTTAGGATCGATACGTCCGGCAATGAGACGGTGCTGTACAGCTTCACGGGCGGGAGCGATGGGGGCGGCCCTTTCGCAGGTGTAATTCTCGACTCGACCGGCAACCTCTACGGGACCACCTACGGTGGCGGCGCATCGGGCGCGGGCGTCGTCTTTAAGATCGATACGTCCGGCCATGAGACCGTGCTGTACAGCTTCACGGGCGGGGCAGATGGCGGCAACCCGGCCGCCGGTGTGATCCGCGACAGGGCCGGCAACCTCTACGGGACCACCAACGGTGGCGGCGCATCGGGCGCGGGTGTCGTGTTCAAAGTCGATAGCGTCCGGCCATGAGACGGTGCTGTACAGCTTCACGGGCGGGAACGATGGGGGCTACCCTCTCTTCGCAGGTGTAATCCGCGACTCAACAGGCCACCTCTACGGGACTACCGCCGGTGGCGGTACATCGGGCGCGGGTGTGGTGTTCAAAGTTGATATGTCCGGCAACGAGACGGTGCTGTACAGCTTCACGGGCGGGGCAGATGGGAACGAGCCAAGCACAGGCGTGATCCTTGGCCCGAAAGGTACCCTCTACGGGACAACCGCATTCGGCGGGCAAACAAACGCCGGCGTGGTGTTCGAGATCAAGCGATAGTAACGGTGCAAGAGGGGAGGCTACCGGGGCGCCTACGCCTCAACCTCACCGAGCGCCGCTTTGGCACCCTGCGCCCGCATTCTTGCTTGGTCTGCTCGACGCTGCGCATCGGCGGCTTGATCGAGCAATGTCTGGTCGCCGGTCGGTGCATGAAGCGTTCCCGGCGACTGGCACTTAAGTCGTCGAATTTGGCGGGCACTAGTGGGGCGCTTCTGTCTCGTCGACCTTCCGCGGCGACCGAGCAAGAGTTTCGCGCACGAACTGCATGTGTTCGCGTAATACGTAGAGTTGCTCCGCGTGGGACCCTGGTATCTTGTGGGCGATCACAGACTTCTCGATTTGCGCTAATTCTTCAATAAGCGCCGCCCGCTGTTCCGGTGAGAGAGCCTCGAGAGACTGACGCTCGAGGGCCATAAGTTGCCGGTAGCGGCGGTTGATGCGCCTCTGGACGCGCCAGTTATAGAGAGTCGGCAGATAGCGCAGCGCAGGAATCACCACGAGGAATATCGGTAAGAAGGCGACCACTGCACGATCAAGCAGGCTTGCAACCCAGAATGGTAGGTACCGATAGGTAAAGCTTTTCCCTGACTTGTAATAGCGCGAGGCATCGGAACTGATCGGCAAATCGTGCATTAGAGGAGTCGGAAATTGCCCGGCATTCTGCATCAACGTGGCGCGCCCGTGAACTTCTGTGGCCGCTTCGATAAGCAAGTCGGACAGCGCCGGGTGCAGGCTAGCATGCGCCAACAGCTCGGCCGTCGGAGCCAGCATGGTGAGGCGCGTCGGCGGAAGATTTTCCCCTAGATCGAAAGAGCCTTGCGGTAGTTCAAGCTTGCTTAAATAGTGGAAGCGTCGAACATAGGCATCAGCTTGTGAAAATTCGAAGAGACGGATGCCCGGTGAGTGGAGCAATTCGCGGATGGTCTCGGGCGCCGCCGAGTCTCCCGTCAAGAATATGGCGTCCGCCTGTTGACTGAGGAGGGCCGTCCTGGCTGCCTCCCCCTCCAGATCAAGCAACTGTGTTTGCCCTTCAGCATCGATCTCGTTGGCCTTGAGCAGCGCCAAAGCAAGAAATCGCGTGCCGCTCCCGGACGGTCCGATCGCGATACGAAGTCCGCGCAGTTGTGACAGCCGTTCCATCACCGTTGGACTGCGGTAGAAAATAGTGAGCGGGACGTAGAACATACTCCCGAGCGATTTCAAATCGCCCGTTTCTATTTCTGCGGCAGTTGCGATACCTGACTGTACAAGAGCTATGTCCACGCCTGAATGTGCCGATAACAGCCGATTCAGGTTGTCCAAAGAACCTTCGGTCGAGACAATTTCGAGCTTGATGCCATTGTGCGCCAGGATCTTTTGGTACTGCTGAGCCGCCATATTGAACCGGCTTCCCGCAGGACCACTGGCGATTGTGAGTTTTCTGGGCGGGCCTGAGCGGACAAAGTGCCAGCCCGCGAAGATGACGATTGCGCTGACAACCAGTACCGGCCCCAGCGTCTGCGCCAGGGCCAGCCATGAAATCTTGGAATTCGTGGGAAGCAGGCGATCCAAAACCACTTTTAACTTGGATGTGCCTGCGGTTGCTCGGGTGTTCTCTCCCATCACTCTGCTCACTTGCTGGGTTTTCTCAATCCGCTCGTCCGGAGCCACTCCGGCGTTTGATCAGGGAGTGCTCTTCGCCGTCATGGCTTGCCGAACAAGCCCTTCAATTTATCCTGCAGCACGTTTTGCAGCTTTTGTTTCACCTCGCTCTTCGCGAGTGCCTCAAGGTCGGGCCGCACCGTCGGATCCGTGAAGGGTCCCGTCACTTTCACCGGAATCTGAATAGGTGTGTTGCCTGCAACTTGGAGCGTATCGGCAAGCAGCGAAAAATCGAGCGTCTTCGTCGGCAGATTGGCGCTGCCCTGACCCGTCACTTTCAGCACCGCAGAGCTGATGAGGAGATCGTGGGTCTCCGCCACGCCGTTCGTGATGTTGGCCGAAAGCTTGAATGCCGTAAACTGGGTGCGCCGGCTGTTCGGCGTCGCGGGGAGTGCCTCCCGGCGCAGCAGCGCTTCCGCGCGACCGAGCTCGAAACCTAAATCGATCCCTTCCACTGCGCCATTGGCAATGTTGGCGTCGAAGCGTCCGTTCAAGGTCTTCAAGATGGCGTCCGCTCCGTCGCCGCGGGCGGTGGCTTTGAGATTCACGTCGCCGTGCCCGGTCACGTGCAAGGTCTTCGAAGCGGCGGCTACGAGTGGGCCGACATCGATGCCGCTCAAGTGCTCATCCATCGAGATCACCGGCGTGAGGGTGCGACGATCGAGCGTGATATCGCCCGAGTATTCCCCGCCGTTCACCTGGGCCTGGAGCGGGTAAATGTGCATCACCCGATCATTGGTCGCGACAGTGACCTTGAGGTTGGACAGGTTCAACGGCGCGAAGCGCAGGGACGCGACGGAGAGGGTACCGTTGGCATTGAGCGGTTTCGATACCGCTTCGGCAGCCTTCGGCTGCGGTTCCGCCGCGGCAGGTGACGTGACCGGACTTGGCGGCGGCAAGTATCGATCCATATCGAGCGTGTCCACAGTCAAGGCGAACTTTACAGCCTCGGAGACAACGTCGAGGGTGAGGCTCCCCTGCAGGTGCGTGTCGTCCAAGGTCGCCTGCAGGTTTGCGAACTGCGCAGCGTTCTTACCGTAAGTGAAATCGCTCGATGCCGCGAATCGCGAAAACGCCCTGGCGTCGCGGGTCTTCGGAAGGGCGATGGCGAGCGTCGGCAGAAACTCGCGCAGCGCCAATTGCTCGAGCTTGACCGTACCCTTGAGATTCATGGCATCCAAGATCTTCGCGCCCTCGACGTTCGCGTTCACCACGGCGCCAGCCGCACTCACTCGGACGGCGACGGCGCTCAAGGTCTGGGCCCTGAGATCGAGATCGACGGCTGGCGCGGACACGCTGACGCGCACCGGCCGTGGATTCCCTGCGAGGCTCACGACGCTTTCGAGGGCGAGCGCGCCGAGTGAATAGCGCCCCGCCGCCGGGTCGGTGCGCAGATCGAAGTGCGCATCGAGGCTCGCATGCTCACCGGCGGTCCCGCGCTGGGCATCCACGTGCAGGGTCACCGGCGCCGCGCCCGGTCCCCCGAGGGATCCGGTCTCGAGCGCGAGATTCTCGAGCACCACGTTCTCATAGCTCACCCGCGCATTCGTGATCTTGAACCCCTCGAATTCCTGCACACTGGCTGCGCTTGAGCTCTCGGCCGTGGGCGCCGAGCTCTCCGACCGCCCGAACCCTTCCCAGTTGGCCTTGCCCGCGGCATTCTTGAGGAGCTTCAAGTCCAATCCATCCAGCTCGACCTGGCCGATCTCGAGCCGTTTCGCGAGGAGCGGTAGCAGTTTGACCCGGACTGAGGCGTGCGTGAACGCAACGAAGGGCTGCGCGGGAAAGCCAGCGGGGTTCCCCAGGGATGCGGAGCCCAGTTCGAGCGCGATCCGGGGGAATACGGAGAGCGCGATATTACCCTTGAGGACGAGTTCGCGCCCCGTGGAGCGGTGCACCGCCGCGGCAATCTGGGGCTTGAAGTCGTTGGGGTTGACCAGCAGCCACACCGCGAAGAGCGCAAGGACCACCACTGCAATCAGTGCGCCGAGCACCAGAGCTACAGTTTTGACTGTCCGCACGTACGATCCTCGGCAATTACAAGCCCGGATCATAGCTCATGCCGGGCCGCCTCAACGGCTATCTGGAACGTGACGATGGCAGCCGGACTGAGGGCCACGGCGAAAAGCGCTGGAACACCCATCGGAGCCTAAGGTCGGCGCGCCAGTTCTGGACCCGACCGCATACGGCGAGGCACAAACGTGTGCATCAGTGCAAAGCGGCAAACACCTTTGAGACGATTGCGCTGCCTGCTGCCGCCGGATTTTGCCTGATCGCGTGCTCTTCCTCGCCGATCATGAGATATAGGCCATCCAACGCTTTGTGTGTGACGTATTGATCGATGTTCACCGCGTCACCCTTGATCAGACCGATTTTCGCTCCTTGTCCGGCAACCTCATCATATTTCTTTGCCAAGCCTACCCGATCAGTTGCTTGCTTCACGATCGGCAGAAACTTTACCACCAGGGGTCCTTCGGTCTTGGCCCTAAAAAACTCGGTTATCGAGTTATCGCCGCCCGTAAGGATTCTCTTGGCGTCATCGAGCGACATTGTCTTGACCGCATTTACCAGTAGTTCCTTGGCTTCCGGGACCGCCTGTTCGGCTGCCTTGTTCATGGCTACAACGAGTTCGTCGGCATCCTTGCCGCGCCCCATCATGCGCATCACCTTGGCGACCTCATCGAGTGCCGGAGGCAACGGGATTTTGACCTTGGGGTTGTCCAGAAATCCGCCCGGAATGCCGAGCTTAGCGACGGCCGAGGCGGCTCCTTTGTCGAGTGCCCCTCTGATACCCAGAGCAGCGTCCTGATTCGTCAGATCGGCAAGGCCCAACGCGAAAGCAGATCCAATAAGTACGCAGCCAATAAGCCCTGTTAGAGTCAATCGCACATACGGTAGGGCCGCTGCAGAAAACAGTCGACTCGCGACACCGTACGCTGGTGAATGGTACATAGCCACATCCTTGGAAATGCCCGTGCGTTTGTCTCTAAACTAAAAACAGGGTATTACGATCCGCACCTCGCGAATATTCGTATATGCCGAAACCGGATTTCGCTCGCCCCGGCACCAAGAAAGGCTTTTGCTCGGCCATGTCGTGTGTACGGTCGATGGCGAGTTTCCATTCGCGTCGAAAATAGCCCTCGAGCCGCTCCTGGGTGTGCTGGGAGACCATCGGAATGAAGAGAGCACAGTCGTGGATCTCGCGTCGGATCTTCTGATCCCACAAGTCCCCGCCCCGCAGCTCGCTCTGATCGAAGAAGACCTCGATCCCGGCCGCGCGCAGGGCCTCGCAAATCTTCTGGGCGGCCTGAGCATCCTGCGAGGCGTAGCTCAGGAATACCGCGTGCGATGGCTCAGTCACCAACGGGACCACCCTGACAGATCGCCGGAGGTCTTCTCACCGCCTCCGTAGGCGGAAGCTTAGCTCAAGTGGCTAAGTTTGGCCGGGCCGGGCGAGGGGACAGCCAGTGACGACCGAAAGAGGGCGCGCTCAATGTCCGCTCTATTACTCTTGAACGGCAGCTATTGGGGGAGTCGTCAGACCGCTCGGGGTCGATGACGGTCGATTCTTCATTGGCTCACGGCCAGAATCTACGGATGGACATCCATCACTGCGCGACGTTGGAAAGCACTAATATTGAGAAACACCATATCAAGCAAGACCCCCGTTCGATAGAATAGCCAAGACTCTCATATATGCGAGTTTCGATATCGCTATATCGAAAGGCCTATCATTCTCATAAGAAGGATACAAATCATGCATATTTCCAAGTCATACCAGACGCACCTTAGTCCTGCCGAAGACGAGGTTCTTGAACAAGAAGATGTAAAAAAACTTGTCAATGTCGTTGAGGAATCCTTAGAGCGGATAGGGAAGTTGACCAAACTTCACGTGCAAGAAGTGTTGCACATTATTGAGGAGGTCGATGTGGCGGAGCTTACCTACGCCACCCAAGAAGCGATCAAGAAAATTTCAAATGCAACTGACCTCTGTCGGGCTGATATAATTGCGGTCTTTAAGGAAGATAGAGCCGCAACCGTTGAAAAGATCGTTCACCGACTTCGTGAAGAGAGCCACGTCCACAGGGCCCGGGTTTAGGAAAACGGAAAAAAATTAGATATCCTGGATTGTTGACTTTCCCTACCTTAATTGATGACGGGTCGAACGTCGCGCAGTCGGTGATCCCGACTGCGCGACAGCGTGATAGGAAATCCACTGATGCTGAGTTCGGGAACCGCGTTGGCCTGCCCGACAGCGGTCGCTCGCGACAGGCCGCCTTGGGTGGTCGATGGCGGCCTATCAATCTGCTCCGACCTCGGCTGACGGAATCGCTTGACCAGGGATCTGGCCGGCCGGATGCTCGCCGGCCGCGCCGCCCCGGTTGGCTGAGGGCGGCGCGCGCTCTTGCGCGGCCAGGCCCGCGAGTTCGGGCCCCTGGTCAAGCGATTGCGATGGTGATGCCGCCATGGGCAGGCTTAGGAACGAGATTCTGGAGCGGGCAGACTGATCGGCCTGGATACGGCAGGCGATAATATAATCTCCATTGGGGCGCTGGTTTGCTCTGTAAGTGATTGATATATATTACAATGATCTATACAGTACTTCGCATAATGTAGATTATGTTAAATAATGGATTGGTTCGGCATCGGCGCACCAGCGGCACCTGCTATCGCTCACGGTTGCGGCGCCACACCCTCACCGTTTGACCATCCTCCCAATACGTGAACCCAGCCAGCGTAAAGGTCAAACCCTGTTGCCCATCTTCTGAACTGAATTGCACGGCACCGGAAGCCGTCATACTCACGCTAAAGGATCGCATTCCGTCCCAAAGCGGTTTGCGCGATACACTGATTCCTGCCGGGGTCTCCGTGTAAATTGCCGTGTCCGGATACTGATACGCGAAATGGGCCTTATCGAGAACGTAGTTCCCCACGAAAACGGCGGTAATCTGTCTGTCTGTCTGCGAGCGATTGTGATAGATGGTCGTGATGGTGCCGTTCATGACGACAACGCGTCCGCCAACTTGCGGAGGCCTGAGCACGGCTCCATCCTCGTGCCACTCCTCGAGCTCATACGAGCCGGAAATAATAGCGTTCAGATTATCGAAACGCATTTGCGGATCTAACTCCGCTTATGCGGCCAGTGCAATAGCGACAAACGCGTAGCGGCACGAGTCCGTTATCCGCACGTTACGTCAAAAGCGCACACACAGGTGCGGGTCAGCCTGCGCAGCAGCATTGATCATTCATGTGCTATGGTCGCTCGGACATGTACTCATGGATGATTCTCAGCGCCTCCAAGCGAGTCAAGCTCGCGGCAATGGCTGTCGGCCTGTTCCCGCTGATCGCATTGTCGCAGGAGGTACAGCAGATCTCGGTTGCCGGCGAGCGAGCGATTCTTGCCAAGCCCGGCATCGAAATGACCGGTGCGCGCCACCCGGATGTGACGATCGTCGAATACTTCGACTACAACTGCCCGTACTGCAGGGCGCTGGCCCCCACGTTCGGGCGGCTCCTCGCCGGTGATAAGAAGATCGCATTGATCTACAAGGATTGGCCGATTCTAGGAGAGGTTTCCGTGTACGCTGCGCGGTGCGCCTTGGCCGCTCAGTACCAAGGCAAATATCTTGTGGCCCACAATGCGCTGCTGGACGGTCCGCGCCTGACGCAGGATGATCAAGTCGAGTCGGTCTTGCGATCTGCAGGGATCGATGTAGGGAAGCTGAAGAAGGACTTGTCCGCGCATTCCCATGATATCGATGCACTGCTCGGGCGCAATGATGCCGAAGCGGATGCATTGGAACTGCAAGGTACACCGGGCATTCTCATTGCCAGGCGCCTGGTGTCGGGCGTCGCCGATTTGAGCTTCATCCGAAGGGAGATTGCCGAAGTTCGGGGCGAAGCCCAATGATGCCTTAGGCTCACTCTTCGATAAGCCGCAGAACGCCCTGCTCCCAGTACCCAACCCCGAATCACCCTACGGCGGCGGCATACCCTCGCCTGCGCGGGTGAAATCAACCGTGCTGACTTGCGGAAAGTAGAGTCCCTCCGACCGGCGCACCCACCACTGACCCGTCGAAAAGTGTGTGGGGCGATCCGCGAACCGATAATCGTACAGCTGCGCTCGCACATATTTGGGAGGGGCATCCGCGAACGGATTGGATTCCAGCAGCGCCAGCACGGGCGCACTGCCTTGCAGCAGGCGCCACATCAGCATGACGATCCAGGGATTTTCTCTCATGCTGCCGAGAGCGGCGAACCACATTTGCCAGTCGAGCCTTGGCTGGTGCGGGATGTTCCAGAGTGCGGGCCTGGACAGCGGTCCCGGTTTGTAGCGGAAAACATATTCGCGCCATTCTTTGCCGTCAGCGGAACCTTCGATCACGATCTCGGGCCGGGTGGTCGTCATCACCGCGAATAGCCCGTAGGGATTCACGATCAGCCAGGGCGAGACAGCGCGAGTCAGAGCGCCGAGCGCCGGCAAATCGGCACGGGCCACCGTCTGCCAGATGCGGTTCAACCCGACAGGCACGACGAGCACTGCGAGCATGGCCGCGATGACGGTTGCCGCGCCCCCCGGTAGCGGCACGCGTCGTCGGGCGAGCGACTCGAACGCCCTGGGCATGACTCGGCCTAGTGCCGCGTCGTCGAATAGAAAAATACACAACAGCATCGTGAGCAGATTGAAGAAATTGTAGTTGCCGGTCAGCACGATCAACGATTGAAACAGCAGGATACAACCGGCCGCCACAGCGCGCATGCGGCGCGGCAGAAAAATCAGAAACACACTGCCCAGCTCGACCGCCAAGGTGGCGGCTGTTCCAGCGACGAGCAGCCACGATGGCAGTTGCGCCGCATACCATGCGAGCGGAGTGGGCAGCGGCTGCGACCAGAAGTGATACTCCAGCGCGGTCAAGTTGCGCCACGAGGGGTCGCCGGACAGCAGCTTCACGAGGCCCGCCGTGAACACGTAGCGAAAAACCAGCCAGCGGTAGAGCCAGACCACGATCCTCGACCCACCGGTGAGGAATATGGCCAAGAAGCCCGCTTCCAGCAGCAGCGAGTCCCACTGGAAGCTCATGAAGTCCTGTCCCGCATACACACAGGAGAGGTAGAGAGCGAACAAGCCGATAAGCGCGGGTCGTGTCCACCGGTCAACGACGACGAGTAGGCCCAGGACCATGCCGACGATCGTGGCCGCGACCAGCGCCGTGTCGCTTGAGCTCACCCAGAACAACGAGGGCAGCAATCGATATGCCCCGCTGCCAAGAGCTTGGTGCGCTGCCTCGAAGAAATCGCGCGCCGGCAGGATTCCGTCATGGCCGATCAACCCCAGAATCTGCACGCTGAGCGAGGCGAACGCGGCAACATAGATCGCACCAAACACGCGCAAGAAGACCCAACTCACCAGGGTGTAGCGCTCCGCCCGAAGCGTGGGTCCCCACAGGAGTTTGCTGAGCAGATTCAGAAGGTCTCGCCGGTGAGCCAGAAATGCGTAGGCCCATTCGGTGAGCGGCGCAAAACCCGGCACATGCGAATAGCACCACCACCAAGCCGAGCGTCCGGGCGCATGCCGCAGCACCCGGAATGTCGCGGCCGCGCCTGAATACACGTGCCCGTCGGACTCGATGAGCTGGATGGCGCGCTGAAACGCCGGCGCTGGAATTGTCGGGTAATCCGCCGCGGCCTGCTGGTAGGCGCGGTAAATGACCCGCTCGTTAGTCAGATCCTGCCAATAGGCCACCCAGTAGCGGCAGATGGCACAGTCGCCGTCGTACACCACCGTGGGAAGCTGTTGTGGCATTCGTCGCTGCCGTTTGCAGAGCAGCTCCTGTCATCTACGATGGCCTGGCACGTCGCCAGCCATCAACGCTCCAGGCACCGGGGCCGGCCGCCGAGATGTAGAGAAACACAAAGCACCACTCGACCGCCATTTCCCCGCCATTGAGCATCGGTAGGAATGCACGAGGCGCGTGCGCGATGAAATAGGCGAACGCCATTTCGCCGGACAAAATGAACGCGATGGGCCGCGTGAACAGACCAATCAGCAGCATGAAACCCCCGACGACTTCCAGGATGCCCGCCATTCCCACCAGTGACATCAGTTGAATGCCGTCGAACATCGCAACGTGTGGCATATGAAAGAGCTTGGCCGACCCATGTTGGAAGAACATGAAAGCGCTGACGATCCGCAGGATGCTCAGCAGCATTGGCGACCGGGATTGAATTTTGCCTTCGAGCTCAGGCATGACTTTTCCCTCGGACGGTAGTGACCTGCGCAATTCTGATCCTCCGGCCGTGCCCAGGCAATCCGCAAGCCGCTGGCCGGGCCCCCATGGTTCCAGCGCGTCTTGACGCCGGGGACCGCTTAGTCGACATCGGTCACCGCGTCGCCGACTTGAATCTTCCCGCCTTCAATTATCCGAGCCCTGAGCCCGCCGCGGTTGCGGAAGTACGTCAACACCTCCCGACCGGTTCTCTTCGCGAAAAGACCGCAAGGCTCGCACAGCTCCATGCCCTCGACTATAGCCCCGCCAACGCGAAAGCGCTTTCCACGAAGATCATTGAGCCGGACGTCACGGGTCACGATGTTTCGACGCGGCATGTCAGAGGTGAATGGCCAACTGACCGTCCGTGCGAACGCTGCGATGTGCTCGCTTTCGATCAACGTCAGCTGGTAATCGGGCCCCCGGCGATTCGCGGCCTCAGCGTACCGATCACCCGCCAATCCGCCGTTGATCAACGCCGTCACCTCGTGGCGCGGCTCCATGGGAGCACCACGCTTGGCGGAAATGAAGATCTGCGCGACGCATCCCACGGCTGCGCTATTCGTCATGGAGGACGCCGCGGTGTGGCATGCGCGCTCACGACTTCTGCTGTGCGGAAGCTTGCATCTGCGTGGCAGACACGTCGCGAACGTGCTGGGCGAAGAACCAGCAATGCCCTTCCGGATCTTCGGCGCCGTATCGGCGGTCGCCATAAAACTGATCTTTGGGCTCTTCGACGATCTTGGCGCCTGCCCTCCTGGCACGCTCGAAATGCGCGTCCACGTCGTCCACATATACGTAGAGATGCTGCGTGACCTGACCCACTCGCTTCGGGTTCCGGTACTCGGACCCTGGACAACCCATCATGATGAGGCCGTCGGCCATGCGCATCTCCGCATGCGCGATTTTCCCGTCCGGTCCCGGAAGGCGCATGCTTTCGCGGAAGCCGAAAGCAGTCGTGAGCCAGCCGAGCGCGCCGGCAACATCTTCGTACAGCAGGTAAGGCGTAATGCGCGGTGTATTCTCGGGAGGATTCGTCGGCATGGAATGTCTCCTTTTGCATCCAAATGCACTGTTGCCCGTCCCCGCGCATTCTAGCGCGAGTGTAATCCGATTACATGACCAGCCGTCCGCCTCTCGCCCGCTTCGCACGATCCGTCAAGCTGCCCGCGACGCGTTCGATCGCCGATCGGTTGGACCACAAACTGGCTTGCGGAAGAAATTCAATCCGCCCTCCAAACCTCGTGGGCTGATTTAGATGCAGAGTGATGCGGTGGATGCCGCCCGCCGTGGAAACACAGGCCATGGAAACGTTCGACAGGGGAATCAGCTCCTCCGTCGCTCCTCTTCGCACCTGCAGGTGATCCTCGCAATCCCTCACTTCGTCGGCGAGACGATGTAGTTGCATTCTCCGAAAAAAGTAAACCCAAAAGCCACCAAGAACGCAAACGGGAATCGCATGGGCTACTGGCTCTCGCTCGAAGCCGCCGTCCAGAATTCCGGGAAGTGCGACGAACGCCATCAGCGCAGCGGCGCTGAGCCACATTCCGCGCCTGAACAAAGCAGTTTTTTTGAAGGAGATGACTTGCATCGGTATCCCATCCCCTCAGCCCCGCCCCAGGGGGCCGCAAACTCGATCCCTTAGAGCCGCCGAGCCCTGCCCCCAATGTCCAGGCCGATGATCGACGGTGGCGTGCTCGTGGTCAACGTGTCCTGCAGCGACGGCTTCACGAGCCGAATTTACGCCAATTCGGCCCAGTATGGGGAGAGTGGATCTCGCAACGGGTCGGTCGCGGCGGAGATTCAGCCGGTCGCTTCGAGTAGGGGCCTGATCGGCTCCCGATGCCAAGCGAACCGATTAAAGTTCTGCACGCTCAGCGGTCGACTGAACAAGTACCCCTGGTGGTGATGGCAACCGTTTCCGGCCAGGAAATTTCGCTGCTCCGATGTTTCTATGCCGTCCGCGATGACTTTCAATCGAGGGTCTGAGCCAACGCGACGATCGTTTTCGCGATCGCTGCGTCGTCCGGGTCGGTCAGCACGTCGCGTACGAACGACCGGTCGATCTTCAGCTGGTCCAGCGGCAGGTGCTTCAAGTAGTACAGCGAGGAAATAGCCCGTGCCAAAATCGTCAAGCGCGAAATTTACGCCCACCTTTTTCAACGCCGACATCTTCTCGATGACTTCCTCAACGTTGTGGAGCAGTACGCTTTCGGTCAGCTCCAGAGTGAGCCGATGGGGATCGGCGCCGGTCTTGCGCAGCGTCGAAACCACCTGCTGCACGAACTCGGCCTGGCGAAACTGACTGGCGCTGACGTTGACGGCGAGCTTGAAATCGGGCGTCATCGGTCGCGCGCCCCACTCGGCCAGTTGTTTGCACGCCGTGTCGAGGATCCAAAGACCCAACGGCAGAATAAAGCCGCTCTCTTCGGCTGCGGCAATGAACTCGCCGGGCAATACCACACCCCGCTCAGGATGCTCCCAGCGTACCAGCGCTTCAGCCCCCATGAGTTCGCCTTCTCGCTCAATGCGCATTGCGCCGCTTAATGTCTAATTCGCCGCTTAATGTCTAATTGAGCGCTGGAACAAGGCAGGGCGAAGCGTGACGGACTTCTTCGTGATCGCGCGACGCCGCACTTGGTCGCGCGCTGCCGGCAAGATTTCATGCGCAACTGGGATATGGACCTAAGTTTGGCCAACGCTGGTTTGGCTAAGGTAGCTGCACTTCTTAACGAGTGGCTATCAGCAAGCATATGTCCAATCACGTTTCGAACACATCCCTGCTTCTAGTTCCTTGTGCGGCACTGATGATCGGGTTCAGCGGGCCGAGCCCCGCCGGCTCGCCTCCGCCCGATCTGCGTGCCGATACGATTCTCGTCGTCAAACACGAACGTAAACTCTATTTACTGCAAGATAATTTTCCGCTGCGCAGTTATCGCATTGCGCTCGGCCTCAGTCCGACCGGCGCCAAACAGCGCCAATGGGACTTTCGCACCCCGGAAGGCAGCTACTTCATCGATTTTCGCCGGGAGCACAGCCATTACTTCAAGGCGCTGCACATCTCTTACCCAGGCCCTGAGGACCTGAAGCGATCGTCCGCGCTGCACCTGAGCGCCGGCGGGGACATCTTCATCCACGGAGAGCCCAATCAACCCACTAAGCCTGCCTCCTATTACCAAACACGCGATTGGACCAACGGCTGCATCGCGCTCTCCGATGCAGATTTGCAGGATGTGTGGGATTTGACCTCGGGCCGGACACGCGTCGAAATCGTGCCCTGAGCGGGCTGCGCTGATGCCGCGGGGCCGGAATTACTTGTTGCCCGGCTGCGTCTGATCCGGCTGATTGGTGGAGCTCACGGGCCAGTTCTGGACCTGCTGCCAGGCCTGCTGTGCCGCGGGCGGCAGCTTGTCCATGTGCTTGAGGAAAAGCGCAAGCGTCCAGATTTGTTGATCGCTCAGTGAGCGCGCGAATGAAGGCATGCCCGTCAGTCGAATGCCGTGCTTGATCTTCCAAAACGAAACGCCTTCCGGGTCGTCCTCGACCCCGTCGGTCGCCAACTGCGGCGGCCTTTGATAAAGACCCTTCGCGATGGGCGACGGAGACGCGGCCCCCTGCGCGGAACCATGGCAAACCGCGCAGTTCTGCGCGAAAAGACGAATTCCGCTGATGAGATTCTGTTCGGTCAACTCGACTGGATTCTTGCCCTGCGGGGCCACGCGGCGAAGTGTCGAATCGAGCGATGTGTCCGCCATCCAGGTTTCCAACCAGCCTGGCCTTGAATCGGCATTGGCTGGAATGAGGCCGCTTTTCAGCAGGGCGTAAGCGCCGATAACGGCAATGACGATCGTCAACACGATTCCGAAAATCACGCCCTTCAGCATCGAACCGCCTCTGCCAGGGTTGGCGCCCGTCCGGTACCATTCGAACTGCAAGTTTGCACCCGTTATCGTTGGGCGGTCAAAAGCGCTCGCATGTACCATGTCGTGTCACATGCCGACAGCGGAGATGCCCATGCTGAAGATCTTTCACTCACCCCGAGCTCGGTCGCTTCGCATCGTGTGGTTGTGCGAGGAACTGGGGCTGCCCTACGAGACCGTCGCCGTGAAAATCGGCGAACCATCTCCGGATTTGCTTGCCGTGAATCCCCTGAGATCGCTTCCCGCGATGCAGGATGGCGCCGTCACCATGATCGAGTCGATCGCCATGATGATTTACATCATGGGAACGTATGGCCCGACCGATCTGGAATTGTTGCCGGGCGATCCGAATTACGCGCGGTACCTGCAGTTCCTGCTGTTCGGCGAGGCTGGGATGGCGATGTACGGCAATCCGCTCGTGGCGACCAAATTCTTCGCTCCGCAGGACAAGCGCGCCAACTGGACGAATGACTATCTCAAAGCCACCTTCGCGAAGCGTCTGCGCTACCTCGATGATCAACTGGGCGGCGCGCAGTATCTGGTAGGCGACCGCTTCACCGCGGCAGACATCTCGGTCGGCTACACAATCGGAATAGCCGGCTTTGCCGCGGACATCGAACTGTCGCCGACGCTGCAGGCCTACCACGAGCGCTTGAAGTCGCGCCCGGCCTATCAGCGCGCCGTGAGTCGATCAGCCTGACCTTCCAAGTGACGCGCATGCGCAACGGCTGCGCATCGCCCTAGTGATTGACCGTGACAATAGGGTCCAAGAGCCGCAGCGCGTCTCCCGCCTGCGTGGTTCCAGTGCGGCTGATGTCTTCGCCTGTATAGGATTGGCCAATCATTGAGCAATCCTTGCCGTTGGCGGCAATTCGACTGCCGGTTTGAGTCAGGCAGGCGGAATTGTGAGCGACAGCCGGGGAGCCTCCGGTGCCGGTGGCGCACCCCGCGAGGATCAGCATCGAGGCCATTGCGCTTGCAACGTTAAAATAAGCGACCATGTGACACCTCCAAGACCTGCTGATTATACTCCCCTGACGATGCCATTCGGCACGACATGGAGGCGAATGAAATGGGCAAGGCAATCAACTATCAGCGCCCCGACGGGGCCAGCGTTAACGGCTACCTCGCCGAGGGCCCGCACGTCGCTCAATCCCCCGGAATCGTCGTGATCCAGGAGTGGTGGGGACTCAATGACCAGATTCGGGGCGTTGCGGACAAGCTCGCCGGGGCGGGCTATCGGGCCCTGGTGCCGGATCTATACCGCGGCAAGGTCGCGCTGCAGGCGAACGAAGCCGAGCACCTGATGAAGGGTCTGGACTTCGCGGTCGCCGCTTCTCAGGACATACGTGGCGCAGTGCAGTACTTGAAGGCCTCGGGCAGCACGAAGGTCGGCGTCACCGGGTTTTGCATGGGCGGCGCCCTGACCCTGCTTGCGGCCGTCCATGTGCCGGAGATGGACGCCGCGGTGGTCTGGTACGGCTACCCCCCGCTCGAATTCATCGACGCGAACCGGATCAGGGTGCCGCTGATGGCGCACTGGGCCACGGAGGATACGGCGTTTCCGATTGCCAAGGTCGACCAGCTGGAGAAGAAATTCCGCGATGCGAAGGTCACGTTCGAATTCCACCGGTACCAAGCAAAGCATGCATTCGCGAACGAAACTGCCGACTCGAGGAACCTGCCGTTCCTGAAGCACGACGCGGCGGCCGCCGAGCTCGCCTGGCGCCGTACGCTGGAGTTCTTTGCGCGCCACCTCAAGTGACGGCAGCGGACCATGAACAGCGAAGGGGAAGAGAATTGATCGTCTCCACGTCCAAAAACGCCGGGGTGGCGATCATCTCGGTCGACAATCCGCCGGTCAATGCGCTCGGCAAGGCCGTACGCGACGGGCTCGGCCACGCTCTTGCGGATGCAGCCGACGACACGACCATCGGTGCGATCGTCATTGCATGCCGGGGAAGAACCTTTTTCGCGGGCGCCGACATCAGCGAATTCGACCAGCCGCCCAGCGGGCTGCAGTTGCCTGAATTGTGCGATCGCATCGAGGCGTGTCCAAAGCCCGTCATCGCCGCCATCCATGGAACGGCGCTCGGAGGCGGCCTCGAAGTTGCCCTCGCGTGCCATTACCGGATCGCCGTCGGATCGGCCAAACTGGGTCTGCCGGAGGTGAAGCTGGGGCTACTGCCGGGGGCCGGAGGCACGCAGCGCCTTCCGCGGCTCATCGGCCTCGCGAGAGCGCTGAAAATCGCCGCCCTGGGCTCGCCCATCAGTGCCGCTGAGGCGCTCGCGTCGAAGCTCATCGACCGGCTGGCGGGCGACGAGTCGCTGATCGAGGAGGCCGCCGCGCTGGCCCGCGATGTCGCCGCGGTGAGACCTCTGCCCCGCACGAGCGAGCGGCAGGCGAGTCGCGATCCCGGCGCCGTGAGCGCGTTTCGCAGGGAACACGCACGCCGGTTTCGCGGCTTCGAGGCGCCTGAAGCGGTGATTCGCGCAATTGAAGCCTCGACGCTGCCGTACGGCGAGGGCCGGCTGATCGAGCACGCGGAATTCGATCGCCTGCTCGCGGGCGCCCAATCCGCCGCTCTGCGATATCTGTTCTTTGCCGAGCGGCAGGCCGGCAAGATCGACGGTCTGGATGCCTCGGCGAAGCCCATGACCATCGCCAAGGTCGGTGTGGTCGGCGCAGGCACGATGGGCGGCGGCATTGCCATGAATTTTCTGTCGATCGGCATTCCGGTGCGGCTCGTCGATCTGAACGCGGAATCGCTGTCGCGCGGCGTCGGAGTGATCCGCAAGAATTATGAGGCCACGGCGGCGAAAGGCCGGCTCACGAGCGGGCAAGTCGAGGCCGCGATGTCCCTGCTCGCTCCCGATCCCGGGTTAGCCGCGCTGGCCGATTGCGATTTGATCATCGAAGCGGTCTTCGAAAACATCGATGTCAAGCGCGAGGTGTTTCAGAAGCTCGACTCCATCGCAAAGCCGGCGGCGATCCTCGCCACGAACACCAGCTATCTGGACGTAGATGTGATTGCCCGGGCGACCCATCGGCCGGGACGAGTCCTCGGCCTGCATTTTTTCTCCCCGGCCAACGTCATGCGCCTGCTGGAAGTGGTGCGCGGCAAGGCGACGGAGGACACCGTGCTCGCGACGGCGATGGCGACCGCGCGGCACATCGGCAAGATCGCAGTGGTGGCGCGCGTCTGCGAGGGCTTCATCGGCAATCGCATGCTCAAACCGCGCCAGCTGCAAGCCATCGAACTGCTCATGGAGGGCGTTGCCGCGGAACGCATCGACCGTGTCATCACGGACTTCGGCATGCCGATGGGACCCTTGCAGCTTGCTGATTTGGCCGGCGTCGACATCGGCTGGCATCGGGATGCGAAGCGCGTCGAGACGCTTCGCGACGCCTTATGCGCTGCGGGGCGCTGGGGTCAGAAAACCGGCAAAGGGTTCTACGACTACGACGCCGCCAGGCGCCCCTCGGCTTCTGCCGAGGCGAACCGCTTGATTGCCGAGTTCGCCAAGGAGCGCGGACATGTACAGCGCGAGGTCGGCGATCAGGAGATCCTGGAACGCTGCCTCTATCCGATGATCAACGAAGGCGCCAAAATCCTCGATGAGGGCGTGGCGCAGCGAGCTTCGGACATCGACGTGGTATGGACCGCAGGCTATGGTTGGCCGTCATATCTGGGCGGCCCGATGTTCTGGGCCTCACGGGTGGGGTTGCGCACCATCGTGGCGGGTCTGGAGAAGCATGCGGCCCGCCTTGGCCCCGGTTTCAGCCTCTCGCCATTGCTCACGCAACGCGCCGCCGCCGGCAAGGGCTTCCAGCCATGAGTCGATCTACATCACGATGACGAGCTTGCCCGTCGCGCGCCGCTCGAGCAGCGCGCGGATCGCTTTGCCGCCCTCGGCGAGCGTGTAGGTATGAGAGATGGTCGGACGAATTTTCCCCTGCGCGTACAGCTCGAACAATTCATGCATGTTCTTGGCGTGCTGTTCGGGGTCGCGCGCCACGAACGCTCCCCAGAACACCCCTACGATCGAGCAGTTCTTGAGCAATGCCAGGTTGAGCGGCGGCGCCGGTATGCCCGCCGGAAAGCCGATCACCAGATAGCGGCCTTCGTAATTCATGGTGCGCAGCGCCGGTTCGCAGTAATCCCCGCCGACCGCGTCAAAAATCACGTCGGCACCGCCCGCGCAGACTCGCTTGAACTCGGCGGCCAGGGCGCGGCTTTGGTCCTTCGACAGCGCGCCGCCCGGATAGACCAGGGTATCGTCGGCACCGCAGCGCTTTGCAAATGCCGCCTTGTCCGGCGATGAGACTGCGCCGATCACCTGCGCGCCGAGTGCCTTGCCCAGCTGGATCGCGGCGACACCGACGCCGCCGGCTGCGCCGAGCACGAGCAGCGTCTCTCGGCCCTTGAGATTGCCGCGATTCTTCAAGGCGTAATAGGAAGTCGCGTAGGTGAGCATGAAGGCGGCGGCCTCCTCGAACGGCATGGCATCGGGAATACTCGAACAGTGGTCTTCGCGAAGCGCGATTTTTTCCGCATAGCCGCCGCAGCCCGCCGATCCGAGGACTCGATCTCCAGGCGCGAATCGAGTGACCCCCGCGCCGACGCTCTCGATCACGCCGGCCACTTCGGCGCCCGGTGCGAACGGTCGAGCCGGCTTGAGCTGGTAGCGATCCTCGATGATCAGCGCATCGGGAAAGTTGACGCCCGCTGCTCTGATTGCGATGAGGACCTCCCCCGCCCCGGCCGTTGGCTCCGCAACCTCGGTCAGTTCGAGCATCTCCGGCGGTCCCGGCAGTTTGCTAAGCAATGCCTTCATGGTGGGGATATTGTAGCTCGATCGAAGGATCGGCATGCCGGCCCTTGCAAAGCGGCCAATTATCAAACCGCGCTGCGTTGCGCTACCATGCCGATCCGCCCGTCCGTAGTTCCTCCGATCGAGGTGTTCCGATGACTCGCCGGCTCATCAGTTCTGGCTCCACTTTTGAAACGCAGATTGCGTACTCGAGAGCTGTCGTTGATGGCGACTGGATTTTCGTCTCCGGCACCACCGGCTTCAATTACGCCACGATGTCCATCTCGCCTGATATCGTCGAGCAAACCGAACAGGCCTTTAGAAACATCGACGCCGCCTTGCGCGTCGCCGGCTGCGGTTTGTCCGATGTGGTTCGCGTGACCTATATTCTTCCCGATGCGAGCGAGTTTTCGCGCTGCTGGCCCACGCTTCGCAAGTACTTCGACGAAATCCGTCCGGCGGCTACGATGATCAGCGCCGGCCTGGTGGACAAGAGGATGCGAATCGAAATCGAAGTGACGGCCCGGGCGCGATCCCAACCTAGTACCTAGACCGCGCTAGTGGATCACGCCGTCCCGACGCAATCGGTCCGCTATTAGCCCAGTGATCGTGTCGATGGTGGATGAGCTCGACTGCATATCGTTCGATTTTGCCTGGGTGTCCATCGCATAGACCAGGGTCGCATCCTGTGCATCGAAGAGCTTCGTAACGATGTGAATGTCGTCGGTGATCATCGGGATCGATGGTGTCGTTTCAAGTTGGACGTAGGCCACCGGGACGCCGTACGCGCCCAAATCGCCCGTCACGTATCCCTGGCCCGTTACCTGGTAGTAGGGGGTGGCGCGTGTATCGCTGGTGTTGCCTTGGTGCGCGCCAAGCTGCATTGAGACCACAGCGCTCGTGAGCACGGCGTCGGCATGGCCGGCTGCGGCCACGCGCTCGATATTGGCGCGCGTCAGCGGATCGTTCGGCATCATCGTGTTACAGCTGACCAATGCTTGAGTTGAGCTGCCCGTGAACTGCGAAGCCATGGAAAACTCGAACGCGCAGCGCTGGGTGAAGTCCGTGCTGATGCCGACGATCAGGATTCTCGAGAATGAGGGATGGTGCGGTACGGACTCCTGCCACGCGCTCTGTACCGAATTTCCGGCGCACCCGGAAAGCCATGCTGCACCCAGAATCAGCAGCGTGGACCCGACAGAGGTATGCTGCATACGGACAAGGCGGAGGCCGATACGGGGCATTCTAAACTCCCTGATGACTATAGCCGGATGACTATAGCCGGCACGACAGCTTACCCGATGCCGGCCCGGTGGACGGAAGAGCCGGGCAAACAGTGTACCCGGGCGCCCGCCCGGCATCGCCGTGCGGCTCATAACGGCACTCAGTCTATCGTATAGCCCGCAGTGCGCACGGCTGGGCGCGCGAGCCTGGAGCGAGTGCGTCCGCTTTGAGCGTCTCGGTGCTGCTGAGGGTGATGGCAGTGCCTCCGTACACCGGCGAGGACGTCGTGGGCGTGGTGCCGTCGCGGTTTCCTTCCGGGTTGTCCGCGCCCAGGTCGGTAGTAACGCCATCGGCATAAATGAACAGCTGGACCAGGATCAGGCTCGAATCAAAACGCTGATTTGCCGTATTCCTGTTTGACGATGGGGTGCGAACTCGACAGTCCGCCATCGACCACGAGCGCGTGGCCGTTGACGTAGCTGGACTCGGCGCACGCCAGGAACAGCGCGGCGTGCGCCACTTCCTCAGGCAGGCCGCTGCGGCGCAATGGGTTCAGGCGCCCGATGCGCTCTTCCTTGCCCGCACTGCGCGCCGCCTCGAAAATCTGCCGCGTCATTCCCGTCTCGATCAGCCCGGGGCACAGTGCATTGACTCGCACCCCCGAACCGCTGAGCTGCTGCGCAGCGACCTGCACCAGATTGATGACTCCCGCCTTCGAGGCGGAATAGGCAGGGCCCCCTGCCCCGGACCTCAGGCCCGCGACCGATGCCGTGCAGATGATCGATCCCCCGCCGCGCCTTGCGATGGCCGGCGCGGCATACTTGATGGCGAGAAAGGGGCCGATCAGATTGGTCTGCAATATCCGCTGCCAGTCCGCGGCATTCTGCTCGAACAATGCCGCGACGCCGCCCGATACTCCCGCATTGGCGAACATCACGTCGAGGCCGCCGCACCTGTCGACCGTGGCGGCGACGAGCGCTGCCACTTGGCTCTCATCGCCGGCATCCACGGTGACCTCGGTGCCTTGGAGATCGGCCGCGATGACGGTGGCTCCCTCGCGTGAGAACAGCGCCGCCGCCGCCTTGCCGATGCCGCTGCCCGCGCCCGTGACGATGGCGATCTTCCCTTGCAGACGCTGACTCACAGGCCGACGCCGATGGTGGCGCCTCCGTCGACGATGATGGCCTGTCCCGTGGTGAAGGCGGACGCGGGAGCGGCCAGATAGACGGCGGCGCCGGCGATTTCGCGCGGTTCGCCGATCCGCCGCAGCGCGCTGCCCGCGGTAACGGCCTTCAATGTCTGCGGGTTCTCCCAAAGCGCACGCGCAAAATCGGTCCGCACCAGCCCGGGCGCAATGCAATTCACACGTACGCCAAATGGCCCATACTCGGCGGCCAGGTTGCGCGCCAGCTGGAAATCCGCGGCTTTCGAAATGTTGTAGGCGCCGATCACTGTCGAGGAGGTGAGCCCGCCGATCGAAGAGATGATGATGATGGATCCATCTCTGCGCTCCAGCATCTCGGGGACCACCATCCCGATCAGCCAGTGATTGGACAGCACATTGTTGTCGAAGATCTTGCGGAACTGTTCGTCCGAGATTTCCGCCATCGGGCCGTAGTACGGATTCGATGCCGCATTGCAGACGAGAATGTCGATGTGGCCCAATTCCATGCGCGCGGCGTGGACCAGCGCTTGCAGTTCGTCCTTGGAACTGATGTTTGCCGTGCAGGCTATCGCGGTGCCCGCCCCGTGCGCCGCATTGATCGCATCCGCCGTGGCCCTGCATGCGGCCATTTTGCGGCTGGAGATCACGACCTTGGCCCCCTGCTCGGCCATTGCCTCGGCAATGGCCCTGCCGATGCCGCGCGAAGAACCCGTGATGACGGCAACCTTGCCGCTCAAATCGAATAGCGACATGATCGATCCTCGTACGCTCAATTCCGCATCAGGCGGCGCCTGCTTTGAGCGCGCAGGCCCAGGCCTGCGCCGCGAGCGGGCGCACCCGCGCAGCCATGGCCGCCGCCTGCGCATTGGACGCCGTTCCCTGCAGGACCCGCTTGCAAATGCCCTGCACGATCGCCATCAAGCGAAACAGGTTGTAGGCGAAGTACCAGTTGAGATCGGGCACACCGTGCCGGCCTGTGGCGGCGCAATAGCGGCTGACGGCCTCATCGAGCGTCGGTATGCCAAACGCCTTCAAGTCAAGACCCGCGATCCCCGCGCCGCCCTCGTGTCGGGTTTCCCAGTTCATCAGCAGATACGAGAAATCGGCAAGCGGATCACCGATGGTCGACAGCTCCCAGTCGAGTACGGCCAGCACGCGCGGCGCATCGGCGGCGAAGATCATATTATCGATGCGGTAGTCGCCGTGCACGATCGCCACCCGGTCCTGGACGGGGAGCGTCTGGGGAAGCCAAGCAATCAATTTTTCCGCCTCGTCGATGCGCTCGGTCTCCGAGGCCCGGTACTGCTGGGTCCAGCGCCGTACCTGCCGCTCGAAGTAATTGCCCGGCCGGCCGTAATCGACGAGTCCCACGCTGGCCGGATGGATGCCGTGCAGCTGCGCCAGCACGTCGATCATCGACTCGTAGGTCGCGCGGCGCTGCGCGGCCGTCGCCTCGGGAAGCGCGCCATCCCACAAGGTGCGCCCCTCGATCATCTCCATCACGTAGAAGTCCGCGCCGATGACCGTGGAGTCCGTGCAAAGCGCATACGGCTTGGGAATCGGAAAGCCGGTCGGATGCAGCGCGGCGAGCAGTCGGTATTCGCGGTCGACGGCGTGGGCCGAGGGCAGCAGCGGGCCAAAAGGCTTGCGGCGCATCACGTAGCGCCCGGATGCCGCTTCGATGCGATAGGTCGGATTCGACTGGCCGGACGGGAACTTCTCGACCGCCGCCGGCCCGCTGTAGTCAGGCACGTGGCCGCGCATCCAACGATCGAGGGCGGCGATATCCAGCCGCTCTTCGCACAGGGGGGTGCTTGGCGCGAAGCTCATGCGGGACGGTGCTTGGCGAATTCAAGCCGCGCTATCGAGCGGTTGTGCACCTCGTCGGGTCCGTCCGCCAGACGCAGTGTGCGAATCTGGGCAAAGCTCTTGGCGAGCCCGAAATCGCTGCTCACGCCGGCGCCGCCGTGTGCCTGGATGGCATCATCGATAACGCGCAGCGCCATTCGCGGCGCAGCCACCTTGATCATAGCGATCTCGGCACGCGCCTCCTTATTGCCTACCCGATCCATCATGTCGGCCGCTTTGAGGCACAGCAGACGCGTCATCTCGATGTCGATCCTTGCCTCCGCGACCCGCTGCTCCCACACCGATTGATCGGCGAGCTTCTTGCCGAACGCCACCCGCGACGACAGGCGTCTCGACATCTTGTCGAGCGCCTCCTCGGCGGCACCGATCGTGCGCATGCAGTGATGAATACGCCCCGGCCCGAGCCGGCCTTGAGCGATCTCGAAGCCGCGCCCTTCTCCGAGCAGCATATGGTCGGCCGGTATGCGCACGTCCTTCAAAATCACGTCCGCATGGCCGTGCGGCGCGTCGTCGAAGCCGAACACCGGCAGCATGCGCACCATTTGCACGCCGGGCGCGCTCATCGGCATCAGCACCATCGATTGCTGCGAAAAGCGCGCGGCCGAGAAATTCGTCTTGCCCATGACGATGGCTAGACGGCAGCGCGGGTCTCCGGCGCCCGACGACCACCATTTTCGTCCATTGAGCACGTAGAAATCGCCGTCCCGCTCGATCCTCGTTTCGATGTTGGTGGCATCCGAGGAGGCCACTGCCGGCTCGGTCATGAGGAATGCCGAGCGGATTTCCCCGCTCATCAGCGGCTTGAGCCAGCGCTCCTTCTGCTCCCTGGTGCCGTACCGGTGCAGTACTTCCATGTTGCCGGTGTCGGGAGCGGAACAATTGAACACTTCCGAACTCCAATCGATCCGGCCCATTTCCTCGGCGCACAGCGCGTATTCGAGGTTCGTGAGACCCGGACCGTCGAATACGAACCCATCCTCGACATGGCCCGCAGGATGGCCCGGGGGCATGAACAGGTTCCACAAGCCGACGCTCTTCGCCTTTGCCTTCAACTCCTCGATGAGCGGCAGCACCTTCCAGCGCTCGCCGGCTGCCTGCTGCGCCTCGTAATCGTGCTGCCGCGGACGAATGTGCGCTTCCACGAAATTCCTGACGAGAGTCCGCCAATGGATCTGCCGCGGGCTCAGGGTGAAGTCCATAGGTCTTTCCTGATTGTGATGATTACCGATTAGTATGTAACCCCATGAACGCCAAACTGCAATCCCCGCCGCATGGCCGGGGGCGCTGAGAACCTGAGGATCCGACAGTGAAACTCATCAGCTTCATTTCAACCGGCCGCGCCACGTTCGGCGCCATCGGCAACGCGCCGGCCAACGACCGTGCCGTCGATCTCGGCCCGCTGCTGGCACGGCGATTCACCGATTTGAAGGCGCTGCTCGCCGACCCCCGAGGCCTCGATGCGGCGAGAAGCGCGATGCATCAAGCGGGCGCGGGCGTGCCGTTGGATGCCATCACTTGGTTACCGGTGATTCCCAACCCGGGGGCGATCTGGTGCATCGGTCTGAACTATCGGGACCATGTCGCGGAGACCAGGGGCAAGATCGCGGAAAAGCCGGTGCTCTTTCAACGCACGGCGATGTCGCAGGCGGCGCATCGCCAACCGATACCGCGCCCGCCGGAGTCGACCGCGATCGATTACGAGGGCGAACTCGCCGTCGTCATCGGCACCGGCGGGCGGCGCATCGCCGAGGCCGACGCGTGGACGCACGTCGCCGGGTATGCCTGCTACAACGATGTCAGCGTGCGCGACTGGCAGCGGCACACGACCCAGTGGGGGCCCGGAAAGAATTTTTGGCGGACGGGCGCCTTCGGGCCGTGGCTGGTGACGGCCGACGAAATAGAACCCGGAGCCGCCCTGACGCTGGTGACGCGGGTCAATGGCCGGGAACTGCAGCGCGCAACCACCGACATGATGATCCACGGCATTCCGCAGCTGATCGCCTACCTGTCGACCATGGCGCCCCTGCAGCCGGGCGACGTGCTCGTCACCGGCACGCCGGGCGGCGTCGGCATGGCGCGCACGCCGCCGCTGTGGCTGCGCTCCGGCGACCGGGTGGAGATTGAGATCAGCCGCGTCGGCATTCTCGAAAATACGGTGATCGAGGAAGCCGACGCGCAAGGGTGAGCGCCGCCAGGCCCAGCAGCGTCCAGCCGTCGAACGCGCCGGTGCTCCCGGTGTTCGGCGAGGGGGTGACAGTCAGCGTCGCCGTGGTCGGGGGCGACGTACCCACCGCGTTCGAGCAAGTCAACGTGAATATGTAGGTGCCTGCCGTCGTCGGATTCTGCGTATATTCGCCGCTCGGCCCCAGCGTGCCGATCCAGCTCCCCAAAGCTTCGGTATTCGCATTCCCGGTCGGGGTGCAGTACAGCGCGTTGACCGATGACCAGGAAATCACCGTCGTGCCAGGGCCTTCAATGGTGGTTGCACCCAATGTGAGCGTGGGTGCGGGAGGCGCCGCAGGCGCCGCGGCAGCGGTCGTGGCGTCCGGCGCCACCGTGCCGTGAAGATGTGCCTGTGCGTTCGCACCGCCGGTCGCGAAGGCGTCGATCGTGCTGCCGGTGCCGCCATCGACGGCAACGCTGATTCGATCCGGCGCCCGAGTGCCGCTGCTGTTGGCGGCCAGACCGACGAGGATGCTCACGGTCTGTTGCGTGCTGTCGCCGGTGGCACCGGCTGGATTCGCGATGGAAAGGATCCGGTAGGGGTCGGCGCCGAGCGGATTCGGGCCCGTGCAGCTCACCGCATTGCCTTCGTTGTCGGTGACGGTGAGGCCCCCGGTCGTCCCCTGGACGCAGAGATCGATACTGCCGCTCGCACTTGCCGGCGCGCCGGCCACGTCGCGCTGATCCCATTGCACCACCACGGCGACGGAGCGGCCCGGTGGAATCGGCCGAATGGTCACCGGCAGCGCCGTCGCGTTGGTCGCGCCGGTTGTGTCAAAGTTCAGCAGGTATTCTCCCGCGTTCGATCCGCCGCTCGATAGGGTGCGAAAGCTGGGCGCCGCGTTCTCGTAAGTGGCGGCTCGGGCACTCCCGTTGGCAGAAAAGTACGTCGCGCCCTGCGCCAGGACCGCCAACGCACCAATTGCCAAGAAACGTGAAGCCATCGCGTGATCTCCAGGGGCCTTTGAACGATGCTGAGGATTGTGACTTACAATTTGCGCAAAAATGCATCTTTGCGCAAAAATATCGTCTCGCGGCCTATCTCTTCAGATACTGGTGAACGATCTCGATCAGCTCTTCGGCAGCCAGGACCTGCGGAGCTTCACGCTTGGCCTGCGGATCCATCATGTGTTCGCGAATGTGATCTTCGATGACCTCCGCGATGAAGCCGTCCAAGGCGCCTCGGCATGCGGTGGCCTGTTGCAGGACGTCGGCGCACTCATCGTCCGCCTCGACCGCGCGTTCGATCGCCTCGACCTGACCTCGCAGCCGCTTGAGGCGATTCAGCAGTTTGGACTTTTCATTCGCAACATGACCCATGGTTCCAGACTCCTCTTGATTAACTATACCAGGGTAGGGTATACACGAACAGTCGCTGCGGCTCGGCGAGGTGGAACTGCGCGTCGGTTAACGGGCCCACGGGCCCCGCACCCCGGCGACGGCTCGAGACCTTCGAGGAGTACTGATCATGGCTGCATTTTCGGCGGTTTCCCGGACGCTGGCCGCCCTCGCCTTTTGGTTCCTTGTAGCCGGCATGTAGGGGCGCGCGAGTGAATTTTTTCGCGAAACTCTATTATCCTCTGCGCAAGGCGTGGAAGGCCGTGGGACTCTACCTGGTCATCGCCGGACCGGGCATGGTCGTCATGGTTGCGGACAACGACGCCGGCGGCATTACCACGTACGCGGCCACAGGGGCGAAATACGGGTACCACCTCATCTGGTTCCTGCTGCTCCTGATCCCCGTCGCCTACTATGTCCAGGAGATGACCGTGCGCCTCGGCGCCGTGACCAAGCGCGGTCACGCCGAGGCGATCTTCGACGGCTTCGGGGCTTTCTGGGGCTGGTTTTCGCTGCTCGATCTGATGATCGTCGACTGGCTGACGCTGGTCACCGAGTTCGTCGGCATGACCGCCGCTTTCGCCATATTCGGCGTGCCGCCGTGGATCACCGTGGTAGCGGTCATCGTGCTGATGGCGGTCATCGTCCTCAATGGCAGATATTGGACATTCGAGAAGCTCGCGCTGCTGTTCTGCGCGTTGAACCTGATCTACATCCCGGGCGCCTTTCTCGTGCATCCGGCGGTGAGCGACGTACTGCACCAGGGACTGATTCCGAATTTCGCCGGGGGATTCAACGGCCAGCTGTTCTTCTTCCTCATGGCCAACATCGGGACGACGATCGCGCCATGGATGCTGTTCTTCCAGCAAAGCGCGGTGGTCGACAAGGGAATGCTCGAGAAGGACATCCCGTGGGGCCGGTTCGACACATTGCTCGGCTCGATCGTCACCGTCGTCGTCGCCGTATTCATCATCATCGTCACCGGCACCGTGCTTCCGGGCATCGACATCGACAGCGCCGCGCAGGCGGCTCAGGTAACTGATGAAGACCGACCGCTACGTCGGAACCTTCCTCGCGATAGGGCTGTTCGATGCCGGCCTGCTGGGAGCCATCTGCATTTCGCTTGCCAGCTCCTGGGCCTTCGGCGAGATCTTCGGCTGGGCGCATTCGCTCAACACGAAGATCCGCCAGGCGCCGTGGTTCTACGCGACTTACTTCTTCATGCTGGTCAGCGCCGGCCTCATCGTGCTGATCCCGAAGGCGCCGCTCGTCCTGATCACCCTGTTCGTGCAGGTGATCGCCGTGACGCTGCTGCCGGCGGCGCTGGTGTTTCTGATCCTGCTGCTCAACGACAGGGCGACAATGGGCGAGCGCTGCAACTCGCTGCGTCAGAATCTCATCGGCGGCTTCATAGTCGTGTCGATCATCGTGCTGTCGACCCTGTACGGCGTGTCCGTGCTGTTTCCCAACCTGTTCAAATAAAGCGAGTACGCCGATATGAGCGCGTTCCGCAATCTGTTCGACAAGATAAGCGCGATCAATGCCCGCTATCGCGAACCGCGCATCGCGATGTCGGGTGGGGTGCGCATCTCGCTGATGGTGCTGCGCGTGTACCTGCTGGCGCTGGTGGCGCTGATGATCTACAAGTTCGTTCTGATCGTGACGCAGGGATAGGCCGTGGTTACCGTACTCGAGCACGAGTTCTACCTGAGCGAGATACTCGACCGGCGGGTCTTCGTGAAGAAGCAGCGCATCGGGCGCCTGGGCGATCTCGCGATCGTCGAGACCGGCAAGCTCCCCGAGGTCACGCACGTGATCGTCTCGCGGCCGTTCGGCTACCCGACGCTGACGGTTCCCTGGGATAAAGTGCGGCTCATCTCCAATAAGGAGATCGTGCTCGATATCGACGAGCAAGCCATGGCGCAATTCGAGCGCGCGCCGCAGGAGAATCTGATCCTGCTTCAGGATCACATCCTCGACAAGAAGATCCTCGACATGGACGACCACGAGGTCGAGATCGTCTACGACGTCAAGCTCGCCTTCCAGAACGACAAGCTGTACGCGGCGGAGGTGGATTTCAGCCACTATCGGGCGCTGCGCCGGCTTGGCTTTCGCAAGCTCGCGAAACTGCTCACGAATCGCAACGAAGAGAACCGCGTGTCCTGGCTCTACGTGCAGCCGCTGCCGGAGCAGCTGGGAAGCTTTGCCGGAAACATCAAGCTCAAGGTCCCCAAGGCGGGCTTGAGCGAAATTCATCCGGTGGATCTGGCCGACATCCTCGAGGAGCTCGAGGGCGGCCAGCGCGTTGCATTGTTCAATGCGCTCGATGCGGAACAGGCGTCGGACACGCTCGAGGAGGTCGAGCCGCGGGTGCAGAGGGAACTGATCCGCGCCATCGAGAAGGAGCGCGCCGCGCAGCTGATCAACGAGATGAGCCCCGCCCAGGCCGCCGACATCCTCGCGATTCTGCCGCGCGATCAGGCAGAGGCGATTTTGAAGCTGCTCGACCGGGAGAAGTCCTCCAAGGTCGAGCACATCATCGGCAAGCACGACGAGCAGATCCTGCTCTACGGATCCGGCTCCGCAGAACTCATCAGAATGCCGGCCGCGACGCCGGCGGCGGAGGTGCTCGACCGCTATCGCGAGCTCGCAACGGGCAAGGATGTCGTGATGTATGTCTACGTCACCGATGCGGCGGGGACCCTGAAGGGCGTGGTGGACATCCGGGAAATGGTCGCGGCGGAGCCGGGACAGACGCTCGGCGACATCATGACGGAGCACGTGATTTCCCTGCCGAAGGACGCCACGCTGCGCGAGGCGGCAATGCTCTTCGAGCGCTACGACTTTCGAGCGCTGCCGATCACGGACGAGAACGATCAGCTGCTGGGTGCGGTGTCCTCGCGCGACGTCCGCAGTCTCAGACCGAGACTCGCCTGACGCGCGCCGACTGCGCCGGGCCGCCCGCCCACGCGCCCTGGTCGGAGGGCTCAGCGGCGGTCGTTCAAGAACGCGAGTACGGCTGCGTCGAACTCGGCCGGGTTCTGCAGCATCGCGAAATGACTCACGTTCCGCAGGATGACCAAACGCGCTCCGGGGATTGTTGAAGCCATGTACTCAGTGTGCTCGCGCCGTACCGCCTCGTCGTATTCGCCGTCGGCAATCGTGGTCGGCACCTTGATCGAGCGCAGCTGTGCAGCGGTAAAGGAGGGTTGCGTCTCCCACATTTTGAGCATGGCCGCGCTGAAGGAGTCCCATTGGTCCGGGGTCGGCGACAGGCGCCGGTACTCTCCCTGAACTCGCTGCAAATACGCGCCAAACACCGGATTTTGTCGATGCCGTCTTTGGCTCCTGAAAGGTCGGCATTCGCCCCGAAGGCGAAGAGGCGGTTGAGCCGATCTGGATGATTCATCGCAAGATCGAGGCCGATAATGCCCCCATCGCTCCAGCCGACCACGCTGACTCGCCGTATCTTGAGTGCATCGAGCAATCCAATGACGTCCTCGGCCATCAGGTGATAGCTGTACGGGGCGGCACTTCGGGTGCTGCGTCCGTGGCCGCGGCTGTCCATTGCGACTACGCGGTAGCCGTGATCGAGAAGAGCCGGTATCAAGCGGCCGAAGTAGTTTGAGTTCCCGAATCCGCCGTGAAGCAGCAGGACAGGCGCTCGCTTTGACCGGCCGCCCCATTCGGCGTACCAGATTCGCGCTCCATCGATATCGATGCGGCGCCCGACCGTCCCCTGAGGCAGGTGCGGCGTGGGGGGCAGCGTCTGCCAAACCGGCGCAGCGCCCGCGCAAAGTGCAGCCGCGGACAATAGGCCGGCGGCGACGCCGGCGCAGGATGAGAGAACGTTTGAGGCCTTCATGTTCACTCCTGCGTCAGGAAGACGCCGCTCGCAGGTCGAACCGATAACTCTCCCGGCCAGTCTCCTCGCCCTTGCGATCCCACGACCATTCATCGAAGAACGCCCGGCCGACCTGGTCGATGCGATAGACCGTGGAACAGCGAGTTCCGTATTCATCGGCGCGCACGAATGCGCTGGAAAGCAGTCGCTCCCATTCGAGGCCAATGCCTGTCTGGGGCAAGTCGGTGTCCGGCGCCTGGCGGTCATCGCGCAGCAACTGCATCAAGCGGTTCGTGTCGTGCACGTCCGTGAGCGCAGCGGCCAGCCGGGACTTGGCGTTCAGCACTTTGGGCCAGGGCGTGTCGAGCAGGTGATTCGACAGGCCGAAGATGCCCTCCCCGAGTTCGCGGCCGTCACGGCGCACGCTTTCCAATACGCCGAGCTGCGCTCCATCGCTGAAGATCATGTTGAAGGGATCGTAGTTCGCACAAACGGTGCGAAGGTGCTGCAAGCCATCGGCGATGGAACGGCCCGACTCCAATTCGTCCGTGACCAGCCGCCCGCGGCTAGCAAGGTCTGCACGCTGGACCCCGGGATCGCGGAAATTGGTCAGGGCTGCGAATCGTCCGCCGCGGGTCACGCCCAGCCAGGTGCCGCCCGCCGACAGATCCCGTCCGCCAAGAAAGTCCGGGTGGTCGGACCACCAATGCGCGCGCTCGGTCGGACGCTCGTGGAATTCGTCGCGATTCGCCGCCAGCACGCACGGGAACTCCGGATGCACGTGCCATGCAAGCAGAATCAGGCACATCGACTTGCCCTCGAACGGATAGTGACCACTTCGAAGCCCGTCCGTCTGATACACCTTTTGTCCCTGAAAAAAAGTCATTTCAACCTGAACGCCGCTGATTTGGCTTGCCGCTATTTTAAACAAGTTGCCATTAAGGACAATGAAGTCGGCAAACTTGCCTGCCACGATCGAGCCGGTCTGGGCCTCGCGCCTCAAAGCAGCGGCTCCGTCGAGGGTGTAGATGCGCAGCGCTTTTTTTTTTAAAAAAAAAAAAAATATCTCTTAATTATTGGCGAAGAGAGGTAATAGGCCGGCATGGGTTTATTTTGCCGTCAAAAAAAAAAAAATTAAAAAAAAAAAAAAAAAAAAAAAAAAAAAAAAAACGGGACAGCGCCGTCTCGATCGCGAACAGGCTGGTGCCGATCAAGGTGAGCACCTTGGTGCCGGCCTGGTTGAACAGCTCCCAGCGCCAGCGCACGATGCCCGTGCCGCCGGATGAGGAGAGGCGCGACTCCAGCACCTCGACTGCGCGTCAGCGCATCGCCCGGCCGCACGGGTTCGAGCCACTTCAGCTCCTCGATGCCCGGCGAGCCGAACGATTCGGAATCTTGAAGAATGGCGGCGACCGTCATTTCCATCGCGATGGCGCAGGTATGCCAGCCGCTTGCGATCAGGCCATTCCAGCGGCTGCCGCGGCCCGTTCCGGATCGACGTGGAACCATTGCGGATCGTAGCGCGAAGCGAATTGGATGATTTCTTCGGCGCTACCGTTCGGACCCGGCTTCATCACCATGCCCGGTTTGATCTCCGCAAAGCGCATCAGCAGGCCACATGTGATTAAGGCATTGCCGCGCTTCAGCTGAAGCGGCCCCGAAGCTGAACGCTCAATTGAAGCGCACGTATTCGAAATCGGCCGGCTGCTGGTTGATGCTGCGAGCCGGAGGCGAGATCCAATTGGCGAACCACCGGGAGCGGCCACTCGGCCCATCAACGAAGCGACGAAGGCCCGGTCCTCATCGGTGGCCAGCCATTCGCGCTCGTTCGCGGGCCACTCCGCCTCGCTGACGACCCGGCCGTCGGGAGCGACCTTGAGCCCCGCCAGCGCGCCGATTTTGCGGTTGAACGCCTTGTGCGGGACGGTCAATTCGAACGGGATGCCAGCCTTTTGGATGATGCGGTTCCAGCGTCCGACGCCCGCCACCGAATCCTTGATGAAGTCGTCGCGCAGCTTCTCATTGAGCGCGTTGAGCGCGGGCGCCTCGCCGGTCGTCAGGCGCCCGTCGGCGACCTGCAGCACGGGATAGGTCGCGTCCCGCAGCAGATGATCGTCGCCGAAACTGGTTTCCTCGAAGCGGCCTTTGAGACCGCTCGAATAAAAGGTCGCGGCGTTCGAGGAGACGTCCGCGCCGAACAGGTCGATGGTCACGCTGCAGTGAAAATTCAAGTAGCGCTGGATGGTCGGCAGATCGATGACGCCGAGCGCACGCAGGCGAGCCGGGTCGTCGGTCTTGTGCTGGGCCATCACCTCGCAGGTGCGCTGAATGATCCGGCCGACCCCGGACTCCCCGACGTACATGTGATGCGCTTCTTCCATCAGCATGAAGCGAGTGGTGCGCGCCAGGGGATCGAAGCCCGACTCGGCCAGCGCGCAAAATTGGAATTTCCCGTCGCGGTCGGTGAAGTAGGTGAACATGAAGAACGCCAGCCAGTCCGGGGTCTTTTCGTTGAACGCGCCCAGAATTCGCGGATTGTCGTGATCTCCCGAGCGGCGCTGCAGCAGCGCTTCGGCCTCTTCGCGGCCGTCGCGCCCGAAGTACCGATGCAGCAGATACACCATGGCCCACAGGTGCCGGCCCTCCTCGACGTTGACCTGAAACAAATTGCGCAGGTCGTACAGCGATGGACAGGTGAGCCCGAGATGCCGCTGCTGCTCGACCGAAGCGGGCTCCGTGTCGCCCTGCGTGACGATGATCCGGCGCAGATTGGCGCGGTGTTCGCCCGGAACGTCCTGCCAAGCCGCCTCGCCCTTGTGGTCGCCGAAATTGACTTTGCGTTCGCCGTCGGCCGGCGAGAGGAAAATGCCCCAGCGATATTCGGGCATCTTGACGTAATCGAAATGCGCCCAGCCGCTCGGATGCACGCTGACCGCCGTGCGCAGATACACATCGGCGGTTCTCGAGCCCTCCGGGCCCATGTCCGCCCACCATTTCAGGAACTCCGGCTGCCAGTGCTCGAGCGCCCGCTGCAGCACCTTGTCGCTCGCCAGATCGACGTTGTTGGGAATCTTGTCGGCGTAGGTAATGTTCAGAGTCGCTCCTAGATGCGATCGCGGCTGAATTTTGCCTTGCGGCCCGTGCCGAACACCTTCAAGGCGCCCGCCTCGCCCACCGCATTGGGCCGGATGAAGATCCAGTTCTGCCAGGCGGAGAGCCGACCAAACACCCGCGTTTCGAGCGTTTCGCCGGGACCGAAGCGCAGGTTCGCCTCCATGCCGGTCAAAGCGTCGGGAGACAGGGCGCCGCGCTCCTCGAGCGCAATGCGCACCTCATCGTCCCAATCGAGCGCGTCGGGCGCCGCGGTGACGAGCCCAAGAGTCTGAGCGGCCGCGCAATCGAGAGGCGCCGCGAGGGCGGCTCGCGCCCCGTCGAGAAGTCCCGTATCGCCGTAGAAGCGCGCATCGAGCCGCGATCGTCCGTGCACCGCCGGCAAGAGGCCGAAATTAGCCTCCGACAGCCAGATCACAGGACCGCCCTCGCCCGCCGACTGGTTCAGCATATAGCTGCGATCCGCCGCCAACGCGAGTTCGAGAAGCGTGCCGGCGAAGCAGCTGCCGGGCCCGATCAGGGCGAAAAGCGAGCGGGACGAGACATCCAGACGGGCGAAAGTCCGGCGCAGCTGTCCGATGACTTCGCGTACGAACCAGTGTTGCGCGGTGACGAGCAAATCGTCGGTCGCGAGCACCGCTCCGCGCTGCCGTGCGTCCTCAGCAGCCAAACGCCGTAGTCGAGATAGTTCGTGCGCAGGTTCAAGATCGCATCGTCGAGTTCGCGTGCCATCTTCAGCGGCCACCAATCCGCGCCGGCGGCGAGCGCCGCTCGGGCGAAGCGGGCGGCGGCGCATCGGGCGCGGCGATCATCAGCTCCGCGCGCCGCGTGGCCGCGTCGAGCCGTACGTCGACAAGGCGGTAGTGCAATCCGCGCTCATCGATCACCCGCTCGAGCGGCGCCAGCGGCACGCCGGCGGCGACCTGCGGCCGTTCGCCCGCCGCGGCGAGCGCCTGCGCGCGCTGCTCGACGTAGCTGCGAAATTGCTGCGGCTTGACCACCGCATCGACGAGCCTCCATTCGCGCGCGCGCTGGCCGCGCACGCCCTCGACCGTCGTGCAGAACACATCGGCAAGATCGCGGCGCACGCGCCGCTTGTCCGTCAGGCGAGTCAGGCCGCCCGTGCCCGGCAGCACGCCGAGCAGCGGCACCTCGGGCAGGCTCACTGCGGATGATCGGTCGTCCACCAGCACGATCTCATCGCAGGCGAGCGCCAGTTCGTAGCCGCCTCCGGCGGTCGTGCCATTGCACGCGGCAATGAATTTGATGCCCGAGTGGACGCTCGAGTCCTCCATGCCATTGCGGGTCTCGTTGGTGAATTTGCAAAAATTGACCTTCCACGCGTGGCTCGAAGGCCGAGCATGAAGATGTTCGCGCCGGAGAAAAAATCCGCTCCTTACCGCTGGTGATGATCACCGAACGGACCTGCGGATATTCGAAGCGGATCCGCTGCAGCGCGTCGTGCAATTCGATGTCGACGCCGAGATCGTAGGAGTTGAGCTTGAGGCGATAACCGGGACGGATGCCGGCTTCTTCATCGACGTCCATGGTCAGCGTCGCGACGGGGCCGTCGACCGAGAAACGCCAATGCCGATAGCGGGACGGATGGGTCTCGAAGCTCACCGGCGCGGCGGCCGGTTCGGAAATCGAGCTGCGGGTTCCGCCATTCTAGTCCCCCGCTATGCAATATAGTGCATTTTGAATCGATCAGAGCCTCGGAGTCAAGTCAAATGCCAACGGGCGATCATTCTTTTACCGTATGCATTATAGTGCGCACCGCATGGAACTTTGCCTGATCGACACCTCGTCGAACCCGCCGACGGTGCGCATTCCGGAGCGCTTCAACGCGGCTCATGACCTATTGGAGCGCAACTTGCGGGCGGGCCGCGCAGCCAAGACCGCCTATATCGATGATGCGGCGCCTACACCTACGGCGATCTCGCGGCGCGCGTCAATGGCTTCGCGCTTCCTTGCATGGCTTCGGGCTGCATATGGAGCAGCGAATACTGCTCTGCCTCAAAGACGGCATCGATTTTCCGACCGCTTTCCTGGGTGCGATCAAGGCCGGGATCGTACCCATACCCGTCAATACCCTGTTGGGGTCCGCCGACTACGCCTACATGCTGCACGACAGCCGGGCCTTCATGCTGGTCGTTGCCGAAGAAACTCTTGCCGCAGTTTCAGCCGATTTTGGCGCACTCGCCGTTCCTCAAGCACGTCGTGATCTCGGAGGAGCCGCGCCGCTTTCGCCGGGGATGCGCGCGCTGCGCGAACTGCTCGCCGCCCCGGCGGCGAAGTATTCGAGCCGGCGCCGACGCTGTGCGACGAGCCATGCTTCTGGCTGTATTCGTCGGGCTCCACCGGAGCTCCCAAAGGCACGGTGCATGTAGACCGAGCCTGATCGAGACGGCGGCCCTGTATGCGCAAGCCACCCTCGGACTGCGGGAGGGCGATGTGGTGCTGTCGGCCGCCAAATTGTTCTTCGCGTACCGCCTCGGCAATTCGCTCACCTTCCGTTGTCGGTGGGCGGCACGGCGGTGCTGATGGCCGAGCGGCCCACTCCGGCATCGATTGCTGCGCGCCTGCGGGCGCATCGCCCGACGGTATTCTCGGGGGTGCCGACGCTCTACGCCTCGCTCCTTGCGAGCGGGCGCTGCCGACTCGGCGGAGCTGTCGCTGCGGCTGTGCAATTCCGCGGGTGAGGCGTTGCCCGTGGAGATCGCGCGGCGCTGGCGCGAGCGCACCGGCGTCGACATCGTCGATGGGATCGGTTCGACCGAGATGCTGCACATATTCATTCCAACCGGCCCGATCGAATCCGCCACGGCACATTGGGACGGCCGGTGCCGGGCTTCGAGGCGAAGATCGTCGACGAGCACGGCAACCCGGTCGCTCCCGGCGAGATCGGCGATCTGCTGGTGCGCGGTTCGACCAGCGCGAAGTTCTACGGAACCACATGCGCGCAGCCGCGCGACTTCGAGGGCCATTGGACCCGCACCGGGGACCGTTTCCGGGTCGACGAAAACGGCGACTACGTGTATGCCGGCCGAGCCGATGACATGCTCAAGGTCGGGGGCATCTACGTCTCGCCGATCGAAGTCGAATCGGCGCTCGTCGCGCATCCGGCCGTCCACGAAGCCGCGGTCGTCGGCCGGCGCGACTCCGACGGCTTGGTCAAGCCGATGGCATACATCGTGCCCGCCGGCGGGTCATCCGGTTCCGACGCTCTCGCCCAGGAACTGAAAGCGCACGTGAAGTCCCGGCTCGCTCCTTACAAGTATCCGCGATGGATCGAGTTCGTCGCCGACCTGCCGAAGACGGCCACGGGCAAGATTCAACGCTTCAAGCTGCGAGGCTGATGCAATCCGGCGAACTGAACTTCGATGGGCGTCAGATCGAATATCGCTTCGCGCATCCCGCGGGCGCCGGCGGCCTCGATATGGTGATGCTGCACGAGGGGCTCGGTTCATGTCGATGTGGCGGGATTTCCCCGAGCGGCTGGCGCGGGCGACCGGCTGCCGAACCCTGGTGTATTCCCGGCACGGCTACGGCCGCTCCGCCCCGCTCGCTGCGCCGCGCGGCGTCGACTACATGCATGAAGAGGCCCGCATCTGGCTGCCCGCGATCCTCGCGCGGCTGGACATCCGCCGGCCCGTGCTGTTCGGCCACAGCGACGGCGGATCGATCGCGCTGATCCATGCGGCAAAACCGGAAAGCGACGTGGCGGGCATCATCGTGCTCTCGCCCCACGTCAAGGTCGAGCAGCTCACCGTGGACAGCATCGAGGCGGCGAAGAGCGCCTATACGGACAGCGATCTGCGCAACCGGCTGAGCCGCCATCATGCGGATGTCGATGCCGCCTTTTGGGGATGGAACCGAATCTGGCTCGACCCGGCATTCCGCAGCTGGAACATCGAAGCGCTTCTGCCCTCGATCCGCTGCCCGATCCTCGCGATCCAGGGTGAGGATGATGAGTACGGCACGATGGAACAGATCCGGAGCGTCGGCCGGGCGGCCCGCAACGCGCGGCTTCTCAGCCTGCCGGCTTGCGGACATTCGCCGCACCGCGACCAAGCGCAGGCCGTACTGGCCGCCGCCCGGGATTTCATCGCGACCGTCGCACCCGGCCGAGCCGGCGTCGCGCGGCACGTGCAGTAATGCCGCGGCCCAGCCAACCGCGCCGCACTTCCGGCGGCCGCGCAGCAGCCAAATCCCGCCGAGCCGATCCGCTCGACGCCGCGTATCTGCGCTGCTTGGCCGATAAGATTCGCGATGCGCGCGCTCAGCGCGGCATGACGCGCACCGCCCTCGCTGCCGATTCGGGCGTTTCCCTGCGCTTCCTCGCGCAGCTCGAGGGCGCCAGGGCAACCCTTCCATCCTGGTGCTGCGGCGGATCGCCGCCGCCATGGGGTTTCCCCGGACGCACTGGTTTCAGACGAACCTCCCCGCTCCATTGACCACACGCTGCTGGTTCAGGCGTTGAAGCGGCTGTCCGACGAGGAACTGCTCAAGGCTCGAGAGCTGCTCAGCCAGCATTTCGGCCTCGACGCGGCGCTCGAGGCGAAGAAACGCTATATCACGCTGATCGGATTGCGCGGCGCCGGCAAGACCACGCTCGGGCGCCGGCTCGCGAGCCATCGGCGCGTGCCGTTTTTCGAGCTGGATCGAGAAGTCGAACGCGAATACGGCGCGACGATCGGCGAGATTCTGCAGCTGCACGGCCAGCCCGGCTATCGTCGTTTCGAGCGCGACAGCCTGCAGGCGGTGTTGTCGAAGAATCCGACCGCCGTGATCGAGACCGGCGGCGGGCTCGCCGCGGATGCCGAGACGCTGCCGTTGCTGCTCGAGGGATCGCTGGTCGTCTGGGTGCGTGCATCGCCCGAAGAGCATATGCAGCGCGTGATCGATCAAGGGGATCTTCGCCCGATGGCGCGCAGCCGCGAAGCCATGCGCGAGCTGAAAGACATCCTCAAGGCGCGCGAACCGTTCTATCGGCAGGCGCAAGTGCACCTGAACACGTCCGGGCGGACCGTCGAGCAGAGCTTCCAGGAATTGCTGGAATCGCTGGACCGTCGCTAGCGACGCGGCAGCGAGCCGAGAAATGCCAGAATGGCAGCATGCGCTGCGCCGGGCTGATCGGTCCAGAAAATATGGCCGGCGTCAGGCAGCAAAACGAGCTTCGAGCCTGCAATGCGGCTGGCGATGATGCGCGCATTCGCCGGCGGATGAGCCTGTCGGCCTCGCCATGGATGAGCAGCGTCGGAACGGCGATCTCAGCGAGACGGCCGTACGCGTCCCAGCCGGACACCCCTTGCAGCTGGCCCATATATCCTTGCGTACTGGGACGCCATTTCATTCTGACGGCCATGTCTTCATCGATGCGTTCGCGCAGCGTCGCAGCATGGTAGAGAAACGGGACGGCGGCCTCGTCGGCTTGCGCCGGAGTCAGGTCTTGGCGGATGAGCATATGCACAGCGTCAGGCGCAGGCTGAGCGGCATGGGGCCCCACGGGATCGCTTGCACTGGTACAGCCCAGAATCAGCGAGCGCACGCGCCGCGGATGCTGCAGGGCGAGCTCCTGGGCGATCATGCCCCCCATTGAGACACCGAATACGTGTGCATCCGCGATACCTGCGGCATTCAGCACGGCGATCGCGTCGGAGGCCATCAGCGAGATCGAATACACACCCGGCGGCACCCCGCTCTGACCGACGCCGCGATTATCCATGGCGATGGTGCGATAGCCGGCGGCCAAGACCGGGCGGCTGCGGTGCCAGAAATGCGATGTGGTGCCAAGCCCATTGATCAGCAATAAAGGCTCGCCGCAGCCGAGATCATCCCAATAAATGCCGGTGCCGTCATTCTCTACGATCGACACTCAACCTCCCATGGCGACTCGCTGCCAAGTGCGCGGCTCACTCGGTATGCGCGGACACTCCTGAAGGGCGTTCGCGCTGATATCGGGTCACAAAATCCAGGATAAGCCGGCCGGCGTCGGGGCCGGCGGCGTCATTGAACTCAAAGCGGGCATCGCCGCCGCTCCACGCATGGCCCAATCCTTCGACGATGATCTTGCGCAGCACGATGCGTCCTTTTTGAGTGTAGTCCCGCTGTCGATACGTGCGGCTCCCGCCGTCCATGCTCCGCTCGTCGGACGCACTCAGCGCGCCGGCGGACGGGTCGACGGACTCAGCGCGCTCCTTCAGCTGTTCGATGATTTGATCCGCATTCATGGGACTGACCGTCGTGTCGCGATCGCCGTGGATCACGAGGGTCGGCACCATGATCTCGGGTTCATGTGCCTGAAACGCCAGTGGCCGCGCCTTGTCGATGGCCGCGGCGGACGATCCGGAGCGCATCGCGGCGAGCGCTTGGCGGGGGAATGGGCGGCGCCGTACATCAAGCCGGAGTGGATGGCGCAGGCCGCAAACAGCCGGCTGTGGCGCACCGCCAGGATGCAGGCCATCGCGCCGCCTGCGGACATTCCGACCACATGGACGCGTCGTGGATCAATCGGGCGGCGCTCGGCGACTTGATCGATCAGACGGGCAAGCAACGCGGCCTCGCCCTGGCCCGCCAGCGAGGCGGATTCGAACCAATTCCAGCAATGCAGCGGGTTCGCCCGCTTGCTCTGCTCCGGATACAGCACCGCAAAGCGGCCCTCCTCCGCCAATGTGTTCATGTGCGTGCCTTCGGCAAAACTGAGCGCATTTTGCCGGCATCCGTGCAGCATGACGATCAGCGGGAGGCTGTCCGTGCCTGAGGAGCCGCTGGGCAGATACAATCGATAGCCGAGGTGGGCGTGCACCGGCAGTCCGAACATCGCTGATGCGTGCGAGTCATGGAATCTACCGACCAAGAACCGGCTTCGACCCGGCTCGCGCGGCCGCGGCAGAAACGGCGGCCCGGTGCCGAGTTCCTTTTTGAACCAACGACGCAGCAGGCGGCGCATGTTCCCTAAGCGCGGAGCATGCCCGCACGAGCGCGACGCACGCGGCCCGCTATGGCTTTCCGGTCGCCGGCGGGAAAGTGGCCGCCGGCACTGCGCTACCGCAGCCGCCGAGCACGAGCCAGAGGGTGCCGATGAATTCAGCGGTGAGGCGCCTGGCGATGGTCATCGAGATCCCCGTTCAACAGTGTCGGCAGACCTAATGTAATTTCGAGCAGCCGTCCATTCTGCTGACGATGGCCCTCGGTATTCACGACAGGTATCATCGGCCGTGCAAGGCGCATACGTCAAATGCGGCCATGCATGTAATATGGGCCGCATCGTCCGCACCAGGGGGCCGTGCGCTTGTGAATCAATGGTTTCGGTGTGCTCTCCTGCTCTGCCTCGCCGTCGCGAATGCCGCGGCCCATGGGAATACTCCCGAAGAAGTGCCCGTCGGAGGCACTTTGCGGGACACGACGCTGCACGGACTCAATGGACCGTCCCGAAATCTGCGCGCATTTCGCGGCAGACCGCTGATCATCAATGTGTGGGCGAGCTGGTGCGGCCCTTGCAGGGAGGAGATGGCTTCGCTCGAGCGGCTCGCATGGCGAACCCAGAGCCGGTATTTTGCGATCATCGGAATTTCGACCGACGATTACCCCGATCGGGCGAAGAGCCTTCTGAAAAGCACGAACGCGACCATCAGCCATTTCATTGACCACGACTTGCAGATGGAGAACATGCTGGGTGCATCGCACCTGCCGCTGACCGTGCTCGTCGGCGCCGACGGTCGCGTTCTCGATAAGATTTACGGCGCCAGGCAATGGGATAGTGCCGATTCGCTGCGGCTCATCGACGATATGTTTTCTGAAGCCGCGAGCATCGTTCGGCGAGTAAAGACCGACGGTCTGGAATCCGACCGACGTGCCGAAGGCATCCTGGGCAGAGGTAACATCTCGAGCCGCCCCAAGGTCTCGTGATTGCATGATTTGGTCCGGGCAAGAAGCATTGGGCCGATCAGCCAAAACTGTGATCAATTTCGCCGCCGCCCTCGATCTTGAGTAAGAAAATATCAATTATGAGCGATGAGCGCGAAACAGATTTTTTGGCTTATATATTGTGCGGATTGGTCATCGCGATCAGCGGAATTGCGGTCGGCGTCGCCTCGACCAACGCGCCGGCCCCCAGTCCTGCCAGGGAATGTGCGGCGAGCGGCCAGCAGGCTTTCTCCGGCTCGCCGTGCGCGGACAGCTCCGCTGCCCGGCTGAGCCCCTCTCCGAAGGACTAGCGTAGCAAGCGCTCGCAGGCTCGGTTGAGCGAGCGCCGTATGCACAGGATGCGCGCGCCTTCGAAAAGAAATTCCGTCTCGATCATGTCTTGTTCGGCGTAGCGACGGCGCGGGTATCGCCATTTGTCGCGCCGTGCGCGGCCTGTGCAACCGCGCGGATCGCATCGGGAAGAGCCGCGAGTTTTCTGCGCACTGCATGAAGCTCCTGCTCATCGATGACGCGCGCCCCGCCCGGCTGCTTCATCGCGCGTTCGAGCCGGGCCTGTCGCATGAATAAATCCAAGAGTTCGTTGACCGATTTCATCAGCACTCCCGCGTGTCAATTCTGACACCACGCCTATGGTGACCTGCTTGAAAGAGGCGGCAACGTGATCCAACTCCCGGTATCGAGTGCATTTTACGGTTCTGTAAAGTGAAGCTTCGATTCGATGTCGCCGCGAGGAGACGAATGCATCCGATCGGCGGCACGTGATAAAGCGCTTCGCGATCCGTAGACTGCATCGCGGAACGTGCACACGAGCGGCCGAGGCGCTTTGGATGCACCTCGATACCTTCGCGGGGTTTTTCCCCGCATCGGCGCAGGCGGCGGCAGCGGGTATATTTTACGTTAAATATTGAATGTAACTATATAAAATATATATTAATGACACATCTTTCCGGTCCGAAGATGCGCGCCCGGACGCTGCTGCTCATTGCCGGGAGCTTGCTGGCCGGCAGCTGGGCCGCAGCGCCGTCGCGCGCCGTGGAGCCGCTACCGCAGCAGCTGGATGAAGTGGTGGTGACCGGCGAACGTCCCGGTCCGGGGATGTGGCACGTGCACCGCGGCTCCGCCCAATTGTGGATCCTGGGCAGCATATCGCCCTTGCCCAAAGGAATCACTTGGCGCTCGACGCAGGTGGAGCAATTGCTCGGCAGCACGAGCCAGGTACTGGTGCCGAAACCCCTCGAGATCGGGATCGTGAGAATACTGTGGCTGCTGATCACCGAGCGGCAGGTGCTGATGGTGCGCGGCGGCAAGAGGCTCAAAGACGTGATGCCCGCCAGTCTGCATGCGCGCTTCGCACTGCAGCGGGCCAAATTCACCAACGACCCCGATAAGTGGGAGCGCTATCGGCCCATCATCGCGACTGCATTTCTGCAGCAAGCCGCCTTCCATCAAGTGGGATTATCAGCGCGCTTGGACTTGGGCGCGGCGGTGCGCACCCTCGCCAAGAACCACGGTGTTCGCGTCCAAGAGGTCAAGATTGCCGGCGTGGGTGATGTGCTCGATGCGTTGAAGACCATGCAGCCCGCCACCGAGAATACCTGCGTCGAGGCCTCGCTGGTGACGATCGAAAGCGGCCTGCCGAGGCTCATCGATCGAGCGCAAGCATGGGCGACGGGCAATGTCGAGCGCATTGAGAATTTGCCCGAGCCCGCGGAAGTCGATGCGTGTTTGGCGGCGCTCGACTCCGGCGCGGCGGCAGGGGATTTGATCGCGCGAGTGCGGCGAACATGGCTCGAGTCATTGGTAAGGTCTTTGCAAGGCGGCGCTGTGACGCTGGCCGTGGTCAACATGGATTTGCTGCTCGGACACGGCGGCTTGCTCGATGAGCTGCGCGCGCAAGGATACGAGGTCGACGCACCCGTCGGGTAGGATTCATGAGGATGAAGGAGCCGATCGGTTTGGTGCGGCAACTCTACGACTTATCTCCGGAGCACCACGAAATCGCCCGATTGCAGACCCGCCGCATTCCCCTCGTCGGTGTCCAAGTGCATTTCCAGCCGGTAAGTCGGCGATACGCGCACGACGACGTCCCTGAACAGCATGCTGCGATCGTTGCTCTCCGCAGCCAGTTCAATACGATCCTGGTCCTTGAAGCCAAGCCGCTGGGCCTCCTCGGGACTCATATGGACATGGCGCAGCGCGCAGATGACGCCGGATTCGAGTTTCACCGATCCGCGCGGACCCTCCACGAGGATGCCGGGTGTGCCCGCGAGATCTCCCGACTCGCGCACCGGAGCCTTGATCCCGAGCGTGAGCGCATCGGTGCGCGACAGTTCCACCTGATTCTCCGCTCGCGGCGGCCCGACGATGCGCACATGCGGTATGCGGCCGTGCGGACCGACCAAGGTTACGCACTCCTCCGCCGCGAATTGGCCGGGCTGCGCCAGTCCGGCGTGCACGTGAAGATGGTATTTGTCGCAGAACAGCGCCTCGACGGCGGATTCCGTCAGATGCACGTGTCTCGCGGAAATGGCCACCGGTATGCGCACCAGCGCTCTTTGCGCCTGCTGCCTGGGTGGGGATGCAGTTCGATCGTCCGAAAGCGGATCCATGTCCATCTCTTATCGGCGCGTGCGCTGCTCCTGCCGTTTGCCTTTGACCATGACATCGAGCAGCGCACTCGCGTCGGCCACCAGGACGCGCAGCAGGTCGTCGAGCGTGACGATGCCCACCACACCGCCTTGGTTGTTCACCACCGGTAATCTGCGTACTCCGTGCTCGCGCATTCGGTCGATCACCTTCGCCGTGTCTTCCGATTCATTGGCAATGACCAGGGTCCGATGAATCAAGCTCGCCACTTCGGTGGCCGCCGGATCGAGCCCGTTGCCCAACACGTCCAATACCAGATCGCGGTCGGTGACGATCCCGATCGGCGTGCGCTCCTCCTCGGGGTCATCGACCACGATGAGGTCGCCGACGTGGCGCTGACGCATGAGCCGGGCCGCCTCCAACACGCGCGTCCGGCGGCCGCAGCACACCACGTCCATCGTACAGATATCCTTAAGCAGCATCGCGCCTGCCCTCCTCCCAGGGACCCGCAGCCATGATGCCATGTCCCGGCACCGATGCGTCAGGAATAGCCGAAATCGGCTAGGGGTTAGGCGGTCATCCGGCGCGCAGCGTCCGTTCCACCCACTGTTCGCGGTTTACCGCTCCTGCGATGTCGCTCAACATCCTGGAAAGCATGCGAATCGCATCATCGACCGCCACCACGCCCACCAGGGCGCCGCGCTCGTCGACCACGGGGACCCGGCGAATGCCGTTGTTTCGCAGCCGCGTCATCGCATCCTCGAGGTCGTCGGATTCTTTGACGAGCACCGGATCGCGCGTCATCACATCGCCCACCGCGATACTGCCCGGATCCGCATTACGGGCAACGGCCTGCACGACGATATCTCGATCGGTGAGCACCCCCACCGGCATCCGCCGGCCGCCGCTGCTCTCCGCAACCACCAGGAATCCAATATGCTTGTCGCGCATGATTTGAGCGGCATATGCAAGATCATCCTTGGGTGACACCGCGACCACATCGTGAATGCAGCATTTTCCGACGTTCATGGCTTGGCACCTCCGCTGGAATTTCGTTCCGCTCGCATCGCAGTATTCCGATTTCTTGGCTGCCGCGCCATTGGGAGATACCGGCGCGCGCCGTTCGCTTCTTAGGTGTTTATACGGATGCCTGGGCAAATGCCGTGTGCGTAGGATGACTGAGTCAAAGGTGCAGCGATGTCCGTCACTCGATCGGTCAATGAAGCAGGGCTGCTCATTGCGCCCCGTGGGGTGCAGGCGCTCATTGATGCGCTGGCGGCGCGCGGCTATCAGGTGCTCGGCCCCACGGTGCGGGACGGCGCCATCGTCTACGACACCGTCACGCAAATTGCCGATCTTCCAGCCGGTTGGACGGACCATCAGGAGGCGGGACGCTATCGGCTCGAGCGGCGCGACGACGGCGCATTGTTCGGATTTGCGGTCGGTCCGCAATCCTGGAAGCGGTTCTTGCATCCGCCGATGGAGACTTTGTGGACCATGCGCCGGGACAGTGCGGCGACGACAATTTCAAATGCGCCGCCGGCGGCTGTCAAATGGGCCTTTCTGGGCGTGCGGGCCTGCGAGATCCACGCGATCGCCATCCAGGATCGGGTGTTGCGCGACGGGCCCTATCCGGATGCCGCTTACGCGATGCGGCGGCAGGATGTCTTCATCGTGGCCGTCAATTGCGGCCAGGCAGGCGGCACTTGCTTCTGCGTCTCGATGCAGACGGGACCAAAGGCGCGCTTTGGATTCGATCTGGCTCTCACTGAGCTGCTCGACGGCGGCAGCCACCGCTTTCTGGTCGAGGTCGGCAGCGACGCCGGCGCCGAATTGATCGCGCAGCTGCCGCATGAGCCGGCATCGGATGAACAGCGGGCGGCCGCCGAAGCGGCGGTGGCGCGGGCGGCAGGCCAGATGGGGCGCAGCTTGGACACCGCCGGCATCAAGGAGCTCCTGCAGAGCAATGCGGATCATCCACGCTGGGATGAGGTTGCCGAGCGCTGCCTGACGTGCGGCAATTGCACCATGGTATGCCCGACGTGCTTCTGCACCACGGTGGAGGATCACAGCGATCTCGTCGGGACCACCGCCGAGCGGGTGCGCAAGTGGGACTCCTGCTTCACCATGGACTTCTCGTACCTGCACGGCGGCAGTGTTCGCTCGACCGCCCGCTCTCGCTACCGCCAATGGATGACCCATAAGCTCGCGAATTGGTTCGATCAATTCGGCACTTCGGGCTGTGTCGGCTGTGGCCGATGCATCACCTGGTGCCCGGTGGGCATCGACATCACACAGGAGGCGGCCGCCATCCGCTCGAACCCGAACGCCGGCAAGGGAGAACAGCATGGAGGGTCTTGAGCTCATATTGGCGCAACATCCTTTCTTTGCAGGCTTCTCCGCCGAGCACAGCCGGCTCGTGGCGGGCTGTGCGCGCAATCATCGCTACGATGCCGGCGAGTACCTGTTTCGCGAGGGCGGCCCCGCCGACGAGTTCTTCCTCATCCGTCACGGCCAAGTGGCGCTGGAGATCGTCGCGCCCGGACGCACGCCGGTCGTGTTCGCGACGCTCGGGGAGGGAGAAATCATCGGCGCCTCCTGGCTCATCCCGCCCTACCGCTGGATGTTCGACGCCCGCGCCACGACACTGACGCGGGCGATCGGCGTGGACGCGGCATGTCTGCGCGACAAGTGCGAGGCCGATCATCATCTCGGGTATGAAATGATGAAGCGATTTCTGCCGATCCTGGTGCAGCGGCTGCACGCAACGCGGCTGCAGCTGCTCGACGTCTACGGCAAGGGTTAAAATGGCCGCAGAACACCACTGCACCAGCCCCTGGATCCCTCAGCTCTATCAAGTTGCGCGCGTGCGGCGCGAACTCGCCGATACCAGGACCCTTGAGCTTGCGCCGCTCGCAGGACCTCGGCCGGATTTCGCGCCGGGACAATTCAACATGCTGTACGCTTTCGGCGCCGGTGAAGCGGCGATCAGCATCAGCGGCGCTACGGATGCGCCGCATTTCGTCCACACCATCCGCGACGTCGGCGCCGTCAGCGGAGCGATCGCCGCGCTCAAGGCAGGAGCAACGATCGGTGTGCGCGGGCCGTTCGGCAGCAGCTGGCCGCTCGAGTCGGCGCAGGGAGCGGACGTGCTCTTCGTGGCGGGCGGTCTCGGTCTCGCGCCGCTGCGCCCCGCGATTTACAATGTGCTGGCGGATCGGCCTCGTTACGGCCGCGTCGTCATTCTGTTCGGCAGCCGCTACCCCAAGGACATGCTGTACCGCCGCGAATTGCAGCGCTGGCGCCGGCGGCTGGACGTGGACATCGAAGTGATCGTCGACCATGCGAATGCCGACTGGCATGGGAATGTCGGAGTCGTGCCGGCATTGATCCGCCGCGTGGCTTTCGACCCCCACGACACCGTCGCGATGATCTGCGGACCGGAAGTGATGATGCGATTCTCGGTGAACGCGCTTCTGGAGGCGGGTGTCTCGCCTCAGCGAATCCATCTTTCGATGGAGCGCAACATGAAATGCGCCGTCGGGCTGTGCGGCCACTGTCAGTTTGGACCTGCATTCATCTGCAAGGACGGCCCGGTCATGCGCTACGACAGGATTGCCGACATCTTGGCCGTGCGGGAGATCTGATATGCCCAAGCGAAAGCGACCGCTGCTCGCGGTCTGGAAATTCGCCTCGTGCGACGGCTGCCAGCTCTCGCTGCTCGACTGCGAGGATGAGCTTCTGGCGCTCGCCGACGCGGTGCAGATCGCCCGGTTCACCGAAGCCTCGAGCGCCGTGCAAGACGGCCCCTTCGACCTGTCGCTGGTCGAGGGGTCCATCACCACGGCGCGCGACGCGGAGCGCATTCTTGAAGTTCGCAAGCAATCCAAATATCTGGTCACCATCGGCGCATGTGCGACGGCGGGCGGCATTCAGGCGCTGCGCAACTTTGCGGACGTCCGCGAATTCGTCGCCGCCGTGTATGCCGCGCCCTCCTATATCGAGACGCTCGCGACCTCGAGCCCGATTGCCGCCCACGTGCCGGTGGATTTTGAGCTGCACGGCTGCCCGATCAACAAGTCGCAGCTCCTTGAGGTGATCAGCGCATTTCTGGCCGGCCGCAAACCGGCCGTGGCTGCGCACAGCGTCTGCATCGATTGCAAGCTGAGCGGCACGGTCTGCGTTATGGTACAGGGCACCCCGTGCTTGGGTCCGGTCACGCACGCGGGTTGCGGGGCGATCTGCCCCGCCTTCCGGCGCGGCTGCTATGGCTGCTATGGTCCGATGGAAAGCCCGAACACCGCAGCGCTCGCGCGCGAGTGGCGGACGTTGGGCGCCGCGCCGCGCGACCTCAAGCGCGCGTTTCGGAGCTTCAACGCCGCGGCACCGCCGTTTCAGAGCGAGAGCGAGGCCCATGACGACTAGGACCATTCGGGTCGACCTGCTCACGCGCGTCGAAGGCGAAGGCGCCCTCGATCTTCAGCTGATCGACGGGCAAGTCGCCTCGGCGCGGCTGAACATCTTCGAGCCGCCGCGCCTGTTCGAGGCGTTGCTGCGCGGGCGCGGCTATGCCGAAACACCGGACATCGTGGCGCGCATTTGCGGCATTTGCCCGATCGCCTATCAGATGAGCGCGGTGCATGCGATCGAGAACGCGTTCGGCATCGCGGTCGACGGCCCGTTGCGCGCGCTGCGGCGGCTGATTTATTGCGGCGAATGGATCGAGAGCCATGCGCTGCACGTGGTGATGCTGCACGCTCCGGATTTTCTCGGCTTCCCCGATGCGATTCAGATGGCGCGTGAGCACGGCGAGGCGGTGCGCAGCGGCCTCGCATTGAAGAAAGCCGGCAATGAGTTGATGCGCACGCTCGGCGGGCGCGAGATTCACCCCGTCAACGTCAAGGCCGGCGGGTTCTATCGAGCGCCGAGCCGCGCGCAGCTGTCGCCCGTTGAGGACAGCCTCGCGCGCGCACGCGAGCTCGCCGTGGATCTCGTGCGCTGGGTCGCAGGATTTCGCTTTCCGCAGTTCGAGCGGGATTATGAGTTCGTCGCGCTGCGTCATCCCGACGAATATCCGATCAATCAGGGACGGCTCGTGTCGAATCGCGGCATCGATATCGATATCGCCGACTACGAGACCGAGTTCGAGGAGCGGCAGGTCGCGCACTCGACCGCCTTACATTCGGCGGTGAAGCGACGCGGCGCCTATCTGGTCGGACCGCTCGCACGCTACGCGCTCAACTTCGATCGCCTGCCGGCATCGGTACAGGCTCTCGCCCGTGCATCCGGGCTCGGTCCGGTTTGCCGCAATCCCTTCCAGAGCATCATCGTGCGGGCGCTCGAGATCGTCTACGCCTGCGGGGAGGCGCTCAGACTGATCGCGGCTTACGAGCCGCCGCCGCTCGCGGCTCTGCCGGTCGCGCCGCGCGCCGGGACCGGCTTTGGCTGCACAGAAGCCCCACGCGGCATCTGCTGGCACCGGTACGACTTCGATGCCGAAGGAACGATCCGCGCGGCCCGCATCGTGCCTCCGACTTCCCAGAATCAGCCGAGCATCGAGGCGGATCTGGCGGCGGTCGCCGCGCCGATCGTGGAACGCCCCGATGAATTCATACGCGATCGCTGCGAGCAGACCATTCGCAATCATGATCCCTGCATCTCATGTGCGGCGCATTTCCTCAAGTTGTCCGTGCATCGAACATGACCGTAACAGCCGCTCAACCCGCAGCGCCGCCCTCAGCGCCGCGCAATCTGCTCGTGGTCGGCATCGGCAATCCGGACCGCGGCGACGATGCGCTCGGCGCGCTCGTCGTTCAAGCGCTGGACGGCAGGCTGCCGGCTGACGTACGGGTAATCGAATGCCGCAACGACCTGCTGGGGCTGATCGAGGATTGGTCCGGCTGCGATGGGCTGGTGTGTGTCGATGCCTTGGCGCCGCTGGGCGAACCCGGCCGGATACACCGGATCGATCTCGACGCCCGCCCGCTGCCGATGGAAACTTCAGGAATGTCGAGCCATGACTTCGGTCTGGCGGAGACGATCGCCCTCGCCCGCACCCTTGAGCTCGCGCCGCGGCGGATCATCGTATACGCCGTGCAAGGCGGTTCCTTCGACAACGGTGCTCCGCTCACGCCGGCCGTCGCTGGCGCCGTGCGCATCGTCGCAGACCGGATCGTGACCGAGATCCAGCGGTTGAGGAATCCGTAGCCGCTCGGCAGCACCGCCTTGGGGCATCGACGCAGCGGGATAGGCATTTCTACATATCGACTTCCCGGTTGTGCGGCGGATGATTGGATCCATGAGTCTTCCGGTTGAAGGCAGCGTCGAACTCTCGTACGACGCGAGGGTTGCGGGCGCGATGGATCGGGTGCTCGAAGCCGAACGGGCTGCGCGCTCGGCTGTTGCCGCTTGCGAACTTGAGATGCAGGCGTCGCTGGAACGTGCGCGGCAGCAGCGGCGGAGCATTTTGCAGCGCGCCCACGATCGCATCATGGCCGTGCATGGAAACGCGGCCCGCACGCTCGATGAGCGAATCGCGAACATACTCAAGCAGCACACACAGGCTCCCGATCTCGCCACTGCGCAGCGCAAAGACGCCCGGCGCCTGCGCACGGCGCTCGAGGGGTTGGTCGAGCGCTTGACCCGCCCGGCCGAGGGCGAGCTGTAGAGGCCATGTCGATCGGGGGCAACCTGGACTACGCCTTGACCCGCGTCCATGCGCGCCACGGCCGGCGCCTGGATGAAGCCGGTTGGCGACGCCTGGAGTCGAGCCGCGATCTGGGTCAATACCTCGCGGGCGTGCGCTCGACGCCGCTGGCCGGCTGGGCGAACGGCTTCGATCCCGAGCACGATTGTCACACGTTTGAACGCGCGCTGAGAGAGCAATGGCGAAGCTATGTCGATCGCGTGGCGGCCTGGCATCCGCAGGCATGGCAGGCGTGGCTCGCATGGCTCGCGTGGCTGCCAGGCTTGGGTCTGCTGGCGCAGCTCGCGCGCCGCGAGTCCGCGCCCGCGTGGATGTTGGCGGATCCCGTGTATGGTCCAATCGCGCCAGGCACACCCACGGATCGTGCGGCAGCACTGGCCCGCACCGTGCTTGCACCGCTGCAAAGCGCACTGGCCGGTCAGATTACGGTGAGCGCGGCCTGGCAGGCCCATTGGCACACCTTGCGGCCCGTTTCGGACGTGCGCACCCGGCAGTCGCTCGAGCTGCTGCTGCAGGCGGTGCGGCAGCACGAGCAGGGACTGGCACTTACCGCCGATAGCGCCGAGCCATCGCGCGCCGAGTTTGAGAGCCGGCTGCAGAGGCTGTTGCGTATCGCCGCCGGCACGGTGATCGTCACTGTGTGCCATCTCGGCCTGGTCGCACTCGACCTGGAGCGGCTGCGCGGCGGGCTGGCGCGCCGCCGCTTGTTTGCCGGTCAGGCGGAGCGCCACTGATGGCGCTGCGTCCCACTCTGGCGACGTGGTTCGAGCTGCTGGTCGCCCGCGAGGAGCTCGCCGCGGCGCTGCAGTGCCTCGCCGACTCGCGCGAAGTGGAGCTGCAGGCGCACAGCGATACCTCGAGCGCCGCGCTGTTGCCGGCGTTGCGTGCGGCTGTCGATGAATACAAACGCCTGGCGCGCCGCTACGCGCACTACTGGCCGCCGCCCTCGCGCACGCCTGCACAGCGAGCGTGTGAACCCGAGGCGATCGCGTCCGCGGCGCTGGAGCGTGTGCGATCCTGGTCGGCCGATGCCGATCCGCTCATCGATCGGCTGCAAACGCTGGCGCACGAGCGCTCGGACCTGCAGCTCCTCGAGCGGCTGCTGTCGCAATCCGTCGGCGGCTTGCCCGACCTGCAATCCTTTGCGCAAGCCGGCCCGGTGCTGGCGAGCCGCGCCTACCTGCTGCCATCATCGCCGGGCGCACTCGCGGTGCCGCCGGCGGTGCTGGCGCAAACGATTGCATGCGGCGACGATCGCTACGTGCTGGCAGTCGGTCCCGCCGAGCAGATCGCCGTGTTTGACGATACCTTGGCCGCGCGCAAGGCGCGCCAGATCCTCCTGCCGGCCGGGCTGCCAGCAAAGCGCGGCGCGGCGCTCGAGCACACCCGAGCGCGCCTCGCGGCGGTCGCCCAGGAATCGCAGAGCCTCACCTCGACGCTGGCGGATCTGCATCGTGTGCATGATCTGCGCGCGGCGCTGGCAGATCTCGATTTCATCGACTGGCTGGTGCAGAACGTGCCGCCGCTGGAGCTCACGGATCATTTCGCCTGGATCACGGGATGGACCAGCGACCTGGCCGGCGGGCGGCTGCGCAGGGCGCTCGATCAAGCGCAGCTGCACTCTGTCATCCGCTTCCCGGATGCGCCGCATGAGATGGTGCGGCCGGTCCTGCTGCGCAATCCGCGCTGGGCCCAGCCGTTCGAACTGTTCTCGCGTCTGCTCGGCATGCCGAGTGCGAGCGAGGCGGATCCCAGCCGCCTGCTCGCCTTCGTCGCGCCCGTGATGTTCGGTTACATGTTCGCCGATGTCGGACAGGGCGCGGTACTCATCGTCGCGGGCGCAGCACTGCGCCGGCGCTTCCCGCCCACAGAGCTGCTCATCCCAGGGGGCGCCGCGGCCATCGTATTCGGCTTTTTGTTCGGCAGCGTGTTCGCCAGTGAACAGATGCTGCCGGCACTGTGGTTGCGGCCGCTCGACCGGCCGTTGATGGTGCTCGAGGCGAGTCTCGTCTTCGGCGCGTGCGTGATCCTGCTCGGCCTCGCGCTGGATGCCGTGCAGCACCATTGGTCCGGCCGCGGGGCCGAATGGTGGGCCACGCGCGCCGGGCTCGTACTGTGTTATGCGGGCATGATCTGTGCCCCTTTCGACGGCCGGGCCGGGTGGGCGCTTCCCGTCGGCTTGAGCTGGTATCTTCTGGGCAGCGCAGTGCGCGAGCCCGCGACTCGGCTCGGACGCCTCGGCGCCGCCGCGGGAGAATCCCTGGAGACTCTGCTGCAGCTTGCGATCAACACGATCTCATTCGTGCGAGTCGGCGCCTTTGCGCTGGCGCACGCGGGGCTCGGTTCCGCGGTGATCGGCCTCGCGGCTGGTCTCGGCGCGGGCGCCGTCGCACGGCCGGCTGCCTGGCTGTTGCTCATTGCCGGCAATGCATTGATCATCGCCATCGAGGGTTTGGTGGTCGGCATTCAAACGACCCGGCTCGTGCTGTTCGAATTCTTCATCCGTTTCCTGCACGGCACCGGCCGCGCATTCCGTCCTCTGCCGCCGCCCATCGCCGCGGGAGACCAACCCGTATCTTCGAGGAGTCCCTGATGAAACACACCCCCCGCGCTCAATCCGTGCTGCTCGGCGCCGTGGCGCTGCTGGCGCTGATCGTCGGCGCCGGAGCGAGCTTGCTGCTGTTCGTGGCGACGCCGGCGGGCGCGCAATCGGCGATGGCGGCAGCCGGCGCCGCCGCTGGCCGATCGGATCTGCATCTCATGGGCTGGGCTTTCCTCAGCGCAGCGCTGGCCACGGGATTGGCTGCGCTCGGTGCGGGCTATGCCGTCGCGCGCGTCGGCAGCGCTGCGGTCGGCGCGGTCGCGGAGAAGCCGGAACTGTTCGGCCGCGTCCTGGTGCTCGTCGGTCTCGCCGAAGGTATCGCCATCTACGGCCTCATCGTCTCGATACTGATCTTGAATCGGATCGGGTGAGCCGAGCATGCAGCTGGCGCTCATTGCGGATGAGGTAACTGCGCTCGGTTGGCGCCTGATCGGCGCGCGCGTACTGCTCCCGGGGGTGGACTCCGTGCAGGAGTGCTGGCGTGCGGCCCTGCGCGACGCTGACCTGGTGGTGATCACGGCGCAGCACGCCGCCGGCGTCCCGCCGGCGGATCTGGCGGCGGCGCTATTGGCCGAGAAGCCGTTGGTTCTGGTGATCGCGGATCTGGACGGCCGACTGGAGCCGCCCGAGTTCGAGCACGAGGTGCGGCGCGCCCTGGGAGTGTCGGCGTGAACGAACAGCGGTCCGGCTTGCTCGCCGAGCTGCCGGCGAGCGTTCTCGATGCCCAAATCGGGGCACTGCTGCAGCGGGTGCTGACCGACCGCGATAGGCGCTGCGCGCAGCTGCGGGCCTCAACCGATGGCCAGGTGCGCAACCTGCTGCGGGCGGCTCGCAAGGAGGCGCGCGCCAATGTCCGCGAGGGCATCGTGCGCGAGCGCAAGCACGCAGAACAAGCGCTGCGCCAGGCTCAGGCGAGCGCCGCACTCGAGCTGCGCCAGCAGGAGCAGCGGGCAACCTGCGCCCTGCTGCAGGACATGTGGGCGGCGATCAGCGGCGCGTTCGAAGCGCGCTGGGCCGATGCTGCATGCCGCAAATCCTGGCTCGCGGCGGCGGTGCGCCAGGCCCACGCCTTGCTGAGCGAGCACCGCTGGCGCATCGAGCACGGCATCGGGTTGTCGGATGTCGAGCGCGGCGCGCTGGCGGCGCTCGCCGCCGGCGACAGCGTGAGCGGTGCCCCGCGCACCGTCGAGCTCGTGTGCGACCCCGCCATCCGCGCCGGCATCAGGATCAGGACGGACGGCGCCTGCCTCGACGCGACCGTGGCGGGGCTGCTGGCGTCGCGGGCGCAGATCGAGTCGGAGTTTCTCGCGCAATACCTCGAGTGCGCCCGCGTGGGCGAGCGGCCGTGAGCGAGGGGCGCATACGCTGGATCAGCGGACCGGTGCTTCGCGCCGGGACCGAGGACGTGTTCCACGTGTACGAGGCAGTAGCGGTCGGCCCGAGCGCTCTGCTCGGCGAAGTCATCAAACTCGGTGCGGACGATTTCGTCGCACAGATCTACGAAGACACCACCGGCCTCAAGCCGGGCGATACGGTCGTGGGTACCGGTCAACCGCTGTCGGTACGCTTGGGTCCCGGTATTCTCGGCACGATCTGCGATGGCCTGCTGCGTCCTCTGGAGGCTTCGGGTGACCCCTTCATCAAACCCGGTGCCCATGGCAGGCCGGCGCGGCGTTTCGGCTTCGAGCCCACCCTCCTCCCCGGCGCTCGCGCCGCGCCCGGCCAATCGATCGGCAGGGTAGCGACTCCGCGGCCGCAGCTCTGCCTGATTCCCCCGGACGCGACGGCCGGCGCCGTGCGCTGGGTGGCACCCGCGGGCGAGTACTCCGAAGTGGAACCGATCTGCCGGCTCGAGCAAGCAGGCGGAGAGATCCGTGAGATCGCCCTCGCACACGTCTGGCCGGTGCGCGAACCGCGCCCGGCGAGGCGGCGGCTGCCGATCGCCAGCCCGATGATCACTGGGCAGCGCATCCTCGATACGCTCTTTCCTGTCGGCCGCGGCAGCCGCGCCGCGCTGCCGGGCGGATTCGGCACCGGCAAGACCATACTCCAGGAAGCGCTCGCCAAATGGTGCGACGCCGACGTAATCGTCTACGTCGGCTGCGGCGAGCGCGGCAACGAAATGTCGGAAGTGCTCGATGAGCTGCCCAAGCTCGAGGACCCGCGCAGCGGGCGGCCGCTCATGGAGCGCACCGTCATCATCGCCAACACGTCCAATATGCCGGTCGCCGCGCGCGAAGCGAGCATCTATACGGCCATCACCGTGGCGGAATACTTTCGCGACCAGGACCTGCACGTGGCGCTGATGGCCGATTCGACCAGCCGCTGGGCGGAGGCCTTGAGGGAAGTGTCCGGACGCCTCGGGGAGCTGCCCGGCGAGGCCGGCTATCCGGCCTATTTGAGCTCGCGGCTCGCGCAATTCTACGAGCGCGCGGGCCGGGTGAGCACGCTGGCGGGCGGCGAAGGCTCGGTCACGATCATCGGCGCGATCAGTCCGCCGGCCGGCGACTTTACCGAACCGGTCACGATGCACACGCGGCGCTGTGTGCGCACTTTTTGGGCGCTCGATCGCGGCAGAGCGCAGGCGCGCTTCTTTCCGGCCATCCATCCGCTGCAGTCCTCCAGCGCCGACGTGGATGCGCTTGCGCGCTGGTGGCAGGCCCAAGGCAATCCGGACTGGTCCGCGCAGCGCAAGCGGCTGCTCGAGCTTCTCGAAGCGCAGGTGCGCCTCGAGCGCATGGCGCGCATCGTCGGCAAGGATGCCCTGCCGCCGGCGCAGCAGCTGACTTTGTTGTGCGCGGATCTGATCAACGACGCGGTGCTGCGGCAGTCGTCCTTTTCCGATACGGATCGGTATTGCTCGCCGCGGCGCCAGACGGAGATCCTGAGCGTGGTGATCCGCTTCATCGAGCTGGCCCGCGCCGCCGTCGAGGCAGGTGTACACCCGGACGACATCGGCGCTCTTCCCATTCGGCGCACCCTGCAGCGCATCGGCGAGGAGTTCGGCGAGGATCGGATCGCGGAGATCCGCGCCCTGTGGAAGCAGCTCGACTCGGAGTTTTCCGGCTTGCCGCGGGAGCCGGCCGATGCGCGCTGAGCTCACGCTCGAGCACGGTGTTCAGCGCATCGAGGGGCCCCTCTTGTTTCTCGAGCGCAAGGTCGAGATCGGCCTCAACGCACGCGTCGAGGTGCTCGACCGCGACGGCCGAGAGCGAATCGGACGCGTCGCCGCAATCGATGAGCGAACCTTCGTCGTCGAGGTCCTCGAATCCACCGTCGGTCTGGGAGTGCGCGACACGCGCATCCGCATCTGGAACGAGCCGCTGCTGTTCGGCGTCGGCCCCGGCATGCTGGGCCGAACCTACGACAGCATCGGGCAGCCGACCGACGGAGGCGCGCCGGTCGCGGCGGTTCGCCGGATGCGCATCGATGGGCTCGCGATCAACCCGGCCGTGCGCACCCTGCCGCGCGATTTCATCGAGACCGGGGTGTCGGCCATCGATCTGATGAACAGCCTGGTGCGCGGCCAAAAACTGCCGCTGTTCTCCGGCTCCGGACTGCCGCATGACAGACTGGCCACCGACATCGTGCTGCAGTCGCGTTTGCGCAGCGAGACGCAAGGCTCATTCGCCGTGGTGTTCGTCGGAATGGGCGTCTCGCACGACACCGCGGAGACGTTTCGAGACGCCATGGCCTCGAGCGGTGCGCTCGAGCACACGGCGATGTTTCTCAATCTCGCCGACGAGCCGTCCACGCAACGGCTGCTCACCCCGCGCTATGCGCTCACCGCCGCGGAGTACCTGGCATTCGTCGAAGGCCGCCACGTGCTCGTCGTAATGACCGACATGACGAATTACTGCGAAGCGCTGCGCGAAGTGTCGGCGAGCCACGGCGAGCTGCCGAGCCGCAAGGGCTACCCGGGATACATGTACTCAGACCTCGCGAGCCTGTACGAGCGCGCCGGCTGCATCGCCGGGCTGGCGGGCACGCTGACGCAGCTGCCCATTCTGTCGATGCCGGCGGACGACATCAGCCACCCCATCGCGGATCTCACCGGATACATCACCGAGGGCCAGATCGTGCTCGACCGGGAACTCGATCGGCGCGGCATCTACCCGCCGGTGCGCGTGCTGCCGAGTCTGTCGCGGCTCATGAGCGCCGGCACCGGGGAGGGCTTCACTCATGCGGACCATCCGGCGCTCGCCAATCAGCTGTTTGCCTGCTACGCGCGCGCCGCCCACGTGCGGGTGCTCGCCAGCGTGATGGGGGAGGAAAGCCTGCCCGAAGTCGACCGGCGCTTCCTCGCCTTCGGCGTCGAGTTCGAACAGCGTATGGTCCACCAGGAAGGCCGGCGCACCCTGGAGGAGAGCATGGCGATCGGTTGGCAGCTGCTGCGCGGCCTGCCGGCTGCCGAACTCACGCGCCTGACGAAGCAGCAGATCGAGCGCTATTTGAGCGGCGCGGCGCATGCCTGAGTCGGCGCGCGAGATCCCCGCGACGCGCATCGCGCGGCTCGAACTCAAGGACGAGCAGCAGCTGGTGCGCGAAGGTTACGAGCTGCTCGACGAAAAGCGCATCCTGCTCGCGGCCGAGATCCGACGCCAGCTCGCGCAGCTCGCCGTTCTGCGTCAGGAATGCGTTGAGCTGGTCCGCGAGCTGCGCTCGCGTACTCTCGCCGCCGTGGGCCGTCACGGCCTCGATGAGCTGTCGGTGTATCCGCCGCTCACGCTGGCCGAGGACCGGCTGCGCCTGCGCCGCTCCCGGCTGTTCGGGCTGGAGCTGCTGAGCGCTCAGTTGGAGAGCGGCGCCCAGCCGGCCGCGCCTGCGGAGCGGCCCGTCAACCCGACGCCCGAGGCGCGGGCCTGCGCCGCCGCACACCGCCGCCGGCTGTTCCAGGCCGTGAAGCTCGCGGCGTGCTGCGTCAATCTACGGCGGCTCGTCGGCGACTACGTACGCACCGAGCGCCGGGCGCGGGCCATCGAGAATGTACTGATGCCCGAAATCGAATCCGCACTGAAGATCATCGATGAGCAGCTCGAGGGCATGGATCAGGAGGAAATTGCGCGTTTTCGACAGCGGCGCGATGATGGGGGGCCATGATCAAGACGATTCTGGTGCCGACCAGCGGCAGCGATACCGACCACGGCGTCTTTGCGACGGCGCTCGCCTTGGGACGGGCCCTGGGGGCGCACCTGGATATTTACCATGTGCGGCTGAGCATGGGGGAGGCGGCGCTGCGCGCGCCGCACATGCAATTCTGCATGGGCGCGGCGCTGCCGGAGGCGCTGGAACGGCTGCGCCAGCGGGACGAGCAATTTGCCGCGAATGCGAGCCGGCACTTCGTCGAGTTTTGCGCCGCCCACCAAATCGTGGTCCGGGACGTGCCGGTCGCCGAAGAGCAAATCTCCGCAAGATTATTGCAGGAAAAGGACCATGCCGAGTCGCGCTTGATGTTTCACGCCAGGCACAGCGATCTGATCGTGCTGGGGCGGCCGCGGCATGTCGATCTGATGCCGCCGCAGCTGATCGAGACGCTGCTCGTGGGCAGCGGCCGCCCGATCGTCATCGCCCCTGACTCCCCGCCGGCAAGCGTGACCGGCACCGTGGTCGTGGGCTGGAAGGAGACCGCACAAGCGGCCCGCTCGCTCAGCGCCGCGATGCCCCTGCTGTGCCGGGCTCAGCGGGTCGTCATCATCGGTGTCGTCGAAGAGGCCGACGGGGTGCTTGACGGCCTCAAACACCTGGCGCATCAGCTCGCCTGGCACGGCATTGCCGCGGAGACGCGCCTCATCGTCGATCCGTCCCGCCCGGCGGCGCAGCTGCTGCTGCGAGCCGCGGACGAGCTCGGCGCCGAGTTGCTGGTGATCGGCGGTTTCAGCCACCGGCCGCTGCAGGAGTTGATTTTCGGCGGGGTTACCCAGGCGATGATCGAGCAGGCCGAACTGCCCGTCTGCATCATGCACTGACTACCGGCGAACCGGAATTTCGATATAGCTGTCGCTATACCAGCGGATCTTGAGAGGGACTTTGCCGTCGGCGATCGATTCCTCACTCACGTCGTTGCCGGTACCGTAGTTGATTTCGCGATCCGGCCGCTTGTTGATGCCGAGAACCATGACCAGTCGGCTGCCTGCCTCGAGCTTCCTGCCGGTGATCCGTTCACTCCTGAACGCGAGCTCCTGACGCTCGCCCGACTTGAGGAGGTGACGGTGCACACGGTCTCGCGCATAACTGGCGCGGAATTCGTAAGTCGGCTCGAACAGGCGAATATAGTCGCCGCCGGCCTGACGTTCGTACAGCGTCATATGCACGTCCATGTCCATTTTGTTCACCGTGAAATCGAGCCGGCCGGAGAACAGGCCGTCGAACTCGATCGGCTTCGCCAGAGGATCGCTCACGAACATGATGCCGTTATGAGGCGCCAGATTCCGGCTGATCAGATCGACCGGCGGCATCCAGGCGGCGTCGGTGCGATCGGCGAAGTTCACCGTTTGCCGGGCGAACGTGGCCTTCGAATTTCTATGCCGCGTCAATCGGTGAGCCGCTCCGGACGCGGTTGCTTCCAGATAAAACTTGAGCGAGCCTGCGGCCATGGCCTCGAGCGATGGGGCGTGCCGCCATTCGTTTGCACCCATGACCTCGTAGTTGATGCGGTTGGTCAATAGCGTCGGCGTCGCAGCGCCCTTGAAGATGTGGTCAAACCACTGATAGCGGATCTCACGAAGGTCGATGAGAGCGGCCGGATCGATTTCATATCCGTGCAGAGCGGCGGCCAAAGATCCGCGCTGCACGTCGCTGTCATCGTAAGGCCCGATGATCAGCACGTGGTCGGCGTGCCGGTTGTACCGATAATGCTGCGTGAAGTAATACAGGGCGCCCGGCTCGCTCGGGGCGAAATAGCCGGTTGCCGTCAGCACCGGTATGTTGATGTGCGCGAATTGCTCCCGGTAAGGGATCATTTTCTGCCAGAACTGATCATAGCTCGGGTGATTCAGCCAGCGGATGAAGATCGGATTGGGACGTCCGTACAGACGACCCAGATCCCGGTATCGCTTCCCGCTGCGATACCACTTCTGATCGAGCGAGCGCCACGCCGCATCGTCGTCATCGCCGGTGTCGCGCGTAGCGGCGTCGGTCAGCTGCAAAGACCAGCGGTACCCGGAGTTCTCGAATATATTGCCATCCATGGGGAAATCGATTCCAGGTGCGCTGGGGGCGGATGAGGCAATGGCCTTCAGCGCAGGCGGCAGATGCGTTGCAGCGGCCCAGGCGGTGAAGCCGCTGTAGCCCTCGCCGTACATGCCCACGCGGCCATCGCTCCACGCTTGCTTGGCAATCCAATCGATTACCGCGCGCGCGTCGTCGCCATCGTGCTGATAGGGAACGACACTGCGGGGAGTCGTACGCGTCCCGCGGGCATAGGCGACCACTCCGGCATAGCCGTGGGCCGCGCACTCCTTGGCATGGTCCGGCGAGTCGTAGATGGTGAATTCGAGCAGCGTGGGCAGCGGCATGGAGGTGCTTTTTGGCCGGACGATCGCGGCGGAGAGAATCGCTCCGTCGGGAGTCCTGATGAGGACCTCATTGTCGGTCGTGTAGCGCCGGCTATCGTCCTCGGCGCCGAGCGACTCCACCAGCGGACCGAAACTGCGGTATGCATCATAGGATAGATACGTCCAGACCAGCTTCACCGCTTCGGATTGCCCGATGCTGTCCTTGGCTCGCTGCTGATCGAGCGAGTCCTGCAAAGCTTCCTGAAACTTCGACGGGGATGCCTCGAGCCACCCTTCGACCGCGTACGCGTCCTGATCGCTGAGGCGCGGCACCACGTCGCGAAACGACTTCGTGAAGCTCTCGGCGAATGAGCTTCCGCTCTCCGCCTGCATCGACTTCGCGTAGGCGTAGATGTCGTATATCACCCCCCGCCCGATGGGCCGATTGACATCCGCGCGCCGCCGCCGATCGCGCAGCGATTGTCTCGAGGCGTATGCGGCCGCGTAGTCGCCGGCGACCATTTGCAGCGCAGACAGATTTGCGAGATATCGCTCGGGATCGGGGTCCTGATAGACGGGAATGAGCCGCCCCGCCAGATCCCGCATGATCGCGGGTGTCGCGGCATCTGCGACCGTTGCGGGAGAGTGAAAATCAAGATCCGGCGCCGCGGCCCACAACCGCGATGTCGCAGCGAACAAAAGCAGGATGAAAGACCTCGCCGACCCGGTAGCGGTCATTCTCATTGGCCACTTCCGGCTGAGTGCGATACCGCCGCACTCTTCTGTTTCCGCGAGGCCTTGACCAGGTGCAGAATCCTCGAGAACAGAGCGTGTGCCTCGCCCGGGCTGCCGATGTGGATGATGCCGGTGCGCTGAAGTTCGTTGGTGAACACGTCGATTACCAGCTCGGTCACGTCGTCATCGAGCGAACCAAACGTGCCGTCGATGAGCACCCAGGGCGGCATTTGAATCAAGATGCGCGCAAGGGCGAGGCACAGCTGCTCGTCCTGGCTCAATTCTCGATCCCAACGACGGGTCTCATCGAGCAGGGGTGCGAGGCGTTCAAGACCCAGCCGGTAAAGAGCACGCGTGAAGACACTCGCGCTGAAACGCTCCGCCTTCAACGGATATGCCAGAACTTCGCGCAAGGTTCCGCGCGGCAAATACGGGGTTCCGCGAGGCAGGTAAAATATCTGCTCGCCTCTCGGCCGGGTGATGCACCCCGTACCCCAGGGCCACAGGCCTGCCAATGCCCGGAACAGCTGGGTTTTACCCGTCCCCGGGCTGCCCAGGATGAGCACGCGTTCCCCGGCCTGCACGGTCACCTTCGGTTCCTTGAGAATGTCGGTGTTGGCCGACGATGCGATCATCAGGTCATCGATTTTTATGGCGCCCGGCTCGCCGTCGGCGTAGGCGATGCGGCTCCCGAAGCCCAGCGGTTCATGGGTATTGATCAGAGCGTGGCGGAAACTCGCGACTCGAAGCAGCGTCGCGCGCCAGTCGGCAATGGCACTGAAATTGTCGATGAACCATCGCAGTGACGACTGCGCCTGGGTGAAGGCGCCGGCCGCCATCATGAGACCGCCGAACGAAACCTTTCCCGTGAAATAAAGGGGGGCGGCAACCAGTATGGGAGCGACAATGGTGACCCAGCCAAAGCCTGCGGTGATCCAGGTCAGATTGGTGTGACCCATCACGATGCGGCGGGTCGCGGCGAGCACGCTGTCGAGATTGAGCTCGATGCGGCGTTTCTCGTCCGCTTCACCCTCCGCCAGCGAAATATCGTCGACATGCTCGTTGACGCGCACGAGCGAGAAGCGCAGATCGGCCTCGCGCGCATATCGCTCGGCATTGCGGATGACCAGACCCCGGCCGACCCAGTAGCTCAGCAGCGACCCGGCGCTCGCGTAGAGAATCGCGGCCCACAACATGAAGCCCGGGATTGCATAGTCCCGGTCATCGATTCGGAAAGAGAAATTGCTCGAAAGACCCCACAGCACGCCGGCGAAAGTGCCGAACAGGATCGAGGCCTGGAGCAGTCCGACGCCGAGATCGGCCGATAGCTCGCAGAGCTTGCGGGCATCCTCGTGTATGCGCTGATCCGGGTTGACGCCCATCGTCCCCGAACTGGCCAGCCAGAACGCCCGGCGCGGCAGCATCCATTCCTGCAGGAGGCTGTGCACCAGGCCTTCGCGAAGTCTGACCTGCAGCGTTTCCGACAGCCACCGCTGCAGGACGTTGAGTACGAGCAGCGATCCTGCGATGAGGAAGAACACGCCGAGCTCGAAGAAAAAGTCCCGCAGGTCGCGGCGCGACAATGCATCATAGAAGGGCTGATTCCAGCGGTTGAGGCGGATTTGACCGTATGCGGTGGCGACGACGACCAGAACGATGGCTGCGGCCAGCATCGTGAGCCTCTTGCCCACCGGCGAGGCGAAAATCGCCCGAATTATCATCGTGACCTGCCGCACGAGGCCCAGATCGGCGGCTTCACCCTCAGCCGCGGTGCCGGAGGATTGTGTCGGGCGCTCTGTCACCGAGGCAGGATACCAGTTGGTCAGGACGGTGTGATGATTCAGAACGTGGTGAGGATGATTTCCGCCGGGCTGTGGAGAACCGTGACGGAATCCGCATCGTACCTCGTGCATGCGATGTCATCGACCAGCACGCTGCGCAGCGGGGCCGCCAGCGGCGGGCGCAGGACCATTCTGGCGTTGACTCCGCTGCCGATGGTGAAGCGCAGCGTTTTCGAATCGATTCGGCGCAGCGAGTAGCTGAGCTGGCCGTGCACCGTGGGCATTCTGTGCACCTGCACCCCGGCACCCTCGATCCATTCGTCTGCAAGCCCCGCCGCCAGCACCAAGGATCGATCGGCTTCGCGCTCATAGGCGAACAGACTTCGAAGCGCGAGAACGTATTCGGCGCCAATCCACGTATGCGGCAGATCGCCGAGATGAGCAGGCGCCCGATGGTCCCGCCATGCGATCTCCGGCCACTGGTTCCAGGGCGGCGGACGCCGATCCGACAGAAAGAAGCGCAACAGCTCCAAGGCCGCATCACGCCTTCCCAGGCGCACAAAAGCGCCGATGATGCGGATCTCATAGGGCGTGTAGCTCGGGGACGCCACGGCGCCGCTGCGCTTGGTGCGCCAATCGGAGAGATACGCCTCGAACGTGCGCTCGACGGCGCTGCGGTTCAGCCCTTCCGGCACATCAAGCAGGTAAATCGCGTTCGCAGTCGCGGTCGGGTCGAAGTCCGCCCACTCGATGCTGCCTGGAATGAAGTCCAGCTTGCGCTGCGCGCGGGTGGCTTCGATCGAGGCGAACAGCGACGAGGCGAATCGCGTGCTCAGCGATTCCCATCGCTGCGCTGAGGAGTCTTGCCCAAGCGCGTGCGCCACGTACACTGCGTCGCGCAGACCCCGCAATGCCCAGAAGTCGTCCCAATAGGAATGTACCGGCTGTGCGAGATAGCCCTCATGGCTGACTGAAATCGGCAACAGTCCATCCTGACCGAGCAAGCGCTCGATGCAGCCGACCGCGCGGTCGATGAAATTCCACGAATCCTCGAGCAGATGGTCATCCGAGGTGAATCGATGGTAGTCGGCTATCAGCGCCAGCAATTGTCCGTGGCTATCGTGCTCGACCAGCCAATCGATCCCCTCGCTGTCGACGCAGCAGGGCACAAATCCGTCTGCGCGCTGGTGGGGCGCGTACCAGCGGATGAACTCTCGAACTTCATCGGCGTGCCCCATGCGCAGCAAGGCGGCGCTCATCATCGAGCCGTCCCGGATCCAGGAGCGCGTGTAACGGCGAGGTCCCGGCTGCAGCGCCGGACCGCAGCGGGTCACCAGGATGTGCGCCGTCGCCGTGAGCGCCGCCAGGATTGCCTCCCTGAGCCAGCCGTTGCCCGCCCACTGGGTCACGGCAAGTTTCGCATCCCAGTCGAATGCCGGCTCTGCGCTCGAGCGCGCCGCAGCGAGCGGCATGCAGCTCACCACGCATTCGCAGATCCGATGAGCTTGCGGCGACAGATCAAAGTCGAGCGCGCCCGTGGCGAAACCGAATGGATCGTGCGCCTCGATGCCGCCGGGCGGCCTGCCTGCAACAAGATGGGACGCGATGAATCCCTCATCGAAGCTCATTGCTCCGAAGCCCGCTGGCTCGCTCATCGGCACGAGCTGCGCGGTCTCGTCGACGCACACCGCACCTTCGCGCCACGCCAAGCGATGGATCGGGCTCACGCCGCCCAACTTGCGGAAATTCTGCCAGGGCGGCGTGACCTGAAACGGGCGCACCAGTACGAACAGGCGAGCGGACAATGGATGATCCGTGAGATTTTCGAACCCGTAGCGCACGCGCACATCCCCGCTCAGCGTCGCCTCGGCCTGTATGCGCAGACGCCAATTCACGGTTTCCCAAATCACGGAGGGCACCGGGATCCAAGCTTCCAGCAGTTCCCGGCGCGAGCTCACGTCGGTCCAGGTGAAAAGCCGGTTCTCGGTCCACAACATGGGCTCGATCGAGAACGACCCTTGGTCCACTTCTACCATGCCGTCATCGCTCATCAGCGCGCAATGAACGCCGTCTGAGGTGCCTATCGGCGTCCAGGTGGGTTGTTCACGATGCAGCCAACGCGGATGCCAGCCGCGCGCTTCGGCGCCGGCGATGTTGTGCCAGAAGGCGTGGATCGAACGCGAGAATTCGAAGCTTTGCGGATGTAGAGCGGCGCCCGCAGTCGGCTCCGCGAGTTGCAGACGAAGATATCGGGTCTTGAGCCCCGGCAAATACACGTAGCTGCGTTTGCCGCCCGCGCGAGTTGCGGTGTGCAACGTTTTCCAGCGGCGACCTCCATGGGAGGCACGGACCCGAAAACCGCTTGCCGGTGCATTGTCCAGCCAGTCGATGATCAGGCCGCCCAACGTCCGGGGCTGGGTGAAATCGATCACGATCCACGGCCGCAGATCATCGGGACGCGGCTTCCATTCGCGGCCGACCAAGGCTGCGGCCGCTTCAAAATCCGGCCGCGCGCTGGATGCAGTGGCTGTGGCCGCTGCCGCCGGGCTGCAATCCTCGATCTGCACATCCGCGATCCACAGGGTGCCGCTGCCGGCTTGGCGCGAGACGACGGCGAACTCGATGAACCCCAGCTGCGAAATGTCGCTGCCACTCGACGGGCCCCAGGCAAACTCGATCTCCCGGCCCTCCACCCGCATTCGATTCCATCGCGCCGGAGGCCGCAGGCCTTTTTTCACGTGTCGCCACACGTTCTGGCCGGTCACATCGACGAGCTTCAGTTCCAGATCGATCGCCGCGCCACGACCGCGCAGCCGAAAATCCACCGCGTACTCCTTCGGCATCGCGCGGTTGAGCGCGCGCCGCGCGACTGCGAAGCCTCCGCCCTCTTTGAAATCGAAATCCATTTGCAGCGCAGGAACGCGCCCCGCCCGGCTCATCGCCAGCTTCAGTTGCGTATTCCCGGAAGCGGTCGGCTGCCATTCTGAAACGCCAGCGGGATCAGTTTGCTTTCCGCGCGTCATGGCGCGCCTTCAATCAGCACCGCAGAGCGCATGTCATTTCCTCGAAAATAAATTATTTATCTCTAATAAGGTATTGTTTATTAATCCGGATGACGAGAAGCGCTCACGGTCTGCCCGCCGCCTGCCATCCTAGCGTGTCTGGCTGCTCTTGCAATATCAGCCTTGACAATGATTGCCCTAGCAATATAATGCCGTCGAAGGTATTTACTCATGTGCCCCGACCACCCGATCTACGACGTCGAGACCTATGAGCCCGCCAGCTGCGTCGGGCAGCTGATGTACCGGGTGCGCGCCGCGCAGATGAGTGCGCTCGACCAAGCGCTCGCCCAGGATCCGAGCCTCGCGCCGCTCGAAATCACCGCTGCGCAGTACATCATTATCAGCGTGCTCGCCAAGCGCGGCGTGGATTCGGCGGCGCAGTTGTGCAAAGACCTCTCGTACGACGCGGGTGCAATGACCCGCATGATCGACCGCCTCGAAGCCAAGGGTCTGATCAGCCGCAACCGGTGTCCCGAGGATCGGCGGTTGGTGAAGCTGGAATTGACCGAAGCAGGACTCGCCGCGTTGCCGAAGCTGCGTGAGTGTTCGGTCCGCGTGCTCAATCGCTTTCTACGCGGCTTCAGCCAGGCGGAGGCGCGGCAGCTGGAAGGATTTCTGGTCCGCATGCTGCAAAACGTTTGATATTTTTTTGCGCAATTCATTGCCTAGGCATTGATCGCTATAGCAGTATTTTACGAGGAAAACGATGCAAAACCTTCTCACGTTCTTGATCCGGCGCACGCGACTGGCGCTGCAGGAATTCGGGCCCTACATGGGACTGTTGATGTTGCCGGGCGGCTACCTCATCGCATTGAGCGGATGGGTGCAGCGCCGTTGGCCGTTTCACACGGAACGCAGGTGAGCGCGATGGCTCGCCGCGGCGCGCACCCGCGCGGCGCTGTCGAGACGACCAGTACGGTGCCGTTCGTCGCATACCGAAAGCCGTTATCCAACTCACAGACTGTGAACAATTGCGGTGAGACAGTCTCGTTCGCATCTAACGGTTGCGACGAAAGCCTCTTTTATGCTCTGGATCCTGACTTCACTGTTTTTCCTTTGGTGTGCGTTCCGAGAAATCCGCGGCAGCATCATCGCTCCGCCCGGATATGATTTCCCGAGGCCGGTATCGAAATCCTACCTCGCTCTCGTGTTGGCTTTGAGCGTGCTGTTTGCCTGGCCGCCGGTTCACACCTGGCTTTTTCAACGGTTCTTATCCGCGAAGGCCACCGAACTGGCCGACAATCATCGCGCCAAAGTTCATTGCAATACCATCTTCGATACCATGCTCGACACCGAGATGCTGTTCGCCGGCCACGCCAATCCGAAAACCGGCGAAATCGGCATCCAACATCCCTGGTGCGGCATCTTGATGTCCTACCTGGACCATCCTGACCGTGCAACCAACACGGAACTCGCGAGCCTGAATTTGTTCACTCACGAGAGCATGCACATACGCGGCGAGCTCAATGAAGCCCGAACCGAATGTGAGGCTGTCCAGCGAAACTACCGTGCGGCCAAGCTGCTCGGGGTTGCCGATGGGACCGCAAAAAGAAATGCCCTTGACTACTACAAATTCGATTATCAGCAGCGCGGGAAAATAGGCGGCATGCAGGGCCAATATTATTCAGACCAATGCGCGCCCGGAAAAGCCATGGACGAGCACTTGGTCGATTCGACATGGTCGACACTGTAACTCGGCTGACGACTCGTCCAGCGCTTCTGATACTCCACGGTTGTCGCCAAGTCCCAACAACACCAGGGCTCGATGTAGCGGCGGCACGTAGCGTTGACGAAATTCAGGTGCTGGCGCGACCTGTGTGCACTGAACGAGTCATCTGGCGTGAGACTGCCGGTTGCAGTACCGTTGCTTGATTGTGGGCCAATAGTCGCTGGGTACCCCAGCGCAGAGCAGGAGAAAAAATGTTGCAGAATCGTGCATTGCGGGGCACTGGTCTGCTTGCCGTCGCGTTCGCGTCGATCATTTTCACGGCCGCCTTGGCTAAAGCCGACGAAGGCGACCCTCCATTGCGAGCGGCGCGACTAGCGTTCGTGGAGGGCTCGGTCTCTTTTCAGCCGGCGGGCACGGATGAGTGGGTCGCCGCGCCGCTTAATCGTCCGCTAACCACCGGGGATCAGCTGTGGTCGGATCGGGACGGCCGCGTGGAGCTTCAACTGGATGGCTCACTCCTGAGACTGTCAAGCAGTACAGCCGTGTCCTTCTTGAACTTGAGCGATAACGTGACGCAGATCCAGCTGTCTTCGGGCACATTGCTCGTCCGAGTGCGCCGGCTTGAGGACAACGAAACCTACGAAATAGACACGCCCAACCTGGCCTTCACCGTGCTGCGCCCCGGCCTCTACCGGCTTACCGTCTATGAATCAGGAAATACGACTGCAATCCGCGTGCGCGATGGTCAAGGCGAAGTCACTGGTGCTGGGTCTGCGTACCCTGTTAATGCGAACGAATACGAGGTGTTCTCCGGGACCAATGAATTGGTCGAGAATACGCAATCGTACGTTCCCGACGATCCATTCGATGCCTGGAGTGCAAGCCGTGACGCGCGCTGGGAGCGATCAGCCTCCGCTCGCTATGTGTCGCCAGATGTCGTCGGGTATGAGGATCTCGACGATCAGGGGACTTGGGGTTCGACGCCCGATTACGGCTATGTATGGTTCCCGCGCGGTGTCGAGAATGGTTGGGCGCCGTATCACTACGGGCATTGGTCCTACGTGCCCCCCTGGGGCTACACGTGGGTCGACGACAAGCCGTGGGGATTTGCTCCGTTTCATTATGGGCGCTGGATTTTTCTGCGTGGAGCCTGGGGCTGGGTGCCTGCGCCCCCACGAGTTGAGGGAATGGTGTATGTGCGGCCCGTGTATGCACCGGCTCTGGTCGCGTGGGTCGGCGCCGGCGCAACCATTGCCTGGTTTGCCTTAGGCCCGCGGGAAGTCTTCGTTCCTTCCTACCCGGTCAGTCGAGCCTATGTGAATAACATCAATGTGTCGAACACGACCGTCAACACGACCGTCGTCAATAATGTCTACAACACAACGATCATCAACAATAAGACGGTGAATGTGACGAATGTGACCTACGTGAATCGTAGTGTGCAGGGCGCAGTCACGGCAACTACCTCACAGGCCTTTACGACAGCGCAGCCGGTGTCGAGAAACCTCGTGCAGGTCGATGAGCGCACCATTGCCAGTGCCCCGGTGCACGCCGTTGCGCCCGCCGTAGTGCCGACGAAACAAGCTGTGCTCGGTGCAGGACGAGTCGTCAGCGTGAAGCCACCAGCCGCAGTGCAGGCTCGATCCGTGGTCGCGAGAATAACGCCTCCGGCGCCGCCACCGCCGTTCGAGAAGCGGCTGGAGGCTATTAAGAGCAATGGCGGTCGGCCGCTTTCCGCCGCCGAGGTGCGCAGCATTCAGTCGACGGCAGCTCCCCGGGCGACTGCTGTCAAAATTGCTCCGCCGGCTACGCCGGTCCCGGCGCGATCGACACCCAAGCCGCCGGTGACTTCGGGGAGCCCGGCGCCCAGAGCCCAGCCCGCGCCAACACATCCGCCGATGGCCACCACGGAGGTCACGCGCGCCCCCCCGGCCGCAATTCATCCGAACGAGCTGCCGCCGCCGATCAAGCCGGCATCGCCGAGCGTCGCGAATTCGGCGCTCGAACGTCAACATTTGCAGGAGCAACAGCAGTTGCAAGCGCGGCAAGAGGAGGAGCGACGACAAGTTCAGCAGCAGCAGGAACTCGAACATGCGCAACTTACAAAACAAAAAGCCGATGAAGCGCGGAAACAACAGTTGGAGCAGCAGCATCAGCAACAAACTCAACAGTTGATGGAACAACATGCACGCGAGCAGCAGCAACTCCAAGAGAAACAAGAGGAGCAGCGGCGGCAACAGGAGGCGCAGGCGAAAAAGCAAAAGACTGAGCACTCCCCAAACCAAAAGCCGTGACGAGTGCAAGTACGCGGTATTGCAAGAGCGAGATCGTGACGGAGGTGCTTTTGGATTTGACAGCGGCGTTATCGGCACACAGGATATCGACGAGCCCATGCGCTCCCGTTGATGGTTCCTTGCCAACTGTCGTCTTGAATGAAATCCAAGACTAAAGACAGCGGGAAGCTGCGCATCGGCGATGACTGGAACGCGATCCGCATCATCGCGCTCTCCCAGAGCAATCCGTTGAAAGCGATTGCCGAATTCGTCGAGAACTCGATCGATGCGCACGCCAAGACTATCACCATTACGCGCGGCAAGGAGCACGGCGCACACTACCTCGCCATCAAGGATGACGGCGACGGCGTGCCGCGCGATGAGGAGGGGCTCCCCGACTTCAAGTACGTGGCCACGCACATCTGCGATTCGATCAAGCGGCAACTGAAAGCGGAGGGTCATGGGACGGGGCTCCAGGGGGAGTTCGGCATTGGTCTCCTGAGTTTCTGGACCGTGGGCGACACCTTAACCATGACCTCGACCGGCACCGATCAGAAGGCCTACCAGATGACGATGAGCAAGGGGGACTCGCGCTACGAGGTCAATCCGAAACGCTTGTTGTTCGCGGAGAAAGGCACGGAGCTCAAGATCTCCCCGCTCCTTGAGGGCATTCGCACGCTGAGCGGCGAGAAAATCCAGTGGTACCTGGCCTCCGAGCTCCGTGACCGGATTCGCGACTCCAAAGCTCGGGTCACTGTGATCGACAAGCTCGCCCGCAAACAATACGAGGTGGAGCCGCGCCAGTTCGAAGGACGCCTGCTGCATCAACTGCCACCCATTCGTACCGCCTACGGCGACGCCTATGCGGAGTTGTATCTCGCCGAGCCCAATGAGACCGCCCGAGTGGCGCTGACGCGGGTCGGAACCCGGGTGATTGAGGATTTGTCGACGCTCCCAGGGTTGGAGCACTCCCCTTGGATCTCGCGCTACGTCCAGGGGCTCATCGATGTGCCGTTCCTCAATCTCACCCCCGGCACGCGCTCAGGGATCATTCAAGATGAGCGCTACGCGGCTTTGGTCGACGCCTTGAAACCGCTCGAAGCGCACGTCAAAGATCTGATCGAGGAGCAACAACGCGCCGAAGAAGAGCAAGCGAGCCAGCAGTCGTTGAGGGCCATTCAAAAAGCATTTCATGAGGCCATGCTCGCGCTGCCGCGCGAGGAATATGACTGGTTCGACGTGCAGAGCCGCTCACGCCAGGAGGGTGGAAGCGCCGCGAACTCAGCCGCCGGCGGCCTGCACGCCGGGACCGACTGGGAAGAAATGCTGCCGGGAGTGCCCGAGTCCAAGCCGAGTGATTCGCCGCAACGACAATTCTTCGATTACGCGGGTCCGCTGTTCAGTGTCGTGGTATCGCCCGCTGCGAGCACCACACCCCTCAATGAAACGCGCAACTTTCGCGCGCTGCCCCGCGATCGATCGCGTCGACGAGTCGTTGAAGATCTGACATTTTCTTGGGAGCTCCTCGACGGGGAAGGCACTCTGCAAGGTGTCTCGGATCAAGAGGTGGAGTACCGTGCCCCGGGAGTGCCGGGGCTTGCTCGCTTGAGAATCACCGTGACGCAACGCGATGTCACGGTTACAGCCGAAGCACTGATTACGGTCACCGATAGTCTGGAAACCGCAATGAGCCCGGCCGTCGTCAACACGCGAGGTTTGCCGGGCTACACGTTCGAGCGCGCCGCCGGGGAACTGTGGCGCTGCCGGTTCGACGTCGAGCGCAATATCATCGTGGTCAACAACGGGCACCGGGATTTCGTCTTTGCGACGCGTAATCGCGCGCTGCAGTTGCGCTACCTCGTGCGCCTCTACGTCAAAGAGCTGGTGCTCAAGAATTTTGCCGGGTTACCCGCTGATCAGCTGCTCGAGCGCATGATCGAGCTGTCGCTCTATGCCGAAGAAAAGTTGAAGTCAAGTCAATTTTGATGGAAGCGTCGTTGGTCGCTACTCCGGGAGATTCATCTTGCGCAGGAGGGCTTGGTATCGTGGGAAAGCTTCGAGCGTCCTAGAGAAGACGTCCTCCTTCAGATTTCGACAGGTCGCTGTCGTTTCGATCATACGATACGCATGCACCTCTGCGATCGAGTAGGCGTAGTTGTCACCACGGCTCCGGGCCGCGCGCCCTCGCTCGGGCGCGCCGCAGCTTGAGGCATGCGCCTCGGCGATGAGCTCGCTGGTGCGAGACGGAGCCGAGCCAGAAGGACTCCTGGCTCACCGCGGTGACGGGCGTGATGGTTGGCGCCTATTGAGCGTTCGCCAACACCGGCCGGCTACTGTAAATATTGGGGAACGTGCGCTTCAAATTCTCGACCTTGGGCAGATCGAACATCGTGACATAGGCTTCGGTCGGATTGTTGATCAGATAATCTTGATGGTAGTCCTCCGCCGGATAGAAGCCTTTGAGCCGATCCACGCGCGTGACGATCGCCCGAGGAAATGCATGCGATCGATCCAATTGACTGATGTACGCCTCGGCGATGTGTTTCTGCGTTTCATCCGCGTAAAAAATGACCGACCGGTATTGAGTACCGACATCGGGTCCCTGGCGGTTGAGCTGCGTCGGGTTGAACACCACCGAAAATGCGATTTGCAATATCTGCCCATAGGAGATTTGCGCCGGATCAAACGTGATCTTGACCGATTCGGCATGCCCGGTCTTCCCGGAGCTCACAGTTGCGTATTGTGCCGTCGATTGATCGCCGCCGGAAAAACCAGCCAGGACGTTTTGCACGCCTCGCACGTGCTCAAAGACCCCCTGCACGCCCCAAAAGCAGCCCCCTGCGATCACCGCAGTCTGCGGGGCGCCCGCAGCCTTGGGGTTGTCGATCAAGGGTGGTGCAAGGACGACGGCCGGTTCTGCTCCGTAGAGAGGCGCGCGCAACACGGCGACGCCGACGGCGCCTAGCGCCGCTACCACCATCCAATGCACCGGCCAACGTGACGTGAGGATTGACATCGCTACTCCTTGTGGAAACTTCATACGGCGCGATTGGGTCTGCTTGAATGACACGATACTCCCCTCACCCAAAGGTCGATGAACTCTGGAATCATGTACGTAGGACCGGTGTCATGCGGGTTAAATTTCAGCAGTGGGCTATCTGCGGCAATATATTGTGAATAGGAGCAAGTGATGCATTCCTCAACTCGCGAGAGCCAGGCCATGCCGGCCATTCAACTGCCATTGCCGGCAAACGAGCACGGCAGCTCGGTCCTCGCGGCGTTGGCTCAGCGAAAGACCACGCGGGAGATCAGTGCAGCGCCACTGCCCCTGCCGCTATTGTCGAATCTGCTTTGGGCCGCCTTCGGCGTGAATCGCAAAACGGGCCCGTTTGGAGCGCCGGGCAGGACGGCCGCTTCGGCCAGCAACTCGCAGGAGATCGACCTCTACGTCGCCCTCCAGGAGGGCGTCTATGTGTACGACGCCTTGCAGAATCGGTTGGCACCCATCGTTGCTGGCGATCTGCGCGTCGGTGCCCTGACTCCCGGTCAGCGAGGCATCGATGCGAAGGCGCCCGTTCAATTGATCTACGTCGTGGATATTCACCGGCTCACCCACACGGCCGGATTTCAGGAGCCGGGGTTGCACGATCCTGAAATTCAAAAGTCATACTACTACGTTGACACCGGGCTCATTGCGGGCAATGTGTATCTGTTCGCTGCCGCCCAGGGACTGGCCGCATGGTTCCACAACTGCGATAGGACCGGCCTCGCGCAGCGACTTGGGCTTAGGGCAGAACAGCGGGTGCTGTTCGCGCAGTCGATAGGATTTGCCGAAAAGCAATGACGGAGAGAGCCTTGCATGCGATACGATTGCGACGTATGACGATCGGGAAATCCATCAAACGCGCCTTTCTCAATCTGCTTTTGAACATCCTGGTGCTTTTCGTGGCGTTGCAGGTTCTCGGGTTTTGCGTCCAGCTCTGGCCTCAAGTCTTTGCACCGCTGCCGTGGGTTTACTGGCTCGCTGCGGCCGCACTTTGGTTGACCATGGCATGGTATGCGACAAAATTGCTGCGCATTCCTTGCCCACGATGTCTGAAATCGCTGGGGGGCGCCGGCCTGGCCGCCGTGGTCGGGATCGAGGCGATGAACAAGTGCCCGCATTGCCGCGTCAGCTTCGATGAGCCTGCCGAAGCCGCCGGATCTAATCGGCCGTGACGACTGCCTTGCCGGTGACAGTCTCGGCCTGTGCCGTTTCGTGCCCGAGCTTGCGGCACTCCTCTGCCACATCCTCGCGGATAATCTGCGCCAAGCGGAGCGCGCCGGGGCCGGCGTAGTCGCGGTCGGCGAACACGAGGTAGAGGTCGCCCCAGCGCTCGCCTCCCTCGCGCAACGGCAAAGGTTTGAGCGCACCACGTTCCAACTCGCCGCGCACCGTCTCCTCCGGATACCAGGCAAACCCCAGCCCCATGCAGGCAGCGTGGATCGAGGTCGCCTTGCTGCTCACCGTCCAGGTCTGCTCTGCGCCGAGCCAACTGCCGCTGCTGCGCTGGCTGCCGGTATCGCGGATGACCAAGTGGCGGTGCTTGCGCAGATCCTGCAGGGTGAGCTCGCGGCCGAGCTGATGCAACGGATGCTCGGGGTGCGCCGCGGCGATGAAGCGAAGGCGCATCAGCAGATCGCCGGCAAATCCGGGCGGCACCTGCGAGCAGATCGCCAGATCAACCTTACGCTGCAGCAGTGCCTCCTCGGTGCCGCTGAGCACGCTCTCGTACAGCTCGATGCGCATCTGCGGCCGCTCCTCGGCGAAGCGCGCGAAGCATTGCAGCAGCAGCCAGGTGGGAAAAATGATCTCCGCAGCAAGGCGCAGCTCCGGTTCCCAGCCCGCGGCCAGGCGGGCGGCAGCACCCTCCAGCGCACCGGCTTCTTCCAACAGCGCTTTGGCGCGGCGGTACAGCACCTGGCCGGTCGGCGTGAGATGCGCCTTGCGGCCGATCACCTCGAATACTTTTACGCCGAGAAGCGATTCCATCTTTTGCACGGCATAGGTCACCGCAGATTGGCTCTTGTGCAGCACCTCGGCCGCCTGCGCATAGCCCCCGGCATCGACTACGGCCAGTAGAGAACGCCATTGCTCTAAAGAAATGCGCGGGTTATTCGTCATTTATCCATTTAATAGATGAATATAGCCCAATTATTCTCCTTTTTTATTCAATAAATCAATATTTAAATAGCGTCATCCGGAAACGGATGGCTCTTACACCGATTTAAGGAGACTACCGATGACCACCCTGCTCCAGATCAATGCCAGCATCAGCAACGGCAACGGCCAGTCCAGCCAGCTCGCCGAACGGTTCGTCGCTGCATTCCACCAGCGCCATCCTCACGCCAAGATCCTCGTGCGCGACGTCGCTGCGGCCGAGCCGGTGCCGCACCTCGACGCCGAGCGCTTTAACGCCCTCATCACCAAGCCCGAAGAGCGCAGCGCCGCGCAGCACGCGGTGGTGGCCTACTCCGATCGGCTGATCGATGAACTCAAGCTGGCGGACGTGATCGTGTTGGGTCTGCCGATGTACAACTTCGGCGTGCCGTCGCAGCTGAAGGCCTACTTCGACCACGTCGCCCGCGCCGGCGTAACCTTCAAGTACACCGACCAGGGTCCGGTGGGTCAACTCACCGGCAAGAAGGTATACGTATTTGCGGCGCGCGGCGGGCTCTATGCCGGTACGCCGATGGACACGCAGACCAGCTATGTGCGCGACTTCCTGCGCTTCCTCGGCATGACCGAGGTGGAATTTGTGTACGCGGAGGGCCTCGCCATCAGCCCGCAGAGCAAGGAGGCGGGCCTGGCCAAGGCCGCCGCCGAGATTGCTCGTCTCGCCGCGTGACACCGACCGCGCAAGAGCGTAATGCACAGTGAGCCGGCGTCCCGCCGGCGCGATTTCGGCGCGATACTTCAAGGAGACATGCCGTGAACATACGCACGTTGGTCCAGATCATCCAATCGATGCCGACTTCCGACGGCGCCGGGGTCAAGCTGCGCCGCAGCGTCGGCAGTCAGCGTGGACTCTATGTAGACCCATTCTTGATGCTCGATGAATTCTATTCCGACGACCCACAGGACTACATCGCCGGTTTCCCATCGCATCCGCATCGCGGCTTTGAAACGGTCACCTACATGCTCGACGGGCACATGCGCCATGAGGATCACCTCGGTCACCGGGGCGACCTCGGCCCTGGCGACGTGCAGTGGATGACGGCGGCGCACGGCATCATCCACTCTGAGATGCCGCAGCAGAGCGAGGGACGTATGCGCGGCTTCCAGTTATGGCTCAACCTGCCGTCAAAGGAGAAAATGAAGCCCGCCGACTATCGCGACATTCCCGCCGGCGAGATCCCGCTGGTGCAGCTGCCGCAGGGCGGCGAAGTGAAAGTCATTGCGGGCACGCTCAATCGGGAAGCCGAGGCCATCCGCGGTCCGATCAACGGCAGCGGCGCCAAGCTCAGCACCGATCCGCTGTATTTCGACGTGCGCCTGCCGGCCGGCGCGGAATTCAGCGCGCCCGTGGCGTCGGGTCATAATGCGTTCCTCTACATCTATGAAGGCGGCGCCGAGATCGGTGCGGTCGGCTCGGCCAAGCCGCTGCCGCAGCGCGCGGCAGGTGTTTTGTCCGATGGAGACGGCGTGCGCGTCCAGGCCGGAGCCGGGGGTGCGCGCTTCCTGCTTCTGGCGGCCAGACCGCTGCGCGAGCCGGTGGTGCAGTACGGCCCGTTCGTGATGAACACACGCGAGGAAATTGAGCAGGCGCTCGCGGACTATCGCGACGGACGCCTGGCTGCGGCGAGCTGACGCCGGCAGTGCATGCCGTGAAGCACTAGCGGTATGGCGCGTTCTGCGCGGCAACGCGACAAACGCGCAGAACAGGCACGCTTCACCTTCTTGGCCATCCGTATGTTGGCATGTCGGCTGCAGCCACCGGTCAATCCAATACGACCAAGCCATTCGCGTCAACGAAAGTGCTCGACCAATAAAACCCACACCGGTGACACCGGTACTTACCAAAGCCAAGGCGATACATGAGCGCTCTGCAGCGCCTCTCGGCGCCTTCGGCGGGCAATGGTCCTATTCGGCTCAGAAGGAGGGTCTAACTCATGAAAACCCCACTAACCTCGTGCCGGCCTGCGGCGCACGCCGTGCTGACGACGCTGCTTGCCTTACTGGCCGGCTCGGCGGCGGCTATGGCTCCGGCGGCGGTATGACAAATACATCCACAAACATGACAATCTCGGGTGCGATTCTGCCGACGCTCACCACGATGACGACCATCGGGTCGACGCTCGATCCCATCGAGCACGGTGGTAACCCCTATGGATTGACCGTGGCCACCGCGACCGCGGGGCTCATCACCGAGGGTGATCTGATCGTGTGCAATTTCAATGACGGCGCCACCGACACGCAGGGCCTAGGCACCACGCTGATCGGGCTGCACGCCACCGCCGGCGCAATGCCCTATCGGATTGCGCAGTCCGCGCAGCTGTTGGGCTGCTCCGCAGTCACGAGTCTTCCGGACGGGAGCATCGTCGCAACGGCCAGCCAAGCCCATGCCGCGGTGCTCGTCGCGCCGAGCGGCGCGATCTCGACACCATTCTCAGCTGATGCATTTGCCGAGCCGTGGAGTGCCATCTACGCGGCCCACGCGGACAACGCCTTCGTGTATGTCTCTAACGCGATGACCGGGACGATTGATCGAATTGCTCTGAACGGCGATACACAGACCTCATTCACCGAGATCGCCTCCGGCTTCAGCGTCAATATGGGCGTTCCCGGATCGATTTCGGCCCCGGCGGGCCTCACCTACGATGCCTCAAACGACACCCTCTATGTCGTAGACACCAACGCCAATCTCGTGGCGGCGCTATCGAACGTTTCAGCGATCGGCGCGGATGGCGTAATCGTCTCCGGCACGGACTTCTCGGGCCCCTCAGCCGCTTCCGCCAAGGTTATCGCCTCCGGTAAGCCCCTCAATGGCCCAATCAGCGGTGCCTTGCTCGTCAACGGCGATCTCGTAGTGGGCAACACGCTCGATCCCAACGGCACCAATCTGCTGATCGAAATATCACCGACTGCCGGCGTGGTCGCCACCAAAAACGTCGACACCGGCGCGGCCGGCGCGATCTTTGGCATCGTCACAGTGCCAAAGACCATCACGACGATGGGGGCCTATGGCTCTGTAAACACAAAGACCAACGTGATCTATTTTAATGATGACAACTCCAATAGCGTGATACTGCTCGCCCAGTAGGTGAGCGGCGGAGCTGACGCGGAAACTCCTTGCCCCCGAATCTGCCATGCCGGCATCATGAACGGGCCCAAACGCCTTGCCGGGCGGAATATTCTATTGATGGTCTATGATATGAAGCCCAATATCGAGTAACTGGACTGCATCGAGTAACTGGACTGCGCTAAAGCAGCTCTTATGGGCCATTGGCCGTCACGGCGCTCGAGAACGACTTATGTATTTGAATGCTATCGGCACGGCACTTCCGGAAAAGCGCTATACCAAACGCGATTGCTGGGATGCGTTCAGCGCGTCGGACTGGTTCGAGCGCCTCGATGCACGATCCCATGCGGTTGCGAAGTTGGTGCTGACTCGCGATAACGGCATCGAGGAGCGCTGGCTCAGTGTGGATTCCCTGGATGAAGTATTCGCCATCGATCCGGACACGCTGCATCGACGCTTTGCCCTCCATGCGCCGCGTCTTGCGGCTGCCGCCGCGCGCGCGGCGTTGCATCGCGCAGCCCTGGAGCCTGAAACAATCGATGCCGTGATCGTTACGACGTGCACCGGATACCTGTGTCCCGCATTGAGCGGATATGTGGTTGAGCATGTTGGGCTTCGGCATGATGTGCTGGGATTTGACCTGGTGGGACAAGGGTGCGCCGGCGCGCTTCCCAACTGGCAGCTCGCGAACGCGCTTCTGCAGGCGGGGCAATGTGACCATGTATTGTCGATTTGCGTCGAAGTGTGCAGCGCCGCGATGTATCTGGATGATGATCCCGGCGTCTTGATCAGCGCCTGCCTATTCGGTGACGGCGCCGGTGCCGCCATTCTCTCCCGCAATAGACCGCCGGCTCAGCGTCGAGTTGAATGGCGCCAATCGGCTTCGCTGATCGATCCGGATGAGCGCGAGGCCCTGCGATTCGAGCACCGGGCCGGAATGCTCCGTAATATCTTGACCCGCTCGGTGCCGCGGCTTGCTGCGCGGCGCGCGGAAGAGGTCCTGATGAAGACCGTCGCACGTGCCGGAATCACGCGCGAGCAAATCAACGGGTGGATCTTGCATGCGGGCGGCCGCGATGTATTAATTGCGCTGGAGGAGCATCTAACAATACGGCCGGAGGCATTGCGCCACAGCCGCGACGCGCTTCGCCGGTACGGGAATTTGAGCAGTGCGTTTGTCTACTTCGTCCTCGATGCTGCGCTCGCGGATAACGCTCCCGGCGGCTGGTGGTGGATGTCCTCTTTTGGCGCGGGCTTCACCTGCCATGGCGCTCTGTTGGCGGTCGAGTGATCGTCGTATGAGCGCCATGTGCCGTCGTGTCCGCCCCGAGCTGCTCGACGAGCTCGAACCGGACGACCCGCGCGCTCAGCGTTCGCGCCGCGACTTGAAGCGGGTGCACCGCGCCATGGGTTCACTGGCAATTCTGCGGAATGCCGTGTCGCGGTTACGGCTGGCGGCGCCGCCACTGAGAATCATGGAACTCGGTGCCGGAGACGGCACTCTGCTGCTGCGACTCGCGGGCGTCATGAAGCCGCGGTGGCAGGGTGTTGCGCTCACGCTGCTGGACCGGCACAGGGTGGTCGATTTTAAGACTCTCGAGGCCTACCGCGGATATGGCTGGAGCGTGAACGTCGTGTGTGAGGATGCGCTGCTCTGGGCTAAGGCACCTGTGACGGAACGCTACGATCTGTGCTTCGCGTCGCTGTTTCTGCATCACTTCAGGGAACCGGACCTGCGCGTGCTACTGGCTGGAGTTGCAGCACGAACCGAGGCGTTCATCGCGAGCGAGCCCCGCCGGGACCGATTCGCGGATCTCGGCAGTCACCTGGTCGGGCTCCTCGGGGCGAATGCCGTCACGCGAGAGGATGCCGTCAAAAGTGTCGCCGCCGGGTTCGCGGGAGATGAAATTTCATCCGCTTGGCCCAAGCATGGAGGAGCCTGGTGGGTCCGCGAATTTCGCGCGTTGCCTTTTTCGCATTGCTTTCTCGCTGTCCGCGATCGCGCGCGCGCGGCGCACGCTGAACATGGCTGCTGAGGTCGACGCGTTGGTGATCGGCGCCGGTCCCGCCGGCACCTCGACGGCCATTTTGCTCGCGCAGGCGGGGTGGCGCGTGCTGCTCGTGGAGCAGCAGACTTATCCGCGTCAGAAGGTGTGTGGCGAGTGCCTCACGGCCGGTAGTCTCGCACTGCTCGATGATCTCGGGGTCGGGCGCGCCGTCTTGCAGAAGGCAGGGCCCGAATTGCAAAGCGTCGGGTGGATGAGCGGTACATCGACCATCGTTGCGGACTTTCCAGCGTGCACCGATGGGCGCTATCCCTATGGCCGTGCGCTCGGACGCGACCAGCTGGATGCGCTTCTCCTTGAACGCGCTCGAATCCTCGGCGTCGAAATTATGCAACCGGCCAAGGTACGAGCGGTGCGCAGGGCGGCCGCTCGTTTCGATTGTGAGATCGAAACCGCCGATACCCGTCCTCGCCGATGGCGGTTCCTGCCCGGACGTCTGTCGGCATCCGGGTCTCGATCGTCGTCGACGGCCACGGATCCTGGGAGACAGCGCCTGCATACAGCACGGACGGGCCGGGGTTGCGCGCACGCGCGATGCGCCGTAGTTCGGATCTGTTTGGTTTTAAGACTAGCTTTTACCAATCGACGCTCCCCCGCGGCCTGCTACCGGTGCTGAGCTTCGCGGGCGGCTATGGCGGAATGGTGGTTGCGGAGGACGACAGACTCACACTTGCTTGCTGCATCCGTCGAGACACCCTGCGGGAATGCCGCGCGCGGAACCCCGGTGCCCCCGCGGGCGTCGCGATCGAGCAGTATTTGCGGGATGCATGCCCGGGGGTTCGCGAGGTTCTCGATCGCGCCCAACACGGCGGATTCTGGCTCTCGGTAGGGCCGCTGCGTCCCGGCATCCGAATCGGCAAGACGCGAGAGCCGTTTCTGGTTGGAAATGCGGCGGGAGAGGCGCACCCGCTGATCGGCGAGGGCATCAGTATGGCGCTTCAATCCGCCTTCTTGCTGGCGAGCGAACTGCTCAAGCAACCCGTCGCCGCGATCGATGCGCGTCGATTTCGCGAAATTCATCGAGACTATGGCGCGGCTTGGCGCAACGCCTTCGCGAACCGAATGCGGCTCGCCGCAGCCTACGCCCACCTCGCAATGCGCCCCGCACTGTGCGGTCCCGCGACCGCGGTGCTGCGTCGCTGGCCACCGGTGTTGGCCGAAGCGGCGCGCTGGGCGGGAAAAGCCAGAAGCCCAATGATTCCACGCTCATTATGCGCAGGCGCTCCATGAGCACGCTCGACCCCCTGATCGACATTCTGGTGCGAGATTATGGTGTCGCGCGCGAAAAGGTGACCTCAGAGGCTACGCTCGCCATGCTGGGGCTTGATTCGTTGAGCTTGCTCGAACTCATGTTCAAAATCGAGGATTGTTACGGCGTCAAGATCACCGACGATACGCCCACCGACCTGGTCACGGTCAATGACGTCGTGCGATACATCGACGGGCTCATCGCGAAGAAGCCCGAAATGCGCGCAGCCGGCGCCTCGAAAGCCCCCACCGGAACATGAACCCGCGCCGCGTCGCGATTACCGGCCTGGGCGTCATCGCGCCGCTCGGCAACTCCAGTAAGGAATTATTTGCCAATCTCATCGCCGGCCGGTCCGGTGTGCAGCGCCTCGCCGGACCGGAGGCCCAAGGCCTTCGCTCCCCGATCGGGGCCCCGGTCAATTTCGATGGCAGCGCACATTTTCCCGCACCGCGGCTACGGATGCTCGATCGTGTCAGCCAGTTGGCGTTGGTCGCCGCCGGGCAAGCCATCGCCGATGCGCGGCTCGACTTTGCGGTGGAGCGGCGCGAACGCTGCGGGGTCTTCGTCGGCAGCAGCTTGGGAGGGGCCGGAACGACCGATGAGGGCTATCACACGCTTTACGCCGACAGATCCGATCGGATACAGCCCTATAGCGTGCTCAATGCGATGACTAATGCGCCGGCGTCCTGGATTGGAATCGATCACGCACTATCGGGACCCATTCTTACCTACTCGACGGCGTGCTCATCTTCGGCGGTTGCGCTCGGCGAGGCGGCGCGCAGAATCATTTTCGGGGACGCGGATGTCATGCTCGCGGGCGGTGCGGAGACGCCGTTGGTATTCGGCGTGCTGCGCGCCTGGGAAGCCATGCGAACTCTCGCGGTTGCGGATCCTCAAGATCCGTCCGCCTCCTGTCGGCCTTTCGCGCGTACGCGAACCGGCCTCGTGCTGGGCGAAGGCGCCGCATTCGCCGTGCTCGAGGAATGGGACCACGCGGTCTCTCGCGGCGCACCAATTCATGCCGAGTTAGCCGGCTACGGCCTGACCAGCGATGTGGCTCACATCACGCGGCCGACCGCAACAGGTCAGGCGAACGCGATGCAAGCGGCACTTGTCTCGGCGGGCTTGGAAAAAGCAGACATCGATTACATCAATGCGCATGGAACGGGAACCATGCAAAACGATGCGGTGGAAACGGCCGCCATCAAATCCATTTTCGGTGAACGGGCGTATTTGATCCCGGTCAGTTCGACGAAGTCAATGCACGGTCACCTGCTCGGCGCCGCCGGCGCACTGGAATTCGTCATTGCGGTGATGTGTTTGGAGCACGCTACCGTGCCGCCCACGATGCACCTCGACTCGCCCGATCCGGCATGCGATCTGGACTATGTAGTGGGCCAAGCGCGCTCGGGCATGACGGTGCGCACCGTCATGTCGAATTGTTTTGCTTTTGGCGGCACGAACGCGGTGTTGATCGTCAAAGCTCTCGATGCCCGTTAGCGACCCTCGCTCGATTGTAACGCGGCGCCGCGAACAGGTCTTCGCGACCACGCCGCCCGATAATCCGTCGAGTAATCCCATGGCAAGTCCCTCCGGTCAATGTGGCGTTCAGGTCCGGAGCAGCTGCAAAAGCGCTTCCGTCACGTGCTGCGGGCGCTCGAGAGTGGATAGATGTCCGCACTCCGGCACAGTCACGAGACGGGAGCCGGCGATCCCATGCGCCATCTCCGCGGCACGATCGGGCGGCGTGAGTTCATCGCCATCCCCGACGAGCACGAGGGTAGGACACCGAATACCGCTCAGAGAGGGCCGTGAGTCGGGACGCCCCATGATCGCCCTCTGCTGCCGGATGAACCCGGCCGAGCCCGCCTCCTCTGCCATGATCCGGACAATTTCCCGCAGCTGCTCGTCGCCGCGGCGTCCCGGGTGGACAAGCCGCGGGAACAGGGTGTCCGCCAAGTCGGCGATGGGCGTTTTTTCGGCAAGACCGATCTGAATTCGACGGTTCTCTGTCTGTTCCGGGGTATCCGGTCGCGCGCTCGTGTCGAGCAGAGCGAGCTTCACGACGCGAGACGGTGCCTGGCGCATGATCTCGAAGCTGACGTATCCGCCCATCGACAGGCCGATCAGAGCGAACCGCTCCGGTGCCGACGCGAGAATGGAACGCGCGATCGCACCCACGCTCTCGTGGCGAGTGTGCTGGGCGATGGTTACCGGCCCGATGGTCCAGAGCTGCGGAATCTGCTCGGCGTAAAGTCGCGGAGAGCACGCGAGTCCAGGGATGCAGACGATCGGCAGCGGATCGGTCATTGTCGTCACCAGCCTCAACCTACGTGCGGAGCGGTCATTTTACATGGCATTCAGCCACCGTCACGCTAGGGCGCCGGCAACTGCCGGCGCCCTAGACTTAGGAAGCGCGGCCGAAACTCAAAAGGCGGAGGCTCGATAGAGCGATGTCCGCGAGAGCGGGCATGAAGCTCGGTCTGAGCAGGTTCGCATTGAAGTGCGACATCCGTCGACTGTTTTCGGAATAGCAGTACGCGAGAAACCGCCGAAACGTGAAATCCTGAAGAAAAAGGTTGGCTTGCGTCGCCGAAAAGTCGCGGCCATCGTTGACCTCCTGCCCCCGGCGAACCACTCCGAGCATGCGTCGCAGTGCCCGATAATAGAAGCGCAGTGAGGTCAGCGCTCGGCGCCACGGCGCCCCCTGCCCTTTTCGCACCGCCTCCCACGCCATCCAATTGATGAAGAACACGATATGGCGAGTCTCTTCATACATCAAGGTTTCGAAAATCGAAAACATGCTCTCCGGCAGAAACGCCGACTGTCGCGCGAGCTTGAACGCCCCAAATCCAAGGAACGAATCAAGGCATTCGCCGAATCCGAAATCCTTGAAGGCCAGTTCGACATCCCCTGCAACCGGCTCGAGCGGCAGCTCCGTGACGGTGATCTGGTAGCGGCGGACCATTTCACGCAGCAAGTCCGCGTGCCGCGCCTCCTCGCGTCCCTGCAAGTCGACGGCCCTGCGCACGATGGGCTCGTCGATCGTTTTCGCAAACGCTTGCACGATCATTCCGGCGCGGCGTTCCGTATGCAGAACTTCCTGCCAAAACGGCACGCTGCGCAGCCTGTCGAGATCCGCGCCGGACAACTGCGGCCATGGCAGAGTCGTCGGATCATAGTCCGTGTAGCTGTCAATGAATTCCTGACAGAAAAGCTCCCGATGCGCGGCGGAACCAATCTCGATTGGAGGCGGTGTGTTCATGTTCGTTTAGATTATGCAGCTCGGCTGGCGCGATTTCTCGAATTGCCATCCATTGGCGATGATAACCGTCCCGGCGGACGCCGACATCCAATTGCAGGGGATTGTTCCATGTTAGCCGGCTTTCCCTCACCGTGCCAGGTATTCCGGGCCGCGACCACGGCAAGCGGCGACCATCGGCGCCGCTGCGTTGGCTGTTTGCAGACCGTAGTGATAAGCAGTCGTAACCGCCAGTCCTTATTGGCAATTAATAAGACGCTGGAGGGTCGAGTGTTGACGGGAAACAGCGGCTTCGATGTGGTCGTGCCGACGGCGCCGTTCATGCAGCGCCAGATCCGTAGCGGCGCCTACCTCCCCTTGGACGAGAAACAGCTCCCGAATCTCGTCAATCTCGACCCCGCCATCATGGCGCGAGTAGCGCTCAACGACCCGGGTAATGCCCATGGAGTCGTGTACATGTGGGGGACGTACGGCGGTCGGATACAATGCAAAAATGGTGGCGGAGGCGCTGTCCAACGCTCCTCTCAACAGCTGGCGCCTGATTTTCGATCCCGCGTTTGCCTCCAAATTGGCCGCATGCGGGATCAATCTCCTCGACGCGCCTGCCGGCGTTGAGCGCCTCGCGCTCAGGTACCTCGGCAGGAATCCCAACACGCCGACGCCGCAAGATCTCGCGGACGCCGAGAGCGCACTCATGAAGATTCGCCCGTACATACGCAATATAGACTCGGCGATCGACACCGAGGAGCTCGCAAACGGCGATATTGCGTCGCACTCACCTATAACGGCAGCTTCGCCCAGGCGCGATCGCAAATGCCCACGCGTTCATCAACTACCTCATGGATCCGCAGGTCATCGCCAACGATTCGAACTTCATCAGGAATGCCAATGCCAATGCGGCCGCGACCGCGCTGATTGATGCGTCGGTCGCTTCAGATCCGGCTATCTATACGCCGCCCGATGTGCAGCGGCGACTGTTCGTGCAAACGGAAGACTCACCCGAGCAGGCGCGCGCCATCACCCGCATCTGGCAGAAGTTCAAAACCGGACAATAACGCGAGCGCGGTCCAGCGCGAACGCACGTCCATTCCGATGCGCAAGCCGGCATGTCGAGCTGCAGCGCCCCCGCGATGGGTTATGCCATTGACCGGCGCGCAGGCAATTCGTCGTCCGCGCCGTTCGCGCCCACCTTGGCGATGCGCAACAGGTTCGTGGTCCCGGAATGACCAAACGGCACGCCCGCCGCGATCACCACGTAGTCGCCGGCCGCGGCAAAACCCTCCTGCAGAGCCGCACGGCACGCCATGTCGGTCATCGTGATCACGTCGGGCGCTTCGGTGGTCAGCACCGAATGGACACCCCAGACGACGGACAGCTGGCCCGCCGTCCGCGCGCTCGGCGTAAGAGAGAGGATTGGGGCTTCCGGGCGCTCACGCGCCGCGCGAAGCGCCGACGCACCCGAGGATGTATAGGTTATCGTCGCCTTGGCCGAAACGATGTGCGCTGACTGGCGCATTGCGGCACAGACCGCATCGGCGACCGTTGAACGCGCGTCTTCGTGGTTGGCTTCGAGTAATGCCCGGTAGTGGGGGTCGGCCTCCACTTGACCGATGATGCGGTCCATCATGGTGACGGCCTCGACCGGATACTTGCCGGCCGCCGACTCGGCCGACAGCATCACGCCGTCGGCTCCTTGAAACACGGCGCTCGCGACGTCCGACGCCTCGGCGCGCGTCGGCACGGGGCTTGCGGTCATCGATTCGAGCATCTGCGTGGCAATGATCACCGGTTTGCCTTCGCGACGGCAGGCGCGCACGATCGCGCGCTGCAGGATCGGCACACGCTCCGGCGGCAATTCGACGCCAAGGTCGCCGCGCGCCACCATGATGGAATCCGAGGCGCGTACGATTTCATCGAGGCGATCGACCGCCGCCGGCTTTTCGAGCTTGGTCATCACCAGGGCCTTGTCGCCCATGATGGCGCGGACCGCGAAGATGTCCTCGGGTCGCTGGACGAAAGACAGCGCAATCCAGTCGACTCCCAACTCGAGCGCGTACTGCAGATCCCGCCGATCCTTATCGGTGAGCGGAGAAATCGGCAGCAGTAGGCTCGGTACATTCACGCCCTTGCGATCAGTTAGAAGACCGCCGACGACGACCCGCGTGAGGGCGAAATCGGGACCGAATTCCTCCACGCGCAATTCGAGCTTGCCATCGTCGAGCAGCAACGTCGCACCGTGAACCAAGGCGGCGAAGATTTCCGGGTGCGGAAGATTGACGCGGCTCTCATCGCCTTCGGCCGGGTTGAGGTCGAGGCGGAACGCGGCGCCGGGCACCAGGGTGATGCCGCCGGGGGCAAATGTGCCGACGCGCAGCTTCGGGCCCTGCAGGTCCCCCAGGATGCCGATCGGGCGGTTGAACTCGCGTCCGATGCGCCTGACGGTGTCGAAGCGTTCCTTGTGTTCGGCAGGGGTTCCATGACTGAAATTCAGGCGAAACATGTCGACGCCGGCGACAAACAGTTTGCGGATGATTTCCTCCGAGGAACTGGCGGGACCAAGCGTTGCAACAATCTTCGCGTTTCGAGTTCTGCGCATAATTTTCCGGTTAGGATTTGCGGCACGCAACCAGCGGCAGGAACCGCTTACGCTTCCTAGCGCCGTTCAATGTGCTTGCCATCCATTCGTGGGGGGGGTCGTTGCAGTCTATACGGATAACCTGCAACCAGGCAGCGCTCAGTGGGGGCGCCGAGCGGCGCCCCCACCTTCTGCCGCGAATCGGGCGAGTTGCCCATCGCTGACCGGCGTTGTCAGAACCGCGCCGGTATGCGACTTCAGGCCGCTTTCTTCTTGGTCACTTCGCCAATTTTGGCCGTCGCATCGTTCACCGCTGCCGTGAAGCTGCTCTGAGCCTCGGTTGCCAGCGTGACGAACTCCTGCACACGTGCGCGCAGCTTCTCGCTCAGCGCTGTGGTGAGTTCCACCTGCTTGGACACGAAGTCGACCGGCGTCTGCGCGCCGAGAGCCGCCTTGGCCAGGGCCAAGCTCGACTCCAGGTAATCGCCGGCAACGGCATACTGGTAACGCCCAACGCGCTCGAGGGTCTTCACGCCTTCCTGCTGTGCCTTCAGCACGGGTGCAAACGCATTGCGATAGGCCTCGACGATTGTCTTGGTATCAAAAATTGAATCAGTCATGTTAGCTCCTGGTCGGGATGTGAATACAGGCTGGCATTATAACGCGTTTTGTATGCAGTGCAAGATAATAATTTAGAGCTCCCAATAGCTTGTATATCATTATATCTTATTGTTTATACAGATAATTAGTTCTACCACGGGAGCAGGATAGTTAATAAATGTTCAATTATATTTGCATTGCAAGAGACGCTTACTGCTTGCAAAAATCTGTCCTCGGGCTTCAAGGCGCGTTGTGGCGCCGGAAGAGCTTCAATCGGCGCCGCGGGATCGACTTCCCCGCAGCTACCTCTGCACCCAGAAATCGCCGGCCTTGCGGTAGCGCCGTTTCACCGCCGCCCATGCGACGCGGAATGCAATTTCCTCGCGCCGCTGCGGCTGCGACGCGCCGTAGCTCTGCCAGGCGTTGTTGAATGCTTCGCGAAAGATATCTTGAGCATGGGTGGGCAAATGCCCTTGAACGGCCGGCGGCAGATCTTCATTGGTCGAATAGGGCATGGCCGGGTGCCCTGCTCAGTGCGGCCGCAGACCGACCGCAATGGTCGCTATGAGCAGCAGCAGTGCGGCCACGATGAGCGCGAGCCAGAAATGGTGCGGATGCAGCTTCATATCCTTCCCCTATGCCTAGCGGCGCGCATGCTGTTCACGGCGCTGAGCCTTCGCCATGGTCTCCAAGAGTGCCCCGGCCTCGGCCACCAGCAATCGCAGCAGATCATCGAGCGCGATGATTCCGACCGTCGAGCCCTCGGCCCCCACCACCGGCACGCGCCGCACCCCGTGCGCACGCATGCGCTCGAGCACCGTGGCCGTGTCTTCGGACTCATGGGCGATGACCACGGGCGTGCGCATCATGCTCGACAGTCTGGTCGTCGCGGGGTCGAGCGCGGCCCCGAGGACCTCGATCGCCAAATCGCGATCCGTGACGATCCCGAGCGGTACGCGCTGGTCCTGCGGATCGTCGACCACGACCAGATCGCCGACGTGCCGTTGGCGCATGAGCCGCGCCGCCTCCAGCGCGCTGGTCTGCACACTGCAGCAGACGACATCGGTCGTGCACACCTCTTTTAGCAACATGATCGCGCCTCCTCCCCGGATTTGAAATGGACTCACATCGACAGCAGCCGCGCCAATTCCAGCAGACGGATATCCGCTGGCTTGGTCCTGCCGGCCACTTCCTCAAGCGGCGTACTGGCCGGTTTCCCGTCGCGCATGCCGATCAGTACGCCGAAGCGCTGCTCCAGCGCCGCATCCACCGCCGCAGTCCCGAGCAATGTCCCCAACATGCGATCGAAGACTCCCGGAGTGCCCCCGCGCTGAATGTGGCCGAGTTTGCTCACGCGCAATTCGAATCCGAGCCGGTCCCGGTGCTGCTGAAAATATCGCAGCAACGCATCGGCGTTGTATTTGGCGCCCTCCGCGACCACCGCGATGGCATGACTCTTGCCGCGCGTATAGGCGTTGCGCAGTTCTTCGGCGATGGTCGCCGGATCGATATCCGCCTCGGGCAATGCGATGGCTTCCGCGCCGCCCGCAATTCCCGCCATCAAGGCAAGAAAACCGCAATTGCGGCCCATGACCTCCACCAAGAATGCCCGCCGCATCGCTGAAGCAGTGACGCGCAGACTGTCGATCGCCTGCAGCGCCACGTCGATGGCCGTCGTTGCGCCGATGCTGATATCCGAACCGTACAGGTCGTTGTCGATCGTGGACGCCACGCCGATGACGGCTGCGCCGCACTGTTGCAGCGCCGATGCGCCCGCTTGGGAGCCGTTGCCGCCGATGACCACCAACGCGGTGATGGTGTGCGCCCGAAGGGCATCCATGGCCAGTTTCAGCCCGTGCGCGGTCTTCATCGCCTCGCAGCGGATCGTCCCGAGGGTCGTGCCGCCCCGGTCGATGATGCCCCCGACGTCGCGCGGCCCCATCGGCCGCAAATCGCTGTCGATCAATCCTTTGAAGCCGTCGCGCACGCCGGCCACTTCGAACCCGCGCGCGAGCGCGCCGCGAACCACGGCGCGAATGGCCGCATTCATGCCGGGCGCATCGCCACCACTGGTCAGAACTGCAAGCCGTTGCACCGCGACGATCTCCCGTGAGGCGTGTGATTATCCGCTCGAGCGCCCCAGCGTCTTCTCGGTTGCCGCCACGAATTGGGTCGTCGCGACGAAGCTGTCCGGATTCAGGGAAATGGAATCGATCCCCGCTTCGACCAGAAACGCCGCGAATTCGGGATAATTGCTCGGGGCTTGACCGCATATGCCGACCTTGGTGCCGCACCGGTGCGCGCGTTCGATGACATCGGCGATCGCACGCTTGACGGCGGCATCGCGCTCATCGAACAGGCCGGCCAATTCCGCCGAGTCGCGATCAACGCCCAATATCAATTGCGTCAGATCGTTGCTGCCGATCGAAAATCCGTCGAAGCGGCGCGCAAACTCCTCGGCCAGGATCACATTGGAGGGAATTTCGCACATCACGTAGATCTGCAGGCCGTTCTGCCCGCGCCGCAAGCCGTGATCGGACATGACCGACAGCACCCGATCGGCCTCTTCGGGGGTGCGGCAGAACGGCACCATGACGATGAGGTTGCTGAAGCCGATCTCCTCGCGCGCCATGCGAATCGCGCGACATTCGAGCGCGAATCCGTCCATGTAGTGAGCGCTGTAGTAGCGCGAGGCTCCCCTCAGTCCGAGCATGGGGTTTTCCTCCGTGATCTCGAACTGGCCGCCGCCGATCAAATGGGCGTATTCGTTGCTCTTGAAGTCGCTCAATCGGACGATGACCGGATAGGGGTAGTGAGGCGCGGCGATTTTCGCAATTCCGCGCGCCAGCGTGTCGACGAAATAGGCCTCCTTGCCCGGGTATCCGCGGGTCAGCGCATCGATCTTTCGGCGGGCTTCGTGATCCTTCAAATCATCGAAGTGCACCAATGCCATCGGGTGAATCTTGATGATGTTGTTGATGATGAATTCCATGCGCGCAAGACCTATCCCCTTGGCGGGCAGGCGCCACCAGCGCAGCGCCGCCGCGGGGCTCGCGATATTCACCATCATGTCCGTCTTGGTTTGCGGTACCGCGGCCAGATTGACCTCTGTGGCCTTGAATTCGAGGATTCCCTCGTAGACCGATCCCTGCTCGCCCTCGGCGCAGCACAGCGTGATCGGCTGCTTGTCGGCGATCAGCTGCGTGCCGTTGAGCGTACCGACGATTGCGGGCAATCCGAGTTCCCGGCTGACGATGGCCGCGTGGCTGGTGGTGCCTCCATAGTTGGTGATCAGGCCCGCGGCCTTCTTCATGATCGGCACCCAGTCCGGATCGGTCGACTCGGTCACCAGGATCGAGCCCTCGCGAAACCGATCGATGTCGGCGGCGCTGTGGATGATGCAGGCCTTGCCGACGGAAATCGCCTCGCCGATCGCCGCTCCCGTCACGATCGGTTTGCCTCTTTTCGTCAGGCTGTAGGTTTTCAGCAGGTTGTTCGATTTGGCCGACTGCACCGTCTCCGGGCGCGCTTGGACGAGGTAGAGCTCGCCGGTGTCGCCGTCCTTGGCCCATTCGATGTCCATGGCCCGCCCGTAGTGCGTCTCAACCGCCATCGCCCAGCGCGCCAGCTGCAGAATTTCCTCATCCTGCAAAACGAATGTCTCGCGCTCCGCGCGCGGCGTCTTGATGTTGTGCGTGCGGGCGCCCCCGCCCTCTGCGTAGATGAGTTTCTTTTCCTTCGTGCCGAGCGATTTCTCGATGATCGGTCGATGGCGCTCATCCGCGAGAAAGCGTTTGAACACGAGGTATTTGTCCGGGTTGACGGTGCCTTGTACCACGTTCTCGCCCAGCCCCCAGGCCGCATTGATGACCACGACCCCGGGGAAGCCGGTCTCGGTATCGAGCGTGAACATCACCCCGGAGCCGGCGCGGTCGGAGCGCACCATTTTTTGGATACCGATGGAAAGCGCGACTTGCAGGTGATCGAAACCGTTGTTCTCGCGGTACACGATGGCGCGGTCGGTGAACAGCGAGGCGTAGCATTTGCGGCAGGCGCGCAGCAGCTCGGATTCTCCGTGGACGTTCAAATACGTCTCCTGCTGCCCGGCGAAGCTCGCCTGCGGCAAATCCTCCGCCGTCGCGCTGCTGCGCACAGCCACCGCCAGCGCGGCCGTCCCGCAGCGCCGCCCAAGCTCCTGGTAAGCGGCTCGGATGGACTGGGCGATCGGCGCGGGGAACTCTGCATCGACGATGAACCGGCGAATGGCGGAGCCGGTCTCGGCCAGCGACTGCCTGCCGTGGTGGTAGGCATCCAGATGCTTGCGCAGCTTGGGCGCGAGCTCGTTGGCCTCGATGTACGTGCGGTAGGTTGCCGCGGTCGTCGCAAATCCGAGCGGCACGCGAATGCCGGCGGCCGCGAGCGTGCGCGTCACTTCGGCCAGCCCCGCGTTTTTGCCTCCTACGCGGTTTACATCGACGGATTCGGATTGATCGAACCACACGATCGGCTCTTCGGGCGCTCGAGGAGTTGCATTTCCGGCTGCGAGGGATGGTACCGGGGCATGCTTTCGGCTGTGTGCTGGCATCTGCGTCTCCGCTCACTGCGAATGCTCGGCACTATGCACGGCACTCGGCAGATACAGGATGCGGATATGTACGTAGGCTGCGGCGGCTGCATGCTGCGGTAGCCCACGGGCAAATTTGATAGCGATAATAATCTTTAATATTTTAATATAAACTATTGTAATATATAATTATTTATTTACATGTACTCCTTCTATCGCGAGTCGAGCGAAGCGACCGGTTCCTCCTGTGACATCGCGGCGGGCGTGTCCGCCACGGAAAAATCGGCCTGCGGACTTTCTTCTCAGCGCGTCTCACCCCCCGGCGTTCGTCTCAGCACGCCATTCTTGAATGTGGCATTCACGGGGCTTTGATCGATTTCCGGATCGAGCGCTATCTGGCGCTCGAAGCGCCAGTAGTACCTTCCACTGCAGGTTCGCCGATGCGATGCTGCGCCGCCACGAAAGGCGCCATCTGAGGGCGCCTTGTGCGCTACAGTTGCAGCATAGCTGTCATCTGCGGAGTGCTTTATGAGCGCAATCGCTGCGTTTAATCGACTGAGCGGGCACCAGAAAATCGCCGGGCGACTCGTGCGCACGGATGCAGCAGGCTCGATCGACGTGATCGATCCGGCGACCGAGAACCGCATCGGCGAGATCGTCGATGCAACGGCCGCCGACATCGCGCAGGCGGTCAGCGTCGCCAATGCCGCCCAGCGGGACTGGCGAGGCGTGAATTACCACCGGCGGGCGGAACTGCTGCATGAAGTGTCGCGGCGCGTGATGGCAGATCGGCCGCGCGTGGCCGAAATGCTGACCCGCGAGATGGGCAAGCCGTACAAGGAGTCGTTCGACGAGGTGGCGTGGTCGGCGAGCGCGATCGACTATTACGCGGAAATCGCCCGCCACGAAAGCGGCAAAGTGCTGGGCGCCACCGTGGACGGCCAATTTCATTTTACGACCAAGGACCCGCTCGGCGTGGTGGTGATCATTTTGCCGTTCAACTATCCGCTGTGCCTGCTGTGCTGGCAGGCCGCCGCCGCGCTCGCCAGCGGCAATGCCGTGATCATCAAGCCGTCCGACCTCACCACCCTCACCACTCTGCAGTTCGTCGCCGCGTTCGATGCGCTTCCGCCGGCTCTCGTGCAGGTGGTCACCGGCGGCGGCGGCGCGGGCCGGCAACTGGTCGAACACGCCGATACGCACATGGTCGCCTTCACCGGCGGAATCGAGACCGGCCGGCGCGTCGCCGAGACCTGCGGCCGCCTCTACAAGCGCGCGCTGATCGAGACCTCCGGCAACGACCCGTTCATCGTGATGCCCTCCGCACCCGTGGACATCGCCGCGCGCGGCGCCGCCTTTGGCGCATTCCTCAACTGCGGTCAGGTGTGCGCAGCGGCCGAGCGGTTCTATGTGCACGAGGAGGTCTATTCCGCATTCATCGAACGGCTGGTGCATCACACCTCGAGGATCCGCGTCGGCAACGGCCTCGACCGGGTCGATATGGGGCCCCTCGCCTCGCAGCGCGAACTGCAGCGCTATCTGCGGCTGCTCGATCGCGCGCACACCGCGGGCGCGGCGGTCCTGACCGGCGGCGGTCGCCCGGCGCATCTCACGCGGGGCTGGTTCGTCGAGCCGACGGTTCTGGGCGAGGTCTCGGCGGATGCGCCGATCATGAACGATGAGACCTTCGGGCCCGTGGCTCCGGTGTGCATCGTTCAGAGCTTCGATGAGGCGCTGAAGCTCGCCAATCGCTCCCGCTACGGGCTCGGCGCGACCGTGTACACCACGAACCTGGACGAATCGATGCGCGCAGTCAATGAATTGGAAGCGGGCATGGTGTGGGTCAATGCGCCGCTGCTAGATAACGATGCGGGGCCGTTCGGCGGCCGCAAGCAGTCCGGCATGGGCCGACAGCTCGGCGCCGAAGGCTTGGACACCTTCCGCCACACGAAACTGTCGATGATCGATCATGCCGCGAAGGCGCACGATTTTTGGTGGTTTCCATATGCCGACGCGGAGGCATTCCCTGGCAAATCCCTTGGCTGAACTCGAGCACACGCCGATCCGAGAGCAGGCGCCGGCGCAGCCTCCCGAGCTCGAAGCGCGCCTTGCCGCGTTGGAGGCCGGCGAGGCCCCGCAGGACTTCGATGCATCCGGCTGGTTCTGGATGGCCCTGTTCGGCATCGTCATTCCGGCGATACTGCTCGCCGTCGGCTGGCGCACATGAGCGCCCGCGAGACTGCGCTGGCGGATGAGAGCGCCTGGCCTCTGCTGCCCGCCGAACGCAGCTGGGGTCCGATACGGCTCACGGTGACGCTCGCGACCACCGCGGCGGCGACCTGGTGCTATCTGATCGGCGAATCGGTGGGCAACTATCTTGGCTTCATCAAGGGCGGCGCGGCGCTGACCGCCGGGTGTCTGATCGGCATGCTGCTGGTGCTGCTCGCGGCCGGTCCCGCCTGTGTGCGCTTCGGAATCGAATCGGTCGCCTCCACCAAGCCGCAGTTTGGATCGCGCGGCTGGATGGTGCCGGCGCTGCTGCAGGGCATATCGATCATCGGCTGGAATTCGCTGCTGATCATCTTCTTCGCGAAATCCGCGGTGCAGCTCGGCGTGGCGCTCGGCATCCTGGAGGTGGGCGCGCGCAGCGCGGTGCTGGTGCCGATGCTGACGCTGCTCGCGTGCGGCATCATTTTCTCCGCGTTGCGTCGCGGCGCCACGGGCGTATCCTTGGTGTCGAATATTCTCTTTGCGCACGTGTTCGTGGGCCTGTGGATGCTCTACCTGCTGGTGTCGCACCGCTGGCCGGAACTGCTGGCGGCGCATCCGGCGCTGGCGACGCCTGATCGACTGTGGAACTACACCACCGGTGTCGAACTCGGAATTGGAACGACCCTGTCGTGGTGGCCTTACATCGGCGCGATGATTCGGATGGCACCGGACGGACGCTCGGTGGTGCTGCCGGTGTTCCTCGGCATGGCCGCGCCGGTGCCGCTGCTCAGCCTCATCGGCCTCGCCGGAGCATTGGTGCTCAAATCATCCGATCCGGCCGAGTGGCTGCGCACCGTCGGCGGACCCACCTATGCGATCATCTCGCTCGGGTTCGTCACGGCGGCGAACTTCGGCACGACGACCGCCGGCATCTATGCCTCGGCCATCGGCCTGCGCAATTTCTCGGCCCTGCAGCGGCGCACCTGGACGACGCTGCTGCTGATCACGATCACACCGGTCGCACTGGTGGGCATATTCATCCCTGAACTGTTCTTCGCCAAATTCGGCAACTTTCTCGCGCTGATCGGCGTCGCATTCGCCCCGCTCTGCGGGATCCAGATAATCGACTATTTCGTCCTGCGGCGGCGCCGCATCGACGTGCGCGCAATCTATGCGCAGGCGCCGGCTGGGGCGTACTTTTTTTGGTCCGGAATCAATCCTGCCGCTGTGCTCGCTCTCGCCGCGGGCTGCTGCACCTACGTGCTGTTGCTCAATCCATTGAGTTATCGCTCGAGCGGTTGGTACCGGTATTCGACCGCCTCGCTGCCGGCGGCGGCAGCCGCGGCTTTGGTGTATTTGTTGGCCAGTCAAATCGTCATCCGCGCGGGTCGCGGCGGTTACCGATCATGAGCGATAGAATGCTGCCCGCACAGGCGGGTGTGGTGATCATCGGCGGTGGGGTCATCGGCTGCTCGATCGCCTACCATCTGGCCAAGCTCGGCTGCCGCGACGTCCTGCTGCTCGAGCGCGCTCAGCTCACGGCAGGAACGACGTGGCATGCGGCGGGCCTTCTGACCTCGCTTCGCGACACTGAAACGCAGACGCGCCTGGCGAAGTACTCCCAGGATCTGTACCGCAAGTTGGAATCGGAAACCGGTCAAGCCACCGGTTTGATCGGCTGCGGCTCCATTCAGCTCGCGATGAGTGCGGACAAGGCCGAGGAAATGCGCCGCGGTCTGCACATGGCCGCCTGTTTCGGAGTCGAGGCGTACGAGATCGCTCCCGCGGAGGTCAAGCGAATGTGGCCGCTTGCCGCGGTGGGCGATCTGAAGGCGGCGTTCTACTTCCCGAACGACGGCCGCGTCAATCCGACCGACGTGACCCAGGCGCTTGCCAGGGGCGCACGGCTCGGCGGAGCGCAAATCTTCGAGAACACCAAGGTCACCGGCATCCTGACCGAGCGGGGCCGCGTGGCCGGCGTGCGCACCGCGGCCGGCGACATCCGTGCGGAAGTCGTCGTCAACTGTGCGGGGATGTGGGCGCGGTCGGTCGGCCGCATGGCGGGGGTGAATGTGCCGCTGCAGGCGGCCGAACACTATTATCTGATCTCCGAGCCCGTGCCTGGCGTGCATCCGATGCTGCCGATCTTGAGGGATCCGGGCAATTCGGCCTACATCCGCGAGGAAGCCGGCAAGATCATGGTCGGCTTGTTCGAATCGGAGGCGAGGCCCTGGGGCATGCAGGGGATTCCGGAGGACTTTCGATTCGGCGACATACCGCCCGACTGGGATCGGATGTACCCGTACATCGAGAAGGCGATGCGCCGCGTCCCATGCCTGCTCGAGACCGGCATCAAGCTGCTGTTCTGCGGACCCGAATCGTTCACGCCCGACCACAACTACCTGATGGGCGAAGCGCCCAACCTGAAGAATTTCTTCGTCGCGGCCGGCTTCAATTCGCTCGGGATCCTCTCCGGCGGCGGCGTCGGATACGTGATGGCTCATTGGATCGTGGAAGGCCGCGCGCCGATGGACGTGTGGACCGTCAATCTGCGCCGTGCGCATCCCTGGCAGGACAATGACCGCTATCTCAGGGACCGCATCGTCGAGACGCTCGGCATCGGTTATCAGGACCATTGGCCATTCCGGCAGCCCGCCACCGCGCGCGGAGTCAAAAAGGGCGTGCTGCACGATCGGCTTGCCGCCGCGGGCGCCTGCTTCGGCGAATCGGCGGGCTGGGAGCGCCCGAATTGGTATGCGCGGCCCGGACAAACGGCCGCGTACGAGTACGGCTGGGGCCGCCAGAACTGGTTTTTCAACAATGCCGAAGAGCATGCCGCGGTGCGCGAGCGAGTCGGGGTGTTCGAACAGTCATCGTTCGCCAAACTCCTGGTGCAGGGCCGCGATGCGGCCGGAGTGCTCAACGCGCTCGCAACCGCCAATGTCGATGTCGCCGTCGGCCGCTGCGTGTACTGCCAGTTCCTCAATCTCGCGGGCGGCATCGAAGCGGACCTAACCGTTACGCGCCTGGGCGCCGAGCGGTTTTTGGTCGTGACGGCGGCCTTCACGCAGACGCATGTCGAGGCGTGGATTCGCAACCATATTCAGGAGGACGCATTCTGTACGGTGAGCGATGCGTCGGATGCCTACGCGATGCTCAATGTGCAGGGCCCCGCCTCGCGCGCGCTGCTGCAGGCCGTGTCGACGGATGATTTCTCCACGACCGGATTTCCATTTGCGACCTGCCGGGAAATCCGCATCGGCTATCAGACCGCGCTCGCGCTGCGCCTCACGTATGTCGGCGAGCTCGGATGGGAGCTGTACATTCCGACCTCGTTTGCACAGTCCGTGTACGACGCCTTGCTCGACGCCGGCAAGGCGCATGGGCTCAAGCACTGCGGCTACCATGCGCTGAACTCGTTGCGGATCGAGAAGGCCTACCGGGACTGGCCTCACGACATCGGCCCGGCGGATTCGCCCTTGGAGGCCGGACTCGCATTCACGTGCGATTGGAGCAAGCCGGGCGGATTCATCGGCCGCGAGGCGCTGCTGGAGCAGCGCGCGGCGGGACTGCCGCGCCGGCGCCTCGTGCAGTTTCGATTGGAGGATCCCGAGCCGATGCTCTACCACAACGAGCCGATATATCGCGATCGGGAGCGGGTCGGCTTCGTCACCTCAGGCATGTACGGCCACACTCTGGGCGCGGCGGTTGCGCTCGGTTATGTGGCGATTCCGGAAGGGTGCGGCGACTCCTATATCCATGCCGGCCGCTATGAAATCGAAATCGCCGGCGCCCGAGTGGCGGCGCGCGCTTCGCTCGCGCCACTGTACGACCCGAAGAGCCTGCGCGTGCGCGCCTGACGGGGAGCCCGGGCGTTGCAAATCGACTTCGATGTGGTGATCGCCGGCGGCGGCGCGATGGGATCCGCGTGCGCCTATTTTCTGCATGCAGAGTTCGATTATCGCGGCTCGATTCTGGTGGTCGAACCGGACCCGAGCTATCGACAGGCCGCGAGCGCACTCTCCGCGAGTTCCATCCGCCAGCAGTTTTCCACCCCGATCAACATCGCGCTGTCGACCTTCGGAATGAATTTCCTGCGCGATGCGCCGCGCCGGCTGCAGCATGACGGTGCGGCCGCGGACGTGGGCCTGGTCGAATCGAGCTATCTGTATCTGGCGACGCCGCAGGGCCGCGCGGCGCTCGAGCGGCGCGCAGCCCTGCAGCGATCCAACGCGGTGGCGGTGAGATTCCATGATCGGGCGGCGCTTGCCGTACGCTATCCGTGGCTCAACATCGTGGATCTGGCCGGCGGCACCGATACGGCGTGCGGCGAGGGTTGGTTCGACGGGCATGCGCTGCTCTCCGCACTGCGCGCCGCCAATGAGCGCGGCGGCGTGCGCTACGCACGCGATCGGGTGATCGGATGGGAGCGCTCGCCTGAGGGGCGAATCAGCGCCGCCATGCTGCAGGAACGCGGCCGGATCCGCTGCCGCTGCGCGGTCATTGCCGCCGGCACCCGCTCCCGAGCCCTGGCCGCGAGCGCCGGACTGGAGCTGCCGGTGTTCGCGCGCAAGCGCAGCGTCTTCGTGTTCACCTGCCCGACCGAGATTCCCGGGTGTCCTCTGGTCATCGACCCTTCGGGTCTTTGGTTTCGGCCTGAACGGGATCGATTCCTCTGCGGACCTCCCGCCGATCCCGACCCCGACGTATCCCCGGATGATTTCGACGTGGATCTTGCGCTGTTCGAAAACCGCGCGTGGCCCATTCTCGCGCGGCGGGTGCCGGCGTTCGAGGCGGTGCGCATGAGCTCCGCCTGGACGGGACACTATGACTTCAACACGTTCGATCAAAACGCGTTCGTCGGCCCGGTGCCGGGCCTGTCGAACTTGCTGCTGGCGTGCGGGTTCAGCGGCCACGGACTGCAGCAGGCGCCCGGCATCGGACGCGGCCTGGCCGAATACATCTGCTTCGGCGAATACCGGTCGATCGATCTCGCGCCGCTGTCCTATGCGCGACTGCTGGCGAATGCGCCGCTGCGCGAAGCCAATGTGATCTAGGAGTTGCAAGATGCTACAGCTCGATGCCGCGGCGCTCGCCGCACGACTGGATCGGCAGGCGCTCATCGAGGCCCTCGATGCGGCCTTTCGCACGCCCTGCTCGGTTCCGGTACGCGAGCGTTATCAAGTGGCTTCGGCGGTACAGGGCCAGCGCGACGGCACGCTGCTGGTGATGCCGGCCTGGCGGGCCGGCGGTGCGCTCGGAATCAAGCTCGTCACCGTCTTTCCCGACAACGCGCGCCGGAGCCTGCCATCGGTGTACGCCAGCTACCTGCTGCTCGATGCGACGACCGGTCAGCCGCGTGCGCTGCTCGACGGCGGTGAGCTCACACTGCGGCGCACCGGCGCCGCCTCGGCGCTCGCCTCCCGCTATCTGTCATCGCCCGGCGCATCGCGCTTGACCATGGTGGGCACCGGCCATCTCGCCCCGCATCTCATCGAAAGCCACGCGGTGGTGCGGCCGATTCGTGAAGTGCGCATCTGGGGCCGGCACATCGAGCGGGCTGAAGGTTTGGCGGCCGCGCTCGCCCGATCGGGTCTGGCGCGGCCCGGCCTGGCGCGGCCCGACCTCTCCATCGAAGCGACCGACGATCTCGCATCGGCCGTGCGCTGGGCCGATATCGTCAGCTGCGCGACCCTCTCGCGGCAGCCGCTGGTGCTCGGCGCGTGGTTGAAGCCCGGCCAGCATCTGGATCTGGTCGGCGCGTACAACGCGGAAATGTGCGAGGCCGACGATGAGGCGCTCGCGCGCGGCGAGCTGTACGTCGATACCCGGTCCGGCGCCTTCGATGAATCCGGCGAGATCATCGGCGCGATCGCACGCGGAGTCATCGATCGCGGCGCGGTGCGCGCTGAATTCTCCGAACTGGCGGCCGGCCTGTTCCTGCGCTCGAGCCCGCAGGCCATCACCGTTTTCAAGAGCGTCGGCACGGCGCTCGAGGACTTGGCGGCCGCCGAGCTCGCGCTCAGCGCAAACCCGCCCCGCTCGTGAGATACACCGCGAACGTGCCCAGCCAGTGGCCGCCCTCGTAGTGTTCACCGGTCACGGCGGGCAAAGCGGCATCCCGATGCCGTTGGGCGGCTGCCAGAAGCGCCGGAACGCGATGATCGCCGGTCTCGAGACCGGAGGCGATGCCCTCGAGCATCCACGCGCGGCTCAAGTTAAGGCCGTCGATGTGGGCGAGCTTCGGATCGGAGCGATCGGTCACGACCGCCGGCTGCAGCCAGTCGCTTCGCGGGGCGGCGGTGGGGATGCCCGGCAGGAAGCCCGATAGCCATTGGCCGAACGCAGCGCGGTCGAGCACTCGGCGCATGAAATCCGCCTCCGCCAGACACGGCGAAAGGAAGTCCTCGCCGGACGGCTCGTAATTCAGCGGGCAGCGCCGGTCCTCGCGATAGAATCGCCGCGCCGCATCCGCGAGCAGTCTGCGCATCGCTGCGTCGCGGGCGACGCCCGCCCAATCCCACATCAGGCCGAAGGAGAACGCGGTCTGGTCGTGCTCGCCGATGCGGATGGGATAGTGCAGCTTCGGTATCCAGCTTTTCAGGCGCGCCGCGGCCTCCGTCTCGAGCGGGCGCAGCGTGTCCGACCACTGCCGTCCCTGCGGATCATCCCAGCCGCGCAGCTCCGCCGACAGCTTGAGCAACCACGCAAGACCGTACGGGCGCTCGAACGAGGCCCGATCCGCGCGCTTGAGGTATGCGAGCTCGCCGGCGATGTTCTCCGGCGTCAGGCTCTGCGCGATGGCCGCACGTGCCTGCGATTGGAAGGGGGCCTGCGGATCGAGGCGCAGCAGGCGCACGAGCAGCCAATGGCCGTGCACGTCCGAATGCCAGTCGAAGCAGCCATAGAACGCCGCAGTCAATTCACGCGGCGGGCGCGCATCGGCATCGCTGTCCAGGGTGTGCGAAAGATGGTTCGGGTACTCCGCATGCAGGCATTTCAGGGCAAGAGCCGCGAAGCGCGCGCCGGCCCCCGGATCGAGCGCGCGGGCTGCATGCGCCGAGTCCGCGCCGCGCACCGCCTCCGGCAGCCACAGCACCACGAGCAAAAGCAGCAATACGGCGCGCATGCCGAATTGTACGTCCGCCGCCGAGAGGGCGACCCTGCACGCAGCTGCGGGCAGTGGCAAAGCGGGCCTGCAGCAATGGCGTGGCGCTCACCTTTCGCGCATATCCGGGCCTCGATCATGACCCGACGATGGATCAGTCGACCCCGGAACAGCTTGCCTGGGTTCGCGATCGGTTCGCGGGAAAGCCGAGCCTGAGCAACTGCGCGAGCCTGACGAAATAGCCGCGTCGGACCGACGTCCTATCGTTTCGAGGCGGTCCGGCGCTTCTTACGAGACATGGCCGGCAAACTGGACTGAATCAGTGCGTCTCGCTGCCTTTGGTTCAACGGCGATGCGGAGGCTTCCACCAGTTCTTCCTCCGCGACGGTATCAGCCGGGATGGGTTGATCGCCGGCGGGCTTGAACGGGAACCAGTCGGCGATCCTTCCGGCTGACACGAGTTCCAGAATCTTCGCTTCGCCCAGAGTGCTGAGCCGTGTCACAGCCTCCACCACGGCCCCCAGCGTGGCGGGTGCCTTGGCATCCAACCGCATGAATTCACTCATAAAACCCACCTACCCCAGCAGTCTATGGTTACTATACGCCGCTTCCTGATCCGAAACCTAGCGACTCGCGTCGAGCGCGGCGGCGAGCGCTTCGGCGACCCGCTCGTCCGCGTAAAAGTAGCGTCCGTCGTTGGGCTGACGGATCGATGGCGGCAGGGCCGCGGCCGCCGGCAGATGCATGAGGCCGCATCGCCGATACACCGCGAGAAGAGCCTCGCCGCCGGCGGGCGCTGCATGCAGGCCTATACGGCCGGCCAGGCCCGCGTTCTGGCTCAGCACGATGGCATTGTCCAGCAGTACGCGTCCGAGCGCGGGCGGATGCGACATGCCGAAATCCGCCTTGAGCACCCCGGCATCCGCTGCGCTCATGAACCAGACAAAATGCGATTCGTCAGGGCATGCGACGTCGAGATAGGGGTACTGCTCGATCAGCACCGACATGGCAACGCGCATGAAGTCTCCATTGTCCGCGCGCGCCCAAATCACCAGCGGCCGGCAATGCCGCCGCTTGGCCCGCTGCACCAGATGACACAGCGGCAGCAGCATCGACCACGACCAGAAGCGGTCCGCTCGGGCAGTCAATTGCGCATGTTTTGGTCCCAAGCGCGTATCCCACCACAGCGCATCGCCGGCCGCCATGTCGGTTACCCGGATATCAACTCGGCGACGCGTATCCACCTTGCTCGGTGCGGAGCGCGCAAATCGCCGCTTCGACTGGGGAGCCATACGATTCGACCTCACATTCGAGCCAGGGACGCACAGCGACGCGATGTTCGGCAGACGATCAATGACGCGAATACAATATTAATATAATCCAATAGTTACGCGAAATAATTAAATTTTACATTAAATCGTCTCCTCTGCCACCAATTTCCAGCCCCCCATGCCGTCCGAACGCGGGTTGATTCAGCGAAGCGCGCCAGGCAGTCCACCGTCGTCTCCTGGACGCAGGCACTGATCAGCACGCCGCCAACCGCTTCGTTCGTGGCGGCGGCCATCGTGGGCGCGCTGTTGGCACTGGCGCTGGTGTATGCCACGCGTCGGCGCTGGAATGACGCATTCAGCCTTCAAGACACCACCGCCGACTCCGCTGCGAGCGGCTCGGAATTTCCCAGAATCTACCGAGTGAGCCCTGCTTGGAAGACAGGGATTTCCGCGCTCTTTGGGTTCTTTTGTCTCGGTGCAGTCGTGGCGGCGTGGGCATTCGGGGTCGTTGCGTCCGAAACGCGCGATTCGCCGCAAGGCCTTGTTCTCGTGTTCTTCTTGGCGGCTCTCGCAGCGGGAGCGGCCGTTTACCTGGTAGACACACTGACCTCGGCGCTGGTACTGCAAAAGGATCGGCTTGAAATCAGAGAACTGTGGCGCGTGCGCAGCATCCGCCGCGAAGACATACAGACTCGGCAAGTGCTGCACCCGCCCGCCAGGGGATCTGTATCGCAGCACCGGCATCGGCGACACCGTCTGCGTCGTGGTTCATTCCGGCGCGCTCGGAGTTCCCTGGTATCGAGTGGTCAAATGTCAGCCGCGCGGCGGTTAGCCTCGGAACCCCGCTAACGACGGTGCCAGCGGCCATGGCGGAAGCGATCGTGTCGGCATCGATCGTCTCCATGGCTCCAGTATCGAGCGTGGGTATAGTAATAAGGCGCGTCGTACACCGATGCATAGGGCAGCGGCTGGACGACCGCGCCGCCGGGAAAGCCAATCCCCACACTGACGTCGGGGTGCGCATCGGCGGGCAGACTTTGAGCCATGCTTGCCACTCCGAGCGCGGCGCCCATCGCAATGGATGCAATTCTTGACATGGCGGCGATCCTTGATGACCGTGAACGGACAATAACGTCAACGCGCCGCGCCGTCGCACGTTGACGACGCCGGCGTCGGTTTCCCTCGGGGCGCGGACTCAACTAGCAGAAGCGGCCGGGCGGATGCTGCCGATCATCTCTCTATCGGGAGGACGCCGCGGGCCACCGCGTTAGTCAGAGCCTGGTGGTCGGCTTCGGTCTGATCAGCATACGCTCGAGCGAAGCGGCACAGGGCCTTGTCCAGCTGGTCCGACGCGCCGACATACCCGGCGATCATGGAGGCCCCGCTGGTACGGGCATGCCCCTTGCCGAGCAGACGGCCGACGATTCCGGCGTAATCGGTCAGTGCCGCCGCGTCGATCGCATCCAGCGGGATGGTGCCCTTCATGTTGCGGAACTGCCGGACGTAGTACTGCAGGCCGTCGACGGTGGCCCATCCCAGCAGCGGATCGCTGACCGTTTGCAGGGCCTGCTGGTACTCCACGACCCGCTGTCCCTGATGGGCATGCCAGGCCGAATCGCCGTGGACGAACCGCGCCAGCACCGACCGCCTCGCCTGTTTTAGCTGCAGGAATACCACATCGTCCGCGCTGCTGCCCTCGAGCAGCGCGATATAGGCGCGCAGCCCGACGCTGCCGACCCCGACGACCTTATGCGCGATGTCAACTAGGGTGTAGCCACCCAGTGCTCGGCCCCAATGGGACGCCAGAGTGGTCAAGTATTGGTCGAGCCCGACGGCAATGCCCTTTGCCTCGGCCTTGGCGACTCTGGTGATCAGCGGCGGTTTGTCGACGATCTGCAGCCGCCCGCCGCGCCGTGTGGTAAAGCGGGGCAGCGCACGATCGCTGGTTCGGGTTCGCGCGCGCTTTGCGGCGCGCAGGATGACGCCCCGCAAAGATTTCTCCCGAGCCGTCTCGTGCAGCCGGTCAACGTCGAGCCGCTGGTAGGACCGCGACAGCAATGGCTCGTTGGCCAGGAAACGCACTTCCTGACGGTAGGCGGCGACGCAGGATGCCACCGAGTCGCGACATTGTCCTTCGTTGGATCCATTGTGCCGCCCGGCGACCCAGATGCTCGCAGCCAGACGCCGCAGATCCCACTCCCAGGCGCCGGGATGCGCCTCGTCGAAGTCGTTCAAGTCGATGACCAGATCCCGTTCCGGAGAGGCGTAGAAACCGAAGTTGCCAAGGTGGGCATCACCGCAGATCACCGGACAGATGCCGGTTGTGGGCAGAGGCGCAATGTCCTGGGCCATCACTCCGGCGGTGCCGCGCAGGAACCCGTAGGGAGAGGCCACCATGCGAGCGACCCGGATCGGGATCAACCACGGCAGCCTGCCCTCGTGCGATTGCATGATCTGCTTGACCGGATCCGGCCGGTTCGCTGGTGCCTTCCACTCGCCCAGCGAACTGCGGGGCACTTGCTGGCGCAGGTTGCGGCCGAGCTTGAATCGCTCAGCTCGCGGCATGGGACGGCGGCGCAAGGACCGATAGCTGTCGCTGTCCGCGCTGGCCAAGATCACATGCCCCGCGGGCGGCAAAGGTCTCCTCATGCCCTCCACCGTGCCGGGTAGGTACGCCGGCGGCCGGGCGCGCTTGCCCGTGCCTTGCGTAACTTCGTTTGATCGACCGGGCGAGCCATTTGCAAATCACGAGCCCTTGGACCCACACGAGGTCACTGTGACAGTCCTGCCGGCGCATGTCGATGCAAATATTTGGCGCAAGCCGTACGTCGCGTCTGGTCGGGTATAACGTCTTGATGATAGCTTCCTGCGAATGCTATCGGGCAGGCTGCAATACCGGCCGGTGACGATCGTGGACCTCGACAGCTTCCACGGCCTCGTTCGAGATGAGCACGTCCGCCGGTATCTCATGGACGGTAACCTGTTCCATCGGGCATGGAGCGAGACGCGCATCCACGAGAGTCAAACGCTGTTCGAGCGGCGCGGTGTCGGCCTCTGGTTGGTCACGGACCGGACGACGGACGAGGTGGTCGGCTTTTGCGGATTTCTGGAAATCTCATCGATCCACCCAGAGCCGCAGTTGGTCTATGCGATGTTCGAGCGCTTTTCCGGCAAGGGATATGCCACCGAGATGGCGCGCACATCAATCGATCACGCGCGCAGTCAATCCGGATTCTCGCGGGTGATCGCCAGCGTTGATGAAGTCAACGTCGCCTCGCTGCGCGTGCTCGAAAAGCTGGGGTTCGAACGAATTGCCACGCAGCAGGGGAGCTTCGGGAACATGTTCGTGCTCTCACTGGGCACCGTCGATTCTTGACGATCCCCGCGGCCAGATGGCATTGCAGATGGAACGCGACGCCTTACCGTCTATAAACAACAGGAAATTCCGCTACGTCGAGCGGCGCACCATCCTCGAGCTTGAGGCTCGGAAACGGCGGCGAGGTGCGCCCCTTGCGCCGAACGAATCGAGCATCGGAGCCCATCCAGCGTGCCGAGAACACGCGACGCGGAACCGTGGAATTGTTCGCCGGCGCACCGTGGATCGTTCGAAAATGGAACGCCACGGCATCTCCGGGCTTCATCTCCCAGGCGCGAATCGTGAGGCGGTCTCGCTGCGCATCGATGTCCGGCATCGCCGGGAAATCGTCCTCCGAATACAGCGGCGTACCATCGAATCGCGTCGGCCGAAAGCCTGAAGCGCTCCAACGGTGCGACCCGGCGACACATTCGAGTGTCACGTCGCGCGACACCGAATCGAGCGGTATCCAGAAGCTCACGCTCTGATCAGCCTGGACGCAGTAATAGGGTTCGTCGTGGTGCCACGGCGTCACAGTGCTGTTTCCCGCATCCTTGACGAGAACATGCTCGTGGAAGAACCTGGCTTCGGCCGACCCCATCAGCCGCGCCGCCGCTTCAGCCGCGGGCGACTCGAAGACGAACGAGCGAAAGGTCGAGATGCGCGACCAGTTGCAGTAATCCTGGAAAAAGCTTGCGGTACCGTCCTTGGGGCGGACCGAACGCTCGAATTCGCTTGGCTGAGCTCGAACCTCCGTGATGCCTTGCGCCAACCGGTCAACCCAATCGCGAAAAATGCCGCGCAGCACGACGACGCCCTCCTCCTGGTAGGTTGCAGCGAGTTCGTTTGTAATCAGCATTTGCACACCTCGAATGTTACTCGACGCTCTACGGCGTGCTACCCGGCCGATGCACCGCAGTTCGCAGCATGTCGAGCGCCGACCGCACAACCGCCTCTTGTCCGTCGTTTGTCAACACGGTGAACGCCAGCGAGATTTCGCCGACGCGAATGATCCCCTGCGTCAGATACTTGGCCTCGCCAGGCTTGGGCGCGCGGTCGGTCGCCGCGAAGTAGAAGCCTCCACCATCCACGCCCTTGATCTCGCGAAGCGATGGCGCGCCATCCGCGGATTGCGGCGCGACATTCTTCGCAGCGCCCGCCACCTCGGAACGAATCGCATTCTCGTCAGGCAATTTGCCCGCCGACGCCGTTGGCCACCCCGCGGTAATGAATATCATGAACTTGGGCCCGCTCCGCGGTCCCATCGTGATGGTGGGCGGTGACTGACTCCGCGGCTGCTTCATTTCGCCCATCCATCCGTCGGGCACGAACAGGGTCAGTGTGCCGTGATCTGGTAGATCGAACGCCTGCGGTGAAGCCGCCGCAGCGACGCTGGATGTCGCGATGACTGAACATGCGACGAGAAGCGAACGATGAAGGGTTGAGCGCATCGCGATTCACTGCTCCCCTTGCACACCCGTCAACGCCAGATCGAGTGCCCCGGTGAAATCCAAATACGCCAACACCGGCAGCAGCACCAGCGACAGCACGGCGCAAATCCGCACGAAGCGCGCCAACGCTTTCGACCGGCAGTTCCCCGCACATTGATAAGTCGCCACGGTCACATAGACGCTGAACAGCAGCCCGAACACCACGTAGCTGCGCCGAGCGAATTCGCCGCCCGGAAGAAGCAGGCCGAGCGCGCTCACGAGCAGCGACCCTCCGAGCCCGTAGAGCCAGACGATCTTGGATAACGAGGTTTTCCCTTGCAGCGGATCCGTGATGGCGGTCCAGATTTTCATGTTGCCCCGCCAGGACGGGCCCTACTCCCCACCGCTGCTTCTGCGTCTGGCGCGGCGTTGGGCGCCTGTCCTGGAGTTTGTAGTTACACGCCCGGAACGATCCGCACGTCGCGCACAGCTCCCCCATTCAACGCCGCGAGGGCCGCTTGATAGCCTGGGCTATCGTGCGCTGCGAGCGCCTGCTCGATCGAATCGAATTCGATGATGACGGTGCGCTCGAACTGGCCGGCCTCGTAAGCTTGCGCAGCGATTCCTCGCGCCACGAAGCGCCCGCCCGCAGCCTCGAGCGCGGGCCCGGCGAGCTCCGCATAGGCCGCAAGCTTGGCCGGATCGAGAATCTTGCGATAACACGTGATCCAATAGGCCTTGGCCATATCGTTCTCCACTCAAGGCACAGCTTCTAACCTGCGATCGCCCATGCAGTCAATGAAAATCGATGTAGCTCAGATTCAAGTGGAATAAACTGCTTCCCCCGTGGAGAGCCCATGATGAAGTTGTCGCGCAAAGTTACTCTCGTCACCGGCGGCAACTCAGGCATTGGCAGGGCCATCGCGCTGAGGGCCGCCGCGGAGGGTGCCCTGGTCGCCATCACGGGGCGCGACAAGGCCAAGGGCGCCCACGTATTGGGCGAGCTGCATGCGGCTGGTGCGCAGGCGGCCTTCTTCGCCGCCGACCTCAGCGAGGAAATCCAGGCGGCTGAATTGATCGGCGCGGTTGCCGCGCATTTTGGTCGCCTCGACGTGGTGGTGAACAACGCCGGCGCCGGCGCCCGCCGCTCCCTCGTCGAGCCGACCGACGGTCCGGGCGAGCGTCTGCACAAGCTGATGCGCGCCAATTTTGAGGCCGCCTACCACGTATCCGCTCACGCCCTGCCTGTGCTGCGCGCTGCGGGCGGTGGATCGATCGTCAACATCTCTTCGACGGCGGCACTGCATGGGACCTGGGGAGCCTACGGCATCGCAAAGGCTGCCATCGAGGCGTTGACCCGATCGCTGGCGGTGCAAGGTGCACCGGATCGCATCCGCGCCAATGGAGTCTCGCCCGGCTGGATTGCAACCGAGGTGACCGGCGGCTACGAGGAAGTGGATCGAAGCGCCTCCCTGTTTGGCCGCATGGGAACTCCCGATGAGATCGCTCGTGCGGTCGTGTTTCTCGCCTCTTCCGATGCGAGTTTCGTGACCGGTCAGACACTGATCGTGGATGGCGGATTGACGGTAGTGGATTACCCCTCGCAACCCTGGCTCAAGGGCGTGGGGGCATGGAAGTTATTTCCCGACATGCAGCCCGGTACCGACTGACAAGACTGCGGCCGGCGCCCTCCTCGCCCTACGAATTCCGGCGACCGCGGCTGATGATATCAGTCCGGAGGATGGCAGGGCGGCGGCGTGGCGTCGTTGCACAAGCCTGTGCGCGCTTCCGAATTGTCGGCCGCAGGACTCCCGTCATTCGGCGCAGTACTTGCACAACCGGACATCAGCCAAGCGGCAGCGAGAACACTGGTCAGTAACTTCATGGATTACTCCTAAAGTTAACCCCTCGGCGTTTTCACGCGTTGCTATCACATGGACAATGTGTGCCACGAAAATATTAGAGTCAAGAATGCCGCCGCCGAAGAAGTGAGCACCTCGTTGGTCAACTTGATGCACTGAAGCATGAGCAGCGCAGGCGGCCTGCTGTCGCAACGCTCGCCGGCGATCTTCGGGCCGGCAGCATTTCACTTAAGCTGGAAGTTCGCGGGCATTGCCGGTTCGCCTTAGAATGAGGCATGGCAAAGGATGCGGAGGCGGATCTCTATCCGTGGATCCTGAGCGGCGTGCTCATCACCACCGTCGCAGTCGCGGCTGTGATTGCCTCTACCCACACGCCGGCTTTGAGAACTCCGAAGGTACCGGCTCCAAGGGCCGTCGGTGTGGCGACCCCCGCGCCCGCGCTGACCGCGCCCGCGCTGCCTGCGCCCGCTCCGATCCAGACTCCCCCTGCCGTGCAACCTGCTGCCCAGGAGGGGCTGCCGCCGGGCAGCGTCTGGGAATGCGTGGTGAACGGTGAACGAACCTTCTCCGACGCGCCATGCGGCGCACGCTCTTCCATCCGGCGACTCAGCGAACTGAATATCATGGATTCCGCAAGCATTCCTCCCGCGTCATACGTTGCGTACGATTCAGGATATACAGCGCCGGGTCCCGATCAGTACACGCCGGATGTCGTGAACGACTCGTCTTCAAATCCAGAAGTCATTGTGATCAACGAACGAATGCGACGCGCCCATCCCCCGAGGCACAACAACCAGTTTCACCGGCCGCGGAAAGAATAGCCTATCGGCTCAATCCGCGAGCGCCCGCGCAATGTCTGCGAACGTGACCGCCACGTCGAACGGCTGCACCGCTATGCCCAGCTGGCGACCGATCTGGGTTGCCGAAAAAATGCCGCGGATGCGGGTCAAACCCGTGACCGCATCCCGCTCGGCCACCAGCGCGTGCTGGCGACCCCATGCCTCCAGCGACGCGACGATATGCCCGACCTCGGAACGCAGAACGTCCTTGATATCGAGCATGTCAATGTCCTCGGTGCGGATCATCAGGTCGCTCACGCGCAGATCGGTACGCTTGCCGCCGCGGTCGTGCAGCCACTGGATCGGTCTCTCGCCCTGCGTATCGCGCGCCGTGATCAGCCCGAGGACGGACTGGTCAGCGGCGACGACCAACAGGAGACGGACGTTGCGAGCCATCATCGTGCGCGTCGCATCGCTCAGAGTCGCCTCGGCGCCGATGGTCGCCGCGGTGACCTGGCGCAGGTCCGTCATCACGGCAATCGCCGGCGAGCTGGCGGTGACGCTGGCGAAGGTACTGGGCTGCTGGTAGCCAAGAACCTTGGGGGCTTTGTGAGAGGCGAGCGGCGCGTAGTTCGTTCGTTGCATTCCCAGACTCCCCTGCCTCCCTGGCCGTTTCGATCGCCGCCGCCAGTTCCACTCGAATCTGGTGGCGATCCGAGCGTATGACACGGCGTTCGTCTTCGCAAGCTCAGGCGCGGCGAAAGGTCGACGATCGCAATGCAGCGGCGGCGTTCAGGCCGCGCGGCGGAGCCGGATCATGCGGGGCGATCGATACCATATATCGTGGATGGAATTGCTGCGGATTCGGGCTGCAGGAAGGGTCCCGCCACACCGCAAAAGCAACGATCAAGGCTGCAACGCTTAAGCCAATCAAATACACCATCATGGCCGTGAGCATTGGCCGACGGTCCAGGGACCTCAATCCCAGTTCATTGCGCTTGTCCGTCATGTTGCCCATCTACAGATCCCGCGTCTGAAGTCAGAAGAACACGGTGGGACGACAAAAGTTGCAATTCGCATTCGACAATTGTGGTGTTGATTCGTTCCCGCGCCGCCGCCGTCCGCCAGGGGTCGGCATCACTCGGACCCATCACTCAGATTTCCTCGGAACGACGGCGCGTCCGGTGGCGCCGCTGCGCGTGAAGTCGAACCACAATATCCAGCCCCGAGGGGGCTGATCGTGAGCTGGTGCGAACCTCCATCCCCTGGCCGCCGCGCTCGCCAAGCGGGCGAAATATCTGCTTGGGCCTGGATGCTCCAGGACCTCGTCGACGACATTGCCAGACCCATCGACGGTCACTCGAACCGCTACCTGAATGTGGCCGTGAATCGTGTCTCTTGCGCTGCGCGGCACCTGGGGAATCTCTTCATGGAGCACCGAGAGTGAGGCGTCCGCCGGCGGCCGGGTGCCCCGATCCGGTGGGCGAGCAACAGGGCGCGAGGGCGACGGTTCAGAGTCTGCGATCTTTGCAGGCGGTGCCTCTTGTTGGGCAGCAATTCGAGCAGCACTTGAAACGGTTTGCTCGGGATTCGTCTTGCGCCCATGCAGCCGCAAGCCGGCCCAAACCACTGCGAACAATATGATGACGACCGCGGCGATAGTCGGGACGGCCAGTCGCTGATCGGGCGACTTCCGTGGAGAAGGGGCTCGAGCAGTCGAAGCGACGGGCGCCTGCGGCGGCCGACTGAATTGCGCTTCGAGCTCGGTGACCGTCGGACGTTCGGCGGGGTTGCGACTCAAGCAGCGCCGCACGACATCCACGAAAGTGGGAGGCAAATTCGTGGGCAAAGAAACGCTCTCGGATCGTTCATCAGACCACGCAGGAGGGCTCTGTGTGAGAGCCTCAACCATGGTCATGCCCAGAGCCCAGGTGTCGCCAGCGGCGGAAATCCGGCCGCTTTTTGCTTCCGGGGGATCGTACGAGGATGGCTTGGCGATGCTCATAGCCGATTCGCCGGCCGGACGGATCGTATCGCTCGCCAGTTTCAGTTGATCGTTGACGACCAGAATGTTTGGCGGCTTGAGCTGTCCCTGCACTAAGCCTTCCCGGTGAAGAAAAGCCAAGGCGTCTAGGGTGGGTGGCAGCAGTTCCCCCACCTCGTCGGGGGTAAGGGCGCGGATGCGAAGAATCTGAGAGAGAGTCTGTTCAGCATATTCCATCGCGACGAAGAGAAATTGGCGGCCCCCGAGCTGGCACCGACCCGAGTCGAGAAGGCGGATCAGGTGAGGATGGGACAAGGCGGCCGCCGCCCTCCAGTGCGTGAGCTGTGACTCTGTCAGTGCCGGATCGGCCGGCACGATCTTGATCGCGGCATCGCGAAGGTTTTGTGCCTTGTGCTCCGTCAGGAATACCCCGCTGTGATCTGTGCCGCCCAGAAACCGGCGCAGCGGAAACGCTCCGTCAATGACCTCGCCCACCCAGTTCGTCCAGGTCCCGGTCACAGCGGCAAGATCGCCCGCGGGCGCAGGCGCCGCCTCTATTTTACCGGGACCATCTGGTGCAGGTAGCATCGGATCACCTCTATCAGCGCCTTAGCAAACTCCCGCGACCGAACAGTGTCAAGCCGGCTGGAAGCCTGCTTGGGGCCAAGTGATGCGATGGGGATGCGCGCGAGGATCGAGGAAAAATGGCTCAATCCGGAGGGCGGAACGGCCGGTTGGGAGGCAATAGGATCACTACCGACATTGCTGATCAACCGCGCACATTGGTGCGCCATCCCCGCTTTGTTGTCCGATCAGCGTATCCCCAGCTCGGGACCTGACCGAAATACGCCAAAAAACACGTATGGCGTCGTTGCCCTGGTGCCCGGCGCCACTCGTCCGGGCACTTGATTCGCGATCGGCGGAATGCTTCGCAGGTACGTGACGATCGCATTCACGTCCTCGTCGGACATGTGCTGGTAAAGAGGCCATGACATCACAACCAAGTGCCCGGCGCCGGAACCGGCGTCGCCCGAGCGAATGGCCGCCGCTATCTGAGCGTCGCTCCAGTTTCCAAGTCCGGTCCGTTGATCCGGCGTGAGATTCGCTGGGTAGGCGACCCCTGGAAAGGTGTCGCGGAATGGATTTGTATACGCGATGCCAAGGTGCGAACCGGCGAGCAGCCTTGACGCGTTTGGCTCTCCGATCAGCGCCCCATCGGTGTGGCAGGCCCCACAACCGGCAATCTCGACGAGATAACGGCCACGATTCACGCGCGTCGCGTCGAGGTGCGAGAGTGCCGCGGCTTCGGGAGCCGGCGTTTCGAGCGCCGGCTTCGCATACACCGCCTCGTAGTGCTCGATCGGGTAACCGAGCGAGGCGCAAGCGCTCAAAAGCGCCGCCGCGAATGAGATTCCCAGTCGCCGAGTAATGACAGCTCCCTATGTTCGAATTCTTGCTGAGCGGGTTCGAGAAAACCTAACACTCGGCGGCAGACCTGTCGAGTGACGGAGGATTGCGGCCGCTCGCGCCCGTCTATCGCTCGCGTTCAGCTCGCGTGGGATGCGGCGGCGGCTTCGTCGGTGCTGCGCCCGCGGATTTCGGTGCGCTCGGCTGCACAGCGGCAACCTGCGCGTGCGCTGTGGTGTTCGGCGGTACGGCGGAATGAGCGCCGCTGGCCTGAGCCACGAGCGCGGGATTGCTGGCTTCTTTCGGTGTGGGTTGGCGCTGCGACGGCGTCGACGGAATATGCGGTTCGGCCGCGGCTGCCCTGGTGCCGCCCGGCCCGCCGTTGTAGCTCACCTTGTTGAGAGTGACATTGTTGACCACGCTCTCGTTATACGTGTTGTGAATGACGCTCACATCCACGTTGCTGACGGTCCGATTGTACGCAAATGTATTGCCCACCCAGCGCCCGCCCGCAAACCCGACGCCCGTATAGCCGTAGCCGTAGTTGATGCCGCCGTAAAAGCCGATGTGCGGACCCCAATACCCCCGGTGAAACACGTAAACCGTGCCCGCGTATCCCCAATAGCCCGGTGTCCACAGCACGCCCGCTCGCGGCGGCTGCACCCAAGCCCCGGGCACCCAGTAATATCCTCCACCGCTCCAGGCCCAATAGCCCGGGGTCCAAAGATATCCCTCTACGGCGCAAGGCGGCTGCTCGTCGTTCAGCAGAGGCGGCGGTGCTTCGGCGGTGCGCATGTCGCCGCCCTCTGCGGCAGGATCGATGTCGGCAGGCGGCGCGTTGCTCGCATAGATCGCCTGCATCTTCAGGCGCTGATCTCGCTCAGCATTGCTCCCGGGCAACGTGTCGAGCGCGACGCCCCATGCCGCATGGATGTCGGGCACGGGACTGCCGTTCACAGTGACGCCGATCAGCCGGTCGTTCGATACCTGGCCCTGGTAAATCACGTCTGAACTGAAGCCGTTCCAGGCCGCAGGGGCATCGTGGCGGCGCAAGATGAGCGATCTGGAGGTGTAGCGCTCTACGGTCCAGGTCTCGTCCGAACCATCCGTCCGCCTGTAGAGTCCATTGTCGTAGCTGAGGGTAAAGCAGTTCGTCCAGCAGAAATGAATCACGTCGGGCGGGTTTCGTGCGTCCTCAATTCGCACGACGGACTGCTGTGCCGCCGAGGCATCGGCTCGGTCGGAGTAGACCACATTCCCCGCGGAATCGACGGATTTGTACACCTCGTCAGCCCGCAGCACCCGAGCCGGACAAGCGAGCAGGGCCACAGCGACGATGAAAAGCGCACCGTGCCAATGAGCGTCCGAGATCGTCCCTTGGTGTCGGGATTCTCCGTACATCAAATTAATTTAATCCTAAATGCCGTCCTTTTCGGCGATGCCGATCACAATAAAGGGGGGCGAAATGCGCTAAAAGTACCTTGATTAGGCCCGCTTGCGGGTCGTCTACCGCTGTGCGCTCAGCGCCGCTCCGACGGCGCGCGCGAGCTTCGCGGTAATCTCCTCGAGCTCCGCATCGCTCGCGTTGTAGGGCGGCGCCAGAATGATCGTGTCTCCGGCGGCGCCGTCGACGTTGCCCGAACAGGGATAGCAGATTAGACCGTCGACAAATGCGCGCTGACCGATATCGAAGCTCAACGCTCTGTCCGCCGGGAATGGTGTGCGCGTACTGCGTTCGCGCACCAATTCAATGCCGACGAAAAACCCCCGGCCGCGCACGTCTCCGACCTCATCGAAACCGGCCAGGGACTCGCGCAGGGCTTGTTGAAAGAGAGCGCCCGCCGATCGAACCCGTTCGAGCAGCCGGTCGCGCTCGATGATGTTCTGCACCGCCAGCGCTGCGGCGCAGGCGGTGGTATGGCCGGAAAACGTATGCCCGGTCATGAATGCGCCGTGTTCACGAAAAATGGGAGCCGAGACGTTTGCGGTGACCAGAGTCGCTCCGAGCGGAATGTAGCCGCCCGCCAATCCCTTGGCGATGCTCATGATGTCGGGCACCACCCCATCGTGCTCGAGCGCGCGCCAAGTACCGCTGCGGCCCGACCCACACATCACTTCGTCGGCGATCAGCAGCACATCGTACTTGCGGCACACGGCCTGGATCGCCGTCGAATATCCCGCCGGCGCCGGCACCACGCCGCCGGCTGCGCCCACGATGGGTTCGAACACGAAGGCCGCAACCGTTTCCGGCCCGCGAGCGAGGATGGCCTGCTCGAGTTCGGCGGCCAGATGGCTGACGAGCGATGCAGCCGTACAGCCGTCGGGCAGGCGGTAGGCGTTCGCCGCTGAGACGAACGATACGTCGAGCAGGCTCCCCTCGAAGGCGCGCCGGCGAGCGGCAAACCCGGAGATGGACAGCGCGCCCAAGGTGTCGCCGTGCCACGAGCGGTGCCGCGCGATGAAATGGCGCTTGGTAGTCAAGCCGCGCGCGGCGAAATGCTGTAAGGCCACCTTGAGCGCGGATTCGACCGCCTCGGAACCGTCGCAACCGTAAACGATGTCCTTGAAGCAGTTGCCCGTCAGCCGCAGCAGCGTCTGCGTCAGGCCTTCGAGAGCCGAACTCGTGAATAGATATCGATAGCCATAGGCGATCGACTCCAGCTGGCGCGAAATGGCCGCGTTGACTTCCGGGTGCGCGTGCCCGAGGCTGAAAACCGCGGGTCCGCCCGAACCGTCGAGATAGCGCTTTCCGGCCTCATCGTAAAGATAAGAGCCCGCGCCGCGGGCAATGCGCGGCAACTCGTGGATTCCAAATCCGCTGCCTCGTACTCTTGCCATCTGCGTGCCAAACTCCCTCGCCGATCACCGGGGCCGCAGTGTAGCGTGGCTTGGTGCCGTTTTTGAACTATAAATGACATTTGATATTGAATGTAAGTACTCAATTATAATACATATAGTCTTCGAAGGAGCTCCCGCATGTCTACGGAAAGAACTGACCTCGAACGCATTCAGGCGGCGGTCGCCACCTCGCTGCATCAACACTGGGGCCTGTTTCTGGCCGAGGGAATCGTGCTTCTCATCCTGGGCCTCGGTGCCATCCTGCTGCCGCCGCTGGCCACGCTCGCGGTGGCCGTCATCGTTGGGTGGGCGCTGCTCCTGAGCGGCGTCGCCGGTTTGGTCAGCACCTTGCGTATGCGCGGCGCGCCCGGGTTCGGGTGGTCGCTGTTCTCAGCCGTGCTCGGCATCGCGGCCGGCTTCGTGCTGCTGCGCTGGCCGTTGTCGGGCGCCTTCTCGCTCACCGTGATCTTGACCGTGTTTCTGCTGTTCGAAGGGATCGCATCGATCATGCTGGCGCTGAGCCACCGCCACGGCTTCTCGGCGCGCTGGGGCCTCATGTTGGTGAGCGGCATCATCGATCTCGTGCTGGCGGGCATCATCTTCCTGGGTCTTCCCGGCACGGCGGCCTGGGCCATCGGACTGCTGGTGGGCATCAACCTGGTCTTCGGCGGCAGTGCGCTCATCTCCATGGCCTTGCATGCCCGCAACGCGGTGCCGCCGGCGCCTGGCGCTGTGCCGCCGCCCTAGTCAGTCCGCCGCGGCCGCTGTCAGCCGATTGCGGAACAGCTGCACTAAATTGGTCCCTCATGGCCAGGCAACCGAGTATTTTGGTACCTTTGCCAACAAATTTTTTGGGCACGATCCACACGGGTATTCATGAAAACAACTGCACGCGTCGTCGTCGTCGGCGGCGGGATGATGGGCGCAAGCCTTCTCTATCACCTGGCCCTGGAGGGCTGTTCCGATACGATCCTGGTGGAGAAGGGCGAGCTCACCTCGGGCTCCACCTGGCACGCGGCCGGCCAGTGTCCGAGCATCACCGGCAGCTACAACCTGGCGAAAATCCACGCCTACAGCAACCAGCTGTACCCGCGCCTGGAAGCGCTGACCGGTCAGTACGTGAGCTGGCACCCCTGCGGCGGCCTGCGCCTCGCCAACCATCCGCACGAGCTCGACTGGTTCAAATACATCCTGGGCTATTCGAAGAGCATCGGCTTCAGCATGGACATCGTCGGCGTCGAGGAGATCCGGCGGCTGAATCCGTTCCTGACCACACAGAATGTGATCGCCGGCGCCTGGACGCGCGATGACGGCCACGGCGATCCGTCCGGCTTGTGCCAAGCGCTCGCCAAGGCCGCGCGCGACCTCGGTGCCAGCGTGGTGCGCCATAACCGCGTCGTTGATATTCGCCAACGCCCCGGCGGCGAGTGGGAGGTCGTCACCGAGAAAGGCACGATCGTCGCCGAGATGGTGGTCAACGCGGCCGGCTGCTACGCACGCGAGGTGGCCGCCATGGTCGGCGCCGATGCGCCCATCGCCAACATGCAGCACCACTACGTCGTGACGCACCCGATCCAGGCGTTCATGGATCGCAGCGAAGAGATTCCGGTGATGCGCGATTCGTACGTCTCCGGCTATTTCCGCCAGGAGCAGAAATCCGGATTGATGGGTATTTATGAGAGCACGGGCCTCACCGAGGCGTGGGCGCCGCGCGGCTTTCCCGAGTGGGAATCCTCCAACGAACTGTTCCCCGACGACCTGGATCGCATTGCGCCCTGGCTCGAACGCGCGATCGAGCGCATGCCGATTTTCGGCGAGGTGGGCATTCGCCGCATCATCAACGGCGCCATTCCGCACACGCCGGACGGCGCGCCGCTCTTAGGTCCGGTTGCGGGCCTGAAGAACTTTTGGATGTGCTGCGGCACCTCGTTCGGAATTGCGCAAGGCGGCGGCTGCGGCAAGTACCTCGCCCAGTGGATGCTGCACGGCGATGCCGAAATCAACATGACGGAGTTCGACCCCCGCCGCTTCGGTCCGTTCGCCGACAAGTCCTACGTGCGCGACAAGGTGTTTCTCGATTATCGGCTGACATTCACGACCCGCCGGCCGGGCGAGGAGGAGATGGCCGGGCGTCCGCGCAAGGCAAGTCCGCTGCACGACCGGCTCAAAGCGCAGGGCTGCGTGCACACCGAGACCTTCGGCTGGGAGCGGCCGAAATGGTTCTCCCTCGACGGCCGCGAAGAGGACTGCAGCTATCGCCGCAACAACGTGTTCGAGGTGCTGCGGGACGAGGTCGCCGCCGTGCACGAGCGGGTCGGCATCCTGGATCTGACGGGGTTCGCCAAGTACGACATCAGCGGACGGGAGGCCGAGGCGTTCCTGAACCGCATCTGCGCCAACCGGATGCCGCGCAAGCCGGGCGGCATCGCGCTCACGCACATGCTGTCGCCCGGCGGACGCATTCTCGGCGAAATGACGGTGAGCCGGCTTGCCGACGACCGCTTTTATGCGCTGTCCGCCGCCGCCGCCGAGCTGCGCGATCGGGACCTGCTGCGGCAGAGTTTGCGACCGGGCGAAGCGGTCCGCGTCGAGAACGTGACCGAACGGCTCGGGGTTCTCGTGCTGAGCGGGCCGCGCTCGCGCGAGCTGCTCGGCGGGCTCACCGATGCGCCGCTCGGCAACTCGGAGTTCCGGTGGCTGAGCGCCCGCGAGATCACTGTGGCCGGGCGCCCGGTCCGCGCCCTGCGAGTGAGCTATGTGGGCGAATTGGGCTGGGAGCTGCACGCACCCATCGATGCGCTGCCCGCGATCTACGATGCGCTGTGGGAGCGCGGGCGGGCGTTTGGGATCGCCAACTACGGGCTGTATGCGGTCAACAGCATGCGCATCGAAAAGGCCTACAAGGCCTGGTCGACCGAGCTCACCAATGAGCTGAACATGCTGGAAGCGGATATGGCGCGCTTCTTCAATGCCGACAGAGGCGGCTTCGTCGGCAGGGACGCGACGCTCGCGCAGCCGCCGCGCCCCTTGAGGATCGTCTATCTGCAGGTCGATGCGGCCGACACGGATGCGCGCGGCGGCGAGCCGGTGCTCACCGCGGATCGCTGCATCGGCATCACCACCTCCGGAAGCTACGGGCACCGCGTTCGCAAGAGTCTCGCGTTCGCATGCGTCGAGGCGCCGTTCGCCGCGCCCGGAAGCGCATTCGACGTGCTCATCCAGGGCGAGAGCCGCCGCGCTCAGGTGCTCGGCGCCGCGGCGTTCGACGCCGACAATGCACGGATGAGGGTGTGAGCATGGCGATCGACTTTCCGGCCCGTGCGCGGGTGGTCATCGTCGGCGGCGGCGTCATCGGCTGCTCCGTCGCCTACCATCTGGCCAAGCTCGGCCTGAGCGACGTCGTGCTGCTCGAGCGCAAGCAGCTCACCAGCGGCACCACCTGGCACGCGGCGGGGCTGGTCGGACAGCTGCGCCAGAGCATCAACATGACGCAGCTCGCGCGCTACACGGGAGAGCTGTATCGGGGCTTGGAGGCCGAAACCGGCCAGGCGACCGGCTACCGGCAGTGCGGCTCGATCTCGCTGGCGACGACCGCCGGCCGCATGGAGGAGCTGAAGCGCAACGCCTCCATGGCAAAGGTGTTCGGCCTACCCGTCAACGTCGTGTCGCCGGCCGAGATTCGCGCGCTCTACCCGCTCGCCAATCTCGACGATGTCATCGGCGGCATTCACATCCCGAGCGACGGCTATGCCAACGCGGTCGACATCACGCAGGCGCTCGCCAAAGGCGCCCGCAATGCGGGCGCGCGCATTTTCCAAGACGTCAAGGTCACCGCCATTCACCACGACGGGCGGCGCGTGAGCGGCGTGCAGACCGCGCACGGGCGGCTCGATGCGCACTACGTCGTGCTGTGCGGCGGCATGTGGTCCCGCGACCTCGCCGCGAGCGCCGGCGTGACCGTGCCGCTGCACGCCTGCGAGCATTACTACGTGCTGTTCAAGGATGTGCCGGGACTGTCCGCGGATCTGCCGGTGCTGCGCGACTACGATCACTGCAGCTACTTCAAGTACGATGCCGGCAAACTGCTCGTGGGGGCGTTCGAGCCCCATGCGCGTCCGTGGGGAGCGGACGGGATTCCCGAGGATTTCGCGTTCGGGGAAATCGCCGGCGACTTTGGCCATTTCGAACCCGTGCTGCTCGATGCGATGCGCCGCGTTCCCGCCCTGGAGCACGCCGGCATTCAAAAATTCTTTTGCGGCCCCGAGAGCTTCACTCCGGATGTGCGCTACCACCTGGGCGAGTCCACCGAGCTCGAGCGCCTGTTCGTCGCGGCCGGCCTCAATTCCATCGGGCTGCAGTCGGCGGGCGGGGTCGGCAAGGTCGTCGCGGAGTGGATCCGCGACGGTCACCCGCCGCTCGATCTATGGGAGGTCGACGTCCGGCGCAACATGCCGTTCCAGATCAATCGCAAATATCTGCGCGAGCGCGTCTCGGAAAGCCTGGGCCTGCTGTACGCCACGCACTGGCCCTTCCGCCAATACGAAACCGCACGCGGAGTGCGTAAATCCGCGCTGCATGACCGGCTCGCCGGCGCAGGCGCCTGCTTTGGCGAAGCCTTCGGCTGGGAACGGGCCAACTGGTACGTCCCCGCGGGCACCGTGCCCGCCGGCACCGTGCCGGTTTATGCCTACAGCTACGGCCGCCAGAACTGGTTCGAACACAGCGCTCGCGAACATCTCGCGGTGCGCGGCGCGGTCGGACTATTCGATCAATCCTCGTTCGCCAAATTCCGTCTGGAAGGTGCGGACGCGGAACGCGTGCTCAATCGGGTGTGCGCGAATGACGTGGCCGTGGCGCCCGGAAAAATGGTGTACACGCAGTGGCTGAACGAGCGCGGCGGCATCGAGGCCGACCTCACCGTGACGCGCCTCACCGAGACGGCCTATTTGATCGTGGGCGGCGCCGAGACCGAGGCCAAGGATTTCAACTGGCTCAATCGCCACATCGACCCGGCCGCGCACTGTGTATTGACCAACGTGACCTCCGGCATGGGGGTACTGTCGCTGATGGGGCCGCGCTCGCGCGAGCTGCTGCAGTCGCTCACGCCCGACGATGTGTCGAACGAGGCCTTTCCATTCGCCACCAGCCGCACGATCGAGCTGGGCTATGCGCTGGTGCGCGCCTCGCGCATCACCTATGTGGGGGAATTGGGCTGGGAGCTGTACGTGCCGACCGAATTCATGCAGGGGGTGTACGACGAATTGATCGCCGCGGGCCCGCGCCACGGTCTCGTGCACGCGGGCTATCACGCGCTGAATTCGCTGCGCATCGAAAAGGGCTATCGCCACTGGGGACACGACATCACCGACGAGGACACTCCTTGGGAGGCGGGCCTCGGCTTTGCGGTCAAGCTCGACAAGCCGGGAGGATTCATCGGTCGCGAGGCGCTTCTCAAACAGCGTGAATCCGGCGTGCGCAAGCGCCTGGTGCAGTTCAGGCTCAAATCACCGCAGCCTCTGCTGTATCACAACGAGCCGATCTGGCGGGGCGGCTCGATCGTCGGCTTCGTCCGCTCCGGCATGTACGCGCATTCGCTTGGCGCCGCCGTGGGGCTGGGCTATGTGACCGTGCCGCCGGGCGACGGTGCACCAGGCGACGGCGCACGCGGCGGCGGCGCAATCGATGCGGACGGCTACGAGATCGAGGTCGCCGGTGTCCGAGAGCCCGCGACGGCCTCGTTGCGCCCGTTGTACGACCCGAAGAACGAGCGGATCAAATGCTGAACACGCTGAATGCATGCCGGCGTTGCGGCCTGCGAAGGGCTTTGCACGGCAGCCGAGATGTTGGTAGCCAAATCCGCCCCGTGGTGGCTTGGCACCTTTCACCTGGACGGAAAAGGGGGGCCCTGCCTTCTGGCCTGTCATTGAGCTCGACCGGGGTGCTGTCGGGTAGAGCGGTCTATCAGGAGAACTGGGACAATGTACAAACGGGAGCATTTGACAGCACCGTGATCGGAGGCAATATCACCACAATCAACGGCGGAAACTACCGGGTGAGGGGAATTGAATCCTCGGGTGCGGCGCGCGTCACGAGCGGGGCAACTCCGTTGCTTATGACTTGCCGCCTTTTACAATATACGATGGCGCGGTCGGGGTCGGAAAGAACGGGTGGCTGGCCCAGATCTATGGAGAGAACCTGACCGACACGCGAGCCGAAGTATATGAGAACTACCGCCAGTACTACCCGGCCATCCACTGTGAGTCGTCCGCGAACCATCGGTTTGCGTTTCAGCTATAGGTTCGACGGAAGGTAGCGTGCGACGGCCATCGCTTCTCAAGATTTTCCCCATCCGGCCGATGATGATCGGATGGGTTTGCCGTGTGATGCCTAGGATGCCGTCATCTCCCACCGCTCAGTCGAGCCGCGGGCGGGCCGTCGCCGTCTCGCCGCCGGCCGATCCGTCGCGTGCGGCAACCATTGAATTTCTGACGCGCATCACAGACGAATTATCGCAAGGTCCCCTGAATCTCCCCTGTTTCCCCGATATCGTCCCGCGCGTGCGCAAAGCGATCGGCGATCCGAAGAGCAGTTCGGACGATATCGTCCGAATCGCGGGCACCGAGCCGAGACTCGCGGCTCGTCTGCTGCAGACGGCCAACTCGGCGGTATTCAACCCCGGCGGGCAGCCGTTGACCAACTTGCGGCAGGCCGTTACCCGCCTCGGCCATCACCTGGTGCAATCCGTGACCATGGTGTTTGCGATTCAGCAGATGAAGGCTGAAACCTCGTTGCGCCCGGTCGCCAAGCCGCTGAACGACCTTTGGGAGAGAAGCATTGCCGTGGCATCGATTTGTCAGGTCCTGGCGCAGCGGCTCCGCGTTCCCGGAGACAAGGTGTTCTTGACGGGTTTGCTCCACGGCATCGGCTATTTCTACATCATGGTCCGGGCGGCTACTGCGCCGGGCGGGATCGCGTATGATCGCCTGCTCGCCGATTGCCTGGCCGACTGGCATCCGTTGATCGGTCGCGCGGTGCTGGAAAAGTGGGGCTTCGAAGCGGTGATGTGCGACGCCGTCGGCAGCCAGAATGACCATGACCGCAAATCCAAGCGCGCGCCCGACATCACCGATGTCCTGATCGCAAGCGTCGCGCTCGCCGATGCATTGCTGGAACACCGCGGCGATCTCGCTCGCTGCGCGAACATCAATGCCTTTGCCAGTCTCGGCCTCACTGCGCAGGAGTCGAGCGCCATCCTGAAGCACACCGAGCACACCCTCGGCTCGCTTCGCGATGCACTGGGCTGCTGATTACCCGCCGGCCTTCGGCGCGCCCGGCGCGGGTCGCTCGACGAATTCGATGGTTCGACCGTCGGGATCGAGCGCATAGCACACCCGGGCCTGATCCCAGGAGGACCCCGGCTCGTTCAGCTTGACCGGCAGCGAACAATCCAAGGCCCCCGCGCTCAACGCCCGCATGCGGGTTGCATCCACATCGTCGACCCTGAATGCGATGTGGCTGTGTCCCGCTTCGGATCGCCGCTGCACGAGCACCGTGCGCTCGGGACCCAGGTACTGCAGAAGCTCGAGCATGCCGCCACCCGGGAGCGTCAAATCCGCCGTGTGAATGACGGCGCCTGATACCCCTGTCAGGCTCTCCACCTCGGGTCCGCCGATCACCGCGCGTTCGCGCACCGCGCATTCGAGCACGGTGCAGTAGAACCTAACGGAGCGCTCCAAATCCTGCACGGTCATTCCCACGTGGTCGAGGCTACTCACTCAGTGGACTCCTGCGCAGGGGCAGATCGCGCTCGAATATCTCTTCAAGCGTCTCGCGTCGCTTGATGAGCGTACATTGGTTCTCGGTGACCAGCACCGTCGCGGGACGCGCCAGGGCGTTGAAGTTGGACGCCGCCGCATCCTGGTATGCACCCGTGTCGAGGAACGCAATCACATCCCCGATCGCCGTGGGCGGCGCTTCGACGTCCCGGGCGAGAAGATCGAAATTGCACGATTGACCCACCATCTCGACCTTCTCCGCACGGGCCGCATCCGCGTGCGATGCGAACAGCGGCCGGAAATAGGCGTGCTCCATGAAAAGATCGGCGAGAAACATCTCGGTCGTATCGAGTTCGACCCAGGTCCGCGGAACGGGCCGCTCCTGCCTCTTCACGTGGCACACCCGGCTCAGATGAATTCCCGCGTCGGCCAACAGGCTCCGACCCGGCTCGACCTGCAGTACCATTCCGGCCGGATCGACGCCGCCGGCGTTGAGCGCCTGCAGCAGCGCACCGGTGGTACTCTCCGCAAAACGGTCGAGCGGCGCTGCGCTCGACCTGTCGGGACTGGTGGGATCCCGCGGCGCCGGAAAGCCGCCTCCGATGTCCAGTTCCAGGGGACGCCAGGGCGCCAAGGCCTGCGCCAGGTCCGCGACCGCTGATCCGAAGGTTCGAGCCATCGTCGCCCATACGGCAGGATCCGCGCTGTGCCGGCCGAGGTGAGTCATGAGGCCGGTGAGCCGCATATTGGGATGCTGCAACACACGATGGCCGACATGCACGGCGGCACTCAGTTCGATGCCGGGCTTGTACAGGTTGGCGGCATCACGAATCGTCATGCTCGGCAGCAAGTCGGATGCGCCCGTGAGCTCGAGATAGTCCGGCCGGACTCGCAGCCGAACGTCCGCTGACTTGCGCTGCAATTCGGTCGCAGCGATCACCAGATCGAGCTCCTGCTCGCTGTCGAGCGTGATGCGGGCGCCCACTGATACGGCGAGCCCGATCAGCTGCGCGCTCTTCGCCGAGCCGTTGACCGAAATTTTCTGGCCGGGAACGCCTGACCATAGCGCTGCCTGAAGCTCGCCGTGGCCGAAGACATCGCATCCCACGCCCTCCTCGTTGAGAATCTGCCGAATTGCGATCGTGTAGTTGGCCTTGAGCGAGGGCAGCAGTTCGACCGGGCCCACTCCCCAGCAGCGCTCGAACGATGCGGCCAGCTGACGGCAATTCGCGCGCAGCTGGGCCTCCGACACGACGTAGAGGGGCGTGCCGTATTGGGCCGCAATGTCGACCGTATCGCAGCCCTCGATCCACAGGTGTCCGTCGGCAATCGACAGTACTCCGTCGAGGTAGGTTCGACCGGTCATGTGACGCGCACCGCAATCGTTTCGTTCCGGCAGCGGCGGTGCACGACGGCGTAAGTGACGGCGGCCAGGGCGGCGGTGATGCCCGCCAGGAGCAGCACGGCCGTGTAGCCTTTCCCGAGTCCCAGGACGAACCCCGCCGCCGCCGGTCCGGCCGCCAGCGCGGCGCCCTGCGCGGCCGGCACCAATGCCGCCGCGCGGCCCGACGGATCCAGGATCGCGAGCGTCCCCAGCTGAAAGATGTCGATGAAGTTCCAGCACAGCTGCAACACGGCAAGAGTGATGACGAACATGGCGGCCGTGGGCACGAGGCCGTGAATGAGCAACGTCGACGCCAGCATGCCGAGCGCGAGCAACAGCGCGCGGGACTGGCCGATTCGATGGCCGACGATCCTCGCGCTCAGGCATCCCGCGGCGCTCAGGAGCACGCCGGCGGACAGCAGCCAGTGAACCTGCTGCATCGTGATTCCGAAGCCGATCCCCATGCGTTCAGCATAAGCCCAATAACTGCCGATGGTCACATAGAACAGCGCGACCGCCATCAGGCATAGGCTTGGCAGCAGCGGCACGCGCAATTTCAAGCGGCGCGCGGAGTCGCCTGCGGGCGATGCGGCCGCCGTCGCGTCCCGGCGCGGAAGCAGCGGAGCGACAGCCACGCTGGCGAGGAGCACGGCTGCGATTGCCGCAAAAATGCCCGCCGGGCCCCAGCGTTCGTTCAACGTCGGAAACACGCCGAGCACGGCCGCATTGGCGAGCACCTGGAGAAGAATCATGATCGAAAACGCGCGCGCCGGCTCGGGGTTTCGCGACAGCAGCGTCAGGGACGAGGCGTACGTGGCGCCGGAGGTCAGGCCCGCAGCAAACCGCCAACAGCACAGCGCTGCGATGCCATGAAACGGCGCACACAGCAAATTGAATCCGCCGCTCAGGGTGAGCGCCCCGCCCACGTACCATCGCCAGTCGACCCGACGTGCCATCAATGAGGTGAGCACCGAGCCTAAGAGCAGCCCAACAAGATCGATCGACGTGACGTACCCGGCGTACGCCGCCGTGTAGCCCCATCCGTCCTGCAGCGCGCCCACGATGACCGGCATGCCCAGGATTGGTGCAACGCTGCCGATCGCGAGGGCGATTTCGGCGCATACCAGAACCTGCTGTCGGGAAACGGTCATGGTCAGGCGCATAACACTCTGCAAACTATGTCACGCATCGAATCGGCCCGCTACCAATGCGCAGCCGCATTCGGCAACCCATTGAAACTCATGAGGGAAATCGCAGAGAATCCGCAATCTACCGGCGCCTGCGCCGCACCGCACCGTGCCTTGCGGTGCTCAACGCTCGTCCGATTGCGCGCATCCCGGTATTTCAATTCCGATTCGCTCGTGTATCTTAAAGTGCGGCGATTCATTTAGATTAGAAAACGCAGGGGATCCAGTGATAAGAAACACTCTTACGCCGCTCGCGGCGCAGTACTTGGCTTTGTTCGCGCTCATCGCACCTTTCGCCGTGAGCGCGGCCACCGGCGGTGCGGCGGCCGGCGGCGAGGCCGAATCGACGACCGGACAATTGCAGGAAATCACCGTCACCGCGCAAAAGCGCACCGAAGACATCAAGGACATCCCCTTCAGCGTGTCGGCGATCAGCGGAGCCGATATACTCGAACATCACGTCGCCGACTACGACGACATCACGCGCACCGTGCCGGGCATCGGCTTCCAGGCGGGCCCGGGGCCGGGGCTCGACAACATCGAGATCCGCGGCGTCAGTTCGACCTCGGGATCGGCGACGGTGGGAATCTACATCGACGAAGTCTCGGTCACCGTGAGCAACAGCCAGTACGACGGTGCCGTGCAGCCGAAGCTGTTCGATTTGGACCGCATCGAGGTGCTGCGAGGTCCTCAGGGCACGCTGTACGGCGCGAGTTCGATGGGCGGCACGATCCGCTTCATCACCAAGCAGCCCGACCTGAATTCCTTCAGCGCAACGGTCAGCACAGACCTGTCCGATACCCATCACGGCGGCTTCAACAACGATGAGTACGGGATTCTGAACCTTCCCGTCATTGACGGCGTATTCGCGCTGCGCATCGGCGCCGACCTGGCGTACGAGAGCGGCTACATCGATCACTACATACCGACGCCGACCGGCGCGGGCCCCGGCGGCACGATACTCTCGCTCGGCACCAACGACAGCACCGGCGTGCTCGGCGAGCGCGGCGTCAACGACGTGCGCACGCAGGTGTTTCGCGTGGTCGGCAAATATGCGGCTCCGGATGATTGGACCATCATGCCGGCCTACATGTGGCAGCGCGTGGCCGCCTCGGACACCAACATCTTTTATCCGGATATCGGCCTGTACGATGAGGACAAACGAGTGGCGGAGCCCTACGCGGATTATCTGAACCTGCCGAGTCTGACGGTGACCAAGAGCTTCGGCTGGGCGGACTTGACCTCGGTGACCGCTTACTTCAAACGCGACTTTCGCCGCACCACCGACGGCACGTACTACAACTCGAATGTTTTCGCGAATCTGTTCGTGGTCGGCGGGCTGTCGGCCGCCACCAATCCGCCCACTCCTCCGGCCACCGCGCAGCAGATCTACGAGACCCAGACGGTGCTCGGATTCCTACCGTCGCCCGCCGGCTACGACGCGCGCACCGAGCAATTCTCCGAGGAGCTGCGGCTGAGCTCCAGGGCCACCACCATCGCCGGCGTTCAGACCGATTGGACGGCCGGCGTGTATTTTGCGAATCAGCGGCGCAAGTTCTTGGACGATGAGTACATTCCCAATGTGCAGACCACGTTCCAGAACATTTTCGGCTACGGAATCTACTCGCCCCAGTCGGTGGTGGGGCCATCCTACTATGCGGCCACCGCCGCCTATCCGGCCGAGTCCTTCGCCAACGACTTGATCTATTACGGACACATCTATCCGAACCAGAAGCAGATCGCGCCGTTTGCCGACGTGGGAATCGACATCACGCCGTCGCTGAAGGGAACGGTCGGCGTGCGTTATGTGTCCGCGAAGTCGACGGAATTGGTCAACAGCGGCGGCTTCTACTCCTACGGATTGCCGGCCACGTACAACGTCAACCAAAACTTCAGCGCGACGACGCCCAAGTTCTCGCTCGATTATGCGCTCGATGCGTCCACGAGCCTGTATACGACCGTCGCAAAGGGATTTCGTCTCGGCGGGCCCACCGGTCCCGTCCCCGCGTATGAGCCGAACGGCCCGCCGCCCGCGACCCCGGGAACCTGCGATACGGACTATCGTGACTTTGGCCTCACCGGCGCGCCCAACGAATACCAGTCGGACTCCCTTTGGAGCTACGAGCTCGGCAGCAAGGGGAGATATCTCGACAATCGGCTGTCCGTCAATGCGGCGGTGTACGCGATCAATTGGAGCGCCATCCAGCAGACGATCAACCTGCCGATCTGTGGGTTCTACTTCACCACGAACGTCGGCGATGCCAAGGTATACGGCAGCGAGTTGGAGGTGCGCGCACTGGTGACCCGGAACACGACGCTGGCGCTGAACGCGGGCTCGACGCACGCCTACATCACCTCGGTGAGCGCCGAGGGCGCGGGCATCGTCTCCCCGGGCGAGTGGGTTCTGAATGTGCCCCTCTACACGGTCACGCCGAGCTTCGACTACGAGGCCCCGATCAACGATCGCATGAGCCTCTTCGCGCGGGGCGATTTTCCCTACACGGGGCGTTCGCGCGGCTACTTCGACAGCAGCGGTTTGCCGCACGTCTTTCAGCCGGGCTATGGAATCCTCAACATGAGCGTCGGCTTCACGCGCGACAAGCTCTCGGTGGGCCTGTATGCGAAGAACGTGCTCAACTGGAAGAACATCATTCAATACCCGTCGGTCAACTCGGTGCAGCAAGCCTATACGGTGCGCCCGATGACGATCGGCATCACCGCGACCATGGAGCTGTAGGCGAACTCACGGCGCGCGCGGCTCGGCACCCCCGCTAGCGCTGGTAGACGATTCTTCCGCCGACGACGGTGAGCAGCACCTGCGCGGTGGGAATGTCGTTGGCGGGAATTTGCAGCAGGTTCTTTGAGAACAGCACGACATCCGCCAGCTTGCCGACTTCAATGCTGCCCTCTTGGGTCTCCGCGCGGCTGGCGTAGGCGGCATCCCGGGTGTAGGCGCGCAGCGCTTCGGCAACGCTGATCCGCTGCGCGGGCACGTAGCCGCCCGCCGGCTGACCGTCGAGGCTCTGGCGCAATACGGCGTTGCGGATTCCGAACAGGGGATTGAGCTGGACGACGGGCCAATCGGTGCCGAATGCGACCACGGCGTGGGTGTCGAGCAGGGTGCGGATGGCAAACGCGGTCGGCAGAAACCTCTCCCCGGCGTACTGCGCCCACAAGCCTTCCATGCCCTTCCACTCATCTCGCGGATAAATCATCAGCGGCTGCATGCTCGCGATCACTCCGAGTGCGGCGAAGCGCGGCAGATCTGCGGCATCGGGCGCCTCCATGTGCTCGATGCGATTTCTCGGCTGCGTCCCCGCGACCCGGCCGTCCGCCTGCGCAGCCTCATAGGCATCGAGCGCGAGCTTGATGGCTCCATCGCCGATGGCATGCGTATACACCTGAAAGCGATGCTGATTCAGAGCCAGCACCGACGCCTTGTACGCCTCGGGCGCGAAGAACCGCATGCCCGATTCGGATGGCCTGTCCGCATAGCCGCCGGGCAGATAGGCGGTGTGCGATTCGATCACCCCGTCCATCAAAAACTTGCCGACGCAGCAGGACAATACCGCGCCGTGATAGCGGCGCCGCGCAGCCTCGAGCAGCGCGAGGTGCGCTTGCGTCAGCCCGGGCGGGTTGATCCAGTCGGCAATCGAGATGCGCAGCGTGAGTTGTCCCTGCCGCTGCATGCGTGCGAGCAGCGGCAAGTAGTCAAAGTCGCCGCCGGCGCTGTCGACGCGCGTGAGGCCGACGCGGTTCGCCTCGCGCATGGCGGCCAACAGCGCGGCCTCGGCCGCATCCGGCGAGGGAGGCGGAATCCTGTCCTGCACCAGGCGGATGGCGGCATCTTCCTTCAACCAGCCGGTGGCCTCGCCATCCGCTCCCCGCACGATCTCGCCGCCCGCGGGATTCGCAGTGTCGCGCGTGATCCCCGCGCGGCGCAGCGCTTCGCTGTTGACCCATGCCGCGTGCGCCATGCCCGAGTCGAGGAATACCGGCCGATGGCCGCTTGCCCGGTCCAGCGCCTCCTTGTGGAATTCCCCGTTCGCCAGGTCCGGGTACCCGTAGCTCCATCCCTCCCCTTCGATCCAGTCCCCGTGCGGATGGTCGGCGGCATATTGGGCGACCCGCCGCATCACGTCCTCGAAGGTGACCGCGTCGCGCAGCGCCACATTCGTCAGGTAGCGGCCGCCATCGAAGAAATGCACGTGGCTGTCGATCAATCCAGGGGTCAGGAAGCCTTGCCGCAAATCGATGACCTGTGTCGCAGGCCCTTGGAGTCGCCGCACGGCGGAATCTGTTCCCACCGCGACGATCCGCTCCCCGCGAACGGCAATGGCTTGTGCAAGAGGCCGAGCCGGATCCATCGTATCGATCTGACCGTTCAGCAGAATGAGGCTCGCCGGCGGGTCGGCGGCCGCCGCGGCGGCCGGCGCAGCGCCGGCGACCAGCAGCACGCCGGCGAGCACGAGGGTGTTGCCGAGACGGCGGAGCCTCACTCGGCCTCGCTGAGGGGATGCAATCGCGGCAGGGCGCGCCGAAAACCGCGCGTACGCACGAAGAGGTACGACAGGCCGATGAGCAGCCAGGTGATGCCCACGGTCAGTGCCGTTTTATGCAGACTCACGATGAGCCACAGCGCCGCGAGCGCGCCGCCGCCCGCCTGCACCAGCTTGACGATGCCGCCGGGCAGCTGGCGTCGGCCCGCGTGGTCCGCGAGCACGCACAAGTTGACCGCCAGAAACGCGTTGAATGCGCCGAAATTGACGCATGATGCGGCGGTTTCCACGTCCACCCATTCCCCGCCCAACATCACCGCCCCCATGAGCGCAATGTTGAACACCGGGGTGCGCAGGCCCGGGTGCAGGTAGGCGAATATCTTCAGCGGCATCACACCGTCCCGGCCCATGACATAGAGCAGGCGGGAGGAACCGGCCTGCGCGCACATGACCGCGGCGATATAGGAAATGATGAGGACGATGGTGAACACCAGCAGAAACGACGGGCCGCCGGCGGCAGCCAGAATCTCGAACCCGGCGTTGTCCACATCCTTGAACTGCGACCCCGGATGCACCAATCCCAATAGAAAGGAAACCACCAGGAAAATGACGCCGCCGGCCAGGGTTGCGAGCACGGTCGCCCGCGGAATGCTGCGCCGGGGGTCGATGGTCTCTTCGGAAAGGGTGGTCACCGCATCGAAGCCGAGGTACGAGTACGCGGCAATCGCCGCCCCGCTCATGATGGCCGGGAGCGTGGTTTGAGAGTTGACGAATGGGGCCATGATGCCGGGACCCGGCGCATGCATCGGCGCGGCGAGAAACATCGCGCAAATGATGATGAGCGCCGCGAGCACCGCCAGTTGCGCCGCCATGATGGTGAGATTGACGCGATCCGCCACCTTGATTCCCAGCACATTGATCACGGTGGTGCACAGCGCAACCAACACCACCCAAACCCGAAATGAAATGCCGGGAAGAATGACCTCGAAGGCCTTGGCGGTGAACAGGCAAATGACCATGGGAATGAACAGGTAATCGAGGATGAGAATCCAACCCGTGACGAACCCGGTCAGGGCATTCGCCGTCTGCGACACGTAGGTGTAGGCCGAGCCGGCCGACGGGTAGCGCGCCGCCATGCGTCCGTAGCTGATGGCCGTCAGCAGCACCGCGACCGTCGCCACCAGATACGCCGAGGCGGTGGCGCCAAGAGTATCCTGCGCGAGTACGCCGTAGGTGCTGATGACCACGGTTGGGCAAATGTAGGACAGCCCGAACAGCGCGGCGGAAATCGTGTTCAGGCGTCGGTGCAGTGAAACGGGCGGAGTGGGCAAGGGCTAAGGGCTCTTATGGCTCAGGCTCCACACGTACGCGGCCACCGCGGACAGCTGCTCGGGGGTGAGTTTCGAGCCGCCCATGGGCGGCATCGGCGCACGGAATTGCTTGGGGTCTTTGACTCCCTCCCTGATGGTCGAGACTATGCCCTCATAGGATCCGTCGCTCCAAAGCCAGTGCCCGCTCTTCAAGCTCGGACCGAGCATCGTGCCCGAGCCGTCCGTATTGTGGCAGGCCGAACACGCCGCGTCGGCCATTTGACCGTGAAAAATCCGATCTCCGACCCCGACCATGTCGCGGGTGATGCTCGGGGGAAGGGACATCTCCGCCTTGACCGCCGCGGCTGGAGCAGCCGCAGGCGAAGCGGCCGTCGCTGCAGCGCTCGCAACCTCAGCAGTCGCGTCCGCAGGCGGCGCAGCGGCGGCGGCAGCGGCGGCGTCGGGGTGAGTGCCTTCCGGCGGCTTCGCGAGCGCGGCGACCACGGGGCCGGCGGGCGCTGCGGCGCTGGGACAGGGGCTGTATTGGGCAGCGGCCCCGCTGCCGGGCGCGCCGCGATAGACGATGCGGTAGATGCGGCCGCGCACATCATCGGACACATAGAGTGCTCCGTCGGGCCCGAGCGCCAAGCCCGAAGGCCGGTGCCGGGCCGCGCCCGGCGACTTGTCCGGGCCCGCGAATCCGTCGGCAAAGATCTCACAGCCGCCGCTCGCACGATCTCCCGTGAGCGGCTGAAAGACGACGTTGTACCCCTGCTGCGTGTACGGCGCACGGTCCCACGACCCATGGAAGGCGATGAACACGCCATGCCGGTAGTGCGCGGGAAATTGCTCCCGGTCGTAGAACACCATGTCGTTCGGCGCCCAATGCGCGGGGAATGCCGCGATCGGCGCGAGTTTGTGCGCGCAGTCGCCGATTTTTTTGCCGCCGTCGCCGCCATATTCGGGCGCCAGCACCAGCTTGCCCTGCCCTGCGTCGTAATAGCACTCCGGCCAGCCGTAATCGCCGCCCTGCTCCAGGTGCAGCAGTTCTTCGGCCGGCAGCGTCGCCTCCTCCTCGGGCCGATAGAGATCGGGCCAATTGGCGTGCAGTTGATCGCGCCCGTGCTGGGTCACGAACAGGCGGTGCCCGGCAGTATCCACCGCAAAGCCCTCGGCATTGCGTATCCCGGTGGCGTAGCGCTCGAATGACGAGAAGGCCTGATTGGTCCGCTCGGCGTCGTAGCGCCAGATGCCGCCGCGAGTCCACAGCTCGGTGCACGGATCCGCGCCGGGTGAGAGCGGCGTGCGGTTTTGCGCCTGACACGAATTCGTCGCCGAGCCGACGTCGACGTACATCACCCCGTCCGCATCGATGGCGAACGGATGCATCGGGTGATCTCCGCCGAGCGGCAGCCCGGTCACGACGGCTTCCCCGCGGCCGCGCGGCAGGATCGAATCGGCCGGCAGAGCATAGCGCACGATCTTGTCGTTGATCTCCGCATACAGCGCGCCCTTGTACAGGCCGATACCGGTCCCGCCCGCTCCGCCGCTCTTCGCGGTGTCGCCGAAACGCCCGATCAAGTTCGCCGTGCCGCTCTCTTCGGTGTCCTGCAGGGCGACGAGAAAGCCGCCGGCGTGCGGCGTGTCGTTGCCGTAATAGCGGCCGGACCAGGTATTGACGTACACCACGCCGTTCGGGGCCACCACCAAGTGCCGGGCGTGGCCGATGTCATCGGCAAAGACGGTGGCGCAGAATCCGGGCGGAAGCGTCAGTCCCGAATCATCGCCGGGACAGTTCGCGTTTGCGCTCGGTGCAGCGTTTGCGCTCGGGGCAGCGGCACCGGCGGCGCCGGCCAGCGACGCAAATCCGCTCAACAGCAGCCAGCCGGCACATTGCGAGTTCGACCGTCTCAATCACACACTCCTTGCAGCGATCCACCCTGGCGCAGCGCGCGACCGGCTTACAGCGCTTCGACCTGCACCAGACAATCGTAGAAGATCGGCGCGCGCCCCATATCCGTGAGCGTATCGCCGTTGGTGAGCTCGTTGGCATTTTTGCCGTCGCGCGTGAGCTTCTTCCACCAAACCGACAGCGCCACCACCACCCCGCGACGGGCCCGCTCGCTCACGCGCGCGCGCAATTCCAAGCTGCCCCGCTCATTGAATACTCTCACGTAGCCGCCCTCGTGAATACCGCGCGCGGCAGCGTCGTCGGGATGAATGTCGAGCCACGGCTCGCCTTCCACCGCACGCAGGCTCTTCACATTGACGAAGCTGCTGTTGAGGAAGTGGCGCGCCGGCGGAGAAATCATCGCCAGGGGGAAGCGGTGCGCGAGCGCGCTGCGGGTGTCTTCGAGCGGTGCGATGTAGTCGGGAAGCGGATCGAGACCCTGCGCCTGCGCAGCCGTGGAATAAAACTCCACCTTGCCCGACGGCGTATCGAAGCCGCCGTCGGCAAATCGAGCGATGCCCTTCGGTGAGCCGATGCGCTTCCAGCCCTGCGCGCGCACCGCATCGAAATCCCAATCGGAGGCGACGGCCGACTGCGCGATCGCCTCGTCCGAATCATCGAAGCACGGATCGGAGAAGCCCATGGCCTTCGCCAGCAGACGGAAGATTTCGGTGTTCGGCTTCGCTTCGCCCAAAGGCCGGATCGCGGGGTTGTTGGCGACCACGTAGTAGTGTCCGTAGGGCTTGATAACATCGAGATGCTCGAGCTGCGTGGTCGCCGGCAGCACGATGTCCGCATAGTCGGCGGTGTCGGTCTGGAAGTGCTCGAGGACCACGGTGAACAGATCCTCGCGCGCGAATCCCGCAGCCACGCGCGCTGAATCGGGCGCGACCGCCACCGGGTTGGAGTTGTAGACGATGAGCGCGCGAATCGGCGCCGCGGCGTCCAAGAGCGCGCGGCCGATGCCCGACATGTTGATGGTGCGCGGCCTCCTGCCGGCCAGCAGGTCGGGCCGCGACAGCGCCTGCTCATCGATGGTGAAATTACCCGACGTGGAAAGCATGATGCCGCCGGCCGCCTCGCGAAATGCGCCCACCAGCGCCGGCAAACACGCGATGTTGCGCATCGCCATGCCGCCGCCGCGCGCCCGCTGCAGTCCGTAATTCGCCCGGATCAAGGCCGGGCGCGCCGTCGCGTACAGGTGCGCGAGCGACTCGATTTCAGCGGCGCTGATGCCGCAAATCGCCGCGACCTTTTCCGGATCGTACAGGTTCACACGCTCGCACAGCGCCTCGAATCCCAGCGTGTGGCGGCTGACGAAGTCGTGGTCGATGAGATCGTCGCGAATCAGCACGTGCATCAATCCGAGAGCGAGGGCCGCATCGGTACCCGGCAACAGAGCGATGTGCGTGTGGCATTTTTCCGCGGTCAGCGAACGGTACGGATCTATTGCAATGAGCGTCGCTCCGCGCCGCTTGGCTTGCTGAGCCCGCGCCCAAAAATGCACGCTCGAGGTGATGGCGTTGCAGCCCCAGAAGATGATGAGCTTCGCCTCGTCGGCGAGCTCCATGTCGATGCCCACGCGCGATCCCAGGGTGACCTTGTGCCCTGCCGAGCCGGCCGATGCGCAGATCGTGCGATCCAGCAAACTGGCGCCGAGCCGGTGGAAGAATCGCTGCGACATGGATTCTCCCTGCACCAGCCCCATGGTTCCGGCGTAGCTGTACGGCAGGATCTGCTGCGGGTCCTGCGCCGCCAGCGCGGACAGGCGCCGGGCGATCGATGCCATCGCCTCCTCCCAGCCGATTCTCTCGAAGCGCCCTTGTCCTTTGGCGCCCACGCGGCGCAGCGGATGCAGCAATCGATCGGGGTGATAGGTCCTCTCGGTATAGCGCGCGACCTTGGTGCAGAGCACGCCGGCGGTCGGGCCGTGTTCGGCGGATCCGCTCACCTTGAGCGCAATGCCGTCCTTGACGTGCACGTCGAGCGCGCAGGTGTCGGGGCAATCGTGCGGGCAAGCGCCTTTGACGATCGTGACGGTCGCAGATGCGGCCGAGGGCGCGGCGGAGGGCTCAGGCGAGCCGCGCATCATGCGGCATAGCCCGTGTCGAGAATGCGATTCATGAAGCTCTCGCATTGCGCGAGCTGCTCGAGCGCGACGAACTCATTGGGACTATGCGCCTGGGCGATGTCGCCCGGACCACATATGACGCTCGGTACGCCCATTTTCTGAAACAAGCCAGCCTCGGTCCCATAGCACACCTTGCCGACCTGGTTCTGTCGCGCGAGCCGCATCGCCCATTGGACGATCGCGTCGGTTTCGGCGGCGGCAAGACCGGCGGTTTGACTGGCCCACACCAAATCGATGCCCGCCTGCGGGTCGATCGCCCGCATTTCGCGCGCCAGCACTTCGGCATAGGCGCGAATTTCCTGATACAGCGCATCGGGCGAGGCCTGCGGCAGGGTGCGCATGTCGAAATGAAACTCGCAGTCCTTGGGAATTACGTTGGCGGCGATCCCGCCGCGGATCAACCCGGTCGACAGAGTCGAATAAGGCACGATGAAGCCGTAGTCGCGCTGTTCGAATTGCGCAAGCCGATCGGCGATTTGGCGGATGTACACGACCAATCGCGCGGCAAACTCGATGGCGTTGACCCCGTGCGTCACGTAGCTGGAATGCGCTTCCCGGCCGTGCACGGCGCAGCGGAATCGATGCGTTCCCTTGTGCGCGATGATCGGTTGCATCGAGGTCGGCTCGCCCACCACGCAACCGCCCGGTCGAATGCCGCTCTCCTCCAAGTCGCGAATCAATCCGCGCACGCCGAGGCATCCCACCTCCTCGTCGTAGCTCAGCGCGTAATGCAGCGGCGCATCCAGGCGATTGGCATTGAGGGCGGCGAGGAATTTCGGCGCGTGCGCGAGCGCGACGCCGATGAAACCCTTCATGTCCGCCGAGCCGCGCGCGTAGAGCTTGCCGTCGTGTTCGGCGGCCGCGAACGGGTCGGTATCCCAGCTCTGCCCGTCCACCGGGACGACGTCGCTGTGGCCCGAAAGAATCAGGCCGGGCTTTTTCGAATCGCCCAAGGTGGCGAACAAATTGGCTTTCTTGCCGCTGGCATCGTGCGTGAGGCGGGTGCTCGCCCCATGGCCCTTCAAATAGTCTCTCACCCATTCAATGAGGCCTAGATTCGAGTCGCGCGAAACGGTCCGGAAACCGATCAGTCGCTCGATCATCGCGCGCGCCGCGGCGCTGGGGACAGCGGCTTCGGAAAGGGCGGTCATGCGCCATTTTACCTCAAGAGCCGCACCGGGGCTTCAATGCGCCTTGCGCAGGGTCAAATTCATCCGCTGCGCGCCGAGCAGCTCATGGCTCCCCGGCTCGACCGGCAGCACGCCGTGATAGCGCAGCCGCGCAGGACCGCCCCAGACGAGTACATCGCCGTGCGCGAGCGCGATGCGCTGCGCCTTGTCCGCGCGCCGCAGCCCGCCGAGCAGAAAGGTCGCGGGCAGCCCGAGCGAGACCGACACGATGGGCGCATCGAAATCGCGCTCGTCCCTGTCCTGATGCAGCGACATGCGTGCGCCCGGAACATAGCGATTGATCAGGCAGGCGTCGGGAACGAACCCATCGAATCCGGCGCGGCCTGCCGCATCGCGCGCCAGCCGGAGGAACACGGCGGGCATGTCCGGCCAGGCGCTGCCGCTGTCGGGATCGTGCGCCTGGTACCGATACCCCCGCCGATCCGTGATCCAGCCGGCCGCGCCGCAATTCGTCATTGCGACCGACATGCGACGGCCTCCGGGGACCAGCATGTGTCGCAGCGGCGCCGCCGCCACGATCTGCTCGATGCAGGCGAGGAGCTGCGCCTCGAGCGGCCGCGCGAGCGCTTGCATCAGATAGGCGCCGGGACACAATGGCACTGCCTGCGCGCTGCAGCCGGTGGTGCGTGCGCCGCTCATGCGATCCGGCCGTCGCCGTGGTGATTTATCACGTACGTCGCGAATGTCTTGCCGCCGCGTAGCCTGAAATTGGGTGCACCGTGCGACAGAAATTCCTCGGTCTGCGGAAGCCAAAGGCACATGTCGCGCACGATTTGATGGATGCTCTTCGCCATCGGCCTCTTACGATTGACGCCTGTACGGCATGATAGGCGCACCCGATTTTTCCAACAACGCGGCTCGGGTTATAGTGCGGGATGCCTACTTTGCTCCTGTTGTCCGGCCTGCTCTGCGACGAGGCCGTGTGGGGCGACATCCCGCGGCGGCTTGCCGACGTCGCCGACGTGCGCGTCCTGTCCTTTCAAGGATTCTCCTCCATCTTCGCGATGGCCGATCATGTGCTGCGCAACGCACCGGCGCGGTTTGCCGTGGCCGGACATTCCATGGGCGGCCGAGTTGCGCTGGAGATCGTGCGGCGAGCGCCGCGGCGCGTGGCGGGGATTGCCCTGCTCAACTCCGGTGTGCATCCGGTGCGCGCCGGAGAGGACCAGAGCCGCGGCCGCCTGGTGCACCTGGCGCGCACCGAAGGCATGCGGGCGCTGGCCGCGGCCTGGCTGCCGTCCATGATGGGCGCGCCTCCCGAGCGCGTGGCGGTGCTCATGCCGCGGTTGATCAGGATGGTGGAGCGCTCCACGCCCGAGTCGTTCGCCGGCCAAATCGACGCTCTGCTGCACCGGCCGGACGCCGCGTCCGTGCTGCCCACCATCAAAGTCCCCGCGCTGCTCATGAGCGGCACCAACGACAATTGGTCGACGCTGGCACAGCATAAGGAGATGCAGCGCGGCGTCGCGCACGCGACGCTGGTGGAAATCGAGGATGCGGGCCACATGGCGCCGGCCGAGCAGCCGGCGGCGGTGGCGAACGCATTGAGGAACTGGCTCGCGCTCATGTAGGCCCCGGCGGCGATACGGAATGACCCGTCCTGCCGCATACTCGCGTTCGCCATTCATTGACCGACGGAGCGGATGCAGATGCGGATGATATTCACTTTTTCGCGCGGCCATGTCTGGGCTTGCGCGATGGCGCTGGCGTTGAGCTGCCAGGGCGCCGCGCGTGCGAGCGATGTACTGCTGGTGCACGGCCATATCTACACCGGCAATCCGCAGAGCCCGTGGGCCGCGGCCCTGGCCGTCAGCGGCGGGCGTATCGAGGCCGTCGGCGACGATGCGCAGATTCAGAAGCACCAGGGCCCTCGCACCCGCATCATCGACCTGCGCGGTCAAACGGTGATACCCGGCATCGTCGATTCGCACCTGCACCTGCTGTATGGCGCGTTCGCCCTGCATGGTCTGAATCTGTCGACTCCGGCCGCGAGCATCACCCCGGACAAGCCGCAGCTGCTCATCGAGCGTTTGCGCGGCTATGCGGCCGCGCATCCGGCCGATGCCGTGCTGTTCGGCCGCGCCGACTTCAGCACCGTACCACCCTCCACGCCCACGCACGCCCTGCTCGACCGAGCGGTGCCCGACCGGCCGGTGGTGATTCACAACACCTCGGAGCATGCGCTGTGGTTGAACGCCGCCGCGCTCGCGATGTCAGCCCTGACCGATCGCCCGGTGGCCGACGCCGACGAGGAGCGCGGCATCATCCGCGACGCCAGCGGCCGCCCGACCGGCGTGCTGCTCGAGGCCGCCATGCAGTTGGCCGAGCGCGCGGTCTCGGCGCGCGTGCCCGTGGAACAGCGGCTGGCAATGGTCGAGGCCGCGACGCACTACTTGAACGGCTTCGGGATCACGAGCGTCGTGAACGCGACCGGCGATCTGGCGGAAATCAAGCTCTACGCTGCGCTGCGCGACCGCGGCGCGCTCACTGTGCGCACGCGCACGGCGTTCGGAGCGGTCGCGGTTCAGCAGCGTCTCACGCCGGCGTTTCTCGCCGATCTGGAGGAGGCGCGCAGGCTGTATCACGATGAGTGGGTGGCCGCCAATCTGGTGAAGTTCTTCGCCGACGGCAGCACGGGGCTGATACCGCCCCTGGTGTATGCGCCCCAGGACTACGCGGCGCTGGTCATGGCGCTCGATCAGCGCGGCTATCAGCTCATGACGCATGCGCTGCGGGCCGATTCGGTGCACATGGTGCTCGATACTTACGAGCGTCTGCAGCAGACGCAGGGGCCGCGCGACCGGCGCCTGCGCATCGAGCATGCGGATCTCATCGAGGAGGCGGACCTCCCGCGCTTCGCCGCACTCGGCGTCATCGCCGTCATGCAGCCGACGTTTTGCTGCGGCGAGATCGGCGGCAATTTCGACTCCGCCATTCAGATATCCTCCGACCGCTGGCAAAGCCTCTCGCGGCTCGGCGCCACCCTCGCGTTTAGCAGCGACTGGCCGTGCACCTGGCCACCGGACCCGTTCGTGTCCATCCAGCAGGCGACGACACGCCAGATCTGGCGCTCGGCCGACACCGCTGATGTGGCCGGCGAGCCCATGGACGGAGCGGCCCAGGCGGGAGCCGCACCGACCGGCGCCATTTACGTGCCGTCGGAGCGGATCACCGTCGAAAAAGCGGTTCGCGCCTATACCCAGGGCTCCGCCTACGCCGCCTTCGCCGAAGCCCGAGTCGGGAGCCTCGAGCCTGGGAAATTCGCCGATCTTGCGGTCCTTTCCCAGGACATATTTGCGGTGAGTCCCGAGAGCATCGGCAAAACGCGCGTCATCATGACGCTGGTCGGCGGCAAAGTCGTCTATGCCGCGCCCTGAGCGGCTTGGCCGCCCTTCGCCGGCGCAAGGATCCGAATCTCGCCAACCTCGATGACCGGCAGCTCCCATGGATGGGACGCCGCCAGCGCTCCCAGCAACTCCTCCAGCCGCGCGTCGGGCACCTCTTGCGACACATCCCGTCAGCGCCGGAGCCGCGCGTCGAGCCGTGGGAAGACCCTGCGCGCGTTGCCCTCGAAGATCTTCAAGCGATCCGCATCCCCGATCGAAAGCGCATCGAGATAGCGCTTGGTGTCGTCGAAATACTGTCCCGTCTGCGGGTCGACGCCGCGCACCGCGCCCACCATCTCTGAGCCGAAGAGGATGTTGTCGACCGGAATCACCTTGAGGAGCAGCTCGATTCCCGGCAGATGGTACACGCAGGTGTCGAAGAACACGTTTGTGAGCACATAGTCGTTGAGCAGGGGCCGCTTGAGGTCCTGCGCCAAGCCGCGGTACCGGCCCCAATGATAGGGTACCGCGCCGCCGCCGTGCGGAATGATGAATCGCAGCGTCGGAAAATCCCGGAACAGATCGCCCGTCAGAAACTGCATGAACGCCGTCGTGTCCGCGTTGATGTAATGCGCGCCGGTGGCGTGGAAGTTCGGATTGCAGGAGGAGCTCACATGCACCATCGCGGGCACGTCGAGCTCCGCCATTTTCTCGTACAGCGGATACCAGTGCCGATCGGTGAGCGGCGGAGATGTCCAGTGCCCGCCCGACGGGTCGGGGTTCAAGTTGCAGCCGATGAATCCCAATTGATTGACGCAGCGCTCGAGCTCGGCGGCGCTGTTGACGGGCGCGACCCCGGGCGACTGCGGCAACTGGCACACGCCGACGAAATTATCCGGATAGAGCGTGCAGACCCGGTGGATCAAGTCGTTGCAGGCCTCGGTCCAGCGCCTGCTGGTGGTCTCGTTGCCGATGTGATGCGCCATGGCGGAAGCGCGCGGCGAGAAGATCGTCAAATCCGTGCCGCGCGCCCGCTGCAGCTTGAGCTGGGCGTTCTCCAGGCTATCGCGAATCTGATCATCGCTGATCGCAGTCCGCGCACTCGATGGGACGTCGATGTGCTCCTTCAAGCCCGCAATCTGCGCATCGCGAAACGCCTGAAGCCCGGCGGGCGCCGTCGTGTAATGGCCGTGACAGTCGATGATCATGTGCCGCTCCCGCCCGGCTCGGACGCCCAGTACATGCGCGTCGGGTTATCCACGAGTATGCGCTCGCGCAGCGCCGGCTCCGGGCAGATCTCGCCGAACAGGTCGACCAGCTCGCCGTCGTTGGGCATGTCGTTGGTGATGTTCGGATGCGGCCAATCGGTGCCCCATAGAATGCGCCGCGAATCGACGGCGATCAGCGCCTGCGCAAACGGCACTGCATCGCGAAACGGCCGCTTGCCGACCGAGACGCGCTCCGAGCCGCAGACCTTGACCCACGCCAAGGGATTGCCCCGGTACAGCTCCAGGAGCAGCCGGAACGGCCGCTGCTCCAGACCCTCGGCCGCCTTGACGCGGCCCATGTGATCGATGATGAAGGGCACGTCGATGCGCGCCAGCAGCTCCTGCTGCGACACGATGTCCTCGGCGTCGAAGTGCAGCACGATGTGCCAGCCCAGAGGCTTGATGCGCGCAAGCAGCCGGTAGAACACTTCAAGGTCGGGCACGCCGCCGAGGTGCTTGACGAAATTGAAGCGTATGCCGCGAATCCCGCCGTCGTGCAGCCGCTCGAGCTCCCGATCCGTGACCGCATCCTCGACGCACGCGACGCCCCGATAGCTGCCGCCGCTCGATGCAATGGCATCGAGCGTCACGTCCATCTGGGTGCCGTGGCAGCTCGCATGCACGATCACGGCGCGAGAGATGCCCAGATGGGCATGCAGGCGGCGCAGCCGCTCGACCGGCGCATCGGGCGGCGTGTAGGCCCGGTCTGCCGCATACGGAAATTTGGCCGCCGGTCCGAACACGTGGCAATGCGCGTCGCACGCACCGGGCGGCAGCGCGATCGAGGGCTTCACCGGATTCGGATCGGGGGGCAGGCAGGTCTTCACTTGCGCGACTCCTGCTCGAAGGCCGCTTCGTCGTGAAAGTATTTGAGTCCTGCCTTGGCCAGGGTTTCGCGCATGCCGTAGACATCGATTCCCAATTCACCCGCCGCCAGCCGTTGGCGAGTGACCGCCTCCTTCGCTTCGCGCCGACCGGCCGCTTGCGCCACCTCGCCCGCACGGGCTTTGGGCACGACCACCACGCCGTCATCGTCGGCGAGCACCACATCGCCCGGGTGCACGAGCGCACCGGCGCAAATGATCGGGGTATTTACCGACCCGACCGTGGCCTTCACCGTACCCTTGGCGCTCACCGCCTTCGACCACACCGGAAATCCCATCTGACGCAAGTCGGCGGTGTCCCGGCAGCCCGCGTCGATCACCAGGCCCACGGCGCCGCGCGCGCGAAACGAGGTGGCCAGCAAATCGCCGAACATGCCATCCTCGTTGTCGGAGGACACGCCCAGCACCGCGATATCGCCGGCCTGCAGCATCTCCGCCGCGACATGCAGCATCCAGTTGTCGCCGGGGTGCGCGAAAATGGTCACGGCGGTGCCGCAGGCCTTGGCTCCCGGGTACACCGGGCGCATGTACGTGGCGAGCAGCCCCACCCGCCCCATCGCTTCATGGACTGTGGCGACGCCGTACTTGGCCAGCTGCGCGACGCTCGCCGAATCGGCGCGCGCGACATTTCGAACCGCAATACCGGATTGGCCGATCATCGATTTACCTCCCGCTGAGCGGCGCGCAGGTGCGCCGGCACGTACACCTCCCCGCGCATCAGCAGCCGCGCCGTCCGCAGCAGCGCCGCGCGCAAAACCTCCGACGGATTCTGCGGGTTCATGGTCAGCACCACGCTGAATTCGCCGCTCGGATGCTCGACCGAGACCGTCTTCACATCGCCTTCGGGCACCAGCGCATAGCGGTGCGCGACGCTCCCCGGCATGACGGCAGCGGTGGCGACCGTCACTGCACCCAGGACGCCCACGGCCGCATGGCAATCATGCGGAATGAAGGTCCGCGTGCAAATTTGCCCGCCTGCTCGAGGCTTGGCCGCCAGACACATCTTCGGCACGACCTTCTTGGCGACATCGCCCAGATTCATCGCCGGGCCGGCTTCGAGCCGAATGGCTTCGAGCCTGCGCTTGAGCGCGCCGTTGGCGTTGAGCTCTTCCCGGGACTCATAGCCGCTGACCCCGAGATCCTCGGCGCCCAAGACGACCACGGGCATGCCGTTGTCGATGCACGTGACCTCCACACCGCCGAACCGGTCGATGAGCCTTCCGGTCGGGAGCAGCGAGCCGCACACCGAACCTGCCGTTTCGAGAAAGCTGATGTTGATCGGCGCGGCGGTGCCCGGCACGCCGTCGATGCGCGCGCTGCCCGCGTATTCGACCACCCCGCCGGGGGTTTGCACGTCGATATCGCTCAGTGTTCCCGTATTGCGGGTCAACACGCGCAGTGTGCTGACCTCGCCCGTAGCCTTGACCAGTCCGGTCTCCAGCCCGAACGGGACCACCGCAGCGAGCATGTTGCCGCAGTTCGGAGTGGTATCGACGCGGGCTTCCTTGATCGACACCTGCGCAAATAGAAATTCCAGGTCGACGCCTGGACTCTGGCCGGCGCGCACGATGCCGACCTTGCTGGTCAGCGGATCCGCGCCGCCGAGCCCGTCGATCTGACGAGCATCCGGCGATCCCATGACCGACAGCAGCACCGCATCGCGTGCCGCCGTGTCCGCCGGCAAATCCGCCTCGTGAAAGAAAGGACCGCGCGAGGTGCCGCCGCGCATGAACAGACAGGGGATTGATCGCTGCATCAGCTTCCGTCCGCCGGCATTGAGTGGTTACCGTGAAGGATTATCACGTATACTATCAAGGAATGAGTAGCATACCTGTTATGCCGCATCCGTATGGGCAAGCACGGCACGGCCCATGGATTTGAAGCAGCTCGAGTATTTCCGCCATGTGGCGGAACTCGGCAGTTTCACTCGTGCCGCAGCGTTTCTCTCGGTGGTCCAGCCGGCATTGAGCCGCCAAGTGCGGCAGCTGGAGGCGGAGCTCGGCCAAAGTCTGTTCGAACGCAATGGCCGCGGCGTCGTGCTCACCGACGCCGGCTCGCGCTTGCTCGAACACGCGCGCGGGATCCTCACGCAGATCGGCCGGGCGCGCCAGGAATTAGAGGATCAGCGCAACGGCGACTCGGGACATGTGGCGCTCGGTTTGCCCCCGAGTCTGGGCAGCAGCGTCACCGTTCCCTTGGTGAAGGCGTTCGAGAAACTGCTGCCGAACGCGCGCCTCGCGACCGTCGAGGGGCTGTCCGCCTATATTTTGGAATGGCTGTCCCTCGGCCGCGTGGACTGCGCGCTGGTCTACAACGCGACCGCCTCGGCCACGGTCGACGTGCAGCCGCTGCTCGAGGATCAGCTGTTCTTGATTGCACCGCTCGAAGTCGGCGCACAGGGCCGGTCCGCTCGCAGCAAGTCCATCACCCTCGCGCAGCTCGCGGATTATCCGCTCATCATCCCGAGCCGGCCGCACGCCATGCGCATGTCGGTCGAGAACGCGCTCGCGAATGTCGACCGCAAGATCCGCGTCGCCCATGAAATCGAGTGCATTCCCGCGGTGATCGACCTGGTGCGGCAAGGCCACGGATACGGCGTGCTGCCGATGAACTCCGTCAAATCGACCCCGTGGGCCGGGCAGATCGCGGTCAAGCCGATCATCAGTCCCGTGCTCAGGACCTCGCTGTCCATCGCCACCTCCGCGCAGCGCCCGAAGAGCCCGCTGATGCGCAAGGCGATCGAGGTGATCCGCGACATCGTCAGGCAGGAGATTCGCCCCAACGGCGCACAGATCGCATGACCAAACTCCATGACTACGACAGCATACCCGGCACCTACGTGTATGACGCCGAGCGCGGCCGCATCGGCTACGCCTTGAACATGTTCTGCATGTCGCTCAACAAGGCGGAGAACCGCAGGAGCTTCAAGGAGAACGAGGCGGCCTATCTCGACCGCTTCCCCCTGACGGCCGAGCAGTGCCGCTGCGTTCTCGCGCGCGATTGGCTCGGCATGCTCAAGGCCGGCGGCAACATCTACTACACGATCAAGATCGCGTTTTGCGACGGCATGACGTTTCAGGACGTGGCGGGGATAATGTCCGGCGTGTCCAAGGAGGCTTACGCCAAGATGATGCTCGCGGGAGGCCGCAGTCCCGAGGGCAACCGGTACAAAGACGAGGCACAGCGATCGGAGCGCGATCATGGCTAGAATCGTTGCAGGCATTGCCTGTTCGCACGTCCCGGCCATAGGTGTCGCCATGGATAAGGGCATGACCGGCACTCCGTATTGGCAGCCGCTGTTCAAAGGCTATGAACCTGCCCGCGAATGGCTGCGCAAGCTTGCGCCGGACGTCGCCATCATCGTCTACAACGATCACGCGTCGGCATTTTCTCTGGAAATCATTCCCACCTTCTTGATCGGCGTCGCCGAGAGATTTCCCATCGCCGATGAAGGGTTCGGGCCTCGTCCCGTGCCGGCGGTGCAAGGCCATCCGCAGCTTGCATGGCACTTGGCCGAATCGCTGATACTCGATGAATTCGACATGACGATCGCCAACCAAATGCCGGTGGACCATGGGTTGACGGTCCCGCTGTCGGTCACGTGCGGACAGCCGGCGGCATGGCCCTTCCCGGTGATTCCGCTGTGCGTCAACGTCGTGCAATACCCGCCGCCGACCGGCGCCCGCTGCTTCAAACTGGGTCAGGCGATTCGCCGCGCGGTCGCGCAATTCGATCAGGACCTGCGCATCGTCATCTACGGCACCGGCGGCATGTCCCACCAGCTGCAGGGCGAGCGCGCCGGGCTCATCAACCGGCAATTCGACACGGCATTTCTCGACGGCTTGACCCGCGATCCGCTCGCGCTCACCAGGATCACGCACACCGAATACATGCGCGAGGCGGGCTCGGAGGGCATCGAAATGGTCATGTGGCACGTGATGCGGGGCGCGCTCGAGGAGCGCGTGTCCGAGGTATACCGCCACTACCACGTGCCGGCATCCAACACCGCCGCCGGGCTCATGATTCTGGAAAACAGGAGCGCAGCATGAAAGTTTGTCTCGCCGGCCATGGCGCGTTCGGCATCAAGCATCTCGAGGCGATAGCGAGGATTCCGAACGTCGAGGTGATCTCGCTGGCGGGCTCCAACATGGAGGCCGCGCGCGAAGTGGCGCAGCGCTGGAAGATAGCGCACTGGACCGCGAACCTGGCTGAGAGTCTGGCGCTGCCCGAAGTCGATGCGGTGATCCTGACCACCCCGACCCAGCTGCATGCGGCGCAGGGCGAGCAGTGCATGCGCGCGGGCAAGCACGTCATGATCGAAATACCCATGGCCGACTCGCTCGCGGACTCCGAACGGCTCGTCCGGGTGCAGCAGGAGACCGGCGTCGTCGCGATGGCGGGCCATACGCGCCGCTTCAACCCGAGCCATCAATGGGTTCACAGGAAAGTCCTCGCGGGCGAACTCAAGGTGCTGCAGATGGACGTGCAGACCTATTTTTTCCGCCGGACGAACATCAACGCGCTCGGCAAGCCGCGCAGCTGGACCGATCATCTGCTGTGGCATCACGCGTGCCACACGGTGGATCTGTTCGGCTTTCAGACCGGCGAGAAGATCGCCAAGAGCTTCGCGTTGCAGGGTCCCAAGCACCCGACCTTGGGCATCGCCATGGACATGAGCATCGGACTAAAGGTGCCCTCGGGCGGCATCTGTACGCTGTCGCTCTCGTTCAACAACGACGGGCCCCTGGGCACTTTCTTTCGCTATATCTGCGACAACGGCACCTATATCGCCCGCTACGACGACCTGCTGGACGGCAACAACCATCCGATCGACGTGTCCAAGGTCGATGTGTCCATGAACGGCATCGAGCTGCAGGACCGAGAGTTTTTCGCCGCCATCATGGAGCGCCGCGAACCGAATGCGAGCCTTGCGCAGTGCCTGCCGGCGATGCAAACCCTGCACCGATTGGAGCAGCAGCTGCAAAGCGACTGAGGCGCCATGTCAAAGGCCCCCATCGAAGGGCAATCCCACGTAATTTTCCGCCAGACTGGTAAGCGCCGCCGTCGACCCGGTCAGGTAATCGAGCTCCGCCCGCTGCAGTCGGTGCGCGAAAGCGTCATCGGCGAATTTATGCGTGATCGACGTAAACCACCACGAAAAGCGCTCGGCTTTCCAGACGCGCCGCAGACATTGCTCTGAATATCGATCGAGCAGCCCCGTCGCGCCGGTACGGTAGTATTCGGCAAACGCCTGGTAGAGCACGCGCACATCGGCGGCGGCGAGATTCAGCCCCTTGGCGCCGGTGGGCGGAACGATGTGCGCCGCGTCGCCCACCAGGAACAGCCGGCCGAAGCGCATCGGTTCGACCACGAAGCTGCGCAGCGGCGCAATGCTCTTTTCGAGCGACGGCCCGGTGACGATGGTCTCGGCGACCTCCGCGGGCAACCTGTGCCGAAGCTCGTCCCAGAAGCGCGCATCCGGCCATTCCTCGATTTTCTCCTCGAGTCCGCACTGCACGTAATAGCGGCTGCGCGCCAGCGAGCGCATGCTGCACAGGGCGAAGCCGCGCGCATGATTCGAATACACCAGTTCGTGCGTGGCGGGCGGCACGTCGGCGAGAACTCCGAGCCATCCAAAAGGATAGACACGCTCGAAGAATTGCACGGCAGTCGATGGAATGCTCTTGCGGGAGATGCCGTGGAAGCCGTCGCAGCCGGCGACGAAGTCGCAGACGACGTTGTGGCTGCGGCCGCCATGGGTATAGCGCACGACCGGATGCGTTCGGTCGGGTCCGTCGATGACGACGTTGGCCGCTTCATACACCAGCTTGGCTCCGGCGGCGCTGCGCGCTTCGATGAGGTCCTTGGTGATCTCCGTCTGCCCGTAAACCGTGACGCCCATGCCGGTCAGGCCGCGCAGATCGACCCGGAAGCTGCGCTGTGCGAATCCCAACGTGAAGCCGTCGTGGACCATGCGCTCCTGCAGCATGCGCTCGCCGGCCCCGGATTTGAGCAACAGATCCACGGTCCCCTGCTCGAGGACGCCGGCGCGAATGCGCCCGAGAACGTGCTCGCGAGATTGGCGTTCGAGGATCAGCGTGTCGATGCCGCAGCCGTGCAGCAGCTGCGAGAGCAGCAGGCCCGAGGGGCCTGCGCCGATGATCAACACCTGGGTGCGAGCCATGAAAGGTGGCCGGTGGGGTCAACCGCCGACGCGCGCCAATCAGCGCGCGTCGGCCCTGCCTTTGTCCCGCCGTCAGTTCAAGCGCCGGGCTTCTGCGCCGCCCACACTTTGCACCAGCCGTCTGCGGGAACACTGTGGCCGGCAAAGATATTGCATCCCGCCGTCGGGTCGCTGGCCTTACCCTGCCACTGCACGCAATTGTTGCATTTCTGGCTCGGCTTGAACGTGGGATTCGCGCTGGCATTGACCTTGCTGCCGCTGGTGACGAACCCGAGCGACTTCGCCTGCGCGTCATTCGGATCCAATGGCGGCAATGCCGCAGCGCCGGCGGTGTTGCCCATCAGTCCGATCGCCGGAACCAGGGCACCTGCGATGAGCCCCCCTTTGACGAGCGCTCGACGTGAAATCTTGTGTTGCATGATTGAAGTCCTATCGGTGGAATCCGCGCGCTGCGGAAGGTTGATAATGATGAAATGTTAATTCATTAAAGCAGCCGGCGAAAGGCATGACGGCGTGCCGCGTCGCACACTCATCGGCATTCCCGTACCGTGATGCGGCAGCTACGTAGTCGGCGGATCGAACACAATGCCCATGAACAAAATCGTTCCGGTCTGCCGATCCTCGATCAGAAACAGGAAAGGGCGGTCGACAATCATCTGAAAGGGTTTGGGAGCAGGCTTCAGCGCAGTCAGCGCCACCCCGACGGCGCTCACGGCCGCCGCCTCGGTGCCCTCCTCATTTACTTCGACAAAGGTCTTTTGCCGCGCGGCAGAAATGAAAAGTCCCGGCGCGATGCCGGAAAAATCGGCGGTCGACGCATCGAACGCTGCTGTCATACCCAGAGCCTGCAGCGCTCGACGCAGTTCCACGCCATATTCGATCTTGAACTTCGGCAGCTCGATGCTTCCTTCGCGGGAGCTGAACCCGGTCTTGACGACGTGCCTCCAGGCATCGCCGTTCAAGAGGCCAAGGATATTCTCAGGACTTGAACTCTCATCCGGAAGAACGACGTACATCGCCAGATTTCCACCCTCGTAAGGCAGCCGCACCGCCTGATACCCCTGCACTTCCCGGTAGTCGAGAGTTTTCCTCAGGGACATCATGGGAATCATTCTCTGTCCGCCGCCGCGCAGGTGAAATGGGCTCATCTGCGTATCCTTCACTGCAAAAGGCGACGCCCACCTTCCCTTGAAGTAGATGGCGTCGGCTAGAAACAGCCGAGTGTGCGCCGGATCGATCATCCGATCCGCGATGCGCTGGATCTTCCCGTGAGTCTGCTCGCTCGCCCAGGAATTGATGATATCCGGCGCATGCGGGTCGCCAAAATCGAGTGCGTCCATCGTCGCGCCGTAGAACTCCTGGTTGCTGGCTATGAACGCCGGTTTTACAGGCGTACCCGGACGGTACCAGACGGCATTCGCCACGGTGAGCATGACCTGAGCATTCCCATTCTTCAGGGATTGCGCGATGTCTTTGTTGGCTGCATTCACGACGCCGGAGGACAGGCCGGCGGTTCCCAGCACCTGCTGCATTTCGGACCTTGTCGTCCCTTCTGCGCCGTTTGCCACCATCTGCAGGATGGTGGCGGCGCTGTAGGGCGAAATGGAAACGTTGGCGTGCGGCCGGTCTTTCGCGAGCTGCTCGAGAAGCTTGAAGGCGAACGCGCCGCCGGAGGCCTCCAGTGCCTGGTCGGCGAGCGCCGCATCCCCGCGGCACAATCCGGCGAGCAGCACGCACACGGCCATCAGCGATTTGTATTGCATGGGCTACCGCCTGCTCAACCACGCCAATAGGGACAGGACCAGACTCACGATCAGCATGGTCGTGATGGGGAAAAAGAACTTGAAGCCCGGGCGGTCGATGACAATGTCCCCGGGCAGGTGGAACAGGTGCATCTTCTTGAGCCACGGCCACAGCAGCCCGGCAATGATGAGCACAGTGCCAAGAGTCACGAGGAGCCGGTTCATGGCCGAAGTTTATCAGGCTCGGAGGTGACACCGGCCCGAGATCACGCTACCGTCCAATCATGACATCGATCTCCGCAACGACCGGGCTCGACCCGGAGGCGCTCAGCCGATCGCTGGTCAAGCTGCGCGCAGTGGTCCCGGAGGACGCGTTCACGGCGGGCATTTTGGGTTCGCAACGCATCGGCAGCGGCATCGTCATCGGCGAGGATGGGTTGATACTCACTATCGGCTATCTCATAGCCGAAGCAAGCGATGTGTGGCTGACCACGCACCAGGGACGCCAACTGGCCGGGCATGCCCTGGCCTACGATCAGGCCACCGGATTTGGTTTGGTGCTGTCGCTGGTACATCCAGCCCTTCCGCCGCTGCGGTTCGGCTCCTCGGACGATCTGCACGTGGGAAGCAAAGGCTTCGTGTTGAGCTTTTCCGAATTCGCCAAACCGCAGGCGGTAAGCGTCCTGGCGCGCCGCGAATTCGCAGGCGCCTGGGAATACCTGCTGGACAGCGCGATATTCACCGGTCCGCCGCACTCTCACTGGTCGGGTGCAGCGCTCGTCGACGAACGCGGCGGCCTGGTCGGCGTGGGATCCCTGCTGGTGCACGAGACGGCGCGAGGCGAGGAATCGAACGCCAACATGTTCGTACCCATCGACTTGCTCAAACCGATACTCGAAGACCTGCGCCTGCGCGGACATGCCGCGGGTCGATCAAGACCGTGGCTCGGCGTCTACTCCGTGGAGGTGAGCGGCAGGGTGTACGTGACGGGGGTGGCCGAGGGCAGCCCCGCGCAACTGGCGGATTTGCGCGAAGGCGACCTGATCAGCCGCGTCGCAGACCATGACGTCGGTACGCTGCCGGAATTCTATCGCCGGCTCTGGGCGCTGGGACCGGCACGCAGCAGCGTACCGTTGACCATTGTGCGCGGCGGCACCCGTGTGAATTTGAACGTGCCCTCGATCGACCGCACCGACCTCCTTAAGCGCCCGCAGGGGCACTGAACTTGGGGCCCGGCGCGGCAAATCGCGACCGCGGAAATCCCTTAATGCGTACGTCACGATTCTGCACTAGATTAGCGATGCTATGAGCCTATCGATCAGCTCGCAGGCGTTCGCCGACGGTCGCCCGATTCCCAAGCAATACACTTGCGACGGCGCGAATGTCTCGCCGCCTCTCGATTGGTCCGGAGTTCCCTCGAACGCAAAGAGCCTGGCGTTGATTGTCGAGGATCCGGATGCGCCGGATCCGGCGGCCCCCAAGACCACATGGATCCATTGGATCCTTTACAACATCCCGCCGACCGTACATGGATTGCCTGAGGACCTTTCCCGCCACGGGGTCCCGGCCGGGGCGCTCGACGGCCTCAACGATTGGATGAAAACAGGCTATGGCGGGCCCTGCCCTCCCATCGGGAGCCACCGCTACTTTCACAGGCTTTACGCATTGAGCGCGGTATTGCCCGATCTGCGCCGGCCGCGCAAGGCGGCCCTGGTGCAAGCCATGCACGGAAAGGTGTTGGCGGAAGCTGCGCTCGTGGGCTGCTATGCGCGACCGGCGCCGCATTAGGTTCGGATCCCTCGTGAGCGAGGCGACGATGAAGAACACCGCAGCACTTGCAGGGGCCTTGAGCGCGCTGTTGATCGGCGTCTCCGGCAATGCGGCGCAGCCGACGCTTGCGCAGCAGAACGAGCAGATGTTTCAGCTGATACAGCAGGAGCGCGGCTTGACCCCCCAGCAGATGGAGCAGGTGCGGACGATCTTCGCGCGCTCGGGCTACATGGGTCAGGGCAATCCGGCCATCAGTGAACACCCGGTAACCGAGGAAGGCTGCCGCAAGAAGCTGGAGCAGCAACATGTCAGTTATGCGAACCCTCGGTTCGAGAAGATCTGCGGCGCAAAATACATGGCGCCGCTCTATGATCCAAAGAAGACCACCGCGGAGCAGGCAAAGGTGTGTATCGATCAGTTCGAATATCCGGATGTCCCGTGTGCCTACCCGGTGGTGTGGGTGAAGGCACGTGAAGCGGCACAGGTGTGCGAGGCCGAAGGCAAGCGAATGTGCGACGCACATGAGTGGGAGGGTGCCTGCGCCGGAGAGCTCGAGGAGCCCGACTACCGTTTCGACCTGGCGCAAGGCGTGGCGCCGAACGTTGCCGTCGAACGCATGCGTTCGGCTCACAATCGGCTGTACGAGCCGACCAAGACCTGGAGCTATGGACCGGAGTATCAGCGTGGCATCTGTGCCACCGGCAGCTTCAAGACGCCCGGCTGTCCGGGGGGCGGCTGGAATCTATGCGGCTCCAATACCTATCCGGTCGGCGACTTCCCGGCCTGCCATAGTCCGCTCGATGTCTATGATCTCAACGGCAACGCGGCCGAGCACATGAACTTGCCGCTGACTCCCGCGCAAATGGCGAGCCGTGGGAGCCAGGAACTGGGCGTCACGGAAATGAAGGGCAGCTGGTTCATCTTCGACACGTATCGAGCGCATCCCGACTGGTGTCGCTGGCGTGCGCCATACTGGCACGGGACTCGGGTGATGGACCCGCAAAGTCATGCGAACTACCACCTGGGATTTCGTTGCTGCATGACAATCGATTCTGCCCGGTGAGCGGCCGATCGACTGCGGATGCCGTCGCGGGCGCCCCCGCTCCGCTCGGAGCCCACTGGGACGGCCGCGGCACCCGCTTCGCCGTCTTCGCCGAGCACGCCGAAGAGGTGCAGCTCTGCTTGTTCGATGCAAGTGGGCACAAGGAACTGCGCAGAGTGCTGCTGCCCGAGTGCATCGACGGCGTCTGGCGCGGCTATCTGCCGGATGTAGCGCCGGGGCAGGCTTACGGCTATCGCGTGCAGGGTCCCTATCAGCCCCAACACGGTCACCGCTTCAATCCGAACAAGCTGCTGCTCGATCCCTATGCGCGCCGCCTCGTGGGCTCGCTGCGCTGGAGCGATGCACTGTATGGCTATCGCATCGGCTCACCGCGCGCGGATCTGTCGTATGACCGGCGCGACAGCGCACCGGCCATGCCGAAGGGCGTCGTCACCGGGGAGCGCTTCGATTGGGGCGACGATCGGCCGCCGCAGATCCCCTGGTCCGAGAGCGTCATCTACGAGGCGCACCTGCGCGGACTGACCATGCGCCTGGAGGACATTCCCGAGCGCCTGCGCGGCACCGCGGCGGCGCTCGGCCACGAGCGAACGATTGCCCACCTTCGCGGTCTCGGCGTCACGGCGCTGGAATTGCTGCCGATATTCGCCTGCGTGCACGACCGCACGCTCATCGAGCGCGGCCTGGTCAACTATTGGGGCTACAACACCCTCTGCTATTTCGCCCCCGAGCCGCGCTATCTGTCGGACGGGAACCCGGCCGAGCTCAAGGGCGCCATCAAGGCGCTGCACGCCGCGGGCATCGAGGTGCTGCTCGACGTCGTCTACAACCACACCTGCGAGGGCAGCGAGCTCGGACCGACATTGAGCCTGCGCGGCCTCGATAATGCCGTCTACTATCGCCTGCAGGCCGGCAACGCTCGCTACTGCGTCAATGACACCGGCTGCGGCAACACCGTCAACTTCTCGCACGGTCGAGTGATTCAGCTCACCCTCGATTCGCTGCGCTATTGGGTCGAGGAATTTCATGTCGACGGTTTTCGCTTCGATCTCGGCGTGACTCTTGGCCGCGAACAGAATGGTTTCGATCCGGGCGCGGGCTTCTTCGACGCCCTGCTGCAGGATCCGACCCTGGCGCGCGTCAAGCTGATCTCGGAGCCCTGGGACCTGGGACCGGGCGGCTATCAGCTCGGCAATCACCCGCCCGGCATGGCGGAGTGGAACGCCAGATATCGCGACGAGGTGCGCAAGTTCTGGCGCGGGGATTCGGGGCTGCGCGGGGCGCTCGCGGCGCGCCTGCAGGGATCGGCCGACCTGTTCGACCATCAGCGCCGAAAGCCGTGGGCCTCGCTCAATTTCGTCACGGCTCACGACGGCTTCACGCTGCAGGATTTGGTGAGCTACGGCAAGAAGCACAATGAGGCCAATGGAGAGGCCAATCAGGACGGCACCAATGACAATGAGAGCGCCAACTGGGGCGTCGAGGGACCCACCGACGACGCGCAGGTGCTCGAGAGGCGCGAGCGCGCCAAGCGCGCCATGCTCGCGACATTGCTGTTATCGCACGGCACGCCGATGCTGCTCGGTGGAGACGAATTCGGCCGTACTCAGCACGGCAACAACAATGCCTACTGTCTGGACTCCGAGCTTTCCTGGTACGACTGGACGCTCGCGCAATCGCCGGCCGGCAAAGCTCAGCAGGCCTATGTCGCGCGCCTGATCCGCCTGCGCCGCGAGCTCACCACACTGCGCTGCGGGTATTTTCAACACGGGTTGCTCGAGCCCCTGCCTCAAGTGCGCGACGTCGAGTGGTTCGATGAGAACGGCGACACCATGCGCATCGAGGACTGGCAGAATTGGGAAGGACGGCTGCTGTGCCTGCGGCGCGCGCGGCGCCTTGATGACGGGCGCGCCGAGCTGTGTCTGCTGCTCGCCAACAACACGATCGATGAGCAGTTGTTTCAGCTGCCGCAGCCGCTGTTCGAATGGTCGGTACGCGTCGATACCTCGGATTTGAAGGTCATCGACCGGCCGGTCGATCAGCCGTCGGTCCGAGTCGCCGGGCAAAGCGTGCAACTGCTGTCAGCCGTCGTCGAGGCACGCGCGCCTGAAGCGATGCTGCACGCCCCGGCCGACGCGGCGAGCCAGCCGGAAGTGGCCCCGCGCCCGACGCCGCCGAAGGCCGCTCCGGGCGCGTAGCCTCCTGGAAGCCGGAATCTGAGGGCCATTTCATGCCTTCCGTCATGAGAAGCTGCCATCGCGTCGCCGGTCTGGCCTGCATCGCGCTGGCCTTGTTCAACACTCGGGCAATTGCTGACTGCAAGTACCAGGTCATGGCCGAGTTGCCCGTAACCTTGATGGGACTCCACCCGCTTATCAATGTGCAAATCGACGGAAAACGAGTACCCGTCGTCTTGGACAGCGGCGCGGCGTTCAATATGCTGAGTTACGATGCGGCTGCCAAGCTGCACCTGCAATTGCACTCGATACGCGGCCGCCCGATGGTATCCGGCGTCGGCGGAGCGGGCGGCACGCTGCTGGCCCTCGCCGTTGCGGCCGTCAGGCTTGATGCTGTGCGGATCACCGATGCCAAATTCATCGTTTCCGCAGCGCCGATCGGCAGCGCCTCGGGCATCATCGGCGACAGCATTCTGAGGAATTACGACATTGACTATGACTTGACCGGCCGAATGGTCAAACTGGTGCGCGTGAGCGGTTGCCAAGGTGCCGCGTCGGCGTCGGCCTACTGGGCGAATTCGCAGCCTTACTCCGTGGCGAACATCGAGAGCGGCGGGAGTCCACCCACGGTCTCTGGATACCTTAACGGCGCGGCGATTCGAGTCGGGTTCGACACCGGCGCGAGCACGTCGATCCTCGACATCCGCGCCGCAGCGCGCGCAGGAGTGACGCCCAAATCTCCGGGTGCCGTCCCGAGCGGTGATGTGTATGGCATCGGGAGAAGCCATGTCAAGACCTGGGTCGTCCCCGTTTCAAGCGTAAGGATTGGTGATGAGGAGATCGGCAACACTCGCCTTCGGATGGGCGACATTTCGCTTCTGGGGGTCGATTTGGTGCTCGGAACGGACTTCTTCCTCGCCCATCGCGTCCTCTTGTCGAACAGTCAACACAAGGTTTACATCACCCACAACGGCGGGCCGGCGTTCGACCTGAATCCGCTGCAGCCCGGCACCCGCTGAGTCGGGGCGCCCTCGGAGATCCGGCATGCAGCACTTGGCGGCTGTCGCAATCTCGGATGGCACCGCGCGGTGGTCTACAATCCGGCGGTGCGAAACATGACTTTCTCCGTTCTCTCGATACTTGCGATCACCCGTCCGCACTCTCGAGAACGCCTGCGCGGCATCGCTTCCATGGTGGCGGCGGTCTTCGCATTTGCGATCATGGATGCGCTGATGAAGCGCTTGTCGGCCCATTATGGGCCGCTTCAGGTATCGTGCTTGCGCTGCGTGTCCTCCCTGTTGTGTCTGCTGGCGGCGATCGCGTGGCAGCGCTCGTGGGCCAATCTGCGCGCCACCATGCCGCTGCTGCATCTCGGGCGTGGTGTGCTTGGTGTCATGATGCTGGCGAGCTTCGTGTATGCGGTCCACCGTCTGACCTTGGCGCAGACCTATTCGCTGTTTTTGGCGGCGCCGCTGCTGATGACCGCCCTGTCGGTGCCGCTGCATGGCGAGGCAGTCACGGGCCGGCGCTGGCTCGCCATCCTCGTCGGTCTCGGCGGCGTGCTGTTGATCCTGCGTCCCTGGGGCGGAGGAGTCATCTCCCTGCTCGCGGCATCCGCGGCTGCTTTGGCGACGCTCTGCTATTCGCTGAGTGCGCTCAGCGTGCGCTCGCTCGGCCGCCGCAATTCGAGCATGTCGATGGTCTTTTGGTATCTTGCCGCGGTCAGCATCGGGTCGGGCACTCTGGCGATCAGCGACTGGCGCGCGGTCGATTCGAGCGACTGGGGCTGGCTCGCCGGCATCGGCGTTACCGGAGCGCTCGGGCAACTCTGGCTGACGGATGCATTTCGGCGCGCGCCGCCGGCCGTGGTAGCCCCGTTCGAATACACCGCCATCCTCTGGGCCCTGGCGATCGACTGGATATTTTGGTCGGCAACCCCTTCGGTGGGCCTGCTGCTCGGAGCGGGCATCGTCGTGTCGAGCGGAATTTTCGTGATCTGGGATGAGCGACGCGGGGCCGAACTGGCGTTGAACCCGGCCTGCCCGCCGCCCTGACCGCCGGCGAGGGGACGCAGCGCCTCCCCTGCTCGGATTCGCGCGCCGTGCGGCATAATGCGCACCACGATAGGAGGTGCGACATGATCAACGTCCGACGCAGCGACGAAAGGGGCTTTGCCGATCATGGGTGGCTCAAGTCCTTTCATACGTTTTCCTTTGCCGACTATTTCGATCCGGAGCATGTGGAATTCGGGCCGCTCCGGGTCATCAACGAAGACAGGGTGCAGCCCGGCGCAGGCTTCGCGACCCACGCCCACCGCGACATGGAGATCATCAGCTACGTACTCGCCGGTGAGTTGGCTCACAAGGATTCGATGGGCAACGGCTCGACCATCCGGCCGGGTGACGTGCAGCGCATGAGCGCCGGCACGGGTGTGCGGCACAGCGAGTTCAATCCATCGCAGAGCGCGGTCGTGCATTTTCTGCAGATTTGGATTCAGCCGAGCCAACTTGACATCGAACCGAGCTACGAACAGAAGAGCTTTTCCGCGCAGGAGAAGCGCGGGCGTTTGCGCCTCATCGTTTCTCCCGATCGCGCCGACGGCTCGCTGCTCATCCATCAGGATGCACGCGTGTACGCGGGCCTGTTCGACGGCGCAGAAGCGGCCGAACTGGAGGTTGCGCCGGGCCGGCGCATCTATGTGCACGTGGCGCGCGGCGGGCTCACCGCGAACGCGATCGCCCTCGAGGCGGGCGATGCGCTCAAAGTGACCGATGGAGGGTCTCTTCGCATCGGCCAAGGCCGCTCGGCCGAGGTCCTGGTCTTCGACCTGCCGGGGGCCGGGGCTAGGAGCCTGTCTGAGTAATCCGCGTGAGCCGCGGCGGGCTCGAATCGATGATTTCGTAAGCGACCGGTTTGGGAGTTCGGTCCTCTCCGTTAACCGGAGTTATGTCCATGGGACAGGCGGAGAAGATGACGACGACGTCCTGGAGGGCGCGCAGCACGATCCAGTCCCCCGGCTTGCTGACCGGGGCATGGAGCGCGATGCGGTGGTCAGGGAGGACCGGCACATTCATCCAGAAGTTGATGGGGTTCGGAACCTGCTCCGCCGTGATGCCGCTGCGAGCGAGTGCGCCGATGAAATTGGCACGGCAGTTCGCGTGCCCGGGCGCACAGCCGTAGAATTCGTACAGCCAATGGTCGCAGCACGCCAGCAGCATGTCGTGCAGGCAGCCGGAGGTGTCCTGTTCGAGCACCAGCAGAGCCGTGCGGCGGTTGCTGTACAACGGGTCGCCCTCGCCCGGATACAGCCGAGACAGCATGCGACGCGTGTGCTCGACCGAGAGGTACTCGGTGGTGTCAGCCGCCGACAGGCACCAGGTGTCCACCACCTGGGATCCATGCGTATTGACCAGCCGGACCGCCTGACCGGCGCGCAGACGAAGCGCGGCACCCGCACCGCCGGGTATTTCAATGAGGCTCATGCCCCCGCCCGGTACTCGCTGAACCACCAGTAAAACGGCAGTCCGATCAGCAGCATGGCCGCGCCCTGCAGCGCCTGGCGCGGTGTCGCGATGAAGGTATTGATGATCAGGGCGGCCGTCACCAACAGGAAAATGCAGGGAACCACCGGATAACCGACCGCCCGGTAGGGGCGCGGCGCATCGGGCTTCGTGCGCCTGAAGACGAACAGCGAGGCCGTGGTCAATCCGTAGAACAGCCAGGAGGCGAATATCACCGAGTCGGTCAGCGTATCGTACGTTCCGGACGCCACCAGCACGCTGCCCCAGACCGCCTGCGCCACAATCGCCCGCACCGGCACATTGGTGCGCGCCGACAGCTTGGCGAGTCCGCGGAAGAACATGCCGTCGCGTGCCATGGCAAACGGTATGCGCGAATTGGCGAGCACGCTCGCGTGCAGCGAGCCGAAGGAGGAGATCATCATCGCCACCGCGGTCAGAGAGATCGCAACAGGCCCCAAAAAGCGCTTCAGGACTTCGGTCGCCACGGACGAACTCGTCGGGATGTCCGCGATCTCGAGCGGGGTCAACGCGTAGTAGTAAGCGGTATTGACGAGCAAATAGAGCGCCGCGACCACCAGAAGGCCGCCGATGAAGGCGCGCGGCAGATTGCGCTGCGGGTCGCGGATTTCGCCCGCGAGCGGCGCAACGTTGTTCCAGCCGTCATATGCCCACAGCGCGCCGAGCATGGCGGCGCCGAATCCCGCAACGCCGCCGCGTGCGCTCGGGGCGACGCCCTCGCAGCTGCCGAGCAGCCCGGAACCATTCAAATGCGTCCAATCCCCCGGCGCGAAACAGAAGGCGCCGATCGCGATGGCCAGCACCAGCGCGACTTTCGCGATCGTCGCCACCAGCGCGGTGCGGCCGCCCGTGCTGACGGACGCGCAATTGATGAGCGCCACGGCCCACAGGGTCGAGAGCGCGGCCAATGTCAAACCGTCGAGCGCAAGATGCAGGCCGGCGAGTTCCGCCTCGATGTGCCAATGCTGCAAGACGCCGCCCATCGCCACGTTCATGAATATCGCGAGTCCCACCGCCAGCGCGGCCTGCGCGCCCGTGCGAAAAACCGCAAACGCCATCCAGCCGAAGAGAAACCCGACGAGCCTGCCATAGGCGCGGCGCAGGTAGACGTAGTCGCCGCCCGCCTCCGGCATCATGGCGGCGATCTCCGCATAGGAAAAAGTACCGGCGAGCGACAACAACCCCGCGGCCAGCCAAACCAGCATGACCATTTTTGCGCCGCCCACGTTGCAGGTCATGACGCGGGTCTTCAAGAAAACGCCGGCGCCGATCATATTGGTGACATTCACGGCAATGGCCGCCCAGGCGCCCACGCCTCGGGTCAGTTCGGGCCGCGCCATGGCCGGTGAGTCGTCGCGGATCATGCCTGGTGTAGTATCTCAGGATATGCCCGCCGGCTACGCGCCAATTTTGCCCTTCGTCATCGCGGCGCTGGCGGTTTTGCTGATCTATCGGCGTTTGCGCCGAAGCTTCGGCCAGCAGCCCGTACGCCCGCGGCGCATGATCGTACGGATGGGCGTCCTGGCCGCCCTCGGGGTCTCGTTCATTCCGCTCGCAGTTCGCTCCGGCGAATTCCTGCTCGTGCAAGGCGCGGGCGCTCTGGCGGGCACGGCGCTGGCGATGTGGGGAGCCCGCCGTACGCGCTACGTGAGGCGCGGCGCACAGCTGTACTACGTGCCGCACACCTACGCCGGCATCGCGGTGACGCTATTGGTCTTCGGACGGCTCGTGTATCGGGCGGTTCAGATGTACTCGGCGGCCGATCGCGCACAGGGCTTCGCGCCGGCATCGATGGTGCAAAGCCCCGCTACGGTCGGATTGCTCTTCGCGCTGATCGGCTATTACGTGTGCTATTACAGCCTCGTGCTATGGACGTCCAAGCGCATCGGCGCAGAGGATCTTGAGACAGCCTCGACCGCCTCCGCGCCGTGAATTCGCTCAAGTTGCGTACACGACCACCACGATAGTCAGCAGGGCCGTGGCGGCGAACAAGGCGTCGTGGCCCCAGCGGTCGATGAGTCCAGTCATGTCATATCTCCTTTCAGCGACGAGGCCCACTGCTCGGCGGGAAAATTACCATTTCCACCCGGGGGCGAGGCTTGCGCCAGGTCGCAGAACGGGCGTTTGCTGTGGGAAAACGCCCGCGGCGGGGCCGTAAAACCGCGTAGAAACCGTTACTGCCCCGTTTTGATGCGAGTCCACACGCGAGTTCGCTGCCGGTCATAATCGGGCCCGAATGCCTCCGGCAAGTACAATCGTGCGCGAACCTCCGGCGACGGATAGATGGACGGGTCCTCCAGGATGGCCTTGTTGACGAAGGGTCGCGCCGCCAGATTGTCGTTTCCGTAGTGAATATCGTTGGTGATCGCGGCAATGACTTTCGGGTCCAAAATGAAATTGAGAAACTTATGCGCCGCCTCCGGGTGCGGTGCCGAAGCGGGAATCAAAAAGGCGTTGTAAGTGATATTGGAGCCTTCCTTGGGCAGGGTGAAAGCGAGGTGTGCGCCGGTGCCGTCCGCGCGCGCAAGCTCCTGCGCGACCGTATAGTCGCTCGACCAGGCGATCGCCAGGCAGATCTCGTTCGCCGACAGCTCCGTGTAGTACGCGTTCGAATCGAAGGTGCGAATATACGGCCGAATCGCCATGATCAGCTTCTCGGCCGCATCGAGATCCTCGATGCGCTGAGAATTCGGATCGAGGTGCAGATAGGCGAGCGCGAGCTGGATGACATCCTCCGGAGAGTCCAGGAACGTCACCCCGCAGTCTGCGAATTTGGAGATGACCTTTGGGTCGAACAGCATGGCCAAGCTGTCGGTCGGCGCATCCGGCATGCGCGCCCGGATCATGTCCACGTTGTAGGCGAAGCCGTTCATGGCATGCAGGTATGGGACCGCATACCGGTTTCCCGGATCCGCCTGCGCCTGGACGGCGAGCACCGCCGGGTCGAGATATTTCCAGTTCGGCAGCTTGGCTTTGTCGAGCGGCAGATACGCGCCCGCCTTGATCTGGCGGCCGTAGAAGCCGGTGGTCGTGCTCACGATGTCGAAGCCCGAATGTCCGACCAGCAAATTCGCTTCCAGCGTTTCGTTCGAATCGTAGAGCTGGTAGACGACCTTGATGTGCGTGGCGCGCTCGAATTCCGCGATCGTGTGGTGGCCGATGTAGTCGGCCCAGTTGTAGATATTGAGCACCTGCTCTTGATCTGCGGGCGCGGCGTGCCGCTCGCCCCCGCAGCCGGCCGTGATGAGGGCGGCGCAACAGGCTGCCGCGCCGGCGCCCGCGGTGAACGCTCTAAAGGCGCGACAACTCAGAATTGACCCAATCGTGGAATTGCCGGATGACGTATTCCTCCGGCATGACGACCCCGCGAAGGTGAGGTGCCGCGTGCAGTCCGCGCTGATTGAGTTCGCACACTTCGGCGTCCTCCGTCATGACCAGATTCGTGAAATCCACGATGTTGCGCACATCGAAGCTCGGATCGGCCAGCGTTTGCGGCGAGAACAGGTATTCGACGCGCAGCTCCGTCTGCTCCGGCCCCAGCGGCCGCAGGCGCACCACGCGCACGTAATCGACGTGGCCGACGATGAACATCGACGGCAGAGCGGTCATGTAGATCGCTCCCGCCCGCCGGTCCTCCTCTGAGAGCCCCGGAAACGCCGCTCCGGTCAGATTGCCGTCCATCGACCAGGTGGCGGCGCCGGCGCGCAGCCCTCCCTTGTATTTCGGGTCCGAATCCGCCGCATGCGCGCTCCAATTCGGATCGTCGCGCTCCTCCAGCAGGCCGCGGCCGTAAATCGGCACCAGATTCGACAGCAGCGGATGCACGCCCGGGCAATGCAGACACTCGTTGTAGTTTTCCCAGAATATCTTCCAGTTGCTGTGAATCGTCTTCTCGAGCACATGGCCCACCGCGAGCTCGCTCAACGGCCACGCGTCCAGCCGGTTCAGCGGCAGATCGAAGATGCGCTCGAAGGCCGGCGGATTCTCGGTCAACGCGACGAATATGAATCCGCTCCATTCGCGCACGCTGACCTTGTAGAGCGGGAAATCCGCCACATTGAAACCGGGGGCGTTGCGTTTCGATGAGGTGCGCAGCAGGTTCCCCTGCAGGCTGTAGGTCCATGCGTGATAGGGGCAAATGATCGCGCCCGAGCGCAGCTGTCCCGCACTCTCGCGGCACAGCGCGGCGCCGCGGTGGCGGCAGGTATTGTGAAATCCCCGCAGCACTCCCGCATCGTCCCGCACCAGCAGGATCTTTTGGTCGCCGAGTTCGAATGTTTGAAACGCCCGGGCAGCCGCGATGTCGCTGGAGCGGCACACATAGACCCAATTCCGATACCAGATCCGCTGCAGTTCGCGTGCGTAATGCCGCGGATCGAAATAAGCGTCCGCCGGCAGCCCCGCCGTCAGTTCGGTGAGCCCGTTGTAGCCCGGTGCCTTGCTTTCTGGTGTGCCCAGCATATGCCCTCCGCTCGGCGAATCGCTCGACGCCGACCAACGGATGAGTATACCCGAGCGCGCGATGCATCGACCACGCGGCCGGCGCTGCGGCTCTCTACGCGCGCATCAGTGCGCCGGTGGGATCGAACGCCGCTCCCGCGAGACGAGTCGCCCGGTGACGCTCGCCGATGATCTCGATCTCGAATCCGCCGTCGGCAGCCGCAAGCGCCGCCGGCACATAGCCGAGCGCCAGCGAGGCACCCACGCGGTGCCCGAATGCGCCGGAAGTCACCCAACCCACGGGTTTGCCGTCGTGCCAGATGGGTTCGTCGCCGATCGCATCCGCGTCCGTCGCGGCCACTTGGAAGCCAAGCAGCCGCAGCGCACCGCCGCTGTCCTTTTCCTCGGCGGCGGCCGCGCGACCGATGAAGGCATCTTTCTTGAAGTCCACGAACCGGCCGAGGCCCGCTTCGAAAGGGCCATAGATGGGCCGGTATTCCCGCGCCCAGGTGCCGAAGCTCTTTTCGATGCGCATGGCATTGAGCGCGCGCCCCCCGAAGAGCTTGAGCCCGTGCTCGCGGCCGGCCGCCACCAGAAGATCATACAGCGCGCGCTGATACTCCGACGTCACCCAGATCTCGAAGCCGAGGTCCCCGGTGAAGGACACGCGGCCCACGTACCCCGGCACCATGCCGATTTCCATGCGCCGAAACGACATGAACGGAAACGCCGCGCTCGACAGGTCATCGCGCACCAATCCCTGCAGCAGTGCGCGCGATCTGGGCCCTGCCACCGATAAGCCGACGTATTGCATCGCGCACGGCCGCACCGAAACGCCGCCCGCGGGCGGCAGATGCCGCTCGAACCAGCGCATGTAGTACGTTTCGGCGGCATAGGTGCCGATCAGGAAAATGTGCTCCTGCGAGACCCGGCACATCGTGAAGTCGCCGATCAGCTTGCCGCGCTCGTTGAGCATCGGGGTGAGCGCGATGCGGCCCACCGCGGGCACCCGGTTCGCCATCATGCGCGCCAGCCATTCGGCTGCGCCCGGCCCGCGCACCTCGAACTTGCCGTAGTTGGAGATCTCCAGAAGGCCGACGCCCTCGCGCACGGCACGGCATTCGGCCGCCACATGCGGATGAGAGTTGGAGCGCCGGAAGCTGACTTCATCCCGTGCCTCCGCGGCGCTCGGGGCGTACCAGAGCGGATGCTCGAGCGTACAGTAATCGCCGAACACCGCGTGCTCGGCCTTGAGCTTCTCGTAAATCGGCGTGGTGCGAAGCGGTCGCGCGGCGGTGAGCTCTTCGTTCGGAAAGCGAATGCGGAAGCGGCGCGAGTAATTCTCGCGCACCTTCGCATTGGTGTACGCCAGCGTCGTCCAATCGCCATAACGCGCAACGTCCATGCCCCAGATGTCCGCGCCCGGGTCACCGTCGACCATCCAGCGCGACAGCGCGAGACCCACCCCGCCCCCCTGGCTGAAGCCGGCCATGACCCCGCACGCGACCCAGAAGTTCCGCAGGCCCCTGATCGGACCGATCAGAGGATTACCGTCGGGCGCGAAGGTGAACGGCCCGTTGACCACCTTCTTGATGCCGGCGGCGCCCAGCGCCGGAAAATGCGCAAAGCCCACCTCGAGGCTCGGCGCGATGCGCTCGAGATCGTTCGGCAGCAGGTCCTGGCCGAAATCCCAGGGAGTCGTGACCGGCGACCAGGGAACCCCGGCGCGCTCATAGGTGCCCATCAGCATGCCGGCGCGCTCCTGGCGAATGTAGATCTCGCCCTCGAAGTCGATTGCGTGCAGCTGCTCCTTCTTGCCGGCCAATTCGGGCATGTCGCCGGTGATCAGGTATTGGTGCTCCATGGCGAGTATCGGCAGCTCGAGGCCGACCATGCGCCCGACCTCACGCGCCCACAGACCCGCCGCATTCACCACGTGCTCGGCGTGAACGTTGCCGTGATCGGTGATCACATCCCAGGATCCGTCTGCGCGCGCCTTCAGATCGGTGACTCGGGTGTGCCGCACGATTTCGGCGCCGCCGATTTGCGCGGACTTGGCATAGGCATGCGTTACGCCGTACGGGTCCACGTGCCCTTCGATGGGATCGTACATCGCGCCCGCGAAGTGCTTCCTGTCCATGAGCGGAAAGAGCCGGGCCGCTTCGTCGACCGAAATGATTTCGAGCTCCATCCCGAGATAGCGGCCGCGCGCCTTCGCCATCTTCAGCCAATCGAGCCGCTCGCGCGTGCCGGCGAGCATGATGCCGCCCGTGATGTGCACGCCGCAGGATTGGCCGGAGATTTGCTCGATTTCCTTGTAGAGCTGAATGGTGTACTGCTGCAGCTTCGCGACATTCGGATCGCCGTTGACGGTGTGCATGCCGCCCGCCGCATGCCAGGTCGATCCGGACGTCAACTCCGCCCGCTCCACCAGCAGCACGTCCTTCCAGCCGGCTTTGGTCAAGTGGTACAGGACGCTCGCGCCGACGACACCGCCGCCGATCACCGCCACTCTGGCATGACTCTTCATGACCACTCCGATTTCAGCGCCGTGCGCTCACTCATTGGATACCGCCAAATGGATGTTAGGGTTCGTCGTGCCCGGTCCGCTGCCGAAGCGCTCGATCAGCCACGAACGGAACAGCGCGACGGCCGTATCGCTCAAAGCTTCAGGATGAGTGATCAGATAATAGCCGTAGCCATCGTCCAGTATGTCCTCAAACGGCTTCACCAGCCGGCCCGTACGGATGTAATCGCCGAACATATAGGTATCGAGCAGCGCAATGCCCTCGCCGCTCAGCGCGTATTGCACCGCGAGCAGCGCCGTATCGAAAACCAGGCCGCGTTCGATGTTCAACGAATGCAGACCCGCCTGACGGATGAATTGCGACCACAGGTGGTGACGCGGCGAATCGGACAGGCGCACGTGGACCAATTCGTTCGACTCGATGAATTCGGGAAGGCTCAGGCCTTCGCAGCGCACCGCGATGTTCGGATGACACAGCACGCTCAGGCGGACCGGCCACAGCAGATCCTTCACCAGATCGGTGACCGTCGGCTTTGAGTACACCACCGCCACGTCGACGTCGCCGGGCGGCGGACCGACTCCGTAGGGACTGACCAAGTCGATCTCCACCTCGGCGGCGGCGGCGCGAAAATCCCGCAAGATGGGCACCGCGAGATGCGCGGCAAAGGTGGGCGGCATCTGCACTCGCAAGGTCCGCAAAGCGGCCGCGCCTTCGTTGCGGATATCATCGAGCGCATATTCGAGGCGATCGAAGGACTTCATGACAGCAGGCAGCAAATGCTGTCCCGCCTTGGTCAATACCAGAGAATGCGGGCGGCGCTCGAACAGCTGCGCACCGATCAGCTTTTCGAGCGCGATCACGTGCCGCGACAGGGCGCTCTGGGAAATCAACAGCGCGTTGGCGGCGGCCGTGAAACTCGAGTGCCTGGCCACGCCCTCAAAGGCGCGCAGTGCATTGAGCGGGAGCCAGCGCCGATCGATGGTTGTCTTAGCCATAGTGTCTCAAGGAGCCCAGGATTTAGTGTAGCCAATGGCGCGCTTCTGATCCGCGATGATCGTGCGCGACGCCATATACAAGTGATATGCCGCCCAGAACCCGGACGGCGCCAGCACCAGCAAGGCGGCGCGCAGCGACGCGGCATCCGTGGCATGACCATGCGCGAACCAATCGCTCAACACGCCGACTACCCAGGGCGCGACGATCAAATTCAAGATGTTGGCGACCAGCAGGGATATCGCAATGAACATGTTGCGCATGTGGCAGGGCGCGAGGTTGTTGAGCAGCCCGAAACAGGGGCCGATATAGAAATAGATGGCGGGAATGAAGATCCAGAACATCAGCTTGCAAACCCACAGAGAGTGCGTGAAGTACGCGATGATCGAAGGTATGGTCGCCAGCCCGATGCCCGCGGCAAGCAGCCAAACGCACCGTCGCGGGTCCGCCATGGCCGGGCGCGACAGCACCCACGCGGTCGCGACGGTCGCGATCGAACCGCCCCACAGGTGAATGTTTCCGGTCACCGCGCCCGCCTGGCCCACGTCCAGATAGTAGGCCCGCTGCAGAAAGGTGGGTGTCCAATAGATCAGGCCCCAACCCCACAGCGCGCACAAACCTCCCCCGATCACCACGTGGTAGGCGGCCCTCTGCACCCACAAGAACTTGAGCGACTCCCACAGCGTGGGCTTGATCTCATCGACGATGGCATCGAGGCGGCCGCGCGCCGGCTCGCGCACCGTCAAATACACGATGGCGCCCACCACAAGGCCGGGGATGCCGAGCGCGATGAACGCGGCGCGCCAGGTATAGGCGTGCGCGATGGCGCCCGCAAAATTGGCGCCCAAAAACGCTCCAATCGGCGCGCCGAGCGCCAGCACGGTCATCGCCATCGGGCGCCGATCGGACGGAAAATAGTCCGACACGATCGCGGTGGAGGGTGGCGTACCGCCCGCCTCGCCCACGCCGACCCCGATGCGCCCGAGCAGGAACTCCCAGTAGGTTCGCGACAGCCCGCACAGCGTCGTGAAGCCCGACCACACGATCAGCGAGATCGCCAGAATATTGCGCCGGTTGGCGCGGTCCGCCAGCCACGATATCGGAATGCCGAAGGTGACATAAAACAGCGCCAAAGGGGCGCCGGTGAGAAACGCAACGCCGGCATCGTTCAAACGCAGTTCGAGGCGAATCGGCTCCAAGACCGTGGATACGACGTAGCGGTCCGCAATATTGATTGCATAGATGAGGCAGGTCAGGATCAGCACGTACCAGCGCAGGATCGAGGACGGCGCTTGGGCTCGGGGGAGGTCGATGGCGGTGCTGCTCAAGGTCGTGCTTGCCCCAGGTTCGAGTCTGCGCACCATACATGTTTCGAAACGGATATGCGACGGCAAGCTCGCCAGAGCGGCAGTGCGTCGCGGCCGCTTGCAGCCCGAGGCTTGAAGCCCGAATGTGTTTCTAAAAATGACATGGGTAAATCGCGAAATGGCATAGCGCGGGCGGGGGATAAGATTAAGCTCCCTGGCGTGGAGCAGTTCGATTTCGTCATCATCGGAGCCGGCACCGCGGGTTGCGTGCTGGCCGATCGGTTGTCGGCGAGCGGGCGCGATCGAGTGCTCGTGCTCGAGGCCGGTGGCACGGACGCGCGCTTTTGGATCAAGACGCCGATCGGCTACGGATACACCTTCGCCGATCCGGCCGTGAACTGGAAGTATAAAACACTCGCGATTCCCGGCCTCAATGATCGCACCATGTATTGGCCGCGCGGCCGCGTCGTCGGCGGCTCGAGTTCCATCAACGCCCTGGTGTACTGCCGCGGCATGCCGGCGGATTTCGACGACTGGCGCGGCTTGGGAAATGCAGGCTGGGGCTGGCAGGACGTGCGCCCGTATTTCGAAAGGTCCGAGCGCCGCGTCGATGCGAACGGCCGGGCCGCGCAAGGGCGGGCCGGTGCGGCCTTGCGCGGCCCGCCCTTGCGCGGCCCGGCGGACCCCCCGCTCGACGTCAAGGACGTCACACCCTTCCTGCATCCGATGCGCACGCAGTGGCTCGAGGCCGCCGCGGAATTGGGATTGCCGGTGACCGATGATTTCAACGGCGATCACCCGGAGGGCTTCGGCAGTTATCAAGTGACCATCCGCAACGGCAGGCGCTGGTCGGCCGCCGATGCCTTTCTGCGGCCTGCCCTGCGACGACGCAATGTGAAGCTCGAGACGCAGGCCTGGGTGAGCAGGCTGCGTGTCGTCGCGCGACGCGTGCTCGGCGTCGAGTACATTCGCGGCAATGAGCCATGCTACGCCGGCGCGCGGCGTGAAGTGATCGTGTGCGCAGGGGCCGTGAATTCTCCGCAGCTGCTGCAGCTCTCGGGGATCGGTCCGGCGCGCACGCTGTCGGCTCACGGCATCGAGCCGGTGCTCGACAACCCGGCTGTGGGCGGCAATCTGCAGGATCATCTGGCGGTCGTGTATTCCTTCAAGGCCTCGCGGCCGACGCTGAACGATGAGCTGCATTCCACGTCGGGCCGATTGAAAACGGGTCTGCGCTATCTGCTCACCCGACGCGGGCCGATGGCGCTCAGCGTGAATCACTTCGGCGGCTTCGTGCGCGCCGCTCCGAACGCCACGCGCCCCGATATGCAGCTGTACTTCAATCCGGTGACGTATGCTGCGGGCGATGCGACGCGCACGCGCATCAATGTCGACCCCTTCTCGGGGTTCTACCTGTGCTTTCAGCCCACGCGCCCGACCAGCACCGGCCGCATCGACATCGCGAGCGGCGATTTTCGTCAGCCGCCCGGCATCGCCCCCAACTATTTGTCCACCGACAAGGATCTTCTCGACGCGGTGCACGGCGCTCGCCTGCTGCAGGCCATCGCGCGCACCCGGGCGATGCGCAGCCTGATCCGCGAACCGATCGAGCCCGATCTTCTGAAATTGGGCGACGCCGAGCTGCTGGCCGATTTTCGCGCGCGCGCCGCCACCGTGTATCACCCGGTGAGCACCTGCCGCATGGGCAAAACCATCGGCGAATCGGTGGTCGACTCGGCGCTGCGCGTGCACGGGCTCGAACGATTGCGGGTGGTGGATGCCTCGGTGTTCCCCACCGTGACTTCCGCCAACACCAATGCGCCCACGCTCATGGTGGCGCAGAAGGCCGCCGACCTGATCATGAACCCTTAGGGAAGGGCACGATATGAAACTCGACAGCGTCAAGGTTTTCATAGTGGGCAATCCGCCGCCGGGCCACGGCGGCCGCTACTTCGTTTTCTTGAAGCTCAAGACCGCATGCGGCATCGAGGGAGTGGGCGAGGTGTATGCCGCCACTTTCGGTCCGCATGTCGTCGCCTCGATGATCGAGGATGTGTTTGCGCGCCGCTTCGCCGGCCGCGACCCGTTCCAGATCGAGGCGATGTGGCGCGAGAGCTATGGTTCGGGCTTCAGTCAGCGCCCGGACCTCTCACTCGTGGGCGTGATCAGCGGTCTGGAAATGGCTTGCTGGGACATCCTCGGCAAAGCAGTTGAACAGCCGATTTATCGGCTGCTCGGCGGCCGGGTGCACGAGCGGCTGCGATGCTACACTTATTTGTATCCCGCCGACGGCGAGGGCGAGGAGTTCTATCACGATGCGGAACGCTCGGCGACGCGCGCGGCCGAATACGTCAAGCAGGGCTTCACGGGTCTGAAGTTCGACCCGACCGGAGGATACTCTGCTTACGATCCCCGGCAACCGACTCAGGAAGCGCTCGAGCGCACCGTGCGCCTGGTGCGCTTGGTGCGCGAAGCCGTGGGCCATCAAGCCGATCTGCTGGTGGGCACGCACGGCCAGTTCACCACCTCCGGGGCAATCCGGCTCGCCAAGCGCTTGGAGACCTACGATCCGTTGTGGCTTCGAAGAGCCGGTGCCTCCGGAGATGCCGGAGCAAATGGCGATCGTGGCGCGCGGCACCAGCATTCCCATCGCGACCGGCGAACGGCTGACCACCAAATACGAGTTCGCGCGGGTATTGGCCACGGGCGCAGCCAACATCCTGCAAATGAACCTGGGCCGCGTCGGTGGGATATTGGAGGCGAAAAAAGTGGCTGCGATCGCGGAGGTGCATTACGCGCAAATCGCCCCGCACCTGTATTGCGGGCCCGTGGTCGGCGCCGCCAACATCCAGATTGCAGCCTGCTCGCCGAACTTCCTGATCCTGGAAAGCATCCAGCAATGGGGCGGATTCCATGCCCGAATCCTCAAGACACCGATTCGTTGGGAGGCGGGATACGTGATTCCGCCCACTGCGCCGGGGCTGGGGGTGGAGCTCGATGAGGCGGTGGCGCTCGCCCATCCGTACCCCGGCGAGGGTCGGCTGCACCTCGAGATGGCCGATCGCCCGCTGGGCTAGGGAGCATCGATGCGTTACGGTTTTGTTGGTCTGGGACATTTGGGCAAGCATCTCGCCGTGAATCTTGCGCGAGGTGGCTTCGATGTCGGCGTCTACGATCTGGACCGCGGCTCGGCCGACGCGGTCATCGCGGCGGGCGCCCACTGGGCTTCCTCCGTTGCCGCGCTGGCGCAGTCCTGCGATGGCTTGATCACCTGCTTGCCCTCCCCGGCCGCCACCGCCGCGGTGATGGCCGAAGCGCTGCCCGACATGCGCGCCGGCAGCACCTGGATCGAAATGAGCACCAATGATTTCGCCGAGGTCGAAGCACTGGCCGCACGCGCTCAAGCTTCGGGGATCGCCACCCTCGCCTGTCCGGTCACCGGCGGCGTCCATCGCGCCGAGGCGGGCGACATCACGGTTCTTGTTGGCGGTGCGCAACAGGTGTTTCAGATTCATGAACCTGCGCTGCAAGCCATGGGTGGCCGGGTCATCCACCTGGGCGGCATCGAACAGGCGGCCGTCACCAAGGTGGTCACCAACATGCTGGCGTTCATCCACTTGATCGCCGCCGGCGAGGCATTGATGCTGTGTGCGAAAGGCGGCGTCGACCTGCGCAAGGCGTTCGACGCGATAGGCGCCAGCTCGGGCAATAGCTTCGTGCACGAGACCGAGAGTCAGGTCATCCTGAATGGGAGCTATGACATTGGATTCACAATGGATTTGGCCTGCAAGGATGCGGGATTCGCGATCGAGTTCGGCCGCCGCTTCGGGGTTCCGCTGCGGCTCGCCGGAGCCATGGAGCAGACCTTTATCGAGGGCCGCGCGAAGTACGGCGGAGCCGCCTGGTCGTCGATGATCGTCAAGCTGCTGGAGGATGCCGTGGGCACGCCGCTGCGCGCGCCGGGGTTCCCCGCCCGATTTGGTTCAGCGAATTCTTGACGCACCGAGCAGCACCGAAATGCATCGAATTTTCGCATGGCTGAATCTAAATTCAGCATGTGCCGATGCTTGGCTACAACAAAATAAGGCTTCCGTTCTGCGGCCGCGATGCTATTCTCGAATGACTACAATTTCGCGCGGCCAGCACTCGAGTCGGCGAGACAGAATCGAATCAATCGCGAAGGGATACGATCATGAACTCAAACTCGAAGTTGTCTTATGCGATCGCCGCGATTTTGAGCGGCGGCGCGACCGGTTGGTGCATGCGGAGCCGGCGGCCGATACCGCCGCCGACACCAATACTGAAGCGATTCAGGAGATCGTCGTCACCGCGCAGCGACGTACGGAGAGCATCGCAGGACGTGCCGATCACGATTCAGGCGATGACCGGTCGAGACACTGGAGCAGCTGAACGTCGCCACCTTCGATGATTTCGTCAAGTATCTGCCCAATGTGACGCTCCGCCAATTTAGGCCCGGGCCAGAGCAACATTTTCATGCGCGGCCTGCTCCGTCGGTGTCACGGGCGCAGCAGGGCGAGGGCACGACGGGCCCCATCCCGAACGTCGCGGTGTATCTCGATGAGCAATCGGCCGCAGCTGCCCGGGCCGCAACCTCGACGTCTACGCCGCCGACTTGGAGCGCATCGAAGTGCTCGAGGGCCCGCAGGGCACTCTGTTCGGATCGGGCGCCGAGGCCGGCGTGCTGCGCTACATCACCAACAAGCCGAAGCTCGATGTCACCGAGGGCGCGTCAACGCGGCCTACGGCACACCGCGCAGGCGGAAACCCGAACACGCAATGCGTGATGCCATGCTCAATCTGCCGCTGATCCCGGATACCCTCGCGGTGCGCGCCGTGGTCTACAACGACAGCCGCGGCGGTTACATCAACAACGTGCCCTCGACCTTCAGCGCGACAGCGGCTACGACTGGGCTCGCGCTGTACAACGGCGGCACGCCAACTTCGGCAAGGTCACGTCCCGGGCGTGCCGCCCAACAGCGTGTCGATCAACAACAACAGCACCGTCGCCAACGCCATCAATCCCGTCACCTACCAGGGAGTTCGCGGCGTCGATGCTGTGGCAAATCAACGAGGACTGGAATGCGCTGCTCTCCCAGAGCTACCAGGACATGAACGCGAAGGGCGTCTTTTACCAGATGCCGACACGGCTCCGAGAGGAGTAACCTTCGCACAGCTTCGGCAAGCCGCAGGGCGGCGTGCCGCTGCCGCCGCTGTCGGTGACCCTGTTCAACCCCTCGTACAACAAGGACAAGTTCGAGAACACCGCGTTGACCGTCAACGGCAAGATCGGCGACATCAAGATCGTGTATGCGGGCAGCTACCTGGTGCGCAACATCGAGCAGCAGCAGGATTACACCAATTACGCGCGCGGCGTCTACGGCTACTATTATCAATGCAGCGGTCTCTCCTATACCCGGTCGCCGACCTCTTACCAACTCCATTACCCGCTCGGGCCCGGTAATAAGAACGCCACCTGCTACTCGCCGAGCGCCGTATGGCAGGAAACCGAGAGAAACACTCACAACACGCAGGAGCTTCGCGCGAGCACGCCGGATGACTGGCGGCTGCGCGGCATCGGCGGCGTTTACTGGGAAGAGTACAAGATCTACGACAACACCGAGTGGCTGTACCGGACAGTGCCGGTCTGCACGCCATCCTTCAACAGCGAGTGCTTCAACCTGATCGCACCGCGGCCCGGTCAAACGTCGAATGACCCGAACGTGCGCAACGGCAATACCGGGTTCTTCGACGATTCGACGCGCACCATCATCCAACGGGCGTTCTTTGCCTCGGCGGATTACGATATCATTCCGAAGAAGCTGATACTCACCGCCGGCACGCGTTACTATCATTTCGACGAAGAACAGCTCGGTGGGGCCAATGGGAGTTTCGGTTGCAAGACATTTGGCACGGCGACCAAAGACTTTAGTCCCTGCACCACCGGCAATGGATCGAGCTTCAACGCGCAGAACCCGAACGGCGCCACATGGGACGGGTTCAGGAGCCGCGCAAACTTAAGCTGGCACATCACCGACGATACGCTTCTCTATTACACCTGGTCGCAGGGATTCAGGCCGGGCGGGTTCAACCGCGGCAGCAGTCAGGTACAGGTCTATCAAGGCGTATATCAGTACGCGACTCCCTACACCTACAATCCGGACACGTTGATCAACAGCGAGGTCGGGTTCAAGACCGAGTGGTTGAATCACCGCCTGCAGGTCAACGGCGCGATCTATCAAGAGGACTGGAAGAACACCATCGTCGAGTTCTTCGACCCGCAAGGCGGATTCGGCAATCTCACCTTTGTCACCAACGGACCCAACTATCGGGTGAGAGGCGGCGAACTGCAGGTGGTGGCGAGCCTGGCCGAAGGCTTGACGGTGCAGGGGTCGGCCTCCTACAACAAGAGCACCCAGTCCAATTCACCGGCCTTGCTCGACAACAATCCGGCGAGCTCGAATTTCGGCAAGCCCATCTTCGGCGGCAACGGCCAGCCGCTTCCCAACGTCTTCGGGCTGCAGGGCAGCCCGCTCGGCGAGTCGCCCCTCATCCAAGGGAATATTCGTCTCCGCTACGAGTTCCCGGTCGGCGACTACAAGTACTTCACCCAGGTCGGCGGGCAATACTACGGTACTTCGTGGTCCACGGTCGGTACGGTGGGCAATTATGAGATGGGCGGCTGGGCGACCTTTGATGCATCGGTGGGCTGCGGCAAGGACCAATGGACTGTGCAGGCCTTCGCACAGAATATCGCTAATCGCGACGCCAGTATCTACACGAACTCGGCGCAATTCGTGATCACGCAGACGCCGCTGCGACCAAGAATTGCCGGCCTCAAGTTCGGCTGGAAGTTCTAGCCGGAGCTCGTTGTCGAGCGGGCAGGCTTGCGGCGGCAGCGCGATGGACAGAGCGGGCAGCAATGCCTGCTTTTTATAAAGGGGTGTAGCATCGGCGGATAATGCAATCAGCGATCACAACGCCACCTGAGCCGCTCGGTATCGCGGATTCCAGTCGGCCGAGCGCCGGCGTGCGGCCTGCGGCCGATTCACCGGTGAATTCTCGCCACCCAAAGCCCGGAGTCGACACCGATGTGCTGCGCCTGCGCGCATTGCTCGAAAAGGGGCAACTCGCCGATGCGTTGACCGGAGCTCAGGCGCTGCTCAAGGAGGACCCTGAAAATCGCGACGTCTGGTACATCGTCGCCGTCAGCCAGCGCTATCTGAAGCGTATTCCGGATGCCCTGGCCACACTGCTGGAGTTAGAGCGATTGCATCCGGACTTTAGCCGGCTGTACCAGGAACGCGGGCATTGCTATGTCGCGCTACGCCAGGCCGAACCGGCCATCGAGGCCTTTTTGCGCGCGGTGCATCTGAATCCGGCGCTGCCGGCGAGCTGGAACGCGCTGAAAATCCTGATGAAGATGGCGGGCCGCGGCGCCGATGCGGAGATGGCCGCGCAGCACGTGGCCACGCTCGCACAGCTGCCGCCGGAAATCGTCACCGCCTCGAGCATGTTCGCCGACGGCGAGGCGTATCCCGCGGAGCGCATCGTACGCGATTTTCTGCTGAAGCACGGCGATCATGTCGAGGCGATGCGCCTGCTCGCGAAGATCGGCATGAAGCTCGACGTGCTGGACGACGCGGAGCTTCTCCTGGAACGCACCTTGACGCTGGCGCCCGGTTATCATGCCGCACGCTACGATTACGCTCTCACGCTGCTGCAGCGGCATAAGCATGTGCGGGCGCTCGAAGAGCTCGACAGGCTGCTCAAGGTGGATCCCGACAACCGCGCCTACCGCATCAGCTATGCGACCGCCTGCGCGGGTGTCGGCAACAACGAGCGGGCCATCGAACTGTATCGCGAGATTCTAGAGCAGACCCCCGGAGCGGCAGATCTGCACTTATCGGTCGGGCACGCCCTCAAGACTCTGGGCAAGCAGCAGGAAGCGATCGACTCCTACTGCGCGGCGGTCGCCTGCAAACCCAGCTTCGGCGATGCATACTGGAGTCTCGCGAACCTGAAGACCTATCGATTCCCGGATCGAAGAGATCGCGCGGATGCGCGCTGCAGCAAGCGGCGCCTGGCATTCGGGAAGAGGACCGATATCACCTCTGCTTCGCGCTCGGCAAGGCGCTCGAGGACCGGGGCGAGTATGCCGAATCGTTCCGCCACTACCAGCGTGGCAATGCGCTCAAGAAGGCCGAGATCCGCTTTCGGATCGAACCGATTGAACGCAATGCCCGGCTGCAGGCGGCAGTGTGCACACGAGAGTTTTTTGCGTCGCGCCAAGGATATGGCTTCGACTGCAGCGATCCGATCTTCATCGTCGGCCTGCCGCGGGCGGGCTCCACGCTGCTCGAGCAGATCCTCGCCTCCCATTCGCGCGTGGAAGGGACCATGGAGCTGCCGAACATTCTGCGGCTCGTAGGGGAATTGCAGGGCCGAGATCCGGATGCCGACAATCCGCGCTACCCCGCGATTCTCGCCGACCTCGGGCCCGAAGAGTTCCGCGAACTTTGGCGACAAATACATTGCCGATACCCGGGTCTACCGGACCGGAAAGCCGATGTTCATCGACAAGATGCCCAACAACTTCCGTCACATCGGTCTGATTCACCTGATGCTGCCCAATGCGAAGATCATCGATGCGCGGCGTGAAGCGATGGCCTGCTGCTTCAGCAACTTCAAGCAGCTGTTCGCCTCCGGACAGGAGTTCACCTACGGCATCGAGGACATTGCCCGCTACTATCGCAGCTACGTCCAACTGATGCAGCATTGGGACGAAGTTCTGCCCGGCAGGGTTTTGCGAATCCAGCACGAGAACGTGGTCGAGGACCTGGAGGGCAACGTGCGCCGCCTGCTGGAATTTTGCGGCCTTCATTTCGAGCCCGCTTGCCTCGAGTTCTACAAGACCGAGCGCAGCGTGCACACCGCCAGTTCCGAGCAGGTGCGGCAGCCGATTTCGAAGGAAGGTCTCGAGCAGTGGCGCCATTTCGAACCGTGGCTGGGAGAGCTGAAGATGGCTCTCGGTCCGCTCGCGGAGGCTTGAGCTCGCAAATCCTCATGCTCAACGCGCCGCTAAAATCACCCCCACCGTTGCGCATCGCCACCGACGCCGTAAACGCGGTATTGGTCCGGCCATAGATGGCGGCTTCAGCGCCCGCACTCAGTTCCCCTGCGACGCACGTCGAAGCCGAAGTGCTGCGCATAAGGGGGCTGCTCGAAACGAGCCGGTTCGCGGAGGCGCTCGCGGCTTCACGAACGCTGCGCGAACGGGTCCCTGAAAATCGCGATGTCTTGTACATGATCGCGGTCGCCGAGCGCTACCTGCAGCGGATCCCCGATGCGCTGTCGACGCTCGCCGAGCTGGAGCGCCTGCACCCCGACTACAGCCGCTTGTACCAGGAGCGCGGCCATTGCTATGTGGCGTTGCGCGAAGCGGCCCCGGCAATCGAGGCATTTTTGCGTGCCGTGAACATCAACGCCGCGCTCCCCGCCAGCTGGCAGGCGTTGCAGGTCCTGTACAAGATGACCGGGCAAACGGCCGAGGCCGGCACCGCAGCGGAGCACGTCGCGCGGCTCTCGCAGCTGCCGCCGGAGGTGGTCACCGCCACCAGCATGTTCGCGGACGGCGAGGTTTTCGCGGCCGAGCGCTTGATTCGCGACTATTTGCTGAAGCACGGCAACCATATCGAAGCGATGCGCCTGCTCGCCAGGATCGGCATGAAGCTCGACGTGCTTGACGATGCGGAATTGCTTCTTGAAAGCATCATGGCGCTCGCGCCCGATTATCATGCCGCGCGCTACGACTATGCGATGGTGTTGTCGCGGCGGCACAAGCACGCGAGGGCGCTCGAGGAACTCGATCGGTTGCTCGCGATCGATCCCGCCAATCGCAGCTACTGTATCGGCTACGCGACGGCGTGCATCGGACTCGGGCAATTCGAGCGGGCGGTGGAGCTGTATCGCGCGATATTGAAGGAGGCCCCGGCGGCCGCGGAACTTCACCTGTCGGTGGCGCACGCCTTGAAGACGCTCGGCAAACAATCCGAGGCCATCGACTCCTACCACACTGCCATCGAATGCAGACCGAGCTATGGCGATGCGTATTGGAGCCTCGCGAACCTCAAGACCTATCGATTCGGCATGGAGGAGATTGCGCGAATGCGCGCCGAGCAGGCGGCGCCGGGCATCCGGCGGGAGGACCGCTACCATCTCTGCTTCGCGCTCGGCAAGGCGCTCGAGGATCGGGCCGAGTATGCCGAGGCGTTCGGATACTATGAGCGGGGCAACGCCCTCAAGAAAGCAGAAATCCGCTTCCGGATCGAGCCGCTCCTGCGCAACGCCCATCTGCAGTCCGCGGTCTGCACGCGGGAATTCTTTGCCGCGCGGCGCGGATACGGCTGCGACTCCGGCGAGCCGATCTTCATCGTGGGCTTGCCGCGCTCCGGCTCCACGCTGCTCGAGCAGATCCTTGCCTCGCACTCCCGGGTGGAAGGGACGACGGAGCTCCCGGAGATTCTGCGCATCGTCTCGGAACTGCAAGGCCGTGACCCCGATACCCACAATCCGCCGTATCCGGCGATCCTCGCCGATCTGAAGCCCGACGTGTACCGTCGATTCGGCGAAAAATACCTCGCCGATACCCAAATTTACCGAACGGGCAAGCCGCGGTTCATCGACAAGATGCCGAATAACTTTCGCCACATCGGTCTCATCCATTTGATCTTGCCGAACGCCAAGATCATCGACGCGCGCCGCGAAGCGATGGCCTGCTGCTTCAGCAATTTCAAGCAGCTGTTCGCGACCGGCCAGGAGTTCACCTACAGTATCGAGGACATCGCCCGCTATTACCGGATGTACGAGGCACAGATGGCGCATTGGGAAGCGGTGCTGCCCGGCAAGATCCTCAAGGTTCAGCACGAGGACGTGGTCGAGGATCTCGAGGGCAATGTGCGCCGGCTGCTCGAGTATTGCGGCTTGGAGTTCGAGCCGGCGTGCCTCGAGTTCTACAAGACCGAGCGCAGCGTCCGCACCGCAAGCTCTGAGCAGGTTCGCCAGCCGATCTTCAAAGAGGGTCTCCACCAGTGGCGCCATTTCGAGCCCTGGCTGGAGCCGCTGAAGTCGGCGCTGGGTCCCGCCATCGATTCCTCATGATTGAACCAATATCCGCAAGGCGGTAACCTTCGATACGTCGGCATTAGAAATTTCTTATAAAAGGGGATGGCAGCATGAATTTCAACCCAAAGCTGTCGTTTGCGATCGCGGCGATCTTAAGCGGATCCTCCGCCGGCCTCGTCCACGCCGAGCCCGCCGCGCCCGCATCGGAAGCCGAGACCAGCAGTGCCGACATGATTCAGGAGATCACCGTCACCGCGCAGCGGCGCACCGAGAACATCCAGGACGTGCCGATCTCGATTCGGGCGCTGACCGGGGAAACGCTGGCCCAGCTGAACGTGCAGACCCTCGACGACTACGTCAAATATCTGCCGAACGTCACGACGGCGAGCAACGGCCCGGGCCAGAACGAGGTTTACATGCGCGGCCTCGCCGCCGGTTCGCAGGCCAGCCAGGGCAGCGGTTCGACGGGCTTGTGGCCGAACGTCGCCATCTATCTGGATAATCAATCCGGGCAGCTCCCGAATCGCAACCTCGACATCTATGCGGCGGACCTGAATCGCATCGAGGTTCTGGAGGGGCCGCAGGGAACTCTGTTCGGGGCCGGCGCAGAGGCCGGCGCGATCCGCTACATCACCAACGAGCCGAAGCTGGATGTTACCGAGGGGAACGTCACGGCCGGCTACGGAATCACCGCTAGCGGCAATCCGAATACCAACGCGACCGCGGTGTTGAACCTCCCGCTGATCGAGGGCACCATGGCCGTGCGCGGGGTGATCTACAACGACACTCGCGGCGGCTACATCGACAACGTGCCGGCGACGTTCACGCGCAAGAACACCGACATCGGCATCTACTATGCGAACTATCCCGCGAACGCCAAGGGACAATGCCCGGACGGACTGCCGAACAGCGGCTTTTGCGTGCCGCCGGGCAGCCCGGTCATCAACAACTACAACGTGGCTGCCAATGACATCAACCCGGTCACCTACCAGGGAATACGCGTGGAGGCGCTGTACAAGTTCAATGAGAACTGGAATGCGCTGCTGTCGCAGACGTATCAGAACATGACCTCACAGGGCGTGTTCTACCAGCAGCCCAATTCCTCAGATGGCGCTCCGCTGCCGCCGCTTCAAGTCACGCTGTTCAACAACGGCTACGACGACGACAAGTTTGAGAGCACGGCATTGACGGTGAATGGCAAGTTCGGCGATTTGAAGGCCGTCTACTCCGGCGGCTACCTCGTCCGCAACGTCGATCAGGTCGGCGACTACACGAATTACGCGCGCGGCCTGTATGCCGATATGTATCAATGCTACGGACCGGGAACCGGCGGCGACAAAAACCTCACGTCAACCTGCTTCTCGCCAAGTGCTATCTGGCGCGAGGTCGAGAAAAACGAGCACCTGCAACAAGAAGTCCGCGTGAGCACGCCGGACGAGTGGCGGTGGCGCGCGATCGCCGGCGCATATTACGAGGACAACAAGCTGTACGACCAGACGGGGTGGCAGTACAAGTCCATCCCTGGGTGCACCTCGAATGGAATCGCGGGCGTTGACCCGGGCAATACCGCCTGCCTGTCGAACGTCGGCACGGCCCCCGGGTCGAGCGTCGTGAATCCCGGCGTTCAGAACTCCAACACCTCCTTCTATCAGGACCAGGAGCGCGAGACCAAGCAGACGGCCTTCTTCCTGTCGAGCGACTTCGATCTGATTCCGAAGGTGTTGACGGTCACGGCAGGCACGCGGCACTACCTTTTCCAGAATTCCCTGGTGGGGAGCGTCACCGGCAGTTTCGGCTGCTTCGAGCAGGGCGCATCGGCCAACGGATGTCTCGCAGAGAATTACAACCTCAACGCAGCCAATCTGCGCGACACCGAGTCCGGCTTCAAAAGCCGTGCCAATCTGACCTGGCACATCACCCCCGATGTCATGGTCTATTACACCTGGTCGCAGGGCTTTCGTCCGGGCGGCTTCAACCAGAACGGCGGTACGGCGCATGCCCCCGGCCCCAATGGGGTGGATCAGTACCTGCTCGCCTCGGCCTACGTCTCCGACAGTTTGACGAACAACGAGGTCGGCTGGAAGACGGAATTCTTGGACCATCGCCTGCAGTGGAACGGGGCCGTGTATCGGGAGAACTGGAACAACGTGCAGGTTCCCTTCTTCGATCCCGGTGTGGTCGGCAACATTTTCTACAACACCAACGGTCAGGACTTCCGCATCAAGGGTATCGAGACCTCGGTGGAGGCCCGGGTCTTGACCGGGCTGACGCTGCGGGGTGCGGCGGCCTGGAACCAGAGCGAGCAGACGAATTCACCGGCGCTGATCGACAACAATCCCGCGGACAACATCCCCGGCGGCAACTACGGCAAGCCGATCACGCAAGCCTGCATCGTGAACAGCGCCCCGCCCCCCGCGTTCAGTTGCTCGAGCGTCCCCAACCCGTACGGCCCCATCGGCGCCCCGAGCGCCAATGCGCCGCCGATCCAGTTCAGCCTGCATGCCCGCTATGATTGGACCTTCAACGGCTACTCGCCTTTCGTGCAAGTGGGCGCCAACCACAGCGGCCATTCATTCACGCAGGCGGGTGCGAATCCGACGTTCGCGCTGGGCGGAGCGCTCACGACCTCCAGGGGCCGGTTCGAGAACCCGGCTTACTCGACCTTCGATGCGTCATTGGGCGTTGCGAAGGATGCGTGGGTCGTGACCGCGTATGGTGAGAACATCGGCAATTCGAACGCCAGCACGTTCATCAGCGCCGATCAATTCATCGTCGCACAGACGCCGCTGCGGCCGCGGGTACTCGGCCTCACGGTTGCGTACAAATTCTAAAGTGCGGCGCGATAGGAAGGAGCTGTCAGTGCGATGAGCTGCGGCGCCCTCGCCGGCCTGGCGCTGGTGTTGCTTGGCACGCCGGCGCTTGCCGCGGCATCCGCGCCCGACGCGGTACCCTACCGCGCGATCACACCGAGCCTGGCGGACAAGACCGTTGTGCTGACCGGGCGGGATTTGACCGTCGATCAAGTGGTGCAGGTGGCGCGGTACGGCGCGAAGGTGAGCTTGAGCGCCGAGGCGCGGCAGCGCTCCGCGAATGCCTATGGCCTGCTGCTGGAGGCGGCCGCGGAGGGCGTGTCGGTGTACTGGTTCAATCGAGGTTCGGGCTCGGGGCGGGAAAAATTCATCTTCAAGGGCGATCCGCTCGCACCGGCCAATAAGAAACTCCTCGAGGAGCGGCAGCTCGCAATCTTCAGGCGCGGCGCTCTCGCCGGGCTCGGGCCGGAAATCGGCGAGGAGGAGATCGTGCGCGCGATGATGGTGGTTCGCGCCAACACCATGAGCTTCGAGGCGGCGAGTCCGCAGCTCACGCAGCGGCTGCTCGATTTGCTGAACGAGCGCATCACTCCGGTGGTGCAGTCTCGCGGCACCGTCGGCGAGGGGGATCTGGGTCCCTTCACGAACATCGGCGCCGCCATGGTGGGCGCCGGCACCGTGTATTTTCGCGGCGCGCGCATGCCGGCCGCGCAGGCGCTCAAGCAGGCCGGGCTCGAACCCCTGGTGCCCTTTGCCGCCGATGACAGCGAGCTCGAAAGCAGCAATGCCTACGCCACCGGTCAGGCGGCGCTGCTGCTGCACGATGCGCGCGAAGCGCTGTCCTGGGCGGATCTGAACTTCGCCATCGATTTGAACGGCATGAACAGCAGCGTCTCGCCGCTGTCGCAGCCCGTGCAGGCAAATCGGCCCTTCAAGTGGCTCAATTGGGATGCGCAGCGCGTGCTCGCCATGCTGAAGGGCAGCTATCTGTTCGAGCTCGACGAGCAGCGCATCATCCAGGACCCGGAGAGTCTGCGGGCCTCCTCCGTTCGCCAGGGCTCGGCGTGGCAGGCCTGGGCGCAGCTGCGCGACGATGTGCTCATTCAGATGAATTCATCCGACCACAACCCGGCGGTGCGGGTGGGCGCCTCGCCCTCCGATTCCTGGGAGCTCAATACACCGCAATTGGCTCAGTTCTACGTCAAGGGCGGACCGCGCAGCAACGGCCAGCACGGCTTCATCCTCTCGAACGCCAATTGGGATCCGTACCCGATGGCGAACGACATCGAGGCGTTTTCCATCGCACTCGCCAATATGGACGTCGCGATTGCCCAGCGGATCGTGCGCTTCAGCAACCCTTTTTTCACCGTGATATCGCCGTCCGACGAGCTGTCCGGCGACCCGGGACGCTTCGCCCTCGCGCAGGGCAGTGAAATCGATGCCGCCGCATTGATGCAGGAAATCCAGGGGCTCATCAATCCGGTGCCGCCCGAGGGCAATGCCTTGATCAAGACCGTCGAGGATCTGCAGACTCAGACCCGGCTCAAGTTGGTGCGCGCTCGCGCAGCGGTCGAGGCCACCATCGAGCTGTTGGCCGAGGATCTGTTGACCGGCGCCTCGTGGCTGGATTTGCGCAAGGCGCAGAATCCCGCGCGCAGCTTCGGACCCTCCTCCAGCGCCGTGTGGACCGCGTTCCGCGAGGTGCTGCCATTCAACGACGAAGCGTCCCGCGCCGGCGATCTGCCGATCCACGAGCTGGCGGCGTCCTTCATTCGCGGGCATGCGGCGGCGAGCTATTTCCCGATGAACGACCGAGAGCCCGTCGCAGCCCCCTGAGCCTCGAAGCGAGCCTCGAGGCAGGCGCCTCAAGGCTGCATGCCCGCTCGAATTTCGGAGCGCGGCGTCGCTTCGGCCGTTCCCACCGGCTGCGCCCCCTGCGGGCGCTCGATGTAGCGCCGCGCCGCGCCGCGACCGTCGAGCAGCAGCTCCGTCACCCGCTGCAGGGTCCCCTCATCGGCGCGTGTATGCCGGTGGTGGGCACGAGCATAATCGAGCCAGGTCGCATACTCGAATCGCTCCAGCCAGCGCGTCGGATCGTCCAGATCCTGCGACACGGACCAGCGCCGTGCACCGTCGCGGCGGCGGATCTGACCGAGGGCATGGACGGCAACGCCGAAGCGTGCGGCATTGGCGATCGGCACCGTGTATTCCATCGCGACCGCGATGGGACCGGAGCGCGGGTCGAGCGCAACCGCGGGCTCGACCATTGGCTCGGAGTGCCGAGTTTCCGAGTCCTCCAGTGCAGGATGAAGAAGCCGCGTCCAGCGCGGCGCAACGAGCAAGGCCAGCATCGACACACCCGACACGACCAGCGCCCCGCGCAGACTGAAAACATGGGTCACCCCACCCCACACGACGCTGCCCAGCGCGATGCCCGCATACGATATCGTCTGGTACAGGGCGATGGTGCGTCCCACCACCCAGCGGGGCGGCGACATGCGCATGGTCACATTGAACGTCAAAAAGCCGAACATCCACGTCGCCCCGAACAGCCACAGCAGCGGCAGCGCCGCCAGCAGCGTCGTGCTGAACGCGAGCCCCACCGCCGACAGGCCGAGCAGCAGCGGGCAGCTGCGCGCCAGTTGATCGGCGGCGAAACGCAGCCGCAGTCTCGCGCTGAGAACAGCGCCGGACATCGCCCCGATGCCTATGCTCCCGAGCAAGAGCCCGTAGATCACCGGTCCCCCGCCGAGCACGTCGCGTGCGACCAGCGGCAGCAGCGCCAACGTGGCGGTTCCGCAGAAGCCAAAGAGGCAGCAGCGGACCATGAGCGAGCGCAGCTGGGGCGACAGCATGACGTAGCGCAGTCCGGATGCGATCGCCGGCACGAGCGACTCGCGCGGCAGATGATGAGCGACGCGGGACGGCGGTAGGCCGTAGACGGCTGCGAACAGCGCGCAGGCCACGAGCGCGTTGACGCTGAAGGCCATGGCGGGGCTGCCGACGGCAAGCAGCGCACCGCCCACTGCGGGGCCCAGGGTGCGCGCAGTATTGAAGCTCAGTGCGTTGAGTGCAACGGCCGCCGCAATATGCTCTCTGGGAACCTGGTCGTTCACCATGGACTCCCACGTCGGAGCGTTGACGGCGGCACCGCTGCCGATGATGAAGGTGCCGCCGAGGAGGATCCACGGTGACAGTCCGCCCAGGGCGGCGAGCACTGCGAGTCCCGCGGCCGCGGCAATGGTCACGGACTGCGCGCACAGCATGATGTGCCGTCGGTCGATGGTGTCCGCCAGCGCGCCGGCCACCAGCGAGAAACAAAAGTAAGGCAGTGCTGCGGCGGTCTGCACCAGGACCACCTGGTCGGGCGAGTGCGCAATGGACAGCATCACCCAGGCGGCAGCGACGCTCTGGATCATGGCGCCGATGTTGGCGGCCAATGTGGCCGACCAGAGAACGGCGAAGGTCCGGTGCTGAAAAGGCATCAGCATCGCGGCGGGAAGGGAGGACTGCGCAGACATTGGGCTGGTACATTGTAAACTGCCGCACATGATGTGCGCACGGTGCGGCGAAATTCTCTGCTGCCTGACCCTGACCCTGACGCTGGCCGCAGCGGCGCCGGCCGGCGCCGCGCCCCAATCGATGCGGGTGGGCAGCATGCTGCTCGAGCGCTGCGCAGCGGTACCCGCATACTGCGGACGGCTCGACCGGCCGCTCGATCCGACCGGCGCGGTGCCGGGCCGGATTTCCATCTATTTCGAGTTCTACCCGCACACCGCGGCGGGCAGGTCCGCGGAGACGCTGGTGGCGACCGAGGGTGGTCCGGGCTACCCGGCGACGGAGTCGCGCGATGACTATCTCGCCTTGTTCGCGCCTTTGCGAGCATCCCGCGACGTCGTGCTGATGGACAATCGCGGCACCGGCAAGTCGGGCGCAATCGATTGCCGAGAGCTGCAGACGGCCGAGAAATGGACCATCGAGTTGGTGGCTGCCTGCGGCGAATCGCTCGGCAGCCGGGCGGACCTTTACAGCACGGCCTACGCGGCGGATGACCTGGCCGCCATCCTCACCGCGCTCGACCTGCGGCAAATCGATCTGTACGGCGATTCCTACGGCACGTACTTCGAGCAGGTGTTCGCCGTACGGCATCCGGGCGCATTGCGCGCCATCGTTCTCGATGGCGCGTATCCTCTGGATGCGCCCGACTATGCGTGGTACCCCACGTACGCCCCGGCGATGCGCGCCAAATTCGACATCGCCTGCCGGCGGTCGGCGGCCTGCGCGCGGCTTCCGGGCAGCTCCATCGACCACATATTGCCCGCGCTCGCACAGCTGCGGACAAGACCGTTCGCCGCACGCGCGGCCGACAGCGACGGCAAAGAGCGCGATTTCACCGCAAACGCCTCGCAGCTCGCCACCGTCATGTTCGGCAGTGCGCCGCCCCTGGCCACGGTGCGCGAACTCGACGCGGCCGCGCGCGCCTTCATGGATGACGACCGCGCCCCGCTGCTCAGATTGATGGCGGAGACCATCAGCGGCGTCGACTCGCGCGACCCCACCGAGGACCCCTCGAAGTGGAGCGCGGGCCTGGCAGCCGCGGTGATGTGCCAGGACCCGCCGCAGATCTACGACATGCGGCTGCCGCCCCGGCTGCGCGCCGCGGACCGCGACCGCGCCGTCGCCGAGCGGCAGCGCTCGTTCCCCGACACGTATGCCCCGTTCACCATCGACGAATACCGCGGGATGCCCTTGGATTACAGCTTCCTCGATCAATGCGTCGCATGGCCGGTATCCCCCGCGGGTCATCCGGCCTCGCACGTCGTGCCGGCGGACGCGGAGTATCCCGACATCCCCGCGCTCGTCATTTCCGGCGAACTCGACAACATGACCACTCCGGCGGACGGAGCGGCGGTGGCGCATGCGTTCAAGCGCGGCCGCCAGATTCTCATCGCCAACAGCTTTCACGTGAACGCCCTTCCCCGCGCACGCAGCGCCTGCGGGTCACAGCTCGTGCGGCGCTTCATCGACACCTTGAGCCCGGGCGATACGGACTGTGCATCGCGCGTCCCGGCGGTGCGCCTGCTGCCGCGCTTTGCCGCCCATGCGGCCGAGCTCGAACCGGCGTCCGGATTGAATGGAAACGTCGCGGACGCCGCGCAGCTCCGGTACGTCTCCGCTGCCGTCCTCACCGCAGGCGACGTGCTGGTGCGGCTGAGGAGCAATTCCACGGGCCGGGGTCCGGGACTGCGCGGCGGAAGCTTTCACATCGCGAGTCGCGCCGGATCCGTACGGGTCGTGCTCGACGGGGTGCGCTGGACCGAGGATCTGGCGGTATCCGGCACGATCGATGCGCCCGCGGGACGCGGCGGGACCGTGCGCGCGCGGCTCGAGGTCGCGGGACCCGCAGGGCTTTCAGGACGGCTGCGGATCAGCTGGCAGGAGGGCGCGGCGGCGCCCGCTGCGCGCATTCGCGGCGCCTTCGGCGCGACCGCGGTGGTGGCGCAGACCGCGGCGCCCTGAACGAATCCTCAAGCGGCGCGCTCCGCGCCGATCTTGCGCTCCGCGCTCGGCGGATAGCCGTATTGCTGGCGGTAGCATTTCGAGAAATGGGGCGGCGACTGAAACCCGCACGCCGCCGTGATGTCCATGATCGGCATCGCGGTCTGCAGCAGCAGCTCGCGCGCGCGCCTCAGGCGCATTTCCAGATAGTAGCGCTTCGGCACGCAGTTCAGATCCCGCTTGAACAGCCGTTCGATCTGCCGGCGCGACAATCCCGTGGACTTGGCGATGCTCTCCAGGGACAGCGGCTTCTCGATGTTCTCTTCCATGAGCTGTGCCACCCGGATCAGGCCGCGGTGCGACAACCCGATGCGCGCGCGCAGCGGGACGTACTGGCGATCATTGTCCTTGCGGACTCGATCGACGATGAACTGTTCGGACACCCGCTGCGAGATTCTGGGCCCGAGCTTCGCCTCGATGAGATTGAGCATCAAATCCAGGGGCGCCGTGCCGCCCGAGCAGGTAAAGCGATTGCGGTCGATGGTGAAGAGCTGATCGCTGATGCGCACCCGCGGGAATTCCTCGCGCAGAGCCGACAGATTTTCCCAGTGAATGGTCGCGCGATAATGGTCCAGCAGCCCCGCGCGCGCCAAGGCGTAGCCGCCGGTGCACAGCGCGCCCAGCGGTACGCGACGCTCGGCCAGTCGCTTGAGCGCCATGAGCAGACCGGGCGAGACGGCCTCGCGAATGTTGATGCCGCCGCACACGAACAAAATGTCGACCGCCCCCAGCTTGTCGAGCGCCCCTGTCGGCGCGAGGCTGAGCCCGCCGCTGGCGTCGACCGGCCGGCCGTCCATGCTGACCACCGACCAGTCGTACACGTCTTTGCCGACCAGCCGATTGGCCATCCGCAACGGCTCGAGCGCATTGGCAACGGCAATCAGGGAATAGTTCGCCAAGGTCAAAAATGCGTATTTGCACTTGCGCAGAACCGCGGGCGATTCCAATGCACTCTCCCAGCGAACCGAATGAAAGCCCATTATGCCATTGGCAACCTGAATAATGCCTGTTCCCGACATGTTTTTGTCGTTTTTCAGACAGGTCGGCCGATAAAGAGTCCTCCGAAGGAGCCGCGCGGAAGAGTGCGGCGGCGATGGCGCGTTTGTACAACTGATTGTCGCAATTGGCGTCTTGTTTCATTAGCCGCTCGTTACACTGCGGGGCGCATTTGCGTTGGGAGGACCACATGAAAACTCATGCCCGCGTCGTGGTGATTGGCGGCGGTGCGGTGGGCGTCAGCACGCTCTACCATCTGGCCCACAAGGGCTGGTCGGACGTGGCGCTGGTGGAGCGGGCCGAATTGACGGCGGGGTCCACTTGGCACGCCGCCGGACTGCTGCCGCTGTTCAACATGAGCTACACCGTCGGCCAGCTGCACAAGTACTCCGTGGACTTGTACAAGCGTCTGCCTGCCGAGACCGGCCAGGACGTGAGCTTTCATGTCACCGGCAATCTGCGGCTTGCGACCTGCCGCGAGCGCATGGACGAATATCAGAAATACTGCGGCACCGCGAACACCATCGGCGTGCCGTTTCAGGTGATCGGTCCGCAGGAGGTAAAAAAGCTCTGGCCGCTGCTCGAGCTCGGCAATGGCGCCGATACCCCGAACATCATCGGCGCGCTCTATCACCCGGACGACGGCCACATCGCACCGGCGGACCTCACCATGGCGCTGCGCAAGGGCGCGCGCGCGCGCGGCGCCGACATCTACGAGCAGACCGAAGTGACCGCCGTGAGGCGCACGCCTTCCGGCGAATGGCATCTCACCACCAACAAAGGCGACATTGTGGCCGAGCACGTGGTCTGCGCCACCGGCAATTACGCGCGCCAGACCGGACGGCTGTTCGGCATCAACGTGCCGTCGATTCCGGTCGAGCATCAGTACATCGTGTACGACGAGTCGCCCGAATTGAAGGCCTACCGGCAGCGCGGAGGGCGCGAACTCGCGGTACTGCGCGAGTCCGACAAATCCTACTACCTGCGTGAAGAGCGCATGGGCTGGATCTTGGGTCCCTATGAGGCCGGCGCACCGGCGCGATTCGCGGACGGCGTGCCGGACTGGTTCGGCAAGAGCCTGTTCGAAGGCGACTTGGAACGCTTGTTGCCGCATGTCGAGGCGGCGCAGCGCCGCGTGCCGTCGCTCGCCACCTGCGGGATCAAGGACATCGTGAACGGTCCCATTGCCTACACACCCGATGGCAGCCCGCTGATCGGTCCGGCGTGGGGAACGCGCAACCTTTGGCTCAACGAAGGCCACAGTTTCGGCATCACTGCCGCCGGCGGCTCCGGCTGGCAATTGGCGGAATGGATCGTCGAAGGCGAACCGGGCATCGACATGATGGCCGTCGATCCGCGCCGCTACGGTCCCTACACCAGCAAGCGTTATGTGGTGAAGAAGAACGAAGAGACCTACCGCAACGTATTCGTCATTCACTTCCCGGATGAAGAGCGGCCCGACGCGCGCCCCGCCAAGACCAGTCCTATCTATGACAAACTCAGGCGCATGGGGGCGGTATTCGGCCAGCGCTACGGCTGGGAGCGCGCCAATTGGTTTGCCCCGCCGGGCGTTGCGCCGCGCGACCAGTGGAGCTTTCGCCGCTCCAACTACTTCCCGCACGTGGGCAGAGAGGCGCTGCTGATCCGGCAGCACGTGGGGATGATCGACCTGACGCCGTTCACCAAGCATGAAGTGACCGGCCCCGACGCGGAGGCCTGGCTCGACGGCGTGGTCGCCAACAAGGTCCCGACCAAGATCGGCCGAATCGCGCTCTGCCACGCCCTCACCCGACGCGGCGGCATCCGCTCCGAATTCACGATCACCAAGATCGCCGAGCAGCACTTCTACGTGGTCAGTGCGGGAGCGGCGGAGCGCTACGACAGCGACTATCTCTTCAAGATGCTGCCGACGGAGGGCACGGCGCACGCCGCCGTGACCCTGCGCAACATCACCAACAGCCGCGGGTGCTTCGTCGTGGCCGGCCCGCGTTCGCGCGAACTCCTGGCGAAGCTCACCGACGCGCCCCTCGACAACGCGGCGTTTCCCTGGCTCACCGGCCAGGTGACCGAGGTGGGCCTGGCGACGGACGTATACCTGCTGCGCGTGAACTTCGTCGGTGCGCTCGGCTGGGAGCTGCATTTTCCCATCGAATACGCGCATCACCTGTTCGATGCGATCTTCGATGCCGGCGCCGAGTTCAACATCGGCATGGCCGGAATGCGGGCCATGGAGTCGCTGCGGCTGGAGAAATCCTACCGCATGTGGGGCAGCGACTTGACGCCCGACTACTCGCCCTACGAGGCGGGCCTCGACCGCTTCGTGCGTCTGAACAAGGGGCCCTTCATCGGCAAGGAAGCTCTCGAGAGGCAACTCAGGCAGGGCGTGCCGCACCGCTTCATCACCTTCGAGGTGCACGGCGTCACCGATGCCGATCCGCTCGGCAACGAGCCGCTGTTCGACGGCCAAGGCCGCCTCGTCGGCCGCGCAACCGCCGGATACTACGGTCATGCGCTCGGCAAGAGCCTGGGCTTGGGCTATGTGAAGCCGGAGTTCGCGGCAGTCGGCGCGCAATTGCAGGTCGAGATCCTGGGCGAGCGCAAGCGCGCAACGGTGCTCGTCGACTCGCCCTACGATCCGGAGAACAAGGAGCTGCGCGCGTAGGAGCCTGTCCGAGCATTCCCCGTGGCCGCGACCGTGGCAGATTTCGCTTCAGCCGAGGCGGAGCCGACGCGGTTGGGTCAAGACCCAATAAGGAGGCGACAACGATGGATGAAGTGAAATCTGCCCGGTCCCGAAGGGTTGGCTGGGAGAGCGGCGTCTGCGGCGTTGCGCGGCTTGACCGTGGCGATTACCACGGCCTGCGCCGCGCGCCTGGCATCCGCTCGCTCTCCCAGCCAACGCGGCTTACGCGGAATGCTCGGACAGGCTCCAAGTGATGCGACCATGAGCCGACAAACATTTTCCGCGCTGGCGCTGCTGCGGCGCGGTCTTTCGGGCCACCGCAGTTGGCAGCCGCAATGGCGCAAGGCGCAGCCCAAGGCGAGTTACGATGCCGTCATCGTCGGCGGCGGCGGACATGGTCTGGGAGCCGCGTACTACCTCGCCAAGGAGCACGGGCTCGTGAACATTGCCGTGCTCGAGAAGGGCTGGATCGGCGGCGGGAACACCGGACGCAACACCACCATCATCCGCTCGAATTATCTGTTCAGCGAAAGCGCCGCGCTCTACGACCATTCGCTCAAACTGTGGGAAAACCTCTCGCAGATATTGAACTACAACGTCATGTTCTCGCCGCGCGGCGTGCTGATGCTGGCGCACACGGTGCACGACATCCAGGTGAGCAAACGCCATATCCACGCCAACCGCTGCAACGGCGTGGACAACGAATGGCTGGAGCCCGAACAAGCCAAAGAGTTCTGTCCTCCGCTCAATATAAAGAACAACATCCGCTATCCGGTGCTGGGCGCGGCCTTGCAGCGGCGCGGCGGCACGGCACGGCACGACGCGGTTGCCTGGGGTTACGCCCGCGCCGCCGATGCGCTCGGCGTCGACATCATCGAGAATTGCGAGGTGACGGGCATCCGGCGCTCTGCCGACGGTGCCGTGGAGGCCCTGGAAACGACACGCGGCGTCATCCGCTCGCGCAAGGTCGGCGTCTCCGCGGCGGGGCATACCAGCGTGGTCATGGGATTGGCCGGCGTGCGCCTGCCGCTGGAGAGCTTTCCGCTGCAGGCGCTGGTATCGGAGCCGATCAAGCCCATTTTTCCCTGCGTGGTGATGTCGAACACCATCCATGCGTACGTCAGCCAGTCGGACAAGGGGGAACTGGTCATCGGCGCCGGCACCGACGCCTACACCTCGTACACGCAGCGCGGCGCGCTGCACGTCAACATGCACACCCTCGATGCGGTCTGCGAGCTGTTTCCCCAGTTTCGCCGCCTGCGAATGCTGCGCAACTGGGGCGGCATCGTCGATGTGACCCCGGACCGCTCGCCCATCATCGCCAAAACGCCCGTGCCGGGGCTGTACGTGAATTGCGGCTGGGGCACCGGCGGCTTCAAGGCCACGCCCGGCGCGGCGCACGTATTTGCCTGGACCATCGCCTGCGACGAGCCGCACCCGATCAACGCGCCGTTCACCATCGAGCGCTTTCGCGACGGCTATTTGATCGACGAGGCCGCGGCCGCCGCCGTGGCGCACTAGGAACCTGGCCGCTCATGCTGCTCATTCCCTGCCCCTTCTGCGGCAAGCGCCCCGAGATCGAGTTCGCCTACGGCGGTCAAGCCCATCTCATCCGCCCCGAAAGGCCCTCCGAGCTCGATGATCAGGCGTGGGCCGATTTTCTGTACATGCGAAGCAACATCAAGGGCGTGTACGCCGAACGCTGGCGCCATGCACACGGCTGCGGCCGTTTCTTCAACGCGCTGCGCGACACCACTACCGATCATTTCCTCGCGACCTACCGGACGGGCGACCCGCGGCCCGATCTTCCGTCCGCCGGACGTGCATCGTGAGCTTTCGCATCCCCGGAGCTGGGCGCATCGATCGGTCACGGCCGCTGCGATTCGTCTTCGACGGGAAGTCGTATGGCGGCTACGTGGGCGACACGCTGGCCTCGGGATTGCTCGCCAACGGCGTGCACTTGGTCGGCCGTTCGTTCAAATATCACCGTCCGCGCGGCATTCTCGCGGCGGGCCCGGAAGAGCCGAACGCACTGGTGACCGTGACCCGCGATGCGGCGCGCCGCACGCCCAACCTGCGCGCCACGCAGGTCGAGCTGTACGACGGCTTGAGCGCCGAGAGCCAAAACCGCTGGCCGAGCCTTACGTTCGACATCGGCCGCGTGAATGATCGGCTGTCCGCGTTCTTTCCCGCCGGCTTCTACTACAAGACCTTCATGTGGCCGCGCCGCGCCTGGAAGTCCCTGTACGAACCCGTCATTCGCCGCGCCGCCGGGCTCGGCGTGGCGCCCACGCAGCCGGATCCCGACCGGTATTTGCAGCGCTACGCGCACTGCGATGTGCTGGTGGTGGGCGCAGGGCCGGCAGGCATTGCGGCCGCGCTCGCCGCCGCTCGGTCGGGGAGCCGCGTCATGCTGTGCGACGAGTCCTCCGAGTTCGGCGGCAGTCTGCTGGGCGATGTCGCCGCGAGGATCGACGGTGAAGCCGCGCTCGACTGGCTGCAGCGGTCCGTGCAAATGCTGGCGCAGAACCCGCGTGTCACCCTGCTCCCCCGCACCACCGCATTCGGCTACTTCCCGCACAATCTCCTCGCGCTGAACGAGCGGCTCACGGACCATCTGGCCTTGCCGGCCGCTCATCAGCCGCGCGAACGGCTCTGGCAGGTGCGCGCGCGCCGCGTGGTGCTCGCGACCGGGGCCATCGAACGGCCGCTGGTGTTTCCGGGCAACGATCGGCCGGGCATCATGCTGGCGGGCGCCGCGCAAACCTATCTGAGTCGCTACGGCGTGCGCGTGGGCGACCGGGTCGTCGTCGTCACCGCGTGCGACGCCGCCTATCGGGCCGCTCTGGACCTGCACGCCGCGGGCGTCGCGCTGGCCGCCGTGGCCGACCTGCGCGCGACTCCGTCCGGAGCGCTGCCCGACGCGGCCCGTCGGGCCGGGATCACCATACTGCCCGGGTCGACGGTGCTCGGTACCGAGGGCGATTTGCGGGTCCGCGAAATTTCGCTTGCCCAAACCGGCAGCGCGTCGCGCCGCTTCGCCTGCGACGCGGTATTGATGTCCGGCGGATTCACGCCGAGCGTCCACCTGTTCTCGCAGTCGCGCGGCAAACTGGAATGGAACGAGGCGCTGCAGGCCTTCCTACCGGGACAGTCGGCGGAGAGCGAGCGCTCGGCGGGCGCCTGCCGCGGCATCAGCGACCTGACGCAGGCGCTGGCGGACGGCGCGGCGGCCGGGGGCGATGCCGCGCCGCCGCCGCGTCCCGACGCGCCCACCGGCTCGCCGCTGCGCGTCGCCGCCGATGCGCCGGCGCGCGGCGAGAAAGCCTTCGTGGACTGGCAGAACGATGTGACCACGCGCGATCTGCGGCTCGCCGCGCGCGAAGGTTTTCAGTCGATAGAACACGTCAAGCGCTACACCACGACGGGAATGGCGACCGACCAGGGCAAGACATCGAATCTGAACGCGCTCGCGATCGTGGCCGCGGGCCTCGATCTGCCGATTCCGCAGGTCGGTCTCACGACCTTTCGCATGCCCTACACGCCCACTACGTTCGGCAGCTTCGCCGGCATTTCGCGCGGCGATCTGTTCGATCCGAAGCGCACGACGCCGACTCACGAGTGGGCCGCCGCGAAGGGAGCGGTGTTCGAGAATGTGGGCCTGTGGAAGCGAGCGCGCTATTTTCCGCGCGGCAGCGAGGACATGCACGCCGCCGTGGCGCGCGAGTGCCGCGCCGTGCGCGGCGCCTGCGGCATTTTCGACGCCTCGACCCTGGGCAAGATCGAGGTCGTCGGCGCGGATGCGGCCGAGTTCATGAATCGGCTGTACATCAACAGCTGGTCGGGACTCGGCGTCGGGCGTTCGCGCTACGGCATTCTGTGCCGGGAAGACGGATTCATCTACGACGACGGCGTGGTGGCGCGCACGGCGCCCGACCGCTTTCATGTGACCACGACCACCGGGGGCGCGCCGCGCGTGCTCGCCATGATGGAGGATTTCCGCCAGACCGAGTGGCCGGATCTGGACGTCTGGCTCACCTCCACCACGGAACAATGGGCGGTGATCGCGGTGCAGGGGCCGAACGCGCGCCGTGTGCTCGAGCCGCTGGTCGAGGACATCGACCTCGGAGCGGCGGCCATGCCGCACATGAGCGTCGGTCGCGGGCGGATCTGCGGCGTGCCGATGCTGATGTTTCGTGTGAGTTTCACCGGCGAACTGGGCTTCGAGGTGAATGTGCCCGCCGACTACGGCGCCGCGGTGTGGGAGGCGATCTACGCCGCCGGCCAGGCGCACGGCATGGTCGAATACGGCACCGAAACCATGCATGTGCTGCGCGCCGAGAAGGGCTACCTCATCGTCGGCCAGGATACCGACGGCACGGTCACCCCGGACGATGCGGGCTTGAGCTGGGCGATCGGCAAGAACAAGACGGACTTCGTCGGCAAGCGCTCGCTCGAGCGGGCATCCATGAAGGCCGCCGACCGCAAGCAGCTCGTGGGCCTGAAGAGCCGCGACGGGCGCACGCTGCTCGAGGAAGGCGCACAGATCGCGGCCAAGGCGGCGCAGAAGCCGCCGATGGAACTGATCGGTCACGTCACCTCCTCCTATGCCAGCAGCGTATTGGGCCACCCGATCGCGCTGGCGCTCATCGCCGGCGGCCGCTCGCGGCTCGGACAGGCACTGTACGTTCCCATGCCGGCCGGCGATCTCGAGGTCGAGGTCACCTCGCCGGTCTTTTATGATCCCACCGGAGCGCGCATCAATGGTTGAGCCTGCCATGCGCCGGGTACCGGTCGTTGCGGCGGCGAGCTGGCTCAAAGCCCTGCCGCCGGCGGCCCGCTGGGTGCTGCACGGCGATGCTCGCGCACGCGCGCTCGCGGTGCCGGTCTGGGGCGTCGGGTTTGCCGATGCGGCCTGCCGCGCGATCGCCGAGGGAACGCGCGCGACCCTGTGGCTCGGGCCCGATGAATATCTGCTGCTGGAATCGGCGCCCGATGCGGCGCGAAGCGAAACTCAAGCCGCCCTGGCGAGCGCGCTCGAGCGCGCCTTGGCCGGTGCCCCGCATGCGCTGGTCGATATCAGCCACCGGCAATTTGCACTGGAAATCAGCGGCCCCCACGCGGCGGCCATATTGAACGGCGCCTGCCCCCTCGATCTGGACCTCAGCGAGTTTCCGGTCGGCATGTGCACCCGAACGGTGTTTGCCAAGGCCGACATCGTTCTCTGGCGCACCCGGGAAGACGCATTCCACGTCGAGGTGTGGCGCTCGTTCGCGGGATACGTGGCCGGTGTGCTTGCCGAGATCGCGGCGGAGTTTCACGGCGACGGCGCCTCGCCGTCGCATCAGCAGGGGCTTTGACTTAATCCCCACCGACGCTCGGCACACCTGAGCCATTTTTCCCGCGCTTAAAGCTTATAATCACGGGCGACGCACCGTCGGTCCAGAACTCGTGGTGAAGCATGAACAATGACCAGGCACTGAAAATCATCAGCTCCAACCTTCCGCAGCTCGTGAGTTTGATGGTGACCGTTCAGAAGGGAACCCAAGTGGACGTCTTCTGCGACCCGCCGGGCAAGTGTCTCTCCTTCGCTGGGCCCTCGGGCGCGGCGAACGTCAAATTGTGCGCGGTCACTGCGCCCGATCTCGAGGGCTCCTACGGCATACGCCGCGCGGGGAACTCGTTCGTCACCGACGAGGGAGAAGAGATTCCAAAGGATCAACTGGCGTCTCGCCTCACGGAATACATCGTCGGCATGAGGGACGGCGGCGCGGAATGGGGCTGGGAGTTCAAGCTGAGCGGCAACTAGAACGCTTCGGCTGCATGGCGAACGGCGTTGACCCGTGGGCACCGCGTGCGCCATATTCGTGAAGCCATGATGAAGGAGCAGTCACAGGCGCAGATGCGCGCGGCCTACGCCCAGGCACTGGCCACCCTTCGCTCGGGCCGGGCCGAGACTGCGGAGCGGCAGCTGCGTGCAATCCAAGCGGCCGCGCCCGGCGATGTCAACAGCCTGCGTCTGCTCGGGGTCGCACTGCTCGATCAGGACAAGGTGCCCGACGCCGTGGAGACCCTCGAGCGTGCGGTCGCAGCAGCCCCCCACTTCTGGCAGGCGCGCACTGACCTCGCGCGGGCCTACCGCCGCGCCGGACGGCTGGAGGCGGCGCGCGAGGAACTGCGGCGAGTGGTCGCGGCCGCTCCGGCGCTCGAGTCCGCATGGCTCGCCTATGGCGACGTGCTCGTCGACCTTCAGAAATACCCCGATGCGAAGGTAGCCTATGAACGTGCTCGGCTCGCGGATCCCTGGTGCCGCCGCATCGAGGAGGCGACTGCGGCACTCCTTGCCGAAGACCGCAAGCGGGCCGAGGAAATATTTCGCGATATCCTCAAGACCGACGCGAGCCATGTGGCGGCGCTGTGCGGCCTGGCCGCGATCTCGCTCACCGTCAGCCGCGGCGCCGATGCGCTGCGCCTGCTGCGGCACGCCCTCAAGCAGTCGGCCCACCTGCCGCTGGCCTGGCGCGGGCTTTGCCAGGCCTTCGTCGATCTCGGGCGTCTACCCGAGGCGGAGGCGGCGGTTCGCCACCTGCTGAAAATCGAGTCTGAGAACCCCAAGAACTGGGTGCTGCTGGGCAACGTGTGCGCCCGCATGATGCGCCAGGCCGACGCCCTCGTGGCCTTCGAGGAGGCGGCGCGCCTGAATCCCGGCGAGGTGCGCCTGCCCCTTTCCATCGGGCATCTGCTCAAGACTCTCGGCCGGCGTCGCGAGTGCGAGGCTGCGTACAAGAACTGTCTCGATCTCGATCCGAGCTTCGGCGAGGCGTATTGGAGTCTTGCCGACCTCAAGAACTACGTGTTCAGCGAAGCCGAGATTGCCGCCATGCAGGCCCTGCTGAAGGGCGACGGCGGCGATGATGTGGATCAGGCGCACCTGCACTTCGCGCTCGGCCGCGCGCATGAGCACAAGAAAGACTACGCGGCGGCCTTCGAGCACTACGCGATCGGAAATGCACGCCGCCGCAAGACCGTTCCATTCGACATCGAAAGATTCGAGGACAAAACGCGGCGCGTGCGCGAATGCTTCGACTCCGCGTTCTTCGCCCAACGCGTCAAGGCAGGGCACGCGGATTCCTCGCCCATCTTCATCGTCGGACTGCCGCGCTCCGGCTCGACGCTGGTCGAGCAGATTCTGGCCAGCCATTCGAGCGTCGAAGGTACCTTTGAGCTGCCGAATGTGCTGACCATCGTTCGCGAGTTCGACCACGCGAACCCGCAGCACGACGCCTATCCGGAGAGCGTCCGCGCCGTCCCACCGGAGCAATTCGCCATGCTTGGCCGCCGCTACCTCGATGAAACGGCCCCGATCCGCACCGGGCGGGCCCACTTCATCGACAAAATGCCGAACAACTTCAGCCACGTGGGCCTGATTCACTCGATGCTGCCGAAGGCGACCGTCATCGACGTGCGCCGGCACCCGATGGACTGCTGCTTCAGCACCTTCAAGCAATACTTCGCGGAAGGCCAGTCCTTCAGCTACGATCTCGAGACCCTGGGCCGGTACTACCGGTGTTATCTGAGCCTGATGGACCACTGGGACCAGGTGCTTCCCGGCAACGTGCTGCACCTGGGGTACGAGGCACTGGTGAGAGATCCGCAGACCCAGATACGCCGCCTCTTGACGCACTGCGGGCTGGAATACGAGCCCGGATGCCTTGCATTTCATGAGACCAGGCGGCCGGTCCGCACCGCCAGCGCAGAGCAGGTGCGCCAGCCCCTGTACGCCTCGGGCGTCGGCTACTGGAGGCATTTCGAGGCCCAGCTCGAGCCCCTGCGGCGCGCGCTGGGCGACGCCCTCGAGCGCTTCGCGGACTGAAGCCTGGCGCACCCGCGATCTCTATTGAACGCTTGATCAGCTCCGCCTGCGCCGATCATTGACAGCCCCCGCCTTCGCAAGACATGATCCTAAGCCAGATGGCGCGCAGCGGCGTGCGATCAATGAATAAAAGAAGGGGGATGATGCGATGCGCACAATTGCAGCGCGGTCGGCGGCCAAATCGTCACGCAGCAAACCGGCCGCCATGCCGCCCCCCTCGCGCTCGAAGCTCGCCCTGGCCATCGCGACCGCTCTGTCGGGCACTGTCGGCATGCACACCGCACCGGCTTTGGCGGCGGATGCATCCGCCGAGTCGTCCAGCACCCTCGAGGAGGTCATCGTCACCGCCCGCAAGCGCACGGAAAACCTGCAGGATGTTCCCGTCAGCATCGACGTCTTCACGAGCAAGGATCTGCAGAACCTGGCGATCTCGCAATTCGAAGACTACGCGAACATAACGCCCTCCATTTCCTTCGTCAGCGCCGGTCCGGGCACGCAGACCTTCGTGATGCGCGGCGTGTCCGACGGCAGCAACCCGAATTACTCGAATGAAGCCACGACCGCCTTCCTGGTCGATGACATGTCGATGAATTTCTACGGCGCGACGCCCGATCTGCATCTTTACGACATCGAGCGGATCGAGGTGCTGAACGGTCCGCAGGGGACGACGTTCGGCGCGGGCGCCATGGCCGGCGCCCTGCGATTCATCACCAACAAGCCGGATCCGACGGCATTCAGCGCCGGCGTGGATCTCGACGGCGGCAAGATCGACGGCGGCACGCACAACGGGGTCGCCGAGGCTTACATCAACCTTCCGATCATCGCCGACCGGACGGCCGTGCGGCTGTCCGTCTACGACGCTTACCACGGCGGATACATCAACAATCTCAACGTCACCCGCAATTGGGTGAACGGCACGGTGTCGAACAATTCGCAATGGGCGGGCAAGAATTACAACACCGAGAAGGTCACCGGCGGGCGCATCGCACTGGGCCAGAAGTTCACGGACGAGTGGAAGGCGACGCTGACCTACAGCTATCAGCGCCAGCTTACGCACGGCGCGTGGGACGAGAATCCGACCATCGGCGGGGCGGTGGATGAAAACGGCAACCTGGTCAACGGGCCCGTGCGCTCCCTCGGCCAGAAGAACGTGGACCGCTTCGGCCCCGAGTTCAAGCAGTACTACACGAAGACGCTTGACTTCCATCTGGAGGGCGACGTCGGCATTGGCGATCTGGTGTTCGCCAATACCTACTGGGCGCAGGACGACGTCTGGGTGAACGAGTACTCCGAATACATGCAGTACGTGAACACGGGTCCGCCCTCTTCGCTCACCGCGGCATCGCGTCAGGGTTTCACCTGCCGGACCGATCCGATCTACTCCCCGCTCGTGCCGCCTTACACCGCTCAGCCGTACAGCGGCTGCAACGTGCCGACCCAGTATTACAACTACACCACTCAGACAGACCGTTGGTCCAATGAGCTGCGCCTGCAATCGAAGGAAGGCGGCTGGTTTCACTGGCTCCTCGGTGCGTACTGGGAAAAGACCCGCGAGTTCATCGATGACTACTACGCGATGCCCGGTCTGCAAGCGTACGAGTCACCATCAATGCCCGGGAGTCAGGCCTGGCAGTACTACAACCTGTACTACGGCCAGACCACCAAGCCGCCGAAACCCGATGACTGGTACAGCTATGTGTCTCGCTTCGATTACCTGCAAACGACGGAGTTCGCCAACGTCACCTTCGATGTCACGCAGCGGCTGCACATCGACCTGGGAACGGTGCACTTTCACTCGAGCTTCAACACCCAGACCTACGGCGGGTTCTGGTATTCCTCGGAGTCCCCGACCACGGGGCCGGGCTCCTCCTCCAAGTGGAACAGCAAGATCGACGTGAGCTACAACATCACGCCGGACGTGCTCGTCTATGCCGATGCCGCCCAGGGCTTCAGAGACGGCGGCGTCAACGTCGGTCTTCCCCAGTCTTGCGTCAAGAACGGCGTCCCCTCGCAGTTCCAGCCGGATACCTTGACCAACTACGAGCTAGGCTGGAAGACGCAGTGGCTGGAGAAACACCTGCTGTGGAACGGCGCCGCGTACTACATGCCCTGGCACGATTTTCAGACCCTGGTCTTCGATCCCAACGTTTGCGCATCGAACAGCTTCGACGCCAATGTCGGCAATGCCCGGATCTACGGCATGGAATCGAACGTCAAGTACCAGGCGAACGCCTTCTGGAACATGGAGGCCTCGGCAAGCTATAACGACTCGCGCATGTCGACCACGAATTATGGATCCGACACGAGCTTCGCCGTGCTCCCCGGAGAGCATCTGCCCTATGTGCCGTATTTCAGCTGGAGCGGAAACACCCGCTACGAAAGGCCGCTCAAGGATGCATTGCACGGGTACGTGCAGTACGACATCTCGCACAAGGGCGACATGTTCAATACACTGCAAACCACCGGCAGCAACGGCCTGCCGCGCGTCCTGCAGCCCGGCTATTCGATCATGAACCTGCGCTTCGGGTTCAATCAGGTCGACGAGCATTGGATGACCGAGCTCTACATCACCAATCTGGCGAATAAGAACGCGGTGATTTACACCAACGAGGGCAACTTCGACCTGCGCCAGACGGTCAACGAGCCGCGCGTGTTCGGACTGCGGGTGTCGTACAAGTTCGGAAGGCAAACCGGCGGAGGAGAGGAATGACCTGCAGTCCGGATTTCTCGCACACGCGAGGCACTGACGGCCGCCCCTTCGCCTAAGAAAGATGGACAAGCAAAAGCTGGAAACGCTGCGTCGCCGCTACGGCGACGCCGGCGTTTATTCGATGGACGATCCGGTGTTGAAGGCCGCGGCCGCCGATCTCGAGCCCGCCAATGGGCGGCGCAGCCCGCCCTACTCCGGTATCCCCACGTTCCTGGGCCTGCCGGCCGCCGCGAGCCCGGTGGGGCTCGATGTCGCCGTGATCGGCGTGCCGACCGATCTCGGTGTCACGAATCGATCGGGCGCCCGCTTCGGTCCGCGCGCCGTGCGCAACGTCGAGCGGATCGGCCCCTACCACCCCACGCAAAAGAGCGTGCCGCAGGCTCGCCTCAAGACCGCAGATATCGGGGACGTGCCCTTTCGCAGCCGCTTTAGTCTGGAGCAGACGATTGAGGACATCGAAGCCTTCTACCGCGGCCTGGCCGAGCAGCGCGTGCGGCCGCTGTCAGTGGGCGGGGATCACTCGATTACCTACCCGATCTTGAGGGCGCTCGGGCGCGACCGGCCCGCCGGTCTCGTGCACATCGATGCGCATTGCGACACCATGGGCTCCTTCGACGGCTCCAAATTCCATCACGGAGGCCCGTTTCGTCTGGCCGTGCTCGATGGGGTGCTCGACCCGGAGCGCACGATCCAGATCGGGATTCGAGGTTCGGCCAACCTCTACTGGGAATTCTCCTATGCCTCCGGCATGACGGTCATCGAGATCGAGGAGTTCGCCGCGCTCGGGGTCGCCGCCGTCGCGGCGCGTGCGCTCGAAGTCGTCGGCGACGGTCCTGTCTACGTGAGCGTCGATGTCGATGGATTCGACCCCGCCTTTGCGCCGGGCACCGGAACTCCGGAAGTGGGCGGCCTCACGCCGCGCGAAGGATTGGCGCTGCTGCGCGCGCTCATGGGGCGCAACATCATCGGCGGCGACGTCGTCGAGGTCGCACCGCAGTACGATCCGACCACCAACACCGCACAGCTCGCCGCTCAGCTGCTGTTCGAAGAGCTCGCCCTGCTCGCAGCGAGTCCCGGGCGTCAATCCACTCCCGCGCCTTGAGTCGGCTCTTCATTTCACGCATCCTCGGCGCGGGCGCCTGCGCTCTCGGCCTGTCGGTCGGCGCCGCCGCGAGCGCCGGCGATGCGGCGCCGGCAAGGCCAGTTCACCGGTTCCTGCGCGTCGAGCTCTCGCCGGATGCCGCGCTCGTGGCCTCGGTCGAAGGCGACGCGCCCGCCGGCGGCTATTACCCGCCCATTCGCGATCTCCTCATCCGGCGCGTCGAGGACGGCGCCGCAACCAGGGTAGAACTCCCCTGCGGCCGCACGCCGCAGTGCTGGCCCGGCTCGCCCGCCTGGAGCCCGGACGGCAAGCGCCTCAGCTTCACCTTGCGCACGCCGGGCAGCCACGCACGCTCCGTGTATGCGGTCGGGCGCGACGGCAGCGGCCTGACCAAGCTGCTCGAATTCGGCGGTACCCTCGAGGATCTGCGCTACGGCCCCGACGGCCGGCTGGCGATGCTGGCGACCGCGGATGCCGTTAAGGAAATCGGTGCGAGGGAAGCCGGCGCGCCGATTGCGGGCGATCTGGATGCACCGACCCCCGAGCAGCGAATTGCCGTTCTCGAGAACGGCGCACTGCACTTCGCCTCGCCGCCCGATCTGTTCGTCTATGAATACGACTGGCGGCCCGCCGGGCGAGGCTTCGTGGGCACGGCTGCGCCGGGCAACGGCGACGATCACTGGTGGACCGCCAAGCTGTTTGCTTTCTCCGAGGGCGACGCGAGCGCACGAGTCCTCTACACCCCGGCGAATGCCCGACAGCAGATCGCGACTCCACGAGTGTCGCGCAACGGCGAGAGCGTCGCCTTCATCGCCGGCCTCATGAGCGATTTCGGCTCGACCGGTGGGGATGTCTACACGCTTCCGGCCGACGGCGGCCCGGCGGTGAACCTGTGGCCGGACATGCGCGCGTCGGCCACTGCCATCGCATGGCGCTGTGACGGGCACCTGCAGGCGCAGTTGCTCGCGGGCGAGAACGCGCAGTTTGCCGACCTCGGCGCGGGACGCGAGCGGGCCGCGGCGCGCATCCTGTGGAGCGGCGCGGAATCTTTCAGCGGCGGCACCGATCTGCGCGCCGCCTGCCCCTCCGCGGTGACGGCCGCGGCGCACGAATCGTTCGCCGCGCCGCCGGAGATCGAAACGGGCACCATCGGAAACTGGCGCGATCTGACCGCGGTGAACGCCGGCATGGGCGCGACCGGGCGCGTGCAAAGCCTGCGCTGGAAGAGCGACGGTTTCGACGTGCAGGGCTGGCTGCTGCTGCCCGAACACGCCGACCGAAAGGTACCGATGGTGACCATCGTGCATGGCGGCCCGGCAGCGGCCGTGGTGCCCTCCTTCGACGGTACCGGACTGGTGAGGGAGTTGCTGGAGCACGGCTATGCGGTGTTTCGACCCAATCCTCGCGGCAGCTTCGGCCAGGGCGAGCGCTTCGCCGCGGCCAACGTACGGGACTTCGGGTACGGCGATCTGCGCGATGTGCTCGCGGGAATCGACGCGGTGGTGAAGGCGGCGCCGGTCGATGCCGCCCGGCTCGGCATCATGGGCGCCAGCTACGGCGGGTTCATGACCATGTGGGCGGTGACTCAAACCCACCGCTTCAAGGCCGCGGTGGCGATCGCCGGCATCAGCGACTGGCTGTCGTACTACGGCGAGAACGGCATCGATGCGTGGATGCTGCCCTACTTCGGCGCTTCGGTGTACGACGATCCCGAGGTGTATGCGCGCTCATCGCCCATCAATTTCATCCGCAATGTGCGCACTCCGACCTTCGCGTACGTCGGTGAACGCGATATCGAGTGTCCCGCGCCGCAGACGCAGGAATTCTGGCATGCACTGAAGACTCTGGGAGTTCCGGCGGCCATCATGATCTACCCGGGCGAAGGTCACGGGCTACGGGATCCGGAGCACGTCGCCGACGCGCAGGCACGTACGCTGCGCTGGTTCGATCAATATCTTCAGTAGCGCATCGTCGGCGGTCGCGCATCGCCGGTCGCGCATCGCCGTTCGCGCGCTCCCGTCTCGCTAGCGCTGTGCGCTCTGCCAGCTGGGCGCGATAGAGAAGGGCGCATCCTCCGGCGCCAGCATGCCGCGGCCCAGGATGTGGTCGGCGGCTTTCTCCGCCAGCATGATAGTCGGTGCGTTGAGATTGCCGGTGGTCACCGACGGCATGATGGACGAATCCACCACCCTCAGTCCTTCGAGTCCGTGAACCCTCGCTTGGCTGTCGACCACCGCCATCGGATCCTCGGGCCGTCCCATTTTGCAGGAGCATGAGGGGTGGTACGCGCTCTCGACCTTCGCGCGCACGAAGGCATCGATTTGCTCGTCCGTTTGCACGTCGGCGCCCGGCTGAATCTCCCGCCCGCGATAGCGGTCGAAGGCCGGCTGCGCGAAGATCTCCCGGGTGAGCCGCACGCAGGCGCGCATCTCGACCCAATCGTCCGGCTCGCTCAGGTAATTGAAGCGAATGCGCGGCTTCTCGAGCGGGTCGGTCGAGGCCAATCGCACCCAGCCGCGGCTCTTGGAGCGCATTGGCCCGACATGGGCTTGAAAGCCGTGCTCCTGAGCGAGCGCCGACCCATCGTAGGCCACGGCCATGGGCAGAAAGTGATACTGGATGTCCGGATAGGGAATGCCCGCACGGCTGCGGATGAAGCCGCAGGTTTCGAAATGATTGGTCGCCCCCAGGCCGTCCTTGCGCAGCAGCCAGCGGGCGCCGATCAGCGCGCGATTCCACCATTTGATCGAGGAATACAGGGTGATCGGCTCCCTGCACGCCACCTGGAAATAGAATTCCAGATGATCCTGCAGGTTCTCGCCGACGCCCGGCAAATCGCGCACCACCTCGATGCCGAGCGCGCGCAGCTCCGCCGCCGGCCCCACACCGGAGAGCTTCAGGAGCTGCGGTGAATTGATGGGACCGCCCGAAAGAATCAATTCTTCGCCGACGCGCACGCGGTGCGTTTCGCCTCCCCGGCGGTATTCGATGCCGCGGGCGCGCCGGCCCTCGAAGAGTATCCGCGTCGCGAGCGCATGGGTCAGCACTTTGAGGTTGGAGCGGCGCATGGCGGGGCGCAAATACGCGCGCGCGGCGCTGCAGCGGCTGCCCTGTTCCACCGTCATGTCCATGCGGCCGAAGCCTTCCTGCTGAGAGCCGTTGACGTCGGCCGACCACGGGTAGCCCGCTTCGCGGGCGGCGCTGAGCCATGCCGCATGCAGCGGGTTGTCCATGCGTCCATAGGCCGTATGCAGTTTGCCGCCGCCGCCGCGATACTCGTTGCCGCCCTCCGCGCGCTTTTCGGCGCGTTTGAAATAGGGAAGCACGTCGCGGTAGGACCAGCCTGCGGCGCCCTCGGCCGCCCAGCGCTCGAAATCCTGCGGATTGCCGCGGATGTAGACCAGCCCGTTGATCGATGATGAGCCGCCGAGCACCTTGCCGCGCGGCGTGTGCATGCGGCGGCCGTCCAAGTGCGGTTCAGGCTCGGTGTGGTAGAACCAGTTGTATTTCGGCATGTTCATCGGGATGGACAGCGCCGAGGGCATTTGAATGAAAATGGATCGGTCCGAACCGCCGTACTCGAGCAGCAGCACGCGGCGATTGCCGTCCGCGCTCAGCCGGTCCGCCAGGACGCATCCCGCCGAGCCGGCGCCCACGATGACGTAATCGAAATTCTCTTCTGGCAATTTCACGTGCTCCGGATGCGCGGCCGATGCGTGCAGCGCCTGTGCGCTTCGTCAATAGGGTGCGTCCACGTCGCCCATGGCGACGTAGACGCTCTTCAGCTGCGTGTAGTGTTCGAGCGCGGCGCGCCCGTTCTCGCGCCCGAGGCCCGAGAGCTTCACGCCGCCGAACGGCAACTCGATCGGCGTCACGTTGTAGTGATTGATCCAGCACGTGCCGGCCTGCAACTGTGCGATCACCCGGTGGCCGCGCGTCAAATCGTTGGTGAACACGCCCGCCGCCAGCCCGAATTCGCTGGCGTTGGCGCGCTCGATGACTTCGCGCTCGCCGGTGAACTCCAGCACCGACATGACGGGCCCGAAAATCTCCTCGCGCACGATCGCCATGTCGTCGCGGCACTGATCGAAGATGGTTGGCGCGACGAAATATCCCTTCCCGAGCTCTCCCGTGGTCACGCGCCCGCCGCCGGCCAGAAGGCGCGCGCCTTCGGCGCGGCCGCGCGCAATGTAGCCCAAAACCTTGTGCATGTGCTGCTCCGATATCAGCGCGCCGACCTGCGTCGCCGGATCCATCGGATCGCCGATGCGCATCGCGCTCACGCGCTTGATCAGGCGGTCCAGGAACGCCGCCTTCACCGACGCGTGCACGAACACGCGCGTCGCGTTCGAGCACACCTGGCCCGAGGAATAGAAATTCGCGAGCAGCGCGCCGGCCACTGCGTTGTCCAGCTTGGCGTCTTCGAAAATGATCAGCGGCGACTTGCCGCCGAGCTCGAGCGTCACGCTCTTCAGCGTCTGCGCCGCGTCGCGCATTACCGCCTTGCCCGTGCCGACCTCACCGGTCAGCGACACTTTTCGAATGCCGGGATGGCGGGTGAGCAGACGGCCGGTATCGGCAAAGCCCTGCACCGCCTGGAACACGCCCGCCGGCAATCCGGCCTCGATCAGGATCTCCTCGAGCTTCACGGCGGTGAATGGGGTGAGTTCGGCCGGCTTGAAGATCATCGCGTTGCCGCACGCCAGGGCGGGCGCCGCCTTCCAGCAGGCGATCTGCAGCGGGTAGTTCCATGCGCCGATGCCGGCGACGACGCCGAGCGGCTCGCGGCGCGTGTAGCCGAAGGCCTGCGCGCCGAGATCGATGTGCTCGCCGCTCAGGGATTGCGCAAGGCTCGCAAAGTAGTCGAAGCAGTCCGCGCCGGAGATCACGTCCACGACCAGCGTCTCCTGAATGGGCTTGCCGGTGTCGCGCGATTCGAGCTCGGCAAGCTCCTGGTTGCGCGCGCGCAGCAGCTGGGCGGCGCGGCGCAGCACGCGCGCACGCTCCGCGCCCGTCATCGCAGCCCATACGACCTGGCCGCCTTGCGCCGCACGTACCGCCGCGTCGATCTGCGCAGGACCCGCGGCGCGCACATAGCCGAGCACCTCTCCGGTCGCCGGATTGATGGACGCGAAGCGCTCGCCCGCGGCGGCGGTTGCGGTCCTGGTGCGCGCCCTGGCCGCCGCGTCCGCGTGCTCATCGCCGTTCGCCGCGGCCGCCACGGCGCGGCTCGCTTCGAGCCTTCCGTTGACGAACTCGGTGAGCAGTGCGCGCGCGCTGCCGCTGTCCGCCTCGCGCCATCCGGACAGGGCGGCGCGCAGCCAAACGCCGTCGATCATCGCAGCGATCATCGAGGCCAGGATCTGCGCCTCATCGGTCGGCACGAGCTGTTTGAGCGAACAGCGCAAATTCGTCAGGGTGCGGCGCTGATACACCGCCTGCACGCGCCTCAGGCTGTTCACCTGCAGCACCTGGCCCCAAAACGCCAGCCATGCGGTGCCGGTGCGCTGCTCGAATTCCTCGGGCGCCAAATTCGCATCGATCACGGCTTGAATGCGCGCGCGCGGAGTGCTGACCTGCCGCAATCGTGCCCGCACATGATCGCCGACGCGCCGCGCCAAAGAGCGGAACGCGGCATCGAGCAAACCGTCCTTGTCGCCGAAATAATGAGCAACCAGGCCGGGCGACACCCCCGCGCGAGCCGCTATCTGCGAGAGCGTCGTGCCCACGTAGCCAAGTTCGGCTAGGCTATCGATGGTGACTTCGATCAGCCGGCAACGCCGCGTTTCTTCCAGGGGTTCGCGGGAAAGATCCGTGGGACTCGTTGATTGACTGTTCAATTTGGTTGCCTCTGCAATTCGCCCAGCACCTTTGTGGACCTGAGCGCGGACTTCCGATTAAGATGGGAATTGCCGATTTATGCGTTTAATTTCAATCTACTAGGGATGCATGGTGAGCGCCCGCTACGCACCGTTGAACGAGCATTCAAGATCTGACCTGGCGGCCCAATCATGCCGCCCACGGGGCCGCGTGGTCAAGCCCGTATCGGGCCCCCGGGCGTGGGCGGCGCTGATTGCGGTGATTGCCCTGGCGCTGGCGGCGCTGCCCTCGCGCGCGGCCGAAATTCCCGCGGGCGAAACTCCCGCGGCCGGAACCGCCGCGGCAGATCCCCCAAGCTGCCGGACCGTGCGCTTCTCGGATGTCGGCTGGACCGATGTCACCTCGACGACCGCGCTGACGGCTCAATTGCTGCGCGACATCGGCTACGCCCCGAGCATCACGGTGCTGTCGGTGCCCGTGACCTTTGCTTCTCTGCAAAACAAGGACATCGATGTGTTCCTCGGCAATTGGATGCCGACGCAGGAGGCCGATCGCAGCCGCTATGTGGCGGACGGCTCCGTCGTGGTCCTCGGGGCGAATCTGGTGGGCGCCAAATACACCTTGGCGGTCCCGGCTTACACGTATGCAGAGGGACTCAAAGACTTCAAGGACATTCGCCGCTTCGGAGCGAAGCTCAACAACTCGATTTACGGCATCGAGCCGGGCAACGACGGCAACCGCGTCGTTCTCGACATGATCAAGCACGATCAATTCGGCCTCGGCGGCTTCAAATTGATCGAATCGAGCGAGCAAGGCATGTTGGCGCAGGTCGAGCGTGCCGTGCGCGGCAAGGAGCCCATCGTGTTCCTCGCGTGGGAACCGCATCCGATGAACATGCACTTCGACATCAAGTACTTGAGCGGCGGCGATGTGGGCCCGACTTTCGGCGAGGCGACGATCTATACGGTGACGCGCAGGGGCTACAGCGCCGAGTGCCCGAACATCGGCCGCCTGCTCGCCAATTTGAAATTCTCGCTTCGCGGCGAGAGTGAAATGATGTCCGCCATCCTGGATCGTCACGAGCAGCCGGACATCGCAGCGGCTGAATGGCTGAAGGCAAACCCCGCCGCGATGAAGGCCTGGCTCGAGGGCGTGCGCACCTTCGACGGGCGCCCCGCGGCGAGCGCGCTGGCGCGCGCCGCACCGCCGCCGCACCCGGCTGGGTTTGAGCAGTGGATCGTGAGCCACAAGATTCCGGTGGGCGATGCCATTGCGCGGGCCATCGACACCATCAAGGCGCACGGCACCTTCGTGTTCGACGGCATTTCCTTTCTGATCCGCGGCACGGTTGACGGGGTCACCGCACTGCTGCGCGCCCTGCCCGCGACCGCGCTCATCGCCGCATTCGCAGCGCTGGCCTTCGCTCTGCGCCGATCCTGGACACTCACGGCGTTCGTCGCCCTGGCGCTCGTATTCATCTTGAATCAGGGCTACTGGGACGCGACCCTCGAGACACTCGCCCTGGTGGTAGTTGCCACGCTGGCGTCCGCCGCCATCGGCGTGCCGCTCGGCATTGCCGCCGCGCACCGGCCGCGGCTGTTCGCCGCGCTGCGCCCGGTCCTCGATTTGATGCAGACCCTGCCCACGTTCGTTTATCTCATTCCGACCCTCGTGCTGTTCGGACTCGGCGTCGTGCCGGGCCTCATCTCCACCGTGATCTTCGCCCTGCCGGCGCCGATCCGCCTCACGCACTTGGGCATTTCCTCCGTGCCGCGGCCGCTGATCGAGGCGGGCGAGGCGTTCGGCGCCACGCCTCTGCAGCTCTTGTGGAAGGTCGAACTGCCGAGCGCGGCGAGCACCATCGTCGCCGGCATCACGCAGTGCATCATGCTCAGTTTGTCGATGGTCGTGATCGCCGCCCTGGTAGGCGCCGGCGGACTCGGCGTTCCGGTGGTGCGCGCGCTCAACTCGGTGCAGGTGGGCATGGGCTTCGAGGCCGGCTTCACGATCGTGCTGCTCGCCATCATCTTGGACCGCATCAGCCGGCCGAAAGAGCGCGAGGGTCCGCGTTGAGCGCCGCGATCGAATTTCAGGACGTGGACATTCTCTTTGCGCCGCGGGCGGGACGCGCCGGGCGCGCGGCTCTGCGCGACGCCCTGACGGCCCTCGACGCCGGAGCCACCCGCAGCGACATCCAGGGCCAGTTCGGCGTCATCGTCGGCGTGGCCGGCGCCAACTTGAGCATTGCACGCGGCGAGATCTCGGTGCTGATGGGGCTGTCCGGCTCCGGGAAATCCACCTTGCTGCGCGCGGCGAATGGCTTGAATCCGGTGACCCGCGGCCATGTGCAGATTCACGATGGCGATTGGGCCATCGACGTCGCCACCTGCGACACGGAGCAGCTGCGGCGAGTGCGCCGCGAGTGCGTGACCATGGTGTTTCAGCAGTTCGGCCTGCTGCCCTGGCGCACGGTGCGCGAGAACGTGGGTTTCGGCCTGGAGCTGCGCGGTGAGACCGCCGCCGCGCGAAAGACCATCGTGGATGAAAAATTGCAGCTGGTCGGGCTCTCGCAGTGGGCGGAGCGCCACGTGAGCGAGCTTTCCGGAGGCATGCAGCAGCGGGTCGGATTGGCCCGCGCCTTTGCAACCGACGCCAACATTCTCCTGATGGACGAGCCCTTCTCCGCGCTCGATCCGCTGATCCGCGGCAAGCTGCAGGGTGAGCTGCTGGCTCTGCAGGAGCGGGTGAAAAAGACCATCCTGTTCGTCAGCCACGACCTGGACGAGGCACTGCGCCTCGGGGACCGCATCTCCATACTGCAGAACGGGCGCATCATTCAAACCGGGACGGCCGAGAACATCGTGCTGGCACCCGCCGATGAGTACGTGGCCGAATTCGTCCGCCACATGAATCCGCTCGACGTGCTGACCGGCGGCATGATCATGCGCCAGCGGTCGCAAATGGCCTCCGACGGCGGCATCGTATGGCTCGACGAACGGCGCCGCTACCGGCTGTCGTTGAACCCCGCCGAAGAGGCGCTCGGCGTGCAGCTGGACGGCGTCGAGCACGCGCTGCGGCAGGTGCGCGACGACGCGGCGTTGGCCGACGTGCAGCCGGGCGTGGCGGTCGCCCCCGCCTCGTTCTCGCTGCAGTCCATCATTCGGCTGCGCCAGGCGACCGGTCATCCGGTTCTGCTCGCCGAGGGCGGCAGGATCATCGGCGTGTGCGGCGAGGCGGAAATCATCCGCGCCCTCGCCGGAAGCCGGCGTTAGACGGTGTGCCGGAGCCTCGAGTTGCCGGGACCGCGCTTAGGATCTATGATCGGCTTAAATATTATTACCGAAATAATATAAACTTCGCAGTACCGCTCACCGCTTCGTAGGGGGATTGCCATGAATCACGACGTCATCATTTCCTGCGCCGTCACCGGAGATGACACCAAGGTCACGAAGAGCCCGCATTGCGCCATCACTCCCGAACAGATCGCCGCAACGGCGATCGCGGCGGCTCAGGCCGGGGCCGCCATCGTTCACATCCACGTGCGCGAACCGGAAACCGGCGCATTCAGCATGGAGACCCGGCATTACCGCGAGGTCGTCAAGCGCATCCGTGAAAGCAAGGTCGACGTGATCGTGAATCTGACCTGCGGCATGGGCGGCTACATCGTCATCGGCGAGCACGGGCTGAAGGATACCCCCGCGCCGGGCAGCGACTTCGTGACCCAGGAGGAGCGGATGCGGCACATCATCGATTTGTGCCACGAGGGCCTCTACCGGCCCGATATCGCGACGCTCGATTGCGGCAGCCTCAATTTCGGCGACGGCAACCGCGCCTACGTATCCACGCCGAACTATCTGCGTCAGGGCGCAGCCATCGCCAGGGACCTGGGCGTCAAGCCGGAGCTCGAAATATTCGACACGGGCAATCTGTGGTTCGTGAAGCAGATGATCAAGGAAGGCCTGCTCGCCGCACCGTCGCTGATTCAGCTCTGCATGGGCATTCCGTACGGCGCGCCGGCCGACGTCGCGCACCTGCTCGCGATGGTCAACGCCTTGCCCGAGAATTGCAATTGGGGCACGTTCGCCATCAGCCGCATGCAAATGCCCTGGGTGGCGCAGTCGATTCTGCTCGGCGGCAACGTGCGCGTCGGGCTCGAGGACAATCTGTACTTGAGCAAGGGCGTTTACGCCAGCAACGCCCAGCTCGTGGAGAAGGCCCGTACCATCATCGAGGCCATGGGCGCCCGCGTTCTCACCGCTGCGCAGGCTCGCGAGCGGCTGCAGCTGCACTGAGCAATCGCGAGTGAGCGAGCTACCCCCCTACCGCGCTGAGATCCGGCCTGAATGGATCGACTACAACGGACATTTGCGCGACGCATACTATGTCGTTGCGCTGAGCCATGCCGTCGATGAGGTCATGGATCACCTGGGCCTCGATGCCGCCTATCGCGAACGCACTCGCTGTACGCTGTACACGCTCGAGCTGCACATGCATTTTCTGCACGAAGTCAAGGAGTCGGACCAGCTCACGGTCGCGACCTCGGTGCTTGACTTCGATCGCAAGCGAATCCACGCCGCCTGCGATTTTTTCTGCCCGCGGGTGAGCGAGGCGGTGGCCACCGCCGAGGTCATGCTGCTGCACGTGCATCAGGGCGAGAAGCCCGCGAGCGCCTCCTTCCCGCCCGAGGTGCAGCAGCGGCTCGAGGGGCTCAAACTGACGCCCGCCGCCCTGGCGGCGCGCGGCTTGGGTTCGCGCAAGATCGAACTGAAGCGCCGGTGAGCTGAAGATGCCGGGGTTCGACATCCGAAGATTGATCGCGCCGCGCACCATAGCGCTGATCGGCGCGAGCGCGTGGACCGATGCGGTCGCCGCCGGCAATGCGGCAATCGGCTATCAGGGCACCGTGTGGCGCGTGCATCCCCACCGCGCGTCAAGCGCCGCCGCCACGTTTTACCGCTCCGTCGCCGAGCTGCCGGACGCACCGGACGCCGCTTTCATCGCCGTGCCCAATCATGAGGCCCCGGCCGTCGCCGGCGAGCTGGCCGCGCGCGGCGCCGGCGGCTTCGTGTGTTTCACCGCGGGTTTTTCCGAATTGGGCACGGAATCGGGCAGGCTGCTGACGCAGGCGCTGCTCGACAATGCCGGTGCGCTGCCTTTCTTCGGCCCGAACTGCTACGGCTTCGTGAATTTCTTCGACCGGGCCGCACTGCTGCCCGATCAAGTCGTCGGCGCCCCCATCGAGCGCGGCGTCGCCATGATTTGCCAGAGCGGAACCATTGCGCTCACCCTGAGCTTCAATGAGCGGTCCGTGCCGATCGGCTATCTGATCACCGTGGGCAACCAGACCCGATTGGCGGTGGAGGATCTGATCGACATCCTTTGCGATGATCCGCGCGTCACGGCATTTGGCCTGTATCTGGAGGGGATCAAGGACGCCGAGAGATTCGCGCGTGCCGTCGACAAGGCGCGCCTCGCCGGCAAGCCCGTCGCGGTGGTGAAGTCCGGGCGCACCGCGGCGGCCGTGCGTACGGCGCACAGCCACACCGGCGCGCTCGCCGGTGCGGATTCGGTGTTCGACGCCTTCTGCCGGCAGGCCGGGATCGCGCGTTGCGACACCCTGGGGACGCTCTGCGAAACGCTCAAGGTGTTCCATACGGTCGGGGCCCTTGGCGGGCGCAAGGTGCTGGTCATGGGCGCCTCAGGGGGCGATATGGCAATGACCGCGGACGTATCGCGCTCGCTCGATCTCGAATTTGCACCCATCCCTGAAGAGCGCGCGGCAACGCTGCAGGAGCTGTTGACCGACCGCGTGACGATCGCCAACCCTTTCGATATCCATACTTACCTTTGGTTCGACCCGCCGGCACTGGGGCGCGTATTCTCCACCGTGCTGCACTCGGGATACGACGCGGTCGGCTTCATGCTCGACTGCCCACCGGAATCGAAGGCCGACACCGCCTCCTTCGATGCGGTGATCGACGTGTTCATCGATGCGGCGCAAGGCGCTCCGGCGCGCGCCGCCTTGATCGCCTCGCTGCCCGAAACGATCAGCGCGCGAATTCGCCGGCGTTGCATGGAGGGCGGCGTGGTACCGCTGCAGGGCCAACGCGAGGCGCTCGAGGCGCTGGCGCTGGCCGGTGCGGTGGGCAGCGCGTGGCGTTCGGGGCCCGGCGTGCAGCTGCGCCTGCCGCCGGTCGAATCCGATTCGAAACTCGCGTACACCTTGAGCGAACACGACGGCAAGGCCGCACTGCTGCAATTCGGCGTCGCCATCCCGCGCGGTGCGCTGGCGGCGCCCGACAGGGCAGCGGACTGCGCCGCCTCCCTCGGATTCCCGGTCGTGATCAAGGCGGTGGGTGCGCATCTGGAGCACAAGACCGAGGTCGGCGGAGTCGCGCTCAACATTCGAAACGCCGACGATGCGGCGGCCGCGGCGCAGCGCCTGAGCGCGCTCTCCGAATCGCTGCTGGTCGAAGAGATGACCGGCGACGGGGTCGCCGAGATCCTGATCGGCCTGATCGTCGATCCGCAATTCGGCCAGATATTGGTGCTCGGCGCCGGCGGCGTGTTCACCGAGCTGCTCGCGGACAGCGTCACCGTGCTGCCGCCCTGGACCAGAGGCTCGATCGCATCGGCGCTCAAAGGCCTCAAGGCCGCCAAGCTTCTCGCGGGCTACCGGGGCAAGCCGCCCGGCGACATGGATGCGCTGATCGACACCGTACTGAACATCACCCGCTATGGCGCCGCCCATCTGGCGACGCTCATCGAAATCGACGTGAACCCGGTCATCGTGCGGCCCGCAGGCTTCGGAGCGGTCGCCGTGGATGTGATGATTCGACTGAAAAAGCGTGCATAACTTAAGAGGTCCACCATGTCCGACGGAGTCAAGGTCGTCAAAGACGACAGCATACTGGAAGTCACCATCGATCGGCCGAAAGCGAACGCCATCGATCTCGCAACCAGCCGCCGGCTGAACGAGGTTTTCGTTTCCTTTCGCGACGATCCGGCACTGCGAATTGCGATCATCACCGGCGCGGGCGATCGATTCTTCTCGCCCGGCTGGGATCTCAAGGCCGCTGCGGGCGGCGAAAAATCCGACGAGGACTGGGGAGTGAGCGGCTTTGGCGGCCTGAACTACCCGCGCAATCTCAACAAGCCGATCATTGCGGCGGTCAACGGCATAGCCTGCGGCGGCGGCTTTGAAGTGGTGCTCGGCACCGACATCATCGTCATGGAGGAGCATGCGAGATTCGCGCTCCCCGAAATCAACGTCGGCGTGCTCGCCGATGCCGGAACCATCAAGCTGCGGCGGCGCATTCCGTACCATGTCGCGGTCGAGTTCCTGCTGACAGGACGGTGGATGGATGCCGCGGAGGCCAAGCATTGGGGGCTCGCGAACCACGTGGTGCCGAAGGGCCAGGGACTCGCGAAGGCGCGCGAGATCGCCCGGCAGCTCGCGGAGGGTCCGCCGCTTCTGTTTCCGGCGATCAAGCAGCTGTTGCGGCACACGGAAATGGTACCCGAGCACCAGGCCTTCGAGCTGCACGATTCGCTGGATATCGTGCAGCAGGTCATTCGCTCCGAAGATCTCAAGGAGGGGACTCGCGCATTCACCGAGAAACGCAAGCCGCAGTGGACCGGCCGTTGAGCGGACGGTAAAAGTCCCTATTGCATCAATATACCCTAGGGGGGTATATTACCACCATCGCAGTGGCCAGCACGTAACGGCCTACGTACCTATGCACCCCCAACCTAGCACCCGAAAGCCCGGAATAGAGTCAGTGGGGAGAATTCAGCGCTAGTCCGTTGATTCCCCCCTCAGCCATCGCTCCCGAGCTTGCGCAACGACGCTTGAGCATGCCGAGGAGTAGTGATCATGGCAGCGGCTTCCAATTTTCATCCTTTCGCAGCGAGCACTGTTCGTTCTTGCTATTGGTTGCGGCGAGCTTGGTGATGTGGCCACCTCCGGGCGCGGCTCGCGTGATTCCGGAGGCCTGAGCCGGTCCTCGAGAGGCGTGATCCGGTCCTCGACATGAGTTGCGGCTTGACAGATCTGAAAGTATCTCTATCCTTCGTGCCGGGCCATCCGCTCCCAACGGCGGACGCTCATCTGTAAGGATGGGAGTACATATCGATGACACGCATACCGCTGCCGGGCGTCCGCCCGGCTGATGCCCGATTCTCTTCGGGCCCGACCAAGAAGCGTCCAGGCTGGAATCTGCAGGCCCTCGAGGGCGCCCTGCTCGGCCGCTCGCACCGCTCCAAACCTGGGAAAGCCAAGCTCAAGGAAGCGATCGACCGTACCCGCGCGCTGTTGTGCGTCCCTGCCGACCACAGGATCGCGATCGTGCCCGCATCCGACACGGGTGCCGTGGAAATGGCACTGTGGTCGATGTTGGGTGCGCGCCCGGTCGATGTGTTCGCCTGGGAAAGCTTCGGCGAAGAGTGGGTGACCGATGCGGTCGAGCAATTGAAGCTTGCGGATTGCCGCATTCACATCGGCCGACCCTATGGAAAGCTGCCGGATCTGTCGGTTGCGCGCGCGACGGCCGACATCGTCTTCACGCAGAACGGCACGACCTCGGGCGTGAAGATTCCAAATTTCGACTGGATCGCCGCGGACCGCTCGGGGCTTACGTTCAACGACGCGACCAGCGCCGCATTCGCGCAGCCGATCGAGTGGTCCAGGTGCGACGTGGTCACCTTCTCCTGGCAGAAGGTGCTGGGCGGTGAGGCCGCTCACGGCATGCTGATTCTGTCCCCCCGCGCGGTGGCCCGTTTGGAAAGCCATATACCCGCATGGCCGTTGCCGAAGATCTTTCGCATGACCAAAAAAGGCAAGCTCGATCAGGATTTGTTCGAAGGGGCGACCATCAATACGCCGTCGCTGCTCGCTGCCGAAGACTATATCGACGCGCTGAACTGGGCGGATCGCATCGGCGGCCTTGAAGCCTTGCACGCTCGCGCGAATACCAACGCCGGCGTGCTGACGGAATGGGTCGGGCGGACGCCCTGGGTCGACTTTCTCGTGTCCGATCCGGCGATTCGCAGCAACACGAGTGTTTGCCTGAAAGTGGTCGATGATCGCGTGACATCGCTCCCGCAAGCCCGCCAGGCGGAGTTTGCCAAGAATCTGGCTGCGATCCTCGAGAGGGAAGGCGTGGCGCTCGATACGGCATCGTATCGATCCGCGCCCCCCGGATTGCGCATCTGGTGCGGGGCCACGATCGAGCAAAGCGACCTGCGATCGCTGACGCCGTGGCTCGACTGGGCGTTCGCCAGCTGCCTCGCGCTCCTCCAGAGCGCCGCATAAGGATGCCCATGCCCAAAGTTCTCATTGCCGATGAGTTGAGCTCGAAAGCCATCGACATCTTCCGCAGCCGCGGGGTGGAGGTGGACGTGCATACCGGCCTCAGCAAGGCCGACCTGGTGAAGATCATCGCCGGCTACGACGGCCTGGCGGTGCGCTCCGCGACGAAGGCGGACAAGGACGTCATTGCCGCCGCAACGAGGCTCAAGGTGATCGGTCGCGCCGGAATCGGCGTCGACAACATCGACATTCCTTCGGCCACCGCGCGCGGCATCGTGGTCATGAACACTCCGTTCGGCAATTCGATCACGACCGCCGAGCACGCCATTGCGCTGCTGTTCGCCGCGGCACGGCAGATCGCTGCGGCGGACTCCTCCACCCAGGCGGGCAAATGGGAGAAGAGCCGCTTCATGGGCGTGGAGCTCTATGCGAAGACTCTGGGAATCATAGGCTGCGGCAATATCGGTGCATTGGTCGCAGAGCGGGCACTGGCGCTCAAAATGAAAGTGATCGCCTACGATCCTTTTCTATCGCCGGAGCGCGCAGTCAAGCTCGGGGTCGAGAAAGTCGAGCTGGACGATCTGCTTTCGCGCGCCGATGCCATTTCGCTGCACACCCCTTTGACCGACAAGACCAGAAATATTCTGTCGGCAGAGGCAATCGGCAAGACCAGAAGCGGGGTCATCATCGTCAATGCAGCCCGCGGCGGTCTCGTCGACGAGGCGGCGTTGCGTGCGGCTCTCGAAAGCGGGCACGTCGCAGCGGCGGGTTTCGATGTTTTTGTCACCGAGCCCGCCAGGGAGAGCGTGCTGTTCGGCGCACCGAATTTCGTCGCCACTCCCCACCTCGGCGCCAGCACCAACGAGGCGCAGGAGAACGTCGCTCTGCAGGTGGCCGAGCAGATGTCGGATTACCTGCAGGCGGGGGCCGTCACCAATGCGCTCAACATGGCCTCGATAACTGCGGAAGAAGCCTCGCGTCTAAAACCCTTCATCGGGCTCATCGACAAGCTCGGCGCTTTTGCCGGGCAGATTGCCGACGACGGCCTCGAGGCCGTCGAGATCGAATATGAAGGAGACGTCGCGCAGCTCAACACCAAGCCCCTCACCGCGGTGGCGCTGGCTGCATTGATGCGGCCGCTGATGCCGGACGTGAACATGGTGTCCGCGCCCGTCGTACTGAAGCAAAAGGGCATCCCGTTGACCGAGTCCAGGCGCGATACCTCCCCTATCTATGGATCGCTGATCCGGATCAAGGTTCTCACGGGGGGACGTTGGCGCACGCTCGCCGGCGTGGTCAACGCGGGCACCGCGAAGATCGTCGAAGTCAAGGGCATGGCCCTGGAAGCGGACTTCCATCCGGTGATGCTGATCATCAACAATCTGGACAAGCCCGGTTTCATCGGCGCGCTGGGCACGATGCTGGGGGACGCCAATATCAACATCGCAACCTTCCACCTCGGCCGCCAGGGCGCGGAGCAGGACGCCATCGCCATTGTGGGCGTCGATCAGGTGGTGCCCGAGAACATTCAGCAGAAGCTGCGCGCGTTGCCCCACGTACGGTACGTGAAGGTACTCAGATTCTAGTGTCGACCGCCTCGTGAGTTAGCCCCTCCGCGGTTTTGAATGTCTGCCGACTTTGCACGGCTCCCGCGGCGCGAAGTATCCGGCCAGAATAGACTTAGACGCGGTAAGAAAGCGCGAGCCCACGATTCTGCTGGTCGATACGCGTGTGCTCCCGTCATCCGAAACTGGCCGTCGCGCACACTCAACACATACTGACGATTCTTGGGCGGACATTGAGGGTGTGCTCACCTCAGGTATCAACGTTTGGGCGGCTCTTGATGCGACGGGCTTACGTAAGGTTCATCGGAACGCCCTGCCACACGAGGAACAGCGCGCCAGGGATGCTCAGCGGCAAAAGCACCCACAGACCACCCAGCCGTTTCAGACGCAGTACCAGCCGATCTACACCCTGGACGCAGCCTTGACCTATGCCCTGACTCCGAACATGCAGCTCGATTTTGGCGGCAATTTCAGCCTGAACGGCGTCGCGCCGCGCACCCAGCTCTATGCGGGGCTGTCTCAGCGGTTCTGATTCGTCCGGGTGCTCAAATCTCGAACTCGACGCCGATCTCCATCACCTGGGCAGGCGGAATATTGAAATAGGCGCCGGGCCGCAGCGCATTGCGGTGCATGAGCGCAAAAAGCGCTTTGCGCCAGCGCCCCATCCCGCTCGGCCGATCCGTCGGAATGATGGTCTCGTGACCGGTGTAGTAGGTTACCTGCCGAAGATTGCATTCTGAAATCTGCCGGCGTTCGAGCGCGCAGCGCAGCCCCTTGGGAATGTCCGCCTTTTCCATGAAACCGAATCGCAGTTCCACGCGATCGATGTGGTCGGAAATCGGCGTGACCTTGACGCGATCTTCCTCGGATACGCGCGGCGTCTCGGTCATTTCCACCGCGACCAGCAATACGTTCTCGTGCAGCACGTGATTGAGCGAGAGGTTGTGTGTGAGAGACAGCGGCACGCCATGCATCATTCGACCGAGCACCACCGCGGTGCCGGGGATTCGATACGGCGGATCGGCTTTGATGCGTTCGATGAACTCCGCCGCCTTCTCCCGGACCTCCACGCGCACCTTGTCCAGGATCTCCATGCCCCTGCGCCAGGTGAGCATCAGGAACGCGATGATGGTTGAGATCGCCAAGGGGAACCAACCGCCGTCCAGAAGCTTCGTGGAGGTCGATGCAACGAACAACAAATCCAGCGCGAGCAGGCTGCCGTTCACAGTGTAGACGATCAACGGATTGTGCTTCCAATCCAGTGCGACGAAGGTCGCCATGAGCGTGGTGATCGCCATCAGCAGCGACACCGCGATTCCAAAAGCCCCTGCCAGCGCGGCCGACGACCCGAAACCGATGACAGCCGCCAACGTGCCGAACGCGAGCGCCCAGTTTACGAGCGGCATGTAGATTTGCCCGATCTCGTGGCCGGCCGTGTGAACGATGCTCATGCGCGGCAGAAATCCGAGCTGGATGGCCTGGCTCGTCAGCGAATAGGCGCCGGAGATGATCGCCTGGGAAGCGATGACGGTCGCGAGCGTTGCCAGTGTGACCAGGCCGTAGTGCGACCATTCCGGGGCGAGCTGATAGAAGGAGTTTTCCACCGCCCCGGGCTCCGTCAGCAGGAGTCCCCCTTGGCCGAAATAATTGAGCGTCAAGGCCGGCAGCGCCACGCCGAACCAGGCGACACGAATGGGCAGCGGACCGAAATGGCCCATGTCGGCATAGAATGCCTCACCCCCCGTGACCGCCAGAAAAGCACCTCCGATCACCGCCAGCGCCAGCGGTCCCGCGTGCGATAAATAATGGATTGCCGGCAGGGGACTGAGCGCGGCGAGAATGGCAGGCGCCTTGGCAATTCCCATGATTCCAAGAATACCGATGAGCACGAACCACACCAGCATGACCGGTCCGAATATGCCGCCGACCCAGGATGTGCCCTTGCGCTGGATGACGAACAGCAGCACGAGGATCACGAGCGTCAGCGGGACCACGAATCTCTCCGTCTGGGGCGCGTAGAGCTTGATGCCTTCGATTGCGCTCAGCACCGAAATCGCCGGAGTGATGGTGCCGTCGCCGTAGAGCAGCGTAGCCCCGATCAGACCCACGATGACCATGGCCGCACGCCGCCGGTTGCTCTTGGCGCGACGCGGACTCACCAAGGCGAGAAGCGCCAGGATACCGCCCTCGCCGTGGTTGCTGGCGCGCATGATCAGGAGCGCATACTTGATGGAAATGACGATGATCAATGACCAGAAAATCAGCGACACGACGCCGAGGACTGCCTCCGGCAAGATCGCTCCGCTCGGGCTCGCGGCCTTCGTGGCGATCTGCAGGGTATAAAGGGGGCTCGTTCCGATGTCGCCGAACACGACGCCCATGCATGCCAGCGCGGCCGGTGTCAAGGCGGTCCGGTGATGGGTCTGAGGTCCCTCATTCATATTTGCTGTCACCGGCACGCGCTCCTGATTCGATCGGTTGCGTTCCAATGATGCCCAATATCTTATTGCCCCGCCCAGGAGACTTGATATTGGCCTTTGGGAGGCGGACGCTCGATCCTGCGGTTACTCGCGGAGATGCATGTGGAATCGAATGAGCTGAGCCGGTTATTGCGCAATTGGAAAGCCGAGCGCGACAGCGCCGCGCTATACCAGGCGCTTGCGGCCATCGAGCGCAACAGCAGTTTGAGCAGTGTGTTCAACAAGCTGGCGGCTTCTGAGCGCGAGCATTCGACGTTCTGGGAGGAGCGCCTGCGCTCGATGGGACACCGCGTTCCGTCATTCCAGCCCTCTCTGCGCACACGGATGCTGACGCGGTTGGCGCGGCAGTTTGGCGTCGCCTTCGTGATCCCCACTATCACGTCACGGGAGCTTGCGGACCGAGATCTTTATTCGGATCAGGAAGACGCCAAAGCCGCAGGATTGGCCAAGGAGGAACGGGGCCATGCAGCGGTCATGCGGACCATCGGGAACTATACGCCTCCACCCGGCGAAGCGAAGGCGGAGCATACACGCTGGGGCGGAAGTAATTTGGCCAACAATCTGCGCGCCGCGGTTCTCGGCGCGAACGACGGATTGGTATCGAATTTCTGTCTGTTGATGGGGGTCGCCGGCGGCGGCGCGCAAAACTCGGCCATTTTGCTCACCGGCGTCGCCGGCCTGTTCGCCGGAGCCTGCGCGATGGCTCTGGGCGAGTGGTTATCGGTGACCAATGCCCGTGAGATGGCGGCGCGCCAGATCGACCAACAGGTCGAGAACGCGCACGCTACATCTGCGCTGGCAGGCAAGGAATTGGCGCTGATCTACGAGGCCAAAGGGATGACCGAGGATGGGGCCCGACGTGCCGCTGACAAGATCCTCGCCGAGGAGCCGGGCGCCGCGGACACGCTGGTGCGCGAGGCTCTTGGATTCGAGCCGGCTCATCTGGGAGCCAGTCCCCTGAGCGCAGCGTCGGTTTCATTCGTGCTTTTTGCATTGGGCGCCATCGTGCCCTTGCTGCCGTTTTTCGCTCTCGCTACCGGGCCGGGAATCATCGGCAGCATCGCCTTGTCCCTGGCGGCATTGTTCACCCTTGGACTGGTGACGTCCTTTTTTAACGGCCGGACCCCTCTCTTTTCGGGTGCACGACAGATCGCCATCGGCGCCGCCGCGGCCCTGATCACCTATTGCGTCGGACGCCTATTCGGGGCCGTGGTCGGCTGAACAAGTGCGCACGGCCTCAGAATGCCAGGTACGGCCAATCTCCCGCCATGGGCCGCGCCAGCGGCTGGCCAGCCGTGCGGCTCTCGGCTCCCCACGTGCTGTGGGTTTCATGTGCCAATGACGCCATGAGCGATCGGATTTCCAGCTGCGATCGCCCGAACGCATCGCTGAGATCCGGCGACCACGTCAATGCCCGCGCGTCATCCAGCAGACGCGACATCCGCCGCAGCTGCGATTCACATTCCCTAAGCGCCTGCAGGCGACTTCGGACCATCAGCGCCGATAGCCATGCCAGCACCGAACTGCGCACCAGCCATGCGACACCCGCGTCTTTCTGATAGCGCTGATACGGGTTTGCGTTCAGTCGTCCTGACACCGTCCGCGCAATGCGCCAGCTCGAGCATGCACTGCGCGCCAGCAGCGGTTCGTCCAAAGCCCATCGGGTGGAGCCGAGAGCTCGAGAAACCGCCCGGACACGCAATGCGAACTTGCGCAACTGTCGTAAGCGTGCGACTTCTGGGTCGATCATATTTTCCCCTTTGTACTTTTCAAGCAACAGCGAGGTCGGCGCTGTAGCGGTATTGTCAAGGATATCGCTAGCAATTGCTCGAGAAATTGTACGTATTACGTTACGGATAAACCCAAACGCATTATGTTGCCTATGTAAGACAAGCGCTGAGCGCAATATAGGCCCGCCCATAGCGCATGGATTGCGCTTGAATAAAATTGAGTAAGTACACGAAGGATAAGCACATCGAAGGGCCGGCAATCCGGGCTGAGCGTCGCCGGCCGCTTTCCATGAATGCCGTCGCGCGCCGCCACACGGGCGTTTTTGCCATAATGCAACGCCCGCTCGACTAACCGCCCAGCGGTCGTAGCAAGCTGCGCGAAATGATGTGCCGCTGTACTTCGCTGGTGCCGTCCCATATGCGTTCGATCCGCGCATCGCGCCAAATCCGCTCCAGCGGCAGGTCGCTCATGAGGCCCATTCCACCATGAATCTGCAATGCCTCGTCGGCCACCATGGCCAGCATCTCGGTGGCCTTGACCTTGGCGATCGCCATGTCCATATCCGTGTCGATCTTGTGGTCGCGCTTCCACGCCGCTTCCAGCACCAGCAGCTCCGCGGCGCGAAGCTCCACCGCCATGTCCGCGAGCTTGAAGCTCACACCCTGAAACTTGCCGATCTGCTGCCCGAATTGCACCCGATCGACCGCCCACTGCTTCGACAGTTCCAGCGCACGCTCCGCGCGGCCCAGGCACGTGGCCGCCACCTGCAGGCGCGTGGCGCCGAGCCAGGTATTGGCGACCTCGAATCCGCGATGCAATTCGCCCAGGATGGCGCTCTTCGGCACGCGACAATTGTTGAATTCGAGAATGCTGTTGGTGTAGCCGCGATGCGATACGTTCTTGTAGCCGGGACGCACCTCGAAGCCGGGGGTGCCCATGTCCACCAGGAACGCCGTCATCTTCTTGCGCGGCCCGTGCGCGCCCGATTCCTCCCCGGAGGCCGCGAAAAGAATGACGTAGTCCGAGTGGTCCGCGCCGCTGATGAAGTGCTTCGTGCCGTTGATGAGGAAGTCCCCGCCGGACGCGATGGCCGAGGTTTTCATGCTGCGCAGATCCGATCCGGCGCCCGGCTCGGTCATCGCCAGACACTCCATGCGCTCGCCGCGCACCGTCGGCTTGAGGTAGCGCTCCCGCTGTTCGCCCTCGCACGCCAGCAGAATGTTCGAGGGCCTGCCCACACAGGAATAATGCAGCGCGTAGTTGGTGCGTCCGAGCTCCTTCTCGTACATCACCCAGCTGACCGTATCCAATCCGGCGCCGCCCACCTCCACCGGCATGTTGGCCGCATACAGGCCCGCATCGATGGCCTTCGCCTTGAGCTCGTGGTGCAGATCGTCGCGCAGCACGCCGGTCTCTTCGACTTCTTTTTCGTGCGGATACAGCTCATTTTGCACGAATTCACGGGTCGTCTTGACGATCAGCTGCTGTTCATCGGTGAGCGAGAAATCCATTGCGATCCTCCTTTGGCCTAGCCGTCCGGCAAGGCGCTTTTCAATTGTAAGGTTTGGCGCGCCCGGGCTTTCCCCCAGCGGCGCAACAGCTCCAGTTGCAGGCCCAGTTGCTCGATCTGCATCCGCGCCGGCCAGTCGCGCGGGCTCGTCACCGCGCCAGCGGTCAGGCCATTGATGAAAGTGACCACCGAGCGCAGCGCCTGGTTGCGCACGGTCTGCGGCCATCCGGGCCACTCCGGCCAATGTTCTGCGAAGCAGCGTTCGAACAGGCGCATGTACTCGCGATGCACCCACGCGTTCAGCCGCTTGAGCCTCTGATCCGCGGACACCTGGCCCCAAAATGCCATCCAAAACGCGCATTCGGTGAACCGCTGCTCGTCGATCGCGAGCGCCTCCGACAGCACGCTCAGCAGATTCGCATCGCCGCTGTCGCGCTCGCGGGTCAGCCGCTGCTCGATGCGCTGCAGAATCAGACGCAGCGCACCGAGAAGGATGTCCTGCTTGGAGTCGTAGTAGTGAGCCACCATGCCGGTGGTGTACCCGGCCGCACGCGCGATCCGCGCCACCGTCGCCTGCTCGAAACCGCGGCTGGCCACCACCTGGCATGCCACGTGCGCGATTTCATCGCGGCGCTTGGCATGATCGACGACCTTCGGCATTGGGTTCGCTAGCGCGCGGCGCGGCTGCCGACCGGTTTGCCGGCCTCCTCAGGGACGGGCATTGCGGCGTGCGCCCGGCGCAGCGACTCGAGCTTCGCGCGCAGCGGCGGGTCCATCGGTACCGCCTTCGCCGCCGCGGTATCCACGTGCAGATGCATCTGCTCACCGGTTGCGATCAGCACGTCGTCGCGCCCTCGGTAGACGCGGTGGAACAGATGAAAGCGCTTGTCGTCGAGCGCGAGCACCTGGGTCGTGACATACAGCGGCTCGTTGACCTTCGCTTCGCCGAGGTGCCGGACGTGGCTCTCGACCGTATAGAACATCCGGCCCTTCTTGCGATAGGCCTCGTCGACTCCGACGCTCTGGTAAATAGCGTCCATGGCCGTGCCGAACAGATGCACGTACAGGAAATCGGACATGTGGCCGTTGTAGTCGACCCACTCCGGCCGCACGACGCTGTCGAACCGCGGCAGCGTGTCCGCGCGCACAGGGATGCCGCGCGCACCGGCGCCGCCCGCGTCCTTGTATAGCCGCTCCTCGAGCGCGCGCAGCGTCGAGCCCGCGCCGATGTCGAACTGCCGCAGCACCTGCTGGATGGCGACGAGATAGTCGTCGCGCAGCCGCTCGAGCTCGCGAATCGAGCGGCCGGCGGCCTGGCTCTGCGTGCCCTCGACCATCCGGTCGATCAGCTGTTCCGTAAGTTCAGGCGCTTCGAGCTTGGTCCACGGCCACTTCAGGGCCGGTCCGAATTGCGCCAGCATGTGCCGCATTCCGGTCTCCCCGCCCGCCAGATGATAGATGAGGTTGGTGCCCATGCCCGCCCAGCGCAGCCCCGGGCCGTAAATGATGGACTCGTCCAGCTCACCGGTGGTCGCCACGCCGTCGTTCACCATGTGGAGGATTTCCCGCCAAATCGCCTCTTGCAGCCGATCCGTCAAGTGGCCCGGCACTTCGTGCCGCACCCTCAGGGCATGCATGCCGATGTAGGTGAAGAACTTGGCGGCCGCCTCGATGGTGGCAGGCGCCGTTTTCGCGCCCCCCACGAGCTCGACCAGCGGCAGCAGGTACACCGGGTTGAACGGATGCGCAACGCAGAATCGCTCAGGGGCGATCATGTCGCGCTGCAGGTCGGTGGGAGTCAATCCCGAAGTACTCGAAGCGATGATCACGTCCGCGCCGGCGTGTCGGCTCACCTCCGCGAGAATGCGCTGCTTCAGCGGCAGCTGCTCCGGAATGTTTTCCTGGATGAAATCCGCGCTCTGCGCCATGGCGCGCAGATCGGTGGTGAACGAGAGCTTCCCCTTGGGCGGCAGAGGCGCGAAGGTGAGCCGCGCCAGCGCGGGCTCCGCGTTGGCGACCGCGCCGCGGATCCACGATTCCATTTCGGGCTTGACATCGGCCGCGATCACGTCGATGCCGAAGTGCAGCGCGCGTGCAGCCCAGCCGCCGCCGATAACGCCGGTTCCCAGAAGTCCCAGAGTCTTTACGTTCCGCATGATTCTTCCCCGCGATGCGCAACCTTTATAATGTTGTCATTATAATATAAAAAGCGGATCGCAATCCCTACAATCTGCACGGCCGCAGCGCGCCATGTCCCGGCGTGCTCACCAGCTGCCTGAGCTTCCGCCCCCGCCCGAACTGCCGCCGCCGCCGGAGAATCCTCCGCCGCCTCCCGACGAGCCGCCGCCGGAAAAGCCGCCCCCCATCACCGTGAAGCCGCCGATGCTGGCCCTGCCTTTCGACTTCAGATCCTCGGCAGCCTTGGCGTACCAAGCGGTGCGGGCCACCAGCACCTTCGCGATCGGGAAGCCGATGAGGTAGATGACAAACACCACCAAGGAGACCTTCATGCCGAGAATGACAACCGGGAACATCGCCCAGAACGGGACCAGGAAGACATACAGGAACCAGCCGCTGAACCCCGGCGTCATGACGCCTATGAAAGTAAAAAGCCCGATGATGCCGAAGATGAATGCCCCCAAGAGTATGCGCATCGGCCACGGCATGGCCGGAGAGAAGCCATTCGAAGACGGCTTTTCGGCATTGGTCCCTGCGGCGTCCGGCGCGACATCCGCTTGGCCCTCGAGCTGCGCGAGGACGGCCATGACGCCGTCCTCCACACCCTTGTCGTAGTTGCCGGCTTTGAACTGCGGGGTCATCAGGTTGCGAATGATGCGGTTCGAGGCGACGTCGGTCAGCGTGCCCTCCAGGCCGTAGCCGACCTCGATGCGCATTTTCCGGTCCTGCGGCACGATCACGACGAGCACGCCGTTGTCCTTGCCCTTCATGCCGAGCTTCCACGTCTCGAACACTTTGGTTGCGTATTCCTCCACGCTCATGTCGCCTATGGTGGGGACGGTGAGTACGACGATTTGGTCGGTGGTGCGCTGCTCATGCGCTCTGAGCGCGATGGTGAGCCTGCTTCGGGTTACGGGCTGCAGGATTTCCGCATTGTCGACCACCCGCCCGGTCAGGAACGGCACATCGGCTGCACGCACCGGAGTCACGAATGCGAGGGCCACGAAGATCGCGGACACCCGCATCAATTGGCGCGCCCGCGCTGCATGGCTCACGCGCCCTTCTCCTCGATCAGCGGCTCGGGCGGCCCGCTGTCCGCGGCGGCACCTGCCTTGTAACCGGCGCGCACCAGTGTCTCTTCTATGCCCGCAAGACCTGCGTGCAGCGCATCCGCAGTCCGCGCATCGCGCAGTGCCGGCTTCATCCGCTCGATCACCGCCTGCCACTCGGACTCCCTGACCGTGCCGCGCAGACCGATATCGGGAAGGATATGCACCCGGCGCTCGAACCGGCTCACCAGAATGAGGATCGCATCGCGATTGGGTGTCTTGAAAAGCTCGCGGCGCAGAAACAGCGCCTCGGCATACACGCCGACTTCGACCTCGCATCGCGCGCCGTGGAGAAAGAGCCGACCGAAGGCGGGAACCCATATTGCGAGCAACGCGGCCAGCGCGCCTGCCGCCAGCACGATGACCGCCGACAGCATGGTCGGCTGACGCGCACCGGCCGCCACCAGCGCGGCGAGTGATGCGCCGAGCGCAAAGGCCTTCCAAGGCAGCTCCTCGTACGTGTCCGCCTTGCCGATTTCCGCGGCGATCACCCGTACCCCCGTCGCCGCGTGGACGCGGGCGACCTGCAGATCTACCGCATCGATTTCTGCTTTGCTCAGGAACATATGCGGCGGCGGCGATGCTGCTTCATAGGCCCCGCGGTAACCGCTGCGTCAGTGCGGGCTGCCGCTGGGCGTGGCGGGCATGCCCGGCATGGCCGGCATGCCGGGCATCCCAGGCATCTGTCGACAATTGTCCGGGTGAACGAATAGCGAGGCGTCAGGTTCGGCCAAGCTCACGTTCTTGTACTCCGTGGTGATGAGGCCATGAGCGGTCTGCGCCTCGACCTTGAGAGGAAACCCATGCAGGTCCTGCGCTTCCCAGACCTTCATCTTGGTGGACTGCCCGGCGCGCGGACCGCTGTGCGGAGTGATCGTCAGATTCTCCACCTTGCAGGCATGGCCATCCACGGTGTCGGTGCCCGCCGCGGATCGCTCGATCGTGGCATCCGGAGCCTGAGCGAAAGGGTTCTGCTCCTCCTTGGCCGTCATTTGCATGCACATGCCGCTGCCCATGACCATGTAACTCGTGCGCTGACTGATATCGACGATGGTGTAGCCCGCACCACCCGGCAGATCCGTTCTGATCTTGTTGCCGGATCGATAGATCTTCGCCTCAGCCTGCCCCTGATGCATGCTCGCGGGCATCCCGCTCACCACGAAAGTCGCGGAGAACGTCTTGATCGCTTCGAACGGATTTTGTGCCCGCGCACTCACCGTCACCACGGCCATCAAGATCCCGATCGCCATCCTGTTGAATTTGGGCATCGTGCGCTCCTCCTCGGCACGCTTATTCTTTCGTTGTGTTCCAAGGCCCGCGTTGAGTGTACACCTGTTTTCACTGGCGCGTTGCCGCTCGCACTCACATCTTCACCAGCTCCACGCGCCGGTTCTTGGCTCGACCCTTCTCTGTGCTGTTGTCGTCAATGGGCTGGTCGGGGCCGAATCCGCCCGAGCTCAAGCGCCTCGGTGCGATGTGCGCCGCCACGAGTGCATCGACGACGGCAGCTGCGCGCATTTGCGAGAGCTTGACGTTGTAATCGTGCTGGCCCACGTTGTCGGTGTGCCCGTTGACGGCGAGCGTCAGACTCGGCTCATCCGTCATGAGTTTCACCACCTGGGCGAGAATGGGCTTGGCATCGAGCCGGATGGTGGCTTTGTTGAAGTCGAAATTGATGTACAAAATGGCGCGGCCGTTCTTGTCGAGCTCGGACTTGATGGAGTCGGCGGTGGGCTCTTCGACATCTGCGTAGGAGCCAGCGAGCCCGATGACGGCCCACATGGTGGGAGCGAATTCCGAGGGCTGACTGGACGCGGTGTTCTGACCGGGCCAGGCGCCGCTGTCCTGTTGCGTGCCGAGCAGATATTTGACCCCGCGCTCGAACTCCGCAGATCGGATGTCGACACCGGCTTCCTTGAACGCATACAGCACCTGCCCGGTTGCAAAGGCGTTCGGCCCTTGCAAATCGCTCGACTCGCGCCAGCCACCGCTGGCGTCCTGCTGCGCTTTCAACTGTGTAATGAGGCCATTGACCAGGGATCGCTGCTGCGGATTTCCGAAGCGCGACAGGGCGAGGATCACGAACACCTCGTCCTGGGTGGTTTTGGGCTTGCCCGCGGCGATGAACTCCATGGCTTTCTCGCCGGCCGCTTGATAGCGCGCATCGCCGCTCTCTGCGAACGCCTGCATGAAGGCGATGGCGGCATGCGCCGTGGTCATGAACGATCCCTGGCAAATCGGCGCCCGATCCAGATCCGGGATCAGCTCGCCGGTGGATTGCTGCTTGCCGGCGAGCCAATCCGCATACTTCAGGAGAGTCCGGTCGGGCTTATTGTCGGACAGCTGATCGAGATAGGCGAAGCTCATCGCCGCGAACTGAGTCGCCATGATCGGCTGATCGGTCGCTGTATGGGTGCTTTTGGCCGCGAGTTCGGCGCTCATGACGGACTGATTATCGAGCAGCAGCATGTTGCTTTCGCTGCCATCCTTGTCCTGCAGGAGGCGCATGTAGTCGGCCAGCTCCTCAACGGCTGCGCGGCTGACGAGATAGCCGTTGCGCTCGGCAACCGCGAGCCCCATCGCCGCCTGCGCCTGCACGTGACAGCCGAAGCATTGATTGCTTCTCTGCCACTCGACGGCCGCGGGCTGCAGCCACTCGATGCCACGCTGCGCGGCAAAGCGCGCGCTGTGCCTCCAGCCCGCGATTTCGGGGTGGCGTACGCGCAGCGCCGTGTAGCCCGGGCGCGATCCCTCGCTGACCTGGATTTTGGCGATTTCGAGCACGCCCTGCTCACCGCTCGAGAGCACCCGCAGCTTGACGTAGCGCGCCTCGACCGGAGCAAAGGAGATCACCTGCACCGGCTTCGAGGCGTTCAAAGCGGCGGAGGCCACTTTGGTGAAGCCGTCTATTGAGTCATTCATCGAGGTCCACACCTCGACGTCCTTGGGTCCATGCGCGCGCTCGGGCGGCATCGTAACGATGACCGCCGATACCAGCGCAGACTCTTGCTTGAAAAAGCAAATTACGATGTCCTGCGGGAAGGTGAAATTCTTGCCCTCGGGCTGCCAGACCGAATCGGTCGATGCATCGATGAGGCTGCGGCCCGTGTGGCCGGGACCGAAGGTGCCCGTGATGCCGGCGATGTCGCCGCCGGCATCGAGCGCGGCGATGTTCGTGCCGGTTGGTGTCGATGCCGGCCCGACGCGCGTTGCAGGAGCGCCTACGCCAATTCCGAGGCAAAGGCACCAAGCAGCCCCTGCCACGGCCCACTTCGCCGCGCTTCGCGCCACGGTGGGTTTACTTCGCGGAAACATCGATATTTGTCCATTCCGTGCTGACGCTCAGAAACGCGCGGTGCGCGGGTGGGTATCGTCCGCAGGGTGCTCTTGCGTCATGAGCTACGTTGATTTCCAGACCACTCGAACACCGCTCGATGCGCATTGCGGCCACCGTGCAAAAGAGCTCCCTTTCTGCGCTTGAAGCGATTGGACGCATTGAAAGTGGCCACGCCGGATAAGTTGCGGATTCTATGGATTATTCTTTTGATCGTACTCGACAAACATTAAGACGGCGTCCATCGCGATTCCAAAAGCGGTACCGGCGTACTCTTGGAATCCCATGGCGGTCATGCCAGGCTCGTACGCCATTCCAAGCGCGCATTCGGCCGTCTTGCCGAAGCCGCTTCCGGCTCCCTCCTCTTGCCATTTCTGAGAGGCCTCGGTGAAGCATAGCCCCGTGTTGAAGATTTCGAGATCCTCGATTATGGCTTTGTCCGTCATGCCCTGACCGCGCTCGCCCGGCATGACCCCGATCAGCTCCCCCGATTCAGCGCGCCAGCGCCACCACCCGATTTGCTGTTGTCCTGCTGCTTGCTGTGACGGGATGATTACCGTCTGCCCTGCTCCAAGATCTTCCACAAGTTCGGCTTTCACCGCATCCGATAGCGAAAGTCGTGCGAGTTGCCGCGTGCCCGCCTCACCCGGCCGCAGCACGGCGATCGGAATCGCCTGGCGCTGCGCGGCGGAAAAAACGTTCGTGGTATTCGCGACATGCTCCACCGCAAAATCCGATCCCGAGGCTCCGGCGGTCAACAAGGCCTCCAAGCGCGTCGCCAGCACTCCGCGCCTCACTTGGAGCGCCGCCGCCCGATGGCGAGCTTCAACCGCCCCAACGCTCGGGCTTGCGGCCAGACGGGGCGAATAGGAGAGGATGTCAAACCCCTCTTTGCGGCTCAGTTTCCCGCCCGAATCTTCGATCGTGCTTTCGTACCCAATGAGGCCGGGCTCATCGAAGTAACTCCTCAGCCCTTCGGCCGGCGCGCCCGCCTGGCCGCCCAAGGGATGCATAGCAGTTGCAGCCAGCCATACGCTCGCCGCCGTCGGCTGCGGCAGCGGAGTCAGAGCGGCGCGGTCCATCGGCAAACCATGGCGCGCCTTATTGAAGGCATCGAGCGCCGATCGACCGGAGATCAATGCCTGCAGCCGCACGTAGCCAGCGTAATCAAGACGAGGTGCGCCAGCGACCGGAAGGAGCTGCTCGGACCATACGAGAGCGTGACGGAGGGCCTCGAGCCCGAGATGCGTTGGAATCGTCCCCGGCTCGTGCGGCCTGTCCACCGACCACGACGTGACGATGACCGGTGCAACGATGTCGCGGTGGTATCTGCGAACCCGTGGAGGGTCGACGATCCCTGGAGACGTGAGAGTGTAGTCGACCCACTCGCCGACTATGTGGCCGCCGCTGCTCTTCGGTGCGCTGTCGCCACCGCCGCCCATCATGCCGCCGATGCCGCCCAAGAGGCCGGCGTTCGCGCGACCGATACCGCCCGCCTGTTCGACGTCGACGCCCTCCGGTGTCGTGACGCCACCGACCTGACCATGCAAGTCGAAACCCTTCCCCGACGTCACCTGGTCGCCGACTATCAGCGTGCTCTGGTACACCTTCGCTGAATCGACCACGTCCTCCAGCGTAATGCCCCGCTTGAAAGGGTCGACACGAGGCACCGGGGCATTCACGAGCGTGACACCCTTCCCCTGCAGATCGGCAATGCGGAGTTCTTGATCAAGCAGTACTTGATCTGATGTTGCATCCGATCCCGCATCTGCCTCTGCGGCCGCACGCAACGTCAAGACGATGCGGAGATGGTGGTACAGCTCGTCCGGGACTACATCGGGGTCGAAGCTACGAGCCGACTCGGTCTTGGCCTGACCTGGCTTGGCATCCGCGAAGGCGGAATCCAGATCGACCCACTGGCCCGATGCATCCTGGTAGCGCACCCAGAAATGGTCGCGCGCTTCGGCCGCCAAACGGTCAGGGAGAGTGACGGCCGCCGGTTCAACCCCCGCCTTCGTCAGAAGGCCGGTCAGGAAATCGGCTTCACTGTCGACGTACGTCTTGAGTCGTTCGCGTCCGGCGACGGTGGCCGTGCGGTACTCTGCAGCGATGTGCTGCAGTTGCTTCTGATCTATACCGAGCGCGTCGCTCAATGCCGAGGCAAATTCGCTCAACTCGGGCAATGCGCTCGGCCGAGGCTTCGCTGGCCCGAAGGTGCGCAGGATGACTGTTTGCGCGTCCGCATCGCTCAGCGTGCCGTTGGATATCTGGACCGAGAAGCCGGCTTTCTGCAGCAGCGCGGCGAGCAGCAGGCTGCGATCGAGCGAGTTCCCGGCTCGATACACAAGGGTCCCGAGCGCGCCGCGCAGCACGCCCACATAGGGTTCGTAGCGAATCTGGTCGCGAACGAACTGAAAGATAACATTCGGATCAGTGCCGAGCTTGGCGGCCAATGCATCGATGTCGAAGAGCGAGTGATCCAACTTGCCATTGAGCACGTCGGTGGCCGCGTTCAAACGATCGAGCGCCTTCGCCGTCTGTTGATAGCCACTGTCATCAGGCGGCGTCACGGCTCCCGCTGGCGCGGACGGGCCGCCGGCGCCTTCTACATCCGACGCTTGGGCGAACCGCGCCCCGTTGCTCATCGCAAGTGCGATGCAGATGCTCAGCAACCCCACCCCAAACAAGCCCTGACCGGCCACCGTATCTAGTCCGCACGAGCGACACTTCACGGTACTTTACCTTCTTACGAGCAGGGGCTTTATGGTTGCTATCGGACCGCCCAATACGCCTTACGATGCGCCCATACGCGAATCAACGCAAGGCACGAGGCAACGGCTTACGCCCGCAGCCGTGCGGCTATTTCTCCGCGACCTCCGCGGCTGAGACGACGCTCTTCACATGCTCGAACTCGGCCCGGCGCGACTGCGAACCATTGTCGGTCGACTTGAGCAGGGCCGCAAAGTAACTTCGGGCCTTCGCGCGATCTCCCGCCGCTTCGGCGGCCAGCCCCGCGTTGTACAGTCCGTTGAAGCGGTTGGGGCTGAGCGCGAGCGAGCGCTGATATTCGGCGAGCGCCTCTGCGGGCCGGTGAGATTCCAGCAGCATGTCCGCGAGCATCTCGCGCGCCGGGATGTCCACCTCGCCCTGACCCACTTTGTCCTGCAGATCGGCGGCCTCGCGCATCTGTTTCAGCGCATCGGCCTCGTTACCCTGCGCAAAGGCGACCCACGCCAGGGCTTCGCCGCGCTCGATCCGCGCCCAGGTCGAGTCCGAATAGTAGGCGTGCTCACCCTTGCTCACCTGCTCCCAGAGCGCATCGTAAGCGGCCTTGTCCGTCCGCGCTTCCTGCGCCTGGCGCAGATGCCCTCGAGCCACGATGCGCGCCCAATAGGTCAACGTCTGGGTATCGGGCTTGGCGCCGGGAATTGGCTCGAGCGCCGCCGCGGCCTTCCAATCTCGCATTTCCAGCGCGTAGAAAGCCGGGAACTTGCTCCGGTAGTAAGGAAACATCCCCTGCATGAAATGCGAGCGCATACCGGGCATCGCCTGCAGGTGCGTGAGCAGCACCGACGCCTCGTCGATCAGGCTCTTTGCGCGCGACTCCTGGCCGCTCTGCAGATAGGCATAGAGCAGAAAGTCGTCGGAATGAAACTGATCCATGCCGTCGCCCTCGCCGCTCTCTTGCGCGGCAAGAGCGGCCGCCACCGAGGCACTGTTCGAATCGATGTCCTCCCGCCACAAGCCGAGCCTCGCGAAAATATGCCCGGGCATGTGCACCGCATGGGCGCCCGACGCCGCAATCTCCCCGTAGTGCCGGGCCGCTGCCAAACCTTGCGGCGCGAGCGAGGGCGTGTCGCAGGCGTGAATGGTGTAATGCACCAGCCCCGGATGGTCCGGGTATTGGGCATACAAGGGAGTGAGCACCGCGAGCGCGAGATGCTGTTGCGTCAGGCTGGTGTCGCCGGGCGCTTCGGCCGCGAGCAGCGACAGGGCGTAGAAGGCCGCGGCGTCGACATCGGTCGGATAGCGCCGGTGAAGTTCGCCCATGGCCGCCGAATAGGCCCCGACGCGCGCCTGATAGTCTTGCTTGCCGGGCTCATAGAAGCGGCTGAGCGCGGCCACGTACGCGCGCTCGCGCGCGGTCTTGGCGGGCTGCGCGGCGGCCTTTTGCATCTGCGCCCAGCCCTGGGACAGGGTGTCCGCATCGGGCCGGTTCCAGATCTGGTGGTAAACGCTCATCGCGATGCCCCAGTGCGCCATGGCGCAGGCCGGGTCGCTCTGCGCGATCCGCTCGAATTGCCGCTGCGCTTCGTAGTACCAGAAGTCGTGCAGCAGCGCGACGCCGCGGTTGAAGGGCGCGCGTACCTTCGCCGAACACGAGACCGTGAATGACACCGTCCCGAGGCGCTCCTCGGCGCGAGGTTGGGCCAGGACGGCCGCGATGGGCTCCGCAGCCCGCGGCACAGCCGCGTGGTAGTCCTTGCCCACGAGCGCCGCCACGGTGGCCGCGATCTGCGACTGCGTCACCCGGGCCGCGTGGCTGCGCTCACCCAGCGGCGCGGTATCCGGTCCGATCACCGCAATCCAGATATTCTCCGACCCCTTCTCCTCCACCCCGTGCTCCTTCCATTCGGTGAGCCCGCTGCCGCGCCCGTGGTCGGTGGTGATGATGAAGGTGGTCTTATCGCGGTACTCGGGGATGGCCTGCATGGTGTCCCAGAGCTGCTTGACGAAGTAGTCCATGCGATGGGCGCTGTCGAGCACCAGGTCGTACCGGCCCTGATGCGCCCAGTTGTCCGTCTCTCCATAGCCCACGAACAGCACGCGGGGCTTCGCGGACTTCACATAATCGAGCAGCGGGATCTGCAGAAACGAATTCGGCACGTCCTCTTCGTCGAATTCGGTCGTCGTCGCGTACAGCTCGCGCAGCAGCGCGTCGCGCGCGCTCTCATGCGCCTTCGTGGGCAGCGTCCAGCCGGTTTGCATCACCAGGCCGCTGCGCTGTTTGTTGAAGATGTTCTCGAAATGATCCCAGGTGCCGTAGATCGCCACGCGGCCGCGAAATTCCTCGAATTTGTTCAGCCACTCGAACACGCTCGGAGTCGGGTTCGGGCCGAACTCGTTGCTGTCGATGGCATCGTTCGGAAAGCCGGTGCTCATCTCGTTGTAGCCGGGGTAGGAAAACGCCGTGCCGTTGGTGACCTGCGCCACGCTGCCCAAGGCCTGATTGCCGAATATCTGGCCGCGCTTCGCGACCGTTCCCCACAGGAAGGGGAAGAGCACGGCGCGGCGCTCGGCGGCGCTCGCCCGCCAGTAGCGCTTGCGCAGATCCTCATCCGACAGCCAGCTCCCGCCCGCCTTGTCGTTGAGCAGATCCTCCTCGGCGCCGGTGAATATCTCCTGCCAGCGCAGCCCATCGCTTACGATGAGCACCACGTTCTGCGTCTTGGCGGCGAACGCGGAGGCGGCGAACAGCAGGCACAGAGCGCCCGCGGTCCAGCGGCTGCGCAGCGCATGATGGCATCGCGCGGGGGTATGCATGGATCTCCTCACTGGGATAGCAGCACTGCGCAGTTCGCGGTCCAGCTCAGGTACACCTCGTCGCTCCAGTCGATCGACCACTCCGCGGTGCGGCGGTCGTTCTGTGCGAACACGGTGACCATTTTCCCCGTATCCGTCTTGATGTGATACGTCGATCGGTTGCCGAGGTAGCCGAGCTCCCACACCGTTCCTCTGATCTGGTTCACCCGCTCGCCCGTCGCCGGCGCCTTGCTCAGGCGAATCTTCTCCGGGCGCAGCGCCACCCAGACGCGCTGCCCGCCGCCGAAGTGCCCGAGCTCATCGACGATGAGCTCGCAGCCCGCCTCGGCGCTGCGCACGACGATGTGCCCCGGCTCACTGCGATCGACGGTTCCTTCGAATAGATTCGTGGTACCGATGAAATCGGCGACGAAGCGGCTCTGCGGAAACTCGTATATCTCCGACGGGGTCCCCACCTGCAGCACCTGGCCGCGGTTCATCACCGCGATGCGCGTGGACAGCGCCATCGCCTCATCCTGATCATGGGTGACGAACACGAAAGTCACGCCCACCTCGTACTGAATGTTCATGAGCTCGAATTGCGTCTGTTCACGCAATTTCTTATCGAGCGCGCTCAGCGGCTCGTCCAGCAGCAGCACTTTGGGCCGGCGAATGAGGGCGCGCGCGAGCGCCACGCGCTGACGCTGGCCGCCGGAGAGCTGGTGCGGCTTGCGCTTCGCGAGCGCCCCCAGCTGCACCATGTCGAGCGCCTCGCGTATGCGCTTGTTGCGCACGCTCGCCTCGAGCGCCATGCGCCGCAAGCCGTAGCCGACGTTCTGCTCCACCGTCATGTGCGGAAACAATGCGTAGGACTGGAACATCATGTTGACCGGGCGCTCGTGCGGCGGCACATCGGTCATGTCCGTATCCTCGATCAGGATGCGGCCGCTGCTCGGGCTGGTGAACCCGGCCAGCATGCGCAGCAGCGTTGTTTTGCCGCAGCCCGAGGCGCCGACCAGCGCGAACATCTCGCCCTTGTAGATGCGCAAATTGACGCTGTCCACCGCGGTAAATGCGCCGAAGGTCTTGTTGACGCCTTCGATGAGGACTTGCGGCTTCGCATCGGGATCGAGCCACGGTCGATCGGCGGTCGTTTTTTGCTGCGGCGACAGCACGCGGGCTAGGCTCCTAGTACTCCGCCGCCGGCGTCGCGCGGCGGCGGTCGGGGGCGAAGAAAGGACGCTCCACCACCTGTGCACGCGACATTCGACGCTCCCACACGAGTTCTCTGTTCAAATAGATATCCGCCCAGACCGTCGTTCCCGTCCGGAAATACGGCGCGTCGACCATAGCAAGCGCGATATTGCGCTTGCAAGTCGGCGACCAGGTTGCCGAACTCACGCTGCCGATTTCGTGCTTGCCGTTCGCCGCCGCGTACAGCAGCGCATTATGCGCCGGTTTATTGCCGACGACATCCAGGCCGACGAGCTGGCGGCGCGGACCCCTGTTGCGCTCCGCGAGCAGCGCCCGCCGCCCGGTGAAGTGGCCCTTGTCGAAATCGATCAGCCAGGCGAGCCCCAGTTCCAGCGGCGAGCGGTCGCGGCCCGGGCGAATCGTCTGCTCCGCCGACACGAAGTCGACATGCGGACTCAAGAATCCCGCTTCGATGCGCGCCATGTTGAGCGCCTGCGAGCCGATGGCGCGAATGCCGCGCGAGCGCCCCGCGGCCATCAATGCATCCCAGGTTCTCTCCGCCGCTTCGGGCGCCATCCACAGCTCGTAGCCCAGGTCGCCGGTAAAGCCGGTGCGGGACACCGTGAGCGGCGTCCCTGCCAGCGAAAAATAGCCGATCTCGAAGGGCTTCAACTGCTCGACGCCGGCGAGGCCGGCCGCCTTCAGCACGGCGCAGGAGGTCGGGCCTTGCATGGCCAATGCGGCGATTTGCTCGGTGACTTCGCTGATCTCGACATCGAAACCGATGGCCGAATCCAGGAGCCAGTCGAGCTGCCGTTCCGCCGTGCACAGCCGGTACTCCTCATCGCCGAGCCGGAAGACGGTACCGTCGTCGAGTATGTGTCCCGCATCGTCGCACCACACGCAGTACGCGACGCGGTCGGCCTTGAGCTTGGCGAGATTGCGCGTGACCAGGCGATTCAGATACGCCATGGCATCCGGACCGGCAACACGGTACTTCACCATCGGCGTCAGGTCATAAAGCGTGGTTGCATTGCGGATCGCGAAGTATTCCTGCTCCGCCGTGGTGAACACATCGACAGTGGTGTATCCGGACCACGCAATGAAGCTGTCGACCTGGCTCAGAGCGCGCGCGCGCTCGTGAAACGGGGTTTTGAGCAGGGGCTGCTGGAAGTGCGGTGCCGATGGCTGTGCGGTATTCATGTCATGCGACCTGGTTGAGGACCTGCTGCGCGGCGTTGCGGCCGGGGATGCCCATGACCCCGCCGCCGGGATGGCAGCCCGCGCCGCACAAGAATAAGCCGGCCAGCGGCGTGCGGTGCTGCGCGGCGCCCGGCACCGGCCGAACCATGAAAAATTGATCGAAGGCGAGTTCTCCGTGATGCCAATGGCCGCCGCTCATCCGAAATTCGCGCTCAATATCGAGCGGCGTGAGCAATTCTGCGCCGATGACGCTGCTGCGCAGTCCCGGCGCGAACCGCTCCAGGGAGTCGATGCACAGTTCCGTGAAGCGCGAATGCTCCTGCTGCCAGCCGCCCTTGAGCTCATAGGGTGCGTACTGAACGACGGCCGAGAGCACGTGCTTTCCGGGCGGCGCCAGGCCCGCATCGTTGACCGTGGGCACGGTGATCTCCATCGCCGGCGCGGATGAATATTCGCCGTACTTCGAATGATTGAACGCTCGTTCCAGATATTCGAGCGACGGCGCGAGCAGCAATCGTCCGCGCAGGGCTTCCGCCTGCACGCCGGCGAACTGCGGCAGCCGATCGAGCGCCAGGTGCAGCTTGGCGGCCAAGCCGCGCGAGCGCAGATGCTTCACGCGGCGCGCGAACCCGGTATCCAAGTGACGCGCTCCGAGCAACTGCAGGAACGTGGTCTTCGGATCGGCGCTCGAGACCACCGTCTGCGCCGCGATGCGCTCGCCGGACTCGAGCAGCACGCCGGCCGCGCGGTCGGATTCCACCAGGATCTGCGCCACCGGCGCGGCGGTGCGGATCCTCGCCCCCGCCGCGCTCGCCGCGCCCGCGAGCGCGGAGCACAGGCTCCCGACACCCCCCTTCGGCTGCGACAGCGCAGCGCCGGCCGCCGCCTCGGCCGCCATCCGGTAGAGCAGCGTCAGCACGGTGCCGGGCGAACGCGGCCCGAAATTCGTGCCGAGCACCGCGTCGAAGGCGAGCGCGCCCCGGAGCGCGGACGACTCGAAATGCTCTTCGAGCAGATCGTGCACGTTCATGCCGCCGATGCGCAGCAGTTCGCGCATGTCGCGCTTGCCGAGCTTGCGAATTTGCCAGCCCAGGCCGAGCAGCGCCGAGAGGTCCTTCCAATCATTCGTCCCGAGTCGCGGCGGCACCCGCGACAGCAGCGGCACGAGCGCCTGCGCAAAGCGGCGCATCCGCGCCGAGTAGACGCGGTAGGCTTGCGCATCCGGCCCCGCCAAACCCGCTCCGAGCGCAAGCGGTGCGCCGTGCCCCGCCAGGGACGTGGTCGGCATGGACTGCGCGGCCCAGGTCAGGCCGTGCGAGCTCAATTGCAGTTCGCGCACGAGCTCGGCCGGCATCAGATGCACCAGGTGCGCACAAGCCGAGACCTGGAACCCGGGCGCAAATTCGCGCGTGAGCGCCGCACCGCCGACCTGCGGCCGCGCCTCCAGCACCAGCACGGAGCGCCCGCCGCGCGCCAGGGTGGCGGCGCACACCAGACCATTGTGCCCGCCGCCGATGACGATGCAGTCGTAGCGGGTCGATGCGGCTTGACTTGGCATGTTCAGTGCGCCCTGCCGAGATCCTTGAGCACCGCGCGCGCGGCGTTGGCGCCCGGCGCGCCCATGACGCCGCCGCCCGGGTGCGTGCTCGAGCCGCACATGTACACGCCGCGGACCGGCGAGCGGTATTGCGCGAAGCCCGGCACGGGCCGGTTGAACAGCAGCTGATCCATGGTCAATTCGCCTTGAAAGATGTTGCCTTCCGTCAATCCGACTTCGTTCTCGATGTCCCACGGCGTGCGTATTTCGGCGTGCAGAATCAGGTCCTTGAAGTTCGGGCTGTGCCGGGCGATGGTGTCGATGACCGTATTGCCGAAACCCTGGCGCCTGGCCGCGTTCCACTCCCCGTCGGCGAGCGCGTACGGGCAGTACTGCACGAACACCGACATGTAGTGCTTGCCGTCCGGAACCATGGTCGGATCGATCTGCGAGGGGATCAGCATGTCGATGTAGGGCGCCCGCGACCAGCGGCCCTCCTTCCAGTCGTCGTAGGCACGCTCCATCATTTCCAGGGTGTCGGTCACGTGCATGTCGCCCCGTGTGCACGGCGCGCCCTGCGGAATCGCCGGAAAGCGCGGCAGACCGTCGAGCGCGATGTTCAGCTTGCCGGAAGAGCCGCGAATCTTGAAGTTCCGCACCTGGTGCAGGAATTCGTCGGGCAGATCCTTCGCATCCATGGTCTTGAGAAACGTGCGCCGCACGTCGAGATTCGAAATCACCAGCGGCGCACGAATCTCCTCGCCATCCTCGAGCACCACGCCCGCCGCGCGGCCGCTCTTCACCAGAATCTGCGTCACGGGCGCCGCCGGGCGAATGGTGCCGCCGCTCGCCTCGAACGATCGGCCGAGCGCGTTGCTGATCGCGCCCATGCCGCCGCGCGCGAACCCCCATGCGCCGACGGTGTCGTCGATGTCGCCCATGTAGTGATGCAGCAGCACGTACGCCGTGCCCGGCGAACGGGGCCCAAGCGCAGTGCCGATGATGGAGCTGCCGGCGAAATGCGCCTTGACGATTTCGCTCTCGAAGTACTCCTCGAGGAAGTCCGCGGCGCTCATGGTCCAAAAGCGCAGCGTGTCGTACATCCGCTCTTCGCCCAAGCCGTGAAAGCGCCGTCCGAGATACAGCAGCTCGCGGATGTCGCGCGGTTTGAACGAGGTCGGGTCGGGCGGCTCGCGCATCAGCAGCGGCTTGATGAATTTGCACTGGCGCATCACGTCGCGGGCGTAGCGATCGTACGCCTCGGCATCGCGCTTCGAGTGGCGCGCGATTTCGCGGCGCAGCGCGTCGTGATTGTCGTACAGCGCCAGATGCCCTCCGCCCTGCATCATGGTGCAGCCGCCCTCGTAGGGAATCACCTGCAGCCCGTACTTCGGCAACTCGAGGGTGCGCATGATTTCCGGCCGCAGCAGGCTGCACACGTAGGAACAATTCGAGTAGGTGAAGTCCTTGTACAGGCGGCGGCTCACCGCCGCGCCGCCGATGAAGGGGTTGCGCTCGAGCACCAGCACCTTGAGGCCGGCGCGCGCCAGATAGCAGGCCGCGACGAGGCCGTTGTGCCCGGCCCCGACGACGATCGCGTCCAGGTTCTCCGGCCTCGCCACCGCGCTCGTGCTCAAGCCGGCACTTTGTGCGTGGCGCCGGTGGCGTGCAGCGTCGCATCCACCGCGATCTCGAACGCCTTGAGGGTGTCGCTGAGGCAGGAGGCGTCGTGCGCCGCGGATACGAACCAGGGCTCGCGCGAGTCGGGCTCGCACAGTACTCCCTCGTCGTGCAGCACCTGTGCCATGGCATCGTAGAAAGAGTAGTCGCTGCTCTTCCAGGCGCGGTAGTTGCGCGGCGGATCGTGCGCGAAGTACAGGCCGCTCATCGACGGATGGCCGACGAAGCTGTGGGCGATCCCGCGCGCCCCCAGGACGGCGCGCATGCCGTTGCGCAGGCGCGTGCCGTAGTCGGCGATTTGCTCCAGCGCGTCGGTTTCATCGAGGATCTCGAGGGTTTTCTCCGCGGCCGCGAGCGACACCGAGTGCGCCGTGTAGGTGCCGCCGTGGGCGACGCCGTGCCCGATCTTGCGCATGATGTCCTCGCGTCCGGCGAGCACCGAGATCGGATAGCCGTTGCCGAGCGCCTTGGCAAAGGTGCACAGGTCGGCCTTGATGCCGTACAGCTCCTGCACGCCGCCGCGGGCGACGCGAAAGCCGGTCTTGACTTCGTCGATGAGCAGCACCACCCCGTACTTGTCGCACAACGCGCGTGCGGTGCGCAGATACTCAGGCTCCGCGGCGATGCCGAGGCAATTGCCCATGATCGGCTCGATCAGCAGGCACGCGATGCGCGAGGCATGGCGCTTGAACACATCCTCCAGCTGATTCGCGTCGTTGGCCTGGACGAAGTGCGCGAAGCTCTTGGTGCTCACCGGCACCCCCTCGCTGTAGGGCCTGATTTCCGGATCGCCGACCTGCGACCATTTCTCCATGGGCGTGAACCACATGGCGGCATCGAACAGGCCGTGGTAGCCGCCTTCCAGAATCACGTAGTCGTCCTTGCCGGTGTACGCGCGCGCGAGGCGTAAACCCGCCATCACGGCTTCGGTGCCCGAGTTCGAGAAGCGCACGAGTTCGGCGGCCGGCACCATCTTGGAGATGCGCTCGGCCACCCGCAGTTCGCGCTCGGTGGACAATGCGAAAACCCCGCCCACCTTCATGCCCTCGCGTGCGGCCTCATCCACGCGCTCGTCCGCGTAGCCCAGGATCGCCGGGCCGTAGCCCATGCGATAGTCGACGTAAACGTTGTCGTCGAGATCCACAATGCGCGCACCCTTGCCGTGCTTCACATAGATGGTTCGGTCCTCGCCCCAATAGCGGAAGTTGGAGGCCACTCCCAGCGGCAGGCGTTTTACGGCGCGCTTGAAATGCGCGTTGCTGTTGGTCAGTTTTCTGGCCATGGCTTCCCCTTGCGTTGTCGGATTCGGCGGTGTGTCGGATGCGGGCCGTCGCGGCTACGGCTCGCTCGAGCACAGAGTTTATATGAGTATATAAATAAATGCATCAGCGACGTATCGCGGGCCCCGCGCCCGGGACAAATTGCGCGTCTGCAAGCTTAAAAACGCTTGCTGCGCTGCGCAGTTGCCAAGCAGCGCCACTTCGGCGTAAATTGAATGATCATATAAGCGTATCGGGGAACACCCATGAACAACCTGTCCGCCGCGCACCTCGATACCGTCAGCGAAACCACGGCTCGGCCGGCGCAAGCCTTGCCCGCGTGGGTTTACAACCATGCGGAGCTGACGCGGCTAGAGATCGAGCGGGTTTTGAAGCCGAGCTGGCAGATCGTCTGCCACGTCAACTCGATTCCGAAACCGGGCGATTACGAGACCCTCGATCTCGGCCCCGAGAGCGTGCTCGTGCTGCGGGATCGCGACGGCTCGATCCGGGGCTATCACAACGTGTGCCGCCATCGCGGCGCGCGTCTGCTCGACGGGTCGGGGAACTGCCCCGCGACCATCACCTGCCCCTATCACGGCTGGAGCTACCGGCACGACGGCAGCCTGATCGGCGTACCGATGCGCGACAGTTTCCCCGATCTGGACCGCGCCGCGCACGGCTTGCGCCCCGTGCGCGTCGACACCGCCCTCGGGTTCGTATTCGTCTGCCTTGCCGGCGATCCGCCGCCGGTCGCCAAGACCTGGGGCAGACTCGCGGGGGAATTGGCGGCTTATCGTCTGGAAGAGATGGTGCCGCTCTCGCCGATCAGCTCCGGCGTGTGGCCGGTCGACTGGAAGATCGCGATGGACAACTACCTGGAGTCGTATCACGTGCCCATCGGCCATCCGGGCCTGTACCGCATGTTCACGCCCGACTACGACGATACGGCCTCGGTGCCGGGCGTCGCGCGCGGCGTGAGCTGGATGCGCGAGCAGCCCTCGTCTCGCTGGGCGGAGCGGCTGTATCAAAAATTGGTCGGCCGGGCGGCGACGCACCTGCCCGAAGCCGAGCGCCGCTGCTGGCGCTTCTACAGTGCGCTGCCCAACCTGGGCATCGATGTCTTTCCCGATCAGATGGATTTCTTCCAGCTGCTTCCGGCGGGCCCCGGCAAGTGCACGGTGCGCGGCGCCGTATTCGGCCTTCCGGGCGCCAGCCGGGAACTGCGTGCGGTGCGGTACTTGAGCAACCGCATCAACACGCAGATCAACAACGAGGACAAATGGCTGTGCGCGCGCGTGCAGCGCGGTCTCGCTTCGAGCAGCTACACGCCAGGACCGCTGTCGCACCTCGAGCGCCACATGCTCGAATTCCACGATCTGCTGCGCTCGCGCATCCCCGAGTTCCGCTTGGCGAGTCCGCCGAAGCAGTTCGCCTAGCGGGCGACGGCTCGCCGCCCGCGCTCAGCCAAGGCGCTCAGCCGAGATTGATCCAGGCGGATTTCGTCTGCGTGTAGGAGATCAGGCTCTCCACGCACTTGTCTCTACCCTGTCCCGATTGCTTGTAGCCGCCGAACGGCTGGGTCATGTCGCCGTGATCGAAGCAGTTCACCCAGATGACGCCGGCCTCCAAATCGCGCACCGTCTTGTGCGCCGTGGTCAAGTCGCGCGTCCACACGGAGGCGGCAAGGCCGTAGATCGAGTCGTTCGCGACGCGCAGCGCCTCGTTGATGCCGTCGACCTCGATCGCCGCGGCCACCGGCCCGAATATCTCCTCCTGCGCGATGGTCATGCGGTTGTTCACGCCGGAGAACAGGGTTGGGTTCACGTAGGCGCCGGGCAGATCGGGCGTATTGCCGCCGAATTCCAGCCGCGCCCCCTCGCTCTTGCCGCGCGTGATGTAGCTCATCACCCGGGAGCGGTGTGCCGCCGTGACCAGCGGCCCCAAATTGGTCGAAGGATCGAGCGGGTCGCCGGCGCGATACGCCGATTTGCCCTTGTCGATGAAGCGCGCAAGGAACTCCTTGGCGATTGGCCGATCGATCAGCAGCCTCGAACCCGCGTTGCAGACCTCGCCCATGTTGCCGTAAATGCCGTTGATGGCGTAGGTCACGGCGGCATCCATATCGGGCAGATCGGCCAGAAAGATCTGCGGAGTCTTGCCGCCGCATTCCAGACTCACGCGCTTCATGTTCGATTGACCGGCATAGATCAGCATCTGCTTGCCGATTTCGGTCGAGCCGGTGAATGCGATCTTGGCCACATCCATGTGCAGCGCGAGCGCAGCGCCGGCGCTCTCGCCGAGGCCGTTCACGACGTTGAACACGCCGGGCGGCCCGCCCGCTTCGATGAACAGCTCGGCCATCAGAAGGCCCGAGAGGGGCGACTGCTCCGCCGGCTTCAGCACCACCGAATTGCCCGCCGCCAGCGCCGGAGCGACCTTCCACGCGGCCATCAGCAACGGGTAATTCCACGGCACGATGCAGCCGACGACTCCCAGAGGCTCGCGCAGAATGTAGTGGAAGGCATCCGCCGCGGTGGCGGTCACCTGCCCGTCGATCTTGTCGATGAGCTCGCCGAAGTAGGCGAAATTCTTCGCCGCCGAAGGCACATCGATGGTCACCATGTCGTTGATCGGTTTGCCCATGCACAAAGTGTCGAGCAGCGCGAAACGCTCGGCATTCTCGTCGATGAGCCGGCTGAACGCCGCCAACACGGCCATGCGTTCGCGCGGCGCCTTGCGGCTCCATATTCTCGAATAGAACGTCCGCTTCGCCGCCGCCACCGCCAGATCGATGTCCTCCGAGGTGCCCGCACTCACTTCACAGAGGGGCGCGCCGGTCGCGGGATTGACGACGGTGAAGCGGCCTTTAGCGGCCGAATCCACGTACTTGCCGTCGATGAAATGCCGCGTCTCGAAACGCACGCGCGCGGCGCGCGCCTGCCAATCGCTGGTGCTCAATGAAGCCAGGGTCATGCGCAATACTCCGGATAAGTGGTCGGGCGACCGCGCATTATAGTGAATTTTCCTACCATTCGTTCGGCGGACGGTCGAGCCCCAGCAGCGGGATGCGCGCCAGCAGCTGCCGCCGAAACCAGGCGACCGCGGGCGAGATCGGCCGCGCCGCCGCCTGATAGCCGTAATCGATCACGCCGCGCTGCACGGATTCGACCAGCGCGAGCGCCGAGGGGCGCCCGAACGAGCTCATTCGCGCCGCCAGATACTGCATTGCGCGCGCCGCGCGCCCCGCCCCGCACAGCGCGTACTCGAGCCGGCGCACGCGCGAGCGCCCGCAAGCGGCCGGCATCGCCTGCAGAATCGACAGCCCGTCGGGACGCAGCTGCAGCAATTGATTCGGCGCGATGAATCGCATCTGCCAGGCGCCGCTCGCGCCGGAACCGGCAAGCGTCCGATAGCGCTGCGCACTCCAGTGACGCGCGTCGGCCGGAGTCATCGTCCAGTGAAGCGATTCCGCGCCGCCGTTCGGCGCGCCCTCCAGCGCCGCCGAGTCGAGCCATTGCTCGACGATCAGCTTCCAATCCGCCGCGACTGCGGTTTCCGCGGCCCGCCCCACCGGCAGCAAGTCCGGCGGGATCGGCTCGAAGGCATTGCCGGGATTGGCCGGCGAGGCTCGCGCGGACTTGGGCGACCTCACGACCAGGAGGCCGCGAATCTGCTGCAGATCGAGAGCGATCAAACCGATGCCGGGTCCGCCATCGGCGCGCCGGCCGTCCAAGGCAAAATGCAGTCCGTGGACGCGGCAGGCGATGGTCCCGTCGAATCGACCGCTGCCGCCGGCCACCAGCGTATGCGGCAGCGCCGGACAGCTGTTGCGCAGCGCATGCATGCTCCCAAAATTATCGCGCACCAACAGCGCGCGCTCCGCGCCCGTGTCCACGGTGAAGTACTCGCCCGCCCGGGCAATCTGCGCTTCATGTCCCGCAACCTGCCAGGCGCTTTGGAACACCGCGTCGCGCTCGAGCGCATGGGCGCGCGCGCTGGCATACACCCAGCCGGCGAACCGCGCCGGCTGCGCCGCAGGGCCGGCCTCGCCGCCGCCGCGCGTCGGCAATTGCGAAAATTGCCCCGGGAAGATCGAGCGCAGGTACGCCATGCACCGGCGCTTCGCGGCTTGGCGATCGATATTGCCCTCCGACTGGAAGGCGAAGTCCTGCCACATCATTTCCAGCGCGCCGATGAGCCCGAGCGCGATTCCGTCCGCGTCCAGATGCGGCTGGGAGGATTCCTCGACCAGCCGCCCGATGAGTTCGCGCACCAGCGCCGCAAAGCTCTCGTCCTTTTGTCCGCAAATGTCGTAGTATTCCTGCCGCGAACTGGCTTCGCCCCAAAACGCGTACCACACAGAGACCTTGCGGGGGCTGGCGATGTCGGGGTCGAGATAAAGATCCACCATCAGCTTGAGGGCGGCGACCGGCCTCGCCTTGAGCTTGGCGACGGGCACCAGCACCTGCTCCTCGAATTCGGCGGCGAGGAACTGCAGGGAGGCGACCAGCATCGCGGCCTTGGAGTCGAAGTAGAATCTGACAATGCCGGGGGACATTTTCGCGATCGCCACCACTTTTTCCACCGTCGTGCGCGACGGGCCATAGATGTGCAGGGCCGAAATGCAGGCATCGATCAAGCGCTGGCGCTGCCGCCCGCGAATATTGCGTGCGCGCGGCGCCCGGGCGGGGGCGTCGAGCTTTTTTTTGCGCGCACTCACCTTGGCGGGAGCCCCGCATGAGTGGAGCCGCGCATGAATGAGGCGGCGGCGCAGGACCGGTACGCTCGCGCGCGCGCACGCGCACGCGGCAGGCCGCGCGGAGAATGGCTGAAGCGGCACGGCAAGTGGTTCATCATCCTGCCGCCCATGCTGTACCTGCTGGTTTTCTTTCTCATTCCCTTCGCGTTCGCATTGATGATCAGCTTCGCGGACACCGCGGTTCGCATACCGCCGTTCAGCGACATTCTATCCATCAGTCCCGATCGGCACATCCACCTGACGCTGAATCTCGGCAACTTCCAGTACCTGTTCACCGATGAAGTGTATGGGCTTTCGTATGTTTATTCGATAAAAACAGCCTTTTTCTCGACCGTCATCTGCCTCCTGCTGGGCTACCCCATGGCGTATGCCATCGCGCGCACCTCGAAGAGCACCCAGAGCGTGCTGCTGCTGGTCATCATTCTGCCGTTCTGGACCTCGTTCCTGCTGCGCGTCTATGCGCTCGAAGGAATCATCCGGGAGACCGGCCTGCTCAATACGGCGCTGCTGTGGCTGGGGATCATCCATCATCCGCTGCAGATCATGCGCACCACCCTGGCGGTCTACCTCGGCATCATCTACTCATATCTGCCGTTCATGGTGCTGCCGCTGTTCGCCACGCTCGAAAAGCTGGATTATTCGCTGCTCGAAGCGGCAGCGGACCTGGGCAGCCCGCCCTGGCGCACGTTCATCGATGTCACCCTGCCCCTGTCGATGCCCGGGGTGATCGCCGGCTCGATGCTGGTATTCATCCCCGCCATCGGCGAATTCGTCATCCCGACCTTATTGGGCGGACCCGACAATCTCATGATCGGGCGGGTGCTCTGGGACGAGTTCTTCGGCAATCGCGACTGGCCCGTGGCCTCCGCGGTCGCCATCGCTTTTCTGGTGTTCCTAGTCGGGCCCATCGCCCTGTATCAGCATTACAGCACCAAGCAGCTCGAGGCTTGAGTTGAGCGAACGCGTCTCACCGCTGCTGATCTCCATCCTCGGCATCGGCATCGCCATACTCTACATTCCGATCCTGGTGCTGATCGGGTACTCGTTCAACGCGTCCGCCCTGGTGAGCGTCTGGGGAGGCTTCTCCACCAGCTGGTACACGCAGCTGCTGCACAACGACCAGATCCTCGATGCGGCATGGCTGTCGCTCGAGATCGGCGTCGTGGTCTCGACCGGCGCGGTGATTCTCGGCACCCTGGCCGCCATCTCGCTGGTGCGGTTCAAGCTGTTTCGCGGCCGGCTGATGCTCACGGGGATGGTGAACGCGCCGCTGGTGATGCCGGAAATCATCACCGGAATCACCCAGCTGCTGCTGTTCATATCGATGCTGAATCTGCTGGGCTGGCCGCATCGCGGATTCACGACCATCGTCATCGCCCACATCGCATTCTGCACTGCATACGTGACGATCACCGTGCAATCGCGCCTGCAGACCGCCGACCGCTCGCTGGAAGAGGCGGCGATGGACCTTGGATCCGGCCCCGTGCGCGCATTCCTGGACACCACCTTGCCCATCATTGCGCCGGCGCTCGCCTCGAGCTGGCTGCTGAGCTTCACGCTCTCGCTGGACGACCTGGTGATCTCGAGCTTCGTATCGGGTCCGGGAGCGAGCACGCTGCCGATGGTGATCTTCTCCAAGGTGAAGCTCGGCGTGAGCCCGGACGTCAACGCACTCGCCAGCTTGATCATCTGCCTGGTCGGGGTGTGCGTACTGTTCGCCGGATACCTGATGCGCCGCTCCGAACGCCAGCGTCTGCTGGATGCGCAAATGGCCGAGCGTTGAACCCCGCCTGTGTTCCCGCTCAAGCGGGGTTCACGTAGCGCGGATCGTGGGGCGGGCGGGTGAAGATCTTGCGCACCAGGGGCTCGAACGCCGAGAGCGGCTCCCAGGGGTAGTCCGGATCGAACGAGCACTGGTCCCAGTCGGCGCAAAAATCCTTGCACGCGCCGTACCAGGGATGATCGCGAAATCGCTCGCGGCCGTTGCGATCGCCGCCCAGGTGGTGCGCGTAGTAGTAGCTCTGAAAGATTCCGTGCTGCTCGACGATCCAGGTCACCTCGGCGCGCACGTACGGCTGCAGGATGCCGGCGGCGATCTGTGCGTGGTTGTAGGGAGCGAGCTCATCGCCGACATCGTGAACGAGGGCCGCGACGATCAGCTCCTCGTCGGCGCCGTCCTTCAGCGCGCGCGTCGCCGCCTGCAGCGAATGCTCGAGCCGGCTCACGGGATAGCCGCCGAAGGAATGCTGCAGCTGTGTCAGCGCGGCGAGAATCCGCGTCCGGAAGTTCCGCGACGTAGTCGCGCTCGTAACGGTCCAGCAGCTCGTAGTCCTCACGAGTGCTGTCCTCCATCCGGCGGAAACTCACGATGCGGTTTTCGATCATTTGGCGGTCTTGATCCGCGTCCAGGTGCGCGTGCGGATGCGCTCGGTCGCCGCGTTCACTTCGGCGGATTTGTACAGTCTCGCCTCGATCTCCGGAGTCGGATACAGCGTTACGTCCGCCAGAATACGCGGATCGACCAAGGGCCGGGATGCGAGATTGTCGTTGCCATAATAGATCGCGTTGCTGATCTCGGCAATGATGTCGGGGCGCAGGATGAAATTGATGAATTCGTACGCCGCCTGCGGGTGCGGCGCGCCCTCGGGGATCAGCAGCGACGAAAAGGTCTCATTGGCGCCTTCCTTCGGTACCGTGAAGGCGAGATCGACGTTCACGCCCGCCGCCAGCGCGCGCGCATGCGACAGCGCATAATCGCTCGACCACGACATCGCGACGCACACCTCGCGGTTCGCGAGGCCGTTCAAGTATTCGGAGGAGTCGAACGAGCGTATGTAGGGACGGACCTTCAGGATCAAGCTCTCCGCGGCCTTGAAATCCTCGCGCCGGGTCGTGTTCGGATCCAATCCCAGGTAATTGAGCGCCAGCTGGATGACGTCTTCGGCGGAATCCAAAAACGTCACGCCGCAATCGGCGAATTTCGACACGACTTCGGGCTTGAACAGCATGTCGAGACTGTCGACGGGCGCATTCGGCATGCGCGCCTTCACCATATCGACGTTGTATGCAAACCCGTTGATCGAATGCAGATACGGCACCGCATGCGCGTTGCCCGGATCATACGCGGCCTGAATCGCAAGGATCCGCGGATCGAGGTTCTTCCAGTTCGGGAGCTTGGACTTGTCGAGGACCTCGTAGACCCCCGCCTTGATCTCGCGGCTGAAAAAATCCGTCGAGGCGCTGACCACATCGTAGCCAGAGCTGCCCGCCATCAGCCGCGCCTCCATGGTTTCCTCGGCGTCATAGACGTCATAGGTCACCTTGATGCCGGTGAGCTTCTCGAATTTGGCGATCGTGTCGGGACCGATGAAATCGGTCCAGTTGTAGATGTAAAGCCGCTTCTCCTCGGCTGCGGCCGCATGTACGCCGAGCGCGCCCACGACGACTGCGCAGAGCAATACCATCGATATTCGCGCTGATTGAAGTCGACCGCTTGGCATCGAGTTAGTTTACCATCGCGGCAGCGCGGCGGGATCGCACTGCCGGGCGCGCACGCCAAGAACCGGGAGATCCATCGATGGATATCGGCCGCCGGATGCTTCGCCACTTGAGCCTTGCCGCCGCGCTCGCGTCCTGGCAGCCGGCGGCGGCGAGCGACGCGCGTCCCACGCGGCCCGACACGCCCCAGACGGCACTCACGCGCATCGAGGCTCAGTATGCGGATTGGCTCGACGCCACCGGCGCAGTGGGAACGATCGATTCCGGGCTCGTGGCCCGGATCGACGGGCTCGATCGCCGGACGTGGGAGACGCGGCGGCGGAACTTGACGGCGGCGCTGGAATCGGAGCTTCCAGGCATCGACGGATCCTTGCTCAGCCTCGAGGATGCGCGAGCCCTTGAGACCATGCGCAAGGGGCTCATCAGCAATGCATTGGATCCATCCGACGAGTCGCATCGACGCTGCGACGATCGGACCGAACGCGGCAGCGCCGACCCAATGCCACTCGAGCTTGCGCTGTACGCTTGCTTCGAGGAGATCGGCGATCACATTGCTTTCGAGGGCAAGCCCGTCGTACGCACCTCAGTACTGCAATGGCTGCAAGAATTCGACGACGGCGAGCGGCGCAAGCGATTGTTCTTCGCCCTCGCCCCGCTGTGGAGCGCGGTCAATGCGGAGGACACGGAGGATAGTCCGTATCGGCGCATGATCCGCTTGAGCGCGGCCCAGTCGCGGCGAGGCGGCGGTTCTTCCATCGACGAGGCCGCGGCCATGCTCGGTATGAGCACCGCGCAGATAAAAGGCTGGCTGCGCGAGATCCTGGCCGCTTGGCGCACGCACTTGCGGGGACCCGCAGTCGAACCCTGGGATTATTGGTACGCGGCGGCATCGGCCTCGCGCGAGCTCAAACACGCCATCCCTCGCGGTTCGGTGCAGCCCTTGAGCGAGCGGTTCTATCGCGATCTGGGCGCCGATTTGCTGAAACTCGGCGTTCGCCACGATCTCGACGTGCGGCCCGGCAAGGCCCCGTTGGCGTACACGGATTACATTCGCATTGGCCGACGCATCGGCGATCGCTGGCGCCCGGCGATACCCCGAGTCTCCGCCTTGTACGAGCAAGGCGGCTTGTTCGTGCTCAACGAGCTCATTCACGAAGATGGGCACGCCGTGCACGAAGCCGCATTGCGTACCCGTCCGGCATTTTATTCGCTGGGCGGCGACTTGTTCGACGAGGCCTTCGCCGATGTGCCCGCATGGAGCGTTCTGGAGCCCGCCTGGCAGCGCAAATACCTCGGCAGCTCCGCCGCCACGGCGACGTCGCTGCGAGAGCTGTATTCGAACGTCATGCTCGACGTCGCCTGGGGCCTGTTCGAAATCACGATGCTCAAGGATCCGGCCGCCGATCCGAACCTGGTGTGGACCGACCTCACCTCGCAGTACCTCAACATCGTTGCGCACCCGGAGCTGTCATGGTGGGCGCTGCGGGTACAGTTGGTGCGCTGGCCCGGCTACATGATCAACTATGGCTTGGGCGCGGTGCTGACCGCCGACATCCGCCGGCGCACCGAGGAAGCCATCGGCCCGTTCGATACCGGCAACCCGCAGTGGTATGCATGGACCTCGCGGCATCTGCTGCGCTATGGCGCCTCGATCGACACCGCGACGCTGCTGCGCCGTTTCCTGGGCCGGCCGGTCACCGCCGACGCCTTCCTCAACCAGCTGCGACGCCTCGACTGACGGTCGGGTGCTCGCTCGCGAGCACATCCACGAGCGCCCCCTCGAGCAGCTCGACGGCTTCATCGACGTCCGCGGTGCCGATCATCAGCGGCGGCATGAAGCGCACCGTGCTCTGTCCGCAGGACAGCAGGATCAGGCCCTTGTGGAAGGCGCGCGTGATCAGCGCATCGCAGAGCTTCTTCGCCGGCGTCTTGCTCACCTGATCGGTCACCAGCTCCATGCCGATCATCAGTCCCTTTCCGCGCACCTCCCCGACGGTCGGATACTTGTCGGCCAGCGCGCGCAGCTTGTTCATGAAGTAATCGCCCACCTTCGCGGCGTTCGCACGATACTGATGTTCGACGAGATCGAGGGTGGCGAGCGCCGCCGCACAGCACAGGGGATTGCCTCCGTAGGTGTTGCCGTGCGCCCCGCGCGACCACTTTTGCATGATGCTGCGCTTGGCGACCGCCGCGCCGATGGGCATGCCGGACCCCAGGCCCTTGGCCAGCAACATGATGTCCGGTTCCACGCCCCAATGCTGCGCGGCGAACATCTTCCCGGTGCGCCCGATGCCGGACTGAACTTCGTCGAATATCAGCAAAATCCCATGCCGGTCGCACAGCTCGCGCAGCCCCGCCAGAAATCCGTCCGGCGGCACCAGATAGCCGCCCTCCCCTTGAATCGGCTCCACGAGCACGGCGGCCACCTCATTGGCCGGCACGTTATGGGCGAATAGCACCTCTTCGATGTAGCGCAGCACCGCCCGGCCCTGATCGGCGCCGGCAAACAGCGGCCGATATTGATTCGGGTATGGGACATGCGTAACGCCGGCCATCGTCGGGAAAAAGCCCTTCTGCTGGGTGTACTTGCTCGAGGTGAACGCGAGCGATCCCATGGTTCTGCCGTGGAAACCGCCGAGAAAGCCGATGAAGCGGCCGCGGCCCGTGACATAGCGCGCGAGCTTGAGCCCGGCTTCCACCGCCTCCGTGCCCGACTGAGCAAAGAAGCTCATTGCCGGCACCTTCATCGGCGCGAGCTCGCTGATGCGCTCCGCGAGCCGCACCTGGCCTTCGTGCCAGTAGTCCGACGAGATGTGAATGAACCGATCCGCGGCGTCCTTGATCGCCTTAACCACGGCCGGATGACTGTGCCCGGTGCTGCAGACGGCGATGCCGGCGGCGAAATCCAGAAAGCGATTGCCGTCCACGTCCCACACCTCGGCCCCTTTTCCGTGCGACATCACGAACGGGTAATCGCGCGGATACGAGGGCGAGACCACCAGCGCATCTCGCGCCAGCAGCTCGCGTGCCTTCGGGCCCGGCAAATCGGTCTTGATATGTACTCTTTTCATGGATTAGCCCCCGCGTTTGAGACCCTATGATATCGCCACCGCGGGCATTTGGCGTTAGGATCCCCCCGATGCGATCCGACTGCGCCTGCATCCCTCAAGATCGCTCGTGAAGGCGCCCGAGCGACCGCAGCTGCTCGGCCTGTGGATGTGCGTCGCCCTGGTGGTCGGCAATACCATCGGCGCCAGTGTGTTCCTGCTGCCCGCCTCCCTCGCTCCCTTCGGCCTCAACAGCGTGATTGCTTGGGGATTCACGGCCTGCGGCGCCGTGCTGCTTGCGGTGGTGTTCGCACAATTGAGCCGCGCCTTTCCCCAGGCCGGCGGTCCTTATGCATACGTCAAACTGGCGTTTGGGCCGTTCACCGCATTCATCATGGCGTGGGGCTATTGGATCTCGATCTGGGTGGGCAATGTCGCCATCGCCACCGGCGCGGTGAGCTACTTGAGCCCGCTGCTGCCATGGATCGCCACCGTACCGGGCGCATCGGCGGCGGTCACGCTGGTCTTTTTGTGGGCGCTGACATTCATCAACTGTTACGGCATCAAAGCTTCGGGCTGGGTGCAGGGCATCACCACGGTGCTCAAGGTATTGCCGCTGATCGCAATCTCGGGACTGGGCTTGTGGTCGGTGCGCGCGGCGACGGTGAGGGCCGCGGCCGGGATACCGCTGTCCGTGAGCGGCACCACCGCCGCTGCCACACTGACGCTGTTCGCACTGCTCGGCCTCGAGTCTGCCACCATTCCCGCGAGCAAGGTGCGCGATCCGGGCCGCACCATTCCGCGCGCGACGTTGCTCGGCACGGTGCTGACGGCGCTGATCAGCATCGTGGCATGCACCAGCGTGCTGCTGCTGGTCCCGCCCGCCACACTCGCCGCCTCGAACGCGCCCTTCGCCGACCTCGCCGCGCATTTCTGGGGCCCAAACGCCGGCAAGGTGCTGGCCGTATTCGCCGCCATCAGCGGCTTCGGCGCGCTCAACGGCTGGGTTCTGCTGCAGGGTGAGCTGCCGAACGTGATGGCGAAAAACGGCGTGTTCCCCCGGATTTTCGCGCAGGACTCGGCGCGCTTCACCCCGGTGGTCGCGCTGCTGTTCTCGAGCGGCCTGGTGAGCATCCTGATCCTGATGAACTACCAGAAATCCATGGTCGGCGTTTTCACGTTCATGGTTTTATTGTCGACCACGGCCTGCCTGGTGCTCTACCTGCTGTGCTCGCTCGCGTTGCTGCGCCTGCAGTGGACCGGCCAGATGCCGGCGCCGCGAGGCAGGATCGTGCCGCTCGCGATTGTCGGGGTCATCGCCACGATTTTTTCGCTGTGGGCCATCGTCGGCGCCGGACTCGAAGCGGTTCTGTGGGGCGCGGTATTGCTGGCGCTCGGTGTCCCGCTGTACCTCTGGGTTCGCCTCACCCGGCGCGGCGCCGGCCCCTGAGCTGGCGCGTCAGCCGCGCACGCGATGCCAGGGCGCGCAGCTCTTCCCACCGCATCATGCGGTGGGTTCCAGCCCAGCGCCATCCATGGTACATTGATTAGATAGCTAACGATTAGAGTGCTTTTGAGATGGCGGACTTGGAAGAGCGCTTTTCAGATGCCTTGCACAGCACGGCGCGCGCCTGGCGCCAGGCGGTCGACCGGCGGCTCAAGCATTTGGGTCTGAGCCAGGCGAGTTGGATGAGCATCGCCGTTGCCGCCAAAGCGCGCTCGCCGCTGTCGCAATCCGAGCTCGCTGAGCGGCTGGGAGTGGAAGGCGCCACCATGGTGGCGATGGTGGACCGACTGGTGAAGGCCGGACTGGTCGTTCGCCAGACATCGAGCACCGACCGGCGCGTCAAGCGCGTCGTGCTCACCGACGCCGGCAACCGACTGTACGACGCCGTCAAGGCGGAGGCCGCCGCCCTGCGCAAGGAATTGTTGGCGAACATCGACCCGAAACAGCTCGCGCATGCCACGGAACTGCTCGAGACGCTGCAAGGCCTCATCGAGCGCGTTCCATGACCGAACCGGTGTCAGACCCGGTACCTGAACCCCCTCCGAGGCCGCTCGATCGCCGCATGATCACGCTGTCCATCATGGCGGCCACCATCATGCAAACGCTCGACACCACCATCGCGAACGTGGCGCTGCCGCACATGCAAGGGGCCTTGTCGGCGTCGCAGGATCAGATCGCCTGGGTCTTGACCGCTTACATCGTCGCTGCCGCAATCGCCACCCCGCTCACCGGCTGGATGGTCGATCGGTTCGGCCAAAGGAATGTGTTCGTCGCCTCCGTGATCGGCTTCACCGTGGCCTCTGCGCTGTGCGGGCTGTCGAACAGCCTGGCCCAGATCGTCGGGGCGCGCCTGCTGCAGGGAGTGTTCGGAGCGGCACTGGTGCCGATGTCGCAGATGGTGCTGATGGAGATCAATCCGCCTGCGAAGCAGGGCTCGGCCATGGCCGTATGGGGTATGGGGGTCATGGTCGGCCCGATTCTGGGGCCCACCTTGGGCGGTTGGCTCACCGACAGCTACAACTGGCGCTGGGTGTTCTTCATCAACGTCCCGGTTGGAATCATGGCCACCTATGGGATCTGGAGATACATCCACCCGGTGCCGGCAGCCCGGCGCACGCAGTTCGATCTGTTTGGATTCGCCGCGCTGAGCATCGGGATCGGCGCGCTGCAGCTGCTGCTCGACCGCGGGCAGCAGAACGATTGGTTCTCCTCGAATGAAACCTGGACCGAGGCGATCGTCATGATCGTCGCCTTCACCTACTTCGTGGCGCATACCGCCTTGACCCGGGCGGACCGGTCGTTCTTCGATTACCGTCTGCTCCGGAACGGTAATTACGTGTCGGGTCTGATGTTCATATTCATCGTCGGCCTCGTGATGTACGCGACTCGCGCGCTGCTGCCGACCATGCTGGAGGATCTGCTGGACTATCCGGTGACCACCACCGGCCTCGTGACCGCGCCGTCCGGGATCGGCACCATGCTCGCCATGCTGATCGCCGGCCGCATCATCGGCAAGGTCGACCTGCGCATCATTCTATTCACAGGGTTTTCGATCACCGCCGTCGCGCTGTGGCAGATGACCGGCTATTCCCTCGATCTGTCGCAGAGCGACATCGTGTGGCCCGGAGTCATACAGGGCATCGGCTTGGGCTTCGTGTTCGTGCCCTTGAGCGCGGCGACCTTCGCCACCTTGAGTCCGGAGATGCGCGCGCAGGGCACCGCGATATTCAGTCTGGTGCGCAACATCGGCAGCAGCATCGGCATTTCGATGGTGCAGGCGATCCTGGTGCGCAGCACGGTGAGTGCGCACGCGGCGCTGGTCGAGCGGATCACCTACGGCAATCCGGGGTGGTCCAATCCGGCGGTGGCGGCGGCGTATGACTTGCGGCGCCTCAGCGGCGCAGCGGCCCTCGACGGCATGATCACGCAGCAGGCCTCGATGATTGCCTACATCAACGATTTTCGGCTGATGCTGTACCTGACCGTGGCCGTGATTCCAGTGCTCGTGCTGATCCGCGCGCCGCGCCGCGCCGCCGCCGAGCAGGCGCATGCGGTCATGGACTAGGATTGCCCCGGGCGCCCGGCTGCCGGTGGCAGATGATGCAGCCGGACACGGGTCCGTGGCGCTTGAAGGCCGCCGCTGGATGGCGGTGGCACTCGAAGCAAAAGCCGTGAAATCTCGCCTCAGCTCCCTCCTTGAGATCTGCTCGGCTGCTGCGGTGACACGAGACACAGGTGTCGCCGCCGGGAGTGTCGACGTAGTTGTGGTGGCACTTGAGGCAGTTGACCATGCCGTGCTTGTCGTGCGGGAAGTCGAGCGGAAGCGCGGCTGAACGGCGCAGCAAGGGCTCGCGGAGCGCGGCGTCCACCGCATCCGGCAGCACTGCGGCGAGTACGACGGCGCTGAGCGCCGCGATCCCCACGATCAATGTCGAATGTCGTCCAAAGACCAACCGCCGCTGAGTCCGGGACCCGCGATGGGCGGCGGCGCTCGGCCGGCGGCTGCGCAGCAGCATCAGAATCGCGCTGATCGTGGCCGCGACGAACCAGACCCGGCGTCCGACGCCGCCCAGATACCTCGCCGTCACCACCACATGCACCGCGACGAGCGCGGCGAGCAGACACGCGAGAATCACGTGCACCGCCTGGAAGCCCCGATGGCTCGCCCAGAGGCGGCGGCGCACACTGGCGACCGAGCTCAGCACCACGATCAGCAGCAGGCAGGCCGCAGCAATCCCCGCAAGCTGGTACAGAGGCGTGGTGGGCTTCAGGTACTCAACGACGGTCCGGTCCGCCGCCACGAGCCCGCCGGCATGCACAACAGCCGCCCCCAGCGCCCCCCAGCCGATCAGCGTATGCAGCCGCAGCGACAACAGAGTCGGCGGCGAGGAATCGCGCGGCCGGACGGGCAGCGCGCACAGCGCGATGCAGGCAAGGCTGCCGACGAGCCCGGCCAATTGCGAGAACTCCCAGACCAGGCCGGCATAGCCGGCGAACGCCGGTAGCGCTGCAAGCGCGACCAGTCCCACACCCCAGAGTGCGTAGCGCACATCGAGCCGTGGGGAGTTACGCAGCCACATCGCGCGATGCTACTACGGCGCGTTCACGGGATGCCGCAGCGGAGCGGCGAAATCCTGAGTCCAGTACACCGCCTCGCGATCGGACAGATTCACCGCAAATGCAATTCCCGTCTCGACGAAGCGCGGGTCCATGATGTTCTCGCAGTGTGCCGGACTGGATAGCCAGCCCTGGGTCACTTCCCGGGGCGTCAGGGCGCCGGCCGCTATGTTCTCGCCGACCACCCGGTAGCGCCCGTAGCCGGCGCGCTCGACGCGCAGCGCCGGTGTGCTGCCGTCGCGGCCGCGGTGAGCGAATTCGCCGTAATGTGCCATCTCGCGCGAATGTGCGAGCGCGGCGTCGGTCAATGCCGGATTGAAGGCCAGCGGCGGAGCGGGCGCAAAGTATCTTCCGCCGCAGCGGCGGCCGCTCGCGCGCGCGGCATTGACCAGATTCAGAATCTGCCGGCTCACGCTGGCCGCGTCTTCGAGGCTGGGCACAACGAGCGGCGCCGCCATCACCATCCACACCTGCTGGCCGCGCCGCGTCGCGCCGAATTCAATGAGGTGCGGGTCGGCCAATGTCGAGCAAAAGCCGGCGGAGAGAGAGCGCGCCACCTGAGCGTCGCTCACCACGCCCGACAAATGCACCGCCGCGGACTGCGAGGCCCGGTAGCCGCTTGCTTCGAGTGCCGCATGCAGCGAATAGCCGCGGCTCAGGGTGAGTGCCGCTTGCCGCAGCACAGAGCTGTCGCGCAGCGCCGCGCGCTGCGAGCCCGCCGCGCAGCCGCGCGTGCGCGCCCAATTCACCGCATCCTGCAAATCCGCATGTGCCGCCTGCGGCGCGGCCGCGGCCAGCGCGCCGATCAGCAGCAGCGTTGCTCTCAAGCGACCGGATCGGCGCGGCCGGCGGAGGCATGGCCGGCCGTGGCGCGGCCGGCGGAGGCATGGCCGGCCGTGGCGCGGCCAGAAGCGCCATCCGCGGCCGCGCCGCCGCCCGGCTCCGCCAAGAGCTTGCCGGCCCGAGGCGCCGCCCAGCGCTCGATGTCGTCAAATACGGTGAACACCGCCGGCACAATGACCAGGGTCAGCATGGTGGAGGTGATCAATCCGCCGATCACCGCGATCGCCATCGGCGAGCGAAAGTCGCTGTCCCCGCCCCATCCGACGGCCACGGGAAACATGCCCGCCACCATCGCCACCGTGGTCATGACGATCGGCCGCGCGCGCTTGTGTCCGGACTCCATGATGGCATCGAGCCGCGATTTGCCGGCCCGCATCTCCTCGATCGCGAAGTCGACCAGCAAGATCGAATTCTTGGCGACGATGCCCATCAGCATGAGAACGCCGATGACCACCGAGATCGAAAACGGCCGATTGGTGAGCAGCAGCGCCAGCCCCGCGCCGCCCAGCGACAGGGGCAGCGCCGACAGAATGGTGATCGGCTGGAACACCCGCGCGAACAGCAGTACCAGCACGGCGAACACCATCAATATCCCGGCGCCGATCGCCAGGGCAAAATTCTGCATCATCTCCCCGAAGTATTCGGTATCGCCTCTTTTGACCATGTGCACGCCCTGCGGCAAGTGCTCGAGCGTGGGCAGCGCGTAGATTTTCTTGGTCGCGGTGCCGAGCTCCACACCCGGACTCAGATCGGTCTCGATGAAAAAGCGCCTACTCTGGTTGTAGCGGCGCACCACCGAGGGTCCCTGACCGAAACTCAGGTCCGCCACCGATTTGAGAGGCACCGCCGTGCCGAATGCGGTCGGTACGGGGAGGTTCTCCAGGGTGGACAGGTCGCGGCGCGCGCTTTCGACCAGGCTGACGCGGATCGGGATTTGGCGGTCCCTCAGGGAGAATTTCGCTCCGTTTTGCGGCAAATCGCCCAGCGTCGCGATGCGAATCGTCTGGCTGATGCTCTGAACGCTCACGCCCAATTGCGCGGCGATATCGAGCCGCGGATGCACGACGATTTCCGGCCGGGGCAGATCGTCGCGGATGCGCGGAGCGCGGATTTCATTCAATCCCTGCATTTCCTTGATGAGCCGATGAGCCGTTCTCTCGACCAGCGGCGGATCGTCTCCGGTCAAGTACAGCTGCACGTCGCGCCCGCCCCCGCCGTTTGAAAAATTCAGATGCCCGTCGGGAACCTGGTTGAGAATGGGCATCATGCGTTGTTCCCATTGCTTCTGGCTCACCTTGCGCTGACTGCGCGGCACGAGATTGACGTAGATGACGGCGTTGCGGATCTCGCCCGTATCGCTGCTGCCCACGAACTCGATGACGTCGGTCACTTCGGGCGACTTCCTGAGCAGCGCGGCCGCATCCCCCGAGACACGCGCGGTATCCTGCAACGTGCCGCCGGGCGGCAGCTCGATGTCGAGCTGCGAGCTCGCAAAATCCTCCGCCGGGAGGAAGGCCTGTGGAATGATTGCAAAGGCGGCAATTGAAAGGACGAAAAAAGCCGCCCCGGCGCCGATGGTTTTCCAGCGATTCGCGACGCACCAGCGCAATAAGCCCAGGTACAGCGTCATGATGGGTCCATCGCCATGCGCTTGCGTGGACGCATCGCTCTTGAGCGCATAGGCGGCGAGCACCGGAGTGATCAGCCGCGCCACGAGCAGCGAAATGAACACCGCGGCCGCCACGGTCAAGCCGAATTGTTTGAAGTATTGTCCGGTGATGCCGCCCATGAAGCTCACCGGAAGAAACACGGCGATGATGGTGAACGAGGTGGCCACCACCGCGAGGCCGATTTCATCCGCCGCGTCGAGCGCCGCCCGGTAGCCACTCTTGCCCATGCGCATGTGGCGCACGATGTTTTCAATCTCGACGATCGCATCGTCGACCAGCACGCCCGCCACCAGCGACAGCGCGAGCAGGGTGATCTGGTTGAGCGTGAAGTCCATCCACTGCATGAAGGCGAAGGTCGGTATGGCGGATAAGGGAATGGCGAGCGCGGAGATGACGGTGGCGCGCCAGCTGCGCAGGAATAGCCATACCACCACCACCGCCAGGATCGATCCCTCGATCAAGGTGTTCAAGGAGGAATCGTACGTACGCAGGGTGTGATCGACCGTCGTGAACGTGAGGGTCATGTGCACGGCCGGCGTCTCGGCCTGTATTTTATCGAGTTCCGCTTGCACCGCCTTCGACACGCTCACATCGGAGGCGCCCTTGGCCTTGAAAACGCCGAACGCGACCGCCGGCCGGCCGTTCAGTCGTGCAATCGAGCGCACCTCCGCGACACCGTCGCGCACATCGGCGATCTCGCGCAGCCGGACCGATCGCCCGCCGCTCGCGATGATCTGCGTTTCCGCCAGGCTCTCCGCCGATTTGGCGCCGCCCAGCACCCGAATCGCCTGCTCGCCTCCGCCCACCTGGGCCCTGCCGCCCCCGGCATCGAGATTCAATTCCCGCAATTGCTCATTGACTTCCACTGCCGTCAGCCCCAGGGCCTGCAGACGCGCCGGATCGAGCTCCACCCGGATCTCCCGATCCACGCCGCCGCTGCGCGACACCTGCGCGACCCCCGGCACGGCGAGCAGCCGCTTGGTGACGGTATTGTCGATGAACCAGCTGAGCTCTTGCGGGGTGAACGAGGTGGTGGTGACCGCGTAATAGGAGATGGCGCCTCCATCCACGTTCTCCCGCTGCACCTGCGGCTCCATGATGCCCTGCGGCAGATCATTGCGTACTTTGGCGATCGCATCGCGCACGTCCGTCACCGCACGGTCGATCGGCGTGCCGATCTGAAACTCCAGACCGATGTTGACGGCTCCTTCCACGATATACGTGGTCATGTTGCGCACGTTGCCGATGTTCGAGATCGAGCCTTCGACTTTTTGCGCGATCTGCGTTTCCATCTCAGTGGGCGCCGCGCCCGGCTGAGCGATGTACACGTTCACGAAGGGAAAGGAGATATCCGGATTCAGATTGATGGGCAGGCGAACGAAGGCGACGACGCCCAGGAAGAACAGCACCACGAACAGCACGATCGGCGTGATCGGATGGCGGATCGCCCAGGCGGAAATATTCTTCACGAGCTGTCCGCGGTCTTCGCGACCGGTTTCACGACTTCGCCCTCCTGCAAGAACGCGCCCGCGGTGGCGATGACTTGCTCCCTGTCGGCGAGGCCGCCCGCGATGGTGACGCCGTTCGCCACGATGCCGGACACGTGAACGGCGCGCCGTTCCACCTTATTCTGGGCATTGACGATCAATACATAGCTGCCCTTGTCATCCGTCAACACGGCGGTTTGCGGCAGCACGATCCGTGCGGCATTGCTCACCGTCACTTCGGCGCGGGCGAATGCGCCGGGCCGCAGGTTCGGGTCGGGGGTCAGCGCCACTCGCACCAATCCCAAGCGAGTCTGCGGGTCGATGACCGCACCCAACAGGCGGACCTGGCCGGGGTACGCCTTCGCCGTGCCGGTCAGACGCACGTTCACGGCCTGGCCGACTTGCAGCAGCGGCAGGTCCTGCTCGGCCACCTGTCCGCGCAGCTCGACCTCGCCGCCTTCGGCCAGACGAAACAAGGCGCCGCCGCCCGGCGTCACGGTTTGCCCGAGCTCGACGCTGCGGGTCAAGATGACGCCGTCGGCGGGTGCGCGCACTTCGGCGCGTGCGAGGCGCGCCTCGGCCTCGGCCAATTGCGCCGCGGCCACTTTGACCTTGGCGGCCGCGGTTACCGAACTGGAGCGGCGCCGCTCGGTTTCCTCGGCCGACAGCGCGCCCGATGCGCCGACCGCCACCGCTCGATGGTATTCGGCGGCGGCAAGGTCCGATTCCGCGCGCGAAAGCTCCAAGGCCGCCTGCAGATTGGCAACCTGGGGCTGCAGCACCGATACATCGAGCCGCGCCAGCACTTGACCGCGCTTGACGCGGTCGCCCGCCTCCACATAGATCGCCGCGACCCGCCCGCCGTCGCCTTCGACTCCGATGGGCGTATCGTAGCGGGCGGCGATGGTCCCGATGATGCTGACCGTCGTCGGCACCGCACTTCGGCCCACCTCGGTGACCGACACCACCGGGATTCCGATCTTGTTAGAAATGGCCTTGCTTGCGAGGTACGATTGGGTCAAGCGCACCGCCAGAAGCGCGGCAAGCACCGCTGCGGCGATCGCAAGCAGCCAGACGGCACGCCGCGCGGTGAGCCATGTGCCGGCCAAAGGCGCCTCGGTCACCGTCGCCCTCATCCGAGCACGTCCCACGGATAGCTCCCCCGCGCCAGGATGAAGCCAGCCAGCTGATCCATCTCCTCGTCCTCATTGCGCGTGAGGCGGCGCACGTGATGGGCCATCCGGCGCTTGGCCTGGCGCGCGAAGATCTGTGCGATGCCCACGGCCTGCCTGCCCGCATCGCCCCCCGGCTCGGCGGCCAGGGCGGTGGCGCGCGACAGCACGCACAGGCCGACGAATAAATCGATGCTGATGTCGGCCACGCGCTTGAGCGCGTGCTGACGGCCGGCGATGCTCTTGCCGTATTTGCGCAGCAGGAAATCGGACGCCTTGGCGAGCTCCACGGTGTATTTTTCGAAGACCGCGGTGGCCTCGCGCAGCTCCGGCGGTATTTTTCCGAGGATTTTGTCGCGGCCCACGCCCGTGGCGTGGCTCAGGCGCTTTTCCGCATAGTCGGCAAGCACGCCGAAACCCTTGATCGGATGATTGAAGATCTCGTCGACCGCCGCCTTCAGCTCGCCTAGCGACTTGCCCAGATCCTTGAGTCCGGACAACGCGATGTACAGCCGCAGCACCTCGTTGGTCCCTTCGAAGATGGTGAGGATGCGGCTGTCGCGGCTCGCCTGCTCGTACGGATAGCCGCGCATGAAGCCGTTGCCGGCGGCGATTTGCAGCGCTTCGTACGCGCTTCGCTGGACGGCTTCGCTCGCGTAGACCTTGCTGATCGCGGCCTCCATCGAGTAGTCGTCGAGACCGGAGTCGATGTAATGCGCGACCATCCACACGACACTTTCAGCGGCGAAGCACTCGACCGTCATCTGTGCAATTTTTTCCCGAATCAACCCGTACTGCGCGATGGGTTCGCCGAACTGCTTGCGCGCTTGCGCCTGCTGAGTCGCGAGGGCGATCAGCGTCTTCATCCCGCCCACGGCACCGCCGCCGAGGCCGGTGCGCCCGTTGTTCAAGATGGCCATCGCCACCTTGAATCCCTTGCCCTCCGCGTCCAGTACGTTTTCCGCCGGAACCTTCACGTCGACGAAGGTCACGGTCGCGGTCGAGGAGGCGCGGATGCCCATTTTGTCTTCGTGCTGGCCATGACTCACCCCCGGCCAGCGCGCCTCGACCAGAAAGGCGGTGATCTTGCCGGCGTCCGACGCGGTGCGCGCGAACACCGTATACAGGTCGGCGATTCCGCCGTTGGTGATCCAGATCTTCTCGCCGTTGAGCGTCCAAGTGCCGTCGGCGTTTTTCTCGGCGCGCGTGCGGATCGAGGCGGCATCGGACCCCGCACCGGACTCGGTCAGACAAAATGCCGCGATCATCTCGCCGCTGGCGAGCTTGGTAAGATAGCGCGCCCGCTGCTCGGCGCTGCCGAACAGCAATATGCCCTTCATCCCAATCGAGCTGTGCGCGCCAAAGGTGAGCGAGGCCGAGCTGTCGTGCATGCTGCTCTGGCTCAAGACGCGCGCATAGCCCGCATTCGACAGCCCCAGACCTCCGTATTCCTCCGGAATGATGAGGCCGAACAGACCGAGATCGCGCAGGCCCTGGATGAACTCGGCGGGCTGTGACGCGTCGCGATCCCAGCGCTTGAAGTCCTGGTGATGCGGCGCCAGGAACTGATCGATCGCCTCGAGCATCATCCCCAGAACCTCGCGATCCTTCTCCCGCAAATGCGGGTAGGGGAACAGCGCGTCTTCGACGATGCGCCCGGCCAATAGACTCTTCGCAACGCTCACATCGTTAACCTACTGCGCAACCCGATCGATCACCAGATCCCGCACACCGTCTCGGCCGACATCATAGGTCAATTCGCCGTACAGATCGCCGGCGGCGGGCAGCGGCCGTCCGCTGAAGGACACCCGCGCCGTGATGGACACCCGCTGGCCGGCGGTCAGCGCCCGCCCGGGCATCATGGAATCCGCAGAGGACAGCTGGATCTGCGTGCCGATGGCGGAACTGCTGAGGCGTTTGGCCGCCAGCGGCGGGCCCTGGCTGCCGGGTTCGCGCGCAAATACGAACAGCTGCGCATCACCCGTCAACCGGGATTTCAGGGCGGGCGAAATGCTCAGATTGACCGTCGCCTGCACCGCGGCCGCGCCCGAATCGCCGCCGGCCGGCGGCGCGCTGCCCGGCGCCGCGCCGCCCGCCACCGACGGCCCGGCAGGTCCCAGTTCGGCAATTCGCTCATCCAGCATCGCGTCGATTTCAGCCGGCGGATGCAGACTCTTGAGCGCCAACCAGCGGCTGCGCGCCACTGCCCGGTCGCCCCTCTCGGCAGCAGCGAACCCGCCGTACAGCAACGCCTTCGGATTGTCGGGCGCCAGCGTCACCGCCCGTTCGAACAGCTCCGCCGCCGACGGCGTGATGTCGCCGCCCGAGCCCATGCTCATCGCTTCGCCCAGTCCCAGCATGGCATCCACATTGCTCGCATCGAGACGGTGTGCGTGATCGTACGCGACGATGGCGTCGTCCAGGCGCTCGAGCGCCATATAGGAGCGCCCCAACATCAGCCAGCCTTTCAAGTCATTCGGCTGATCGCGCATGTGCTGCTCGAGCTTGGCGACCATCGCCAGCACCTCCGGGTTCATCTGCTGCTGCGCCGGAGCGTGCCAGTTCCAATTCGACCAGAGCGGATACAGGGCCGCCGCCGCGCCGATCACGAACACGCTCGCCGCTGCACCGAGCAGGCGGCTCTGGCGGTTGCGAAGCAGCGGCAACGCCACGGCGGCCGCGGCAATCGCAGCCATGCATGCCGCGATGACGAGAAATGTGTTCATTGATTACTTCAGGCCCTCAAGAGGGCTCATCGTCCAACGGCAAGCGCGAGCGCTGGCGCACCACGCGAAAAATGATTACCCCGCCCAACAGCACCATGATAAACGGGGCGCCCCAAATAAGCAGCGTTTTTGGCTCCAGCGGCGGCCGGAAGCGCACGAATTCGCCGTAGCGGTCCGTCATGAAGGCGAATATCGCATCGTCGCTCTTGCCGGCAACCAGCATATCGCGCACCTGCCGGCGCAGATCCGCGGCCAGCTCGACGTTCGAATCGGCGATCGATTCGTTCTGACAGACCAGGCAGCGCAGATCCTGCGTGATGTGCTCGTAGCGGGCCTGCAGCGCCGGATTTTCCAGTTGACCGTAGTCGTCCAGCGTCGTGGCCGGTGCCGCATGCACCAGCGCTCCGTTGAGCGCAAACGCCGCGCTCATCACGCCGGCGGCAATGCCGGCTGCCGTGCCGCGGCGCCGCGAGCTGCGCCGAGCCCTCGCGCCGCTCATGCTCCGCCCCGGCGTGCAGCGGCGATCCGCGGCAGGAACTCGTGCTCCCAGACCTCGGGCGTCATGGGCGAAATGAACTTGAAGAGCACGCGGCCGCTCCCATCCACCAGAAACGTTTCAGGTGCGCCGTACACGCCCCAATCGATCGCCGTGCGGCCGTCGGTGTCGAAGGCGACCGCCATGTAGGGGTTCCCCAATTGATCCAGCCACTGTTTGGCCTTCGGACGCTCGTCCATGTAGTCGAGACCGATGATCGGCACCTCGTGCTGCTGCGAGATGGCAAGCAGCGCCTCGTGCTCCTGCCGGCACGCGACGCACCACGTTCCCCACACGTTGAGCACGTACACCTGCCCTTTCAGATCGGCATTGCTGACGATGCGCGTGGGATCCTCCACGTCCGTGAGCTTGAACAGCGGCGCCGGTTTGCCGATCAAGGGCGACGGCAAGGCATGGATGTCGCGGTGCGGATTGAGGCCGAACGCAAACAGTACCGCCAGCGCGATGAACGCCGCGAACGGCAGTATAAACTTCCACATCAGGCTGACCTAAGTCGTGGCTCCGGGCCGGGCGGCGCCGCCACCTTATCGGGGGATGTCGACTTCACGCGCAGGCGATAGCGCCGGTCGGTCGCCGCCACCACTCCGCCGACCGCCATGACGAATGCGCCCAGCCAAATGTAGCGCACCAGCGGCTTGTACTGAATGCGCATGCTCCAGCCGCCCTCGCCGAGAGGGTTGCCCATGGCCACGAACAAATCCCGCGACCAGTTCACCGAGATCGCCGCCTTGCTATTGTCGGTCTGCTGCACCCTGAAGTGGCGCTTCTGCGGCAGCAATATCGTCACCGGCTTGCCGTCGCGCGTGACCTCCACCAGGGCCTGTACGGCGTCATAGTTCGGGCCGCGCACGTCGACGGCGCTCACGAAGCGGAACTCATAGCCGGCGATCGTGTAGGTGCCGCCGGGTTTGAGCGCCACGTCCTTCTCGATTTTGTAGCTCTCCACGCCGCTGGCGCCGATCGCGAACATGCCGACGCCCAGATGCGCGATCGCCATGCCGAGCAGACCCGCCGTGAGGTTCTGCCCCTGCCTCCAGCGGCGCACCGGTTCGAGCAGCGCCGAGAAGATGATCCAGAACCCAAAGCTGAATCCGATGAGCCCGATCCAATGAAACGCGCCGTACCCCAGCCCCTGGATGGCAACGGACAGCAGCACCGCGAGGCCGAGCAGCCACCCCAGCGATCGCGCCGCCGGGCTGAGCTTGCCGCGCCGCCACGAGGAATGCATGCCGACGGCGAGGAATACCATCAGCGGCAGCATCGGCACCAGGAACATCAGCGCGAATACCGGAGGGCCGACCGATATCTTGCCGATTCCCAGCAGCTCATAGACCAGCGGCGAGAGGGTTCCCCATAGCACCAAGCCCGCCACGCACACCAGAATCACGTTGTTGACCAGCAGGAAAAATTCGCGCGAGAACGGCTCGAAGCCGCCGGGCACGTACAATTTCGGCGCGCGCCAGGCGTACAGCGTGAGGGAGCCGCCGATGGTGACCACCAGGAACCCGAGAATATACAGGCCGCGCGCCGGGTCGGTCGCGAAGGAGTGGACGGAGACGAGCACCCCGGAGCGAACCAGGAAGGTGCCGACCAGGCTCAGCGAAAATGCAAAGATCGCGAGCAGCAGCGTCCAGCTCTTGAAGATGCCGCGCTTCTCGGTGACGCTCAAGGAATGAATCAGCGCCGTGCCGACCAGCCATGGCATGAACGAGGCGTTCTCCACCGGGTCCCAAAACCACCACCCGCCCCAGCCGAGCTCGTAATAGGCCCACCAGCTGCCGAGCGCTATCCCGATCGTCTGGAATATCCACGCGAAGATGGTCCACGGCCGGGTCCATTTGGCCCACGCCTGATCCAGCCGACCCTCGAGCATCGCCGCGCAGGCGAACGCGAACGCCACAGAAAATCCGACGTAGCCGGTGTAAAGCATCGGCGGATGTATCGCCAGTGCAAAATCCTGCAGCACCGGATTCAGGTCGGCGCCGTCCCGCGCCGCGGGCATCAGCCGCAGGAAGGGATTCGAGGTCCACAGCGTGAACAGCATGAAGCCGCAGCTGACCAGGCCCATCACGCCGAGCACCCGGCTCGAGAAGCTCGCCGGCAGTTGGCGGCTGAACGCAGCCACCGCCACGCTCCAAATCGACAGGATCAGGATCCACAACAGCAGTGAACCCTCGTGCGCTCCCCACAGGGCGGCGATGCGATAGAACAGCGGCAATTGCGAGTTGGAATTGCGCGCCACGTACACCACCGAAAAATCGTTGTTCACGAACGAATATACGAGGCACGCAAATGCCATGATGACGAACACGAACTGCCCCGTGACCGCGGGACGCGCCACGCTCATCCAGGCCGGATTTCCCCGCCAGGCGCCGGCCAGGCCGAAAAAGGCCTGCGACACGCTCAGCACGAAGGCCAGTATGAGAGCGAATTCCCCGAGTTCCGGTGTCATTGCACGCCCCCGCCTAGCCGGTCGGTCCGGGCGTCGTGCCGGGCGCCGGCCCCGCCGCGGGCCCCGCCGCGGGCGCTTTGTAGCCCGCCTTCTGTTTCAGCGAGGCGGCGACTTCGGGGGGCATGTATTTTTCATCGTGCTTGGCGAGCACCTCGTCGGCGACGAAAGCACCCTTCGAGTCCATGGTGCCGTGCGCGATGATGCCCTGCCCCTCGCGAAACAGATCGGGCAGCACGCCGGTATACTCGACGGGCACCGTGTGTGCGAAGTCGGTCAGGACGAATCTCACCTGCAGATCTCCCGGTTTGCGCACCACGCTGCCCTTCACCACCATGCCGCCGACGCGAAAGCGCTTTGCGGTGGGCGCCTGGCCGGCGGCGATCTGGCTGGGGTCGTAATAGAACATGATGTTCTCGCGCGAGGCCATCACGGCGAGCGACACCGAGGCGGCCACGCCGCCCAGGATTGCGAGCACTACGAACAAGCGTTTTCGACGCGGCGTCATTGCAAATTTACTCACTCATCGCCAGGGCGCGCAGCGCGCGTTGCCTTGCCTTGGCATGATAGCGGCGCGCCGCCCATAGGTTCCAGGCGAGCACGGTACAGGCAAACCCGAAGCACGGCCAGACATAACGCGCATAGCCCCCCATGGACCAAAAAGCCTCGCCGCTCACGATTTTACCGCCTCCCGCACCCAATGCGCCTGACGCTCCCGATTGAGCACTTCGCCGCGCAGCCGCATGCACAGCACCGCACCAAAAAAGCACGTGAATCCCAGAAACATGGACAGCAAGGGCCACAGCATGCTGCCGGGCATGGACGGCTGGCCAAGCTTAGCAACCGTGGCTCCCTGATGCAGTGAGTTCCACCACACGACCGAATAATGAATGATCGGCACGTTCACGACGCCCACGATCGACAGCAATGCGGCCGCCCGGTCACCCCGGTCCGGGTCCTCAAACGCCGGCCGCAGGGACATCACCCCGACGTATAGAAACAACAGGATCAGCTCCGAGGTCAAACGCGGGTCCCAGGCCCAATAGGTGCCCCACATCGGCCGCCCCCACAGCGATCCGGTAACCAGCGCCAGCAACGTGAACGAGGCGCCTATCGGGGCCGTCGCAGCCGCCACCGCGTGTCCCATCTTGATGCGCCAGATCAGTCCAATCGCGCCCGCCACCGACATGGTGGTGTACGCGAACATCGACATCCACCCGCTCGGGGCATGCACATATATGATTCGAAATGCGTTGCCCTGCTGGTAATCCGGGGGCGCCAACACCAAGCCGCCGATCGCACCGCAGCCGATCGCGATCGCCGCCGCCGTCAAAAACCAGGGCGCCAGCGCCGCGGCACTCCGGTATACGTAGGGCGGTGAGGCGAGCCTATAAAACCAGGTCCACATACATCCTGTCTCGATCAATCAAGCGTGATGCGCAGCGCTGTCGTCGCGGCAAAGGGCGCCAGAGTACACGTGAATACGCACAATGAAGCCAAAAAATACAGCGCGCCCGCCGCGCTCGTCCCGGAAACCGCGCGATCCGTCGCGCCGGCGCCGAAGATGAGCAGCGGTATCGCCAGCGGCAGTACGATCAGGGACAAGAGCACATTGCCGCGCCGCAAGCCCACCGTGAGCCCCGCGCCGATGGCCCCGAGCCAGCTCAAGGTCATCGTCCCCAGGCCCAAGCTCAGCAGCATGGTGGCGAACGCCGTGACCGGGATACCGAGCGCCACGGCGACCACCGGCGACACCAGCACCAGCGCAGCGCCGCTGACCAGCCAGTGCGCAAGGGTTTTCGCTATCACGATGACGGTCAGACTCTGTCCAGACAGCGCCAACTGCTCCAAGGTTCCGTCATCCGCGTCGCTCTTGAACAGCGCATCGAGCGAGAGCAGCGAGGCCAGCAGCGCCGCTACCCACAGCACCCCCGGCGCCATGTCCCGCAGCAGCGACAATTGCAAGCTCAAACCCAGTGGAAACAGGGTGGTCACGATCAGGAAGAACACCAGCGGCTGCAGCAGTTGCTCTGGGCGCCTGAAACTGAGACACAACTCACGGTGTATGACCAGGAGCATGGCTCGCCAGGCGCCGACGCTCGTGCCTGCGCCGGTCATCCCGCCAATTCCAGACGCCGCAGGGTCCCCGCCAGCTTGAGCTCGTGGTGCGCCACCACCAGCGCCAATCCGCCGCCATTGACATGCTCCGCCAGCAGCGACGAAAGCAGCTCCGATCCGGCAGCGTCGAGATTGGTGAAGGGCTCATCGAGCAGCCACAGTGCGGCCCGCGCGGCCAGTATCCGCGCCATGACAACCCGTCGACGCTGTCCCGCCGACAGGACTCTCACCGGCAAATCCGCACAGCCCGCGACGCCCGTGCGTTCCAGTTCTGCCCGCAATTCCGGCAACGTGACGCGGCGCTTCAGACCGATCATGAAGTGCAGATTCTCGATTGCGGTCAGATCCGCCTTCAACGCCGGCTCGTGCGCGGCATAGGCGAGCGCGCATTGATAGTCCGACCGCACGCTTGAGATCGGCTTTCCCAGCCATGCGACGCTGCCCTGTTCCGGTCTGAGCAAGCCGCTGGCGACCCGCAGCAAGGTGGTCTTGCCGGCGCCGTTGGGACCCGCGACTTGCAGCAGTTCGCGAGGCTTGAGTTCGAGGCTCACGCCCTTGAGTACATGACGCTCGCCGCGCCAAACATGGATCTTTTCGACGGATAGACCGTCAACTGCGCTGCTCATGGGGCGGCGAGCTTAGCGAAATCAAAGGGTTGAAGCTACCAAAAGCCGCCGATCCTCGAGATTGACGATGCGCGCGCCGACCGCGCCCCCTGCGATGAGCAGTTCGCCAATCGTGATCGGCAGCTTGAAGCGTCGCGGTCCGGCGCTTCCGGGATTCACGAAGAGCACCCCGTCGCGCCGCTCGAGCATCGGCCGGTGCGAATGGCCCGAAACGACCACCTGCACACCGACGGGCGGCGGATCGAGGTCGAGTTCCGCCCGATTGTGAATGACGTACGCCCGCACGCCGCCGGCGTCGATCAATTGTGTTTCGGGTAGGTGCGCAGCCCACGGCTCGGTGTCGTTGTTGCCGCGAACCGCAATGACCGGAGCGATCGAGTACAATTCCTCCAGGATACCGCGCTTGCCGATGTCGCCGGCATGCACGATGAGGTCTGAGCCGAGGAGAAACGAGTGCGCCTCCCGACGCAGCAATCCGTGTGTATCGGCGATCAAGCCCACGCGGATATCGCTCATGGCCCCCTCATCGCTGTGGCTCGGCCCGTCCTGCGGCTGTGGCAGTTGCCTAAGAAATCCGCGTCACCATGGTGTCGTAACGTCTAAACGCCAAAACGGTACCAAAATAATTTGCAATTGACACAGGCGCGCTGCAATTAACACAGCCGCGCTGCAATTAACACAGCCGCGCTGCAATTGAGACAGGCGCGCGGCCGCGCCGCTGGGTGGACGCGCAGCTGGGGGGCTAACGCACCCAATGACCGGGATGGTAGTGCCAATACCCTCCGCGCAGCACCCACCGATCGGGGACCCAGTAATAGCCCGGGCGCGCCGGAATCCAGCGTCCGGCGATCCAGACGTGCGCATTGCCGCGCCACGCCCAATAGCCGGGTGCCCAGACGAAGCCGGGCCGCGGCGCCGGTACGACCTCCACCATCGGCGCAGGCGGCGCAACCGTGATGTCAATGCCCACGGCGGCCGGAGCGGCCGCGGGAGCCAGCATCGCGCCGCCGCCCAGGCAGAGACCAGTCAGCAAGGCAGGTAAGCGATCCCGCATGTCAGTTTGCTCCTTAGAACAGTGCTCATCACAACGCCGGACGCGATGCTAGGTTGACCGCGGCGTACCGTCTGTAGGACTGCGACCCATATCCCCGGTATCGCTAATCGGCCTGCAATTCGGCCGAATAAGGCGTGATGGCCTCGGCCCGCAAGGTGGGCAGCGTCTTGACGCTGCGAATCACTTTGAGGCGTGAGGCGACGCCAGCCAGCAGCAGGGCCGTGCCGCCGGCGAATCCAAGGGCGGCGCGCAGACCGACGTGCTCGCCCAGCCACCCTCCGATCAGCGCCCCGGGCCCCGCCGGCAGCAAGATCAACCAGCGCATCGTGCTGGTCATGCGGCCCAACATCGGCGCCGGGGTGACGGATTGCCGCAGCGACAGAAAGTTGATGAAAATGAACACCGCGCCCATCCCGTAGGACAGCAGCATCAACGCGTAGGCGGCGACGCCAAGGCCGTTCAGCGGGGCCACCGCGAGCAGCAGCCAGCCACCGGCGCAGATCGCGAAGCCGAGCAACATGGTCGGACCCGGTCCGAGACGGCGCACCACCCGATAGCCAAGCGCGCTGGCGGCGACCGTACCCATTCCCAGCGCGACATAGCACAGACCGACGCCGCGTTCGCTCAACCCGAGTTGGCGCGTCGCAAACAAAATCTGCACGACCATCGCCGCCTGATTGCACAGCTGCCACACGCCAACGCAGCTGGCCATGGTGACCAGCAGACTGTGGCTGCCCACGAACTTCAAGCCCGCGTGCATCGCGGGCCAGAACGGGGCGTTGGTTGCACTCGGCGTCTCCTTCACCGGTACGCCGCGCAGAATCGTCGCCGAGATCAGCAGCAGAAATGCATCCGCAAGCAGCGCGAGCGGCGCACCGGTCACCTTGATCAGGGCGCCCGCAGCCCCGGGTCCCGTGACTTCGGCAGTCGAGGAGGCAAGCGCGTTCTTCGCATGCGCTTCGACCAGCCTCTCGCGCGGCACTATTTGCGTGAGGACGATTTGCGCCGCGCTGCCAGCCGTGGTGTTCACCGCGCCGATCAAAAATCCGACCAAGTACAGCCAGTGCATCGACAGCCAGCCGAGCCACCAGGCGAGCGGCACTGACGCGACGGTCACTGAGATTGACAGCTCCCCCACCACGTAAACCGGCAATTTGCGCACCCGGTCGAGCCACACGCCGGTGGGCAGCGAGAACAGCACGAAGGGGACCAATTCCGCCGCGGTGAGCACCCCCATTTGCGTGGGCGAGGCGTGCAGCAGCACTGCGGCCGACAGCGGCAAAGCGAGCAGAGTCACTTGTCCGCCGAACGAGGAGATGAGAATCGAGCTCCACAAGCGTCGATAGGTCGCGTCGCGCAGCAAATCGTTCGGGCTCAGCGCGAAACGCTGCAGCCACTGAATCGGCAGCAATGTGCGAACAGATGGTATTTTCATGAGCCGGCTCGCCGTGATGGCGGCTGACTCATAAGCATAGCGGAGGCGACGCCCGCCGGCTGATCAGTTCACCCGAAGCTCCGCGAGCTGATCGCTGAGCACTGCACGACCGCCAGCGGGTGGCTCAGCGCATCGCGGCTGCTGCCGCTGTCCACCAATTCGCCGTCGACATGAAGCGCTCCGGCGAGCGCTCGCTTTCCACGCCGAGTCGGCCGAAATTGCCGAGATCGATGCGCGCTGCGCCGCGGTGAACGCGCCGTTCGAGGAGCCGGCCCACCACCGGCTGGTCGATTCCGCAGCGAAAGGTTGCGTGCTCGGCGCCTGCTGTGGGCATGCGGTATGATCGCAGAAAAAAGGCGCAGGAGTCTCTGTACATGGCGCAATCCGCTCGAGCCGTGATCTGCCGCAAGCTGAATGAGCCGGTGGTCGTTGAACGCATCATGGTCGACTCGCCGAAGCGCGGTGAAGTGATGGTCAAACTCGCCGCCTGCGGCGTGTGCCACTCGGACCTGTCGGCGACGAACGGCACCATTTCGATGCAGCTGCCGCTGATTCTCGGCCACGAGGCGGCCGGAGAGGTAATTGAAGTCGGCGAAGGCGCCGGCGAGCTTGCGCCCGGGGATCACGTCGTCTCCTCCTTCATCTACATGTGCGGCAAATGCCGCTTCTGCGCCATGGGACGCCCGGTGCTGTGCCTCGATCAGGGCAAGGCGCTCACCACGCTGCCCGACGGGACGCTGCGCACGCGCGACGCCGAGGGCCGCGCGCTCAATGTCTTTTCCGGCTGCGGAGTGATGGCCGAATACGCAACGCTGTCGGTCGAAAACCTCGTCAAAATCGATCGTACTGTGCCGCTGGATCGGGCGGCGCTGGTGGGCTGTGCCGTCACCACGGGCGTCGGCGCCGTCTTCAACACGGCGCGCGTCGTTCCCGGCTCGAGCGTCGCCGTGTTCGGCTGCGGCGGCGTCGGCCTCAACGTCGTCCAAGGGGCGCGGATCGCCGGCGCCGGGCGCGTTCTGGCCATCGATACCCTGGAAGCGAAGCTCGAGATGGCGAAGCAGTTCGGCGCAACCGACACTCTGCTCGCGCGGCCCGGGGAAGATCCGGTCAAGCAGATCAAGAAGCTCACCGGCGGCGGGCCGGATTACGCCTTCGAATGCGTGGGCAGCGGCGAGCTCGCCTCGCTCAGCTTTCGCGCCATCGGCCGCGGAGGCATTGCCGTGGTGGTCGGCCTCGCCAAGCCGAGCGACTCGACCGCGGTGCGCACCATGACCCTGCCGTTCGAGGAAAAGACGCTGACCGGCAGCTATTTCGGCTCTTGCGTGCCGCGCGTCGACTTCCCGCGCATGCTCGCGCTGTACATGGCCGGCCGGCTCAAGCTCGACGAACTGATCACGCGCCGCTACACGATCGATGAGGCGCCGCAGGCATTCGCCGACCTTCAATCAGGCCGCAACGCACGCGGCGTCGTCGAGTTATGACCCATGAGCGCCGCGCTGCTGCCGCCCCTCATCCTACCGCAGGCTGTGATCCGGCGTGTGGGGCGGCACCGTCTTGGCCATCCGGCCGTGAATGGCGCCCCGGCGTATATCCTCGAAGGTTCTCTCCACTACTTCCTGGCCGCCGCGGCCGGCATGGTAGATATTCGCTAGAAAATACAGCGTGCAGATCGCCGCATCGGTGAACACGAAAACCGAGTCAATGAGGTTGTTGTCCTGAAAATTCGGCGACGGTTCACCGCGATAAACGAGCTCGCAATCCTTGAACGTGCAACCGTGAAATGCGTTGCCTTGCAATTCCACGCGCTCGCCGGTGAAGGTCTTGTCTTGGTAGAACATCGTTACGCTCCTGACGGCGGATTCATTTATATATGGACCTCATCGCGCGGCGCTGTCAAGGGCCGGCCATTTGCCGCTCAGGCGTTGCGCGGAACGTTTCTGTCCTGCATCCTACGGCCCACTCGGAGTTCGCCATGAAATATTTCCTCGCTTTCGCAGCCACGATGGCCGCATTTTCCGCGTGCGCCGCCCCGCCCCGGGACAGCGCAGTGGGCGAGCAGCGTTTCCGCGAGCTGTACAAGGAACTCGTCGAGACGAACACCAGCCTGTCTGCGGGCAGCTGTACTCTCGCCGCCGAGCGCATGGCCGCGCGGCTGAAGGCGGCGGGTTTCCCGGACAGCGACCTGCACCCGTTCACCGCGCCCGCCCACCCCAAGGAGGGCGGCCTCGTCGCCGTCTATCCGGGCCGGGATCCGCAGCTCAAGGCTATTCTTCTGCTCGCGCACATCGATGTCGTCGAGGCCAAGCGCGAGGACTGGACACGCGATCCGTTCGCGCTGGTCGAGGAAAACGGCTCCTTCTATGCGCGCGGTGCGATGGACGACAAGGCCGAGGCGTCCATCTGGGTCGACCTGCTGATCCGCTACCGGACCGAGAACTACCGGCCGCGGCGCACGCTCAAGCTCGCGCTCACCTGCGGCGAGGAGACGGCGGGCGCGTTCAACGGCGCCGAATGGCTCACGCAGAACCGCCGCGATCTCATCGACGCGGCTTTCGCGCTCAATGAAGGCGGCTGGGGAGAACTCGATGCGAGCGGGCACCGGGTCTCCCTCGATGTCGAGGCGGGCGAGAAGTTCCCGCAGAACTATCGGCTCGAGGTGACGAACCCCGGCGGACACAGCTCGCGGCCGGTGAAGGACAATGCGATCTACCGTCTCGCGGCCGGACTCATCCGGATCGGTGCCTACGATTTCCCGGTGCAGTTCAACGACGCCAATCGCGCGTACTTCACCGGCATGGCGAAAATCCAGGCCGCGAAGGGCGAGACCGAGGTGGCAAACGCCATGAACGCCTTCCTGCGCAACCCCGGCGATGCACAGGCGATCGCACTCGTCTCGAGCAAGGATCCGAGCTGGAACGCAACGCTGCGCACGACCTGCGTGGCGACGATGCTCGATGCCGGCCACGCCACCAATGCACTGCCGCAGCGTGCGCGGGCGATCATCAACTGCCGCATCTTTCCGGGCGTTACCACCGAGGCCGTACGTGCAAAGCTCGAGGAGCTGGTTGCAGACCCGGCGGTCAAGGTCACGGCGCTCGAGACGCGCGGCCCGACTGCCTCGCCGCCGCCGCTGACGCCCGCGGTGCTCGGGCCGATCGAGAAACTCACCGACCAATTCTGGCCGGGCGTGCCGGTGCTGCCGATCCTGCAGGCGGGCGCCACCGACGGCGAGTTCACCAACGCCGTCGGGATCCCGACCTACGGCGTGGAACCGGTGTTCCTCGGCCCCGATCTCGGCCATATCCACGGGCTCAACGAGTACGTCGGCGTAACCTCGCTGCTCGAGGGCCGCGAGTTTCTGTACCGCCTGGTGAAGATCTACGCGGAGCAGAAGTAGCTGTGGTGCCCTCGCCCGGACTCGAACCGGGATGGCTGTTAACCGACGGATTTTAAGTCCGTTGCGTCTACCGATTCCGCCACGAGGGCCTTCCGAGGAACTCTAGCAGATGCGCTCTAAAACGCGAGGCGCTGGGTCGCGGGCACGCACCAGATATCGAGCGGCGCGCTGCGTCCACGCAGCTCGAACTGCGGCAGCTGCAGGAACGGGAGCTGCTTCGGATCCGGTCCGCCCACGGCTCCATCGGCCTCGAGCGCCGTCGCCACTGTGCAAGACAGCAGCACCTCGCCGGCGCGCGCACGGCTGCATAGCCGCGCAGCGACGTTGACGGTATCTCCTACCAGTGTGGTGTGCCTGTGCCCCGGCGGCCCAAGCAGCCCCAGAGCCACTTCGCCCAGATGCAGCCCGACCCCGATGCCGGTCCCGATGGACAGTTCGCGGCGCCAGCGATCGGCCACGGCCGCGAAATCCTGCAGCATGGCGTGGCCGGCGGCGAGTGCCTGCCGGGCGCCGCTATGCGCACCATCGTGCACGCCGAAGCCGGCCATCATGCTGTCGCCCGCCATGTGGAATACCCGCCCTTCGTATCGCGCCGTTGCGCCCGCGAGCACGCCAAAGAACTCATCGAGCAGCGGCACGATTCGCGCAGGCGCCAGCCGTTCGGCGAGACCGGTATAACCCCGCAAGTCCGCAAACAATACCGTTCCGCGAGTTGTCTTCGCCGTCATCGGGCGCGCGACCCGGGTCACCGTCATGGTCCCTGCAACCCGCAGCTTGGCCGGAGCGTCGCGCGTCCCATCAGCCTTTGGTCGAATTCGAGTCATTTCCCCTTTCTACGCCGTACTTCCCCCGCCCCGGCGCTTTCTGCGTTGTTGAATCCGCATGGGGCGCGGCCCTGCGCATCCCAGTATGCACCAACACGCCTGCCGGTGCAGCACGCCGGGAAATCTACGAGCGCCTCGGAATCTCGATGCCGCGCACGACCGCGGGGCGCGCGAGGAAGCTCTTGAGGGCGCGCGTCACGTGAGCGAATTGCGTGATGCCGACGAGATCGCCCGCACCGTAGAAACCGACGAGCGTATTCACCCAGGGGAACACCGCCATATCGGCGATGGTGTAGGCATCCCCCATGATCCAGCGCCGATCGGCGAGCCGCCGATCGATCACACGGAGCAGACGCCTCGCCTCGTCGACATAGCGGTCCCGCGGTCGCTGGTCCGCATAATCCTTGCCGGCAAATCTCGTGAAGAATCCAACCTGCCCGAACATCGGACCCACCGCGCTCATTTGGAACATGAGCCACTGGATCGTTTCGTAGCGGCCGGCCGGATCCTGCGGCACGAAGCTGGCGGCCTTGTCCGCTAAATAAAGGAGTATCGCTCCGGATTCGAACAGCGGAAAAGGCCCACCGCCCGGACCCATCGGATCGATGATGGCCGGGATCTTATTGTTGGGATTCAGCGATAGGAATTCCTCCGACAGCTGCTCATTGGCCTCGAAGTCCACCCGATGCGGCTCGTAGTGCAGGCCGGTCTCCTCGAGCATCACCGAGACCTTGACGCCGTTGGGGGTCGGCAGCGAATACAGCTGGATGCGCTCCGGATGCATCGCCGGCCACTTCTTGGTGATGGGAAATTCAGAGAGGTCCGTCATGATGCTGGGCACCTTACCAGCGCCGCTGCCGACGTGGCGCGAAGATGAAGCACTAAGTATTTGATTGCATTAGGTATGACGGCGACAATGCACGCCTGTTGCCCGCAGGCTTGCCCCCGTCGGGCGCCTCAGCAACGGCCCCGAAGATCAGTCGCCGAATCCCCGCCTGCCTCATTGGACCAAGCCTACCACGATCTAAAGGCAGTCTACTGGCGCTGCCAAGGGAAGGAATGCCGATATCCAGATTTGGATTCAATCACACGCATCGTGCGGTACACGGAAAGGTGGCCTATCCTTCCTATCCGCCGACGCGCCGGGTAACGGCCGGCATTCCACCGTTCGCGGTGTTCGTGTGGGAGGCATCCGCGCGACGTGACAATACATACGCTTGGGAAATGAAGGGCTATGATTTGGTAAGGGAGAAGCTGCGCATCTTTGTCTCCTCGCCCGGGGACGTTAAAGCCGTGCGGGAGATCGCTGCGCTGACGATTGAGCGCCTGGCGCAGGACTATGCGCGGTTCGTCAAGATCGAGCCCTACCTGTGGGAGTTCGAGGCGATGGTCGCCTCGGGGCATTTCCAAGACTCGATCGAGCCACCGAGTGCGTTCGATGTGGTGGTTCTTATTGTATGGTCCCGTCTCGGTACCTCCCTGCCGGAGCGCACAGCGGTCCGCGAGTACCGCGGTATCGACGGGCGTACACCCGTGACCGGGACCGAATGGGAATTCGAGGAAGCGTTGCAGGCCGCCCAGAAGCGCGGCACGCCCGATCTTCTGGTGTACCGAAGCCGCAAGCCCGCACCGTTTGATACCCGGGACCCCGATCGATTCGAAGAGCAGTCGCTGCAGCTCAAGGCCTTGAATCGCTTCTGGGAACGGCACTTCGCCAACCAGGGCATGTTCATCGGCGCCTATACCTCATTCACAAACGACGCTGAGTTCGCCGCAGCGTTTGAGAATCATCTGCACAAGTTGATCGAGAGGCGCATCGCGCGCGGCTCGCCGCAGGTCGATACGGCCGCCATAGCGTGGGCGCAGCCGCCGTTTCGCGGACTCGAGGCCTACGAGTTCGAGCATGCGCCGATCTTCTTCGGCCAGGACGAGGCGCTCGCCAAGGCGATGCTGCAGCTGACGGCGAACGCCGAGATCGGATTGCCTTTTCTTCTGGTATTGGCTGCGAGCGGCTCGGGCAAGTCATCGCTCGTCAAAGCGGGAGTCGTGCCGAAGTTGTTCGTGCCGCGACGCATACCCGGCGCGGCATTTCTGCGACGCATCGTGTTTCGACCCAGCGATGCACGAGACGGTGAAGACCTATTCGATGCGCTGGCTCGCCGGCTGACGACGCAGGTGAACGAGCAGGAAGGTCTGTCGGAACTGATCGGACTTGGACAGTCAACGGCGAACCTGGCCGCTCATTTGCGAAGCGCCACGGCAACACCCGCGTATCCGCTCGGCACTGCACTCGGCCAACTCACCGTGCAGGCGCGTCAGTCGGGCCGCATGCTGGAGTACGAGAACGCGAAGCTCGTTCTCATCGTGGACCAGCTGGAAGAACTGTTCACCAGCGATCGCATACCGCCCGGCGAGCGAATGCAGTTCATCGAGCTTCTGGCCGGCCTCGTGCGTTCGGGCTTCGTGTGGGTCATTGCAACGATGCGCAAGGACTTCTGGCATCGGGCCGACGAGACACCGAACCTTGTGCGCCTCTCGGAAGGCGCCGGGCGGCTCGAACTGCTGCCGCCCGGGCCCGCCCAATTGAGCCAGATGATCCGCCGGCCTGCCGAGGCCGCTGGGGTGAGCTTCGAAGTGCATCTCACGACAAGTGTGCCACTCAATGAGGTGATCTCAGAGGAAGTGGCACGCGAGCCGGGTGCGCTTCCGCTTCTTTCGTATCTTCTTGACCAGCTCTATCGAAACGATGTGATGCAAGCTCACGGACACACGCTTACCTATGCGACTTACGAGAGTCTGGGCCGGCTCGAGGGCGCGATCGCCACGAAGGCCGAGGCCGTGCTCGAGCGGTGCGCGCCAGAGGATCGCCAGGCGCTCGGCTCGGTGCTGTTCTCGCTGGTTGAGATGGGCACTGCCGAAGGCGACGTCGACCGGGCCGTGGCCCGACGAGTCCCGCTCTCGATCTTTCCCCCGGGCACGCCCCAGCGGCGACTCGTCGACGCCCTGCTCGATCCGCATGCCCGTCTCCTGGTGAGCGACGCGGAAACGGGCGGCAGCCCCACGGTACGCCTCGCCCACGAAGCACTTCTTTCCCGATGGGCACGAGCGCGGGAATTTGTACAGCGTAACGCCGAAGCGCTCAAGATCCGCCGCCGTATCGAGGAGCGTTACGTGCGGTGGCGAATACTTCAACAGCGGCAGACAAATGCGGCGCACAGTGATGCGGCATCTCCCACTCGAGTGACCACCATACTTGCGCCGTGGCGCACCCGCTTCGGTCGACAAAAGGCTCTTCTGAGTGACATCGATCTGACGGACGGACGGCGTCTGCTAAAAGAGCACCAGACCGACACCGAGCCGCATCTCGTCGAATACGTTAAGCGCTCCATCGCCGACGATAAGCGCATGCGCAATCGAACAGTACGCGCTCTGGCTGTCATCGCGAGCGTCGTGGCGGTACTCGCAGTTGTTGCCGTCAAGCAGCGGGATATCGCCCAGTCCGAGGGCGCGATCGCCAATCGGACAACGAAATTCATGCTGGATATGTTTGAAGACGCTGATCCTGACAAGAGCCGGGGAGCGTCCATTACGGTGCGGGAAGTGTTGGATCACAGTGCCGACACGATCCGCTCCGAACCGGGCCTGGGCCGCGAACCCCGTGTCCGTGCCGATCTGCAAACGGCCATCGGACAGGCCTATACGGGGCTTGGACTCTATCAGTCTGCAGAAAAGCAGCTGGCACAGGCTCGCGCGGATGAGGCCGCCGCATCGGTTCCGGACGAGTCGCACGTACGCACGCTGGTGGCATCCGGAACGACAGCGTTTCTCGCGGGCAACAACGACGAAGCGGCCAAGTTTCTGCGCGACGCCGTCGCCCTCGCGCGCAAGGGACTGCAATCGTCCGACCCCTTACGCTCCGCAGCACTGACGGGATTGGCCGATGTGCTGACCGCTCAGGGCAACTATGTAGACGCAGAGCAACTTTGCCGCGAAGCGCTCATGGCCGATCGCAAGCGTGGAACGAGTCCGGAAGAAGCTGCAGTTCTCGCTGATACTCTGGAATCGCTCGGTACCACATTGTTTTATAGCGGCGATTTGACCGCAGCCGAAGCGCCGATGCGCGAAGCGCTCAAGTTGCGCCAACAGGCGCTCGGCATGGATCACGTGCGCACCGCCAACTCGATCAACAATCTTGGTGTTTTGTTATACCAATCCGGCCGGTACGATGAAGCCGCGGTGGAGTATCAACTAGCGCTGCCGATCTACAGGAAAGTGTACGGCGCCGAGCACCCGCAAGTGGCGGCGATCCTGAACAATATTGGCCGCTCGGCATTGATGGCAGGGCGCGTCGACGAAGCGGAGCCGCTGCTGCGCCAATCGCTCTCGATGACGGAAAAATTCGAGGGCGGCGACCACGAAGATATGGTGGCGCCGCTAAACAGCGTTGCAATGATCGATGCCTATCACGGTCGATTGGACGCTGCGCGAGGTGAAATTCAGCGAGCCGAGTCGATCGCTCGCCTACCCGACCACGGCGAGTTGCTCGATCAGGTCCTCCTCAATGAAGCCGATCTTGAGCTCAGGAGCGGCGATCGAGCGCGAGCCGCTGCGCTGCTTGTTGAGTCTAAAGATTTGCTGCAGAAGTCACATCCCAATAGCAAGGCCAATGCCTGGCGGTACGCGGTATGGGACACCGTGAACGCAGGGTTGCTGGCCGCGAATGGCGACGCGGCGGCGGCGGAACGCGCTCTAGTTGCCGCCCAGGAGATTCTCCGCGATAGGTTTGGACCAACCGGCTTTTACAGCCTGCTTGGCGAGCAGCAGGCGCAGCGGGTCAAAAAATTCGCCTTGGAAGGGAAAACCTCCTGACCGCCCCCTGATTAACGAGGCCGGTGGACTTTAGGTGGACCTTGTCGTAATTTAGACTCTGAGATGGCCTGAAAGCCGACCGTGCCCTCGTACGAGTAAAATATTCTAGGCCCGTGTCTACCCCGCCGAGCCCAAGCCCCCGGCATTTCGACTGAAGCCTTTTCGTTTTACCGAGCCAAGCACAGAAGGGAGTTGGTAATGACACTCAAACACCTGGTTATTGCTGCAGTCTGCATCGTGTCCGGTTTTGTCGCGTCGCAAAGCTATGCGACGTCCAGAGCCCTTCGCTCTGACAATCCGGGTTTCCAGTGTTTCGTGCCGGATTGGAGTCCAATTGTCTTCGATCCCTATTCGACGTTCGATGGTAACGCTGACGAATCGCAGAATCCGACCACTTTCTTCAGCCCGGGTACGATTGTGACTCAGACTGCGGTTTTCTGCGCACCGACAATCGTTTTTTCCACTACCGCTCCATCGTCGGGTGATTCGGCAAACCCGGCCTCGAAACCCGACTCGACCGGAGCACCCACTATCGCGGCTCTGACGGCCACGGGTGGCGTGATGTACGAGTGGATAAATGCAACCGATTCCGAGCTCACTCCCGACGCTGAGGTTATCCTCTGGACCTTGCCCAGCAGCACGATCCTGCCGGCCGGTGCGCTTGAACTTGAGTTCGACAATTGGTGCAGCAATAACGATGGCGGAATCGGTACAGCCCCGCCGCCGTCCGCCGTACCGTCCTTCACTTGGAACGGCAACCGATATGACTATTACCTGAAATGCGCCAACTTCAACGGCGATGACCTGTTGCTGAACAGTTTCGGCCTGGTAATCGGATACGTCGATGATTCTACAGGTGATTTTAACAATACAATTACTACCAATACGGCGCCGGGGTGGCAGGTCGCTTATGCGACTACGACCAACCTCGTTGTTACGCCCGCCTCAGCCGTTGAGGGCACAAGCGTGACTATTCGCGCAGCCGTGAGCGGAATCCCCGGCAGCACCAAGCCCGCGGGTACGGTGACGTTTCGCAACGGTACTTCTCCGCTCGCCGCGGTGAAAGTGAACGGTGTCGGGCAGGCGACTTTTAAGACGTCGGCGTTGGCCGTCGGCACGTACAGCATTACCGCCGCCTTTACTACCGATGCCACAGGCAATGCCAATTATGCGGCCAATTCCGTATCAAGTCCCAAGTCGCTGAAGATAACGAAATAGAGCGGAGCCGCCATGGGGACGTTCAGAATCAATACTCGAGCCGGACCCACGAGTTCGGCCAAGGACTGTGGTTTGCCACCGTCGTCATCCGAACCGGTCATTCCGCGCGAAACTGCCGTATTTGACAGTGATGGTTTAGCCCATGTCCGCCAATGGGTCATCTCGAACCAAAACCCGCCCGTGGTGAACGGCAGGTATCGGGCAACTCAATCAAGTATTGGGGTTCTTCCCCGAAGACCTCTGGCAGACGTTGGCGTCGGTAGCCCTCCCGGGCACACCAAAAAAAGGCCGAGGGGAAATTCTCTCGGCCTGCACTTCTGGTCAACGCTCATCCGGCGGCAGGGCCGCCTCAGTTCGACTCGGTGAACTCGATATAGGGCTTCGTGCCGCCCGTTCCGCTGCAGCTGCCCAGATTCAAGTTGTTGGTTTCCCCCGTGGTGCCGGCATCCGATGCGCACGTCGGCGCATTCGTGGTGCCATTGGTGACCGCGATCTTCACTTTGATCGAGGAGCCCGTGTTGAAGTTGGCTTCCGACCCGCCGCCGTCGCCGATGATGTTGAACTCCGACTCGGTCCAGGCAGTGGCGAGGTCAACGACGCTGTCCTTGCCCGTGGTGCTATAGGCCTGGGTGCCCACGGTCATAATCATCGTATCCTTACCCCCCGCTTTGGCCGAACCCGATACCTTGAGCGTTTTGAGCGCGGTGATCGCCTCCCGAGGCACGGCCACGGCGGCACTGTGCATCGGATGACTACATTCTCATGTGGGTCGAACCAGCTGCCAACGGGCAGAAAGCGAAGTGGGCGACAATGACGAAGAACGAATGGGCTGAGCAATTACAGTCGGGGCGTCTGAAATACCATTCTGTCGATTTGCGAAATACGAAGGTGTATGTCCATGGCAATGTAGCAATTTTCTCGGGTGAGTACACTGAGAAGGGTACGCGCGATGGCAGCGAGTATACGGACGAGGGTCTCTTCGCCGAAACTTGGGTGAGGCGTGAGGGTCGGTGGGTGATCATAGGCAGCACATTTCCATGACTGACGCATGCTCGACGCTCGGCACTTGCGCTCGCGGTGGTACCGTCTTGACTTGCGCTACCCAATAGCCGCCGGTCACCGTCGGCGGGTTAGGGTCGGGTGCGGCGGTGACGCGCCTTGTGAGCCATTTCCTGGTCAGGGGTGGCCCGAAGACCCCCTCCGCTGGCGGCCCACCGCGGTCCAGGGGACTGAGGGGGGCCGATGGAAGTGGAGTGCGCCGACGACGGTCTGTCGGCGCCTGTGCGGACCAACACTAAACTTCCGTTTGCTCCGCCATCTCCAGGGCGTCATCGACCTCAATCCCAAGGTACCGCACTGTACTTTCGAGTTTCACATGTCCTAACAGCAACTGCACCGCGCGCAAATTCTTGGTACGGCGGTAGATCAAGGATGCCTTGGTACGACGCATCGTGTGTGTTCCATACGCTCCCCTGTCCAGGCCGATCTCGGCCACCCAGCCTTCGACGATTCTGGCGTACTGTCGCGTTGAAAGATGCACGGATTGACTCAGTCGACTGGGAAACAAATAGTCATCCGATTTGAGTGCTACATGGCGGATCCATGCCAGCACCGCCCTTCTGGTGGGCTCGGTAATTTCGAACTGAACGGGACGCTGCGTTTTCTGTTGCATGACGATGGCGCGCGCCATAATGTGATCTCCGTGCGCAACATCACGCACGCGCAGCCGAACGAGATCGCAGCCGCGAAGCTTACTGTCGATCGCAAGATTGAATAGCGCGAGCTCGCGCCTCCGGTCATTAAGTTCCAATCGTACTCGAATAGCCCAAATGTCTTTGAGCTTCAGGGGCGCCTTCTGCCCGACTAATTTCCCTTTGTTCCAAGGGACGCGACGGGTCGGCGTTGCATTTGGTAACAACATTGAGAGCTCCTACTTGTTTGACGGGAGCCCAAAGACTGGAAGTCACGCCCCTGCATTTATACCAACCGGTTAACATTTTTATGTGGCAAGGTACCGTGTCACGCAAACCACCGCCGCCGCACCCGACCCGAAGCGGAAGTTCGCGAGAGTCCGCTTCCGGGTGTTCTAATTGAATCTACGTTGTCGTCTGCCGGCTGCCTTGGGTCAATCCGACCAAGGACCCATAGCCCAGGCTCGTGACGCAACCCAAATTACGGCTGATTTGTAACAGCGTGTATAGGAGAAGCCCGTGGAGCTGAAGTACGAGAACGGCTACCCAACCCAGGATACGGTCGACAAGCTGTACGACGAAATCGATTTCCAACGTGCCTGCCAAGCCTACCTTTGGGGATTCCCCCTGGTGAGCGCGGCTTCGGTCCGACGCGGACTCTTTCAGGATATTGGCGCCACCTACAACGATTTCGAGATGTACCCCAAATATCTCGACGCGATGGGCCTTTGGCTTACGGGTAACACCACCACCATTTACTCCGCCGCCATCATTGATTTGGCTAAAGACGGGCCCGTCGTTGTCGAGGTTCCCGCTGGGCCCACGGCGGGCATGTTCGGCGATTACTGGTTCATAACCACCGGAGTCGGCGCCCTCGGTCCCGACAAGGGCCAGGGTGGCAAATTCCTTCTCGTGCCACCGGGCTACCAGGGCAAGCTGCCAAAAGAGGGTTATTTCATCACGCCCTCTAAGATGAACGACACCACCTTTTTCATTCGCGGCATGGTGGTGAATGGTGACGTTGCAGGGGCCGTCGCGTTGCTCAAGAGAGCGCGCATTTATCCATACAGTGAGCGCGAGAACCCCAAACCGAACCGGTTCTTTGATGTGTCCGACAAGCCCATCAATACGCTCGAGCCGGAAGGCGTTGCCTTTTGGGAACTCCTATCGCAGGTAATCAACAACAATCCAGTTCAAGAGCGCGACCGCTTCTTCATGGCGATGCTCAAGCCACTCGGGATCGAGAAGGGCAAGTCCTTCGTGCCGGACGAGCGTCAAAAGAAAATCCTAGAAGAGGGTGCACGCCTCGGCAAAGCCATGGCCCAAACCATCTCTTTTAGTCCACGCCTCACCAATGCTTTCTACTATCCGGGTAAGCACTGGACGAATGTCATGAATTTCAACCTCAAGCCGGATTCTCAGCAAGAGTCGACGTACCACAGCGAGCTCGACGAACGCTTGCACTACTTATATCTGGGCACCTGGCCGAATGAAGCCATGAATCTCCCTGTTCCTTCCAAAGGACAGAGGTATCTTGAGACCTTCAAGGACAAGGACGGCGTTTGGCTCGATGGCGCAAAAAGCTACCATCTACGGGTGCCAGCGGATGTTCCCGCGAAGCAATTCTGGTCCATCACTGTCTACGATAACGGTACTCGTTCATTGACCCAGAACAGCACGGGTAAGGCCGCGATTACTTCCTACGAGAAAATCATACTCAACGCCGATGGCTCTGCCGATCTTTACTTCGGCCCGAAGGCACCCGCCGGTTTGGAGCGCAACTGGGTGGACACCAGCGCCTCGAAAGGATGGTTCGTTTGGTTCAGGTTCTATGAGCCCACGGAAACTTTCTTCAGCAAGGTCTGGCAATTGCCCGACTTCGAACCCGAGAAGTAGCGTTGGGACGGCATGACTCACGTTTATTTCGGAAACATGAACTGCACCTGCGCGCCAAGCTGTGAAATTTGTACGCAGCGTGCTTGCCCCTCATCTCTAATCGATTCGACCGACAGCTTTTCGGCGGTCATTTCGGTACCGCGATTGCCCGGTCCTGCGCCGATCTGCGCCGGATGCCTGTCCCGAAACCGGTCGGTCAGCGCCAAAAGCTGAGAGCTACCGGCATGGGACCGGGATCGACCCGTTTCTGCCGGTGGCGATAGTCCGCTTCATGGGAAATCAATTGAGCTTGCCTTGGCGTCTGTCTTGCCGTCTCCCGAGCGAGCAACTGCATACAGTAGCTACCCTCGGCGTCAAGATGACCAAGGGCCAATGACGAAGATCGAGCCCGACGCCAGCATGGGAGTTATTATCGAGTCAGCCCGACCTTGGATCACAGAGGATGAAATCCCGTGGCCGACCAATCCGATAAAGCATCACGCGCAATTTTGCCTATTCCCGATCGTCAGTATGTGGGCCTCACGACTTACGACGCCAAGGACCCGGACACTAAGTTTCCACCGATCGAGCCGCTGCGGCCGCCGAAGGGCGCACCCAATGTGCTGATCGTGCTCCTGGACGATGTGGGTTTCGCAGCTTCAAGCGCTTTCGGTGGGGTCATCAACACGCCGACTGCCGAGCTGCTGGCGAAAGGTGGTTTGAAGTTCAACCGCTTCCATACGACAGCCCTTTGCTCGCCGACGCGCCAAGCGATGCTGACTGGGCGCAATCATCATTCGGTGAACATGGGCGGGATCTGCGAGATCGCGACCTCGGCCCCTGGCTACACCTCAGTGCTGCCGAAGGACAAGGCGGCGTTGGCGATGACGCTCAAGCTCAATGGCTACTCGACCGCGCAATTCGGCAAGTGCCACGAGGTCCCGGTGTGGGAAACGAGCCCGATGGGGCCCTACGATCAATGGCCGACCGGCGGCGGCGGCTTTGAATACTTCTACGGCTTCATCGGTGGAGAAACCAACCAGTACTACCCCGCCATCTATGAGGGCACGACCCCCATGGAGCCGGACAAGACTCCCGAGGAGGGCTATCACTTCACCGAGGACATGACCAACAAGGCGCTCAAGTGGATGCGCCAGCAAAAGGCGCTGATGCCGGACAAGCCCTTCTTCATGTACTTCGCGCCGGGCGCGTGTCATGCCCCGCACCACGTGCCCAAGGAATGGATCGGCAAGTACAAGGGTAAGTTCGATCAAGGCTGGGACAAACTGCGCGAACAGATCTTCGCCCGGCAAAAGGAACTCGGGGTCATACCGGGTAATGCCGAACTCACCAAGCGGCCTGAGGAGATTCCGGCCTGGGAGCAGATGCCGAAAGAGCTGCAGCCGATTCTGGCCCGGCAAATGGAGATTTATGCCGGGTTTCTCGAGCACACCGACCATCACGTGGGACGACTGATTGATGGATTGAAGGATTTGGAAGTGCTCGATGATACGCTGGTGATGTACATCATCGGCGACAACGGTGCATCGGCCGAAGGAACGTTGCACGGTAGCTTCAACGAAATGGCCATGTTGAATGGCATGGCCGCCGTCGAGACGGTCGAATTCATGAAAAGCAAGATCGACCTGTTCGGTGGACCGCACGCCTACAATCACTATGCCGTCGGCTGGGCGCATGCCATGGACACACCTTATCAGTGGACCAAACAGGTTGCCTCGCACTGGGGCGGCACGCGCAACGGCACGATCGTGCACTGGCCCAAGGGCTTCAAGGCGAAAGGCGAGATCCGATCGCAGTTCCACCACGTCATCGATGTCGCACCGACGATTCTGGAAGCCGCGGGACTTCCGGCACCGACGGTGGTCAACAGCGTGCAGCAGGCACCCCTGGAGGGTTTCAGCATGCTGTATGCCTTCGACAACGCCAAGGCCGCGGAAGCCCACGAGACCCAGTATTTTGAGATGTTCTGCAACCGCGGCATCTACCACAAGGGATGGACTGCGGTGACCCGGCACAGTACGCCGTGGGATACCACCAAGCCGCTGCCCGCATTCGATGACGATGTCTGGGAACTGTACGACACCAGCAAGGACTGGACTCAGGCGAAAAACGTCGCCAAAGACAACCCACAGAAACTGCGGGAATTGCAGAGGCTGTGGCTTATCGAGGCCACCAAGTACAGCGTTCTGCCGCTCGACGATCGGAGGGTCGAACGCTTCAACCCGGACCTTGCCGGGCGGCCGCAGCTCGTCAAGGGAAAGACACAGATTCTCTTCGGTGGTATGGGCCGTTTAAGCGAAAACTCCGTGATCAACATCAAGAATAAGTCCTACTCGGTAACCGCCGAAGTTGTCGTGCCGAAGTCCGGGGCGCAAGGCGTCATCATCGCGCAGGGCGGTGCCTTCAATGGCTGGAGCCTGTACGCCAAGGAGGGCAAACTGAAATATTGCTACAACCTTCTCGGCATCAAGCTGTTCTACGTCGACTCAAATAAAGCGATTCCCGCGGGCGAGCATCAGGTTCGGATGGAGTTCAAATACGATGGCGGCGGCCTGGCCAAGGGCGGCAACGCTGCACTTTACTTGGATGGTTCGAAAGTGGGTGAAGGCCGGGTGGAGATTACGGTGCCGATGGCGTTCTCGGCCGACGAAACTTGCGATGTCGGCAAGGGAACCGGCTCGGCGGTTACACCCGACTATGATCCAAAAGAGAATGAGTTCAGCGGCGAGGTGAACTGGGTGCAGATCGATTTAGAGAAGGACGATCACGATCACCTGATCTCCCCCGAAGAGCGTTTCAAGGTGGCCATGGCGCGACAGTAGCTTGGCTGAGCTGCTTCGTGGAGTTTACGCGGCACCGCACCTGCCGAGAACGATAAGCATCTAGTGGTCATCCGCGAACGTCGGCTATATGCCGATCATTCCACGTGCTTGTACCGCCGTTGGCCGAGAAGAGCCCCATGGCGGCCCCGGAAGCCGCCATTCCGTGCAAAAAACTGAGACACAGCGGCCAGGGTCGCTGATCGACCCCAAGCCGCCATCGGCGAGCGGCAGCTATCGGGCAATCCAATCAGAATTGGGTTTCATTGCCAGATACTTCGCCGCCTTTCATTTGACCGACGATCATCTCATGCGCCGACCTTTCTGCTGTGCTTTAGGGCATTAGCGCATCGATGATCCCGGGCAGCAGCTTGCCGGCGCATAAGGAATTGCGGTGCTAGCGACAAAGCGTAAGCTTACGCGCCGACTACAAACAGGACAAAGGCTCTATGATGTGGCCTAGCTCGACAAAAATACCGGGAGTGACAATGAATTTGAACTCAACTTGGCGCTTCCCAGGACTGCTGCAGTCCCTGGGTGTGTTGATCCTATTTGGCGTCGCGACGCTAGCCAACGGGGCGGACAAGAAGCCGAATATCCTCGTAATTTGGGGCGACGACATCGGCATTTTCAATATCAGCGCCTACAACATGGGCATGATGGGCTACAAGACGCCGAACATCGACCGCATCGCCAGGGAAGGTGCGGTTTTCACCGACTGGTATGGTCAACAGAGCTGCACCGCCGGCCGCGCGGCGTTCATCACCGGGCAGTCGCCAATCCGCACGGGCCTCACCAAGGTCGGTCTGCCCGGCGCCAAGGAGGGCTTGACCAAAGCCGACCCGACGCTCGCCGAGTTGCTCAAGCCACTCGGTTACTCGACCGGCCAGTTTGGCAAAAATCACCTTGGCGACCGCAACGACATGCTGCCCACGGTCCACGGGTTCGATGAGTGGCTCGGCAACCTCTATCACCTGAACGCGGAAGAGGAACCGGAGAATGTGGATTATCCAAAGAACCCGGCTTTCAAGGCGAGGTTCGGCCCGCGCGGCGTCTTACATTGCTTCGCATCGGGCAAAGACGATTCTGCCGATGACCCGCGTTTCGGCAAGATGGGTAAACAGATCTGCACCGACACCGGCCCGCTGACGCGCAAGCGCATGGAGACGATTGACGACGAAATCACCGTCGGCGCAATCTCTTTCATGGACAAGGCGGCGAAAGCCAACAAGCCTTTCTTCGTCTGGTACAACACTTCCCGCATGCACACATACACGCACCTCAGCCCGAAGTGGGAAGGCAAGAGCGGTGGTCTCGGTGTCGAGGCGGATGGCATGCTCGAGCACGATAACGATGTCGGCCAGCTGCTCGACGAATTGAAGAAGCTCGGCATTGAAGACAACACCATCGTGATGTATTCCAGCGACAATGGCGCGGAATTCTTCCTGTGGCCGGACGGCGGCACGACGTGGTTCCGCGGCGAGAAAAATACGCAGTGGGAGGGAGGCTACCGGGTTCCCACGCTGATCCGCTGGCCCGGCGTCATCAAGCCCGGCACTATCTTCAACGGGATTGGTGCCCACGAGGATATGATGCCGACCTTACTCGCGGCCGCAGGCGACCCCACGGTCAAGGAAGATCTGCTGAAGGGCCGGACGATCGGTGATATGACCTACAAGGTCCACCTCGACGGCTACAACCTGATGCCTTACTTCAAAGGCGAGGTGCCCGAATCCCCGCGTCACGAGTTCATTTACTGGACCGACGGCGGCAGCGTCGCGGCACTGCGCTACAACCAATGGAAAATGACTTTCCTGCGACAGAACTCCATAGGCTTCAAGGTTTGGGAGAGCCCGTTCGAGGAACTTCGCTGGCCGATGCTGACCAATCTGCTCATGGATCCGTTTGAGCGCGCCAACGACGAATCGACCTCCTTCATCGATTACGTCGGACCTCGTATGTACATGCTGGCACCCGCAGCTGGATATGTCGCGCAGTGGCTGCAGAGCTTCCGCGAATTCCCACCCCGCATGAAGCCAGGCAGCTTCAGCCTCGACCGTGTGATGGAAGCCGTGACAGCACCGCCTGCAGGCAGCAACTGATGTCATGCAGGTGAAATAGGCGGGTCGCCCCAGCGGCGGCCCGCGATAGCCGCTGCGCCGGACGCGCCCAACACGAGTCCCGCCCTTTACGTTGAAAGGGAGGGGGCGGAATCGATATTCGCGAGCGGCAGCTTTGAGGATGGAAATTGTGGTGGACGATAGACCGCAAGTGGCCGGGACCCCTTTTGAATGACTCCTGACGGCAAAGCAAGCGGTCATTCCAACCTCCCAGCCGCCGGCGACTGCAGTGCGGCATTCAGCCTAAATCCGTTATGCGCACGAATCACTTTTAATTCGCGCCGACCTAGTCATCCGGCGCGGCGAAGCTGAGCGGCGCGGCATTGATCAGCGTGTGCGCGAGGGCGTGCAGGCGTAAGAGGTCCGCGCGCATCCCGTCTGGATCACCAACCCATCCGCGCCATTCATCAAGCGCATCGACGAGTTCCAGTAGTTGATACGTATCAAACTTCTCCTGCAAATCCTCGAGCCGCTCTGCATCCACGCGCCCGACTGCGGTATTGATTGAATGCGAGGCTTTGCGCGGGCTCATGTTATCTCCTCAGTCACCGTCAGGCGTCCACGGCTTTCTTGCCCGCACCGGCGACAGTAAGAACCGTACGCCGAGATTATCTGAGGGGCTCATCCAGAGGAGGCGCATGAACAATTTTTCCGCTTCTTCGAACCGCTCCATTCGCCATAGACACAGGCCGAGCCCACTCAGGCACCGCAAGAACGGTCGATTATCAATCATGCCCCATGGCAACACGCCCTCGAATTTCTCGCCCAATGACAGATCTCCAATCAGCACGCCGCGCTGGTAGTGATCGAGTGCGGTGCGCACCTGCGTGTCAAAGGCGAGACTGCCGAGATGTGCATGGGCATCGAGGCAGCGAACGTCCTTGATCAGGAGTTTCTCCAGCAATTTCTTGGCGCGGGCGATCTGGCCGCGGTCCCTGAGCTCATTGGCGTCCAGGATCGGATCGCTGTCGATATCCTCCGGGTCGGCACCAGGGAGAATTTGCTCCATCTGATACATCGGCCTCGGGCCGCGCTTGATGATGGGTTTGGCCCAGGCCTCGATCCGCTCTCCCGGCTCTCCCCAATACACCTCGGCCGGGTCCCAGTCCTCTTGGCGGTAGAGTTTGAGCGGCACGAGCGCTTTGAGCCACGCGTTGGGCTCTGAAACCCGCTCCTGCTTGGCAGGTTGCGGGCCGAATCGCAATAACACCGGGTTTCCGAATTCATCCCCTGGCAGCCCCCGCATCCAGTGAAGAAAGTAGGCGGCCCAGCGGGCGACCGGCGACGGTGAGCTCGACCGATTTTTGGGCATCGGCCGACAGCACGCCGTCGTGATACAGCTGCAGCGCGGTGAGGGCGGGAAGTTTCAGCGTGACGCCCTCGTCGTCTTCGATCAGCTGATGTCGCTCGACGGGAGCCGCCGAATAGGTCAGCGACTTGCTACTCGCGGGCGTCTGCAGACGAGTCTGAATCTCGTCGAGAAAATGCCCGTCGATGGCAATGCGGCGAACGCCGCGAGCACGGTTGGTCGCTTAGGTTGCGGCATCCCCTATTCCTGATGGTGCGGCGCCTGAAATGCGCCGATCCACCCTCTCGGCATCGGTGCTCCCCGTTGAGCGTAACCCGAGCATCGGAGCGGCATTGTTACAATCGCTATTTCTGATCGGGTCACAGGTTGTGACCTCCAATCCGAAGCGGGTTCAATCTTCGTCGATGACGATATCGATGCGCTGAATCGGGTGTTAGTCAGGTCTCTGCCCTGGGAGGTAACCCAGGCCACTGCGCCGCGCAGCATTGCCGCTTTATCCGCGCTGCGGAGAGTGGCGACGGTGAGCGAGGTACCTCCTGCAACACGCACAGCCATGGCACTGCTACCGTTTTGTTTCAGAACGACGCCGAATGAACCGATACTAACCCGAACAAATGGCGAAGAGCGCGCGACTCGCGAATATTGTGTGCGGACGCCGCTAGGCACCAGGTGCAGCCCATGACTTAGAGTTCGCAACCAACGTGTCCTGAACTTTATCCCGAATCTGCTTGAGTGCCGGGAGCAGACGCATGACATTCTCTCGCAATGAGTACTCAACCATCTCCCTTGAGGCACGCTCGCTGATCACCTGATGCAGGGCGCCGCGGACCCCGGCGAGTTCGTTTACGACCCGTTTGAGCTCTTCGAATTCCTTATACGGCATCGGCGGATCTGTTCGAAGATGCGCCCTGCGCCAAACGCCCCACAGTCGCCTGCGAACTCTCTGCAAGCGCTCGCTCGACCAACCCAGCGAGCAATCGAGAAACTGACAGCCCTCTCGCGTTCGCCAATTGAGCAAAGCGTACCCGCTCGTCAGAGGGGACCGAGGTAAGGAGTCGCACACATGCGACGCAAGGGCAAGACGATCGACAGCCGGCGGAAAAGTACACCGTGCGGTTGATGGGGATCGATGCGGCACGCCTCGAGGCACGTGCCCAGCGTCGCGGTGTGACGCCGTCAGGCTACGCGGCTCACGTGCTTCTGCCATGACAGAGCGCCTGGAGTGATGATTCAAATGCTGGCTGATTCACAATGAATCATATTGCTGGCGCTAGCCTATCCTGCCCTCCCAATTCCAACAACCCGAAACGCCAGCATTTCGCACGCGCGAAAAACAGTTCGGCGGCCGAACTTTTCTCAAACAGGTCGAACCGTCCTCACTTACCGCGCACGGTCAGATCGCCTTTACCATCGGCCGCGGCAACGAAGACCTCACTTCGAGAATTCAACGGCCGAATTTTTCACTAGCCGCGGATTTGAAGGATGTTTCCGGGTGGGCTACTACGAGGGAAAAGTTCGGCCGCCGAACTTTTTAACTACGACTTTCTCCGCCAAATTTTCGCAGAAACTCCCTTGCCCTCATTTCGAAATGTGCGCCACAATGCTTTTGTGGTCGAATCTTCCGCCGACACACCGCGGAATCGCGTCGGCCTCTTAAGACCACATAATTCCGAAGGCAGAACACGAGGGGTCATCTATGCAAGACCGAACGCTCTACTCCATTCAGGAATCACGTAGGCTCTTGGGTGGCATCTCTCGCAATATGATCTACCAGCTTCTACGCACGGGGCGCCTTGCGAGCGTAGTAATTGGAAGTCGCCGGCTCATTTCAGCCGAAGCGATCGCAGATCTCATCGAGCGATCGACTACCACGGTCAGTCCTTCGCTGAGAGCCACTCGACGGTCCGCGGCGCCGGAGCAGATCACGTTGCCTCTCCGTCCACCCTCCTCTGTTCGCGCCCGCATTGGGACTGGTCACGCGCCGAAAAGTCCGGATCTTGCTCGGTAACATGCGAGCATACGGAGTCACGAGTGACGAGCGGCCGCTTCGCTCATTACAGTGGTCGTACTCGAATGGCGGCCGGCCTTCCTAACGGTTGCATGACTTGTTCGGCCGCCGAACTTTGGGTTGAGGGAGTATCATCATGAAAATGGCGCCCATTCCCAAGGACACCCGAACGTTGGCGCAGAAGGCCGCCGACACGCGAAACATCGTCGGTAGTTTGATCCATGAGGGGGTACGTACCGACCCCGGAGGCCGAAGCGATTCACAGCCAAGTGGCGCGCGGGGAGATCACTAGCGAGGAGGCGATCGAGATCTTCCGCCAGCGCGCTCTCGAACTCGACCGGAAGATCTCCCAAGCCAAATCTGAATAATCAGAGGCGCGGGGCTTAAGCTCACTCGAAGCGGTCCTCGATGGATTCGAGCAAACGCCGGCCATGGATTACCGCAATGATCTCGACGTGACTCGACCGAATCTCGTAGATCACGCGGTAACTGTAGATGAACCGCTCGCGGACCGACTCGTCCTTCAATTCCGGAACGATTCGACCGATCTGCGGCTGCTCCGCAATCGAGCTAGCCCAACTTGCGCAGAATCGAGGGTGTGATTGAGGCAAATCAAGGGGTTGCCTCAAAAGTCGGCACTACATTTTGGCGTGAGATGAAAGTCAGGCGCTTAAGGCGATTGGCAGTTGCGCCTCATCGATGCGCAGGCGCTTCGGCAGCGTGATCCCGAGTCGATCGAGCAGCATCGACTGCAGCTCATCGGGGTGCGTCACGCAGCGCAGCTTGATCTCCCCGTGCGTGGTGGTCGGCAGACACACATCGTGGCATTGGATGCGCTTGATCTCCTCGAGCACGGTGCGCGGGGAGTTACCGAGATCGGCGCGCCGCTGCCACAGCTCCAAGGTCTTCCACAGAACGAAGGCCAAGAAGCACACCAGAATGTGCGCCTCGACCCGATCGGCGCGCTGATGCCAGATCGGGCGGATCGAGAGCTCATCCTTCTGCACCCGAAAGGCCGCCTCGGCTTGGGCCAGTTGGATGTAGGCGCGCCAGAGCTTCTCATCGCTCCAGTCGGTGAGGTTAGTCTTTAGGGCGTATGCGCCCTCGGAGATGCTCGCCCATTGATCGAACGCCTCGTTGATCTTGACGTTGAGGTGAAAGCCCGCGGGGCTTTTGGCCTCGACGAGGGTGATGTCGTAGCGCGCCGCGGCGCGCTGGTTCACTTGCAACAGCCGCCCGATCTGGCGCTGGATCGTGGCCGGATCGAGACGGCGACGAGCGCGCTCGATGCGCTCGGCGAGGCGCGCAAGCCCCACTTCGATCCGCCGAGAGAACTTCTCGTGCATCGCGCGCTCTTTGTCGCGCCGCTCGGCCGAGCGGGCAAGCACCACGGTGTCCCCCGTCTCGGCGCAGCGCGTGAGCCTGACCTCGACGCCCTCGCGCAACGGATGCCAGCCGCGCGCCTCGGCCAGGAGCGCCGCGTGCTTCTTCAGCTCCGACTTCGCTGCCCCGATGATGTAGCGCCGCCCCGAGGAGCGCAGCCACTGCAAGTTCGCGCGGCTACTCATCCCTCGATCGGCAATCCACACCCGCCCGATCACCCCGTGGCGCGCCTCCATCGTGGTGACGATCTTCTCCACCGTGCGCGCATCGCTCATGTTCCCGGGGAACACCTCATAGCCTAAGGGAAAGCCATCAAAGCTCACCACCAGCGCAATGCACACCTGCTTGCAGTCCGGGCGGTGATCGCGCGAGTAGCCGCGTGCGGCGAGCGCATTACCCGAAGCCTCGCCTTCAAAATAGGTGCTGGTCACGTCGTAGAGCAGCACCTCGTGATCGATCGAAAACAGCTCCCCACAGCGCCTTGAGAGGTGTGCCTCGATCGCCCCCTTGTGCGGCAAGAGCTCATCGAGCGCGCGGTACAGCCGGTCTTTGTTCACCTGCTCGGCGGGCAGCTGCAATAGATCCGATAGCGCCGTGCGCCGGTACCAGTCCTCAGCAATGTGCAGCTCGCTCGAGGGCTCGCACAGCCGCGCCGCTACCAGCACCGAGACTATCTTCGCCCACGGCACCTGCTCCTTGGCCCAGGGCAGAAGGCTCTCGCACAGCTCCTCAAGTCCTGTCCCTCGCCACAGCGCGAGCGCCAAATACACATCGCCAAACTGCCGCGGCCGCTCCACCCGGATCCCCTTCAAGCGCACCGGCACCGTCACATCGGCGTGTCCGTCCTCAAACAGCCGTCCTTGCTCGGGCGAACCGATCAGGTGGCGAGCGAGCGCACGGGCCCGAAGACGTCCCTCCGCATCGAGCTCACCGAGCTGCGCAACGGTGCGTTGAATCACGCGTCGCCCGATGCGAACGCTCTCCACCAAGCGCCAGTAGCGATGCGTCTTGCCGTCCTTCCTGCGCGTGCTTGCTCGCAAATACATCGAGCCCCATCACACCCGATGTGAAGCGCAAAGAAAAGGCCCAAGGTCGGCACTACAGCGCCAAATCCCGCATCCCACGCGTGCAAGTGCTTGAGCACGCTGGATCAGCGCGCCCAAAAACCAGCAAAATCAGCCCTTACTTGCGCAAGCTAGGCTAGCGAGTTCGAGAATTTCTTCGGCGACACGTTGGGCGTAGAACGGCGAGTCGCGGTTTATGTAGTCCGCGATGGCATCAATATCGTCGAGTGCCTGCTCCGACCATATTATGTTCGCAGCCATCGACCAAGCCGCTCGCGGGCTTCAGCCACGGTATAGCGGCGGCCGGCGGCGATGTCCTCGCGCCCATGCTTGATCTTCTCCAGCACGTACAAGTGGTACTGAATGTCCTCTAGCGTGCTGTCGTCGGGAAGCCGATGCAGCAGTTGCTCAACCTCTTGCTTGACCGTCGCCATATCGAATCCCTCTCAAAACCCCGATCGCCAAAAGAATGGGACTGGCCCAATTATCGCAAATAACATCTTACGCTTGCCTGCCAAACTTGCGACGAAGCATTCAGTTTAAGCAACCCGATTCATTGCCACGACCCCCGCCCCGCCGCGCAACCCGTCAAGGTAGTCGCTCCAAGCCTGCATCATCCTGCGACGTTCCGGGAGGCGCTGCGCCTTATTGTAGGCCGCGCGCACTTTGTTGCGCTCACAATGCGCCAGCTGCAACTCGATCACATCCGGGGGAAAGCCCAGCTCATTGAGGAGTGTGCTCGCCATGCTGCGGAACCCGTGCCCGGTCTGTTCTTCTTTCGAGTAACCCAAGCGGCGCAGCGCCGCGTTGATCGTGTTGTCCGACATCGGACGATCGCGGGTGCGAAGCGACGGAAAGAGATACCGCCCTCCCCTCGCAAGGGGCTTGAGCTCATCGAGGATCGCAAGCGCCTGGCGCGAGAGTGGCACGATATGCAGCTCGCCCATCTTCATGCGCGCGGCAGGGATGCGCCACTCAGCATTCGGCAAGTCGAACTCCGACCATTCCGCGGCCCGCAACTCGCCCGGCCGCACGAACACCAGCGGCGCGAGCTTCAGCGCGAGTGCAGTCACCAAGTGCCCGCTGTAGCCATCGATTGCCCGCATCAGCTCGCCGACGCGCGCGGGGTCTGTCACGGATGCGAAGTTCTGGGATTTCACCGGCGCCAATGCGTCCTTCAAATCCGCGGCCACATCGTGCTGGGCGCGCCCGGTCGCCACCGCGAATCGCAGCACCCGCCCCGCGAGGGCTCGGACACGATGCGCGGTCTCGTGCCGGCCGCGGGCCTCGATGCGGCGCAGCGCCGCGAGCAGCTCTTGTGCGGTGATGGCGCCCACCGGGCGCTTGCCTATGTACAAATAGAGAAAGTTGTTCAGCCGCGCGCCGAGCATGGACATCGTTTCGGGCGCGAGGACTTTGCTCTGAAGCGCTAGCCATTCGATGGCGACGGCTTCGAAAGTGTCGGCCGGCGCTTCCCGCAGCGCCTTGCGCTGGACGTTGGGATCGATGCCATCGGCGATGAGCTTGCGGGCTTCCTCGCGCTTCTCTCGGGCCCGCTTGAGCGGGACGTCCGGATACGCCCCCAAGGTCAGGAGTTTCTCGCGCCCGCCTAGCCAGTAACGCAGGCGCCACAAGCGGCCTCCCTGCGGGGTCACGAGCATATGCAGGCCACGCTCATCGAACAGCTTGTAGGGCTTGTCGCTGGCTTTGGCAGCGCGAATTCGAGTCTCGGTGAGATAGGCCATAAAACTGGGGTATGTGAAATGCTGCCTTCAACATACCCCAGGCGTATACCCCAGGTCTAGGCGACGCTTCGCGAGGACACGCCTGAGCAGCCAAGGACACACCGGCACAATTTAACAGTTACCAATCAGCTAGTTAGCTGATTAAAACGTACATGGCAGGACAGCCCGGTACATCGCGAAACAGAGGTAATGGAGGCTAGGGTCGGAATCGAACCGGCGTACACGGCTTTGCAGGCCGCTGCATGACCACTCTGCCACCTAGCCCAAACGTCTAGTCAAGCCTCAAAAATAGCAAACCCCGGGCTGGCCGGGGTCGCCTGAGAAACTGGAGCGGGAAACGAGGCTCGAACTCGCGACCTCAACCTTGGCAAGGTTGCGCTCTACCAACTGAGCTATTCCCGCCCGGAACAGACGCGCAATTGTAGGGCCCCACCGTCCGGAGTCAAGGTTGGCTCTTGGCACTGCCCCGTAATTCGGGCCAGGCCAGCCGCAGGTACAGGAACATCGACCACAGCGTGAGCAGCGCGGCGACTCCGGTCAAGATCAGCCCGAGCTTGTAGATCGGGATCCCGAAAAGGTCGTGCCGGTACAGCAGCAGTGACAGCCCGACGATCTGCATGATGGTCTTATACTTGCCCCAGATCGACACCTTGACGCGTCCTCGGGCGCCGATCTCGGCCATCCATTCGCGTAGCGCCGAGACCGCAATTTCGCGGCCGATGATCACGATGGCGACGATCACCAGGAACCAGCGGTGCGGATCCGCGCTCACGATCAGGACCAGCGCCGTCGCCACGATCAATTTGTCGGCGACCGGGTCCAAAAACGCCCCGAGACGCGACGTTTGCCCCCATTTGCGCGCGTAGTAGCCGTCCAGGCTATCGGTAATCCCGGCCAGCGCAAACGCGGCGCAGGCGGCGGGGCCGTTCCATTGGTAAGGCAGATAGAACAGCCCCAGGATCGCAGGAATCATCAGAATGCGCAGCCATGTCAGCGTATTCGGCAGAGTCCAATACCACTGCTCTTCACTGCCCGGGGTGGAGGTGCTCATAGATTACCTCGGCGAGATCTCGCCCGAGGCCGCGGATTTGAACGAAATCTTCGATGCCGGCACGCAATATCCCTTGCAGACCGCCGAATTGCTTCAGCAGCTCGCGTCGCTTCACCGGCCCCAAGCCGGGAATCGTTTCAAGTATAGACTGGCTGTGGCGTTTCGCCCGCTTGCGCCGGTGCCCGGCGATGGCGAATCGATGCGCCTCGTCGCGCACGCGCTGAATCAGATGCAGGGCGGCCGAATCCGGCGGCAGGATGACGGGCGTGTCCCGGCCTCGTACGAAAAGCTGCTCCTGGCCCGGCCGCCGGTCGACCCCCTTGGCAACCCCGATCAGGGTAATACCGACGAGGCCCAATTCGTCGAGGACCTTGCCCGCTTCGGCCAGCTGGCCCTTGCCGCCGTCGATCAGCAGCACGTCGGGCGCGGCGATCTCGCCGTCGCGCACGCGCTTGTAGCGCCGCGTCAGCGCCTGGTACATCGCCGCATAGTCGTCGCCGGGCTGGATGCCGGCAATATTGAAGCGGCGGTAGTCGCTCTTGACCGGCCCCTCCACACCGAATACCACGCAGGAGGCCACCGTATCGGTTCCGCCGGTGTGGCTGATATCGAAGCACTCGATCCGGCCAGGCGCCGCCTCGAGATCGAACGCGTCGCGCACCGCCTGCAGACCCGACTCGATGCTTGCGCGCGCCAGTCCGCGCATTTTCAGCGCCTGCTCGGCGTTGTTGTGCATCATCTCGAGCCAGCGGGCGCGGATGCCGCGCACTGAAGAGGCGATGCGCACCTTGTGCGAGCTGCGCTGCGCAAGAGTCGCCTCGAGTACCGGCATCTCGTCGAATTCGCGCTCAACGATGATTTCCGCGGGCGAGTCCCGCTCCAGATAGTACTGCGCCACGAATGCGGCAAGCACTTCCGGCAAGTCGGCGAACGGCGCTCTCGGAAAGAATGTCGTGCTGCCCAGACTGCGCCCGCCGCGCACGAACATCAAGGCGATGCAGTATTCGCCGTTGGCAGCCGCGACGGCGATCACATCGGCATCGTGGTCGATGTCGGCGGTCACGATTTGCTGCGCCTGAATGGCCTTCAGATTCGCCAGCTGGTCGCGCACCCGGGCGGCCTCCTCGAAATTCAGCCGCTCGGCGGCGCTTTCCATGCGCCGCACGAGCTCCAGCTGCACTTCATCATTGCGCCCCTCCAGAACCTTGGTCGCCGCGGCCACGTCCCGGCCATAGTGCTCCTTGGTGATGAGGCCGACGCAGGGCGCCGTGCAGCGCTGAATCTGATACTGCAGGCAGGGCCTGGAGCGGTTGGCGAAATAGGAGTCGTCGCAGTTGCGCAGCCGAAACAGCTTTTGCAGCTGCTGCAGGCTTTCGCGCACCGCACCCGCGGAGGGGTAGGGTCCGAAGAAGCGGCCCGGCTCCTTGCGCGAGCCGCGATAGAAGGAGAGGCGCGGAAAATCGTGCGCCGTGTCGAGGTGCAGGAAAGGGAAGCTCTTGTCGTCGCGCAGCACGACGTTGAAGCGCGGCCGGTGCTTCTTGATGAGATTGTATTCGAGCAGCAGCGCCTCGGTGTCCGAATTCGTGATCGTGACTTCCATGGTGGCCGTCTTCGCGACCAGCGCCTGAACCTTGGGCTGTACATTGCTGGCGTGGAAGTACGAGCCCACCCGGCTCTTCAGATTGCGCGCTTTGCCGACGTAGAGAATCGTGCCCTGCGCGTCCAGCATGCGGTAAACGCCGGGGCGGCTCGGCAGCGCGTCGACGAAGGATTTCGCGTCGAACCCGGGCGCAGCGGGCTCCGGCGCCGGCCGCGGGGCGTCAGGGTGCAAGTCCGTGTTCATCGCGGCCGCGAGCGCCCGCGTCCGCGAGCGCCACTGCCCTCTCGATTATGGATTCGAACATGCCGGCGGTGAGACGCCGCGTCTGCGTGTTGTAGCGACTGCAGTGATACGAATCGAGCAGCACTCTTCCCCCGCTCAAGGCATGCTCCGCCGCATGCGCGAATCGAAATTCGCTGCTGCGCAAATCGCAGGCACGCAGCACTGCCGCGTGAGCGACGGCGCCCAGCGCCAGGATGACTCGGGTGTTGGAACACTGCGCCAGCTCCTGCCGCAGGAACCCGTTGCACACCTTGATTTCCAGCGGCAACGGCTTATTGCCCGGAGGCAGGCATTTGACCGAATTCGTGATGCGCGCGTCCTTGAGGGTGAGCGCGTCGTCCGCCGCGCTCGAGGTCGGAGCGCTCGCCAGGCCGAATTTGTACAAGGTCCCATACAACAGAATGCCGGCGTGGTCGCCCGTGAAGGGCCGCCCGGTGCGGTTCGCGCCGTGCATTCCCGGCGCGAGGCCGACGATCAGCAGCCGGGCGTCGGGATCGCCGAACGGCGGTACGGGCTTGCAAAAATAATCGGGTTGCTGATGGCGGACCAAGTCGAGAAAGGCGGCGAGGCGCGGGCAGCGCCGGCAGCTGGGGTCGAACATGCTGTTCATCAAAAAACGGGCTACGCGGATCTCCGCGTAGCCCGCCGTCGATCGCGCGTCGAATTTGGACTAACCCGAGCGCAACCCAACCTTCGCGACTGTCCGGGCCTCGCGGCCCGTGGCCGAACCGCCCGATTCGCTGCGTCGCCGACGTTACCTTGGACCGCGTCGGCCACAAAGATTCCTCGCATTCAGCCAAATAATTATCGTGCGGTCCGTGCAGTACCGGCCCTCTAAACGGAGCCCGCAGACTTACCGCGCTCTATTTTCACGGGGCGGGAAAGATTTGCGAGGCAGGATAGCACCTGCGCCGCTGCAGGCAACCGCAGTTTTCAAAAAAGCGGGCCTGATGATTTATACAGTTTCTAGCCGATCACTATAAGCTTTTGATTATGATACATATTCGGATTTTTCAATCCATCGGTCACGTTAGGGATTTCCCCTAATGCCGCCCGACACCGCGGGTGACGTCCGGCGGGCACCCGCCCGCCGGGCAATGAGCATGGCCAATTCGAGCGCCTGCTCCGCGTTCAAACGGGGGTCCACCGGGGACCTATAGGCCCGGGCCAGATCGGCCTCCGCCAGACCGCGTGCGCCACCGATGCACTCGGTGACATCTTCGCCGGTCAGCTCGATGTGCACGCCGCCCAGCATGGATCCCAATTCCTCATGAATGCGGAAAGCTGCCTCGACCTCGCCGAGAATGTTATCGAAGCGCCGCGTCTTGATGCCCCCCGCGGTGGTCTCGGTATTTCCGTGCATCGGATCGCAGACCCACAGCACTTGCGAACCGGCGGCGCGCGCGGCCTCGATCATCTCCGGCAGCCGCTGTTCGATGTCCTTGATCCCAAATCGGTGAATGAAGGTCAGTCGGCCGGGCTGGTTCTGCGGGTTCAATATCTGCACCATCTGCTGCAGCCATTCGGCGCTCATGGCGGCGCCGATCTTGACGCCGATGGGATTGGAAATGCCGCGGAAATACTCGATGTGGGCGCCGTCCAGATTCGCGGTGCGCATGCCGATCCACGGCATATGGGTCGACAAGTTGTACCATTTCTTCTGCCGCTCGATGTAGCGAGTCTGCGCCTGCTCCGACAGCAAATGCAGCCCTTCGTGGCTGGTGTAGAAGTCGCCGCGGGTCGCTGCGTGCACCCGCAATCCGCTCATGGACTCGAAGAACTCCAGCGATTCGGCGATCGAGTCGACGATCTTCTGGTAGGCGTCGCGCAGCGCCGCGTGGCGCAGGAAGCCCAGATCCCAGTACTCGGGATGGTGCAGATCGGCAAAGCCGCCGTCGATCAGCGCGCGCACGAAGTTCAGCGTCAGCGATGCGCGCTCGTAGCCGCGCAACAGGAGCTCAGGATCCGGCTCCCTCTCCGCCGCGCTGAAGCCCGGTCGATTCACGTTGTCGCCCCGGTAACTCGGCAATGTCACACCGGCCCGCGTCTCGGTGTCGGCCGACCGTGGCTTGGCGTACTGGCCTGCGAACCGGCCGACGCGAATGATGGGTTTTTTCAGGCCCTGCAGCAGCACCAAGCTCATCTGCAGCAGGATTTTCAACCGTTTGGCGATATTGTCCGATTCGCAATCCTCGAAGCTCTCGGCGCAATCGCCACCCTGCAGCAGGAATTGTTCGCCCCGCTGCGCCTGAGCCAGCTTGGTGCGCAGCGCCTCGATCTCCCATGACACCACCAGCGGCGGCAGCCGGCTCAACGCGGCGACGGCGCGCTCCAGCGCTGCCGCGTCGGAGTACTTCGGTTGCTGCGTGGCGGGGCGGCTGTGCCAGCTCGCCGGGTGCCAGTTCGTCAATGCGGGGCCTTGGGACATGGGCGGGATGCTACACACGGGGAGGAGAGTGCGCAAAACGATACTCCCCGCGGGTGGCGTTGCGCCCGCCGCCGCGTCAGAATGCGGCCCCTCATCGAGACGGAAACCGCCATGCAGAAAATCAACGATACGCTGCGCACCCTCGGGCTCGGCGAACTCAATCCCGGCTGCTGGTCCGGCAGCCACGGGTGGACTCAGCTCGAATCCGGGCCGCTGATCGAGTCGATCAATCCTTCGACCGGACAATGTCTCGCGCGCGTACGCGCCGCAACCGCCGAGGACTACGAATGCATTCTTGGCTCCGCGGTCGCTGCGGCGCAGCGCTGGCGCCAGGTGCCGGCGCCCAAGCGCGGCGAAGCGATTCGCCTGTTGGCCGAGCAGCTGCGCAGCCACAAGGACGCGCTCGGCAGCCTGGTATCGCTGGAGAACGGCAAGATCAAGGCCGAAGGCGATGGCGAGGTCCAGGAGATGATCGACATCGCCGATTTCGCCGTCGGGCAGTCGCGCATGCTGTACGGTTCAACGATGCATTCGGAGCGCGTGCAGCACCGCATGTACGAGCAGTGGCATCCGCTGGGCATCGTGGGCGTGATCTCGGCTTTCAATTTTCCGGTCGCGGTTTGGTCCTGGAACGCGTTCCTCTCCGCCATCTGCGGCAATGCCACGGTATGGAAGCCCTCGCCCAAAACCGCGCTGTGCTCGCTCGCGGTGCAGCGCATCTGCAATCGCGTGCTGGAGCGGCATTCGCTGCCGGCCATTTTTCAAACATTCATCGACGCCGGCACCGAATTGGCGGGCCGGCTCGTCGATGACCGGCGCGTGGCGCTGGTGTCGTTCACCGGCTCGACGCAGGTGGGCCGCCAGATCGGCGTGCGCGTCGCCGAGCGCCTCGGCAAGAGTTTGCTCGAGCTCGGCGGCAACAACGCGATCATCGTCGATGAAACCGCGAATTTGGACCTGGCGGTGCCGGCGATCGTGTTCGGTGCGGTGGGTACCGCGGGTCAGCGCTGCACCACCACGCGCCGCGTCCTGGTGCACCACTCGCGCGCCGCGGAGCTCGAGCGGCGATTGGTCGCCGCTTACGGTCAGGTGCGCATCGGCGATCCGCTGGAACCCGACACATTGATGGGTCCGCTGATCGATGCGGCCGCCGTCGCGCGCTATCTCGCGGCCATCGCGGCGGCCCAGGCGCAGGGCGGCACGCTCCTGTGCGGCGGCGCGGCGCTGCAACGGCCCGGGTATTTCGTCGAGCCCGCGATCGTGCGCGCATCGGCCGAGATGCCCATGGTGCGCACCGAGACATTTGCGCCGATCCTGTACGTGATGCGCTATGACCGCTTCGAGGAGGCCATGACCATGCACAACAGCGTGGCTTACGGCCTTTCCTCCGCGGTGTTCACCGACCGGCTGCAAGTGGCCGAGCGATTCCTCTCGGCCGAAGGCAGCGACTGCGGAATCGCCAACGTCAACCTGGGTACGTCGGGCGCCGAGATCGGCGGCGCGTTCGGCGGCGAGAAGGACACTGGTGGCGGCCGCGAGGCGGGATCCGATTCGTGGAAAGCCTACATGCGTCGCCAGACGACGACCATCAACTGGAGCGCGCAGCTGCCGCTCGCGCAGGGAATTCGCTTCGACCTCTAGAGGAGCCTGGCGCAGGTTCGGCCTCAGCGCGCAATCCATGCGGCGATGTCCGCGGCGCGCTGCTCCAGGCGGCTCGAGGATACCGGGCCGAGCGTTTTCAGCTCCTGCGCATAGAGCGACACGCGATACTCCTCGATCCAGAGCCGCAGTTCATCGAGCTGCGGCAGCCGGCGCAGCTCGGCTTGCACCTGGCTCTCCAGCGCCCGGTGGCGCGCCGTCCACGCCTGGATCTCGAGCACGATCTGCGCCGGCTCGGCGCCGCGGGCGAACAGGCGCTCCCAGCGCCGCTCCTCGGCTTTCAAGTAGCGCGGCATCTGCCGCAGCCAATCCGGCGACAGCGACTCGATGCCGGCGGCGCTCAGCAAGCGCGCCAGATGCGCTTGAGTCTCCTGGGCGGCGGCAGCATGGGGTCGGGCCCGCGGGTCATCGATGAGCCGGCGCACGGCCCGCGCCTGCGCGATCCACCCGCCGACGATGGACCCGGTGTGCTCGAGAGCCGGATGCAGCTGCGCGCGGCCCGCCTCGACCACCGCTTCGAATTCCGCTCGCGAGCGAGGCGGCTCGGCGTCGTTGAAGCAGGCGCGGCGAAACGCCAGATGCAGCATCACCTCCGTCAGCTCGCTCCCCGTGAGATACGGAGCGGCGCTGAGCAGCAGCCGGGCATCTGCGCGGATGGACTTGGCGAGCTCGCGCGCCTGACGCTCGAGCATTGAGCGCGCCAAATGGACGGCACCCTGCCGCCAGGACTGCGCAGCCTCCGCCGCTGACCATTCGAAGCGCACCATGGCGGCATCACGCTGCCTCGCGAGCGTGGGGTAGACCTGTAGCGCGCCCTGCTCGAGTTCGAGCACGGCCGCTGCGGGGAACTCGTGCGCCTCGAACCGGCGCCACGGCGTCGGGTGGGCAAGGCGTGCTCTACCATCCAACTCACAGCGCGCGCTTGCAGCGCAGCGGCGTCGCAAATCCGCCACCTCCGTCCCCGACGCGAGCTCACCGCCCTCCCCCATCACCGACAGCCGCGGCACGAGGTGCGCAGGCACCTGGCCCGGATCGAATCGAACCAGCGCTGCCGGGATGCGGCGCACGTCCTTGAGCCATTCGGCCAGCCGAGCAAGGTCCGTGGACGGCGCGCTCATCGAGGACAGGAAGCCCGCCGCCGTGTCGGCGACCGGAATCAGGCTGCGGCGCGCATCCTTCGGCAGCGAGCGCAACAGCGCCTCGACGCGCGGCTCGACCAGACCAGGAATCGCTGCATCCACCGCGGCACGCGTCAGGGCCGGCAGCGCGACCAGCGGTATGCGCAGCGTCGCCCCATCGTCCGGCTCGCCGGGTGCGAATCGGTACTCGACCGCGATGTCGAGCGCACCGATCGTCACCGTTTCGGGAAATTGCGCGAGTTGCCGGCTATCCGGCCGTCGCGCGAATATCTGCTCGGGCTTGAGCTCGAGGGCCAGACGCTGCGCTTCGGACAGATGCCGCGAGAAGTGCTCGAGTGTCGCGGCGCTCGACACCTGCCGCGGCAGGGCTGCAGCATAGAACTCCACGAAGAATTCCGGCGGCTGCAGCAGGTTGCGCACGCGCAGCCGGTCCTCGAGAAGCTGTGCCGCGCGGATGGCGGCGTCGTTCGCCCTCAGCCATTCGGGCCGGCGCCGCAGGCGCTGATAGACCAGCGCCTCGCGCGCAAAAATCAACAGTGAATCCTCCGGCGCTATCGGGCCGTAGTTCACGATGCGATTGGCGCTCAGGGTCAGTCCGAGAAAACTGATGCGCTCGCGCGCCACGACCTCTTCGCGCACCTCGTCCCAGTCGGGCTCAAGAAATTCGCGCTTGGACAGATGCTGTGCCGCCGCCTCGATCCACATCGGCTCGATCTCCGCGACGCAGCGTGCGAACACCCGCGAGGTCTCGACGATGTTGGCGGCCATCAGCCAGCGCGGCTTGCGGCGCCGCAAAGGCGAGCCCGGGAAAATGTGGAAATGAATGCCGCGCGTGCCTAGATACACTCCTTCCTCGCCGCGCACCCCCACCATGGTGCAAAATCCGGCGAGCAGTGCGCGGTGCACGCCGGTGTAGCTCGCCGCGCGCCGCTCACTCACGATGCCGATATCCGCCGCTCGCTCGGTGAGCTGGGCATGCACATCCTCCCACTCGGACAACCGCAGCAGCGAGAGCCGCCGCTCCTTGCACCAGCGCCTGAGTTCCCGCCGAGGCCCCTCGCGCGCCTTGCGATACGCGCGCCAGCGTTTGACGAGCGCGGAAAATTCCGACTTGCCGTCTTCGAACGCGCTCTCGGCAGCCTCCTCGGCGCCGCTCTGCGGTGAGCCAAGCCGCGCATCCGGTACGCTCAAGCCCGCGACGATGGCCAACAGCTCGCTTTGCGCGTGAAAGCGCTTGCTCTCGAGCAGCGCCCGCGCCAGCCGCGGATCCAAGGGCAGGCGCGCCATGGCCCTTCCTAAGCGCGTGATGCGCCGATCGGCATCCAATGCCTGCAGCTCTTGCAGCAGCCGGTACCCGTCGCTCAAGGAACGCGGATCCGGAGGATCGATGAACGGGAAACTCTCCGCTTCGCCCAACCCGTCCGCCGCCAGGCGCAGCAGCAGTGCGGCGAGATTGGTGCGCAGCACCTCCGGCTCGGTGAAGCTCGCTCGGGCTTCGAAATCCGCTTCCGAGTACAGCCGCACACACAGTCCGGGGCCGATGCGTCCGCAGCGCCCCTTGCGCTGATCCGCACTGGCGCGCGACACCCGTTCGATTGGCAGGCGCTGCAGGCGGTTGCGCGGACTGTAGCGGCTGATGCGCGCGAGCCCGGAATCGATGACCGCGCAAATGCCGGGCACGGTGATCGAGGTTTCCGCGACATTGGTCGCCAGCACGACCCGTCGATGCGCGCCCGGCTTGAAAATCCTGCTCTGCTGCTCCCAGGAGAGCCTCGAGTACAGCGTGAGCACTTCGACACTTGAGGGCAGCTCGCGCTCGAGCAGCTCGGCGACGTCGCGGATCTCGCGCTCGCCCGGCAGAAATGCCAGCACATCCCCCGTGGCCGCGGCCCCCTGCGTCGCGGCGATCTCCTGATAAGCCGCAAGAACCGCCGCCGGCAGGTCAGGATCCTCGTCATCGTCCGGTGCCGCGGCGTAGCGCACTTCGATCGGATGATTGCGCCCGCTCACGGCGATTACGGGCGCATCGCCGAAGAATCGCGACACCCGTTCGACCTCCAGCGTCGCGGAGGTTACGATCAGCTTCAATTCCGGCCGGTGCGGCAGCACGCGCTTCACCACGCCCAAGAGCAGGTCGACGTTGAGCGAGCGCTCGTGCGCCTCATCCACGATGATCGTGTCGTATCGCCGCAGCAGGGGATCCGCGCCGAGTTCCGCGAGCAGCAGGCCGTCGGTCATCAATACCAGGCGCGTGGCCGCCGACACCTGGTCGGCGAATCGGACCCGAAATCCGACCGTCAAGCCGACCGGCTGGGACAGCTCTTCGGCGATGCGGGCGGCCAGTGCGCGCGCCGCCAGGCGGCGCGGTTGGGTGTGCGCGATCAATCCGGCGCGTCCGCGCCCGAGTTCGAGGCAGTACTGCGGCAGCTGAGTGCTCTTGCCGGAGCCGGTATCGCCCGCGACGATCAGGACCTGGTGACGCCCGAGCGCCTCGGCGATTTCCTCCCGGCGCGCGGAAATCGGCAGGTCGGCGGGATGTTTGAAGCGCAGCTGCGGCAGGTCGCGCGCCTGCACGAGCGCCCCTGCGGACGCATCTGCGAGCGCCCCTGCGGGCGCCCCTGCGGGCGCGTCTGCGACCGCCTCATTCGCCACGTTTGACTTCCTGCCACAGCCGCTCCTGCGCGGCAAGATTCATCGCGGCAAACTCCTCCCCACGCTGCGCGGCCAAGGACTCCATGGCGCGGAATCGGCGCTCGAACTTGGCGTTCGCCGCACGCAGCGCCGCCTCGGCGTCGACGTCGAGCTTGCGCGCCAGATTCGCGGCCGCAAACAGCAGGTCGCCGACCTCCTCGAAGATTTCCCGGGATGGTGCGGCGGCGAAGTCCGCGGCAGTGCGGTTCGCGGCCTCGCGCACCTCCGCGAGCTCCTCGGCCACCTTGTCGGCGGTCTGGCCGGCGTGCTCCCAGTCGAAGCCGACGCGGGCGGCGCGCTTGCTGAGCTTGTAGGCGCGCATCAGCGCGGGCAGCGCCTGCGGCACGCCGTCGAGCGCGCCGCCGCCCGCACCATCGGCCGCGCCATCGGCCGCACGGCGCTCGTGCGCCTTGGCGTCCTCCCAGGCGATGCTCTGCTCGGCGGCGGTCAGCGCGCCGGTCTGGGCAAAAACATGCGGGTGGCGCCGAACGAGCTTGTCGCCGATCGCCGCGGCCACCGCCTCGAAATCGAACTCGCCCGCCTCACTGGCGATCTGCGCGTGGAAAACCACTTGAAACAGAAGATCCCCCAGCTCCTCCTTGAGATGCTGCAAGTCTCCTCGCTCGATGGCGTCGGCAACCTCGTACGCCTCCTCGATGGTATAGGACGCGATGCTGGAGAAGGTCTGCTGGCGATCCCAAGGGCAGCCGTCCGGAGCGCGCAAGCGCTCCATGATCGCGAGCAGGTCGAGCAGGCGCGAGCTCATCGCGGGCGGTCTGCACGCGCTTGCAGCAGTCGGCGCAAGGTCAGCAGCATCCCCGCCGTAGCGCCCCAGATGTTGCGCTCGCCGTACGGAATATCGTAAACCTCCACGGTCATGTCGCCGAGCAGCCGCAGACGCGGTTTATAATTGGCGGGGTCCAAAATGAAGTCCAGTGGAACCTCGAACACGTCGTGGACTTCGGCGGTGGCGATGCGCAATTCGTAGCGCGGACTGACGAAGCCGACCGCGGGAGTCACCCGAAAGCCCGTGCCCACCCAGTGATCGGGTAGATATCCCGCGAATTCCACACAGCTCTCGGACAATCCGATTTCTTCGTGCGCCTCGCGCAGCGCCGCCTGCCATGCGTCCACGTCGTGCGGCTCGATGCGGCCGCCCGGGAAGCTGATCTGACCGGCATGGTCCTTGAGCGTGGCGGCACGCTGCGTGAGCAGCACCGTGAGACCGGCCTCCCGCTCCACCAGCGGCACCAGCACGGCCGCAGGCACCTGCTGCTTCGGCAGAGAGTCGCGCATGCGCTTGAGAGCCTCGGGAGATGCTCCCGCCAGCCACAGCATGTCGTCTTCGGGGGCGGAGGGCTGCGGCTCGAGCGACTCGCGAATGTGGCTCTTGGTGAACAGCGAATCCATCGTCAGCCGGAGGGTCCAGGACCCTTGATGCCGCCGGTCGTCAACGCCAATGGATCGAGCAGGTGGCGCAGCTCCGCCGCGTCCAAGTCGGTCATTTCCGCGGCGACCTCCAATATGGGGCGGCCCTCCGCGTAGGCCTTCTTGGCAATGGCGGCGCCCTTTTCATAGCCGATGACCGGATTCAGCGCGGTCACGAGAATGGGATTGCGGTCGAGCGCGGCGGCGAGCCGCTCTTCGTTCACTGCAAACCCGGCCACCGCGTTATCGGCCAGGTTGCGGCTGGCGATGCCCAGCAAAGCGAGACTCTGCAGCAGATTGTAGGCGATCACCGGCAGCATGACGTTGAGCTGAAAATTTCCAGACTGCCCCGCGACGGTAAGCGTCGCATCGTTTCCAATGACCTGCGCTGCGATCATCGCCACGGATTCCGGGACCACCGGATTCACCTTGCCCGGCATGATGCTGCTGCCGGGCTGCAGCGCCGGCAGCGCGATCTCTGCCAATCCGGCCAACGGGCCGCTGTTCATCCAGCGCAGATCGTTCGAAATTTTCATGAGGCTTACGCTAACGACCTTGAGCTGTCCGGACAGTTCAACCGCCGTATCCTGGCAGGAGAGAGCCTCGAAATAGTTCCCGCTCGGCACGAACGCGAGCTGTGTGCTCGCGCCGAGATGGCGCGCAAACAATCCGCCGAATTCCGGTCTCGCGTTGATGCCGGTGCCGACCGCGGTACCGCCCTGCGCCACGGCGAGCAGGCGCGGCATCACCGAAGTCAAGCGCGCGCAGCCGCTGTCGATCTGTGCGCGCCATCCACCGAGCTCCTGCGCGAGCGTGACCGGCATCGCATCCATCAAATGGGTGCGGCCGGTTTTGACGACGCGGCCGAATTCCTTCGCCCGCCGCTCGAGCATGCCGCTCAGACGGCGCAGCGCGGGCAGCAGGTCCTCGTTGAGCAGCAGCGCCGCCGCGACGTGAATCGCCGTCGGCACCACATCATTGCTGCTTTGTCCCATGTTCACGTCATCGTTTGCATGCACCGGCCGGCCCAACCGCCGGCCCGCCAGAGTGGCGATGACCTCGTTGGCGTTCATGTTGCTGCTGGTGCCTGACCCCGTCTGAAAGACGTCCACCGGGAACTGGTCGTCATGGCGTCCGTCGGCGACCTCGAGCGCGGCGGCGCGGATGGCGGCCGCGAGGCTCGGCGGCATATCGCCCAGCTGCTCATTCGCTCCTGCCGCCGCGCATTTGATCAGGCCCAGAGCGCGAATGAAGGCGCGCGGCATGGTGAGGCCGCTGGGCGGGAAATTCTGGATTGCGCGCTGCGTCTGGGCGCCCCACAGCGCAGTCGTCGGCACGTCGAGCGCGCCCATGCTGTCATGCTCGACGCGATAGTCTGTCGTTGGCATCGCGTCTACTCCGCCGGTCTGTGGTGGATTACGGTAATATCATCCTTGATGTCCATCCCCGCCGCCAGCCCCGCAGCCCCGGGCCCGAGCTTCGCTCTCGAAGCCCTTTCGCCGCTCGACGGCAGATACGCCGCCAAGCTCGCCGCGCTGCGCTGCCTGTTCAGCGAGGCCGGGCTGATGCGCGAGCGCGTGCGTGTGGAATGCGCGTGGCTGCTGGCGCTCGCTCGAGGTCCTGCGGCGGGGGCCCTTGCCGCGCTGCCTGCGCTCGCGCGCAATTGGCTCGAGTCCCTCGCCGCCGATCCGGCGGCGACGGACGTGGCCGGGATCAAGGCCATCGAGTCGCGCACCAAGCACGACGTCAAGGCCGTCGAATATTGGATCCGGTCCGAGCTGCAGTCTCGCGGCGCGGGCGCCGCACAGCTCGAATGGGTGCATTTCGGGTGCACCTCGGAAGACATCAACAATTTGGCGTACGCGCTCATGTTGAAGGGCGCGCGCGCCGGCGTACTGCGGCCGATGCTCGCCGCCATCGAGGCGCTGCTCGACTCGCTCGCCCGGCGGCACGCCGCGATCGGCATGCTCGCGCGCACGCACGGACAGGCGGCCACGCCCACCACGGTGGGCAAGGAGTTTGCCAACGTCGCTGCGCGACTGCAGCGGCAGCGGGACGGAATCGAGCGCGTCGTCATCCTGGGCAAAATGAACGGCGCAGTGGGCAACTACAATGCGCATGTCGCGGCCCTGCCGCAGATCGATTGGCCCGCCTTCAGCGCGCGCTTCGTCGAGTCCCTCGGGCTGCAATCGAACGCCTATACCACGCAAATCGAGCCGCACGACTGGATTGCCGAGTATTGCCACGCGGTGCTGCGCGCCAATACGGTGCTGCTCGACCTCGCGCGCGACATGTGGACCTACATCTCCCTGGGCTACTTCAAGCAAAAGCTCGTGGCCGGAGAGGTCGGCTCCTCCACCATGCCGCACAAGGTCAATCCCATCGACTTCGAGAATGCCGAAGGCAATCTGGGGCTGGCGAACGCCCTGCTCGCGCACTTTGCCGAAAAGCTGCCGGTGTCGCGCCTGCAGCGGGATCTGACCGACTCGACGGTGCTGCGCAATCTCGGCGTCGCCGTCGGGCATGCCGCCCTCGCCTATCGATCGCTGACGGACGGCCTCGAGCGGATCGAACTCGATGAGGCGCGTGTGGCCGAGGATTTGGACGGCGCCTGGGAAGTGCTGAGTGAAGCGGTGCAGACAGTCATGCGCGCGCAGGGAATTCCCGACGCCTACGATCGTCTGAAGACCTTTACGCGCGGGCGAACCGTGGATCAAGCGGCGATGCGTGAATTCATCGGCTCACTCGAACTGCCCGCGGCCGATAAAGAAAGGCTGCTCGCGATGACGCCGCAGACCTACCTGGGGCTCGCGCCCGCGCTTGCGCGACGCAGCCCCTGAAGGCCGTTTCAGGCGCCCAAGAGCCCGAAACGTGACGCAGTTAGCACGATGATGCGCGAGCCAAACGGTACTATCGAGCTCAAATTATGAGGGGTCGGAGCGACGGCGCCCACCTACCTCCCATTGAGGCGACCAGCTATGGCGGGCAATTTGGACGACAAGACAAAGCCGATCGTGGACAGCGCTCCAGCGGCCGGCGATCTTACGCCAAATGCCGGCAGTACCCGCACCATTTTGAGCACCATGCCCGAGGTGCGCGAAGCGAGCCTCAAGGTCGCCAAGTCGGCACAGCGCCTGCTGTCCATCTTCACCCAGGACTTGGAGCCGCTGATCTACGGCGAGGAGCCTTTCCTGGAGGCGATCAAGCGCTTGGTGCTGGCGCGCTCCTATGCCAAGGTTCGCGTCCTGCTGGCGGACCCATCGCGGGCCATGGTCGACAACAACCGCTTCCTGGCGCTCGCACGCCGCCTGACGAGCTGCATCGACCTGCGTGCGATGAGCCCTGAATATCCGGCGAGCGCCGGCGCATTCATCATCGCGGACGACAAGGCGCTGGTGTACCGGCTGCAGGCGGATCGCTGGGACGGGATCGCCGATATGAACGATCCGGCCGTCGTGCGCCGCTACCTGAACTTCTTCGATGAGGTCTGGCAAACGAGCATGCAAGAATCGCAGATGCGGCAGATGCTGATGTGATTGCAGAGCGCCGGCCGCCCTCCGCCGCCGGCCGCGCCCCGCCTCTAGGAGCCTGTCTGAGTAATCCGCGTGGCCTTACCTAAGGCTGATTTCGCTTCAGCCGAGGCGGAGCCGACGCGGTTGGGTCAACACCCAATGAGGAGGCGACAACGACGGATGAAGCGAAATCCGCCCGGTCCCGCAGGGTTGGCTGGGGGACGGGCGTCTGCGGCGTTGCGCGTCTTGGCCGTGGTGCCGGCCACGGCCTGCGCCGCGCGCCTGGCATCCGCTCGCTCTCCCAGCCAACGCGGCTCACGCGGATTACTCAGACAGGCTCCTAGCCCCCTCCCTGACACGCGCGCCGGTATAATTGGCGGATGTGTCCCGCTTCCATGGATTCCGGCTCCCGAGAGACCGTCATCGTCGGCATGTCCGGCGGCGTCGACTCGGCGGTCGCCGCGCTGCTGCTGCAGCAGGCGGGCCACTCCGTCCAGGGGCTCTTCATGTCCAACTGGGAGGACGACGACGATGCATACTGCACCGCCGCGGCGGATTTGCAGGATGCGCGGCGGACCTGCGATGCGTTGAACATTCCGCTGCATCGCGTGAGCTTCGCCGCCGAGTACCGTGAACGGGTGTTCGCGCATTTTCTTCGCGAATATGCCGCCGGCCGCACGCCGAATCCCGACGTGCTGTGCAATCGGGAAATCAAATTCGGCGTCTGCCTGGATTACATGCACCGACTGGGGGCGACCAGGATCGCGACCGGGCACTATGCGCGGCTGCGCCGCACGGCGGACGGCTTACAGCTCTTGAAGGCGGCAGATCTCGCCAAGGATCAGAGCTATTTTCTGCACGCGGTCGCGCCGGCGGCGCTCGCGGACACCTTGTTTCCAATCGGCGAACTGCGCAAGGCGGAGGTGCGCCGGCGTGCGCATGCGGCGGGGCTCACCGTATTCGACAAGCCGGACAGCACCGGCATCTGCTTCATCGGTGAGCGGCCCTTCCAGGATTTCCTGAGCAGGCATCTGCGCACCGAACCCGGCCCGATTGAAACAGCCGACGGCGAGGTGATCGGCGAGCATCGCGGACTGGCGCTGTACACCCTCGGCCAGCGGTCGGGCTTGGGGCTAGGCGGCAGAGCGGGCGCCGCCGCAGCGCCGTGGTACGTGGCCGCCAAGGACTTAGGAAGCAACGCGCTCATCGTGGTGCAGGACCAGCTGCACCCGCTGCTGATGTCCGACGCCTTCGAGGTCGAGCAGGTGCACTGGCTGAGCGCGCCTTCGGCGATTGGCGGCGAGTTCGAGTGCGCGGTCAAGACGCGATACCGTCAAGGCGACCTTGCGTGCCGCGTGCAGACGCGCGCCGAGGGTCATGTGCGCGTCCTGCTGGGTCGGCCTGCGCGCGCGGTCACGCCCGGGCAGTACGCGGTGTTTTACCGCGGCGAGTGCTGTCTCGGCGGCGGTGTGATCGCGCGGCGCTGCGATTTGCCCGCCGCGGCGGCGCCCGGCGCGCGCGCAGACGCCTATAATTCTTCATTTTCGCTGGAGGGGTCATGACGGATAGCTTCAAGGCAAGAACGGCGCTCGAGGTGGGGGCACGCAAGTACGACATCTGCAGCCTCGGCGCCCTCAAGGCGCACAAGGTGGAGCGCCTGCCATTCTCGCTGAAGATCCTGCTGGAAAACCTCCTGCGCTTCGAGGACGGCGTCAACGTCACGCGCACCGACATCGAAGCGCTGCTCGGCTGGGATCCCAAAGCGCTGCCGCATCATGAAATCGCCTTCACTCCGGCGCGCGTGATCATGCAGGACTTCACCGGCGTACCGTGCATCGTGGATCTGGCGGCGATGCGCGAGGCGATCGTAGGTCTCGGCGGCGATGCGCAGCGGGTCAATCCGCTGGCGCCGGCCGAGCTGGTCATCGACCACTCGGTCCAAGTCGATGAATACGGCGCCGCGAATTCGCTGCAGCACAACAACCAGATCGAGTTCAGCCGCAACGCGGAGCGCTACATGTTTCTGCGCTGGGGTCAGACCGCGTTCAGCAATTTCAAGGTCGTGCCGCCCAACACCGGCATCGTGCACCAGGTCAATATCGAGCGGCTGGCGCGCGTCATATTTGCGGACGATGCCGGCGGCAGGACGAGCGCCTACCCCGATACCCTGGTGGGAACCGATTCGCACACCACCATGGTCAACGGGCTGGGAGTGCTCGGCTGGGGGGTCGGCGGGATCGAGGCGGAAGCGGCGATGCTGGGTCAGCCGGTCACCATGCTCATACCGCAAGTCATCGGCTTCAAGCTGACCGGCAGTTTGCCGGCGGGCGCGACCGCCACCGACCTGGTGCTGACGGTGACGGAGATGCTGCGCAAATTGGGTGTCGTCGACAAGTTCGTGGAATTCTTCGGCGACGGGCTGCGCGGCCTGCCGCTCGCCGACCGCGCCACCATCGCGAACATGTCGCCGGAGTTCGGTTCGACCTGCGCCATCTTTCCCATCGATGAGGAGACCATTCGCTATCTGCAACTCACCGGGCGCCCGGCGGAGCAGATCGCGCTGGTCGAGGCGTATGCGAAGGCGCAGGGCCTGTGGCGCATCGACGGCGCGCCGGCGGCCGACTACAGCGGCATCATCGAACTCGATCTTTCCACCGTCGAGCCCTCGCTGGCGGGGCCGAAGCGCCCGCAAGACCGGATACCGCTGCGTTCGGCCAAGAGCGCCTATCGCAGCAGCGTGAAGAAAATGGCCGAGGAGCGCGCCCAGAAGAATCCCGCGGCGACCGGTTCTGCAGGCGCCAGGTCGGGTGAGAAGAGTTTCGAGGTCAAGGACGGTGCGGTGCTCATCGCCGCCATCACCAGCTGCACCAACACCTCGAATCCCGCCGTGCTGGTCGCCGCCGGACTGCTCGCCCGCAACGCGAATGCACGGGGACTCAGGTCCAAACCCTGGGTCAAGACCTCGCTCGCACCAGGATCGCGCGTGGTCACCGACTATCTGCAAAAGGCCGGTTTGATGCGCGAGCTGGAAGCATTGGGCTTTTACACCGTCGGCTACGGCTGCACCACCTGCATCGGCAACTCCGGGCCCCTCAAGCCCGAGATTTCCGAGGCCGTCAAGACCGCGGACGTCATCGCGTGTTCCGTGCTGTCGGGCAACCGCAATTTCGAAGGGCGCGTGCACCCGGAAATCAAGATGAATTTTCTCGCCTCGCCGCCGCTGGTGGTTGCGTATGCGCTGGCGGGGAGCCTCGATATCGACATCACCACCGAGCCGTTGGGAGACGGCCGGGATGGCAAGCCGGTGTATCTCAAGGATATCTGGCCGAGTGCCGCGGACGTGGCCGCGGCGGTCGGCGCCTCGGTCGACTCGGCCATGTTCAAGAAGGGCTACGCCAATGTGTTTCTCGGCGATGAGAATTGGCGCAGCCTCGCGACGCCGGCGGGCAAGATCTATTCATGGGACGCCAAATCCACGTATGTCAAAAATCCGCCCTACTTCGACGGCATGACCATGACGCCGGCTCCGGTGGGCGACATCAAGAACGCAAGGGCACTCGCGGTGCTCGGAGATTCGGTGACCACCGATCACATCTCCCCGGCGGGCAACATCTCAAAATCCAGCCCGGCGGCGAAATACCTGATTGCACAGGGCGTGCAGGCGGCGGACTTCAACTCCTACGGGGCGCGGCGCGGCAACCATGAGGTGATGATGCGGGGCACGTTTGCCAACATCCGCTTGCGCAATCTCCTGCTCCCGGGCACGGAAGGCGGCGTCACGCTGCACATTCCGAGCGGCGAATCCATGTCGATCTTCGATGCCGCCATGAAGTACAAAGCCGCCGCCATTCCGCTCGTGATTCTGGCGGGCAAGGAGTACGGCACCGGCAGCTCGCGCGACTGGGCCGCCAAGGGCACGATGCTGTTGGGAGTTCGGGCGGTGATCGCCGAAAGCTTCGAGCGCATTCACCGCTCTAATCTCATTGGCATGGGAGTGCTGCCGCTGCAGTTCACGGAGGGGCAGAACGCGAGCAGTCTGGGCCTGAGCGGCAAGGAGACGTTCGACATCGTCGGACTCGACCGCGGCGCAGCGAGATACGTGCAGGTGATCGCCCGATCCGACGACGGCAAGACCACCCGATTCGACGCGCGCCTGCGCATCGACACGCCGAAGGAGCTCGATTACTACCAGCACGGCGGAATCCTGCACTACGTGCTGCGGCAGCTCGCCGCGGCGAGCAAGGCGGCCTGATCCTCAGGGATTTGCCGCGGGCGCAGCCGGGTGCGCGGGTGCGGGTGCCGCGGCTGGCGGTGGGACTGGCGGTGGTGAGACGGGCGCTGCGACGCTGCCGGCCTCGACCAGCACCATGGTGCTCGGGTTGAGGTGCGCGCGTATGGCTTGATTGACCTCAGCGCGCGTCAACGCCTTGATCGCTTCGGGGTAGCCGTCCAGCCAGCTCATGTCGTAGCCGCGCTGCACGGAGTTGAGGATGGTGCCCGCGAGGCCGCCCGTAGTCGACAGCCCCACGAAGTAGCTGCCGACGAGCCCCTGCTTGCGCGCGCTCAGTTCGGCCTCCGTGACGCCCTCCTGCCACCAAGCGTCGAGCACCCGGCGCGTCGATGCGAGACCCTTGCCGAGCAGCGACGGGGCGAAGCTCGCCGATATCGCCCAATCGCCGTCCGCGAAGCTGTCATCGGCCATCCCCGCCCCGATGTTGTAGGTGAGGCCCTCCTTGTCGCGCACCGTGCCCATCAGGCGGCCGGTGAAGCCCCGGCCAAGAATCGCCGTACCCACCCGCAGCGGCAGGGAACCCGGGTCGCGGTAGCGCAGACCGGTCGCCTGCCCGAGCATCACCGACACGCTCGGTTTATCGTTGAGCGGAACCGTAATCTCCTGCGGCCCGGTGGACACCGCGGGCGCGGCAGGATGCAGGTAATCCTGGCCGCCGGCCCAGCCCGCGAAATCCTTGGCGACTTCGGCTTCCGTCTCGGCCGGGGAGACATCGCCGACCAGGACCAGCGTGAGATGCGCCGGGCCGTAATACTTGGCGTGAAACGCCCTCACGTCGTCCAGGGTCGCCGCTTTGGCGGCCGCCAAGTATTCGGCAATCGCGTGCGGGCGGTTGGGGAAGCCTTCGGGATATATCGCCCGGGCAAATGCCTCTTGGGCGCGCCCTGCGGTGTTTTGCAGTGATTCCTGTAATGAGCCGATGAACTGCTGCTTCGCCTTGGCGAACTCGGCCGCCTGCAGGGCCGGAGTGCGCAGTTCCGCCGCGATCAAGCCGAGCACCAGCGGCAAATTCTTGCGCAGGCACTTGGCGCGGATCTCCACGCTTTGCGTGCCGACCCCGAAGGAGATCTGCGCCCCCACGTTGTCGAGCTGTTCGGCGATGGCGAACTTGTCGAGGCTCTTGGTGCCGCGGTCGAGCATCATGCCGGTGAGCGTGGGAACGGCGATGTTGACGGATCCGGCCATCGCATCGCCCGCCGGCAGCGAGCCCAGGATGACGACCACCTGTTTGACGTGGGTTGGATAAGTGATGAGATCGACACCCGCGGTTTGCGAACGGTGGCTGTTTTCGGCCATGTTGGCCCGGGCGCTCAAGCTCGCCAGCAGGCATGCCGCCGACACCGCGAGACTCAAGCCGCGGCGACTCTTCACGATCCTTTCTCCCCTGCCTGTCCCTTCTCCCCTGCGGGCGGCGTGGGCACGAACCACCCCGTCGTGCTCTGATCTTCGCGCAGGTACTGCCGAGCAACGCGCTGCACGTCGGCCGGCGTCACCTGCTCGATCTTCTGCGGAAACGTCACGTACAAGGTCCAGTCGCCCACCGCGATCCATTCGTTGACCTCGCCGGCGACCGCGGCGGTGCCATCCCGCTTGTAGGCGTCGGCGGCAAGGAATTGCTGCTTGACTCGCGCGACTTCGGCTTCCGTCACTCCGTCGATCTTGATCTTCTCGATTTGCGCCAGCAGCGCCTGTTCCACCTGTTCATGAGTGGCGCCCGGCGCCAATGTCGCGTACACCGTGTGCAGGGAGAGATCGCGGTGCAGGTCGGTTCCCGCGTCCGCGCTCAGCGCGAGCCCCTGATCGACGAGCGCCCGATACAGCCGCGCGTTCTTCCCGGAGCTCAGAATGGCATCGAGCATTTCGAGCGCCGGCTGATCCGCATTGCGCCCGTCCGGCACTTTGTGCGCGATCACCACGCTACCCAATTCGCCGGGGCGTTTGATGATCACGCGGCGCGCACCGGTCTGCTCCGGCTCCTGCGTGTAGACGGTCGGGATCGGCTGCGGGGAGCGCGCATACACACCGTAGTACTTCTTGATCATGCCGAGCACGGCGGCCGCGTCGAAGTCGCCGACCACCGTGACGGTGGCATTGTTCGGCCAGTAAAACGTATCGTAAAATTCGTGCAATTTGGCGATCGGCACGTGCTCGATGTCGCTTTTCCAACCGATCGTCGGATGGTGGTAGGGAAGCGCCACATAGGCGGCCGCGGTGACTTCCTCCATCAGCACGGTATTGGGATCGTTCTTGCCGCGCTCGTATTCATTACGCACCACCGTCATCTCGGCTCGCAGGTCGGCCTCGTGCAGCCATAAACGGCGCATGCGGTCGGATTCGATCGCGATATAGCCCTCCAGGCTGTCGCGGCCGATGGTGGCGAAGTAGTTGGTGCGGTCGACCGACGTGCTTGCGTTGAACTGCCCGCCGACGCGCTCCAGATATTGCTTGATGCTGTTGCCCTTCGGATCGTTATAGTTCTCGGTGCCCTTGAACATCAGATGTTCGAGCAAGTGGGTCGCTCCGGTGGTGCCGGTCACCTCGTTGAAAGAGCCCACCCGATAGGTCACCTGAAACGTCACCACCGGCGCCGAATGGTCGGCGGCCAGCAGCACCGTGAGCGCGTTCCAGTCGAGGCGATACTCGTCTATGCCGCCCAGCGACTTGACAAAGGTGTACCCCGGCACCTGAGCCGGCGCGGATGCAAGCGGCGGCACGGCCGGGGCATTGCCCGCCGCGAACTGAGCGCGGGCGAGCGGAGCGGCAAGGGCCAGTGCGCAGGCCAATCCCGGCCAGACAGCGCGCACTCTTCGCACGGTCACGTTTTGATGCATCCTGCTCATTGTATATTAGTTGCATGACCGCTAGTTGCGCGCCCGGATCCACGCCGTCGGTGGCGCTGTTCGATCTGGACGGCACCCTGACCTGGCGCGATACGCTGCTGCCGTTCCTGGCCGGCTACGCGCTGCGCCATCCGCTGCGCCTGCTGCGGCTGTGGCGCCTGGCTCCGGCGCTGATCGGCTACCTGGTCCGCGATCACGATCGCGGGCGGCTGAAATCGACGGCGATCCGCGCCGTGATGGGCGGCGACCGGCGCGACCTGATCGAGGCGTGGGCGGAGCCGTTCGTGCTCGCGCTCGGGCCGCGTCACCGGTTCCGCGCCGGCGCGCTGACAGCCCTGCAGGCGCACCGGGTTGCGGGCGATCATCTGGTGCTGCTCTCGGCAAGCCCGGACCTGTACGTTCCGCGCATCGGCCGATTGTTGGGCTTTGAGCGCACCCTGTGCACCGAGCTTGAGTGGCGGGGCGATCGGCTCGACGGCGGTCTGAAGTCCCCCAACAGGCGCGGCGAGGAAAAGCTGCGCTGTCTGGAGTCGCTGCGCTGCCATTACCCAGGCGCGCCCATCGTCGCCTACGGCAACAGCGCTTCGGATCTCATTCACATGCGCCGGGCGGACCGTGCCGTCCTGGTCAACGGCAGCGCCGCCGCTCGCCGCCAGGCGGCCAAAGCGGGCATTCCCGTCGCCGATTGGAAATAACCGCAGCCGCGCACGCAACAAATGGCCGCCTGACACGGTCTTCTCGACAGGCGGACCAACGAGGCAAGCAAATGCGCAAGGTCAGGTCGACTTCGCTCCACATAGCCCCATCTGACATCACACCCGAGGAGAAGTACTTCTCGCGGCGCGCCGTGATCGCCGCGGGACTCGGCCTCGCGGCCCTGCAGACGATGGGCCGCTGCGATGAGGCGAAGGCGCAGCCCGCCGCGCCCGCATCCGGCTTAACTTCGCCGGGCGCGCTCGCGTTCACGCGCAACGCCGAATTCAGCGTCACTGAGGCGCCCAATTCCTATCAGGACATCAGCACGTACAACAATTACTACGAGTTCGGCACCGACAAGTCCGATCCGGCGGAAAATGCGCAGCACCTGCGCACCCGTCCGTGGAACGTCACCGTCGGCGGCGATGCGGAGCTGACCGGAACCTTCAGCATCGAGGACATTCTCAAGCCGCATCCGCTGGAAGAGCGCGTCTATCGCCTGCGCTGCGTGGAGGCCTGGTCGATGGTGGTGCCTTGGATCGGCTTTCCGCTGGGCGATCTGCTGAAGCGCTTCAAGCCCACCTCGAAGGCGAAGTTCGTCGAATTCAAAACCCTGTATGACCCGCGACAGATGCGGGGTCAACGGTCCTCCGTGCTGGAATGGCCCTATGTGGAGGGGCTGCGCATGGATGAGGCCATGCATCCGCTCGCGATCATGGCCGTCGGCCTTTACGGTAAAATACTGCCCAATCAGAACGGCGCTCCGCTGCGACTGATCGTGCCGTGGAAATACGGCTTCAAGGGAATCAAGGCCATCGTGGACATCCGCTTCACCGACCGCATGCCGCGCACCACGTGGGCCATCGCGGCGCCGAACGAATACGGATTCTTCGCCAACGTCAATCCGGCGGTCGACCATCCGCGCTGGAGCCAGGCGAGCGAGCGGCACATCGGCGGGAGCCTGTTCAACTCGCGGCGCCCGACTCTGCCGTTCAACGGCTATGCGACCGAAGTCGCGAGCCTGTACAGCGGAATGGACCTGCGGAGATACTTTTGACCGGGGCGGTTCGCCGGATTCTCAAGCCGCTGGTGTTCGCCGCGTGTTTGCTGCCGGCGCTGCGTCTGACCGCCGGCGGCTTCGGAGTCGGCGGAGTCTCACTGGGCGCGGATCCGGTCGCGGTCATGCTGCACACGTGCGGAAAGTGGACCTTGAATTTCCTGTTCATCACCCTGTGCATGACGCCGCTGCGCGACGCCACGCACTGGGGCACATGGCTGCGCTTCCGGCGCATGTTCGGGCTGTTCGCGTTCTTCTACGCGCTGCTGCACTTATGCGTTTTTGTTCTGCTGGATCAGGCGGGCAAGCTCGGCATGCTGTGGCACGAGATCGTCAAGCGCCCCTACATCACGATCGGAATGCTGGGCTTGCTGCTGCTCGTTCCGCTGGCGGCGACCTCCACCGCCAGGGCGCAGCGCCGACTGGGCCGGCGCTGGACGCGGCTGCATCGACTCATCTACCTGATCGCCGCGCTCGGCGTGTGGCACTACTGGTGGGGCGTCAAAAAGGACATCCGCATGCCGCTGCTCTATGTGTGCGGTCTCGCGCTGCTGCTCGGCTACCGGCTGTGGAAGCAGCGCAGGGCCCCGGTGCGCCTCAGCGTCGCACGTTTTGCAGGGACTGGTGAAGCTTGAGCAGCAGCGCCTCCGTGCTCTGCCAATCGATGCAGGGGTCGGTGATCGATACGCCGTATTCCAGAGTGCTGAGGTCCTTCGGGATGGGCTGATTGCCGGCCTTTAGATGGCTTTCGAGCATCAGTCCCACGATGGAGCGATTGCCGTCGAGGATCTGCGTGATGCAGTTCTCAGCCACCAGCGGCTGAACGCTCGGGTCCTTGTTTGAATTGCCGTGGCTGCAGTCGACGACGATGGTCGCGGGCAGGCCCGCCGCGAGCAGCTGGCGTTCCGCCAGTGCGATGCTCACGGCGTCGTAATTGACGCGTCCGCCGCCGCCGCGCAGCACGATGTGCGCGTGCGGATTGCCGCGGGTGCGGAACACCGCCGATTGCCCTTGCTGCGTGATGCCGAGGAAATGGTGCGGATGCCTCACCGATTGCAGCGCATTGATCGATGTCGCCAGCGCGCCGTCGGTGCCGTTCTTGAAGCCGACGGGCGTCGACAAGCCGCTGGCCATCTCCCGGTGCGTCTGCGATTCGGTAGTGCGCGCGCCGATGGCCGTCCAGGTGATGAGCTCGGACAGATACTGGGGCATGATCGGATCGAGCGCCTCGGTGCCGGCGGGCAACCCGGACTCCGCCACATACAGCAGCAGCTCGCGCGCGAGCAGAATGCCTTTTTCGATGTGAAACGAATCGTCCAGATCGGGATCGTTGATCAATCCCTTCCAGCCGATGGTGGTGCGCGGCTTTTCGAAATACACCCGCATGACGAGCAGCATGGTCGAGGCGACCTGATCGGCGAGCCCTTTGAGGCGATCGGCGTATTCGCGCGCGGCCACCACGTCGTGGATCGAGCACGGCCCGACCACCACGAACAGCCGCGGATCGCGGCGCTCCAGGATCGAGCGCAGAATCTCGCGCGACCGGAACACCGTTTCGGCGGCGCGCGCCGTCAGCGGCAGGCGCTCCTTGACCTCTTCGGGGGTCGCGAGCAGCTCGCTCGAAGCGACGTTGACGTTCTGTAATCGATCTTGAATGTTCGTCACATCTGCCTACATGGACGTTCGGATGGTCCACAGTTCCGGAAAAAATTTGAGCTCGAGCGCCTTCGTCAGATACGCCACCCCGCTGGTGCCGCCCGTGCCGCGTTTGTAGCCGATGATGCGCTCTACCGTCTTCACGTGGGCGAATCGCCACAATTGGAATTTATAATCGAGGTCGACCAGGCGCTCCGCCAGCTCGTACAAATCCCAGTCCTTGACCGAATTGTGGTACACGCTGAGCCACGCCGCCGCCACCTGCTTGCTCGCCTGGTAGGGCTGGCTGAAATCCCGGTCGATCGCCTCCGGCGGCACGTCCAGCCCGCGCCGGCTCAGCAGCCGCAATACCTCATCGTACAGGCTCGGGCTGCGCAACGCGCGCTCCAGCAGTTCGTAGGTCGGCGGGTCGGAGCGGAATACTTCGATGGTGTCCGCGTTCTTGTTGCCGATCAGAAACTCGAGCATGCGGTACTGCGCCGACTGGAATCCCGAGGAGCGGCCCAGCGAATTGCGGAACGCCGAATAATCATAGGGCGTGACGGTCGCCAGCACGTCCCAGGCCTGCAGCAGCTGGTGTTGAATCGTCGACACGCGCGTCAGCATCTTGAAAGTGGGTCCCAAATCGTCGCGCCGCACGCAATCGGCGGTGGCGGTCAATTCATGCAGGCACAGCTTCATCCAAAGTTCCGAGACTTGATGAATGACGATGAACAGCATCTCGTCGTGTTGATAGGACAGCGGATGCTGCGCAGCGAGCAGCTTGTCGAGATTGAGATATTGCCCATAGCTCAACGAACCGCCCAGATCCCAGAACACCTGCTCGTCGCTCAAATCGACGAACGGCTTGGCCGCCGGGTTGAGCTCGCTCATGTCTTGAAGACCCAAAGGGGGACCGTGCGCCAGCCCGCGAGCAGTTCGCGGTCCAGCCGCCGGTAGTTCGGTTCGAGCGTCTCCACGAGCCGCCAGAAGCGGGGCGAATGATTCATGTGCCGGGTATGAGCCAGCTCGTGCATGAACAGGTATCGAACCACTTCGCGCCGCAGAAACACCAGCGAGCAGTTCAGGCTCACCGTGCCTCGCGTCGAGCAGCTGCCCCAGCGCGTGCGCTGGCAGCGGATGACGACCCGCTGCACGGAATAATTCAGTTCCTCCGCCGAACGCATCAGCGCCGGCGCCAGGCGCTCATGCGCAGCACGCTTGAGCCAGCCCCGCAGCAGCAGCTGCGCCTGATGGTGATCCGGCGCATGAACCAGAAGGATATCTCCATGGTGCGCGACGGCGCGCTTCGACGCTTCCTGCCAATGCACCTCGAAGCGCTCGCCGGTGAATGCAAACTCGATGCTCCGGGGCACCGGCGCGGCCTGCTCGGCGTGGCACTGCATGGCCGCCACTTTGCGGTCGATCCACGGCGTGAAGCGCTGCACGAAATCACGCACCGCGCGCGCGTTGACGCCGACCGGGACCACGATCTCCACCCGTCCGCCGACGTGAACGCGGGCGGTCAGCCGCCGCGCGCGCGGGCTCACCCTGACCGCGAAGGGATCGCTTGAGCTACGCGCCTCGAACAGCGATAACTGCGTGCCTTGTAGCTTCATCGCAGCGGATGATACCAGGATTAATGCCGCACCAAGATTGCCAGTTGCTTCTGCGCCGCCTTGTAATCGGGAGCGACGATCAAGGATTTCTCGATCCAGTTGCGGGCGCCCAGCAGATCGCCTCGCGCCTGCAGCTGCATCCCGAGCGCCAGATAGGCCTCCGCGTGCCCCCAGCCCGGCACGTCGACGCGCGTGGCGGAGGATTGATCGAACAGCTGCGCGGCGAGTTGCAGCTGTGCGAACGCGCGCTGATTCTCCTCAGAGCCCGGTTTGGAGCGGGCGAGCCCCTGCATGGCGATCAGGTACACCACGCGCGGATTGCGCGGTGCGAGCGCGTACGCTTCCCTCAGCCGCTCGTCCGCCCGCATGCTCAGGCCTCTCGCCTCCAGGCGCTTGTATCGGGCGAGATTCGCATCGCAGGCGGCTTGCAGAGCCAGCGCCTCCACCGACTTGGCATCTTGCTCGAGCACCTGCTTGAGCTGGTCGATGCAATCCGACAGCGCCGCCTCCGCGTCGCGCGCGCGGCGCTCTCCCAAGAGCAGTCCAAATCGGTACTCGGCGTGCGCCAAGTGGTAGCGCAGCGCCGCGTCCGCGCCGCCCGACTTGACCTGTGTGCTCAATGATTGCACCAAATCGGCCAGTTGGTTGGTATCTTCGGCTTGGAACGCGTAGAGAATTTGCGCCTGCAGGTCCCCGCCCTCCTGAGCATGGCTCGACGAGGCGGCGAACGAGAGCGCCAGGAGCACCGCAATTGCGACTCTGTACATGACCATCAAGATGATACAACGAGGCGGCGGCTCTTGAGCGCTGAATTGATCGACATCGGCTCGAACCTGACGCACGACAGCTTCGCCGGCGACTTATCCCACGTCATCGCCCGCGCGCGCGCGGCCGGCGTGACGCGCCAGGTGGTGACCGGGGCGGATCTGGCGGGCTCGCGCGCCGCGGCGGCGCTCGCCGCGGCCCACCCGACCGAGCTCTGGAGCACCGCAGGCGTTCATCCGCACCACGCGGCGGTCCTCGATGCGCGGGGCCGCGAGGAGTTGCTGGAGCTCCTGAGCGCGCCCCGCATCGTCGCGGTGGGGGAATGCGGGTTGGATTATTGCCGCGATTTTTCTCCGCGCGAAGCGCAGCGCGCCGCCTTCACCGCCCAGCTTGAGATTGCGGCCGCCGTCGCCAAACCCGTATTCCTGCACCAGCGCGACGCACATGCGGACTTCGCCGCCATACTCGCGGAGTATCGCCCCGCCCTCGTCGGCGGCGTCGCGCACTGCTTCACCGGCGGGGTGCACGAACTGGAGGAATACCTGGCGTTGGGCTTGTCCGTCGGAATCACCGGATGGATCTGCGATGAGCGCCGCGGCCTCGACTTGCGCGAGGCCGTGCCGCGCATTCCATCCGCACGGCTCATGATCGAGAGCGATGCGCCCTACCTGCTGCCCCGCGATCTCGCGCCGCGCCCGAAGTCGCGCCGCAACGAGCCCGCCTACCTGCCCCACATCGCCCGCACCGTCGCCCGCCTCAGAGGCGAATCGTTCGAGGCGCTGGCCGCCGCGACCACGCAGAATGCGGCCCGCTTCTTCGGACTGGAGGCGTCCCAGGCTCCTACAGATTCGTGAAAAGGTGCGGACTCGGCTTGAGCTGCGCAACCAGCCGGCTCCAGACGTCGGCGTATGACTCGAGCGCGGCGGATCCCTGGACGCCGCGGTCCACCACCGGAAACTCGACCTCGATGCCGTCCAGCATCATCACGTATTTCGGCATGCCCTTGGTGAACTTGCCCAGATTGGAAAACAGCAACCGCCCCTCGACCGGGAAATCCCCGACCAGCGCCTTGACCGCGGCAATCCGGTCGTAGAGCGCCGGCTGCGGGTTGTCGAAGGTGTAGCGGCGGCCGCGGCCCATGACGGTCCAATCGCTCATCTGGTCGCCCCCGAAAATCAGCCCCGGCACGCGCCGCGTATCGAGCACCAGTAGGCCGCGCGGCGTCAGCAGCAAATGATCGACGTGAATGAAGCCGCCCATTCCATCGGGAACCAGGACCTGGTGCGCCGCCTCGTAGGCGATGCGATCGAGCCTCGAGAGCAGCGCCTTGCGCCGTGAACGGCGCCTGAAGGCGCCGTAGCCCACGAAGCCGCCGGCGCCGAACAGCAGCAGCGCCGCCCCGGTCGCAATCCACTGCGGCTCGATACGAATATCGTTCATTCGAGAGCGGCGGCCACGGCCTGCAGCGTCGGCGGCAAGTCCACATAATGCTGCGGCAGGCGCAGCAGCCGATTCAGGGCCTCGGGCACCTCGACCGCCTTGCCGATGATCGGTTCCACCACATCGTTGAACTTGGCCGGATGCGCGGTCGCGACCAATACCCAGGGGCGATCGCGCCGTTCGCGCTCGCTCAACCGGCGGTAGATCTCGGCCGCGGTCGCAGTGTGCGGACACCATTCGCGTCCAAATTGCATGAAGTCCTCTCCGATCCGTCGCCGGATTGTAGCGTCATCGACGCTGTCCGCGCTCAGCTGTTCGCTGATCGAGGCGAATGTCGGATACAGCGCGCGTATGCGCTCCATGTTGCTCGGGTTGCCGACGTCCATGGCGGAAGCGAGCGTGGGGATGCTCGGGCGCGGGCGCCACTCGCCGGTCTCGAAAAAATCCGGCACCGTGCGATTGGCGTTGTGCGCGAGGATGAGCCGAGCGATGGGAAACCCCAGTGCCCTGGCCCAGAGCGCAGCGAACGCATTGCCGAGATTGCCGGCCGGAATGATGTAGGAAGCTTGCGCGCCGGTGCGCCGCTCGACCTCGAGACTCGAGGCGATGTAGTACACCATCTGCGGCAGCAGACGGCCGATGTTGATGCTGTTGGCGGAGCTGAAGCGATGTTTGCGGCGCAAGGAGAAATCGACGAACGCCTCCTTGACCAGGCGTTGGCAGTCGTCGAACGTGCCGCCGATGCGCAGCGATATCACGTTGTCGCCCCAGCAGGTGAGCTGCTGCTCCTGCCGCGCGCTCACCAGCCCTCGCGGGTATAAAATGACGACTCGCACCCAAGGGCGCAGGTGAAATGCCGATGCCACCGCGCCACCGGTGTCGCCGGAAGTGGCCACCAATATGGTCAATGGGGGCTCGGACCCGGTCTGCAGGCGCTGCAGCGTCTCGGCCAGGAAGCGGGCACCGAAGTCCTTGAACGCCGCGGTGGGTCCGTGAAACAGCTCGAGCACGAACAGCGGATCCGGGCATCGAGGGACTGGTGTGGTGGGCGCCGCGAAATCGAATGCGGCCTCGGCAATCTCGCCGAGCAGGGGCTGCAGGCGGTCGCCGGCGAAGAAGCCATCGAGCGCGCTGCGCGCGATTTCGGGCAGGCGCGTGATGCCGGCGAACGCTTCGACGGTCGATGCGCGGCAGGAAGGTGGGCACGTACAATCCGCCATCCGGCGCCAGCCCCTGCTCGATCGCCTCGCTCAGCGTGACGAGCGGCGCGCGGTCCCGCGTGCTTGCGTATCTCAGCTCCGACACGAGGTCTTCACCACTCTTGCGCCCTGATTGTCGAGCGAAGATATCCAGCAATCCGAGCGCAGTCCGTGGCGCGTGAATGCGGCGGCCATCGCATCGCGCACCGCCTCGGCGTGCTGTATTTCGACCCAGGCGAAAATGGCGGGTCCGGCGCCGGAGATCGAGCACCCCAGCGCGCCGGCCCGCATGGCGCCGTGCTGCACGTCCTTGAAGCCTGGAATCAACGACTGGCGCTGCGGCTCGATGATCACGTCGTTGAAGGAGTCGCGAATCATGTCGAGATCGTTCGAGTAGCAGCCGCTGATGAAGCCCGCCAGGTTGGCCGTCTGCCACACGAAATCCGAGCGCGTGACATCGGTCTTGAGCATGGCGCGCGCCGCGCGCGTCGCGAGACGCATGTGCGGATGCACGAGCACGCAGCGCACCGATGCAGGAACGGGGATCTGCTTCACGCGCGGGTGATCGATGCCCACCGTCAACACCAGGCCTCCGAACAGGCACGGCGCAATATTGTCCAGGTGCGCCGACCCGCTGGCGACGATCTCCCCCTCCATGGCGAATTTGAGCAGCTGCAGGCGCGGGACGGGCTCCTCGAGCAGTGCGTTCGCGGCCACCACGGCCGCCACGGCCGATGCCGCCGACCCGCCCATACCGGACGCCAGCGGGATGCCCTTCTCGATGTCCATTTCGTAGCCGTAGTCGAGTCCGAGGGCCGCATGCATCGCCTGAATCGCGCGGCCGGCGGTGTTGTTCTGCGGCTCGACCGAGATCTCCTCGTCGATGCCGCTGATGGAGCGAATCCGCACCCCGGGCGCATCGGTCCTTCGCAGGCGCACCCGATCGCCCACCGCATCTACCGTGTGGCCCAGAATGTCGAAGCCGATGCCGACGTTGGCAACGGTGGCTGGCGCGAAAGCGGTAACGTCGGTTGGCACGACAAGTCCCCTGGTTGGTGCGCTAAAGATGCGCGCCGAGATACGCCGACAAGCGCAGCAAATCGGAGAAAACGCCGCCGGCCGTGACCTCCGGGCCGGCTCCCGGACCCTGCACGATCAGCGGATTGTCACAATAGCGGCGGGTCGCGAAACGCACCACATTGTCGGTGAGCGCAATGTTCGCGAATGCGTGCTTGGCATCCAAGCGGGTCATGCCGACGGTCGCGCGGCCGTCCGCATCGATGCGCCCGACGTAGCGCAGCACCTGACCCTGCCGTTTGGCTTCCGCGAGCACCGCCGCCATGTCCGCGTCGAACTCCGGCAGGCGACGCATGAACTCATCGACGCTGCACTCGTTGAGGGCCTGAGGCACGAGCCCAGTGACCTCGACGTCGGCCATTTCCAGGGTGAGCCCCATCTCGCGGCCCAATATGATCAGTTTGCGGGCGACGTCCATTCCCGACAAGTCGTCGCGCGGATCCGGTTCCGTATAGCCCTTGAGCTTCGCCGTGCGCACGATCGATGAGAACGGCTCGCTGCCGTCGAACACGTTGAACAGATAGGCCAGCGTGCCCGAAAAAATGCCCTCGATGCGCGTGATGTCATCGCCCGTTTCGCGCAAGTCCCGCAGCGTGTGAATCACCGGCAGTCCGGCGCCGACCGTCGCCTCGTACAGGTAGTGGGTCCCGGCGGCGCGCGCCGCCTCCTTGAGCGCGCGATAGTCGGGCAGCGCGCCGCTGTTGGCCTTCTTGTTGGGGGTCACGACATGGATGCCGCGCGCGAGCCAGCCGCGGTAATTGCCGGCCACCTCCGCGCTCGCCGTGCAATCGATGAGCACCGTGTGCGGAATGTAATCAGCCTGGCAATGTGCCGCGAATTTCTCCAGGTCGCGCGGTTCCCCGGCCTCCGCCAGCCGCTGCGGCCAGTGCTCGAGGTCGATCGCGCCCTCCTCCAGCAGCATGCGCGTCGATGTGGCGATGCCGCGCACACGCAGATCCAGGTTCAACGCCCGCAGGCGCTCGATTTGAGTGGCGATCTGCGCCAACAGGACGCGGCCGACGGTGCCTGGTCCAATCAGGCCGATCGACAGCGTGTTGGGCGACAGATAGAACGCCGCATGCACGGCGCGCAGCGCCTTGGCGGCGAATTTGCCGTCCACGACCAGCGAGATGTTGCGCTCCGATGCGCCCTGCGCGATCGCGCGCACGCTGATCGCGGCATCCCCCAGTGAGTTGAAGACCTTGGCGGCGACGCCGTGCGCCCCGGCCATGCCGTCGCCGACGACGGCCAGAATGCTCAGATCCAAGGTCACGTCGACGCGCTGAATCTGCCCGTCTCGCAGCTCCGCATCGAAGGAGCGGCGCACCGCATCCTCGGCGCGGCCGGCTTGTGCCGCAGGGATGGCAAAGCAGATCGAGTGTTCGGAGCTGCCCTGAGAAATCAGTATCACCGAAATGCCTGCATCACGCAGCGCGCCGAACAAGCGGTGGGCGGTGCCCGGCACGCCGATCATGCCCGCGCCCTCGAGATTTACCAGCGCCACCGGGTCGATCGTGGTAATTCCCTTGACCTTCAATGAAGAGATCGGATGCGCGCATATCAGCGTGCCGCGCTTGTGCGGTGCAAACGTATTGCGGATGAAGATCGGAATGTCGCGCGCGACCGCCGGCTCCATGGTCTGCGGATGGATCACCTTGGCGCCGAAGTAGGCGAGCTCCATGGCCTCGTTATAGGACAGCTGATCGATCACCTGGGCGTTGGGAACCAGCCGCGGATCCGCCGACAGCACGCCGTCCACGTCGGTCCAGATGATGATCTCCGATGCATCGAGCAAGGCACCGAAGATCGACCCGGAAAAATCGCTGCCGTTGCGTCCGAGGGTGGTTTGCATTCCGGTCGTGGTGCTCGCCACGAAGCCGGTCACGATGAGCCGTCCCTGAAAATTCCCCCGCACCAGCTGGCGCAGACGCTCCTCGCTCGTCGCCCATTGCACCGCCGGGCCGAGCGGTCCCCACTCGACGATCACGACTTGGCGCGCGTCCACCCACTGCACCTCGCCCTGAATGCGGCCGCGCTCGCGCAGGAAGGGCGTGAACAGCCGCGTCGACCATATCTCGCCGTAGCCGGCGATTACGTCGCGCATGGAATAGGTTGCCGCGCGGATGAGGCGCACCGTTTGCAGCACGCCGGCAATATCGCGGCAATCGCTGTTCAGGTGGGCGCAATAGGTCTCGTACGCCGGACGCGACAGCAGTTCCGCGGCAAGCTTCTCGTGCCGCCGCTTCAGCTGCTCGATTGCCGACGGTATGTACCCTTCCGGCCGCTCCGCCAGCGCCACCAAATCGAGCAGGGCGTCGGTGACGCCGCGGCAGGCGGACAGCACCACCGCCTCGCGCGGGTGCGGCGAGGCCTCGATGATGTCGGCGACGCGCCGGAAGCACTCCGCATCTGCGACGCTCGAACCACCAAATTTATGTACGATCCATTTATCCATGTTTCACGCGCGCCCAGCCACGGCCCAGGCGTAATGCGCCGCCCCAAATGTGTCTTAAGTTGATGAATTGCGGCTGGAAACCGCTAGACAGCCCGGAACTTTAATCGCACCCCAGGGAACCTAGCAAGCAAAAAAATCACGCCCGGCCGGGCCGATTCGCCGGGTGCGCTGTTTTCCTGCGTGCGGGCCTGCCTCCGGTGCCGGATTTGGGCAATCCCGTGTGCTGCGTGCGAAAGGGCGCGGACGCGGCTGCGGACGCGCGGCCCTTCGTGCTCAACGGCTGGTAGGCGGGGATGAGGTGATGCCTACCGTTGCCGATCAGATCGGCGCGCCCCATCCGTTTCAGCGCCTCGCGCAATATCGGCCAGTTGTCCGGGTCGTGGTAGCGCAGAAACGCCTTGTGCAGGCGGCGCACCTTGATGCCCTTCGGGATGAGGACTTCTTCGCTGTCGCGGGTGATGCGCTTGAGCGGATTCTTGCCCGAGTGGTACATGGCGGTGGCGGTCGCCATGGGCGAAGGCAGGAATGCCTGCACCTGATCGGCGCGAAAGCCGTTCTTCTTCAGCCATAGCGCGAGTTCCAGCATGTCCGCATCGCGCGTTCCCGGGTGCGCGGCGATGAAATAGGGAATGAGATATTGCTCCTTGCCCGCCGCCCGCGAATACCGGTCGAACAGCTCCTTGAATCGATAATATGCACCGACGCCCGGCTTCATCATCTTCGACAAGGGCCCCTCGCTGATCGCTTCGGGTGCGATCTTCAGGTAGCCGCCGGTGTGGTGCGTCGCCAATTCCTGCACGTATTCGGGCGATTCGACCGCCAGGTCGTAGCGCACGCCGGAGGCGATCAGCACCTTTTTGACTCCCTTGAGGCTGCGTGCGCGCCGATACAACCGGATGAGCGGCGCATGATCGGTATTCAAATTGGGGCATATGCCGGGGAAGACGCAGGAGGGCCGGCGGCAGGCGGATTCGACGGCCGCACTTTTGCAATGCAGGCGGTACATGTTCGCCGTCGGACCGCCCAGGTCCGAAACGACCCCGGTGAAGCCGGGCACGGTGTCGCGTATGGTTTCGATCTCGCGAATCACCGAATCCTCCGAGCGGCTCTGGATGATGCGACCCTCGTGCTCGGTGATCGAACAGAAAGTGCAGCCGCCGAAACAGCCGCGCTGGATCGCCACCGAGAACCGAATCATGTGGTATGCCGGAATCCTCGCACCCGCGTATGTCGGGTGCGGGCGGCGCGCATAGGGCAGTTCGTAGATCGCGTCCATCTCCGCCGTGCTCAAGGGAAGCGGCGGCGGGTTCAGCCACACCTCCAGGCTGCCGTGGCGCTGCACGAGCGCGCGCGCATTGCCGGGATTCGACTCCAGATGCAAAATACGCGACGCGTGCGCGTACAGCACCGCATCCTCGCTCACCTGCTCGAAGGAGGGCAGACGGATGACGCTGCGCGCGCGCTGCGCGTTCGGCACATGACGGTAAAACTTGACTATCTTGTGCGCGTCCGGCGCGGCTGCGCCGCGCGCCGCCGCGGCGAGCGCCGCCCGCCGCTCATCCTCGCCGGCATACGGATCCGGCGGCGGTGCGATGGGGCCGGGGGTGTCCAGCTCGCTCGAATCGATCTCGACCCAATCGGGCGGTACGGCGCGGCGCAAATAGGCGGTGCCGCGCAGATCCGTGATGTTCGAGATCGCCTCCCCGGCATGCAGCCGGCGCGCGATCGCGCCGATTTGCCGCTCCGCATTGCCGTAGACCAGCAGGTCCGCTTTGGAGTCCACCAGCACCGAGCGGCGCACCTGCTCCGACCAATAATCGAAATGCGCGATGCGGCGCAGGCTCGCCTCGATGCCGCCGATCACGATCGGTACGCCCTTGTAAGCCTCGCGAACCCGCTGCGAGTAGACGATGACACAGCGATCCGGCCGCTTGCCGCCCACGCCGCCGGGCGTGTACGCATCATCGCTGCGCACGCGCCGATCGGAGGTGTAGCGATTCACCATCGAGTCCATGTTGCCGGCGGTGACGCCGAAGAACAGGCGCGGCGCGCCGAGTGCGGCGAAATCGCGGGTGCTGCGCCAATCCGGCTGGGCGATGATGCCGACCTTGAATCCTTCCGCCTCCAAGGCGCGGCCGATGATGGCCATACCGAAGCTCGGATGGTCCACGTAGGCATCGCCGGTGACGACGATGACGTCGCACTGCTGCCAGCCGAGCGCCGTCATTTCGGCGCGCGACGTCGGCAAAAACGGCGCCGGCGAAGAGCCGGCGGCCGCTGTCATCCGAGATCGACCGGTATGTAGATCTGCGCATCCTCGCGCTGGATCAGCAGCGCCACGGTGCGGCCTGCGCGGGCGATTTCCCGCTTGAGCTCGGCAACCGTGGAGACGCCCGAGCCGTTGACGCCGAGCACGACATCACCGGCCTGCAAGCCCGCCGCCAGCGCCGGCCCCGTGACGTCCTCCACGACCAGGCGGCCGCGCGTGTGCAGCTCCTGCTGTTCGCTGGGATCGAGCGGCCTCACCGCAAGACCCAGCCGGCCGCCGTCGTCGGCGCCGGTGCGCGCCGCCTGCGCGGGTGCGTCCTCGAGCAGGACCGTCTTGACCGTCACCTCGGTCGCCTTGCGGTCATGCCATACGCCCAGGTGCGCCTCGCTGCCGGGAGGAAGCTGCGAGATCACCGAGGGCAAATCGTAGGAGTGATCGATCGTGCGGCCGTTGACGGTGGTGATGACGTCGCCCGGTTTCAGACCCGCGTGCTCACTGGGGCTCTGCGGCTCGACCGCGCTGATCAACGCGCCGTGCGGCGTGGCCAGACCGAACGTCTGGGCGAGCTGCTGTCCGATATCCTGCACCGACACACCGATGCGGCTGCGATTCACCTTGCCGTACTTCAACAGCTGATCCTTGACGTTCAATGCGATATCGATGGGAATCGCGAACGACATGCCCATGTAGCCGCCGGTGCGGCTGAAGATCTGCGCATTGATGCCGACGACCTGGCCGTCGAGATTGAACAGCGGGCCGCCGGAGTTGCCGGGATTCACCGCCGCATCGGTTTGAATGAAGGTGACGAACGATGAGCCGCTGTCATCGGGCAGCGGCCGACCGACGGCGCTGATCACACCGGCCGTCACGCTGTTCTCGAAGCCAAACGGCGAACCGATCGCGATGGCCCATTGGCCGGCCCTGATTCGCGAAGGGTCGCCGAAGGTCACCGTGGGCAGTCCGGTGGCGGGTATCTTGATCAGCGCCACGTCGCTGCGCTTGTCGGCGCCGATCACCTTGGCCGCGAACTCCCGCCGGTCGGTGAGCTTGACCGTGACCTCGGAGGCGTCCGCCACCACATGGGCGTTGGTGAGCACGTAGCCGTCTGAGCTGATGATGAAGCCCGAACCGATGCCGTGGCTCGGCGGCATGTGCTCGGGATTCGGCATCTGCCGATGGAAGAACTGCGACAGTGGATCGTCATCGCCGTCGCTCATGTTGGGAAATTTCTGCGGCTTTTCGACCACGCCGATATTGACCACGGCCGGGCCGTTCTCGGCGACCAAGCCGGAGAAATCGGGTAATCCGGTCACCCGGCCTGCCGGTGCTGGCAGTGCTGCCGCCGGCGAGGACGCAGTCACGGGAGCCGGCGCGTTCGCCGATCCGACATCGGCATTCGAGCGCTGGTGAGCCACCACGACGACGAAAATGCCGGCTACGGCCGCAAGCGCCCAGGTTCTGATGCTACCCATAGAATTCCATCCTCTCGAAGAAAGTTCCGAAGTCTTCCGTGAATTGACCCCGATGTCGGGGCGTGGTTTCAATTTTCCAGGTTTTCGGGCAGCAAATCCCATGTTTTTCAACTTTTGGCCCCTCGAATCGCCGAGAAGCGGCCAGGCCGCCAGAAATGTGAATTCCCCACGGGCAATGCGGGTGCCCCAGCGGCTAGTCTGACGCTCCTTTGTCCGACTTTAAGCTCTATGCCTGATTCGACCGGTCCAAGCCTTTTGGTGGTAGGCAGCGATACCAAACGCCTCCAATGGCTGACTCATCATGTGACCAGTCATTGGCCCAGCGCCCAGGTGACCACCGCGCCTGCGGCGGACCCTGCCTCGCTGGCGCAGTTCGTTCAAGAGCGTGCGCCGGACGCCGTTTTGCTGCAGATCGATTTCGCGAATGAGGCGCTGGCGAGCACGGGGCTCAGCCACCTGATGCAGCTGCTGCGCGCGCAGCCCAACCTGTATTCCATCGTGCTCTCGGAGCACGGCAGCGAGCTGTCGGCGGTGCGCGCGTTGAAGTGCGGCGCGAAGGATTACCTGCCGCTGGCGCGCATCACCCGGGACTCTCTGCTCCAGGCGGTGACCGAAGCGTGTGCCAAGCAGCAGGCGGCGACTCAGGCGGAGGACGCGCTGCTCACCCCTGCGAACGACATTCCCGCGGTTCGCGTCCCCGGTTACACCATCGTCAAGGAGATTGCGACCAGCAATTTCTCTTCCGTATTTCTGGCCAGAAGCGAGCGGTTGCGGCGCAATGTGGTGCTGAAAGTCATGAATCGCGGCACTTCGGCGCGTGAATTGGACGACGCCGAGCGCTTCCAGCGCGAGTACGAGATCATCTCGAGCATTGCGCATCGCGCCATTGCCGAGATCTACGACTTCGGTGCACTGCCACACCAGCAATACCTCGTCATGGAGTACATTCCCTGCGGCGATCTGCGCGACCGGCTGCGCAACCCTCTGAGCATCGACGAAAGTCTGTATTACCTGCGCTCGATCGCCGAGGCGCTGCGCGTCATTCACGTGTTCGGCATCCTGCATCGCGACCTGAAGCCCGCGAACGTCATGCTGCGCGAAGACAATTCTCCGGTGCTCATCGATTTTGGCCTCGCGCGCCGCTCACTCGACGACGGCAGCAACACCGGCGCCGGTCAAGTCCTCGGCTCCCCCTATTACATCAGCCCCGAACAGTCGCAGGGGCAGCGGGTCGACGCGCGCACCGACCTTTACAGCCTCGGGGTGATGTTCTACGAGATGCTGACCGGTCAGCGCCCCTACAGCGGCCGCAGCGCCATGGAGATCATGGAGCAGCACGCCACCGCGCCCGTGCCGCGGCTACCCGTAAATGTTGCTCTGCAGCAAGCACTGGTCGACCGCCTCATGGCGAAACGCCTGTCCGAGCGCTACGCCTCGGCGGATGAGCTGCTGGCGGATCTGGGCCCGCTGGTCGCGGCAGTGGCCTGAGGCACGCCGGTCGGTAAAAACGCTAAGGCGTTTAGGCGGCGCGCAGAAAATGTGACGCCCGTCACCCCCGGTCCTGACTCGGTGCAGCATATGTCATAAAACCGTCGGGGGTGTGACCCTGATCAAGCCCCCTTGCGCTCAGCTTTGGCACGCTGACATCCATGTTCATCTCCGCCAAGCGACACGAGCGCGAAAAACAGGAATTGCTCGGCGCCAGCAAGCGGTTGACCGAGGCCATTCTCAGAAATACCGAGCAGGGCTTATTCCTGCTCGATTCGAAGGACATCATCCAGCCGCAGGTATCGCAGTCGCTCACCACGTTGTTTCGCCGGCAGGACTTTGAAAACCTGAGTTTTGAAAAGCTGCTTGCACCCGTGGTGACGACCAAGATCATGACGGTGGCGAAGAATTACATCGCCGGGCTGCTCGCCAACGCGTCGCGCGAACCGGCCCGCGATTCCAATCCGCTACGGGACATCGACGTCCGCCTGGCCAACCCCGACGGTTCGCACGACACCGCGCATTACTCCTTCGAATTCGACCCGGTCGATTTTCCGCATGAGCAGCGCATGTGGCTGGTGCGCGTCACCGATATCACGCTGCGTGTGCAGACGGCCCGGGAATTAGAGGAGCTGCGCGCGCAAATGCAAACTCAGGGCGAGATCCTGCGCAGCGTACTGCAGATGGGCGGCGCGCGCTTCGCCGCCTTCCTGCAAAGAGCCGATGCCTCCATGAAAGCGATCAACGCGGTCTTGAAGAAGCCGGCGCGCGAGGAGGATGCGTTTCGCCACAAGCTCGAGGAAGCGCTCGACGAGGTCGATCGAGTCCGGCGCGACGCGGCCGCCTTCAAGCTGAGTGCGCTGGAGGGGGCGGCGCGACTGTTCGAGGATTCACTGCATGACTTGCGCAGCCGCAGCACGCTGAGCGGCAGTGAGTTTCTGCCTCTCGCAGTCAAGCTCGATCAACTCTACGGCCAATTCGCTGCGCTCAAATCGCTGAGCAGCTCCGCGGCGCCCGCCCGCGAGCCCGGCGCACCGGGCCGGGCCCCCAGCATGACGGACAACGGCACTGAGATCATCCAGGCGCCCAAATTCACGGCAATAAAATCCGAGGTGAAGGCCGTGCCCGGTGCGCACCGCTCGGCGCCCGCGGGCAGCCTGGAGAACACCTTGCGCGCGTTGTGCGACCACGTGGCGCAGGAGCACAACAAGACCGTGAATCTCGATTGTCAGGGCCTGCAGCTGGTGCCGCCTTCATATCAGGCGGCGATCAAGAACGTCGCGATCCAGCTCATTCGCAACGCCGTGATGCACGGCATCGAGACGCCGGCCGGGCGCACTGCGGCCGGCAAGCCGCCGCAGGGAGCTCTGCGGCTCGAATTCAAGTCCCTGCCCGACCGCGGCTTCGAGCTGTTGTTCGAAGACGACGGCTGCGGCCTCGATCCGCAGCAGGTCCGCGCGACCGCCGTCGCACGCAACGTCATCACCGACGAAGGTGCCGCGCGCCTGCGCGACCGCGAAGCGATCAAGCTCATCTTCAAATCGGGCTATACCACGCTCGCGAATGCTCCCGGCGAGGCGCCGCACGGCAGCGGCATGTCCCTGGTACGTCGCTATGTCCACGAAGCCGGCGGGAAGATCGCGATCGCCAGCCTGCTCGGACACGAGACGCGCTTCAAAGTCAGCTTGCCGCCGCTTCCGCCCGGCGAGGCGGCCTGAGCAGGCGGGCATCACGCGTCGAGCGGCGACAGCTCGACCAGGATCTCGCCGGCCGCGACGCGCTCCGCCACGGCGAACGGAAGACGCTCGACGACGCCCGCGTAGGGCGCCGTCAGCGTGTGCTCCATTTTCATCGCTTCGATCGTCAACAGCGGCGCGCCGCGCGCCACCCGCTCGCCCGGGCTCACGTGCACCGCCACCACCGTGCCCGGCAGGGGAGTGACCAGGGAACCGGTATCCGCCAGCGCCATCGCCTGCAATGCGTCCTCGGTCCGCGACGCGCGCAGCCGCACCTGCCGCCCGGCGTAAAACAGCGCCGCGTCCTGGCCGAATGCATGCACGGTCAGGCGTAAAGTACGCCCCGCAATTTCGACTTCGAACGACGGATCGCTGCGGGCAATGACGCGCAGCGCGTACGCACGGCCCGACGGAGCAATGGCCGTGTAGGCGCTCGGCCCGGTCCGCTCAATCGTCACCGTGACATCGCCGAAGCGCCAGCGGCTCGTGGCGGCGGCAGCCAGCCGCCAGCCCGTGGTATCCGACCAGAGCGCGCCGGGGTCCGCTGCGCGGGTCGCGTGCCAGAGCGCGGCGAGCACGGCGTCCTCCTCGGTGGGGGCGGGCTCGCCAAAGATCAAATGCGCATGTCGCGCTTCGAGAAAATTCGTCGCAGCCGGCGCGCTCAGAAACTCCTCATCCGCGAGCACACTCATCAGCAGTGCGCGGTTGGTGGTCACGCCCAGGATCTGCACCTCGGCGAGCGCCGCGCGCAGCCGACCGGCCGCCGCGGCCCGCGTGTCGCCCCAGGCAATGAGCTTGCCGAGCATCGGGTCGTAGAACGGCGTCACCTCATCGCCCTCCTCGAAACCGGCGTCCAGCCTCAAATCGGGCGCTGCCGAGGGCCAGCGCAAATGCGTGATGCGCCCGACGCTCGGCAAGTAGTCGTGGGCCGGATCCTCCGCGTACAGGCGCGCCTCGACTGCAGCCCCCCGCTGGGTGATCTGCGCCGCGCTTCTCGGCAGCGGCTCGCCCCGCGCAATCCGCAGCTGCCACTCCACCAAGTCGAGGCCGGTGATGAGCTCGGTGACCGGATGTTCGACCTGCAGCCGCGTGTTCATTTCCATGAAGTAGAAATGCTGCGCGGGGTCGAGCAGAAACTCGACGGTGCCCGCGCCCACGTAGCCGACCGCGCGCGCCGCCGTGACGGCCGCCTGCGCCATTGCCGCGCGCACCTCGGGCCGCAACCCGGGCGCCGGCGCCTCCTCGATGATCTTCTGGTGCCGTCGCTGCACCGAGCAGTCCCGATCGAACAGCGCGACGATCTCCCCGCGCGCATCGGCGAACACCTGGACTTCCACGTGCCGCGCCGTCGGAAAATATCGCTCGAGGAGCAGGCGATCATCGCCGAAGGCCGTGCGCGCGAGCCGCTGCGCCGATCCGATGGCCGCCGCCATGTCGCCGGCGTTATGCACGACCTGCATGCCCTTGCCGCCCCCGCCGGCGCTCGCCTTGATGATCAGTGGAAAGCCCACTCGCTCGGCCTCGGCCTGAAGACGCGCGAGCGATTGCTCGCTGCCGTGGTAGCCCGGAGCGACCGGCACCCCGGCCGCCGCCATCGCCGCCTTCGCTGCGCTCTTGGAGCCCATGGCGCGTATCGCCGCCGCCGGCGGGCCGATGAACGTCAAGCCCGCATCGGCGCATGCTTGAGCGAAGTCCGCATTTTCGGACAAAAAGCCGTATCCCGGATGCACCGCCTGGGCGCCGGCCCGCCGCGCCGCATCGAGCACCCGGGCCTGATCGAGATAGCTTTGCGCCGGCGGCGACGCGCCAAGATGGTAAGCCTCGTCCGCCGCGCGCACGTGCGGCGCGCCGCGATCCGCGTCGGAGTACACGGCGATGGTGGTCCAGCCGAAGCGGCGCGCGGTGCGCGCGATGCGGCAGGCGATTTCGCCGCGGTTGGCGATGAGCAGACGTGTCGGCAAGCGCGCGCTCACATGCGAAAGATGCCGTACTGGGTGGCCGCGCCGCGCTGCAGCCCGGCCACCGCCAACGCGAGGCCCAGGGCACGCCGCGTGTCGAGAGGATCGAGGACGCCATCGTCCCAGAGCCGCGCGGATGCGTAATACGGCCGCCCCTGGCGCTCGAATTGCTCGCGGATCGGCGCCTTCAACTGCTCCTCCTCGGCATCGCTCAGTACGCGCCCGGTGCGCTCGAGCGCATCGCGTTTGATGGTCGCGAGCACGCTGGCGGCCTGCTCGCCGCCCATGACCGAGGTGCGGGCGTTCGGCCATTGCAGCAGCAGGCGCGGGCCGTACGCACGCCCGCACATGGCGTAATTTCCGGCGCCGAAGCTGCCGCCGATGATGATCGTGTACTTCGGTACGGCCGCGCAGGCCACCGCGGTGACGAGCTTGGCGCCGTCCTTGGCGATGCCGCCGGCCTCGGCCGCCTGGCCCACCATGAATCCGGAGATGTTCTGCAAAAACACCAGCGGAATTCCCTCGCGGCAGCAGAGCTCGATGAAGTGGGTCCCCTTCAATGCGCTTTCGGAGAACAAAATGCCGTTGTTGGCGAGGATGCCGACGGGAAATCCGTGGATATCGGCGAATCCGCACACCAGCGTCGTGCCGTAAAGGGCCTTGAATTCGTCGAACCAGGAGGCGTCGACGAGGCGCGCAATGATTTCCCGCACATCGTAGGGCTTGCGCGCACTCGGCGGAATGATTCCATACAGATCGTGCGGATCGTAGGCCGGCTGCGTGCCGCCCGCCGCGGTGAGAGCGGCAGACGGCGCGCGCAGGCGCGCCACCGCGCGGCGCGCGAACGCCAGCGCATGCATGTCGTTCTCGGCGTAGTAGTCGGTGACTCCTGAGCGGCGGCAATGCACGTCCGCGCCGCCCAGGGATTCGGCGTCGACCTCCTCCCCTGTCGCCGCCCGCACGAGCGGCGGTCCGCCGAGGAAGACTCGACCCTGGTTGCGCACGATGATCGCGTGATCGGACATGGCGGGCACGTACGCGCCGCCCGCCGTGCACGATCCGTGCACCACCGCGATCTGCGCAATGCCCTGCGCGGACAGGCGCGCCTGGTTGAAAAAGATGCGCCCGAAATGCTCGCGATCCGGGAATACTTCGTCCTGCTTCGGCAGGAAGGCGCCGCCGCTCTCCACCAGATAAATGCACGGCAGCGCGTTCTCGCCGGCGATCTCCTGCGCGCGCAGGTGCTTCTTCACGGTGAGCGGGTAGTACGTTCCGCCCTTCACCGTCGGGTCGTTGGCGACCACCATGCACGCGCGGCCGGAGACGAGGCCGATGCCCGTGACCAGTCCGGCGCCGGGGAGATCATCGTCGTAGACGCCCTGCGCGGCGAGCGCCGACAGCTCGAAAAACGGCGCGCCCGGATCGAGCAGCGCGTCGATTCGCTCGCGCACCAGCAGCTTGCCGCCAGCACGGTGCTTGTCGCGCGCCGCAGCACTTCCCCCCAGGACATTGCGCTGCAATAACGCGCGCAAATCCGCCACCAGGGCCTGCATGGCCGCGCGGTTGGCGGCAAAATCGGCGGACCTGACGTCGATGCTCGAGGGGATCTTGGCCATCGCCTTGATATTCCGCTAAAATTGTCGGACAGTCCGATTATCCAACGATTCTGGGTCCGATGACAATGGGGGGCCCCCGACCATGCCCGGCGCTGCCTACCGCGAGTTCAATTTCGGCCTTGGCGAGGTGATCGACACCGTGCGCGATCAGGTGCGGCGCTTCGCGCAGGAGCGCCTTGCGCCGCGCGCCAACGAGATCGACCGCAGCAACCTGTTTCCGCGCGACCTGTGGCGCGAGCTCGGCGAGCTAGGGTTCCTGGGCCTCACCGTCGCTCCCGCGGACGGCGGCGCCGGTCTCGGCTACCTGGCGCACACCATCGCCATGGAGGAGATTTCGCGGGCGTCGGCGGCCGTCGGCTTGAGCTACGGAGCGCATTCGAATCTGTGCGTCAACCAGCTTGCGCTGAACGCGACACCGGAGCAGAAGCGCCGCTATTTGCCGAAGCTGATCAGCGGGGAGCACGTCGGCGCGCTCGCCATGTCCGAACCCGGCGCCGGCTCGGACGTGGTGTCCATGCAGCTGAAGGCGCTGAAGCGCGGCGATCGCTACGTGCTCGACGGCCGCAAGATGTGGATCACCAACGGCCCGGAGGCGGACGTGCTGGTGGTGTATGCAAAGACCAATCCCGAGGCCGGCGCCCGCGGCATCAGCGCCTTCATCATCGAAGCGGGCTTCGAGGGTTTCAGGCCGGCCCAGAAGCTGGACAAGCTCGGTATGCGCGGCTCGAGCACCAGTGAGCTGGTTTTCGACGGCTGCGAAGTCCCCGCCGAGAATCTGCTCGGCGAGGAGAATCAGGGAGTCAGCGTGCTGATGCGCGGCCTCGATTTCGAGCGGGTCGTGCTCTCCGGGGGCCCGCTCGGCATCATGGCCGCGGCATTGGACGTCGCCGTCCCGTACGTGCGCGAGCGCCGCCAGTTCGGCCAGGCCATCGGCACCTTCGAGCTGATTCAGGGCAAGCTCGCGGACATGTACGCGGCGCTGAACGCCTGCCGCAGCTACGCCTACACCGTGGCCGCGGCCTGCGATCGCGCGGACGCGACGCGCAAGGATGCCGCCGCGTGCATTTTGTTCTGCGCCGAGGCGGCGACCCGCGCGTCCTTGGATGCCATTCAGCTGCTCGGCGGCAACGGCTACATCAACGATTATCCGACCGGGCGGCTGCTGCGCGACGCCAAGCTGTACGAAATCGGAGCCGGCACCTCGGAGATCCGCCGGATGCTGATCGGCCGCGAATTGTTCGGGGAAGCCTAGGTGAGCGACCTGTTCGAGCCCTTGGACGATCACCCGGTCTATCGGCAGATCGCGAATGTGATCGAACAGCGCATCGTCGAGCGCTCGCTGCGCACGGGCGATCCGCTGCCGTCCGAAACCGACCTCGCCCGGCAGTTCGGCGTCAACCGCTCCACGGTTCGCGAGGCCATTCGAGAACTTGAAACCCAGGGGCTGCTCGGGCGCGGCCGCGGCGAAAAGCGCCTGCGCGTCACCCGGCCCGAACCGCGCCACGTCAGCTCAGGCGTGAGCCGCGCGCTCGCGCTGCACGACGTGACGTTTCTCGAGCTCTGGGAGGCGATGATGGCCATCGAGCCCGCAGCGGCGCAGTACGCGGCCTCACGGCGCACCGCCGCGCAATTGCAGGTGCTCATCCGCACCAGCGCGCGCTTCAGGCGCGATGCCGCAGACACCGCCGCGGCGGTGGGCGCGGTGGTCGATTTCTTCACGGCGGTCGCGGCCGCGAGCGGCAACCAGGTGCTCGCGCTGTCGCAGGCGCCGCTGAATCTATTGCTCGCTCCGACGCTCACGCAGTTGATCGACCGGGTGCCGCAGGCGCGCGGCCGCATACGCGAGGCGCAGAGCCGAATCACCAGCGCCATCAAACTGCGGCGCAGCGAGGTCGCGCGCACCTGGATGGAGAAGCACATCCGCGACTTCAAGCGCGGCTACGAGCTCGCCTTTTCCCTTTGACGGCGCGCAAACGGCTCGGCAGACTAGCTCGTCCAAGGCTCATACCAGGGGCGATCGATGAAACAAGCACTCGACGACGCGGCGCTCGACACGCTGTTTCGCGAAGCGCGCTCGTACAACCGTTGGTCGGCGGAGCCGATACCTGAAAGGACGCTGCGCGCGCTTTACGACTTGCTGAAACTCGGACCCACCTCCGCCAACTGCTGCCCTGCGCGATTCGTGTTCGTCACGAGCGCGCCGGCCAAGGCGAAGCTCATCGAATGCCTCATGCCCACCAACGTGGTCAAGGTCGAACAGGCGCCGGTCACCGTGATCGTCGGCATGGATGAGAAATTCTACGAAAAAATCCCCTTTTTGTTCCCGCACAGACCGGAGATCGCGGAGTCGTTCAAGGACCCTGCCGTCGGCCAGGCCCACATGATGCGCAATGCAACGCTGCAGGGCGCCTATCTCATCATGGCGGCGCGATCGCTCGGCCTCGATTGCGGCCCCATGTCAGGCTTCAGCAACGAGAAGCTCGATGCGGCCTTCTTCGCCGGTACCACCATTAGGTCGAACTTCATTTGCGCGCTGGGAAGCGGAACGACGGAGATGCTGTGGCCGCGCAATCCGCGGTTGCCGTTCGAGGAGGCGTGCAAGATCGTCTGAGGGCGTGCAGCCCTCATCACAGGCGCCGGACGTCGTCCAACTTGGCGAAGTTGCGATCGAAGGTGGCAGCCGGCAGGTGTCCAGCCTTTCTGGCAATCTCAAGTATCAAGCAGTCCGAGAAGTCGACCATCGGTCGCTTGCGATAATGTTTGAGCGCCGATACAACCACGTCGGCATCTTGAAGCGTCAGATCCGTGTGATTTAGCAGCATCTCAACGGTCGTTGCGATCTGCGCGCGCGAAAGCTCGAAAACGGAGTGGAGAACCCATAGCGTCTCCGCCAGCACCAGATGCGATACCCAAGCGCCCTTGCCGACGAATTGTTCCGCTGCGCGAACCTGATCTTCATCGTCGCGCGCGACGAGCCGAACCAGGACGTTTGTGTCAACCGCCAGCATGCCGCTGTCGGATGTACTTTCGAATGGCCGCCTTTACGTCCAGCGTTCGTTTGCCCTTCGGAACCCCTTTCGGAAACAGCGCTTGATGGATGTCCGAGGAGCTGAACCGCCCTGCTCGCCGAACCACTATGCTGCCGTCCTTCTCATGCCACTCAAGCACGGAGCCCGGTCCGATGCCGAGCTTTTTTCGCACCTCGGCCGGGACCGAGATCTGACCCTGTGCCGTGACTTTCGATTGTGCAATTGTCATGATGCCACATTACCCCGGTAATGAGATACTGTCAACGCGCCGCGCCCCGCGAGCCTCCTGCGACATCGGGCCTAGAGAATTGGCTCACGCAGCGTATCGGCGCCGGTGGGGTCGTGCAAGTTGGTGCTGAACGAAATCAGCACCATCACCCCATCGCCGGTGTTGCGGAAGGCGTGAACCACGCCCGGCGGTATGGTAAATCGCCAGGTCTCGCCGGCCGGTACTTGCACGTCGCGAGTCTCGCCCGCCTCCTTCAGACGGACCAGGCAGGGGCCCACCACGCTCGTGATTTCCGTGGCCGTGTGGTGCACGTGATTGCCGCGCACTTCATTGGGCCGAGTGAGCACAACGTGTACGTTCTTCTGCGCCGCGAGCTCACCGTTGTTGAGCGGCTCGAACACGCTGCCGCGCGGGTCGCGGTGCGCAGTCACGGGTTCGATCCGCGTGCGCCCAAAATTTTGGGTATCCATCGGGGATATTTTACCAGACCGCCCAACCTCGTTTCGCCGCTGCGATTCCAGGCCGACGCAGCGGAGGCTGTCGCCGGCGCACGCCGTAAGGTGCGCGCTCGACGCTGCGCAAGACCTGGCCCTCGGCTACCTCCGCGGCGGGCTCGCTGAGCTCCGGCCAAACCGCCGGCGGGCCGCCTGGCCCCTTCCGGCCAACAAGACGCCGGCGACGAATAGGACATCCAGCCAATCGAGCGCGCCACCGCCGCCGCCGCCGCCCGATGCGGTGACCGTCAGAGTGGCGGTTGCCGGCGCGGTATTGCTGCCCGCCAACGCGGTCGTGACCGCGCCCGCCGCGATCGTGTCTTTATAGCTGCCCGCGGTGCCGCTGCTCACCGTGAGCGTGACGGTGCAGGCGCCGCTCGCCGGAACGGTCGCACCGGAGAGAGCGACGCTGCTCGTCGGCGCCGGCAGCGTGCCGCCGCAGGTGTTGATCGCCGCCGGTGAACTCTTGGCGGTCAGGCCGCTCGCCAACGCATGGGACAATCCGACGGCCGTCATTGGGTATGCGTTCGAATTGCTCAACGTGATGGTCAGCGTGGAGCTTCCATTCTGCCCGACGCTCGAGGGCGAAAACGCCTCGGCGACGGCAGGCGGATTCGGCGTGGTGATGGTCAGTGTGGATGAAGGGGCCGCCGCATTGCCGCCGGCCGGACCGGTCATGAGCGCGTTGGCCGCGACGGCGTTGGTGTAGGTGCCGGCGGCGTTGCTGGACACGCTCACGGTTAACGTGCAGCTGCCGTTCGCGGGAATATTCGCATCCGTGAGAGTGACGGTGTTTCCTGCCGCATTCAACCCGGCATTCGCGCCGGTGCAGGTGGTGGCCGGCGCAGGCGAGGTGGCGATCGTTACCCCGGCGGGCAGCGAGTCGCTGAAGTTGGATTGCGTCAGCGCATATCCATTCGCATTGTTCAAGGTGAACGTGAGCGTCGAAGCGATGCCCGGCCCGGTGCTGGCCGGTGAAAAAGCTTGAGCGACCGTGGGTGGGATCGGCGTCACGGTCAGCGCCTTGGGGCAGGCGGTAGCGCTGGTTCCGGCGGACGTCGGGGCGCTGCTGGACGCGCTTCCCGAGGTGACCTTGATGGTTGCGGTGTCGGTGGCGCCGGCACTGTCCTTGACCGTGAGCGTGACCGTGCCGGAGCCGGACACGGTGGCGGTCTCGCCGGTGGACGGGGCGACGCTGGCGCCGCCGCTCGCCAACCACGCGTAACTCACGATCGTGCGCCCGCAGGCCGCCGCGCTGCCGCTGGCATTCAACGAACTGCCGCCCGTAATGGCCACGGCCGCGATGGGCGCCAAGGCCGCCTGCACCGCTGCGTAGGCATTCACCATGCCGCTGCCGCACTGGGTGTCGTCATTGGGGCAGACGCATTCGCCGCTAGTCGCATCGTTCATCGGACAAGTCGGTACCCCCGCCGCACCCGTCGGGAATGTGGTCGAACTAGATTTGATTCGAGCGACCAATTGGGCCGGCGTCAGATTGGCGTTGACCGAGCGCATCAGCGCCGCAACGCCCGACACAATGGGCGCGGAGAAGCTGGTGCCCAAATTGGGATTACTTTCGTTGGTGTACGTGTAGCCGGCCCCAGTGAGCGGCCCCATGGTTCCGCTGTCGGTTGTCGTATCGATCGATCGCAAACAGGCGCCGCTGGTGATGATGCAGTTCCCAGCCGGCGCGGATACGCTCACCTCCGCACCGAAGCTGCTGTAGCCCACCTTGGTGCCGACATTGCGCAATCCCGCGACGGCCATCACGCCGGGTACCGCCCCGGCGCAGTTCCCCGGCAATTCGACGGGCGCGAGCTGTCCTGGAGTTCCGCCGTTGCCCGCCGATATCACTACGAGAATGCCCATCCCGGTGATCGTCGTGAGCGCATTCTCATAGGCTTGCCCATTGGAACTTGAGCAGGCGTCCGTTCCGCCGCCCAAGCTCAAGTTGATGATGTCCGCGGGGTACGGGTTATCGGGAATCGCGGCCCCTCCCTCGGGGTTCATCACGGTCATACCCGCGGCCCATTGGATGCCGGCGATGATGTCCGAGTCGTAGCCGCCGCCCTTGCCGAGCGCGCGCACCGGCAGCACCCATGGCCCAGGCGTCGCAGTATTGCCCCAAGTCATGCCGGCGGTGCCGACGGTGTTGTCGGTGATAGCGCCGAAGACCCCGACCACGCGCGTGCCGTGCCAGGAGCTGTTCGCGACGGTATCGCTCGAGAACAGGGGATTCGACAGGTCGGCGCTGCTGATCCAGTCGCCGGGGTCGGACGGATCCGGATCCCAGCCGTCGCCGTCATTGGCGATGTCGTACGTTCCCAAAGGATTGTAGGGGCTGCTGGGGTTGTAGTCCTGACCGACGAAGTCATATCCCGGCAACAGGCGGCCGCCCAGACCGGCGCGCAACAGATCGGGGTGGTCGAACAAAATACCGGTGTCGACATCGGCGATGACGACGCCGGGGCTGCCGGCGGTGATGTTCCACGCAGACACGGCATCGGTTGCCGACAGATCCATGGTCTGAACGCCGCCCTCCAAGGTGATCAGCGTCGAGCTCGGTGTGTTCATGTACCACTGCCCGCTGGCCGTGCCCGGCGTGGGTAGATACAACGGGTTTGTCGGCACGAGCTGCGGATAGCGGCGCCCATCCACGGCGGCGAACTGCACCGCCGGATCCGCGCGCAGTTTGTCGAGCAGGCCGAGGACGTCGGCGCCGTAGAGAGTTTTCGGCAGCAACAGCACGTGCATGCTCGGCGTGAACTGCCGCGACTTGGCGAGTTGCAAACCCACGCGCTGCGCCAAGGACACGACGTCCGCCGCCGTGGTTTGCGCCTGCGTGATGGTGAAGCTGCGCGCCCGGCGGCTGAACCTCACCGTCTTCGCCACCGTATTGCTCGCCGTCGCGCGAAATCCGACGATCAGTCGATTCGCCTCGGGGCCGATGGCGATCGGCTCCGTGCGCACCGGATTGTATTCCGGAGCCGCAGCCGGCGACTGCCCCGCCATCACGGCCGCGCAGCACGCGCAGCCAATTGCCAATATCAGTCGTCCCATGCGCGGCATAGTTGATAGCTCCAGTGGAGCCGTAAGGCTAATCTCTTATGGATTCCAACAGAATCGGGGACTTGGAAAAATGCGAACTGCGACCGCAAACTCAGGCGCCGCAGCATACGGTGCGCCGCCGCCCCCGCCCACTCGTCGGCGGCTGGCGACATGTGCCTGAGCGCGGCCCCCGCTCAGCGGGTAGAATGGCGCTAAGAACTTCACGAATTTGAGGGGCCAATTGATGTTGTACGACAACCGTAAATTTTATATCGACGGCGCCTGGGTCGATCCCGTCGAACCCAAGGAATTCAAAGTCGTCAATCCCGCCACCGAAGAGGTGGCGGGCGTCATTTCCATGGGCGGCGCGAAGGACGTGGACCGCGCGGTGGCCGCGGCGCGGCGCGCCTTCGACGGGTATTCGCACTCCGCCCCGACCGAGCGCCTCGCGCTGCTCGAGCGCGTACTGGCCGCCTATAAGGCCCACTACGATGAAATCGCCCAGGCGATCTCGACCGAAATGGGCGCGCCGATCACGCTCGCCAGGGGCTCGCAGACGCGCATCGGCGTGGGGCACATCAGCGCCATGATCGAGGTTTTGAAGACCTTCAAGTTCGAGGAACTGCGGGGCACCACGCGGCTGGTGCAGGAGCCGGTGGGCGTGTGCGCGCTGATCACGCCGTGGAACTGGCCCATGAACCAGGTGGCCGCGAAGGTCGTCCCGGCGCTGGCGGCCGGCTGCACCATGGTCCTCAAGCCCTCCGAGTATTCGCCGTTCAGCGCCATTCTATGGGCCAAGGTCATGCATGAGGCGGGGGTCCCCGCCGGCGTGTTCAACCTGATCAACGGCGACGGCCCGAGCGTCGGGGCGCCCCTGTCCTCGCATCCGCAAATCGACATGGTATCGTTCACCGGCTCGACGCGCGCCGGCACCGAGGTGGCGAGAAATGCGGCTGCGTCGGTCAAGCGGGTGCATCAGGAGCTCGGCGGCAAATCGCCGAACGTGCTGCTGGACGACGCCGACTTCGAGCGCGCCGTGACGAAGAGCGTGCTGCACGTGTTCCAGAACTCCGGACAGTCCTGCAACGCGCCGACGCGCATGCTGGTGCCCGCGGCCAAGCTCGCGGAGGTCGAGGCGATCGCCAGGCGCGTCACTGAAAACGTGGTCGTGGGCGATCCCGCATCGGACAAGACCACGGTGGGGCCGGTGGTTTCCAAACTGCAGTTCGAGCGCGTCGAGGGATACATCGAGAAAGGCATTGCGGAGGGCGCGAAGCTCATCGCCGGCGGTACGGGCCGTCCCGAGGGATTGGCCAAGGGCTACTTCGTCAAGCCCACGATCTTTTCCGGGGTGCGCAACGACATGACGATCGCGCGCGAGGAGATCTTCGGACCGGTGCTGTGCATTCTGCCTTACGAGACGGAGGAGCAGGCCGTGCAGATCGCGAACGATACGCCCTACGGACTCGCGGCCTACGTCTGGTCGCAGGACAACGTTCGCGCGCGGCGCGTGGGCAACCGCATCCGGGCGGGTCAAGTCGCGCTCAACGGCGCCTCGGGCGACATGAAGACACCGTTTGGGGGTTTCAAGATGTCGGGCAACGGTCGCGAATACGGAGAATTCGGCTTGCGGGACTTTTTGGAGGTCAAGGCCGTGATCGGCGTCGACGCGGCTTGAACTCATGGCGCCACGCCCTTTCGAGCCGATACGAGCCTCGGCAACTCCTAGGGCATGGCGGCCGAGTGCACCGTTCTACGGCTCGAGAACCTAAGCAAGCGCTATCGGCAGGATCGGCCGGCGATCTTTGAACGGCTGGATCTCGAGCTGAGGCGCGGCGAGTACCTCGCCATCATGGGCGAATCGGGCGTCGGCAAGTCGACTCTGCTCAATTTGCTCGCCGGCCTCGATCAGCCCGATTCCGGGCGCGTATGGCTCGAAGGCGCTGATCTGTCGTGCATGGATGATGACGCAAAGACCTTGCTGCGCCGGCGCTGCGTGGGGTTCGTCTTTCAGGCCTTTCACGTGCTGCCCTATCTCACCGTCGAACAGAACATTGCGCTGCCCCTGGAGCTTTTGGCCGTTGCCGAGCCGGAGCGCGCGAGGCGCACCGCGCAAATGCTCGAGGCGGTCGGGATCTCCCCGCTGGCGCGCCGCTATCCGCGCGAGCTTTCCGGCGGCGAACTGCAGCGCATTGCCATCGGCCGCGCGCTCGTGCACCGGCCCCGGCTGGTGCTCGCCGACGAGCCGACCGGAAACCTGGATCCGCGCAGCGCCGCGCAAACCCTCGCCTTGCTGCGCGATCAGGTCAAGGCGAATGCCGGCGCGGGGATCTTGATCACGCATTCTCGCACCGCCGCGGATACCGCCGACCGCATCCTGGTTCTCGATGCGCAGGGACTCAAGCCCTTGGTGCCCGCCGTTTGAATGGCGCGGCGCAGTCCGGCGGCTCGTTGACGATCTGGCGCATCCTGCTGCTGTCGCAGTTGCGCGAGCAGCCGGCGCGCTTGTCGGTCACGGTGCTCGCCATTGCGCTCGGGGTCGCGCTCGGCGCCGCGGTGTATCTGGTCAACACGGCCGCTTTGAACGAGTTCGGCCTGGCGACCAAGCGCCTCGTGGGCGAAGCCGACGTCGTGGTGCGCGGTCCGCGCGAGGGCTACGCGGAGGGGCTGTTCGCCGAGCTCGCACGCGATCCGGCGGTCGGCGCAGCAAGTCCCGTCCTGGAGCTCGAGGCCGCCCTGCCCGGGCGCCGCGAGACGCTCAAAGTGCTCGGGCTCGACCCGTTTCGCGCCGCCGCGCTGCAGCCCGCGCTCATCGGCGATATCGCCGGCGGCGTATTCGACCTGTTCCGAGCGAACGGCATATTCCTGAGCAGCAGCGCCGCGCAGCAGCTGCAACTTCAGCGCGGCGATTCGCTGCAGGTCATCGTCGGCAATTCGCCGAAGTCGCTCAAGGTCGCCGGAATTCTCTCCGCGGGCACTTACAGCCAGGCGCTCGGGATCATGGACATCGCGTCGGCGCAGTGGACGTTCGACATGATCGGCCGCTTGAACCGCATCGACTTGCGCCTGCAGCCGGGCACGGATGTCGAGGCGTTCCGGGCAGCGCTCGGCCGCAGACTCCCGGTGGGCATTCTCGCCGTGGCACCGCAGGTCGAGCGCGATCGCGCGGTGACCGTGACGCGCGCTTACCGGGTCAATTTGAACATGCTGGCGCTGGTCGCTTTGTGGACCGGGGCTTTTCTCGTGTTCTCGACCCAGTCATTGTCCGTGCTGCGCAGGCGCCGATCGCTGGGTCTGCTGCGCGCACTGGGCGTCACACGCGGCCAGTTGCAGCTCGCTCTGATCGGCGAAGGCGCGGCGCTCGGATTGGCGGGGTCGCTCATCGGCATCGCTCTCGGCGAGCTGTTCGCGGCCGCCTCGTTGCGAATGCTCATGGGCGATCTCGGCAATCGTCAGCTGCACGCGGCGGGAGCCGCGCTGCACGCCGCGCCCTCCGCGGTGCTCGCCTTTCTGCTCATCGGCACCGCGGTCGCAAGTCTCGGCGCGTTTCTGCCGGCGCGCGCCGCGGCGCGCCAGGCTCCGGCTCGATCGATGAAGGGCGGCGATGCGGATTACGCAGGGGTTGCCGCAACGAGCGGATATGCCGGCATCGCGCTGCTCGCCATCGGCGCGCTGCTGGCGAGGCTGCCGCCCGTGCGCGGCCTTCCCGTGTTCGGCTACGCGGCGATCGCGGCGCTGCTGTTCGGCGCGGTGCTGCTGGTGCCGGTGCTGACGGTGAGGATTTTGCAGATCGCACCGCGCACCGATCGAGTCGTGCCGGACACGGCGCTCGCGCAGCTCAGGGAGAATGTCGGCCTCTCCACATTGAGTCTTGCATCCATCATCGTGAGCTTCAGCCTGATGGTCGCAATGGCGATCATGGTCTATTCATTTCGAGTATCGTTCGACCAATGGCTGGGGAAACTGCTTCCGGCCGACCTGCAGATGCGCGAACCGCTCGGCAACGACACCGCCTACTGGTCCCCCGCGGACCAGGCAAGAATGGCGGCGGTCGCGGGGATCTCGAGAATCGAGTTCCGGCGCACTCGGCAATTGCTGCTCGACGCCGGGCGTTCACCCGTCACGTTGATCGCGCGCAACTCGACGCCCGCCCAGGTCGTCGACGATCTGCCGCTGATGCGCGCTCTGCCGCTGCCGCTGCCGGGCAACTCCGAGCCCGCATGGATCTCCGAGGCGATGCAGGATCTCTATGGATACCGGTTGGGGGATATCCTCGCGCTGCCGCTGGATGGGCGCATCCGGCGCTACACCATCGCGGGCATCTGGCGCGACTACGCGCGCGCTTCCGGCGCGGCCGTCATTTCGCGCACGGACTACATCGAGGCCACCGGCGACCGCAGCGCCAATGAAGCGTCCGCGTGGCTGAACGGGCGCACCGCCCCGTCCGCCGCCGAGGCCGCACTGCGGGCCTGTTTCGCGCGCGGCGACTCGCTCGAGATACTGACCAGCACGGCGCTGCGCGAGCGTTCGCTGCAGATATTCGACCGTGCTTTCGCGATCACCTATGCGCTCGAAGCGATCGCCGTCGTCATCGGCCTCACCGGCATCAGCTTTGCCGCGAGCTCGACCGCGCTCGCACGCCGCGCCGAATTCGGCATGCTGCGGCACATCGGCATGCTGCGACGGCAGGTGATCGGAATGCTGGCGAGCGAAGGCGTGCTGATGAGCGTATTCGGCGTGGTGTATGGCCTGATCCTCGGCGTCGCGCTGAGCCTGGTTCTGGTCTATGTGGTCAACCGGCAGTCCTTCAATTGGAGCATCGACTTTGCGGTGCCGGCATGGCAGCTCATCGTGCTGAGCGGCACGCTGATCGCCGCGGCAGCGGTCACCGCGATATGGAGCGGGCGCACCGCCATGAATCAGGATGCGGTGCGCGCCGTGCGTGAGGACTGGTGATCTGCCGCAGACCGCGGTTCGCGCTGCCCGCGCTTTCGGCCGCGGCGCTTTGGGCCGCGGCGGCGGTGGCGGCTGGCACCGCGGTGTCGGCCGATTCGGCGGTTTCAGGCTCGCCCGCTTACGCGGCAGTCACCCCGGACCGTAGCATCGAATTCCCGGCCGATTACGGCAGTCACCCCGAGTTTCGAACCGAATGGTGGTACGTCACCGGGTGGCTCACCACCACAGGCGGCGAGACGCTGGGGTTCCAAATCACGTTTTTTCGCACAAAACCCGCCATCGACGAAGGCAATCCAAGCTCCTTTGCACCGCGGCAGCTGCTGGTCGCACATTGCGCCATCAGCGATCCGAAGCGCGGGCGCCTCTGGCAGGACCAGATCATCCGCCGCGCCGGCCAGGGTCTGGCGGAAGCCGCCGTCGGCGACACCCGCGTCCGGATCGACCGCTGGACCCTCACGCGCAATGCGGGAGTCTATGGTGCGAGCATCGACGCCGCCGATTTTTCTCTTCACCTCACGCTATCCCCTACGCAACCGCCGTTGCTCAACGGCGCATCCGGAGTGAGCCGCAAGGGCCCGGAGCCGCGCGCGGCGAGCTATTACTACAGTCTTCCCCATATGGCCGTCGCCGGAACCATCGCGCGCGGCGGCAGCGCGGAAACGGTGAACGGCGATGCCTGGTTCGATCACGAGTGGTCGAGCGAGTATCTCGACAGCCAGGCCGTCGGGTGGGATTGGATCGGCATCAACCTGGATGACGGGGGCGCGCTGATGGCATTTCGTATCCGCGGAGCGCGCGGCGAGCCGCGTTGGGCCGGCGGCACGCTGCGCAGCGCGGACGGCAAGGTGCGGATGCTTGAGCCTGATGAAGTCGCCTTCGCGCCGACGCGCAGCTGGCGTTCGCCGCGCACGGGAATCGTCTATCCGGTGCAGTGGCGCGTGCGGGCGGGATCCAGGGAATTGGATCTCGAACCGCTGCTCGACGATCAGGAAAATGACACGCGCTTGTCGACCGGCGCGATCTATTGGGAGGGCGCGGTGCGGGCCTTCGAGCAGCATCGCGTGACAGGCCACGGATACTTGGAGCTGACCGGATACGGTGAGAGACTGCGCCTGCGCTAAGGCATCGCCGATGCCTTGCGAGCGTCGGCTTCCGCATGTATGAGGCGAGGGTCATTTCAATGAAGGTCGGCTTTATCGGTCTTGGAAACATGGGTTCGGCGATCGCCGCCAATCTGCTGCACGCTCCGCATGCCGTGACGGTGTGGAATCGATCCGCAAGCAGGGCTCAAAGCCTCGTCGATGCGGGTGCGGCCTCGGCGGCGAGCCCGAGGGCTGCGGCATCTGCCGGCGACACCGTCTTCACCATGCTCGCCGACGATGCGGCGCTCGAGCAGGTGCTGTCCGGCCCCGAGGGAATATTGGAGGGGCTGCGGCCCGGCGCCCTGCACATCTCGATGAGCACCATCTCGGTGGCCATGGCCGAGCGCATCGCCGCGCTGCACGCCGCCCGCGGGCAGCGCTTTTTGAGCGCCCCGGTATTCGGCCGACCGGATGCGGCCGCGGCCGCCAAGCTGTTCATCGTGGCCGCCGGCGGCAGCGCCGACTTCCAAGCGGCGAACGCGCTGTTCGGCTCGATCAGCCAGCGTGTTTTCTACGTCGGCGAAGCGCCGTCGGCCGCCAACTTGGTGAAGCTCTGCGGCAACTTCATGATCCTTGCGGCGATCGAGGCGCTGGGAGAAGCGATGGCCCTGGCGCAGCGGGGCGGCATCCCAAAGAGGCTGCTGCTCGATGTATTGACCGGCACGCTGTTCGACTCGCCCGTGTATCGCAATTACGGGGCGGCGCTGGCTGAGGATCGATTCAAACCGGCGGGATTCGCGGCTCCTCTGGGACTCAAGGACATGCGGCTCGTGGGCCAATCCGCGGAGGCGCTGCGGGTGCCGATGCCGCTGTTGAATGTGCTGCGCGACCACCTGCTCCAGACCATTGCGGCGCAGGGCGAAGATGTCGATTGGTCGGCGATCGGACGCACCATCGCGAGCAATGCCGGACTCTGAAGCAAACTCGGCGGCCCCGGCCCTGACGCGCTTCGGCGCCGCCGCGCGCCAGGCAGTGATGACGGCCGCAGCGGCCTGGATCAGCTACAGCTCGAGCGCACTGCTCGGGCTGCACGAGGGCTATTGGGCGGCCATCTCAGCCATCGTGGTGGTTCAATCGGATTTGTCCGACACCAAGAATTCGGGCCGCGATCGCTTCATCGGTACTGCGATCGGCGGTTTGGCCGGCTGGGGCTGTGCCGCGTGCTGGCACCAGCAGGCGTGGGTCTACGCTCTGGCCGTGGGCCTGACGATATACACCTGCTGGGCAATCGACATCAATAACGCCGGGCGCCTGGCCGCCGTCGCGGTATCGGTGATCGTGCTGATTCCTCAGGATCAGCCGCTTTGGAGGATCGCGCTCTTCCGATTTCTGGAGGTCTCATGGGGCATCGCGATCGCGCTGCTGATCGTGCTGTTGGCGGCGCGAATTGCGCCCCGTCCGAGAGCTACTTGAATCGAAACTTCGCCTGAAAGCCGACGGTGAACGGCAGATTGTCGTCCGGGATCGGCGGGATAAGGATGAAATTCATGCCGAATCGCCCGAATTGGATGATCGCGGTCGGCGCGAGCACCGGCCCGGTGTGATTATTGGGCCCGCCGACGCCGAAACGCCCGAAGTTATAGCCCGAAATGACGCCGCCCATCACGCCCACGCGAAACCAGCCCCAGTGCGCGAACTGCGGCGTATATGCGCCGCCTGCATAGAACGACGGACGGTCGAGGGAATTGCGGTAATAGCCGGCCAATGCGGCCCACTGCGGCGTCAGCGCGCACTCGATGCCGGCGCCGGGATTGAATTCGTCAAAATTCCGATACGGGTGAATGTGATATGAGCCGAGCATCAGATCGGCCCACCAGCCGGAGGGACAAAGCTCGACGGCTCGCGCACGCTCGCGAGCGCCCGGCGCCGCGGTCAAGGCCGCGACGACTGCCAGATATGCGGCGACGCGCAGGCAGCGCGTGAAAACCTGTCCCATTGGTTTGCATGCGCCGCGAGGGTTCATCCGTGAATACATGGTAGCAGGCGTATAAGCGCGCTACGCTGGTGTGTATCACGGATCCGGGTGGACGACAGTGCGGAGGATGACGGATGAACGAGAAGTCATTTCGCAGTTTCGCCGATTTCTATCCTTTCTATCTCAGCGAACATTCCAACCAAGTCTCGCGCCGCCTGCACTTCACCGGCACGAGCCTTGCGGTCGTTCTGCTCGCCGCTGCGCTGCTCACGCAGCGCTGGTGGCTTGCCGCCGCGGCGCTGGTCGAGGGATATGCATTCGCGTGGGTCGGCCACTTCTTTTTTGAGCACAATAAACCGGCCACGTTCAAGCACCCGTGGTACAGCCTGATGGGCGACTGGCGCCTTTGGTGGGAAATTCTGCTCGGCCGGATTCGCTTCTGATGCCGCCACGGACATGGCCTGAGCAGCCATCGTCCGCTCATTGGGGGGGTTGCGCAGCCGCCTTCAAATCCGTGGTGCACGCCTGAAACGCCTCGAGTGTGCGGCAGACCATCCGCGGCGCAACACTGACGGCTCGCGAATCGGGCCTTATCTCTTCCAGTTCTTTTGATCCAAAATCATGACCAACACCGCAAAGCCCCAAAGCGCAATCAATTCATACCAGGCGAGCGCACCCATGCTGATTTCCCCCTCTCTGTGATTCCGGAGTCACAGGAATAATAACAAGACTAATTCCCGGCCGCCAATTGCCGATGCCTGCGTACTTGAGCGCCCTATCCGGAAATCCCGAGAAGTATTGATCGGGGCGACAAGAATGGAACTTGCGATCCCTTGCACTCATCTGAAAAATCAGCTGTTTTTTCAACCCCGTGATCCGATAGGAAAAAACACGCCTAAGTTACTAATCCTATTTGTGAATTCGCATAGCAATGCATTATACTGCATTTCCTGACATCGCCGACCCGTTGCTAACTTCGAAAGCCCAGCGCGTACAACATCCGCCAAAACGAGCCCGGGACCAAAACGGAAGCAAATCACTTTACCGCCGGCGCCGCCTCACTCGATTCGTCGGTGCTTGAGGTGTTCATGGTCGCAAAAAGCGTCCACGAGGAGAACCAGTTGCATCGGAACTTCTCAAATAACCTACTGTTTTAATTTTCCGAATTTGAAGCGCGGCAGGTATCTTGCGGTGTGTGCGACGCAGAAACGCGACATCAAAGTAAAGTGCGCTAGCGGACAGACAACGCTGCGCAACATGCGGCATGCTTTGGTTACTTACGCAGGAACTTTTGCAACAGATTGGCCCCGATTACTATCGCTCCGCGCGATTACTCATTGTGCGCGAAGGCGTATCTCCTTGGTGTCAACGTGATCGCGCTGATCCGGCGTATTCTTTGTGGCGCTTGCTAATACCACCGCTGGAGACCCCATGAATAAGTCCGGAACCTTGATTACATCTGCTCTATTGACATTTGGAATCGCCGCTGCTGCGATGGCCGCCAACTCACCGAAGGCCACTGCGACGATGGCTGCTGATACCACCACGAAGGCCCCTGGCCCGCCTACTATCGGCCCAAAAGAGGATCAACGAGCTGTTGATACCTCTCCTCCAAAGACTGCCGGGAAGCCCACCACCCACAAGCACAAGAAAACGCATAAGCCGGCGACCCCCGCCCCTACGACCACCAAGTAATTGTATTGGTGAAGCGCTCTGGCCACCTTCTGGTGGCCGGGGCGGTTTGATCCGCGGGGGATTGCGGCCGCTCTCGAGCGAGGGGCACTGCGACTCCGGTCGAAGGTCACAAGGTTTTAGTGATCCGATATGCCGATTTTCTTTTCGAGCTGAAGCATTCATATTTTCCGACGGTGCTCGCTATCAAGCGCTCATTTCCGCTGGTATGCGCGCTTCGATGACGTCGAATTCATCAAAAATTATGAGGAGCCCGTCGCGCTTAGACGCCTGTCATGATCCTCAGCGGCATGGACCTTTATCTTCTGGCCTATCCGGTCATCCAACGGTGCGCTGGGCGTAGCGCCGTTGGATCTCGCCCACGAAGCCTCGACGGAAGAGCATGACGCACACAACGAAGATGGCGCCGATAATGACCGAAACCCAGGCGCCCACTAGATCGGAGAGGTATTCCTGCAGCGTGACGACGATGACCGCTCCGACGACCGGCCCGAGAAACGTCCCGCTGCCCCCCAGCAAGGTCATGAGGATCACCTCGCCGGAGGTTCCCTGGCTCACGTCCGACAGCGTGGCGAAGCCGAGAACCAACGCTTTCAAGGAGCCGGCCAAACCGGCGAGGCCCGCCGACAGCACGAAGGCCGCCAATTTGTAGCGATCGACCTCATATCCCAGCGAGACGGCGCGCGGCTCGTTCGCGCGGATCGCCTTGAGCACCTGGCCGAAAGGCGAGTGCACGATGCGGCGGATCAGGGCATACACGGCGGCGAAGACCGCCAGCACGAAGTAATACATGGTGGCGTCGCGACCCAGGTCGATTACGCCGAAGACGCTGCCCCGCGGTATGCCCTGCAGGCCGTTTTCACCGCCCGTGAACTGCGCCTGCAGGCAGACGAAGAACACCAGCTGCGACAACGCCAGCGTGATCATCGCAAAATAGATGCCCTGACGGCGCACTGCGATCGCGCCGATCACGAGACCGAGCAGCAGGGCGAATGCGACGCCGGCGAGGATCCCCGGGATCGTGCCCCAGCCGTGAACCGTCACCAGCCACCCGGTGACGTAGGCCGAGGATCCGAAATAAGCCGCGTGACCGAAGGACAGCATCTTGGTGTAGCCGAGCAGCAGATTGAATGCACAGGCGAACATGGCAAAGCACAGCACCTTCATCAGAAACACCGGATAGAGGCCGAGGACGGGAGCGGCCAAGGCGAGGACCGCAAGGCCGGCATACACCGCGGTGTGCGCGCGCATGCTCTTATTCCTTGCCGAACAGTCCGGCGGGCCGCCAGATCAAGACCACCGCCATGATGACGAAGACCACGATGTTCGATGCTTCCGGATAGACGACTTTGGTCAGCCCTTCGATGACTCCGAGCACGAGGCCGCCGACGATGGCGCCGAAGATCGAACCCATGCCGCCGATGACCACCACCGCAAAGACGACGATGACCAGCGATGAGCCCATCATGGGCTGCACCTGAGTCACGGGGGCGGCGAGTACCCCCGCAAGCGCCGCGAGCGCGACGCCTGCGCCATAGGTGATCATAACCATGAGCGGAACGTTGATCCCGAAAGCCTGCACCAGCCGGGCATTCTCGGTCGCCGCGCGCAGCATCGCGCCCAAGCGAGTCCGTTCGATCAACAACCAGGTCACGCCGCACACCGTGAGCGAAGCCATGACCGCCCAGGCCCGGTAGATCGGCAGCACCATGAAGCCCAAGTCAAACCCTCCCCGCAAGGAATCCGGCACGGGGTAAGAATTGCCGGAAGCCCCGAACAGGCCGCGCATGATTCCCTCGGCGATCAGCGCGATGCCGAACGTCAAGAGCAGCCCGTAGAGCGGGTCGAGCTGATACAGATGCCGCAGAAATAAACGCTCGATCACGACTCCCAGGAGCCCGACTACCAGGGGAGCGAGCAGCAGCGCCCACCAATAATTCACCCCGAAGGTTTGAAGTCCGACGTACGCGGCAAACGCCCCGAGCATGTAGAAGGCGCCGTGCGCGAAATTGACGACTCCTAGAAGCCCGAAGATGACCGCCAGCCCAAGACTCAGCAGCGCATAGAACGATCCGTTGACCAGCCCGAGCATGAGCTGGCCGAGGATCGCCGCTAGCGGCACACCGAACACGGTGGTCACCGAGCAAGGACTCTGGGCAGCTGATTCACCACCGGACAGGCCAGCTTTACTTCTTGACCAGGGGGCAGCTTGGGTCGGACTGCGCTCCGTCGGCCTCCTCGCCCGACATGACCTTGACCACCTTGTAATAATCCCATGGATACTTCGATTCGGCCGGGGTCTTCACCTGCATGACGTACATGGTGTGGACCATCAAACCGTCGGCACGAATGTAGCCATTCTTGGTGAACATGTCGTTGATCTTCACCTTCTTCAATTCCGCCATGACCAGGTCGGCATCGGTCGAATTCACCGCCTTGACGGCCTTGAGGTACTGCATCGTGGCCGAATAGTACGCGGCCTGGGTCATGGTCGGTTCCTTGTGCATCTTCGCGAAGAAGCGCTTGGCGAACTCGCGCGTCTCATCGTTCAGGTCCCAATACCAGGCGGTGGTCAGGTACAGGCCCTGCGCGGTCTGCAGGGTGAGACTGTGTATGTCACTGATGAAGGCCAGCAGCGCCGCCGGGGTCATCGTCTTGGTCAGGCCAAACTCGTTCGCGCCCTTGAGCGAGTTCGAGAAGTCCGTGCCGGCGTTCGCGAGGCCCAAGACCTGCGCGCCCGAGGACTGCGCCTGCAGAAGAAAGGACGAGTAATCGGTGGTGCCCAAGGGTGCCCGAACCGCGCCCAATACCTTGCCGCCGTTGGCGACCACGACTCGAGTTGCCGCCTCCTGGAGCTGCGTGCCGAACGCGTAATCGGCGGTCACGAAGAACCAGCTCTTGCCGCCCTTCTTGACGATGGCACTGGCCGTGCCGTTGGCCAATGCGGTGGTGTCGTACGCGTAATGGATCGAGTAGGGCGTGCAATCCGCGCCGGTCAGAGAAGCGCCGCCCGCCCCTATGGCGAAAAACGGCACCTTCTTTGCAGCGGCGACCTTGGCCATGGCAATGCTCACGCCGGTATTGGACCCGCCGATGAGCATATTCAGGCCGCTTTGATCGGCCCACTCGCGAAATTTCGACGCGCCGATGTCCGGCTTGTTCTGGTGATCGGCGCTGAGCACGATGATTTTTTTGCCCAGGATCGTGCCGCCGACGTCGGCGCTGGCCATATTGGCGGCCTCGATTCCGCCCTGACCTTGGACATCCGCATAGACCCCCGACAGATCATCGATGATCCCAATGACCACCTGGTCGCCGGCGGCGCCGACCTGCGAGGAGGCACACAGGAAGAGCAATGCACCGAGAGAGGCGATCGTTGATTTGAGCATCATCTTGGTATTCCCTAAGGTGTATGTTGAATTCAAACGCCCAGATACTCATGGAGCATTCCCATTTGCGCCGCAAGTTCGGATTGTTCGAACTGTCTGACGATCCGGCCGCGCTCCATGACGTAGAACCGATCCGCCAGGGGAGCCGCAAAGCGGAAGTTCTGCTCGACCAGCACCACGGTAAAGCCCTTCGCCTTGAGGGTGCGGATCACGTCGCCGAGCTTCTGCACGATCACCGGCGCAAGACCTTCTGAGATCTCATCCATCAGCAGCAGCCGGGCGCCGGTGCGCAGGATGCGCGCGACCGCCAGCATTTGCTGTTCCCCGCCCGACAGACGGGCGCCGGGACTCGCGGCGCGCTCGCGCAGGTTCGGAAACATCGCGTAAATCTCCTCGATTGGCATCGTCTCGGCGCCCTTCAGCCGCGGCGGCAGATAGAGATTCTCCTCCGCCGACAGCGCCGAGAAAATGCCCCGCTCTTCCGGACAATAGCCCACGCCGATCCGGGCGATGCGATGCGGCGCCAGCCGCACCGTTTCCACCCCGCCGATTCGAATCGAGCCGGTACGGGTTCCGACCAGCCCCATGACCGCGCGCAGCGTGGTCGTTCTTCCGGCCCCGTTGCGCCCGAGCAGCGTGACGACTTCACCCTCATGGACGGTGAGCTCGACGCCATGCAGTATGTGTGATTCGCCGTACCACGCCTGAAGACCGTCGAGTTTGAGCAACTCCCGCGCCATCATTCGGCTCCCGTGAGCGCGGTATCCGCGATTCCCGTGAGCGGGGCACTTGCGGTGCCCATGTAGGCTTCGATGACGTGGGGATTCCTCGAGACTTCGGCATAGGGGCCCGCGGCGATCACTCGGCCCCGCTGCAGCACCGAAATCGTATCGGCGATGGACGCGACGACACTCATGTTGTGTTCGACCATCAGCACGGTGCGGTCGGCCGCAACCTGCTTGATCAGCTGCGTGACGTGCGACACTTCCTCGTGTCCCATACCCTGTGTCGGCTCGTCGAGAAGCATCAAATCCGGTTCGAGCGCGAGTGTGGTGGCAAGCTCAAGGGCGCGCTTGCGCCCGTAGGGTAGGTCGGCCGCCAGGGTGTGGGCCCATGCTTCGAGGCGGACCTCGGTCAACAGTTGAATCGCTCGATGATCGAGGCTCGCCAAGCTCTTGTCCGAGCGCCAGAAATAGAACGATGTGCCGAGACTCCGCTGCAGCGACACGCGCACATTCTCGAGAACCGTAAGGTGTGGAAAGACCGCGCATATCTGGAAAGACCTCACAATGCCGCGTCGGGCAATATCCGCGGGCTTTTCTCGCGTGATATTGCTGCCTCGAAAAAAAATGTCACCCGAAGTCGGCTGCAGAAATTTGGTCAGCAGATTGAAGAAAGTCGTCTTGCCGGCGCCGTTCGGACCGATGAGGGCGTGGATTTCTCCCCGCCGCACACGCAGCGACACGCCGTCGACCGCAACGAATCCCTTGAACGCCTTGACCAGATTGTGCGTCTCGAGAATCGCGTCCTGGGCTAACGCCATCGCACTGTCCCCCATATGCTTGACGGTAAACTGTCTTCAGCTTCAGTGTCGAGAAAAAAACGATGCTGCCGCCCGGCACCACGCCGACGGATCACGGGGCTCGCGGCAAGCGTCTGCAGATAGCGCAGTTGCAGCGGTTCGGTGGATTGGAGCCTCGGGGGCTTCCGCTAAAGGTGAGCGGTCCAGTTCCAGAACGGATACCTCTCCCGCGATTGATTTCCAGTAAGCAGCCGGTCGCGAAGGTCTGGAGAGGGACTGGAGGCGGTTGATAGGTCGGACGGACTTTGTCGAAAAGAGCCTCAAGGCAAAGGTATACCCAAGGGTGTACCCAATCCAAAATCTCAACACACTTAAGTAATTGGTCGGGGCGACAAGATTCGAACTTGCGACCCCTTGCACCCCATGCAAGTGCGCTACCAGGCTGCGCCACGCCCCGACCGTGGATGGAATGATAGCCGAAATGGCGCGAAGGAACCTGGCGTCGTCGCGCGCTAGCGGCGGAGAATCTTGATCAGCTCTTCGAGCTCGAGCCGCATCTGATGGATGAGCTGCTGGCTTTGGTTCAGGTCCACCTGCGCGTCGTCGCCGGTGAGCCGGTTTCGCGCTCCGCCAATGGTGAAACCCTGTTCGTACAGCAGGCTGCGAATTTGCCGAATGATCAGCACGTCCTGGCGCTGGTAATAGCGCCGGTTGCCGCGCCGCTTGACCGGTTTCAGCTGAGGGAATTCCTGCTCCCAATAGCGCAGCACGTGCGGCTTGACGCCGCACAGATCGCTGACTTCGCCGATCGTGAAGTAGCGCTTCCCTGGAATCGGCGGCAACTCGCTATTGTTGCTTGGTTCCAGCATATGCCTCGACGCGGGCCTTCAATTTTTGTCCGGGCCGGAACGTGACCACGCGGCGGGCGCTGATCGGAATCTCTTCACCGGTTTTCGGGTTGCGGCCCGGACGCCGGTTCTTGTCCCGCAGGTCGAAATTACCGAACCCCGATAATTTCACCTGTTCGCCGGAGGACAGCGCCGCACGGATTTCCTCGAAAAAAAGGTCGACGAGTTCGCGCGCCTCGCGCTTATTGAGGCCCAGTTGATCGAATAGGGCCTCGGCCATTTCTGCCTTCGTCAGCGCTGCCATGCTTATTGATCTCTTATTGTGGCGCCCAATGCATCCCGTAACCGTGCAGCCACAGTGGCCACAACGGTATCTGCGTCATCGTCAGTAAGAGTGCGGGAAGAATCCTGCAAAATCAAGCCTAAAGCGATACTTTTTCGTCCAGAATCTACGCCTGGTCCCCTATAAACGTCGAATATCCGCAGTTCGCTCAAAAGGCCCGACGCGCTAACAGTAACATTTTCCTGCAAGACTGCGAGAGGGACACCTTCATCGACCACAACGGCCAGATCGCGGCGTACACTCGGGAATTTTGAAGTCTTATTAAATTTCAATAACTTCGTGCTGAATGCTGAATCCATTTCTAGCTCGAAGAGAAATGGGACATTGGTCATATCGAGTGTTCTGACCAGCTGCGGATGCATTTCACCGAGCCAGCCGATCGGCGCGGCGTCGCGGTAAATCCTTGCCGAGCGCCCCGGGCGCAGGCACGACAGCGGCACCGCCTCGAAGCGCACCGACGATGCGTCCCCGGTGAGCATCAGAAGTTCGAGCACATCCGCTTTCACGTCATAAAAGTCGAGCGGCTCGCGCGCACTGCCCCACTGCTCGGGCCATCGCGTGCCGGTGGCCACAGCGCTCAGCGTCTCGATCTCCCGCAGGGCAGCGCCGCCCAAGTCGAACTTGCGGCCGATCTCGAACAGCCGTACTCGGCTTTGCTGTCGGCGCAGATTCTCGCGGCACGCCATGACCAGGCCGGGCCACAGCGATACGCGCATCGCGCTCAGCTCCGCGGAGATGGGATTGGCGAGCGTCATGGCGGGCGTTTCTGGAAACAGCTGCTGCTGGATCACCGGATCGATGAAGCTGTAGGTGATCACTTCGCGGTAGCCGCGATCGGCCATCGCGGTCAGCAGCCGGTCATCGAGTACTTTCGATTCAGTGGCATATCCGGCCACCTGCGGCGCGATCGCCGAGCTCTCGGCGATGCGGTCGAAACCCCGCAGGCGCGCGACCTCTTCGATCAGGTCCGCTTCGATTCGCAGGTCGAAGCGGTGCGGCGGCCTTCTCACCCGCCAACCTTGGGGCTCGGACTCCACGCGGTCCGCAATGGCGGCCATGAGCGCGTGCACCTCGCTGTCCGGCACATCGTCGCCGAGCAATCTACCAAGGCGGCTGCGGCGCAAGCCAACCCACTCCTCGGGCGTCTCGCCCGGTCCGGCGACGCGCGTTACCTGCACGGGTCCGGCCTCGCCGCCGGCGATTTGCAGCAGCAGCGCCGTCGCCCGCTCGAGCGCGACTGCAGGCAGGCTCGGGTCTACGCCGCGCTCGAAGCGCTGTGCCGCATCGGTGAACAAGCCCAGTCGGCGCGCGCGGCCGGCCACCGCAGCCGGAGCGAAGTGTGCGGACTCGAGCAGCACTTCCGTGGTGACATCGCTGATGGCGGTGCTGCGCCCGCCCATGACGCCGGCGAGCCCGATCGCGCCGCTTGCGTCCGCGATGACCATGAAATCCGGGTCGAGCGCGTACTCCTGATCATCGAGCAGGGTCAATCGTTCGGCGGGAAGCGCCGCACGCACGGTGATCCCGCCGGCGAGGCGCTCGAGATCGTATGCATGCATCGGCTGCCCGAGCTCGGTCATCACATAGTTGGTGACATCGACGATCGGGGAGATGCTGTTGATGCCGACCCGGCGCAAGCGCTCCCGCAGCCACGCCGGCGACTGACCGCGCGCCCTCACACCGCGTATCACTCGCGACGAGAAGATCGGACAGCCCGCCGCCTCGATGCGGATCGGAAACACGGCGGTGTGGGCCGCGGGAACCGGTTCGACGCGGTATGTGAGATAGCGCCTCTCGCGGGCGGCCGCGTAGTCGCGGGCGATGCCGAACACGCTCATGCAATCGCCGCGGTTCGGAGTCGCGTTCACTTCGAGCACCGTGTCGTCCAGATCGAGGGCCTCGCGCAGATCGGATCCGAGCGGCAGCGAATCGGGGAGCTCCATGATGCCCTCATGCTCCTCGCCCAAGCCCAGTTCGCGCGCCGAGCAGAGCATGCCGTTCGACTCCAGGCCGCGCAGCTTCGCGCGCTTGATGCCGACGCCGCCGGGCAATTGCGCGCCGACCATCGCGACGGCCACCTTGAGGCCGGCACGCACGTTTTTGGCGCCGCAAATGATCTGCAGGCGATTGCGGCCGTCGGTGGTCACCTGACACACGGACAATTTCTCTGCGTCAGGATGGCGGCCGCTGTCGATCACCTCCCCGACCAGCACTCCGGAGAACGGCGCCGCCACCGGCGTCAGCGACTCCACCTCCAGGCCCGCCAGGGTGAGCTGCTCGGCGAGCTGCGCCGGCGTCACCGCGAGCGGGGTGAATTCCTGCAGCCAAGAAAAAGTGATCTTCACGGAAATTGCTTCAGGAACTGCAGATCGTTTTCGAAGAACAGACGCAGGTCGTCGACGCCGTAGCGCAGCATGGCGAGGCGCTCGATCCCTAAGCCGAACGCGTAGCCCTGCCACTGCTCGCCGTCGATACCGGCCGCCGCGAGCACATTCGGATGAATCATTCCGCAGCCCAAGATCTCCAGCCAGCCGGTCTGCTTGCACACCCGGCACCCCGCCCCGCGGCAGAACACGCACTCGATGTCCACCTCGGCGGACGGCTCGGTGAAGGGAAAATAGGAGGGCCGCAGCCGCATCCCCAGAGATTGCTCGAAGAAATGCTCGACGAAACCGTGCAGCATGTCCTTCAAGTTCGCGAAGCTGACCGTCTCGCCGACGACGATTCCTTCGACCTGGTGAAACATCGGCGTGTGAGTCATGTCCGAGTCGCGGCGATACACGCGCCCCGGTGCGATCAGCGACAGCGGCGGACGTCGCGCGCGCATGGCGCGAATCTGCACCGGCGAGGTGTGCGTTCGCAGCAGCCTGCCGTCCGGAAAGTAGAACGTGTCGTGCATGGCGCGCGCCGGATGATCCGCCGGAATATTGAGCGCCTGGAAATTGTGGAAATCATCCTCGATTTCAGGTCCGGTTGCGATCTGAAAGCCCGCTTGCATGAAGATCCGCTCGATGCGCATTCGCGTGCGCGTGATCGGATGCACGCTGCCCGACTGCTGGCCGCGGCCCGGCAGAGTCACATCGATCGTGCCCTTGGCAAGCTCGGCTCTCAGGGCATCCTGCGCGAGGCGCTCGCGGCGCGCTTCGAGGGCCGCATGGATCGCAGCCTTGGCGTCGTTGATCTTCTGGCCGGCGGCGGGACGTTCGGCGGCGGGCAGCCTGCCCAGGCCTTTCAGCTGCTCGGTGAGCAGCCCCTTTTTGCCCAGGAGCCGCACCCGAACCTCGTCCAACGCGCCAAGGTCGCGCGACTCCGCCACATCAGCGAGGGCTTGTTCGACGAGCGCCGCGAGGATTTCAACAGTGGCCATTGACGATTGCCTGAGGATTCGTGCGGGAATTGGCCGGGCCAGGCTGGCTCCACGGCCAATCCCGACGGATCCTGGGGTGTCTCAAGCCGCGAGGCTGGCTTTGGCTTTTTCTGCGATCGCCGTAAACGCCGGCATGTCATGCACCGCAAGGTCGGCGAGCACCTTGCGGTCGATGGCCAGACCCGCCTTGTTCAGACCGTCGATCATCGTGCTGTAGGTCAGCCCGCACAGCCGCGCGGCGGCGTTGATGCGCGTGATCCACAGCGCGCGGAACTCGCGCTTCTTCTCGCGCCGTCCGCGGTAAGCGTACTGGCCCGCCTTGATGACGGCCTGCTTGGCCGTGCGGAATACCTTGCGCCGGGCATTGAAATAGCCCTTCGCCTTCTTGAGAATCTTCTTGTGCCGCCGGCCTGCGACGACACCGCGTTTGACTCGTGCCATATCCTGTTAACTCCTTATCAAGCGAACGGAAGCATTTGCTTCACGCGATTCATGTCCGTCTTATCCACGGCGCTTTCGCGGCGCAGCTGACGCTTACGCTTGCTCGGTTTCTTCGTCAGAATATGACGACGGTGGGACTGACCGCGCTTGAAGCCATTCGCTGTTTTGCGAAAACGCTTCGACGCGGCCTTCTTTGATTTCAATTTAGGCACGTTCGACTCCTGATTTTTTTGGCCCTGTTCACAGGCAGTCGACGGCGAATCCTCATGATTCACCCCTCGAATGCCGCTACAGGCGGGTGGCCGGCGCTTTTAGGGCCTGCCGCTCACTTCTTTTTGGGCCCGAACACCATGACCATCTGCTTGCCCTCCATCAGCGGATTCTGCTCGACCACCGAATACGGGGCGAGATCCTCAGAAATCCGCGTCAAGAGCCGCCGGCCGATGTCTTGATGCACGAGCTCACGGCCGCGGTAACGCAAGGTCACCTTGGCCTTATCACCCTCGGTCAAGAAGCGGACGATGCTACGCAGTTTTACCTGGTAGTCGGCCTCTTCCGTCCCGGGACGAAACTTCACTTCCTTGACCTGAATCTGCTTCTGCTTTCGCTTCGCCGCGTGCGCCTTCTTGTTTTGTTCGAACAAGAATTTGCCGAAATCCATGACTCTTACGACAGGGGGCTCCGCCATCGGCGAGACCTCTACGAGGTCCAGTGCTTGCGAGCTTGCCATTTGTAGCGCCTCTGCGCGCGTCATGACCCCTGCTTGGCTTCCATCCGCTGCGATCACACGCACCGATGGTGCGGAGATCTCCTCATTGCGCCTTACGCGCTTCGACGTTGCGATACGCGATCCTCCAAAACAAGACGGCCGCGGCTCGCGACTTCGTCGCAAAGCAGGGCAGTGAGCTCCTCGAGCTCCAAGCTGCCGAGATCTTTGCCACCGCGCGTGCGTACGGCCAGGGTATGCCCCTCGACTTCCCGGTCGCCGGCGACCAGGAGAAAAGGGACACGCTTTAGTGTGTGCTCGCGGATTTTAAAGCCTACCTTCTCATACCTCAAGTCCGTCTCTACTCGAAGCCCATGATTTTTCAGGTTTTCCGCAACTTCTACGCAATATTTGTCCTGCCGGTCGGTAATTCCCATGACCACCGCCTGTACCGGCGCCAGCCAGGTGGGCAGCTTGCCGGCGTGATGTTCGATCAAAATGCCGATAAACCGCTCCAAAGATCCAAACATCGCCCGATGCAACATCACCGGGGTGTGCCTTTGGCTGTCCTCGGCGATGTAGCTCGCCCCCAGGCGTCCGGGCAGGTTCAAATCGACCTGCAGGGTACCGCACTGCCAATCCCGCCCGATGGCATCGCGCAGCACGAATTCCAGCTTCGGTCCGTAAAAGGCGCCCTCGCCCGGGTTGAGCGTGGTCTCGATTCCGGCCGCGGCGGCGGCCTGCCTGAGCGCGGCCTCCGACTTGTCCCAGACCTCGTCGGAGCCGACCCGTTTGGGGGGACGATCGGAGAACTTGATGCGCACGTCATCGAACCCGAAATCGCGATAAATGCTCAGGATCAATTCGGTCACTTTGACCGATTCGGCGGTGATCTGCTCGGTCGTGCAAAAAATGTGCGCATCGTCCTGCGTGAAGGCGCGCACGCGCATCAGCCCGTGCAGTGCGCCCGAAGGCTCGTAGCGATGCACCTTGCCGAATTCGGACAGGCGCAGGGGCAGTTCGCGATAGCTGCGCAGTCCCTGCTTGAACACCTGCACATGACCGGGGCAGTTCATGGGCTTGATCGCGAACGTGCGCTCATCGGGCGTCTTGGTCATGAACATGTTTTCGCCGAATTTTTCGACGTGGCCGGACTGCACCCAAAGTTCCCGATCCATGATCTCTGGCGTATTGATCTCCAGATATCCGGCCTCGTTCTGGCGCTCGCGCATGTAGGCAATGAGCTGCTGAAACAGCGCCCAACCCTTGGGATGCCAAAACACGGCACCCGGCGCCTCTTCCTGCAAATGGAACAGATCCAATTCCTTGCCGATGCGCCGATGATCGCGCTTTTCGGCCTCCTCCAGGCGCGTCAAATACTCCTTGAGCTGCTTCTCAGTGGCCCAGGCGGTACCGTAGATTCGCTGCAGCATTTCGTTGCGCGAGTCCCCGCGCCAGTACGCGCCGGCCACCTTCATGAGTTTGAACGCCTTCAGCTTGCCCGTGCTGGGGACATGCGGGCCGCGGCACAGATCCTCCCAATTCCCCTGCCCGTACAGGCTGATGGGCTCATTCGAGGGGATTGCGGCGATGATCTCGGCCTTGTAGCGCTCGCCGATCTTTTTGAAGTGTTCGACGGCGGCGTCGCGCGGCAGCACGCGCCGGTGCACCGGCAAATCCTTGGCCGCAATCTCCGCCATGCGCCTTTCGATGGCCGCCAGATCATCGGTCGAAAACGGCCTTTTGTAGGCGAAATCGTAATAAAAGCCATCCTCGATGACCGGACCGATGGTGACCTGGGCTTCCGGGTAGAGCTCTTGAACCGCGTTCGCCAGCAGGTGCGCGGTCGAATGGCGGATGATCTCCAGGCCCTCGGGGTCGCGATCGGTCACGATGCTCACTGCGGCGTCATGGTCGACGAGCGCCGACGTGTCGACCAAGGTGCCGTCGATCTTGCCGGCGAGCGCCGCCTTGGCAAGGCCGGGACCAATGCCCGCCGCAATCTCCGCCACGGACACGGCGCGATCAAAGTGCCTTCGGCTGCCATCGGGAAGTGTAATTACGGGCATAGAACCATCTTAGCAAACGAGGTACTGCCGACCGCGATCGGCCGGCACCCCCCGAGGGGTAGTGCGCGCTAGTGGGATCGAACCACTGACCCCCACCATGTCAAGATGGGTTCGCATTCGATCCAACCAATTGATTTAGTTGAAATTACCAACTTTCGCGCAAGGCGCAGTCTAGACGGTTAAGAGCAACTTCACAACCGTATCGGAGACGCGCGCAGAGCGCCGCCCTCCCGCTCTTATATAGACCGCCCCGCGCAGGCTTGTTTGGGCAACCGGTTTGGAGCGCGCACCGCATCTGCCGTAGCTCGGAATCTATGTCCAGCAGTCGAAAGCACGTTTCGAAGATGTGCTCGAAGATAGAGAGGGCTGGGTCGGATCTTCGACGTCAGGCAAGCGTTCAAAGTACTCCCGTTCAAGGCGAGTTACATCAACCAGCATTTCTTGTGAGGGTGTCTTGCCTGCCATCGGCGAGACGGTTTCGTTACGCTTCAAATCGCCTTCCTTTGAGGGCTGTCCCTAAAAGACACGACATGGTAAACAAATCACAGGGTTGGAGGCTCCAAAATGTTTTCCGCAACAGAGCCAAGCCATCCGCCGCTGAATCCCGCCCGCCGCAGTCCGGCGACGACTGCCGGGCAACGGCGCATGATGTTCCAAAGCAGGCCGGTCCGGTAGTTTTCGAGCATCAGCGTCACCGGCCCTTGATCGATTCCGAAGTGATACGGCGTGACCCACCAACCGGTCGGGCTATCAGGCACGACAAACGATTGATTGAACGACGGCCTGAACCCATATTTTCCCGTCATTCCCAAGTCCATTCGCGCAAAGTGCCGCACGGTCGGGATGACGATTTCAGGAGCAAACGGTAGCGAGGCTTCGACAACCCACGGGGCGACGGTGCCGTCGTCGGGGCCGAACGGGGCGCCTCGAGCGGTATAGTCGAAAAACTCGCGTTCGACGCCGTTGACCACACGCTTCGCCCAACCGGGCCCGTCGCATGCGGTGAATCCCCAACAGTGTTCACCGTAGCCGGCAAAGTTCATGGGATTTCGGATCGCGTATTCTTGCTGCACAAACGTGGCCTGCCGGCTATTCTCGAAGTAGTCGCTGCCGCGCTCCCGCATGAAGTCGTCGCGAATACCGCGAAAGTCGATCCACATATGAGAGAGCTGATGCGTGAAGAGCGGCCCCGAGTAAAGCAATTCACGATCGTAGATTTTCTTCCACTGGTACGTCGAGCAATAGGCGCGATAACTCTCGGGCGGCAACGGATGCGTTGGCGAACCTAGCCCGAGTATGTACAGCAGCAAACCTTCGTCGTAACCCTGGTAGCGATATTGGATGAACCCGTTCTCCGGCCGCCAGCCGTGGGTTAGCGCCGGTTCACCATTCCGGGCCCAATTCCAGTCGGCGCGACTGTAAAGCTCATCGGCCAAACTTCTGATCTCGACCTCGTCAGGCGTGTCACGATCGAAGTAGGTGCCGACTGTCAAAGCGCCGGCGAACAGAAACGCCGAGTCGATGGTTGAAAGCTCGCATTGCCAAACTCGGCGACCCGATTCGATGTCCAGGAAATGATAAAAAAAGCCTTTGTAACCGGAGGCGTCCGGCTCGGGACCTTGCGGCAATTCGAGCAAGTAACGCAGTCGTTTCCTTGTGATCTTGGCGGCAAAATCTCGGAAGAGCACGTCGCGTTCGACGACGATCGGAATCGTCGCCAGCGACATGGCGCAGGCGGCGATACTGGCCGGAGCGTTCGGGTCGGTCTTGTCGCGGATCAGCCAATTTTCTGGATTGCTTTCGTGCAGATAGTACAGAAGCGTAGTGAGCTGCAGCAGGTCAAGCTCTCGGTCGTTCAGCGGCTGATTGAGATCGTCGCTCGAACCGACACTATCGCCCATGGGTCAGTCCCTCTCCGTCAGCCCAACTCCACGCTGACGTTGTGATTTTTCCCGTCGTCGCTTAGCGGCACAGTGTTGTTCGGCAAAGGTTGCCCATCCAACTCGACCGATCTCACGCCGCGACCCGTGCCAGCCGAGTTGTCCACGGCAACCCGGTATATCGCGGACCCATGGCGATAACTCAGCTCAAATCCCAGCCAGCCCGGTGGGATGCACGGCTTGAAACGAAGTAGTTTCTCAATGCTAGCACACTGAACCATCGCGCCGATGGCGGAAATACGTGTAAGCGGATTCCATTAGCGCTTCCTGCGCTTGAATAACCGGTGGGCCCGATCCACAATCGAAACGCCGCGCTGAGAGCAGGTGGCCGAGAGGACTGTGAGCGCGAGAGGCTCGTTTAAGCGAATCGGCGAGTGTATAAACGAAGGGCACCAGCGAGTCGCCCGTGACAAATCCAAGGCGACCAACCAGATGAGCTGTCAGAAATGAAATTCACCCCCGAGTTCGACTACAAGAGCATCAACGAGCTAACTGCTGGCCATATTGCGGCTGACCCCAAGTCGCCAGGCTATTTGGCAATTGTGGCTTCAGATCGAGTCCCGACGCTCATAGCGCTGCCGTTGGATGGCCTACTGCGGTGCATGGTCCACGAAAATGTTGTCAGCGTAGTGCAGTACCGTGGCGAAACGATCGTGGAGGTGTCTCTGCTAGGAGCATTCAGCATTACTGGCGAGAACTTACTGAGGCTTGAGACGACCTTTGTGATGTTGGAGGGGCAAGATCGATACCTCCCATTCGTCGGACCACAAAATAAGACCCGTCTATTGAATTTAGGGACCGGACAAATTAAGCCGGCGAATGATCCGGTGCGGGCGGACGTCGCTCTGCCGGCATTTCGACTCGGCGTACAAGAGTCAGGAAAGCCGGTGCTCTGGGTCTACGAATCACAAGCATTCAGAGAACTCGGAAGAAGGCACTTTTGGCATTAGGAGCCGAATAACCGTACCCCTGGCGTCCTGCGCAGTAACCTAGCCACTGGCCCATAAAGTAGGAGGCTACATGCAAGCAACGCGACACCTTCATCGCGCGGCAGAGCCTGTGGCTGGACAACATCACACGTGATCTGCTGAGGAGCGGCACGCGCTTAAGAGCACATATATTGAAATTCCTCTTCAGAAAGCGAAGCTCAGCGTGAGGAGATTCTGACCACGGTTTCCCGTTCTGATCCATGCGTCCGACCAGTGGCGAATGCCCAGCTCGACCAAGCGGCCGTGCTTGCCAAGGTCGAAGCGCGCCGCCATGAGATAGGCGAAATTCCAGTTGGTACCCTCAAGGTAGTCGATCTCCGTCCGGTAGTTGGCGCCGAATGCCAGATAGAGCTTGCCCCGCCCTCGGTGTAGCACCTGCCAGCGTCGCATGGCGGTGAATCCCCAGTAGGGATTAGCGGCATGGTAGTCCGCAGGCACGCCGCTGATCGGGATACTTTGCGCAGTCGCAAAACGAAAGACACCGAGTTCCCAGCGACTGTCATCCAGCTCGAGCGTCCCTGCAAAGACCAGTCCATCGGTCCAGGCGAAGTGGCTGAATGTCGTGCCGGCACCGACCAGCAGATCGCAGTGTTCACAAGGTGCTAGCAACCCTTCGGTGGCGGAGATAGCCGGTGCGCATGCGGCGAGCGTCGTCACGCAGATCAGAGTGGGCGCGAGAAACCTGCGGCGCCGAGCCGCCCGTGGACTCGGCTGACCCAAAACGCAACGTACTGATCTTACCCCCATGGCACCTTGAAACCCGCACACCCACGCACTTAAAGGCCAGCCCAGCGCAGCCTTCTCCTTTTCCGACATCCTAGCGTCCGGGAGCTTGAATAGACGAAGGAGAGAGAGAGATGCTACCGTGAGCAATGCCGCTGCCTCAGGACGGGGTCAGCGCCGGCGTCGAGGATTCCACGCTTCCCTCCGGCCCGAGCCGGCGCACCTCCGGATCTTTCACCAGATGCAGCGCGCGTCCGAACAGATCGCTGTGCAGAGCGGTATGTCCGATGTGAATGACGCCGCTGCCCGCGAGATCCTTGACGATCACGTCGCTCACCCTCCGGCGCGTGTCGTCGTCGAGAGTGTCCAACACCTCCTCGATGAGAAGCCAGAGCGGCGCGTGAATGACGGCCCGCGCAAATGCCAGACTTTGTTGCTCTCCCTCGCCCAAGATACGGTCCCAGCGCCTGGATTGATCGAGCATCGGTACCAAGCGATCCAAGCCGAGCCGCTCGAGCGCTTGCGGGAACGCCTCGGCAGCGAAGTTCGCGACGGGCGAGGGGTAAGCGAGAATCTCGCGCAGCGTGCCGGGAGGCAAATAGGCGTTGCGCGGGATGCACAGCATCGTTTCGCCGCTGGAACGTTTGACGCGGCCCGCACCCCATGGCCACAGGCCGGCGAGCGCCCGGAACAGCGGCGTCGTGCCGGTCCCTGCCTGGCCGACGATCAGAACGCGCTCACCCGCTTTCACCTCGACGTACGTTTCCTCGAGCTTGCTGCAACCGGTCGGCGAGACGATCTCGAGATGATCCATGACGATTCGTCCCGGCTCGCCCTCGACGAAGGCGATCTGGCTTTCGACATGGTGCAGCACGTCCGCGCGGAGCAGCGCGCGCCGGAAGCTCGCGACTCGCAGCAAAGTCGCGCGCCAGTCGGCGAGAGTGCTAGCGTTGTCGACGAACCAGCGCAGCGAGGACTGGACCTGCACGAATGCACCGGACGCCATCATGAGGCCGCCGAAAGACAGGGTACCCGCGAAATAGAGCGGCGCCGCCGCGAGAATCGGCGCCACGAGGGTAAACCAGCCGTATCCCGCGGTGACCCAGGTGAGATTCATGAGTCCGATGATGAGCCTGCGCATCGCCAGCAGAACGGCCGCGAGATCGAGCTCGATGCGCCGCGCCTCGTCGGCCTCCCCGCCGGCGAGTGCGATCGAGTCGATATGTTCGTTCACGCGGACCAGTGAAAAGCGCAGCTCAGCCTCGCGCGCATAGCGTTCGGCATTGCGGTCGATGAGGCTCCGTCCGACCCATATACTTAACAGCGAGGCGGAGGCCGCGTAGATGACCGCGGCCCACACCATGTAGCCCGGGATCGCGAGCGTCCGGCCGGCGACATGGAACACGAATCCACTCGAAATACCCCACAGGATATTGATGAAGGTGATCAGCAGAATCGAGCCTTGCAGCAAACCGATCCCGAGGTCGGCGGATAATTCGGTGAGGTGGCGTGCATCCTCGTGCATGCGCTGGTCGGGATTGACGCCGATGTCGCCGGCATTGGCGATGCGAAAGGCGCGCCCCGGTACCAGCCAGTTCTGCACCAGATCGTGCACGAGACCCTGGCGGAGCTTGAGTTTCAGCATCTCTCCCAACCAGCGCTGCGCCACGTTCAGCACGAGGAGCACGCCTGCGATGATACAGAAAACACCCAGCTGCACCAGGAACCGGGGAAAGTCGCGACGTGACAGGGCGTCATAGAAAGGTTGATTCCAGCTATTGAGACGAATCTGTCCGTAGGCGGTTGCCGCGATGACCACGAACAGCGCGACTGCGAGCAGTGCCACCGTGCTGCGGGTCGGGGAGGTCCGCAATCCGCGGCTCATCATCGCCAATTGTGGAACCAGCCCCGATTCAGCAATCTCGTCTTTATCGGGCGGGGAATTGTTCGTGCCGTTCATGTCGTCCGACCGGTCTGTGAGCATGGGTGGCCTCTCTTAGGGGCGAAAAGTTGCACCATTATCCATGAATCGAATCGACCTCCTGCTGCGAAGGATGACTTTGCCAGAGAAGCTCGGCGATTACATGCATCTCGCAGATATCACAATAGCTATCTCGTTGCGGATGAATGGCTGGTCGAGATCTATCGCGACCCTCATGCCGGGACGCGCAAGGCGGTGCTGAAGTAGCCGTCTCCGGTAATTTCTCAACCTCTACTACCACCACTTAGTATGCAGCCGCAAACACGCCGGAAACTAACGTCACAATGGTCGCCAAGCGCTTCACCGTCCTGCGCAGCAACCTAACCACTGGGCCATAAAGTAGGAGACTACATGCACGCAACAACTTTATCGCGCGGGCCAGAACTTGTGGCTGATGCCGGCATCCGCGAGCGGATGCGGGCGGGCAAGTCCGGTGAGGACCTGATCATCGAATTCGCACTGGAGGACATAACCCGCGCCGCGGATCTGTTCCGTCCGATTCATGAGCGCACGAGGCACATCTACTGGGGCGAGCAGGCAACCACCGCCCGCAACCTCTCTGGGCGACTCTGCTGCCGAGCCGCGAAGCGGCGTCTAAATAAATCGACTAGCTGCCGGTACGCGGCACAAGCACAAACTGCATCCCAGCGGCTTCTGAGGCCTGTATTCCGGCCGGACTATCTTCGAATACCAGACACTCTGTGGGAGGCACGTTCAATCGCCGGGCCGCCTCCAGAAAGGGATCCGGATATGGCTTTCCCCGCGCGTAATCCTCAGCACACACTACGGCGCTAAAGAGCAACCGAATTCCTAGGGCTTCCAAAGTCCGCTCAATTTGCCGGCGAAAGCCCCCGGAGGCAACCGCCAACGGCTTTAATCCGTACCATCTCCGCGCGACCTGCACGACTTCCTCAATCGGCTTGACCTCGTCGATCATCTCCAGAAAGTACTCCTCCTTTCGCTTGGCGGCCTTTTGCACGTCACCGACATTCAACCCGTGCTCATCTCTCAGCAGAATTAGGATTTGCGCAGCCGGTCTACCACCCAATTGATAAAAGAGGTCTATCGGGATTGAGCCCCCGAGTTCCGCAACGATCCGCGTCCATGCGCGGTAGTGCAGCGGCATGGTGTCGGCCAGCGTTCCGTCACAATCGAAAATGTAGCCGCTAAATTCGCGGTCAGGAATTGCCAGCTTCATTAATCGGGGAAGGCGGTTGTTCGTTTCGTCAAGCTCTTCACTCCCGAAGCCCAATGCTCCTGGCTGCCCTTCCTCATCTGGCCGGGCCGTTCGGGCATCCTGCCCTCGCCCGCCGACGGCGAATCAGGCGCGAGCCCGACTCGCCTCCGGATTTTCCGCCGAGACGCCCTCAACTTAATTGCCGCTTCCACGCGGCAATCTCGACTCCGTCGCACATCGCCCGCTATGGTTACTGGAGCGTGATTTTCATACCGTTGGCGGACAGGTTAAATTTCAACCCGCCAGACTGCGAATTCACCTTGATGACGACGCCCTTCTCGTTCTTGAGATAGGCGACCGAGCCGCCGACAATGACCGTCATGCCGGCGGCGACCGCCGAATAGTTGCCACTGAGATCCGCCGGACTGGTCAGATTATAGACTTCACCCTGGGCGTTAATCCCAGCGGCGCCGACATCAGCGACCGATATGCCCGAAAGCTTGAAGTTGTACTGCTTCTGGTCTTTGCTGTAGTAAAGAGTGCCGTGCCCCCAGGTGTACCCGATGCCCACGGCGACCGAGCCGCCGCTAAACCACAGGTAGCCCGACGGTATTGCTCCCTCTGAAACCGGCGGCGAGTCTGCCGCCAAAGCGACGGTCGACACGAAGACGGTGGCAACGAGACTCAACATTAACTTGTACATGAAACTGACTCCTTAGGTTGGGCCACATCGGGTCACTCATCTCGACATAGCGGTCTCGACGTCAGCATTCGAGACATGTATGCCACAAGGTAGTCGCGGTTGATATACGTGGAAACCGGAATTAGCCGAGCCGCGACGCATGCAAGCGATCGCACCATCAGGGTTGGGATCGGCACTCACGGTCTGCATGCGCGGCGGACAAGCGGTTGGCATGGACGTCGCATAGAGACGCAACGCAGTGAACGAACGACTTAAGTCCGCAGTCTGAAATTCCTGGTCGATTGTTGACCAAGCGCCCTCTTCGCCGATGAACCTGAGCCCCGTGCGGGTTTTCGCGTTATTGCCTGATGTTGCGTTACGATAACCGCAAAGCATTACTCATAAAAGTGCCTAATGGTGCGGGTCAAGTTTCCTGTGAGTGAATGCCGAAGCGCCTCCATGCGCGCATTCAGGTTCTGCGAGCGGTCTCCACGACTGGCATGAGCTTTGGCAGCGGACCGCAACTGCCAGAGCTTGTCACCCGGCATTGCAGGATCAGCGTATGCGGTTCTTTCCCGTGCCGCGCACCGTTGCGTGCGCAGACAAGGTCATGCTGAACATCATCGACACCTACTTCTCTCCGAACTGCACGGGGCGCGAGCGTGCCTGCCCAGCAGATTGTTGGCCGCCTAACATTCACTCGGAGGAAACTTGCATGAACCGGCTGAGTGTTGTTGCCGTTTCCAAGCACGGTTACGGTTGTGGCCATGAACGTCTCGTTGCTCGATCACCGCTCCGTTGTTGGCCCGGTCGGTCAAGCCCAGCGCAAAGACGCCGCAACGAGCCGCACGTGCCATGCGTTCCCCGAGGCGACAAGAGGAGGATAGCTATGTCTGCAATGATAGAAGGTTACGGTCTGACCGAGGGAATCTGCGTATATATGCGGATCGACACGTTGCGCCAGTTCGCTTAATGATGCGCTCGATAAGCCTGCCGCATCAACACGATGTGATGGACGAATTCCGAGATTGCGACGGCAAAGGCATTCGATCTGCTTGTGTTCCAGGACCAGACGCAGAGGAACGTGAAAGAGCTGGGTTGCGAAGAGTTCATCAGAGGACGTGAGCCATGGCAGAGACTGAGACACCGAAAGCTCCCATGACGGTTGCACGGCAGAATACCGGACGGAGAAACCTGTCCACATTGGCGATCGTTTTAGTTGTCGCGATCGTTGCTGGTGCCGGTGCTTATTGGTGGTACGCCCACCGCGCGCCCACCCTGCCTGCCTATATCGTACAAACGAACGGACGGCTGGAATTCGCGCGCATCGATATCGCCGTGAAGTACCCAGGACGGATCGTCGTGCTGAACGTTCACGAGGGTGATAACCCCGAAAGCGGGCAGATCCTTGCGCGTCAGGACGATTCAGAGGTGAACGCGGAGCTCGCCGGCGCCCGCGCGCAGCGAGCAGAGGCCGAAGGTGCGATTGCGCGTGCGCAGGCAGAGGTCCAAGCGCACCGAAGCAGCGAGGCGCTCGCCCGCCTGGAACAAACCCAGGCCGACGGCCTGTACCAGAAGAAGCTGATCTCGGATGTGGAGCTGCAGCGGCGCCATCTTGCGCTGAACTCGGAAACGGCTCAGGTGGCGGCGGCCACGGCGGCGCTGGCGGAGGCCCGCACAGAGCGCGACCAGGCGGATGCGAAGATCGCTCAGCTCGAGGTGCAGCTCCGCGAAACGACGATCCGCGCGCCGGTCGCGGGCCGGATCGAATACAAGGTCATCGAGAATGGCGCCGTGTTGCCGCCCGGCGGACGGATCGCGACTCTTCTCGACCCGACCGATGTGTACATGACGGTGTTTCTCGGTACAGATGTGGCCGGTAAGCTGAAGATCGGCGATGAGGCGCGCATCGTCCTGGACTCTTTCCGCGGGCGGCCGCCTATCCCGGCGTTCGTGTCCTTCATCTCTCCCGAAGCTCAGTTCACGCCTAAGTACGTCGAAACGGCGACCGAGCGCGACAAGCTGATGTATCGGATCAAGCTCCAGATTCCGGTCGCCGTCGCCAAACAATACGATGGACTGTTGAAGGCCGGTCAGACCGGCAGTGGGTATGTGCGTCTGGAGTCCAACGGGCGCTGGCCGACTAGTCTTCTGGCCTCGGTGGATGGCGCGCCAAAATGACGGTCCCGGCGGATGGCGCGCCACAATGACGGCCCCGGCGGCCAATCAAGGCTCACTCGGTCCAGCGATTGAGCTTCGCGGGGTCGAGCATCGCTATGGCAAGAAGTGCGCGCTCGAGGATCTCTCGCTGTCATTGCCGGCCGGGGCCACCATCGGCCTCATCGGCCCCGACGGCGTTGGGAAATCGACACTGCTGGGTCTGATCGCGGGGAGCAAGCGCCTTCAGCAAGGAAGTATCCGGGTGCTGGGCGCCGACCTTGCGCGCAAGCGCGAACGCGAAGCGCTTCTGCCGCGTCTCGCCTTCATGCCGCAGGGCTTGGGCAAGAATCTCTACCCGACCCTATCGGTTCACGAGAACGTGGACTTCTTCGGGCGGCTGTTCGGTCTAGCTGCAGGGGCACGCGAGGCTCGTATCGGGAGGCTCCTTGAGGCAACCGATCTTGCGCGGTTCGCAGATCGCCCGGCAGGCAAGCTGTCCGGCGGCATGAAGCAGAAGCTCAGCTTGTGCTGCTCGCTGGTACACGACCCCGAGCTCCTGATACTCGATGAGCCGACGACGGGCGTCGATCCGCTCTCCCGGCGCCAGTTCTGGACTCTCGTTGACAGCCTGCGCGCCGAGCGCCCGGGGATGACGGTCATCGTTGCAACCGCCTACATGGAGGAAGCCGAGCGATTCGAGTACCTCGTCGCGATGGATGCCGGGCGTCTGCTGGCGAGCGACTTGCTTAAGAACGTCATGTCCCGCACGGGTGCCAAGAGCCTCGAGGAGGCGTACATCGCGCTGTTGCCTGCGGACAGGCGACCCGAAGGCGGCGCGCTTACGATCCCGCCCTTCGTGAACCCAGGCGGCGAGCCGGTGATCGAGGCGGAGAAGCTGACGAAACGCTTTGGGGACTTCGTGGCCGTCGACGGCGTGAGCTTCAAGATCGCCCGGGGCGAGATCTTCGGCTTTCTGGGATCCAACGGCTGCGGCAAGACGACCACGATGAAGATGCTCACGGGACTTCACGACGTCACCAGCGGATCGGCGAAGCTGTTGGGACACCCGATCGATCCCCACGACATGCGTACCCGGCTGCACATCGGCTACATGTCACAGGCCTTTTCTCTGTATGAAGAGCTCACCGTGCGGCAAAACCTGCACCTGCATGCACGGCTGTATCAGCTCGAGGAGGGTCCGGCAAAGGACGCGGTCGAGGCCGCACTGCGCGATTTCGATCTGGAGACGTGCGCCGATGCGATGCCTGCATCGCTACCGCTCGGAATCCGGCAGCGCCTGCAACTTGCCGCCGCCTGCCTGCACGAGCCCGAAGTGTTGTTGCTCGACGAGCCGACTTCAGGAGTGGATCCTGCCGCGCGCGATATGTTCTGGCGCCACCTGAGCAAGCTCTCGCGCGAAAAAAAGGTCACGCTGTTCGTTTCGACTCATTTCATGAACGAAGCCGCGCTATGCGACCGCATCTCGCTCATGCATCGCGGCACGGTTCTCGCGGTGGACGCACCATCTGCGCTCGTGGCACAACGCGGAGCCCATACCCTGGAGGAAGCCTTCATCAGTTACCTCGAGGAGGCAGAGCCTGAGAAGGCGCCGGCAAAGGCCCCGGAGCACCCGGCCGAACTGACCGCAGCATCCGAGCCCGCAGCGCCAAGTGGATTCAGGTTCGACGGGCTTGCGCGCATCTGGGCATTCGCGCTGCGCGAGAGCACGGAGCTTGCCCGTGACCACTTGCGGCTGGCCTTCGCGCTAGGGGGGCCTCTCATACTGCTGCTCATCTCTGCCTACGCCGTCTCCTTTGATGTCGAGCACATTCGCTACACCGTTTTCGATGAAGACCAGACTCACGAGAGTCGGGAGTTCCTCGATCGTCTGTCCGCACCGCGATATTTCGAACTCGTCGCGCCCTCATACAGCCGTGCCGAGGCGGACGCCAAGCTGCGTAACGGCGAGGCGCAGTTCATCGTGGATATACCGCCCGATTTTGGGCGCGATCTGATTGCCGAGAGAAGCCCGCGGATCGGCTTTTTCATGGATGGTGCGATCCCCTTCACCGGCACGAACGTACGAGGCTACATGGACGCCATCGTCCTCCAGTACGCGGTGGCGCAGGCCGGAGTACTGCACGGAGACTCGGCTTCTCTGCCGTTCTCGATCGAGCCGCGCTTCGCGTACAACCAGGAATTCAAGAGCATCTACGCGGGGACACCGGGCGTCATCATGCTGGCGATGATCCTCATCCCCGCCATGTTGACCGCTCTCGGCGTCGTGCGCGAGAAAGAGATCGGCTCCATTCTCAATCTTTACGCCTCACCGGCTACGGTGGGGGAGTTCCTCCTCGGCAAACAGCTTCCGTATGTCGGCATCGCGATGGTGAGCTATGTGACCCTCGTCCTCACCGCGATCCTCATCCTGGACGTACCTCTCAAAGGGTCCTTCCTCGGGCTCACCATAGGAGCACTGGCGTATGTCGTTGCGGGGACCGCCCTGGGCTTGCTGATTTCGGCGTTCGTCGGCTCACAGGTCGCCGCGATCTTCGGTACGGCGATCATCTGCATGATCCCTGGGACGAACTTCTCGGGGATGCTGTACCCGGTATCCACGCTGACTGGGGCCGCCTACTGGACCGGCATCTTCTTTCCCGCGTCATGGTTCCAGCTGATCAGCCTCGGCGCCTTCACCAAGGGCCTGGGCACCGAGAGCTTCCTTCCGATGTACGCGGCGCTCGCAGGCTTCGCTCTGTTCTATCTTCTCGCCGCGCGGCTGCTGGTGAAGAAGCAGGAGAAGTGAGGGCTCATGATGCGCTGGTTGCTCAACGTCGCGCTGCTGTCCGGCAAGGAATTGCGCAGCCTGCTGCGGGATGTCGCGCTCATGGTACTGGTCGCCTTTTTTTTCACGGTAGGGGTCTACTCGGTCGCGAAAGGTGTGAAGGCGGAAGTTTCGAACGCATCTGTCGCCATCCTCGATGGGGACCACTCGGACCTGTCGCGTCGCTTGCGCCACGCCATCCGCCCGCCCTACTTCACGACGCCGGTCGATATTGCCCGTCCTGCCATCGCCACGGCCCTCGACCGCGGAAAATACATCTTCATCATCGAGATCCCACCCCGCTTCGAAGCGGATGTGCTAGCCGGTCGCACGCCCGCGTTGCAGGTGCTCGTGGACGCAACGGCGATGACGCAGGCGGGCCTCGGCACCGCCGACCTGCAGGAGATCTTCAACAAAGAGGTCCTGGATTGGCTCGACATCAGGGGCATCGAGTCGAGCATGCCGGTCCGGGCCGACTTGCGCCTGCAGTACAACCCGAATGCCGAGAACCCCTGGTATACGTCGGTCATGCAGATCGTGACGAACATCACCCTGATGTCAATCATTCTCGTCGGCGCGGCAGTCATCCGGGAACGCGAGCACGGGACGATCGAGCATCTGCTCGTCATGCCAGTCCGTGCGAGTGAAATAGCGACCGCGAAGATCCTGACCAACGGCCTGATGATTCTGGTCGTCGCGCTGTTATCACTGTGGCTCGTGGTCAACCGCTACCTCGGCGTTCCCATCGGGGGGTCAGTGTCATTTTTCGCAATGGGCACGCTGATTTACCTGTTCTCGGCCACCTCGGCCGGAGTGTACCTCGCGACGCTCGCGCCGAGCATGCCGCAGTTCGGGCTGCTCTCCGTCCCGGTTTACGCGATTGCATATCTCCTGTCGGGGGCGGCCACGCCCGTGGAGAGCATGCCGCTCTGGCTGCAGTCGTTGGTGCATCTCCTGCCGACCACCCAGTACGTCTCATTCTCTCAGGCGGTTCTCTATCGCGCCGCGGGACTGAGCGCGGTATGGCGCCAGCTCGCCGGCATGTGCATTAGTGGAGGGCTGTTCCTCGCGCTCGCCCTCTCCCGCTTCCGTTCAATGCTCGCAAGGCAAACATGATGTCCCAATCAGTCCCATACACTTCTCATCTGAAGCGCCTGAAAGCGGCACTGAACCCTGCGCCGCAAACTCGGCTCCTTGCATCGGGCACCTCACCGCTCATCGCAAGCCTCGCGGTGCTGATACTGCTCTCAAGCTGCGTGCAGCAGCCCGTGCAGCCGCCTCCCTCGAAGGTAGCCGTGCCGGCGAAATTTGACGAGCAGCTCCCCGAGGGCGCGGTCACCGCCGAGCAGGATTTACGCAGCTGGTGGAGGGTATGGCACGACCCGACACTCGACGAGTTAATCGACGAGGCGCTCAAGGCCAATACGGATATCAGGATCGCCCAGGCGCGTGTCGCCGAGGCCCGGGCGATGACCACGGTGGCTGAGTCAGCCCTGTACCCGACGGTGTCCGCCCAGGGCGCAGTGTGGGGCGGCGGGGCGGACTGGCGCACGTCAGCCAATAATGCCCTGCTGCCAGCGTTGGGTAGTGCCGACCCGGGGTTTTGGGGCGGGGCGGCTGGTCTCGGAGCGAGCTGGGAGTGGGACGTTTGGGGCGGCCGACATGCGGACGCTGCAGCAGCCCGCGCGGTGGAAGTGAGTGCGGTGGACGCTCTGAACGGAGCTCACGTGACCGTCGCGGCCGATGTCGCGGAGAACTACCACGAGGCTCGGGGTCTGCAACTGCGGCTGGATGTGCTCGATCGAGGCATTGCAACGCTCGAGCGGCTCTTAAGTTACGTCGAAGCCCGGTACGAGGCGGGCCAGGCATCCTCCTACGATGAGGACCTGGTCCGCGAGCAACTGAGCTTGGAGCGCGCCAAACGTCCACCGCTCGTCGCGCTGATCGAGGTGCGCCGGCGCAGATTGGCGGTGCTCTTGGGAAAGCCGCCCGAGGCGGCGGTGACTCTGCCCGAGCCCGCCCCTTCCGACGTTCCCGCAGCCCCGATCGGACTCATGCCGGTTCAGGTGGTGGAGCGGCGGCCCGACGTGCAGGCGAGGGTTGCCTTGGTTCGGGCCCAGGCGGCACGGCTGCAGAGTGCGCGCACGGACCTGCTCCCGCGGTTCGGCATTCAATTTCTGGGCGGGGATGCTGAGCTGCATTTCGAGGGGCTCCCGAATTTCGGCGCAACGGGCGGTCTGATTGGCCTGAGCGCGTACCTGCCAGTGTTTAACGCCGGCCGGATTCGCGCCAACATTGCCGCGAACGACGCTCGCCTCGACGCCGCTGTGGCCGCTTACGACGCGGCCGTGTTGAAAGCGCTCGAAGACGTCGAAAACGCTTATCGGCAACGCAGCGCACTGGACCAGAGAAGCACCTCGCTCGCCTCCGCACTCAGCGCCGCGCGGCGCAATGAAGCGGCCTCGGCCGCCTTGTACGAAGGCGGACGCAAGGAATTTCGCGATGTGCTGGACGACCGGCTCCAGGCGCTGAACGATGAGGATGAATTGGTACAAGCCGAAATGGGACAGGCGACCGCCACTGTGCAGCTCTATCGGGCGCTCGGGGGCGGATGGTAAATCCGGGCCAGTTCAATGCAGCCCTCTGATGCTTCAGCGCCGCAGTGGCTGCGCCCTCCCGGCAGTCCCATCGTGACGGCCGGAGTCGTACTCTCGCTGCTGTATGTCGGTCGGGACGTGCTGGTACCTCTCGCGCTCGCCATTATGCTGAGTCTCCTGGTGGCGCCCGTGGTTAGAGCGCTGCGGCGAATCGGAGTCGGCCACATCCCTTCCGTGCTCATGGCCGTTCTCACACTGACAGTATCGTGCATGGCGGTCGCAGTGGTGCTCGGAATGCAGACTCTGCACCTGGCCGAGAGCCTTCCCCAATACGAAGCGACTGTACAACGCAAGCTCAAGACGCTTGACGAGGTAACCGTCGGACGGTTTCGCCTGCTCACGGGGGAAGCGAGCCGCCTGCTGGAGATCCACGAGGCAGCAGAGCCGATCCGCGGCTCTGCCGGGGAACTCGAGCGCCCCGTGCCGACACGCCCGCCGGCTGTGGTGGTGCTGCAGTCACAGGAGGCCACGCCGCTGCAGCTCGTTCGGAAGCTCCTGAGTTCCGTTTGGGTCCCGCTCCAAGCCACGGGGATCGTGCTGCTCGTCCTCATTTTCGTGTTGCTCGAGCATGAATCGCTGCGCGACCGCTTTATCCGGATAGCCGGTCCGTCCGATATACGCTCCACGACCCTCGCGCTCAATGATGCCGGCGAGCGACTCTCGAGGTACTTCGTCTCCCAGTTCGCGGTCAACCTGGTTTTCGCGGTGGCCATCGGGGTGAGTCTCGAGCATCCTGCGCGTGCCGCAGGCAGCCCTTTTGGGCAGCCTGGCCGGCGTGATGCGCTTCGTACCCTACGTGGGCGTGGGGATAGCCGCGCTGTTTACGACTGCGCTTGCCTTCGCTGTCGATCCGGGATGGTCACTGGCGGCGGGCACGCTGGGCGTATTTATCCTGTTCGACACCATCGCGGGACAATTGCTGGAACCACACCTTTATGGCCATGCCGCAGGGTTATCGCCGCTCGCGGTGGTTGTTGGGGCGATATTCTGGAGCTGGCTGTGGGGTCCGGTCGGCCTGATCCTGTCCACTCCCCTGACCGTGTGTCTGGTAGTCGCCGGGCAACACATGAAGGCGCTCGGGATTCTGGAGTTGCTATTGAGCAATGCCCAGGCGCTGACGTTGCCGCAGAGATTCTACCAGCGCGCGCTGTCCGGGGATCCGCAAGAGATCATCGCCAGCGCCCGAGAGTTTCTGCGACGTGATTCCCTCGCCGCGTACTGCGATCGCGTGCTGATTCCCGCGTTGCACCTTGCTCGTCTCGACGCTGACATGGGCAGGACCAGCAAGGACCAGCACCAGAAGATCCACCGCGTCATTGTGGATGTCGTTGCGGCCCTAAGTAGCAACGGCCTCAAGCTCCCGCGAAGGCCTCATCGAGGCTCGGTACTCGAGGACGCAAGTGCCGGGCGCTGGCTGCGTGAGGAGCGGGAACAGCGGAGCGGAAGATGGCAGGGTTCGCTCGGGGCGCCCCCCGGGTCGGTCGTGATCTGCTTGGGGTTGGGCTCATCCGCCGATGATCTTGCGGCGGAGCTGTTGGTGCGGCTGCTGCGCACCGAGAAAATAGATGCCCGGCACTTCTCTCCCGCAGACGTAGATGCGGGGCTGCCGCCGGGCGCAGACCCGGAGGGCGTGTCCATCATGTACCTGGTAAGCGCTTTCCCCGGTCCGGAACGCGAGCGGGCCGACGCAATCGGCAAGCAAGTTCGCGAGCTATTCCCTCGCGCGTTAGTGGTAAAGATCCTTTGTCCCGGAGTAACCGCGCTGGCCGAGCACGGCGAGAGTGCCGGCAATGCCGACCATGTAGCCGTCTCGCTCGTGCAGGCGATCGAGATCTGCCTGTCGTCGCGGAAGCGCGTGGCAGGTCCAACCTGACATGACAACCGAATCCGGCAAAGCGGGCTATCTGGAACTGGCGGGCGTGTGGCCTCTGAGGGCGTATCGTGTGCGCCGAGTCGCGGCAATTGTCCTGGCCCTTGCTGCGCCGATCGCGTGTGCTTTTCTTGCCAGGGAGTCCGGGCGCTGGGACCTGTTCGAACGGTCCGGCTCCATCACCACCGCGATGGGCCTCGTGTTGGCCTCGCGGCGCTATATCCGCTATGGCGTCCTCGAGTTGGCCGTCTTGCGTGCGCAGCCCGAACCCGACATGGTTGAGATGTTGGAGGACATTCTCACGGCCAAACTGGGTTTGGCGCTCTCCGCATTCGGGACGATCATTTGGGGGTGGGGAAAGTATCTGCGCTGGTGGAGCTTCACCTACCTGCTGGTGTGGGCACTATTTGCCGCTCGCGACTTCCGTCGCGATTTGCAAAAGGGCTATCTTCATGGCTTGCGATAGCATCCCGCCCGTGGCCCTCGGCAGCGAAGGGGTTCCGTCGCTGCGACCCGAGGTGCACCCGGCAGCGATCGCGGCCGGTGCAGCTCCGTCGCACACCGGTCAGAGCTTTCCCCTGGGCGCCACCGTCTTATCGCACCCGCGGGAGGTCTTGGTGCGAGACAAATACTTCACGCTGCGCCGGGAGCCGTGTCCGGGCGGCGTCAACTTCAGTGCGTTCTCGCGCCGGGCGACCCGGATCGAGCTACTACTCTTCGACAGTGCCGCAGACGCGCAGCCGACGCGCGTATTCAACCTCGATCCGCATGAGCACCGCACCTATCATTACTGGCACGTGTTTGTGCCCGGGATCGGTGCCGGACAGCTCTACGCCTATCGCGCCTTTGGTCCCTTCGATCCCGAGCAGGGCCTTCGTTTCGATCCGAGCAAGGCTCTGCTCGACCCGTACGGCCGCGCCGTCGTTGTGCCCGATGTGTATTCCCGATGCCGGGCGAGCCGATACGGAGAGCGCGACACGATCGCCATGAAAAGCGCGGTGGTCGATCCCGGCGCTTACGATTGGGAGGGCGATGAGCCGCTGCACCGGAGTTTTGCCTCGACAATTATTTACGAGATGCACCTCGCCGGCTTCACGCGCCATCCGAACTCAGGCGTCACTGCCGAGCTGAGAGGCACCTACGCCGGCATGATCGAGAAGATCCCCTACCTGCGCGATCTCGGGATCACTGCCGTGGAACTGCTGCCGATATTCCAGTTCGACCGGCAGGACTGCCCGCCGGGTCTGGTCAATTACTGGGGGTACTCCCCGGTCTCGTTCTTCGCGCCTCATGCCGGCTACAGCTCGCGCAAGGACGCCCTCGGCCCCGTTGATGAGTTCCGCGACCTCGTCAAGGCGCTGCACCGCGCCGGTATCGAGGTGATCCTCGACGTCGTCTACAACCACACCGCCGAGGGCAATGCCGCGGGACCCACCCTCTGCTTCCGCGGCCTCGCGAACGAGGTGTACTACATCCTCGATAGCGATCGCGCGCAATACGCCAACTACAGCGGCACCGGGAACACGCTGAACGCCAATCGGGCCATCGTTCGGCGCATGATCCTCGATAGCCTGCGGTACTGGGTCGCGGAGATGCATGTCGACGGGTTCCGCTTCGACCTCGCCGCGATCCTGGCCCGAGACGAAACCGGTCGTGTGCTCGAAGATCCCCCGGCCCTCTGGGATATCGAGTCCGATCCCGTCCTCGCCGGCACCAAGCTGATCGCAGAGGCCTGGGACGCCGCCGGCCTGTATCAGCTCGGTAGCTTCATCGGCGACAGCTGGAAGGAATGGAACGGCCGCTTCCGCGACGATGTGCGCGGCTTTATGAAGGGGGACAGGGGCACGGTGCGGATGCTGCTGCAACGCACGCTCGGCAGTCCGGACATCTTCGGGCACCGAGAAAGGGAACCCGAGCAGAGCATCAACTTCGTAACCTGCCACGACGGCTTCACGCTGAACGATCTGGTTTCCTACAACGACAAGCACAACGAGGCGAACGGCGACGGCAACCGGGACGGGATGGACAACAATCGGTCGTGGAATTGCGGGATCGAGGGACCGAGCGAATATGCCGCCGTGGAGGAGCTGCGCCGCCGCCAGGTGAAGAACCTCATCATCTCGACGTTGATTTCGATCGGCGTCCCGATGCTGCTGATGGGCGATGAGATGCGTCGCACCCAGCGGGGCAACAACAATGCCTATTGCCAGGACAACGAGATCAGCTGGCTCGACTGGAGCCTGCTCGAACGGCATCCGGATATTCATCGCTTCGTGCGCACGGCGATCGCCCATCGCCTCCGATGGAGGCAGTGGATAGAGACAGAGATCGGGGCCGCGCAGAGCGTCGGACCGAGCCTCAACGAGCTCCTGCGCAGCGCCCACTTCCACTGGCACGGCATCCGGCTCGGCCAGCCGGACTGGGGCGAGGATTCGCACAGCCTTGCCTGCACCATTCGGTCTGGTCCGGGTCACCTGCCCTTCTGGCTGCACGTGATGTTCAATGCCTATTGGGAGGCACTCGACTTCGCCCTGCCTGCAGTGCCGGAGAACGCCGTGTCGGGCTGGCAGCGCTGGATCGACACGGCGCGCGAGTCGCCCGAGGACATTGTGGATATGCCTGCGGCTCCGCCGGTGCCGGAGAGTCAATATCACGTGATGCCGCGTTCCGTGGCGGTGCTGGCCGTGCGCATCGGCGCCCGCTCCGATCCGGCGTTCGGGGTGGAGGGGAAGGAATCGTAACGGGCGCTGCACAAACACCACGGATTACCCAGCCCCTATCAGGAGCACAATCAACATGAGCACTTCACAGTTAACGCGATCGGAAATGGCGAGCATGCTGCTCACCCAATATGGTTGCGGTCCGATCCGTTTCTCGGGCGAGAACGATGCCTTGTTCGAGCGGCACCTCCTATTCGACGACGTCGTCGCTCTGGACGCGGCTGGCCCGCGCGAGCGCTTCGAGGCCGCCGCACGCTCGGTGCGGGATGTGCTATCGCAACGCTGGATCCTGACCGAGAGCACTTACGAGCGGGAGAACCCGAAGCGGATCTACTATCTGTCGATGGAGTTTTTGATCGGTCGGTCGCTCTCCAACAATATCACCAATCTTCTGCTCGATCCCTTCGCGAGGGAGATCGCCGCCCGAGACAAAATCGACCCGCTCGGCATCATAGAACAAGAGCCCGATGCTGGGTTGGGCAACGGCGGGCTCGGGCGCCTGGCGGCCTGCTTTCTCGACTCGATGGCGACGATGCAATTTCCCGCCATGGGCTATGGGCTGCGTTACGAATACGGCATGTTCAAACAGTCCATCCGGGACGGCTGGCAGCACGAAGAGCCGGATAATTGGCTGCGCCGCCAGGATCCATGGGAGGTTGCGCGTCGGGACGAGGCGGTCGAAGTCAAACTAAACTGCTCCTTCGCGTTGCGCGACGGACGCCTGCAGCCCGTATCCGGCCACCCCTCCTCACTGATCGGTATACCGTTTGATCGACCGGTCGTCGGTTATGGCGGCAAGACCATCAACACGCTGCGCCTGTGGGCCGCCGCTGCGCCCGATTATTTCGACTTCCAAGAATTCAGCAGCGGTGATTTTGTCGGTGCCCTAGCCGGAACACTCGCCGCCGAATCGCTGACCCGAGTGTTGTATCCCGACGATTCAACGAGCATGGGACAGGGCCTGCGCTTCGTGCAGGAGTATTTCCTGGTCGCCTGTTCGTTGGCCGATCTCGTCCGGCGCTTCCTCCGCGGCAACGCCGATTGGAGCAAGTTTCCCGAGAAAGTCGCGATTCAGCTCAACGATACACATCCGACGATGGCGGTGCCGGAGTTGATGCGGATCCTGCTCGACGAGGCGCATCTCGGCTGGGACCAGGCTTGGGATCTGACGCAGCGGACGCTCGCCTATACCAATCACACCTTGTTGCCCGAAGCGCTCGAGAAATGGCCGCTTGCGTGGTTCAAGGATATGCTGCCGCGCCATTTGGAGATCATCTTCGAGATCAATCAGCGCTATCTCGATGCCGTGCGCATCCGCTATCCGGCCGACGAGGAGCGGATTCGGCGCATGAGCCTGATTGAGGAAGGCGCCGAGAGAAAGATCCGCATGGCCAGCCTCGCCATCGTGGGCTCGCACAGCACCAACGGGGTCTCCGCGATTCACACTGACCTCCTGCGGACCACAACGGTCAAAGAGTTGGCCGAAATGTTTCCGGAGCGTTTCAACAACAAGACCAACGGCGTCACGCCGCGAAGGTGGCTATTGCTGGCGAACCCGGCGCTCGCCGGCATTATCACCGAGGCGATCGGCGACGGCTGGATCAACGATCTGCGCCGCCTGCGTGAACTTGCGCCTCTCGCCGGCGACAATGGTTTTCGCGAGGCGTATGTCAAGGCCGCTTACGAGGCTAAGTCGCATTTCGCCAATTGGCTCAAGGCAGCGAATGGCCAGATCGTGGACCCCGCCAGCATCTTCGACTGTCAGATCAAGCGAATTCACGAATACAAGCGGCAGCTCCTCAACGCATTGCGCATCATCGTGCTGTACAACCGGCTGCGCGACAACCCTGGACTGGCAATGACGCCGCGCACGTTCTTCTTCGCCGGGAAGGCGGCGCCGGCCTACCGGCTCGCCAAGCTGATCATCAAATTCATCAACAACCTCGCGGACACAATCGACGGCGATCCGATCACAAAAGGCCGCCTGAAGGTCTTGTTCGTGCCCGATTATTGTGTATCGCTCGCCGAGCGACTGATCCCGGCCGCCGAAGTCTCCAACCAGATCTCGACTGCCGGATACGAAGCGAGCGGCACGAGCAACATGAAGTTCATGATGAATGGGGCGCTCACGATCGGTACGCGCGACGGCGCGACGATCGAAATGGCCGAAGAAGCGGGTGAGGAGAACTTCTTCCTGTTTGGCTTGACTGCTGATCAGGTGGCCGGCAGCCGCGGCTCGTACAACCCACACTGGCACTACGACAACGAGCCGGAGACTCGTGCTGCCTTGGACCTGATCTTCTCCGATTATTTCAGCCGCAATGAGCCCGGGATCTTTGCTCCGCTGCGAGATGCTCTGCTGACACAGGGAGATCGCTACATGCACCTTGCTGACCTCAAGTCTTATCTCGAGGCGGACCACAAGCTGACGGCGTTGTACGCCGACGGCGGCACGTGGGCGCGCAAGGCCATCCTGAACGTGGCCAGCTGTGGAAAATTCTCCAGCGACCACACGATCGCTCAATATGCCGCAGAGATTTGGCAAGTTAAGCCGTGCCCGGTGCCATGAAAGCGGTCGACGATGAGCATTTGTGTTCGTCAGCGGCGAGGCTTGGGCACACTGCTCAGGTGGATGTTCACAACCGCACCCATTTAACACCCGCAATACGTACCTTCACCGAGTGATCTTATGGTCGATGGGATCTAGCATTATGAAAGTCCAGTGCGTGCCCAGCATCTATTATAGAAGGGGCGATCATGACGATCTCTGCCCTGGCGGGTAAGCCGGCTCCGAAGGCGATGCTCGTGGACCTTATCCGGCTCGAGCGGGAGTACTACGCGCGCAAGCCCGACACGGGGGACCCGAATCAGCTCGTCATCTTCGGCACCAGCGGACACCGGGGCTCGTCACTGATCGGCTCGTTCACCGAGGGCCACGTCGCCGCGATCACTCAGGCCATCTGCGATTACCGGCGTGGCCATGGGATCGACGGCCCGCTCTACATGGGCAAGGACACCCACGCACTCTCGGACCCGGCGCAGCGCACGGCGCTCGAGGTGCTCGTCGCCAACGGGGTGGATACGATCATCCAGCGCGATCAGAGCGTGACGCCGACACCGGTCATCTCGCACGCGATTCTCGTGCGCAACCGCGGTCGCACCCAGCATCTCGCCGATGGCATCGTGGTCACGCCGTCGCACAACCCGCCCGAGGACGGCGGCTTCAAGTACAACCCGCCTCACGGCGGCCCGGCCGACACTGACGTGACGAAGTGGATCGAGGAGCGTGCCAACGGGTTCCTGCGTGACGGCAACGTCGGCGTCAGGCGCGTGCCATACGCGAAAGCCATCGGCTCTGCAAGCACGCACCAGGAAGACTTCGTCCTGCCCTACGTCCGGGATCTGCAGAACGTCATCGACATGGAGGCCATCCGCGGTGCCGGCCTCACGCTCGGCGTGGATCCGCTCGGTGGCGCCGCCAGGCCGTACTGGGAGCCGATCAACTCGGTCTACAAGCTCGACATCGCCGTCGTGAACCCCGTGATCGATCCGACGTTCTCGTTCATGACCGTCGATCACGACGGCAGGATCCGCATGGACCCATCGAGCCCCTATGCCATGGCACGACTCATCGAATTGAAGGATCGGTTTCGCATCGCCTTTGCCAACGACTGCGATGCCGACCGACATGGCATCGTGACGCGCTCTACGGGGCTCATGAATCCCAATCACTACCTGGCCGTGGCCATCCGGTATTTGTTGACGCACCGGCCACGCTGGCCGGCCCATGCCGCGGTCGGCAAGACGCTGGTCAGCAGCAGCATGATCGATCGCGTCGTGGAGAGCCTCGGCCGCCGGCTGTCCGAGGTACCAGTGGGCTTCAAGTGGTTCGTCCCCGGGCTGCTCGACGGATCCTATTGCTTCGGAGGCGAGGAGAGCGCCGGGGCGAGCTTCCTCCGTCACGACGGCACCGTCTGGACCACCGACAAAGACGGTCCGATCATGGATCTGCTCGCCGCCGAGATCACCGCGCGCACGGGCAAGGATCCGGGCGAGCACTATCGTGAGCTCACGGCGGAGTTCGGCACGCCGTACTACACGCGCATCGACGCGCCGGCGACGCCGGCGCAGAAGGCCAGGCTGGCGGGACTGTCGCCGGAGGCCGTCCAAGCGTCGACGATCGCCGGCGATCCCATCATCGCCAAACTGACCCGCGCCCCGGGCAATGGCGCCCCGATCGGCGGCCTGAAGGTCGTGGCTCGACGCGGCTGGTTCGCGGCCCGGCCCTCGGGCACCGAGAACCTCTACAAGATCTACGCCGAAAGCATGGTCGACCAGTCACACCTGGACACCATCGTGGCCGAGGCTCGCGCCATCGTCGACACTGCCATGGGATCCTGCGCATGACCGACCGGGGCGCAGGCGTTCCTCCCTTTCCGCCAGGATACCGCGCGTCGGGTGTGCTGCTGCATATCACGTCGCTGCCTTCCGCCTACGGCATCGGCGATCTCGGACCGGGCGCGTTCGGATGGATAGACCGCCTTCACGAGGCGGGGCAGAGCTGGTGGCAAGCGCTGCCGCTGGGACCGACGGGGTATGCCGATTCACCGTATCAGTGCCTGTCGTCGTTCGCGGGTAATGAGCTGCTCATCAGCCCGGACGGCCTGATCGACGACGAACTCTTGGGGACGGCTGATTGCGCGGGTCATGCGTTTTCGCCGACCGCCGTCGAATACGAGAAGGTCGTTGCGTTCAAGCTTCGCGTGCTCGAGACGGCGTTGAGTCGCTTCCGCGCCGGCGCCCGTCCGGATCTGCGACCCGCTTATGAGGAGTTCTGTCAGGCCCACGGGCTCTGGCTGGACGACTACGCCCTGTTCTGCGCGCTGAAAGACAGGTACAAAGGCGCCTGCTATCTCGAGTGGCCGGTCGAGCTGATCAGGCGCACTCCGGCTGCGCTGGATCAGGCGCGGCGCGAGCTGGCGAACCAGATCGAGCGCGTTCGCTTTGCTCAGTTCCTGCTCTCTCGGCAGGCGCAACGTCTCGAGCAACACGCGCATGACAAGGGCGTGCAGTTGATCGGCGATCTGCCGTTCTTCGTTTCGCCCGACTCGAGCGACGTCTGGGCCAATCCCGAGCTCTTCTTGCTTGGCAAGGGATACCAGTTGAAGGTCGTCGCGGGCGTGCCTCCCGACTATTTCAGCGCGGAAGGGCAGCTCTGGGGCAATCCCGTCTACGACTGGGGCGCTGTTCGTCAGAGCGGCTATCGCTGGTGCGTCGACCGCTTTCGCGCGTTACTTGGCCACGTGGACGTGATTCGGCTGGATCATTTCCGCGCTTTCGCGGCTGCCTGGCACGTGCCGGCGGGAGCCTCGACGGCACAGTCAGGCCAATGGGTCCGAGGCCCAGGCGCCGAGTTCTTCAAAGCCGTCGAGAAGGGCCTCGGCGCCCTGCCCTTCATCGCCGAAGACCTGGGGCTGATCACGCCTGACGTGACCGCCCTGCGCGATCAGTTCCGCCTGCCCGGCATGCGGGTCCTCCAGTTCGCCTTCGACGGCAACACGGACAACCCGTACCTGCCCTACAACTACGTTCCCAACACCGTCGTGTACACAGGGACCCACGACAATCCCACCACGCGCGGCTGGTATGAGGAGCTGTCAGACCCGCAACGGCAGAACGTGTGGAGCTATCTGCGGCGCTCCGGAGGCGCCGTGTCCGAGGTGGCGCCGGCGTTGATGCACCTCGCATGGGAGTCCGTGGCCGCGCTTGCGATCGCGCCGCTTCAGGACCTGCTCAATCTCGGCAACGAGGCCCGGATGAACGTTCCGGGCCGAGCCGAGGGCAATTGGCGCTGGCGCTGCACGGAGGAGATGCTCTCCGCACACGCGTTCGAATGGCTGCGAGACCTGACGAACATGTCTGGCCGCTCGCCGTCGCAGCCGTACACCACGCCGGTTTGACCGGCACACAGGAGAGCTCTCATGATGAATCGCGACACCGAGAACACTGCCAGGACGTTGGTCGCCGACGGCAAGGGCATCCTGGCCGCCGACGAGACCCCGGGCACGTTGACCAGGCGGTTCGACGCGCTCGGGATCCGGTCGACCGAGCAGAGCCGGCGCACGTATCGGGAAATGCTCTTCACGGCGCCGAACGCCGACACCTTCATCAGTGGCGTGATCATGCAGGACGAGACGACCAGACAAAAAAGCTCTACGGGGACGCCGCTCCCCCAGGTGCTCGCGAGCCGGGGCATCGTGCACGGGATCAAGGTCGATAGCGGTGCAAAACCGCTCGCCCTCGCACCGAGGTACACGACGACTGATATGCACGATCTGCCGGGGTCGTCGCCTGGCGATCGCCGCACGTAAATACGCCGTTCGAATGTCAGGAGGCGATCATGGGAGCCGTAGGAGACTATATGCAAGCAACGCGACAACTTCATCGCGCGGGCCAGAGCCTGTGGCTGGACAACATCACACGCGATCTGCTGACGAGCGGCACGCTCGAACGTTATATCGGCGAACTGTCCATCACGGGATTGACCTCGAACCCAACGATCTTCGATCAGGCGATCAAGCACGGTACCGGCTATGACGCCGGTATCCGCGAGCGGATGCGGGCGGGCAAGTCCGGTGAGGACCTGTTCTTTGAGATCGCACTGGAGGACCTCACCCGCGCCGCCGATCTGTTCCGTCCGATTCATGCGCGCACCGCAGCAGTGGATGGATGGGTCTCGCTCGAGGTGTCGCCGCTGCTGGCACATGACGCGAAATCTACACTCGCCGAGGCGAAGGATTTGCATGCCCGCGCAGGCAGGGCCAACCTGTTCATCAAGATTCCCGGCACCACCGAGGGGCTGCCCGCGATCGAAGAGGCAATATTTGCGGGCGTTCCGGTCAACGTGACGCTGCTTTTCTCGTCCGAGCACTATGTCAGGGCAGCCGAGGCGTGGCTGCGCGGCATAGAGCGCAGGATCGAGGCAGGTCTTAATCCAGATGTGGGATCGGTGGCATCGCTGTTCATCAGTCGCTGGGATGCGGCGGTTGTGGGCAAGGTTCCACCCTCTCTCGCCAATACGCTCGGCATCGCGATGGGTCAGCGAGCGTATAAGCATTATTCGCAGCTCATGTCGTCGGCGCGATGGCGACGCGCGTTCAATGCTGGGGCCAGGCCGCAGCGGCTGCTCTTCGCCAGCACCGGTACCAAGGATCCAAAGGCATCCGACGTCCTCTACGTCGAAGGACTGACCGCGCCGCTGACCGTGAATACGATGCCCGAGAAGACTCTCAAGGCGTTCGCCGATCACGGCAAAATCGGCGACGAATTGCGCCCCGATGGCGGAAATTCGGAGATAGTGCTGAAGGAGTTCACGCGGGCCGGCGTGGATCTCGACGCGCTTGCGGTGAGGCTGCAAGATGAGGGCGCCGCGTCCTTCGTCGCCTCGTGGAACGAGCTGCTGAGCGTGATCGCCTCGAAGAGCGACGCGCTCAGAAAGGCGGGTTGAGATGAGCACGCCCGTTGCCCCTCTGATGCAGCGCCCAGCCTGGACGCTGCTCCGGGCCCCCATGCGACAAGCCTACGCTGGTGCATCGCACACGCCGAACCTCCGGCCACTCTTCTGGCACTGGACAGAACTCGGTCAGCTGCACAGATACTGCAACCGCACGCATTCAACGCACGCTTATACGTACATTCAACGAGTGTTCTCAAGGTCGATGAGATTTAACATTAACAGGTACGGTATGAGGCTTGAGCGCATGCGCAGCGCAAGCGCACATGGGTTTGATTGCTGCGCGCTCTCAGTTGATCTATCCCAATCAGAAGGATTACGATCATGAATACCGCTGTTGCAATCCATACCGAGCGCGGTCCTCTGTCGGACACAGAGCTCGAGCGCATCAATGCCTACTGGCGCGCCGCCAATTATCTGTCGATCGGCCAGATTTATCTCTATGACAATCCGCTGCTGCGGGAACCGCTCAAGCCAGAGCAGATCAAGCCACGGCTGCTCGGCCATTGGGGTACGACACCGGGACAAAACTTCATCTATGCGCACCTGAATCGGATCATTCAACAGCGCGAGCTGAACATGATCTACATCTCCGGCCCAGGACACGGCGGACCCGCGCTGGTCGCGAACACCTATCTGGAAGGCAGCTACACCGAGCTCTACCCGGAGGTATCTCAGGACGAGGCGGGCATGAAGCGCCTGTTCAAGCAGTTCTCGTTTCCCGGCGGCATCCCGAGCCACGTTGCACCCGAGACCCCCGGGTCGATCCATGAGGGCGGCGAGCTTGGGTACTCCTTGAGCCATGCCTATGGTGCCGCGTTCGACAATCCGGACCTGATCGTCGCCTGTGTGGTGGGCGACGGCGAGGCGGAGACCGGACCGTTGGCAACCGGCTGGCAGGGAAACAAATTTCTGAACCCGGCCTCCGACGGTGCCGTGCTGCCGATCCTGCATCTGAACGGCTACAAAATCGCTAACCCAACCGTGCTTGCGCGAATCGATCCAGAGGAGCTCAAAGAGTACCTGCGCGGCTGTGGGTACGAGCCCTACTTGGTGGCAGGCGATGATCCGCGCAAGCTGCACCAGCTCATGGCGGCGACACTCGATGAAGTCATTGGGAAAATCCGTGACATCCAATCCCAGGCGCGCTCCGAAGGCTTCAAACGACGTCCTCGCTGGCCGGCGATCGTTCTGCAAACGCCGAAAGGCTGGACGGGTCCAAAGGTCGTGGACGGCAAGCCGGTGGAAGGCACTTTCCGCGCGCATCAGGTCCCGCTCGCCGAGGTTCGCACGAATCCGGCGCACCTGAAGCTGCTCGAGGAATGGATGCGCAGTTACCGCCCCGAGGAGTTGTTTGACAAAGGCGGAAGGCTGCGACCGGAGCTCGCCGAGCTCGCGCCCAAGGGGCCGCGCCGGATGGGTTCCAATCCGAATGCCAACGGTGGGACGTTGCTTCGCGACCTGCGCATGCCGGACTTTCGCGAGTACGCGGTGAAAGTGCCTCAGCCCGGCGCCGTGGACGCGGAAGACACACGCGTGCTCGGCCGTTTCGTGCGTGACATCATCAAACTCAACCAGAGTCCGCGAAACTTCCGGGTCTTCGGTCCGGACGAGACCGAGTCCAATCGCCTGAGCGCCGTGTTCGAGGCGAGCGGGCGGCAGTGGACGGCGCAGATCCTCCCGGGCGACGAGCATCTGGCCGCGCAGGGCAGCATCATGGAAATCCTGAGCGAGCACCAGTGTCAGGGCTGGCTGGAAGGCTATCTGCTGACCGGCCGTCACGGTCTGTTCAACTCCTACGAAGCGTTCATCCACATCGTCGACTCGATGTTCAACCAGCATGCCAAGTGGCTGAAAGTGACCCGCGGGATTCCCTGGCGGCGGCCGATTGCTTCGCTCAACTACCTGCTCAGCTCGCACGTCTGGCGTCAGGACCAGAACGGATTCACTCACCAGGACCCGGGCTTCATCGACCACGTGGTCAACAAGAAGGCGGACATCATCCGGATCTACCTGCCGCCCGATGCCAACTGCCTGCTCTCGGTGGCCGACCACTGCCTGCGCAGCCGCCACTACGTCAATGTGATCGTCGCTGGCAAGCACCCGGCACCGCAGTGGCTCGACATGCGCGCTGCGATCACTCATTGCACAGCGGGCATCGGCATCTGGGAGTGGGCGAGCACGGACCGCGGGGCCGAGCCCGATCTCGTCATGGCATGTGCGGGCGATGTGCCGGCGCTCGAGACTCTCGCAGCCGTGAAGCTGCTGCGCGGCTATTTTCCCGACCTTAAGATCCGCGTGGTGAACGTCGTTGATCTGATGAAACTACAGCCCGCGAGTGAGCACCCGCACGGGCTTGCGGACCCGGAGTTCGACGCTCTCTTCACGCTCAACAAGCCCATCATCTTTGCGTTCCACGGTTACCCATGGTTGGTCCACCGGCTCACTTACCGGCGAACAAACCACCATAACCTGCACGTACGCGGCTACAAAGAAGAAGGCACCATCACGACACCATTCGACATGGCGGTGTTGAACGAGATGGATCGCTTCCACCTGGTCGGTGACGCGATCGACCGCCTGCCACAGCTTCAGGCGCGGGCCGGTTACGTGAAGCAAGCGCTGCGCGACAAGCTGATCGAGCACAAGGAATTCATTCGCGAGCATGGCGAGGATATCCCGGAGATCTGCAACTGGCGCTGGGATCAGTGATGGCCGCGGATCCGCCGGGTAATCGAGAAAGCCGCCGCAGCCATCTGCAAGGCGAGGCGCTGTCCGAAAGCCCGACCCTCAAAACATAGCGCACACGGGCGTCCGACGTGCCTGAGTCACTGCCACAAATTTATTTGGCTCGCCACGGTGAGACCGCGTGGAGTGTGTCGGGTCAGCATACCGGTCGGACCGATCTGCCCTTGACCGCCCAGGGGGAGCAGAACGCTCGCCGCCTTGGCGAGCGCTTGGCGGGCCTGCAGCCTGCGCGGGTGGTCACGAGTCCGCTGGAACGTGCGCGCCGAACGTGCGAGCTGGCGAGCTTTGGTCCAGTCGCAAGCATCGATCCGGATCTCACGGAGTGGGATTACGGCGCCTATGAAGGCAAGACGCCGGCGGAGATTCGCCGCGAGCGCCCCGGCTGGGAGATCTTCCGCGACGGGTGTCCGGGCGGGGAGTCGCTGGCGCAAGTCAGCGCTCGCGCTGATCGCGTCGTTGCGCGCCTTCGCGCGATCGGCGCTAATGTACTCGTGTTCTCCAGCGGTCATCTGTTGCGCGTGCTGGGCGCGCGATGGCTGGGTCTCGATGGCACGCTGGGCCGTTATTTCTTCCTCGATACGGCCGCACTATCCATCCTCGGCTATCAACGCGATCTCACCGAGCCGGTCATTCGTCTGTGGAACGATTGTCGCCACCTCGCTCGTTAACAGCTTGCGAGCAGATTCTAAGAGACCGCGCCAGCCCCGTGACATCGTGAGTTCCACGTATATTCAGCAAAGGACTGGATCGATAGAGTTCGTCCGATCGGGGGCGCCGGTACGAGTTTGGCGCGTTCGTCGCCGACGCACAGCGATCGTGAAAAATGACCTCATGGGAACTGCTGCATGAACGCCGATACAACGCTCGCCGAGCCCATCTCGACCCGGCCTTCCGCCCGCGCATCGCTCCCGTTGTTTCCGACGGAGAAACTTGCATTCATCGCGGGTCGATTGTCCTCAACGAACTACGTCTCTAGGCTGACGCGCATGAAATCGAGCGCGTATCACTTCTTTTCAACTCTCCCCGGCACACCGAGCGGCACCGCTCTCGCATCGCGTCCCTGCTTAATCCATGATCGAAAGAATCGAAAGCTATGAATTCCAACACTACTGTCAGGCCGGCCGCCTATACGACCGACGCGGCCGATACGTCCGCGCCCCGAGCGAAACAAACACACGAGAAGTATGAGCGCCTGATCGCACTGGCGAAGGGTATTCCCGCGATCCCGACAGCAGTCGTCTGGCCGTGCGAGGAGCACGCGCTGGCTGGCCCGATCGACGCCGCCGAGGAGAACATCATCGTGCCGATTCTGGTCGGACCCGCCAAGCGGATGCGCGCCGTGGCCGAGAAAGCCGGCCTCGACATCAGCCGTTTCGCGATTGTAGAGGTCGCAACTGAGGAGGAAGCCGCGGCCACCGCGGTGCGCCTGGTCCGCGACGGCAAGGCGCAGAGCCTGATGAAGGGCAGCCTCCACACCGACGTGCTGATGCACGAGGTCGTCGCCAAGGAGGGTGGACTGCGCACGGGGCGGCGAATCAGTCACGTCTTCGTGCTCGACGTACCGACCTACCCCGAGGTCCTGTTCGTCACCGACGCGGCCATCAACATCTTTCCCGATCTCGAGACGAAGCGCGACATCGTGCAAAACGCGATCGACCTGCATATCGGCCTCGGTTTGGGGGAACCGCGTGTGGCGATCCTCTCGGCGGTCGAGGTGATCAACCCAAAGATTCCCGGCACCACCGACGCGGCAAGCCTCTGCAAGATGGCTGAGCGAGGTCAGATTACCGGCGGGATCCTCGACGGACCGCTGGCGATGGACAATGCCGTCAATGCCGAGGCCGCCGCGATCAAGGGTATTCACTCGCCGGTTGCGGGGCACGCGCAGATCCTCATCGTGCCGGACCTCGAGTCCGGCAACATGCTCGCAAAGGACATGATCTTCCTGGGTCAGGCCGATGCCGCCGGCATCGTGCTCGGAGCCGCCGTGCCCATCATCCTTACAAGCCGCGCCGACAGCGTGCGGACTCGCATGGCCTCGACCGCCATCGGCGCCCTGTACGCCCATTACCTCGCCGAGCAGCGGGTCCAAGCGGGGAGCCGCGCATGAGCGACACAGTTCTCTGCGTCAATGCCGGCAGCTCGAGCATCAAGTTCGAGCTGTTCGAAGTCTTGCCGCGCGACGAGCTGCAGCTGGCGTTCAGAGGTCAGCTCGAAGGTATCGGGGTCCGCCCCCACCTCACCGCGAATCACGGTAGCGATGTGCCGCTGGTCGATCGAACGTACACGGTGCAGGAGGTCGCGAACGTCGCCGCGGCCATACCGAAGCTCGCCGAATGGCTGCGCGAGCACCTGAATGGCAAGCTGCCCATCGTCATCGGGCATCGTCTCGTCTTCGGAGGCACGCGCTATTCGGCGCCCGCGCTGATCGATGACGATTGTCTGCGCTACCTGCGTTCGGTCGTACCGCTCATGCCGCTTCATCTGCCGAGCGAACTGGCACCGGTCGAGCTCATCCATGAGCAGCTGCCCGATGTGCTCCAAGTCGCCGTGTTCGATACCGGGTTTCACCGCGGCCACGACGAGATCATCCAGAGGCTGCCGATACCAGAGACGCTGCACCGCGAGGGCGTGCTGAGCTATGGCTTTCATGGCATCTCTTACGAGTTCGTCGCCGGGCGCCTGAAGGAAATTGATCCCGCACTGGCCGACGGCCGGGTGGTCATCGCCCATCTCGGCAGCGGCTGCTCCATGTGCGCCCTCTCCGGCGGCCGGAGCGTCGAAGCGAGCTGGGGCTTCTCCGCCCTGGATGGTCTGCCGATGGGAACGCGGCCGGGGCGCCTGGATCCGGGTGTGATTCTCTATCTTCTGCAGGTCAAGCGGATGTCGGTCGATCAGGTCCAGGACCTGCTCTATCACGAGTGCGGCTTGAAGGGCCTGTCGGGCGTCAGCAGCGACGTTCGCGAGCTTCTGGCGAGTGAGGATCCGCGGGCCCGGCTCGCTCTGGACTCCTTTAGCTTGCGTTGCGCGCGCATGGCGACGGAGCTGGCCACGGTGATGGGGGGCCTCGATGGGCTCGTCTTCACCGCCGGGATCGGCGAGCATGCGGCGCCCGTGCGCGCCAATATCGGATCGAGGTTGTCCTGGCTGGGCGTCGCGATCGACGCGGCGGCCAATGCCCGACACGGGCCACGCATCTCGTCGAGCAGCAGCCGCGTCGCCTGCTATGTCATAGCAACGAACGAGGAACTCATGATCGCGCGTCATGCCCTGGCGCTGGTTCGCCAGTCAGCCGGATCGTCCTCCACCGCTGAACCACCGTCTTCCGCAAGGAGAATCCACCCATGACTGAGCCTCACACTGTTACAACCACGCTTTCGACATCAGCCAAAGCGCCGGAAAAATCACAGGAACAGACCAGCGACCCGGCGCCGACCGCTCTGCCTGAATTGAGCAAACTGACCACCGATTTAATGGACTATTGGCGTGACTTCGCGCAACGGTCGGTCCTGTTCATGGACATTCTACGCCGCAGCAGCAATCAGTACGAGGAGATGCGGGCGCATACCATCAATTCGGTGCTGATCTATGAGTTTGAGTTTGTGCTGCGCGGTGACGCTCTGCCGCGACCGGTTAACTACGCGCTGGTCCGTGTCATTCCCCCGGCCGGCGTTAAGCTCGACGAGCGCAAGCGGCCGGTGGTCATCATCGACCCTCGCGCCGGCCAAGGACCCGGTATCGGCGGCTTCAAGCCGGTCAGCGAGATCGGCGATGCGTTTAAGTTCGGAAACCCGGTGTATTTCATCGGCTTCTCAGCCGAGCCGCTGGAGGGCCAGCGCGTCGAGGATGTGGCGCGTGCGCACACCGTCTTCATCGAAAAGGTACGCGAACTGCATCCCGAATCGCCCGGTGGGCCTTTCGTCGTCGGAAACTGTCAGGCTGGCTGGCACGCGATGATGGCAGCCTGTATGCGCCCCGATCTCGTGGGGCCGATCCTTATCGCCGGCGCTCCGCTCTCCTATTGGGCCGGCGTGCGCGGCAAGAATCCGATGCGCTACTTGGGCGGCGTGCTCGGCGGGAGCTGGCTTACCCGCCTGACGAGCGATCTCAGCAACGGCCTCTTCGACGGCTCCTGGCTGGTCGCGAACTTCGACAGCGGCAAGCCTTCCAACACCTTTTGGGGCAAGCAATACAACGTCTGGGCGAACCCGGAACAGCAGGAGAGCCGATACCTTCAGTTCGAGAAATGGTGGTCCGATTTCGTTCTGATGCGCGGGGAAGAGATGCAATACATCGTCGATAATCTTTTCATAGGCAACAAGCTCTCGACGGCGCAGATCGTCACCAGCGACGGCCTGCGCCTCGATCTGCGTGATATCAAGTCTCCGATCATCTGCTTCTGCTCGCAGGGGGACAACATCACGCCGCCCCAGCAGGCTCTTGATTGGATCCTCGACTGCTATGAGAACGTCGATGAGATTCGGCGTGCCGGTCAGACAATCCTCTACTGCTTGAATCAGAAGGTCGGGCACCTGGCGATCTTTGTGGGCACCGAAGTGGCCGCAAAGGAGCACGCCCAGTTCATGAACTACGTGGAACTCATCGACTCGATGCCGCCGGGGCTCTACGAGATCGTCATCGCCCAGAAGCCGGGGGCGGCAGCGGGCGCAGGCGCTATCAGCAGTTACGATCTGAGCATCGAGGAGCGAGGACTCGAGGATATCCGGGCGCTCGGTTGCAATTCGCTCGAGGACGAGCGCGAGTTTGCGGCCGTCGCCCGAGTGTCGGAACTCACCAACGCTTTCTACCAGAATTACCTGCAGCCCTGGGTCAAGGCGATGATCAGCCCGCAGCTCGCCCTTGCCACCCGGGAGCTTAACCCGTTGCGCGTGCGCTATTCGGCCTTCTCCGACAAGAACCCGTTGATGAGCGCGCTCGCGCCTCTGGCCGAGCAAGTGCGCACCGAGCGAACGGTTCCGGCCTCCGATAATCCGTTCGTCGCGATGCAGGAGCAGTTTTCGCGCGCGATGACCCACGCGCTTGACCTCTATGGCAATACACGCGACTGGCTCGAGGAGCAGATGTTCCACGGGATCTACGGCTCGCCCGTGGTGCAGGCTTTGTGCGGGATCTCGCAAAATGACGGTCCACCCCGTCAGCGGCCCGGGATATCCCCTGCGACGAGGGCGGCACTGGAGGCGCAGATACGTCGCTTGAGAGGGCGACTTGCCGAGGGCGATGCGCTCGATGCGGCCGCACGGATTGTCGTCTACATCAGCATGACCCACCATCGCGTCGAGGCGAGCCAATTTGATGCCGTGCAAAGGCTGCTGGCCGCTCATCCGGAGGTCAGCATAGCTCGCTTCAAGGAGGCGCTGCGCGATCAGTGGGCGATTCTGGCCATCGATGAGCGCGCGGCGATCGACTCGCTGCCGCAGCTGCTTCCCGCAGATGCCGGCGAACGCCGCGCCCTTCTCGATATGGCCAAATCGGTCTTCGCGACCGACGGTGTCGATGCGGAGGTCCAACGCCGGTTGCGTGAGATCGAGCAGCTGCTCGTCGTTGAGACAAAGACCGGCAAGCAGGCCCGAGCCGAGCGCACCACAGAAGCGACGATCGCAGGGCCCACGTCCGAACGCGCGGACTCGAAGGTAGCGTAACATGCCGAGCAATCCCAGCGGGCCCCTGGCCGGCAAGAAGGGCCTCATCATCGGCATCGCGAATGATCAGTCGATTGCTTATGGGTGTGCCCGGGCGTTCAGACGGCAAGGCGCCGAGCTTGCCATCACGTATCTCAACGAGAAGGCCCGGACCTACGTCGAACCCTTGGCGCGCGAGATCGAGGCCGCCATCTTTATGCCGCTCGATGTTCATATGGAGGGGTCGATGGAAGCCGTCTTTGCCAGTATCGGGAAGACATGGGGCCGCCTCGATTTCGCCGTGCACTCGATCGCGTTCGCCCCGAAGGAGGATCTGCATGGACGCGTGACCGACTGTTCGCGCGACGGATTCCTGCTCGCCATGGACATCTCCTGCCATTCCTTCATCCGCATGGCACGTCTCGCCGAGCCGCTGATGAAAGAGGGCGGGACGCTCTTCGCGATGAGCTTCTATGGCGCGCACCGCGTGGTCGCGCACTACAACCTGATGGGACCCGTCAAGGCGGCGCTTGAAGCGTCGGGCCGCTATCTCGCCTCCGAGCTCGGCGCCAAGGGCATCCGGGTTCATATCATCTCCCCGGGTCCGCTCATGACGCGCGCCGCCTCAGGTATTGGGCACTTCGACGAGTTGCTCGAGGATGCCGCCGCGAGGGCTCCCGTGCATCAACGCGTCACGATCGACGATATCGGTATCGCGACGGCGGCCCTCGCGGGCGATGACGCCAGATTGATCACGGGCGATGTGATTTACGTCGACGGCGGCTTGCACATCGTGGGCTGAATCGTCTCGCACGCGCCGGACGCTCAAGCGCCGCGGATATCGTGAGACTCCTGAAGTGCTTCTCTCGACTGCTCGAGGAAGCGGGCCGTCACACTCTGAAGCGATATTCGATCCCGGGCTTACGCTCAATGTCCGGCGGGAAGCTGGCGCGCTTGTCCGCAAAATAGCGCGCTCTGTGATCGCCGTGCGTCGCGGCGTTGTAGGTGAGGTAGAGGACGCGACGCGCACTATCGGTGCGGTTGGGTTTGGAGGCGTGAGGCGCATAGCTGTCGAATAGAATCACATCGCCGGGCTCAGAGGGCACGGGGATGAGCGAAAATGCGCTCATCTGCGCGGCAGTCAGCGGCTTCCATTCCTCCCCGATCAGGCCCGCCAAGCGCGGCGCATCCGCCATCTCCAAGCACCCGTTCTCCGGCACCGACCGGTCGATGCAGACCAGCGCGGTGACGAAAAGCGGCGCGTAGACCGACCATCCCGCCTGCTGGTCCTGGTGGGGCTCGAACCCGGCGCCGCCCGCCATCTTGAAATTGATCTTGTCTTTGAACAACACCGCCGGCGCGCCGAGCACCTCCTCGACGGCGGCCTTGAGGCGACCCTGCACCAGCCGGTCGAACCCAGGATGGAACGGGCAAAAATTCTCGATCCGCTGCACCAAGCGCACGCCGGGATCCGCAAGGCTGACTTCGTGATACACCATGTGAGCACCAGGCTGCTCGGGTCGGGCTGCGAGCTCGGCCGTCCAGGCGGAGATCTCGGCGGCCTGCGTGCAGGAGAAGAATCCCGGCGCCGCCACCCAGCCCCGCGACGCGTATTGCGCCAGTTGATCGCCGGACAGGTGCATCTTCAGGCCGGGGCTTGGTGCGAGAGCCGCCGCTTCAAGTAAAGGTATCGGACCAGGATCACCACCGCCATCGCGCTGGTGACGATGCACGCCGCCACCAAGGTCGGTGCCAGCCAGCCCAGCCACGTCAGGGGCGCAAGCAGATAGAGCGCGTCGTCGGGGTGAAAACCCCAAGCGCCCTCCCACACCCGCACGTCCGGCGGGGTGAGCAACTCGTAGGCCTCCGACAGCCACGCACACGCGAGCATCGCCGCGCAGGTCGTGATCCCCAGCGGAATGGCCCAGGAACCCAGCCAGCCATGCGCCACGCCAATTCCGGCCGCGAGAAAGAAAACCGAATTCAACGCGGCGTCGGTGTAGCAGTCGAACAGGTGCCCTACCCGGCTTTGCAGATGGCCGATTCGTGCCAGCTCCCCGTCCGCACGGTCGAGAAAGACTGAAATCAGCCAAAATACTCCCGACCATAGTGCCGCCCTGGGGCTCCCCCGCGTCAACAGCAGGCAGGCGATGACGCCCGATACCAGCCGCACCATCGTGATGTGGTTGGGTTTGACCCAGGTGCCGAGCAGGGGGCGAACCAGCGCGCGCGCCGCGTGGTGACTCCAGGTATTGTTCATTTCGCATCCCTTTGGCGGATCACACGACTCGATGCGGCCGCGGTATCGCCCGCCTAGAATGATAAATCGGTGCTGCTATTTCAAGAGCTTGGCTCATTGGAGCCTGTATCTCAGCACCGTGTGCTGGGTCTTCAGGGGGTCACCTGGTAAGTAGGCCGGCTATCGAAGTGGGCCTGATGAGTAACACCGGCGTGGATGCGGCGTGCACCACTTTTTGCGCCACGCTGCCAAGTAACCAGCGGCTAACCCCGGACCGACCGTGCGTCGACATCGCGATTAGATCCATCTGCTCGCGCGTCGCCACGGTAAGAATAACCTCCGCTACATTTCCAGTCTCCACAGCCACGCGGACCTTTGACGTCCCCCATCCCGATCGTTGGACGACTCCAGCCAGATACTGGTGCCCCTTCGCGCTAAGGAAGTCCCATTGGACGTCGATAGGGATGGGCGGTGAACCACCGATGACATCCTCTATCGTTGGCACTACGTACAAGAGCGTGACGTCTGCACCGGAAAGCAGTGCCAGGTACATGACGTGAGCCAGCGCTGCTTCGCCGAGTTCGGAGCCATCCAACGGTACAAGGATTTTTTGGTACTTAATTGTCATAGATGTCGCTCACTGTTAGGTCTTCCCCGCCGACTATCGATTTTAGATCTCATCTAATTGATTTGATCGGCGGCTTGGATGTGCATTGATTGCTGAAGGCGCCGTGTTCACAAACAGGCTCTCGAATTTGTGAGGTCTCCTTGCACACCGGCCAGATTGCCCGTCCGATCAACTTCACGGGCGGAGCCCACTCCGTACGAGCACTAGCCAACCGCCCATCGATTTTCCATAGCCAACGACAGCATTCAAATATTATCGCATGCTGTCACAGCGTAGCCGCGGCCGATATACGCGGAAACCGAAAATCGGCCAAGCAAGCACCGTCAGGAATTGACTCGGGCATCTGCCTGCGCAGCATGTTGCGAACGTGGGGGATTCTATTGCGCGAGCAGCCTGCCGCCCCTAATCCCTCGCCGGCGCTGCTCTCAGGACAATGATACCGTGAGACGCTCCGCCCAGCTGTTGATCGACATTAAAGGAAGAAGGCACGGTCACCGCGAACGACTATCACGTTCGATGCCCGCTGCGACTCGATCCGCCAAATCCTCCACAGCATGGGACATCGCCGTGACGACGGCCCGATCACCGGTGCCTCCAATTGTCTCGACCAAAGACGTCTGTTCCGAGCTCAGTGTTTGGCGGCTAACCCCATCCACAATACTCCAGCGAGCGACCAGAACGACTCTCTGGTCCGCTCTGGATTCGAACGCGGCCACATCCACGAGGACTTCTCTGGCTGGGCGCTCGACCGCCGGCGTTGCGGTCACCAGCATCCCCGGCAACCGGGCGGCAAGCGAGGCGGCCAGGGCCCGCGTCATGCCAACGGACAGCCGTTCACTCCAACGGCTGGTCCGGCTTGGGACCAACTCATTGTCCCGACGTTCCAGAATATCGGTCCTGTCGAGATAGTCGGGAAGCTGCACGCGCTTGACTTCAACGACAGGGAGTCCTGTCGCGGCTACCGACGTGGCCGTCGCCTCCGGCATCGTGCCGAGAATATACTCGGCCGGAGGCGGCCCACACCTGCAGCCGGGCAGTACCAGGATTGCAAGCCCGCAGAACGCGAACAACGTGGTCCGGACGATCCGGGTCCCCATCGAAGCTCGCGGGGCAGCCTGTTTCATCGGCTACGTCGGCCCATGAGGAGGGCGTTTGGGTTCCGCTCGATGGTTTCTGCGAAGTTGCGCAGTGAGCTTGCGCTGGCAGCGAGGTCGCGCATGGTCGCTTCGAGATCGTCGCGAAAGTGCGAGCGCGGCTCTGCCATGCCATTCAGCGAATCCAGGAGCGTCTCGGCCCGGCGCAGGGTGCGATCGGCCGAGGCAAGCGTACGACTGAGCTCACCGTCTCGCGGGTCAAGTTGGCGGTGCGCATCGACGAGGGCGGTATCGAGGTCGTGCAGCGCGAGAGAGGCCTCTGCCTGAAGCCGGCGCACCGCTGCATCCGTCGTTTGCAGCGTGTGCGTGGCAGCGTCGGCGGTACGGTTCACGCGCTCGGTCAAGGGACCGACCGCCGCATCCAGATGCTCCGCCAGCCGCCCCAATGAGGCGAGAGTCCGTTGTGCGGTGTCGGCAAGCTCACGCACGGGAAATCCTGTCATTGATTCCGCAGCTGACGGAGAGGGTATGGCTGGGATTTCGGGTACGCCCTCAATGGTGCCGACGAGCTTCGCTGGCGTGTCCGGCCGGAACTCGAGGTCGACGCGGATTTGACCGGTAATGACGCTCTGAAGTGCCAATTGGGCTCGCAGTCCTGCCTGGACCAGTTGCTCGTAATCGGCTGCAGAGCCGCCAAACCTCTTGCCCTCCCAGATCAGCCGGTGCGGCTCGATTTGCAGGTAGACCGGAATCTGCGCGGTCATGGTGTCAGCGGAAAAGTGGATGACCACACTCTCGACCGACCCGATGCGCACGCCGTGAAACGTGACCGGCGAGCCCACGTCGAGGTTCGCGAGGGACTCGCTGAAAAACACGACCACGTGCCCGGTCGTGCTGAACCATCGCATGCCGCCAAAAGACAAGATGCCGACGACACCGAGAACGAGCGCGCCAAGGATGAATCCGCCCACAAGGGCGGGTCGAGCGCTCATGGCTGCCTGCCTTCCGTTAGGGATCGGTGCAAACCTTTTCGCTGCATGAAGGCGCGCACCGTTGGGTTCTCGCACGTGTCACGCAACGCACGGGGCGAGCCGTGTGCAATGGCTGTTCCGGTCTCCGCGTCCAGGAAGACACCGTCATCGCAGATTCCGAACAGGCTCGCAAGCTCGTGACTCACGATGACGACAGTGGCGCCGAACCCCTCACTTAACTCGAGGATCAGCTCATCGAGCCGCTCGGAGGTAATGGGATCGAGTCCCGCGGATGGCTCATCGAACAGCAGGATTTCGGGGTCCAGAGCGAGAGCTCGTGCGAGGGCTGCGCGCTTGCGCATGCCACCGGAGAGCTCGGCTGGCATCTTGGCAGCAGCCGGTGCCAGCCCCACGAGGGAGAGCTTGAGCTGAACCAGAATGGCGATCGCATCGATGGTGAGGCTCGTGAACATCTGCAGCGGCAAGGCCACGTTCTCGGCCACTGTCAGCGAACTCCACAGCGCCCCGCTCTGGAACAACACCCCGAATCGGCGGCTGATCTCGGCTCGCCGGGCGTCGGATGCGGCCCAGTAATCCTCCCCGTCCACGCTGATCGTCCCGCAGGAGGGGCGTAACAGACCCACCATCGCTTTCAGCACAGTGGTCTTGCCGCAGCCGCTGCCACCCATGATCGCGAAGATCGAGCCGCGACGAACGGAAAAACTCAGTTGTCGTTGGATGACGCGCCCGCCAAACGCGACCGTCAGATTCCTTACCTCGATCGGTTGCTCGGCACTCTGCTGGGAGATCATGGCGTCAGATTCCAAGCGCATGGCAGCACACGGCAAATACCGCATCCAGGACGATTACGCCAACAATGCCGACCACGACTGCCGCTGTGGCGGCGTGGCCCACATCGGCGGCGCTGCGTCCGGCTCTTAGCCCGATGAAGCAGCCCGCCAGTGCGACGAGGGCGCCAAATGCGATGCTTTTGGTGAAGCCGATTGCGAATTGCGTTCCGGTCACCGCGCTCCGCAGTTCTTCGAGAAAGCGCAACGGCGTGATATCCAGCGTCACGATGCTGACGAGGAACCCCCCGAAAAACCCGACAGCACAGCCATAAATGTAAAGCAACGGCATCATGGTCACGAGCGCCGTGATCCGCGGCAGCACGAGGAAATCGAAGATCGGGATTCCAAATACGTTCAGAGCATCGATTTCCTCGTTACCTTGCATCGTTGCGAGGTGTGCGGCATACGCCCCGCCCGTGCGGCCAGCCATCACGATAGCAGTCCCGATGCCTGCCATCTCACGCGCCATGGCGACGCCGACGAGATCGGCGACATAGATCCCCGCTCCAAAGCGCTGCAGCTGCACCGCACCGACGAAGGCGAGAATCGCGCCGACCAGTCCGTTCACAATTGCGACGATGCCGAGCGCGCCGGCGCCGGCTTCACGGATGAGTTCCACGACATCAATGGCGCGGGTACGGGTTCGACCGGTGAAGGCTGCAGTGCCGCACAGTGCCGTCTCCCCTACGAGCGCCGCGACCCCCACTGTCCGTGACCATGCTCGCAAACATGCCTCGCCCACTCGGGTCGCCAAAGAAGCATGGGGCGCCTTGATGTCAGGAGCCTGACTCGCTCCTGCAGAGGCGAGAGCGAGCAGTCTTTGCGCCGATTCCGGCAGCGCGGAGACCTCGATCCGCACGATCCGTGTTTGGTCTGCAGAACCAGAGTCGCGGAGCATCCTCAGAAAAGCGATCAGAGCGCTGTCCCATTGACCCAGCTCACTGGCATCGACTCGGAGCATCAAACCACCGGCCTCATCGAGAATGCGGCGCACGTCTGCGGAGCCACGGACGCCGGAGTCGCGGGCGATCCAGTCGCCTGTCAGCCGCAGCTCCGCTCCCTCTCCGTGCCGTTGCAGGTGCCACTCCGGTTGCCGTGAACTGCCGCTCATTGTCAGCCGTCCAGACCCTTGCGACAAGCTCGCATGGATGTCCGAAGTATTTCTAGGTCATGCTCCAGCATCCTCAGGCCGTTCACAGTCCGCTTGTCAGACACGAAGCTGTCCCTGATCAACGCTGCTTGCGAGATGGTCCTCCGGAAGTCAGCAGCGCATAGCCGATTCACGATATCTCCCAAGGTGCGCCACCATTCGATGACACTAGCGCTCCGCCCGCAATCCGTGATTTCCGCAACGCGATGCGTATGTTTTCCGGGCCGATCAGGCCATCAACCGTAGACCCATTCATCACTCTCCTCCCCTCCTCCTCCCTTCCGCTCGATCAAGGCGGCTGTGAAGCTGCATACGCTGTTGGATCTGCGCGACGCGATCCCCGGTTTTATCCATATATCCGACGGAAGACTGCACGACGTCAACGTGCTCGACCTGCTGCTGCCGGAGGCAGGCGAACCGTAGGCCAGGAAAAAACCGCGCGCCTTCATCGCTCTGGTCCTCGAGTCCGGTGCCAAGCATCGGGAAGAGAGGTCGACGGGGTTCGCCATCCAAGACATATGGCGATGCGCTCGTGAGCAGCGAGCCGAAGCTCCCGCCCATAGTGACAGCGCTGATGAGAGGCACGGAACCAAGGGTCGCGGCGGTGACCGGCATCGCCGGCTTGCTGCAGGCCTTTCCCGCCCCCGCGTCGGAGGCGAATGGGCTTGAGTGGTGCAGCATGCCGCCAGCGGCACGGTGCTGATGCTGGACTGCATGAATCGCGAGGCACTCTAGCTCTTCAGCCGCAGCAGGAGGTGGTTGTGGGAAAAAAGGTGAAACCTCGGCTCGCTTTCTGGAGTTGGTGCAGGTCCAGGCGGCGATCGCAGCGCGGTACGCCGCGGACCGCGAGAGCAGTTCGCCCGCTGCCTTCATTGCGGCGTTCTTGACGAACGGCAGGGAAACGGCGGCACGCATGACCTGCCCCCCGAAGAAGACCACAAGCGCAACCCCGGAATTGCGATCAGCAAAGCCAATGGGACCTTGAACAGCACACGGATGGGCACGTCCGGGCACCGCGAGCAAGCGGTGATCCGCTCACAAGTCGCAGCATCTTCGGGGACAACGGACGCGCGAGAGATGCGGGGTTTCCAGGCGGGAATCCAATCGATCAGTTATAATGGCCTCACATTTCCTGGCAGGAAATGTTCGACAACCGGATGTGCGTTGTCCAGCATATCGCTGCATTCGAATATCGGCGGCATGCGAGACGACGATATGTATGGAGCTGAGCTCCTCCACGATTACCCGAGGCGTTTTCCTTGGGCCCAAGCGCTAAGAGGCTCGCCATGGCTGAAATGATGAAGGCCGCCGTCGTCCATGAATTCAGCGCGCCGCTGCGTATCGAGGAGGTCCGCATCCCCACGCCGGGCCCCGGACAGATCCTAGTCAAGGTGGCTGCGTGCGGCGTCTGCCACACCGATCTGCACGCTGCCAGCGGCGACTGGCCCGTGAAGCCGCGGCTGCCCTTCATTCCCGGCCACGAAGGCGTGGGCCACGTCGTCGCAATCGGCACCGGCGTGTCGCATCTCAAGGAGGGCGACCGCGTCGGCGTGCCCTGGCTCTACAGCGCCTGTGGCCATTGCAAGCACTGTCTGGGCGGCTGGGAGACACTGTGCGAGACCCAACAGAACACAGGCTATTCCGTGAATGGCAGCTTCGCCGAATACGTGGTTGCCGATGCCGGCTATGTCGGCCACTTGCCCGCAAATCTCGGCTTCATCGATGTTGCCCCGATCCTCTGTGCGGGCGTGACGGTCTACAAGGGTCTCAAGGTGACGGACACCAAACCTGACGATTGGGTGGTCATCTCAGGGATCGGAGGCCTCGGCCATCTGGCGGTTCAATATGCCAAGGCCATGGGCCTCAACGTCATCGCTGTCGACGTCGATGACAACAAGCTCAACCTGGCCAAGCAATTGGGCGCGGCGTTGACAGTCAACGCCCGCAAGGCCGACCCGGTGACCTTTGTGAAGAAGGAGATCGGGGGAGCCCAGGGGGTGCTCGTTACCGCCGTCTCGCCGAAGGCCTTCGAACAGGCGCTGGGGATGGTCGGTCGTGGTGGAACCGTAAGCCTTAACGGCCTGCCGCCCGGCGATTTCCCCTTGTCCATCTTCGATACCGTGCTCAACGGCATCACCGTTCGCGGCTCGATCGTTGGGACGCGCCTCGATCTGCAGGAGGCTCTGAATTTCGCCGGCGAGGGCAAGGTCAAGGCGACCATCGCCACCGATACACTTGAGCACATCAACAGCATCTTCGCCCGCATGCATCACGGCGACATCCAGGGGCGAATCGTGATCGATTATCAGAAATAGAAAAGACACAGGCAGCGGAGGTACTGGGGGCGGCCCCGCGCCACTCGCTGAAAGCAGCACATGAAGCCCAATCGCTCGTCCTTCGATCAGGCGTATATCCGATGGCGGGGAGGTTCACACCAGAAGCGCAAGGGCTACGTCGAGCCCGCGAATCGCATCTACAAGATCGTGCCGGAACTGTTCTGAGGCCGGACCAGGGCCGGAGTCATAAGGATGTCCAACCCGACCCACGCCAATCGAACGCGCAACGCCGGAAAAATCACGCTCCATAAACCGGCTACTGTAAGAAAGGCATCCGCAGCACTGCGGTCACTTACCGAAGAACAGCGTCGCACCATGATCGCCGAAGCCGCCTACTACGTGGCCGAACGCCGCGGCTTCGAATCGGGACATGAGATCGAGGATTGGCTTCTCGCAGAATGCCAGCCAAAGGCCGATTCGCGGCGGCGGCTCGCCGCCGTGACTTCAACTTGCCTGGTATGGTAACGGTACGCATTCGATTTGATGCGTGCTCGTACGCAAGCATCGTGCGCTGGGTGTGCGTGCTCGGCGTGTCCGTAGTGCTCGGGTGTACGCTGCCACGCCGAGACGCACCACCGACTCTCTTCAGTTCGGCCGCACCGGTGGGATTTCCAGGCACCGTTCGCTTCCTCAGCGTTGATCGCGCGACCGTCGAGGCAAGATCCGACGCAGCCCTGCAGGGGCTGAAAAAGGCGTCGAAGGACGGCGTCGTCCGCTTTCTGGCCCTTTCCGGAGGCGGCGCCGCTGGCGCTTTCGGGGCGGGGACGCTGATCGGGCTCGGCCATCGCGACGAGCGCCCCCAATATGATGTGGTCACCGGCGTCAGTGCAGGTGCGCTCATCGCTCCATTTGCATTCCTTGGACCCGAATGGGATTCACAGCTAGTAGATGCGATCACGAGCGGCCGCAGCGAACGCATGACTCTTCATGGATTGACCCAGTTGCTGTTCGGCGTAAGGCACCGGAGCGATGCTCTGCTCTCGTTCGTGGATCACTACATCACCAAGGATCTCGTTGACGCTGTAGCCAAAGAGGCCGCGGCTGGTCGAATTCTCTGGGTGGCCACGACCGCCCTCGACAAGGAGGAGCTGGTCATCTGGGATATGGGAATAATCGCCCAGCATGGCGGCGAGGCGGCGCGCAAGCTTTTCCGGGACGTGTTGGTGGCATCGGCGAGCGTTCCGGGCGTGTTTTCACCGATAATCATCCACGTTGAGAAAAACGGGGTGCGTTACGACGAAATGCATGTCGATGGAAATGCATCGGCTTCGCTGTTCGTCGCCCCCGCAGCAGCGTACTTTGCAGTACTCGATCAGAGTGCGCTCGAAGGCGCACAGCTGTACGTCCTAATAAACGGCAAGATAATCGGTGCACCCTCCACGACGCGCTTCAAACTGGGACCGATCGTCGGACGCAGTTTCGATGCGGCGATGAAGCACCTCTCCAGAGGCCAGGTCATCGCGGTGAACCAGTTCGCCGACAAATACCACATGTCCGTCCATTCCACATACCTGCCTTTCGACTATCCTCCCTACAAAACCACCGACTTTCACGCGTCCGCAATGCGCGTGCTGTTCAATTACGGTGAGCGCTGCGCGGAGCAAGGACGCTTGTGGACGACGATTGATCAGACGATGGCCGCGGTTACCGAAGCGGCAGTGACACCGGCGAATCGAACTTCAGCACCGGATCGACAGCCGGAGTGCCCACTGAGGGACGTCCAATAGGTCCACGCGAGTTCATGAGTGACGATCTGTAGGGCGGCTTCGACTCATCACCAGCGAAGCGAGCCGCCTGATCGAGACTCAGGAAGCAGCTGACGAGATTCCTGGCCCGGTGCGCGATCTCAAGGGCCCCCGTTCTGGCACCGCCGCCGCACGTGGTGATGTTGGAACCGCGCGCAGCCCCTATCCCGCCGCTTCAGCTCATTGAAAAGCTTCTGGCATCCGTTTGGGTACCGGTCCATGCCACGGGGATCGTGCTGCTCGTCATCATCTTCGTGTTGCTCGAGCATGAATCGCTGCGTGACCGCCTCATCCGGATTTGCACTGGTCCGGAATGACTGCAATGCGTAAAAACTACTCTCGCCCTGCAAGCTGGCAAACGTCGGCGGGGGCAACCGCCGGCTACGCGTACTTTCAGACCAAGGAGCGGGAGATGCCCGCACACTGAGGGTCGCGTCCTCAGCTTGTGCAATGTTCGCCAGCAGTTGACATCGCGTGCAAATACCGGAAGTATTGAACTATTCGGCGAAGCATCCCGCTGCGTACTGTCGGTCGGGAGGATGCGCGGTTAAGCAGCCGACGTGGTTCTCGCGTGTTGGCCCTATGGAAGTCGCATATGTCTCAGCGTTATCAGCACTAGCCGGTTCGGTGGTCGGCGGCCTGACAACGGGATTCACGACGTGGGTGAGCGGACGTTCGCAGGCGCAAGCGGGCCGCCTGGTGGCGGATGTGGCGCGACGCCAAGACCTTTTCAGGGATTTTATTATCGCGGCATCGAAAACCTACGCCGACGCCCTGGTAAGCACCAAGCCCAACATACAGGAAGTCGTCGCTCTTTGGGCCATGGTCAGTCGAATGCGAGTTCTGTGCTCACCATCAACCACGGCGAGCGCAGAGAAGATAATGCGCCAGACTATGGACGCCTCTTTTGCCCCCCCAAAGACACCCGAAGAACTGCATGACCTGATAAAAAGGGGGGTGGGAATGGATCCCCTTCTGGAATTCAGCGAGGCGGCGCGGGAAGAACTGCGCGCGCTCACCCTTTGATGAGGCACATATCACGTGCGAACGCTTCGGATGGGTTGATTGTCGGCTCAGGCGTGGTCGCGCAAAGTATCTCGCGCAACGCGGTGATGACTTGGGTCCCGGTTTCGCCGTCATTCAAGTGATAGTCGCTGATCAACAGATCGACCCCGTTGCTCTTCTGGACGTGTTGCACTGCTTGCGACAGCGAGGCAACCGAAGTGACATGATAGCCCTCCAACTCGAGCAACAAGCACATTGCGCGTCGCACCGACTCATTCTCTTCGCAACGAGTGTCGGCGCTCGGCAGTCGAGCAGAGCGGCCTTGATCCAACGGCGGCCGGCGGCGGCGTCGCGCCCGAGAAGCCGTGGAGAAGCGCAAGGACTACTACCGCGCCCAGGTGAGCTGCCTCGAAGGCCGTGGTTATACGGTGAGGTAGAGAAAGGGTTACCTCGGTTTCCGCGTATACCCGCCGCGGCTACGCTGTGACATCATGCGATAAACCCTAAATGTTGGGGTCGGCTACAAGGGATTTGACGCCACTGCCGTCGGGTGACGGTCTAGGGATATCGAAATGACTGGACTCACCGACCACGCCCGATCCTCGGCCAGTTCGAATCCGGTACGAGTGCGCTTCGACCGATTCGAGCTCGACGAGGCGAACGCACGCTTGCTGCGCGACGGAACGGCTGTCGCGCTCGCGCCGACGCCATTCGCCGTCCTGTGCGCGCTCGTGCGGCAACCCGGGTCCCTGCTCACCACGAACGCTGTGCTTGATGAGGTTTGGGGCCACCAGTTCGTCACCGACTCGGTGTTAAGAACCGCCATCAACGAGATCCGGACGGCGCTCGACGACGACGCCCGCAAACCGCGTTTCATCGAAACCGTGTCGCGGCGCGGGTATCGCTTCATTGCCGCCCCCAGTGCGATCCCCGCTGCGCCAGGCGTCCAGCCAAACGTTTCGGGACTGGCCGCCGTGCACGTGGCCTACTTCATCGGTCGCACCGAACCGCTGTCACGGCTGCGTCGCGCCTGGGACATCGCGTGCAGCGGCAAGCGCGCGGTTGTCTGGATTGCCGGCGAGCCGGGTATCGGCAAGACGGCGCTGATCGAGCAGTTCATTGCGAGCCTCGGCGACGTTGCGTGTGCGCGCGGCCAATGCGTCGAGCACTACGGCATGGGCGAGCCCTATCTTCCTGTTCTAGAAGCGCTGGAGGAGCTGTGCCCCAGCGACAGCGAGGTGCCGTCCTTGCTGCGCGCCGTGGCGCCGACCTGGCTGCTGCAGCTGCCGTGGCTCAGCACGACGGAGGAGCGAGAAGCGCTGCGACGAGAGCTCGCCGGCGTCAGCCCGGATCGCATGCTGCGCGAGATGAGCCAGTTCCTCGATCGCTACACCGAGCGTCGCCCGCTGTTGCTGGTGACCGAGGACCTGCATTGGAGCGACCGCGCGACGATCCAGCTCATCGACTACATCGCGCGGCGCCGTGGCAGCGCGCGGCTCATGTGGCTTGCAAGCTTTCGTCTCGCCGAGGTCGTGGCGCTCGACCATCCACTCAACTCGTTACGGCACGAGCTGCGCCTGCATGACTTGTGCGAGGAGATCGTGCTCGATCCGTTCTCCGAAAGCGAGGTCGCCGACTACGTGGCGGAACGATCGCCAGCGATCGCCACCGACAAAGCGTTCGTGCGCGCGTTGCACGATCGCACCGACGGCCTACCGCTGTTCGTCGCGTGGGTGATGACGGAGGTGATCACGCGCACCGCGCAAGCCGGTGACGACGCTGCAGCCGGGTCGCAGCTCGCGAAAATCGCGGTTCCGGAGGATCTCGCGGCCATCATCGATCATTACATCGCGAAGCTCACAAGCGATCAGCGCTTGGTGCTATCGGCCGCCGCAGTTTGCGGCATGGAGTTCCGCATCAATACGATCTCAGGAGCACTCGAGCGGGACGAAGTATGGGTCGGCCAGACGTGCGACGAACTCGCGCGCGAGCAGTTGTGGCTCGTCGCCCCGCGTGCCGAGGGAGGTAGCAACGCGGCAGAGTCGCCGTATTCGTTCAGGCACTCGCTCTTTCGCCAGGTGCTCTACGAGCGCACGAACCCATCGCTTCGGTCGCAGCTCCACCGCAAAGTCGCCACCACGCTCGAACGCGAGCGTGCGGCAGGCGCGCCGGTCGCCGCGGCGGAACTCGCCATGCACTTCGAGCTTGGCCGCGAGCCGATGGCCGCGTTGCGCTACTACGTTGAGGCTGCCGAAGCGGCGCTCGCGCGCCTGAGCCCGCGCGAGTGCATAAACCTCACCGAGCATGCGTTGACCCTTCTCGGCCAAGTGCCGAAGGGCACCGAGCGCGTCGCGCTGGAGATCGCGCTCGCAACGCTTCGCGGAGTATCGGCCACCCACGTGCATGGCGTCAGTCATCCCGAAGCGAAGAGCGCGTTCCAGCGTGCGTACTCGCTTCTCGCCGATATCCCCGAACATCCAATGCGCAGACGACTGCTGCACGGGTTCGGGTTCGTTCTGTGTCTGCGGGCGGACTATGCCGAGGCGCTGGCGGTGGCGGAACGAGCCGAGGCGCTCTCGTCTGCAACGAATGATCCAGTGCTTGTGCTCGTCACGTGCACCGTGCACGGATACGTGGATCAGCTTCAGGGCCGATCGCGCGCGGCTGGCACGTGGATCGAGCGAGGGCTCGCGGTCGCGGAGCTTCTCGAACTGGCGCCGGTCGAAATCTTCGTGGCCGATCCGCAGGTCACGCTGCTGGGGCTGCTCGGCATGCACCTGCTTCATTCCGGGTTCGTCGAGCAGGGGCGCGCGCGGTTGGTGCGGGCGCACGCGCGCGCTCGCCTGCTGAGATGGCCGAACACGCGGCTGGCGGCACTCTGGTGGGATGCTCTGTTCGAAGTCCGACTCGGCAACACGGAGCGTGTCGCGGCTCTGGCCGACGAAATGCGCGCACTCGTCGACGAATCCGAGGTCGCGCAAGGTCGAAATGCGTGCCGGTGGTTTCGTGGCTGGGCGGACGCCCGGATGGGACGACCGCGCGACGGCTATCGCCGCATTCGAGAGGCGTACGAAGACAATACCCGGCTCGGGATGCTGGCGGGAGGAAGCGAAGTCCTGGGGTATGCCACGGAGGCCCTGGTGCTTGCCGGCGACTGGGATGGCGCCGAACACGAACTCGAGGACGCGCTGCAAGTGGCGAACACGCTCGGGGAGCGAGTGTATCTGCCGCAGTTGTTCGTGATGCAGGCTGCCATCGCGCGCGCGCGCGGCGACCGCGCAGCCGCCGACGCCGCGATCCGACGCGCGATCGCCGAGGCCAGAGCGCAGGAGGCGCCGTGGCTGGAGTTGATGGCGCTGATTGAACTGTGCGACCGCCACAATGCAACGGCCGAAGACCGACGCGCGCTTGCCGCGCTCGTCGACCAGCTTCCCGAAGCGCTCGACACACCCGCTGCCGGCAAAGCGCGATCACTGCTCGACAAGACGAAGTCCGCGTAGACCACGCCTGCTCCTGCAGCGCGCGCTGCGGGCGTATCAGCGTGCGACGCCGCACAGCCGATTCGATGACCTGACTCTGCGGCTACCCCGGCAGCGAAGCTAAGCACGCGCCATCTGAGCAGGTCGGTTTGCCCGAATCCGGATGAAATGGCGACGTTACGCTGACAACTCGGCGTACGAGAGGCGTTACTCTAGCCTCGACAAGTCGCTAGCGACAACCGAGATGGCTTTCAATACTGACTCCAAGTACCCGACCCGACGCGCATACGTGGTGAAGGTGCGCGGCGATGCAAAGCCCGATGCGCTCGCCGGTCGTGTCGAGAACCTCGTAACCGGCCGGCAATGTGATTTTGCGTCCGGTTGCGAGCTGCTCGAGTCCATTGCCAGCGACCTCGAGGCGAACCTCCACGAGCGGCCGCCTGATGCGGAATGCAAGTGAGCGATGCCGTTCAGGGTCGTTAATTATGGCGATTCAAGCGACGGAGCGAATCCATGACTGAGCAACAAATACAAATATTTTCCCCCAAATAGCGGGGATGGGAACGAGAGAGGAAGTTAATCGTAGATCTGGATATGAAACGGAAGCCGAAATGAACACGGAGAGCACGTTGTTACTCTCAGAGTTACCTTACTACGCAATGGTGACGGGGGCTCCGCATTTCAACGACCCTCATCATACGGCATTGCCGAAGCTGCGTATTTCCGCGCCGAACGACGTGGTTTTGCACCCGGCTATGAGCTTGAAGACTGGTTGGAGGCGGAGATAGAAATCAAGGGGCGGCTAATTGGCGAGGGCCGGATATTCTAGCTACTTTCATTAGAGGACGTGAGCCATGCCAAAGACTGAGACACTGATAGCTCCCAAACCGTTGCACGGCAGAAGGATCCCGATCGGCGCATCGAGGAAAACGAACCTGAAAGGCAACCAGCAGCTCAACGCGGGGTTGACCGGATGAGACGCCCGTCCGTATTGCTGATCGTGTTGGGTGTCGCGATCATTGCCGGTGCCGGTCTT
>CAWIMA010000004.1:0-219735 GCA_963837045.1 uncultured Gammaproteobacteria bacterium
GAAAAATGCGGAGTTCTACAGCTTCTACCGCAGCATGCGGTCGTATCGGGATGCGATAGGCACCAGGGCGATCTGCTGGTGACTCCACCGGACAATGCCTACTTTAAGTACTTCAATAAGCCGCAGCCACAGCCTCAGCGCTAGGCGGCACGGACATGGCGATCGACATTGGTTGGTCCGAATTGGGCGCATCTGGGCGGCGCCTCGCGCTGTACCTGGTGCTCGAGGGCATCTTGCCGTTCCTTAATCCGGGGCGCTGCCAAGCGCCTCATGGCGAAATCGGCTCAAACGGAACCGAGGCAGTTGCGCTGGGTGGATTGATCAGCATGGTGATCGGCCTCGCCCTGCTGTGGATGGCGCGTAATGGGTAAGAACCTGGTGGTGATCGGCCTGCAGTGGGGCGATGAGGGCAAGGGCAAGGTCGTCGACCTGCTCACGGATCAAGCGCAGGCCGTGGTGCGGTTTCAGGGCGGCCATAACGCGGGCCATACCCTGGTCATCGGCGGCAAGAAGACCGTCCTATCGCTGATACCGTCGGGAATCCTGCATGCGCATGTGCAGTGCTTGATCGGCAACGGCGTGGTGCTGTCGCTGGAGGCGCTGATCAAAGAGGCGGAAATGCTGACCGGGCAGGGCGTGCCGGGGTTCGAGCGCCTGCGCGTGAGCCCCATGTGTCCTCTGATACTGTCCTCCCACGTGGCGCTCGATCGTGCACGCGAAAAATCCCAGGGCGCCAAGGCCATCGGCACCACGGGGCGCGGCATCGGACCGGCGTACGAGGACAAGGTGGCGCGGCGCGCGCTGCGCGTCGCCGACCTGTTTCACCGCGAGCGCTTCGCCGCCAAGCTGGGCGAGATTCTCGATTACCACAACTTCGTTCTGCAGCGCTATTTCCAGGCTGCGCCGATCGATTTTCAGCAGGTGCTCGAGTCCAATCTGGAGCTCGGCGAGCGCGTGAAGCCGCTGGTGGCGGACGTGACGGGCATCCTCGAACAATTGAGCGTCGACGGGCGCAATGTGCTGTTCGAAGGCGCGCAGGGCGCGATGCTTGACGTCGATCTGGGCACGTATCCGTACGTGACCTCCTCGACGACCTCGGCCGGCGGAGCGGCCGCCGGCACGGGGTTGGGCCCGCGGCGACTGCACGAGGTCCTCGGCATCGTCAAGGCCTACACCACGCGGGTCGGCGCCGGGCCGTTCCCCACCGAGCTGTTCGACGAGTGCGGCGAACACCTGTCGAGGGTCGGCCATGAATTCGGCTCGGTCACCGGACGGCAGCGCCGGTGCGGCTGGTTCGACGCGGTGGCTTTGCGGCGCTCCATCGTGCACAGCAGCTGCTCCTCGCTGTGCGTGACCAAACTGGATGTGCTCGACGGCCTCGACACGATCCGCGTCTGCGTCGGCTACAAGGTCGACGGCGCCGTCCTGTTCACGCCGCCGCTGCTGTCGGATCAATTCGGCGATTGCGAAGCGGTATACGAAGATCATCCCGGCTGGAAGGACAGCAGCGCGGGGGTGACCCGATACGAGGACTTGCCGGCCAATGCCCGCAGCTATCTCGAGCGGCTGCAGGCCCTGGTGTCCGGATCAGCATGATCTCCACCGGTCCGGATCGCGATCAAACCATCTTCCGCCGGCACCCCTCGCGTGACGGGCGCGGGCGGGCCCGCATCGCGCGCTTCCGCCGCCGTCGCGGCGAGTTATTCGAGCAACCTGAAAGGCTCCGTGTTTGCGCTGTTCTTCGTGTTCGGCGGCATTACCAGCCTGAACGACGTCATCATTCCCAAGCTCAAGGCGCTGTTCACGCTGTCCTATGCGGACGTGATGCTGGTGCAGTCGGCATTCTTCGCGGCCTACTTCATCATTTCCATACCAGCAGCGACGCTGGTGAGGCGGATCGGCTACATGCGCTCGGCGGTCGTCGGTCTGCTGATCATGACCGCGGGCTGCCTGCTTTTCGTGCCCGCTTCCGCGTACGGGCTTTTCGATCTGTTCCTGCTCGCGCTGTTCGTGCTCGCATCCGGCATCACCATCGTGCAGGTGGTAGCCAACCCGCTGATCTCGCTGCTGGGGCCGCCGGCCATGGCGAGCAGCCGCTCGACCTTCGCTCAGGCCTTCAATTCTCTGGGCACCACGATTTTCCCGTACGTCGGCTCCATCCTGATCTGGGTTCGCTGGCGACGATCGACCCGGCGACGCTGTCCGGCGCCGCGCTCGACGCGTTTCGCGGCGTCGAGACGCGCGTCGTCGTGCACACCTATCTGGGGCTTGCCGCCGCCCTGATCGCGCTCGCCGCCGTCGTGTGGCTGAGGCGCAAGGCCCTGGTGGAGACGGCGCTGCGCCGGCGTCGGCCCTGCGCGCATTCGATTTGCTCGCTCGTCCGTGCTTTGCGTTCGGCGCGCTGTGCATCTTTCTGTATGTGGGCGCCGAGGTCTCGATAGGGTTCCTCATCGTGAATTATCTCATGCAGAGCAGCGTGCTCGCGGCCGCCGCGGGAGATGCGGGCAAACACGTGTCGTTTTATTGGGGCGGTGCCATGGCCGGCCGGTTCATGGCGCTTACGTGCTGCGCCTGTTCTCTCCGGGCAAGGTGCTGTCCTGTGCCGCGGCTGCCGTCATTGCTCTGCTGCTGATCTCGGCCAACAGCAGCGGATTGCTCTCGGCCTGGAGCTATCTGGCCGTCGGGTTGTTCAACTCCATCATGTTCTTGACGATCTTCACCCTGGCGAGCGAGGGGCTGGGCGAGCGCGCCGCCGAAGGGTCCGGCGTGATCTGCATGGCCATCGTGGGCGGAGCCATCGTACCGCGCATCGCCGGCAAGGCGGCTGATGCGTGGGATCTGAAGACGGCGCTCATCGTGCCCGCGCTTTGCTACGGCGTCATACTGCTGTTCGGCTGGTTCGCACGCCGCCCTCTCATCGAGGGCGATGAAGCGGATTCATAGCCGCCATGAAATTTGCGCCGACCTGCTCCGGCGCAGCGATGTAAAATCGCGCCATGACCGATCGACTCACACCCCTATTGGCGCAGCGGCCGTGGCTCCTCGCGGACGGCGCGACCGGCAGCAATCTGTTCGAACGAGGCCTGCAATCGGGAGATGCCCCCGAGCTCTGGAATTCCGATCATCCGCAGCGGGTCGCCGAACTGCAGCGCGCCTTCGTCGATGCCGGGGCGGACATCATCCTGACGAATACCTTCGGCGGTACGCGGCACCGCTTGAAACTGCACAGGGCGGACGCTCGCGTCGCGGAGCTGAACGAGAAGGCAGCGCTCATATCCCGCAAGGAGGCGGATCGCGCCGGACGCACCGTCTTGGTGGGCGGGAGCATGGGCCCGACCGGAGAGATTCTCGAGCCCCTGGGGCCGCTCAGCGTCGATGCCGCGCGCGAGGCCTTTGCCGAACAGGCAGCCGCCCTCGCCCAGGGAGGCGCGGACGTGCTCTGGATCGAAACGATGTCCTCCGTCGAGGAGACCGAAGCGGCCGTCGCCGGAGCCCGCGCCGTCGGACTGCCCGTGGTCGCGACCCTGAGCTTCGATACCAACGGGCGAACGATGATGGGCGTCACGCCCTTTGAACTCGCCGGTCTGCACCGCAGGAACCATCTCGCGGCATGCGGCAGCAATTGCGGCGTCAGCCCCTCGGAGCTCATCGCATCCATCGTCAATCTGGCCACGGCCTCGGAGCCTGCGGCGGTGCTGGTGGCCAAGGCAAACTGCGGCATTCCGCAATGGGTCGACGGCGCGATCCGCTTCGATGGCACGCCCGAGCTGATGGCGCGATACGCTTGTCTGGCCGTGGATGCGGGCGCGCGGATCATCGGCGGCTGCTGCGGCACCACGCCGGAGCACCTGCGCCTCATGCGCCGTGCGCTCGAAACGCACGCGCGCGGACCGGTGCCGGATCTGGCGACCATCGAATCGCGGCTGGGCGCCATTTCCAACGGCGCATCGGCACAATTGCGCGGCGAATTGGACCGGCAGGCCGGCGCCGCCCCCGGCGCGAGCGGGAGGCGGACGACCAGCCGCCGAATGGCGCGGGCGGAAAACGGCTAAGGCGTCAGCAGCTCGTACAAGCTGTCGGAGACGATCTTGCGCATGGCGCCGATCTTGTTCATCTGCGCGCCGATCTCCTGGTTTGACCGCATCGCATCGTTCATCTTGGCGAGCGCCGCCAGGTTCGGCAGCTCCGCGGTCACGACGATGGTCCCGGCGTCCGGCCCCGCAAAGGTCGCGCGCCAGACGCGGAGCGTGACCTGCTGACCCATCTTTCTGTACAGCGCCTGCAGCGTCTCGACCTCGCGCGTGTAGCCTTGCACGTCGTTCGTCTGCACGGCGAGCACCCGCAGGACGGTCGAGTCCGCGGCGACCGCAGCCAGCGATGCGGTGAGTCCCAAGAGGCCGGCGAACGCGGCCGACAGAATGATCTTCTTCATATTTTCAACCCCGTGTGTACGGGCACACCATGTGTCCGAGTGTGGCGAGCCTAGCAGCATTTGACGCACTCGTGCGCAGATCGGGGCTATTATCCGCCGACTGCGGCATGCGGGCCGCACCGACGAGTCCGGGAGGATCCATATGCCTTGCATTCGATGTACGGCGGCGCTTGCGCTCCTCGCGCTGGCCGTTCAGACGCCGGTCTCGGCCGGCGCCGCCGAAGCGCAGCCGATGCGCGAGGTACTGCCCGACACCGTGGTGCCCGTCCGCTACGATCTTGCGCTTGCTCCGAATGCCGAGGCGCTCACCTTCCGGGGCGAGGTGGCCATCACCGTCGAGGTGCGCGCCGCGACGCGCAGCATCGTTCTCAACGCGGCCGGCCTGGCGTTCGAGCATGCAGCCATCGATGGGGGCGGTGAGGCGATCGTCGCCACCGATGACAAGCTGGGCCGCGCCACGCTGCGCTGGGATGCGCCGATCTCCTCGGGCAGGCACGTGCTCTCGATCGCATACGATGGAAAGATCGGCCGCTCGACGCTCGGCTTTTTCGCCATGGACTATTCCGGCGCGGACGGTCCGCGCCGAACCCTGGCCACGAACTTCGAACCCGCCGAAGCGCGCCGGCTCCTGCCGTGCTGGGATGAGCCCGAGCGCAAGGCGACCTTCGCAGTGTCGGTCGATGCGCCGAAGGATCGAATGGCGGTCTCCAACATGCCGGTCGCCGACGTGACCCCGCTCTCAGCGACGATGCAGCGGGTGCGCTTTGCAACCAGCCCGAAGATGTCGACCTATCTGCTGTTCCTCGCCATCGGCGATTTCGAGCGGATTCATCAGCCGGTGGACGGGGTTGACCTGGGCATCGTGGTGAAGCGCGGCGACACCGCCAAGGCGGCCTATGCGCTCGATCAGGCGGGCAAGCTGCTGCACTACTACGACGAGTATTTCGGGATCGCCTATCCGCTGCCGAAGCTCGACCTGATCGCCGCGCCGGGCCAGATCTACGGCGGTTCGATGGAAAATTGGGGTGCGATATTCTATTCGCAGAACCATCTGCTGTTCGATCCCGCAGTTTCCACCGAGGCCGATCGCCAGCTGGTGTTCGAGGTGCTGAGCCACGAGATGGCGCACCAGTGGTTCGGCGACCTGGTGACCATGTCGTGGTGGAACGATCTGTGGCTGAACGAAGGCTTTGCGCGCTGGATGCAGACCTACGCGGCGGACGACCTGCATCCCGAATGGGAAACGGGCCTGGCGTCGGCTTCGCAGCTCGAGAGCGGAAAATTGGCTGACTCGGTGCCCTCCACGCACCCGGTGGTGCAACCGGTTTATACCGCCGACCAGGCCGAGGAGTCGTTCGACGCCATTACCTACGACAAGGGCGCGGCCGTCATCGGCATGATCAATGCGTACGTCGGCCGCGACGCGTTCCGCGAGGGCGTGCGTCGCTACATGCGTGCCCACGCCTTCGGCAATGCGGTCGACGGCGACCTGTGGACGCTCATGCAGCAGTCCGTGGACAAGCCCATCGTGGCGATCGAGCGGGACTTCACCCGCCAGGAGGGGCTGCCGCTGGTGCGGGTCGCCCCGGCGGCCGGCGGCGTTCAGTTGAGCCAGGGCCGGTTCGCGGACGATCCCGCGACCATCAAAGACCTGCCGCCCCAGCACTGGCGGCTGCCGCTGGCGGTGGCACCGGTCGCCGGCACGCCGCGATATATCTTGATGCGCGGCCAGATGCGTGTGTCCGAAGCAGGGCCGCTGCTGATCAATGCGGGACAGCAGGGCTACGCGCGCGTGCTCTACGGCGGCGACATCTTTGACGGCCTGGCACGGCACTACGGTGCACTGGCGCCGATCGATCAGCTCGGCGTGCTCAACGACGCATTCGCGCTCGGCAACGCGGGCCTGGCGCCCGCCGGCAACGTGCTGGTCCTGGCCTCGGGGTTGCCCGCCGACGCGAATCCAGTCGTGTGGCTCAGGGTCATCGCATTGCTGGACGAACTCGACATCCACCATGCCGATACGACGGGGCTTGCCCCGTTCCGGCGCTTCGCCCTCGAATTGCTCGCGCCGCTCGCCGCTCACATGGGCGCCGCCGCCGGGCCGAACGACTCTTCCAATGTGATCATTCTGCGCGGCGCGCTGCTGCAGATGCAGGCGGACTTGGGCGATGTCGCGGCGATCGCGGCGGCTCGCCGGCGGTTCGCGGGCGGGGAGGGCACCGCGGCCGAGCAGCGCAACGACCTGACGATCGTCGCGGCGCACGCCGATGCGGCCACATTCGACGCCCTGCTCGGGCGCGCGCAAAAGACCGCCGATCCATTGCAGAAGCAGCATATCTTCGGGGCGCTCGCAGGCGTCATCGATCCTGCGCTTGCGCAGCGCATGGCCGAGATCGCATTGAGCGATCAGGTTCCGGCGGGCGCCGGCCCGGCGCTGCTGGCAAAACTGGCCCGCAGGCACGCGGATCTGGTGTGGCGAGTCGTGGCGCCGCGGCTCGATGATCCGGCGCTGCCGTTCGACCGCGGCGAGCGCTGGCGGCTGGCCATCAACATCGCGGGGAGCTCCGCAGATCCGCGGCGCATCGCCGAGCTCGAGGCGTATGAAGCGCGCAGCGTCCCGACGGAGGCCCGCAAGCCCTTTTTGGAGGCAGGCTCCTCGATACGCCGCAACGAGCGAATAGCCACGATGGCGTTGCCGCAAATCGACCGCTGGATTGCCGCCCGCTGAGGCGTCGCTAATGAAACAGTTTGACGGCGTTCTGCAAGGTCTTCATGACCCCCCAGAGCAGCGGCACTCCCACCGCGAGCCACAGACCGAAGAATCGCGCTTTCATGATGCCGACCTCGCGGGGCCCGATGCCCCCAAACGGTGATGGTATTTTTCGCTGACTGCCCGCATGCCGAGGTTGCACAGCAGACCGACCAGCAGCAGTCCGCACATGATGTACATGGTGATCGAGTAGGCCTGCGCCTTCGGTACGCCGCTGTCGATCTGGAACTGCCGAATGTAGTTCACCAACACCGGACCGAGGACTCCGGCTGCCGACCACGCGGTGAGCAGGCGCCCGTGGATCGCCCCGACATGCATGGTGCCGAAGATGTCGCGCAGGTACGCTGGAATGGTCGCGAAGCCCCCGCCGTACATGGACAAAATGACGGCGAAGGCCGCGACGAACAGCGGAATCGATCCCAGGTGCCCGATGGTCGGCACGCTCGAATAGAGCAAAATGCCGAGCCCGAAGAACACGATGTAGGTGTTGCGCCGGCCGATGTAGTCCGATACCGATGCCCAAACGAATCGGCCGCCCATGTTGAACAGACTGAGCAGGCCGACGAAGCTGCCGGCCGTTTCGGGAGTCACGCGCCCGCTGAAGATTTCCTGGATCATGGGTGAAGCCTGGCCCAGCACGCCGATTCCGGCGGTGACGTTCATGCACAGTACGGTCCACAGCAGCCAGAATTGCCGGGTCTTCCAAGCCATGCCGACCGCGACATGCGCTTCGGTCACCAGCGGCCGCGGCTTCACCGGAGCGACCCATCCGGCCGGCTTCCAATCGGCGGCGGGAACCCGCACCGTGTACACGCCGATCATCATGAACATGAAATAGATGACGCCCATGGTGACGAACGTTTCCATCACGCCGGTGGAAGCCGCGGTCCTGAAGTGCGCCATCAGCAGCAGCGAGAGCGGCGCGGCGATCAGCGCACCGCCGCCGAAGCCCATGATGGCCATGCCGGTCGCCATGCCGGGCCGGTCGGGAAACCATTTGATCAGCGTGGAAACCGGCGAGATGTAGCCGACGCCGAGTCCGATGCCGCCGAGCACGCCATAGCCCAGATAAAGCAGCCAGAGCGCATGATAGTGCACGCCGACCGCCGCCACGATGAAGCCGCCGCCGAAACACAGGGCGGCGGTGAACATCGATTTGCGCGGACCGGCCTGCTCGACCCAGCGGCCGAACAGGGCGGCAGACAGTCCGAGAAAGACGATCGCAATCGAGAAAATCCAGCCGACTTCGGTGAGCTTCCAATCCCCGGGCGCCGAATGGGTGATGCCGATGAGTTTGGTCAGCGGCAAATTGAATGTCGAGAACGCGTACGCCTGGCCGATCGACAAGTGCACGGCAAGGGCCGCGGGAGGCACCGAGAATCGGTCGTAGCCGGCAGGTGCGATCGTGCTCTCTCGATCCAGGAAAGACGCTGACATGCGATATTCCTCAGGCGAGTTGTTTATTGATTGATGTCCAATATGCACCAGCTTGCGGCAGCTCGCCACTGCGACCTGCGTCACAGTCCCGCCCGATGTAAGTCAGGTGCTCATTCCGCTTCCCGCGGACCGCCGCCGAAAGTTGAGGAAACCGTGACATTCCGGGTCGATAGAAGGCCGCCGACGCCGTAATTTTCGACCACTCATGTATCAGATCAGGCATGCGGGCCGACACGCCTCGAAAGCGGCGCGATTTTGGTGGTGGCCCTCGGCGCTGCTCGCCGCATCGTGGCTGCCGCTCGCGGCCGGGGCGAGCTGCCTCGAGAATCCCGACCCGGAGCTGCATCGGCTGCAGGATCTGGTGTCCGTGGACGGGACCCGAGCGCTCAAGCAAACGCGGATTCAGCTGGACGCCCTGCAGCGCGCGCCGCTGAGGGATTTACCCAGCGCCGCCTCGCGCAAGGCCGCCTTGTATGCCATTCAGGCACAGGCCTACGGCATTCTGGAACTGGACAGCAAGGCGCGAGAGGCCGCGGCTAAGGGGCTCGCGCTCGCCACCGCCGAACACGATCCGGTACACCTGGAATTGCTGTCCGCGTACGCTGAAAATGTCTACGACAAAGCGGGCATCGCCAGCGCCATCGAGGCAATCGAGGCGGCGCGGACGCTCCAGCCGCGCGGCTCGACCGCCGATACCTGCCTGCTCATGACGCGCGGCTTGCTCGAGCACCGGCAGAACCGCGCCGATCTGGCGATCGTCACCCTGACCCAGGCGTATCGCGCCAGCATCGCCCCCGCCGCGACCGAGCAGCACATCATGTCGGCCGATTACCTGTCCCTGGTCATGCGCAGCATGGGCGACTACAGCGAAGCGCTGGCGCTCAATCAGGAGAAGATCGATTGGGACGCCTCGCATGCCGCCACCATGAGCCTTTCCGTTTCGCGATTCATGCGCGGTCAGATTCTGAAATTGATGGGCAGCTACGATGCCGCGATCGTCGAGTTCGAGGCCGCCCGCAGGCTCAGCGTGCAGCTCGGCGACCTGCAGGGGATCGCATTTGCCGACCAGCGCATCTGCGAAGCGCACATCGAACTCGGGCGGCTGACGCCCGCACAGCGCGAGTGCGCAAGCGCGCTGCGCAAATTCAGCGTGGCGCAGTCGGCGGATTCGATGAAAGAGACCATGGCGCTGCAGGCGCGAATCGAGCTGGGAACGGGGCATGCGGAGCGCGCGCTCGCCATCCTGAACAGAGTGCTCGATCACAACGGTGCCGACTTGCCGCCGCGCGCCGTAGGTTCCATGTATCAATGGCGTGCCCGAACCAACGCGGCCTTGCACAACTACCGCGAGGCGTACTCTGACCTGCAGGAATACGCCAACCGCTACACGGCCGCGAACGATACCGAGCGCAATCGGCAGGCGAACGCACAGCGCGCGCGCTTCGAAACCGACCGTGAGGTCGAGCGCAATGGATCGCTGCAGCGCGAGCTCGCGCTGTCGCACGAGCAGTCGAGCCGCCAGGCGCAGCAGCTGCGCTGGAACGCCGTGGTCGTGGTGGCGGGCGTGTGGGTCATCGCCCTGCTCATCTACTTCCTGATCGCCAATCGCCGCTACCGCCAGCAGCTGGTGCAGCTGGCGAGCCAGGATTCCTTGACCGGCCTGCCGAACCGGCGGCGCACCGCGGAGCTGGCCGCGGCGGCGCTGCAAACCGCGGGCGAAATGCAACAGCCGCTGACGATCGCCATCATCGACATGGATCACTTCAAAGTCATCAATGACCGCTGCGGACACGCGGCCGGCGACCACGTCTTGAAGGAGTTTGCCCGCGCCGGGCGCGAGGCGCTGCGCGAGTCGGACATCCTCGGGCGGTGGGGGGGCGAGGAATTTCTGCTGGTGATGCCCGAGACCTCGCTCGATCTCGCCGTCGCGAGCCTGGAGCGGATGCGCACGCTGGTGTGCGGAATTCGACTGCCCACGACCGGCAGCGGACTGCGCGTCACGCTCAGCGCCGGGCTGTCGTGCGGCGACGAGAATACGCGGTCGCTCGATGAGCTCATTGCGCGCGCCGATGCGGCGCTCTACACGGCGAAAAATGACGGGCGGGACGCCATCCGTATCGCCGACGGCAACGAGCAGACCTGGAGCACCGGCGTGCGGCGGGCACTACGGCTCACCACGAGTTGAGATATATCTCGTAACTTATTGATTATGGTGCCCAGGAGAGGACTCGAACCTCCACGAATTGCTCCACTGGTACCTGAAACCAGCGCGTCTACCAGTTCCGCCACCTGGGCAAGATGGGTCCGCCGAAAGCGAGGCGCAGGAATCTACGCACCGGCTTGTGCCTTGTCAATGAGCATGCGGGCCGCTCGGGCATCGCTGCGGACGCCGCGCAGCGCGCATACTTGAGCACCTATCGGACTTAAGGAACGTAGCCCATGGCGGTGAAAATGCCGGCCCCCGATCCGCGCACTCTCGCTCGGCGCGCGCAGATCGCCGCCGCCATGCGCGACATCGTGCCCGGCGAAGGCGTGATCGACCAGCTCGACGAACTGGCGGCCTATGAATCGGACGCGCTGACCGCCTACGCCCAACGCCCCCTGCTGGTGGTGCTGCCGCAGAACACCGAGCAGATCTGCGCCGTTTTGCGCTGGTGCGACGAGCAGCAAGTCAGGGTGGTGCCGCGCGGCGCGGGCACGTCCCTCTCAGGCGGCGCGCTGCCGCTGGAAGACGGGATCCTGCTGGGCTTGAGCCGGCTGCGCCGTATCCTCGAAATCGACTACGACAATCGAGTTGCGGTGGTGCAGCCCGGGGTCACCAACCTCGCGGTGTCGCAGGCGGTCGCGGCACGCGGCTTTTATTATGCTCCGGATCCTTCCAGTCAGATCGCCTGCACCATCGGCGGCAACGTCGCGGAGAATTCGGGCGGAGTGCATTGTCTGAAGTACGGCATGACGGCGCACAACGTGCTCGGCTTGAAGATCGTGTTGATGAACGGGGAGGTGCTCGAGCTCGGCGGCAAGGCCCTCGATGCGCCGGGGTACGACTTGCTCGGCCTCGCCATCGGCTCGGAAGGGCTGCTCGGCGTGGTGTCGGAGGTCACGCTGCGCCTGCTGGTCAAGCCGCAGGCGGCGCAGGCCGTGCTGCTGGGCTTCCCTCGGGTGGAATCCGCGGCGCAGTGCGTCGCCGACGTGATTGCGCACGGTATCATTCCCGCCGGCATGGAACTCATGGACCGGCCCGCCATTCATGCGGCCGAGGATTATCTGCGGATCGGGTATCCGCGCGACGTCGATGCGCTGCTCATCGTGGAAGTCGACGGGCCTCAGGAGGAGTGCCGGCATGTGATGCAGCTGGTGGCCGACATGGCGGCGCGCAACGGCGCTTCGACGGTACGCGTCTCGGCGAACGAGGCGGAGCGCCTTCAGTTCTGGGCCGGGCGCAAGGCCGCATTTCCGGCGATGGGAAGACTCTCGCCGGACTACTACTGCATCGACGGCACCATCCCGCGGCGCTGCCTGCCGCAGATGCTGACGCTGATGCAGGACATGTCCCGGCGACATGGGCTGCGGGTGGCCAACGTGTTTCACGCCGGCGACGGGAATTTGCATCCGTTGATTCTGTACGACGCCAACGCCGCCGGCGAACTCGACCGTGCGGAGGCGTTTGCCGCGGAGATTCTGCGCACCTGCGTGGCTATGGGCGGCGTGTTGACCGGAGAGCATGGAGTGGGCGTCGAGAAGCGAGATCTGATGGGCGAAATGTTCAATGAAGTGGATCTGGCCCACCAAGAGCGCATCAAGTGCGCGTTCGACCCGGCGATGCTGCTCAACCCCGGGAAGGTGTTTCCCACTTTGCACCGCTGTGCCGAGCTCGGGCGCATGCACGTGCATCATGGGGCGGTCGCGTTCCCGGATATTCCGCGCTTCTGACCCATGGCGCAGCAGATACGCTATGCGCCGGCGACGGCGGCCGAAGTGCAGAGCATCGTGGCCGATGCGGCGGCTGAGCAGCGCGGCCTGGAAGTTTGCGGCGGCGGCTCGAAGCGTCTGCTGCGGCCGCCGGTCGCATCCGCCGCGCTCCTCGACATGAGCTCCCTGACCGGCATCACCGACTACGATCCGGATGAGCTGGTGGTGACCGCACGGTCCGGCACGCCGCTCATGGAGATCGAAGCCGCGCTTGCCGAGCGCCGACAGATGCTGGCATTCGAGCCGTTCGATCATGGACCGCTGCTGGGTGCAGAGGCGGGCCGCGCGACTCTCGGCGGCATCATCGCGGCCAACGTGTCCGGATCGAGGCGCGTGTCCATGGGCGCGGCGCGCGATCATATCCTCGGATTCACGGCGGTCTCGGGACGCGCCGAGGCGCTCAAGGGCGGCGGTGCCGTCGTCAAGAACGTGACCGGCTTCGATCTACCCAAGCTGATGGCGGGCTCGTGGGGAACCCTGGCGGTGCTCCTCTCGATCACCATGCGCGTGCTGCCGCGCCCGCGGACCGAGACGACGATACTGTTCAAGGGATTGCCGGACGAAGCGGCCAATCGTCTGATGACCGCCGCGATGGGTCTGCCGGCGGCTGTCTCCGCAGCGGCCCATGTGCCTCTGCCGCACGCCGTGACGGCGCTGCGCCTCGAAGGGTTCGGACCCTCGGTCGAGGCGCGCAGCCGCGAACTCAGGCGCGCCCTGGAGCCGATGGGCGCCGGCGCGACGATCGAGGCCGAGGAGAGCGCGGCGTTTTGGCATGGCGTGCGCTCGCTCGATGCGCTGCCGCGCCAAGGACACCTGCTGTGGCGCATTTCGGTGCCGCCCGCGCATGGTTGGCACGTGCAGTCGCTGCTCGCGTGGGCCGGGGCGCGCTACGTGTACGACTGGGCCGGCGCGCTGGTGTGGGCGGCGGTACCCGAGGATGCGGCGCCCGGCCGCACCGACCGAGTTCACGCCGAGCGCATTCGCGCCGTCGCACGCTCGCTCGGCGGCCATGCCGCGCTGATTCGCGGGCCGACGTCGATGCGCGAGGCGGCAAGCCTCGCGGAAAACGCCGCGCCGACGAATGCGGCCGACGCACTTGGCGGGATGCGGCGGCTGCATGCGCGGCTGAAGGCCGCGTTCGATCCATGTGGGATTCTCAATCCCGGCCTCGATCTGGCAGCCGAGCTATAGGACCGTGCACACCAAGTTCCACGCGGCGCAGCTCGCCGACCCGACGACGGCCGCCGCCGCAGGCGCCATTCGCAGCTGCGTGCACTGCGGATTTTGCACCGCGACGTGCCCGACCTACGTGCTGCTGGGCGACGAGCTCGACAGCCCTCGCGGCCGAATCTATCTGGTCAAGGAAATGCTCGAGGCCTCCGCGAAGCCGACGCCGCAGGTGGTGAAGCATCTGGACCGCTGCCTGTCGTGTCTTGCGTGCGAAACGCACTGCCCGTCCGGGGTGAGCTACCGGCGGATCATCGACAAGGGCCGTGCGTACGTCGAAGAGCACTATCGCCGACCGCTGCGCGACCGGCTGTTGCGTGCACTGCTCGCCGCGACGCTGCCGTATCGCGGCCGCATGCGCGCTGCCATGGCGCTCGCCGCGCTCGCTCGGCCGCTTTCGGGGCTGTTCGAGCACGCGCCGGGACTTCGGCCGCTGGCGACCTTACTGGCGCTCAGCGGCGCGACCCCGTCCGGGCGGCGGCGGCTGTCGCGCACGCGAGGTACCAGGGAGGAGCACGGCGCGACGCGTCCGGCCGATGCGACGGGCGAGTCGACCCGTTCCGTGCGCGTCGGCCTGTTCTGCGGTTGCGTCGAACCGGTGCTCGCCCCGGCGATTCAAGCGGCCAGCGCCCGGCTGCTGCGGCGGGCCGGGGCCGAGGTCGTGCGATTGCGCCGGGAGGGCTGCTGCGGCGCGCTTCCGCACCATCTGGGGAGGGATACTCAGGCGCTGGCGATGGCACGCGCCAATGTCGATGCGTGGCATCGCGAACTCGAAGCCGGCCCGCTCGCCGCCATCGTGGTGACCGCATCGGGCTGCGGCACACAGGTGCGCGACTACGGCCATCTGCTGCGCGACGATCCGCGCTATGCCGCCAAGGCCGCGCGCGTGGCGGCGCTCGCCTGCGATGTGACCGAACTCATCGATCGCGTCGGGCTGCCGCCGCGGGTGCGCTTGCCCGCCACCGTCGTCGGCTACCACGCGGCGTGCTCGCTGCAGCACGGACAGAAAGTGCAGGCCGAGCCGGTGCGCGTGTTGGCCGCAGCCGGCTTTGAGGTGCGCGTGCCGGCGGACGCGCATTTGTGCTGCGGCTCGGCCGGTGTCTATAACATTCTGCAATCCGGCATTGCCGCCGAGCTCGGTGCGCGCAAGTCGGCGAGCCTGGCTGCGCTCGCGCCGGATGTGATCGCGGCGGGCAACATCGGCTGTATGGTGCAGATCCGCAAGGCGGGCGGCCTTCCGGTGGTGCACGTGGCGCAGCTGCTCGATTGGGCGACGGGCGGTCCGCTGCCGGATGATATGATTGATTCCGAATTTCGGAGCCAAAGCGCAATAAATCGCTAATATATTGAGGAATTTGCCGAGCATTGCCGTTCGTTGTTTGGAGTTCCCATGCACACGCGATTGCGTAAGTTCAACACGCGCGATACCTACCCGGAGCAGAAGCTCGACAACGACCTGTGCCAGGTGGTCGTCGCGCGTGGCCGCACCGTGTTCGTCCGCGGGCAGGTGGGCCAGGATCTCGACACCGCGGCGAATGTCGGTGTGGGCGATGCGGCCGCACAGGCCGAGCAGGCGATGTCGAACATCAAGCAGCTCTTGTCCGAGGCGGGCGCCCGGCTCGAGCATATCTGCAAGGTGACGATCTATTTGACCGACCCGCGCTTCCGGGAGGCGGTCTACCGGACCGTCGGCCGCTGGCTCAAGGGCGTGTATCCGGTGTCGACGGGCATCGTGGTCGCCGGTCTTGCCCGGCCCGAGTGGCTCGTCGAAGTCGATGTGATTGCCGTGATACCCGATGAGAGCTGACGGGTGACATTCTCGATCGTGGCGCGCTCGTTCGACCCGCCGATGTTCGGCGTCGCGATCGCTTCCTCCTCGCCGGCCGTGGCCGCGCGCTGCGCGCATGCACGCGCCGGCGCCGGCGCCGCGGCCACGCAGAACATCACCGACCCGCGGCTCGGTCCGGCCGTTCTCGAACGGCTGGCGCAGGGCGCCGCCGCCGCCGCCGCGCTCGAGGAAGCGCTGCGCTCGACGCCCTTCGGCGATCATCGACAGCTGCTCGCGATCGGGGCCGGCGGTGCGCCGGCGGTGCATTCCGGTGGGCGCGCTCTCGGGCTGGTCGGATCCGCGGTCGGAGCGCACGCCGCGGCGGCCGGAAACCTATTGGCGCATGCCGATGTGCCGGCCGCCATGATCGGCGCATTCGACGCAGCGAGCGGTCACTTGGGCGCACGGCTGCTGCGCGCCCTGGCCGCCGGCGCCGGGCGCGGCGGGGAGGCCGGGCCCATTCATTCCGCAGGGCTGCTGGTGGTGCGCGAGGTGTCGTGGCCCATCGTCGATCTGCGCGTCGATTGGAGCAGCGGCGATCCGGTCGCAGAGCTCGCCGTGATCTGGGGCGTCTACGCCCCACAGATCGAGGATTACGTACGGCGCGCGCTCGATCCCGAGCGCGCACCGAGCTTCGGCGTGCCCGGCGACCTGTGAACAAGCCGAGCGGCATGAAATTTACGCTGCGGCAGCTGGCGTATTTCATCGCCGCTGCGGAGACCGGCAGCATCACCCTGGCGTCGAGGCGCGCCAACATCTCTCAGCCGGCGATATCTACCGCGATTTCCCACATTGAGCGCGAGCTGGACGTGCAACTGTTCCTGCGCCATCACGCGCAGGGCCTGTCGCTCACCCCCGCAGGAAGGGTATTGCTTCGCGACGCGAAGCAGCTGTTGAAGCAGGCGGAAGGACTGTATTCGGCCGCGGCCGATATCAGCCACCAGATGCGCGGCGAGTTGTCGGTCGGATGGTTCTCCACGCTGGCGCCGATCGTCATGCCCGAGCTCGTGAATTCGTTCCTCAAGGCGTTTCCGGAGACCCGGATTCGCTCGCTGGAAAGCGATCAGGAGGGGCTGTTGGCCAGTCTGCGGCGGGCGGAGTCCGAGGTGGCCATCACCTACGATCTGCGAATCAGCGACGACGTCAGCTTCTTGCCGCTCGCGACGCTGCCGCCCTACGCCCTGTTCGGCGCCTCGCACCCGCTGGCGCGCGAGCAGACGGTCAAGCTGAGTCAACTGGAGCCGCTGCCGATGGTACTGCTCGACATGCCGATGAGTCGCGAGTATTTTCTGGCGCTGTTCATCCGCGAGCGATTGAAGCCCAATGTGGTCTGGTCGTCGCCGAAGCTCGACGTGGTGCGGACCATGGTGGCGAACGGACTCGGCTACACGCTGGCCAATGTCCGCCCGCGGGCCGATGTGGCGCTCGACGGGCGCCGCGTCTACCGGGTGCCGTTGAGCGGCGATCAGCCGCCCGTGCGCATCGGCATCGCGACATTGAAGGAGCTGAAGAAGACGCGTCTGGTGGAGGCCTTCGAACGGCACTGCGGTGAGCTCATTTCAGATTCCTTCATTCCCGGCATGGCGGCTCCGATCAAACTGCGGCGCCGCACGCGGACGCTGCGGCGCTGACGGCACTCGGCGCTGACGGCGCTCGAAGGGAAGCATCATGACCACCGGCGAACACGCGGCGCGACTCGAACATTCCACCATTCAGCCGATTCCCCTGGATGAGCGGCACGGCACCTACGGCGATCTGTTCACCGTCTGGTTCGGCTCGAATCTCATGCTCTTGACCATCGTCACGGGCGGGCTCGCGGTGACGGTGTTCGCGCTGCCGTTCGGATGGGCCGTCGCGGGCCTCGCCGTGGGCAATCTGGTCGGCGCCGTGTTCATGGCGCTGCACGCCGCGCAGGGCCCGACGCTCGGCGTGCCGCAAATGGTTCAAACCCGGGGGCAATTCGGTTCGCTGGGCTCGCTGCTCGTGATCGGCATCGTCATCGTGATGTACGTGGGATTCCTCGCCTCGAACCTGGTGCTCGGCGGCCAGGCGCTCGCGAGCTTGCTGCCCGGGATGTCCGATGCGCCGGGCATAGCGCTCGTGGGCGCGCTGTCCGTGACCGCCGCCGTCTACGGCTACGATCTCATTCACGCGTACACGCGGGCGATGACATACGTGTCCGGCGCCGTGCTCCTGCTCACCGCCGCATGGATCATCTGGGTGCACGGATTGCCTGCGGACTTTCTGAGCCGCAACGCCTTCAACTGGCCGGGGCTGCTCGGGATCATCTCCGCCGCCGCCCTGTGGCAAATCGCGTACGCGCCCTATGTATCGGACTACTCGCGTTACATGCCGCGCGACACCGGGGTGAGACCGGCGTTTTGGGCCAGCTACTGGGGCTGCACCCTGGGCTCGTTTTTGCCCATGGTGCTCGGCGCCATGGTGGGCCTGGCGGCGCCCAAGGGCAACTTGATGGCGGGACTCGCACTGTTGACGCACGGCATTGCGCCGTTGGTGCTGATCGTCTTTTCCGTCGGCGTTGCGGCCGCCAATGCCATGAACCTGTACTGTGGCGCGCTGTCGACGCTGACGTTCGGCCAGACGCTGATTCCCCGCTGGTCGCCCGGCCCCGGCGCGCGCACCGTCATTGCGCTGGTGCTGTTCGCACTGTCGCTGATCGGCGCGCTGGCGAGCAAAGAGACCTTCCTGGTCAAATACGAGGAATTCATTCTGCTGCTGCTGTACGTGCTGGTGCCGTGGACCGCGATCAATCTCGTGGACTATTATCTGCTGAGGCACGGCGAGTACGATGTCGATTCGTTTTTCCGGCAGGACGGCGGCATCTACGGACGAGTCAACGCGGCGGCGGTCACCTGCTACGTCGCGGGCATCCTGGTGCAGCTCCCATTCATCGACTCGCCGCTGTACGCCGGGCCCGTTGCGCGCTCCATGGGCGGGATCGATTTGTCCTGGGTCGTGGGATTGGCGGTCACCTCGCCGGCATATTACTGGCTCGCCAAGCGCTCGCAAGGGCGCTCGCAGCCGCTGTCGGCGCGCGGCGCCCCTGCCGATCTGTAAGGCGCACCCGCCGGGCGCAAAGCTGCTAACCTCGTGCGCCAATTCATCGAACTCGAGGCGCTTACTTCCCATGACACGACGTGGTCCCACAGGCTCGCGCCGACCCAAAAAGCGCGGCGCCGCTGCCGCCGATCCGCACGACTGGCGCGCTGAGGATCCCAACTTAGAACTCGAACGGCTGCGCTACTCGGACCCCATCGCGAGCCGCGAACTGCTGCTCAAACATTTGTCGGAAGCGCCGGAACCCCTGACCGCGGCGCGTCTCGCCAAGCGACTGGGACTGCACACGGACGCCCAGCGCGCCGCCTTGTCCAAGCGCTTGGCCGCGATGGTGCGCGATGGACAGGCGATCGAGGGCCCGAACGGCTTCGCAACCGCCGGCGACGGCGAGCGGGTGGCCGGCCGCATCCGAGGCCGGCCCAATGGCGACGTGCTGGTGCTGCCGGACGACGGTTCGGCGCCGTTGGTGCTGGCGCGCGCCGACACGGCGACGTTGATGCACAACGACCGGGTGGAGGTGCTTGCCGTCGGCATCAACGACCGCGGGCGGCGGACCGCACGGCTCATACGCCGCACCGCCGATGCACCGACGCGAATCGGCGGAGCGTGGCATGCCGGGCACGGTCACGGCCGCGTCGAACCGGAGGATCCCGGCCATTGGTATTCGATCGAAGTGGCGGCGCGCTCCGCCCACGGCGCGGCGGACGGCGCGCAGGTCATCGTCGAGGTCACCAAGCGGCCGCAGGGCGAGGCGCCCGCGCACGGCCGCATCGTCGAAGTGCTCGATAACCTGCGGCCCTCGGACCTCGCGGCGCGGTTCGCCATATTGCGCCACGACCTGCCGCAGGAGTTTCCTCATGCCGTGCTCCATGCGGCGAATTTGTTCGATCCCGACGTGGCTGCCGGAGACTGCGCCGGCCGCGAGGACCTGCGCGAACTGCCGCTCGTGACCATCGACGGCGAGGACGCCAAGGATTTCGACGATGCCGTGTATGCGGAGAGCTTGCGCGGCGGCGGCTGGCGGCTGGTGGTGGCCATCGCCGATGTGAGCCACTACGTGCGCCCCGGCAGCCCGCTCGACAATGAGGCCCGCGCGCGCGCCACCTCCGTATACTTTCCGGACCGCGTGCTGCCGATGCTCCCGGAGCACCTGTCCAATCATCTATGCTCGCTGATGCCGCACGTCGAACGGCTGGCGTTCGTCTGCGACATGCGCGTGAGCAAAGCCGGCGCTCCGGGCCGGGCGCGCTTCTATGAAGCGGTGATCCGCTCGCATGCGCGGCTCACCTACAGTCAGGCATGGGCGTTTCTCGAGAATCCGCGCGGCGCTTCCGCCGCCGCGTGGTCGCCCGAGGTGCGCGCATCGCTCGAGAACCTGTACGCCGTGTACGGCGCGCTGCGAGCCGCGCGCGAAGCGCGCGGTGCGCTCGATTTTCGCGGCGGCGAGGTCAAGGCGCGGATCGGCGAGGACGGCAGGATCGAGGGGTTTTACGCGGTGATGCGCAACGATGCGCATCGGCTGATCGAGGAGTGCATGATTGCCGCCAACGTCGAGGCCGCCGTCGCGCTGCGTCTGGCCAAGGCGGGAAGCCTGTACCGGGTGCACGGCCAGCCCGAAGAGAAGCGCGTGACCGAGCTGCTCAAGGTCATGAGCGCGCTGCAGGTGGGCGCGACGTTCTCCGAACGTCCCAGCCCGCGCGAATTTCGCCAATTGGTCGAGCGGCTGTCCGCGCGGCCCGACGGCTTGCTGCTCGAGGGACTGGTGATTCGCGCACTCGCCCAGGCCGTCTATCAGCAAACCAACATCGGTCATTTCGGCCTCGCGCTCGAGGAGTATGCGCACTTCACCTCGCCGATCCGCCGCTATCCCGATCTGCTGGTGCATCGCGCCATCAAGGCCGCGCTGGTGCCGAATTCCGCCTCCGGGCACAAGTACTCGACCGGCGAGCTGCAGACGCTCGGCGCCGAGAGCTCGCAGCGCGAGCGGCGGGCCGACGAAGCGGCTCGCGACGTCATGGGATACCTCAAGTGCCTGTATCTGCAGCCGCGAGTGGGGGAGGTTTTCGAGGCTACCATCTCGAGTGCGCTCGAATTTGGGCTGTTCGTGCAACTCAAGGAGATGCCCATCGACGGTCTGGTGCACATCTCGGCCATCCCGGGCGACTACTGGGAACTGGACAGTGGCGGTATGGGGCTGGTCGGTCAGCGCACCGGCCGCCGCTGGCAGATGGGCGACAGCGTACGGGTGCGCTTGAGCCGGGTGGATCTCACACAGCGGCAAGTCGATTTTGAGCTGCTCGACGCGGATGCCGCCGCATCGCACGGCACCGTGCGCGCGCCGCGGCGCGGGGGTGCGGAGCATCGGGCGCGGCGCGGACCGGGAGGCAGCTCGCGGCGCAGCAGCGCCGGCCGCGGCGGCGGCCACGGAGGCGGCCAGCGCGGCGGACGCAGCTGACGCGGCCGGCGTGTCCGATACGAAGCGCCATCTGGTTTATGGATTGCACGCCATCGGCGCGGTCCTCGAGCGTGCTCCGGAACGGCTGCTCGAACTGTGGATCGCCGAACCGCGAGACGATGCGCGCACCCGCAGCCTGACCGAGCGGGCGCGGGCGGTGGGCGTGCACGTGCAAATGGCGGGCAGCGAGGCGCTCCGCAAACTGGCGGGCGACGTTGTCCATCAGGGCGCAGTGGCGGCGGTCCGGCCGCTCAAGCCCTGGGATGAGCGGGATTTGTCCGCTGCGCTGACGGCCATTCAGGACCCCTTGCTGCTGGTGCTCGATGGCGTCACCGATCCGCATAATCTCGGGGCGTGCCTGCGCACCGCGGATGCGGCCGGTGCCCAGGCGGTGATCATCCCGAAGAATCGCGCCGCCGCGGTCGACGGTGTGGTGCGCAAAGTCGCGGCGGGTGCCGCCGAATTCGTGCCGGTCGCGGCCGTCACGAACCTCGCACGCACCCTTTCGATGCTGAAGGAGCGCGGCATCTGGGTGGTGGGGACGGAAGGGGAGGCCGAACGGACGTTGTACGAGGCGGATCTGAACCGGGCGCTCTGCCTGGTCCTGGGGGCGGAGGGCAGCGGCATGCGGCGGCTGACGCGCGAGCGCTGCGACTTCCTGGTGCGCATTCCGATGGCCGGTCAGGTGGAATCCCTCAATGTGTCCGTGGCGGCCGGCGTCGCCCTGTTCGAGGCCCGCCGCCAGCGCCTGGGGCAGCCCCGCAGGGCTTAAGCCGAGGGCGGGTTGACCGGCAATACCCGGAGCGCGTATTCTTCGCGCTCTTTTTCGCCGGCTTGCCGGCATCACTCCTTGCCTCACCGCTCGCAACGGGAGGCTAAAACCGTAGGGAGCTACAATGCGGCATTATGAAATCGTGCTTCTGGTCCATCCGGACCAGAGCGAGCAAGTTCCTGCGATGGTCGATCGCTACAAAGGCATGATCAGCGTCGGCGGCGGTCAGGTACATCGCTTCGAGGATTGGGGCCGGCGTCAGCTGAGCTTCCCGATCTCCAAGGTGCACAAGGCGCACTACATCCTGCTCAACGTCGAGTGCGATCAAAAGACCCTCGCCGAACTCACCGGGTCCTTCCGCTTCAGCGATGCCGTGCTGCGCAGCCTGGTGGTGAAGATGGACGAGGCGGTCACCGAGGCCTCGCCGATGGCGCGCGCGCCGGACGAGAATGCGCGCCGCCACGATGACTTTGGCGACGACGGGGACGAGGACGACATGGCGATGGGTGGGCGGTAAGGCAGGGCGCAGGACAAACAGGAGCACAACATGGCACGTTTTTTCCGCCGCAAGAAGTTTTGCCGTTTCACGGCCGACGACGTCAAGCAGATCGACTACAAGGATCTGGCGACGCTCAAGAGCTATGTCACGGAAACCGGCAAGATTGTCCCGAGCCGCATCACCGGCACCCGGGCGCATTATCAGCGTCAACTGCAGCTCGCCATTCGCCGCGCGCGCTTCCTGGCGCTGCTGCCGTACACCGATCAGCATTGATCCGCGAGCGAAGCACATGGAAATCATATTGTTGCAGAAGGTCGCGAACCTCGGTCAAATCGGCGATCGAGTCAAGGTGAAATCGGGCTACGCCCGCAATTATCTGGTGCCGACGGGCAGGGCGACGATGGCGACCCCCGCCAACATCGCGAAGTTCGAGGCCCAGCGCCACCAGCTCGAAGCAAAGGCCCACGAAGAGCTTGCGGCGGCGCAGGCGCGCGCCGCCCAGTTCGAGAACTTCAAGCTCGAACTCAAGGCCAAGGCCGGCACCGAGGGCAAACTGTTCGGATCCATCGGCACCGCGGACATCGCCGAGGCCGCCATGCAGGCGGGACACCCGATCGCACGCAGCGAAGTGCGCATGCCCACCGGACCGATCCGCTCCACCGGCGAGCACCAGGTGCAGCTGCACCTGCACACAGACGTTGATGTGACCTTGACGGTCACCGTCGTCGCCGAAGAGTAGCGGCCGGCAAAGCCGCGCGCGCAGATTGCACGTGGCCGCAGCTCGCGTCAGCAATCGGTTGGGTTCGAGCGCAGCCGCCGACGACGGCTTGCGCCTCCCGCCGCACTCCATCGAAGCCGAGCAATCGGTGCTCGGCGGATTGATGCTCGATGCCGCGGCGTGGGACCAGGTCGCCGACCGGGTGCGCGCCGAGGACTTCTACCGCAACGATCACCGGCTGATTTTCGCCGCCGTCGCCGGCCTCATCGAGCGCAATCAGCCATGCGATGCGGTGACGCTGTCGGGCCATCTGGACGCGCAGGGCCTGCTCGATCAAGTGGGCGGCCTCGCGTATCTCGGCTCGCTCGCCCGCGACACCCCGACCGCCGCCAACATCCGCGCCTATGCGGACATCGTGCGCGAGCGCTCGGTTTTGCGCCAGCTCATCACCGCGGGAAATTCGATCGTCAGCAGTGCGCTCGAGCCCGAAGGGCGCGAGGCGCGCGAGATCGTCGACGACGCGGAGCGCGCCGTGTTCGAAATCGCCGATCGCGGCGCGCGCGGGCGGGTCGGCTTTCGCACCGTGAAGAGCATCCTGCCGGACGTCGTCAACCGGATCGACGAGCTGTACCACTCCGACGGCAAGATGACCGGCATATCGACCGGGTTCAAGCAGCTCGACGAAATGACCTCCGGACTACAGGCGGGCGATCTGATCATCATCGCCGGGCGCCCATCCATGGGCAAGACCACGCTCGCGGTCAATATCGCGGAGAACGCCGCGCTCGGTGCCAACAAATCGGCGGCGATCTTCAGCATGGAAATGTCCGCCGAATCGCTCACCCTGCGCATGATCTCGTCGCTGGGCAGAATCAACCAAAGTCACCTGCGCTCCGGCCGCCTGCACGAGGACGATTGGCCGCGCATCGATTCGGCCATGACGCAGCTCGGCGGCGCGAGCATCCACGTCGATGAGACGCCGGCGCTCACTCCGACCGAGGTTCGCGCGCGCGCCCGGCGCCTGAAGCGCGAGCGCGGCCTGGACCTGATCGTGGTCGACTACCTGCAGCTCATGCAGGTGGCCGGCACCAAGGAGAACCGCGCCACCGAGATCTCGGAAATCTCGCGCTCGCTCAAGGCGCTCGCCAAGGAATTGAAGGTGCCGGTCATCGCCTTATCGCAGCTCAATCGCGGCGTCGAGCAGCGCGTCGAGAAAAAGCCGGTGATGTCGGATCTGCGGGAATCGGGCGCCCTCGAACAGGATGCAGATTTGATATTGCTGATCTACCGCGAAGAGGTGTACGACCCGAACACCACGCGCAAGGGCATCGCCGACATCATCATCGCCAAGCAGCGCAACGGCCCGACCGGCGACGTGCAGCTCACCTTCCTCGGGCAATACACCAAGTTCGAGAACTACGCGCCTGAGTCGTACGCCGAGGGCGTTTTCCGTTGAGACCGGTGAAGCGGCGGTGACGGGCCGATGACTCCCATGGTCAGCGCGACGGTGGACGCCGGGGCGCTCAGGCACAACCTGCAGGCGGTGCGGCAATGGGCGCCGCACTCGAAGGTCATGGCGGTCATCAAGGCGAACGCCTACGGCCATGGACTGGTCGCGGCGGCGCGCGCACTCGAGTCGGCGGACTCTTTCGCGGTGGCGCGCGTCGATGAGGGGCTCACGCTGCGCGCTGCCGGCATCCGAAAGTCCGCCGTGCTGCTCGAGGGAGTCTTCGATCGCGAGCAGCTGGACGCCGCCGCGGCCGCCGGTTTTGAACTGGTGGTGCACACCGTGGAGCAGATCGAGTTGCTGCGCGCGGCGGGCGCAGGGGCGTCCGGTGCGGCGGGGGGCTTCAAGGTGTGGCTCAAGCTCGACAGCGGCATGAACCGCTTGGGGTTCAAAGGAGCGGCCTTCGACGCGGCGCTGGAGACCTTGAGCGCGTTGCCCGGGGTGCAGACGCCGGTCAATCTGTTCACGCACCTGGCCTCTGCCGACAGCCCGGAGCTCGCCGCAACCACCGAGCAGCTGGCGCGCTTTGCGCAGACGACCGCTTCGCTCCCGGGCGAGCGCAGCATCGCCAACTCCGCCGGCATGCTGAGTTTCCCCGAGGCGCAGGTCGATTGGGTGCGGCCCGGCCTGCTGCTGTACGGCGTGTCGCCGTTCACCGGCACGATCGGCGCGGACTACGGCCTTCAGGCGGCGATGACGCTGCATTCGCACGTCATTGCGGTCAAGGATCTCGCGCCGGGCGAGCATGTGGGCTACGGCGGTGAATGGATGGCAAAACGACCCACGCGCTTGGCGGTGGCCGCTGCGGGCTACGGCGACGGTTATCCGCGCAGCCTCGCCTCGGGCTCGCCCGTGCTGGTCAACGGACTCAGGGCGCCGCTCGCCGGGCGCGTATCCATGGACATGATAGGCATCGACGTCACCGATCTGTCGCCGCCGCCGCGGCTGGGCGACCCGGTGATTTTATGGGGCGCCGGACTGCCCGTGGAGGAAATCGCCGTATGGGCGAACACCATCCCATACGAATTGCTGTGCGGCATCAGCCAGCGCGTGGCCGTGACCTATCGCTGAACCGAATCGGGCCCTCATATGACAGACGCAGCTCCTCCGCTCGAGGGCATCACGGTCCTCGATTTCTCTCATGCCCTGGCGGGCCCGTATTGCACCATGCTGATGGCGGCGTACGGCGCAAACGTGATCAAGGTCGAGAGCCCTGAAGAGGGCGATATCGGCCGCAGCTGGGGACCACCGTTTCAAGGCTCCGACTCCGCCTATTTCGTCGGTCTGAACAGCGGCAAAAAAAGCCTGACCGTCGACCTGAAGAGTCCCGAGGGCTTGGGAATCTGCCGCAGGCTCGCGGCGAAGGCCGACATCGCGGTGGAGAACTTCAGGCCGGGCGTCATGAGCCGGCTCGGGCTCGACTATGCGGCGCTGTCGGCGGCCAATCCTCGGCTGATCTATGTGTCGATATCCGGCTTCGGTCAGACCGGTCCACGGCGCCTGGAGCCGGCCATGGATCTGATCGTCCAGTCCGCCTCGGGGCTGATGAGCATCACCGGTACCGTGCAGGGCGAGACCGTGAGAAGCGGGCATTCGGTTGCCGACGTCACTGCGGGGCTGTTTGCGCTGATCGGAGCCCTGATGGCGCTGGAAGCCCGCCATCGCACCGGCCGCGGCCAGTTCGTCGACGTATCGATGATGGATTCGCTCATGTCGAGCATGCTGGCCAACTTCGCCCGCTACCTTGCATCGGGCGCGATTCCCGTGCCGATGGGCACCGCGTTCGACAGCATCGTTCCCTACCGCAACTTCATGTGCGCGGACCGGGAAGTGACGATTGCAGCAGCGAGCGACAAGCTCTGGAAAAGTCTCTGCGACGCGATCGGGCGCAGCGACTTGATCGAGCACCCGGACTATCATTCGAACCCTTTGCGCGTGCAGAATCGGCGCGTGCTCGAGCCGCTCCTCGAAGGCACATTCCGTTCTCGCTCCGCCGCGCAGTGGATCGAAGCGCTGTCAAAGGTCGGTGTTCCCTGCACGCTGGTCCGCAACTTCAAGGAGGTCGTCGACGACGAGCAGACCGGCGCGCGCAACATGACGCCGGTCGTGCAGCACGCCGAGGCGGGGCCGATTCGGGTGCTCGGCGTGCCGGTTCAATTGTCCGATACGCCGGGCCGCATCGCGAGCGCATCCCCGGTCCTCGGCGCGGACACCGCCGCGGTGCTCGGGGACCTGCAATGAGCGGCTCCACCGCCTTTCGGAACGAGATACCGTTCATCAAGGATCTCGGCATTGAGTTTCTCGCGGCCGATGCGGGCCGTGCGAGCATCGCGCTGCAGCTGAGCGTGCGGCACCTCAACAGCTGGAATGTCGCGCATGGCGGCGTTCTCATGACCCTGCTGGACGTGGCCATGGCCGTCGCCGGGCGCTCGCTCGATCCTTCCGCCGGCGGGGGCGTGACCGTCGAGATGAAGACCAGCTTTCTGCAGCCGGCGCATGCCGGCACTCGCCTGATCGCAAGCGGCCGTGCCATCCATCGCGCCGCGACCTTGGCCTTCTGTGAGGGCGAGGTGCACGATGCCGAGGGCCGCCTCATCGCCAAATCGATGGGCACGTTCAAGTACATTCGCCAGCGCCCGGCCAGTCCGCCCGCCGACGCTGAATGAGCGGCTGACGCGAGTCCCGTCACGATCCGAGCGGCCCGGCCAGGCGCAGATATTACGCATCGAGCCGAAAATGTGGTAAGAGTGCGACCAAAGCGGACCGGATGTCGGATTCGTCGGGTGGGAGAGCTTGGGGTTGGTCGCGGAGGCACAACAATAGCGCCGGCTGATTGCAGCGGTCAGCGCGGCGCCTCACTAGAAAAAATGCAACGGGGGTGGCTGATGACTAGTCGAAATGTGCGATTGCAGGCTGTTGCTCTGGGGCTGGCAATTGCGGGCGCTTTGGCGGGTGCGAGTTGGGCGCAGCAGGCACCTGCGCCCACGCCGGGCCTGGCCGAGATCATCGTCACGGCGCAGAAGCGCCAACAGAACATCCAGGATGTGCCCATCGCGGTGATCGCCTTGGATTCGCAGCAGCTGCAGGATGCCGGTGTCAAGGACATCAAGAACATGCAGGTGCTGACTCCGGGTCTTACCGTCACTTCGACGACGTCTGAAAACGTGACTACCGCGCGTATCCGCGGCATCGGCACGGTCGGCGACAACCCCGGCCTGGAATCCTCGGTCGGAGTCGTGATCGACGGTGTCTACCGGCCGCGCAACGGCGTGGGCTTTGGCGACCTGGGGGAGATTGACCGCATCGAGGTTCTCGAGGGGCCGCAGGGCGAATTGTTCGGCAAGAACAACGACGCCGGCGTCATCAACATCGTGACCAGGCGGCCATCGAATACCTTTGGAGTGACGGCCGAGGCCACCGGCGGCAATTACAACGATCGGGAGATCTCCGCCTCCGTCACCGGACCGCTCAGCGACATCTCTTCCGGCCGGTTCTTCGCCGGGTACCAGAAGCGCGATGGTTTCCTCGACGTCACCACCGGCCCCGGCCCGAACACGGAGAACAACACCGATAACCGCAACGTCTACACCTTCCGCGGCCAGTATCTGCTCACGCCCAACAACGACCTCAGCTTCTTGCTCATCGGCGACTATTCGAAGCGCAACGAGTCCTGCTGCGGCGCCGTGCAGACCGTGCTCGGTCCATTCGCCCCGATCGTCGATGCGCTCGCCTCGGTCCCGCAACTCGGAGGCACACCCGGCGCAGTCGGCGAGGCGCTTCCGCCGGTGTCGCCGTTCAACCGGCAGGCGTATTCGAACCAGGACATCACGCAACAAATTCGCGATATGGGAGTCTCCGGCGAGCTCAACTGGGATCTGGGCTTCGGTACGCTCACCTCGATTACCGCGTGGCGCGACAACACGCTCATCGCCGGGAACGACATCGATTACACCGCCGTCGATATCGTTTATGAGCCCGGCACCGAGGGCAACATGACCGATTTCAAGCAGGCCAGCGAAGAATTGCGCCTGGCTGGCAAGAACGGCCCGTTGGATTGGCTGGTGGGCGGATTCTTCTCGAGCGAAATCCTCACGACCAATTCAACCATCTATGCCGGCAACAGCTTCGATCTGTACCTGAGTGGCCTCTCGTCGGCATCGGTCGGGCCGCCGAACTTCGGGTTGACATACGGTCTGACCGGGCAGCCCCCCGGCAGCCTGTTCATACCGGGCGTGTCCGGCCAGGCGGATTCCTATCGTGAGACCTCCAAGAGCTATGCGTTCTTCACCAATGAGACGTACAAGATCACACAGGCCTTTGATGTGACCGCCGGCTTGCGATTCACCTCGGAGAAGAAGACTGCTGACTCCAATTATCTCGACCCGGATCACGGCTCCGCTTGCGGGCAACTGCTCCAGTCCCCGGGAGTCGCGATGCTCGATCCCGCAAGCCCTGAATATCAGTTTCTACTCGGATACGGGTGTTCGACGGTCTTCAATCCATTCTTTTCGGGCCAATCGAGCGCCCAGTCCCTGACCGAGGGCAACGTGTCGGGTACGGTCAAGCTGTCATATCATTTCACCGACGACATCATGGCGTACCTGTCCTGGGCGAACGGCTACAAGGCCGGCGGATTCAACCTGGCTCGCGTCACATCGACGAACCCGCTGACGCCGCTCACGCCGAATTTAGATACCGAATTCCCGCGTGAGACCGTCGAGTCTTACGAGCTCGGGGTCAAAAGCCTGCTGGCCGACAGGACCGTGCGCCTGAATGCCTCGGTGTTCGATCAGCAATACACGAATTTTCAGCTGAACACCTTTACCGGAATTCAATTCATCGTCAGCTCGATTCGTCGCGTTGAATCCAAGGGCGCCGAATTCGATGTCAACTGGGCGACCCCGCTGCCGGGCCTGACTTTCGACACGGGCGTGGTCTATGCCTTTACCAACATCACCGAGTTCGGCGGCTCGCTGCCGCTGTTCGCTCCCAATGACACAGCCGCCACCACGATCCCGCGCCTCAACAATCGGCTGTCGTTCGCGCCGCTGTGGTCGGGTGTGGCGTCCGCGACCTACACGGTACCCATCAGCGCATCGCTGCAGTTCCACGCCAACATCAATGAAAAATACAGCTCCTCGTACAACACCGGCTCGGATCTGGATCCGCGCAAACTCCAGGGAGCTTATGGATTGCTGAACGCGCGGCTTGGCATCGGGACGCGGGACGATAAATTTACCGTTGAAGTGTGGGGCAACAATCTGGCCGATAAGGGCTTCTATCAGGTTGCCTTCGATGCCCCCTTTCAGTACAACCAGATCGACGCGTTCCTAGGCGACCCGCGCACCTTCGGGATCACGGTGCGCACAAAGTTCTGACATGACGGCCTCGCAAAAAACTTACCGCCGCATCGTGCTCGCTTCGCGGCCCAGCGGATGGGTGGTTCCGGAGAATTTTCGGATCGAGACCGCTCCGGTTCCCACCCCGGGGCCCAACGAGGTGCTGGTGCGCAACCACTACCTCTCGCTCGATCCCTACATGCGCGGCCGCATGAACGAGGGAAAATCCTATGCGAAACCCCAGGAAATCGGCGCCACCATGATCGGTGGAACCGTCGGGGAGGTGGTCGCCTCGAACCACCCGGGTTTTGCGGCCGGCCAGCACGTGCGCGGCATGCTCGGCTGGTCGGAGTTTGGCGTTGCCGACGGCAAGGCGCTCGAGCGGATCGACACGCGCCGGATACCGATGTCAGCGCATCTCGGTGTGGCGGGCATGCCCGGCATGACGGCCTGGTATGGCTACCACAAGATCATGGTGCCGAAGGCGGGTGAGACCATCGTCGTCAGCGCAGCGGCCGGCGCGGTGGGAAGTGTCGTGGGCCAGCTCGCGAAGCTTGGCGGCGCCCGGGCCGTGGGCATTGCCGGCGGCCCCGACAAGTGCCGCTACGTGACCGGCGAGTTGGGCTTCGACGCCTGCGTCGACCACCGCGAGGCGAAGGACGCGATGGACCTCGCGAAGCTGCTGCGTGAGGCAGCGCCCGACGGCGTGGATGCTCATTTCGAAAATGTCGGCGGCGATGTTCTCAATGCCGTCATGAGTCTGCTGAATCCGTTCGCCCGCATCGCCATCTGCGGGCTCATCGCCGACTACAACAACGAACCGGGTGCCGTCCCGCGCAGTGCGATCCGCAATCCGGCGATGTTTTTGGTTGCACGCTGCAAGATGCAGGGCTTCATCGTATCGGACCATCTGGATCTGTGGCCGCAGGGCCTTTCAGAGCTGGGCGCCCTGTTGATCGGCGGAAGGCTCAAGTATCGCGAGAGCGTCGCGAGTGATCTTGCGGCGGCGCCCGAGGCGTTCGTCGGACTCCTGCGCGGGCAGAATTTCGGCAAGCAGCTCGTCAAACTGATTTGAGAATCGCTGATGGGCGCAATCTATGTGGTGCGCCATGCTCAGGCGTCCTTCGGCACCGAGGACTACGACCGGCTCACCCAGACCGGGTTTGCGCAGGCGCGTCTGTTGGGGGCGTATTTCGCCTTGCGCAAGATTCGATTCGACGCGGTATACACCGGAACGCTGCGCCGCCACGCCGAAACTGTGCAGGGGATTTTCGACGGCATTGCGGACGGCGATGGTCCGCCTGCGCAGCATTTGCCGGCCCTTGACGAGTACGATCCCGAAGCGCTGATGTCGGCTCACGCGGGCGCCGTTCCTGCGCCGGCCGTTGCCGAGACAGCACCGGCCGTTGCCGAGTCAACGCCGGCAGTTGCCGCGGCGGCGCCGGCCGTTGCCGCGGCGGTGCGCGACAACGCCGCCGTGCGCGGGCATTTCCGGCTATTGAAGCAGGCGCTGCTGGCATGGACCGATGACCGAATTCGGCCGGCCGGGATGCAGTCGTGGCGCACATTTCAGGACGGGGCGGTGGCGGCGATCATCGAAGCTCGCAGCCGCTTTGCGGGCGGCAGTGTGCTCGTGGTGAGCTCGGGCGGCCCCATCGCCGCAATCGTGGCGGCCGCGCTCAAGGCGCCGCCGCAGACCGCGATCGAGCTGAATCTGCAGATCCGCAACAGCTCCGTCACGGAATTCACGATGTCTTCTCGGCGCCATCAGCTGGTGAGCTTCAATGCGCTGGCGCATCTGGACACGCAGCTCGACCCTGGCCTCGTGACGTACGCGTAGTCAGCCGTAGCGCCGCGAGATGCTCTGCGCCACACACACGGGCTTGCTGCCGCCTTCGCGTTCGATGGTCACCTCCCAGACGAGTTGGGCGCCCGGCATGCCATGCAGCGGCTCGAGAGTATCGATTCGCTGGAGCGTGAAGCGCCCCCGCAGCCGGCTGCCCACCGGTACCGGCGCAGGAAAGCGCACCTTGCCGAGCCCGTAGTTGACCCCCATCCGTGTGCTGCGGATGCAGAGCGCCTGCTGCGCCATCAGCGGCAGCAGCGACAGAGTCAAAAAACCGTGCGCGACGGTCGTGCCGAACGGACCGGTCCTCGCTCGCTCGGGATCGACATGGATCCACTGGTGATCGCCGCTAGCGTCGGCGAATCGGTCGATGCGCGCCTGGTCGACGGTGATCCAGTCGCTCACGGCGACCTCCTGACCGATCAGCGGGTGCAGCTCTTCGATCGAATTGAACTCTCGCATGACGCCGGTAAGCTACCACACCGTGAGCGCCGCACGCGGGGCGGCGACGCGGTTCGCGCTGCGGGGCACGACAATGTACAGTGTCAGCGCATACTCATGGTCTGATCGTGCCCGTCATCCGCCCCCCAAGCCAAACACCGGAAATCCTCGACGTATTGATCGTCGGCGCCGGGCTATCCGGCATCGGCGCGGCCCATCACTTGCAGCAGCGCTGCCCCCGCAAGCGCTACGCCATTCTCGAGGCGCGCACCTGCATCGGCGGCACCTGGGATCTGTTTCGCTACCCCGGCGTGCGCTCGGATTCGGACATGTATACGCTGGGCTACGAATTCAAACCCTGGGGTGAAGCCAAGGCCATCGCGGATGGGCCGGCCATTTTGCGCTATATCCTCCAGTGCGCCGACGAAAATGGAATTACCCCGCACATCCGCTTCTCCCACTCGGTGCGCGGGGCCGAATGGGCGAGCCAGGACGCCTGCTGGACGGTGACGGCCGAGCGCTCCGATTCCGGCGAGCGGGTGGCGTTTCGCGCGCGGTTTCTGTACATGTGCAGCGGCTACTACAGCTACGCGCAGGGACACCGGCCAGAGTTCGCCGGGGAGAGCGACTATCGAGGCATCCTGGTGCACCCGCAATTCTGGCCCGAAGGCCTGAACTACGCCGAAAAGCGCGTGGTGGTGATCGGCAGCGGGGCCACGGCGGTCACGCTGGTGCCCGAGATGGCGAAGACCGCCGCGCATGTCACGATGCTGCAGCGTTCGCCCACGTACGTCGTCACGCGACCCTCCGAGGACCGGGTGGCGCAATGGCTGAAGCGGCGCGTGCCCGGTCGAATGGCTTACGCACTCACGCGCTGGAAGAACGTGCTGGTGAGCATATTTTTCTACCAGCTCGCCCGCCGTCGCCCCGAGCAGATGAAGCGGCGCATCGTCGAGATGGCGCGCGAGCAGGTGGGCCCGCAGTTCGACGTCGCTGCGCATTTCACGCCGCGCTACAACCCATGGGACCAGCGCATGTGCATCGTGCCCGACGGCGACCTGTTCCACCAGATCCGTCAGGGCCGCGCCTCGGTGGTGACCGACACCATCGAGCGCTTCACCGAAGGCGGCCTGAAGCTCGCCTCGGGCGTGGAGCTGCCGGCCGACATCGTGGTGATGGCCACGGGTCTCGAACTCAACGTGCTCGGCGATGTGACGCTGCGCATCGACGGGCGGCCCTGCGCCCTGGGCCAGTCCATGGCCTACAAAGGCATGATGCTGAGCGACGTGCCCAACCTGGCGATGAGCTTCGGCTACACCAATGCCTCGTGGACGCTGAAGGCGGAGCTCACCGCGGGCTTCGTGTGCCGCCTGCTCCGCTACATGGAACGCCACGGCTATACGGTCGCGGTGCCGCGCCGCGACCCGACGGTGCAGCCGCAGCCGTTCCTGAGTTTTACCTCGGGCTATGTGCGGCGTGCGCTTGCCATGCTGCCCAAGCAGGGGTCGCAGCGGCCCTGGCGGGTCCATCAAAACTACCTGCTCGACCTTCTCACCATCCGCTACGGGCGCCTCGCCGACGGCGTGCTGCAATTCAGCGCCGCCGCCGGCGTCAGACGATGCATTTGAAGGATCGCGTGGCCGTGATCAGCGGCGCGGCCGGCGGCATCGGCCGCGGCATCGCACTATCGCTCGCGCGGCGCGGCTGCCACCTGGCGCTCGCCGACATTGACGAGACGGGACTTGCGCAAACGCAGGCGCAGGCGGCGCCGAGCGGCGTGCGGGTGAGCTGCCATCCCCTGGACGTGGCGAGCCGCGAAGCCGTGGCGGCCCTGCCTGCATCGGTGCTGGGCGCGCATGGGCGGGTGGACCTGCTCTTCAACAACGCCGGGGTGGCGCTGGTCGGCAACTTCGAGCAGGTGAGCGAGGCGGACTTCGACTGGCTCATGGAGATCAACTTCCACGCCGTGGTGCGCATGACGCGGGCCTTCCTGCCGCTGCTGCAGGCCGGCGACGATTCGCGCATCGTCAATCTGTCGAGCGTGTTCGGGCTGATCTCCCCTCCGGGCCAGTGCGCCTACTCGGCCAGCAAGTTTGCGGTGCGCGGCTTCTCCAATGCGCTGCGGCTCGAGCTGGCCGGGAGCCGGGTGGGCGTGAGCGTGGTGCACCCCGGGGGCGTGGCCACCGCCATCGCGCGGAACGCGCGAGTATCACAGGCCTTGCCGGCCGAGCAGATGCGCGCCCGCCTGGAATTGATCGATAAACTGCTGCGCATGCCGCCGCAGAAGGCCGGCGAGATCATCGTGCGCGGCGTGCAAAAGCGCCGCGCGCGCATCCTCGTCGGCCGCGACGCCATGATCATCGCGCTGATCGAGCGCCTTGCCCCGGTGAACTACTGGCGCGCGCTGGGGCGTGCCCGCCCGTGAGCTCGCTGTACATGATCTTGCCGGCGAGCGTGCTCGTGATCCTGGCGCTCGGCGCGGGCCTGGTGTTCTTCACCCAGCGCACGGCGCGACGGGTGGAGGCGGCATTGCCGCCGGCCGGCCGGTTCATCGATGTGCCCGGCGCGCGGCTGCACGTTGTGGACCGAGGCCAAGGACCGGCCGTGCTGCTGCTGCACGGTTTGGCAGGACAACTCGGTCACTTCACCTATGGCATCGTCGATGAGCTGGCCACGCAATACCGGGTGCTGGCGATCGACCGGCCCGGCTCGGGCTATTCGCTGCGGACGCCGGGCGCTTCGGCGTCCTTGAGCGCGCAGGCTGACGTGCTGGCCGCGCTCATCGAGAAACTCGACCTCGGGCGCGTGCTGGTGGTCGGTCATTCGCTGGGCGGCGCCGTGGCGCTGAGATTGGCGCAGCGGCATCCAGAGCGAGTGGCCGGACTTGCGCTGGTGGCACCGCTCACGCATCCGATGCACGAGGTTCCCGCGAGCTTCAGGGGACTGGTGATCGCCAGGCCGTGGATGCGCGCGCTCGTTGCCTGGACCCTGGCCGTGCCGCTGAGCATCGCGATGCGCGACGCGCTGCTGCGCGCGGTGTTCGCCCCCGAAGCCGTGCCGGTCGACTTTGCCACCCGCGGCGGGGGGCTGCTCGCGCTGCGGCCCAGCCAATTCATCGCTGCCTCCACCGATCTGGCGGCGATTCCCGAAGATCTGCCGCGCATGGTGCAGGGCTACCGGACGATGCGGCTGCCGGTGAGCATCCTTTACGGCCGCAGCGACCGCATCCTCGATCCCTCCGGTCAGGGCGAGACGCTGGCCGCCGAACTGCCCGGCGCCGAGCTCACGTTGGTCGACGGCGGCCACATGCTGCCCGTCACGGCGCCGAAGCGCACCGCGCAATTCATCCGCGAGGCCGCAGCGCGCGTCCTGCGCGGCTGATCGCTCAAGACCCTTGTTCGCTCATCAGTCGCCGATACGCGAGCAGATGCCGCAGAGCGTCCGTCGCCTGGCCCGCACGCTCATGCAGCCGTGCCAGGTTGAAATGCGCGTCCGCCAGATGGGGATCGAGAGCGAGCGCCTCGCGATACGTCGCAAGCGCTTCGGGCTCGCGCTCGAGGTCTTCGAGAAGCACCGCGAGGTTGTACAAGAGGAGCGGCTCCGCCGCATCCTGGCCGCGATACACCTGCTCCGCCTCGCGCAGGCGCCCCTCGAGGTGCAGCAGGCGCCCCAGATTGAGTCGGGCTTCCAAGTGCTGCGGGTCGGCTGACAGGCACGCCGCGTAGGCTGATTGCGCTGCCGCCGCATCGCTGTCCTCGAGGCTCAGAGCCTTCTCGAATTCCGCTTCCGCCGAAGCGAGCAGCGCCGCGGCGCCGCGGCGCCTATCGATCATCAGGATCTCGCCGCCGCCCTTGTCGACGAATTCCAGCGCCAAGGCATATTGGCCGGTGTCGGAGTCGCGCAGCGCTTCGCCCTCGCGCACGACGATGCGGTCGCCCAATGCGACGATGGACAGTCCGCTCAGCGGCAGCGAGGAGGGCAGCGAGGCGCGGATCTGCCGCAGGGTCCGGTTGATTTTTTGCGCCGGAATCTTTGCCGCGCGCAGCGCGCCGGCCGTGCGCAGCACCAGCAGGTCCTGGAACGAATAGCGGAGCCGACCGGATTGCTTGTGGGGACGAATGTGCCCCGCGCGAATCAGCGCGCGTACTTGTGAGGCGGGAATGCCGAAGAGCCGCTTGAGGTCCTTCGTGTCGAATTCATGCATTTCATCGGCGGGCATTTCATCGGCGAGCGGATTTGCGCGCGGCGCCCGACGAGGTGGCGCGCTTGGGCGCCTTACGCTCCTTCAGGGCGGCTCCCTTTGCTCCCCGCGCGTCGATGCTGGCGCGCAGCGCCTCCATCAAGTCGATGACATTCCCCCGAGGCGTGGCCGCCGCGGTCTCGGCGAGCGAGATCTGCTTGCCTTGAATCTTCTTCTGGATAGCCGCCTCGACACGGCCCTTGAACTCGTCGACATATTCGTTCGGGTCGAAGCGCTTGGCGGAGAGGTGATCGATGAGCTGTTGCGCCAGCTTGAGCTCGGGCTCCGACACTTGCGCCGGCTCGATCCCCAAGTCCTTCAGATCGCGCACTTCGGCTTGGAAATGCAGCTGATGCATCGCAAGGCCGTCGCCCATCGGCCTGATCGCCACGATGTGCTCCTTGCCGCGCGACACCCATCGGCCGACCGCGCATTGTCCGGCCTTGCGCAGCGCAGTGGCGAGCAGCGTGTAAGGCTTGGCGCCGCCCTTGTCCGGCGCAAGGTAATAAGTCCCATCGAAATACACCGGGTCGACCGACCCCAGCGGGACGAACTGCCCGATGTCGATCGCATGCGTCGTGGCCTCCTCGAGCTCCTTCAACTCCTCCGGGCTGAACATCACGTATTGATCCTTGGCGACTTCATAGCCCTTGACCATTTCCGAACGCTCGACGGGCTTGCCATCGGCCACCGCGATGTACTGCTGTTTGACGCGCGAGCCGTCCTTCTGGCGCAGAAGATTGAAGGAAATTCTTTCCGACGAAACGGTGGCCGAATACAGTTTGACCGGGATGGCGACCAGTCCGAAGGAAATCGTGAGCGAGGCAATCGAACGCGCTTGTGAAGCCATGGCACACCTATACTCGATACCCACTCAAGAGACGGTTGTAACTCATTCAATGTACTGCCCTTATGGGAAAACTGCAAGAGTCCCCTGAACCGCAGTGCGCCCTTGCTCCGACCCGGTTCGGCCAGGGTCGCCAGGTGCGGCCGGTGAAAGCTGCTCCAGCAATCCTTACGGCGCGGGTTTTTGAAGCTATGATCGCGCTCTTGCTAAATAGGGTGGCCGGCCATTGACGAGACAGCAGCGATGACGAGACAGCAGCGATGACGGGAAAGCAGCCGACTGATCAGCCGTGCACCGCCTGATCGGTCCTCGGGCGGCCGCCCCGGCGTTGCGCACCGGCTGGCTGGCCGCGCTGCTCGGTCTCGCGATTGCGACAGGCGCGGCGCCCGCGCCGGCGCGCGAGCCCGCGCCGGCCAGCGAGCCCGCGCCGCCGGTTTACGACCTGATCATCGAGCACGGGCACGTGGTCGACGGCACCGGCGCACCGTGGTATGCGGCGGACATCGGCATACGTTCCGGGCGCATTGCCGCCATCGGCCGCCTCGGGCGCGCGAAAGCAAAGCAGCGCATCGACGCCGCAAACCGTATCGTGGCGCCCGGGTTCATCGACATGCTCGGCCAGTCCGAGCTGACGCTGCTCGTCGATCCGTCCGCGCCATCGAAAATCTTCCAGGGCATCACCACGGAGATCACCGGCGAGGGTGAATCGGTGGCGCCGGTCAACGAGGCGATCGCGCGGGAGGGAGCGGCCCGATATGCGCATCTGCAGATCAAGAGGGATTGGTCGGACTTCACCGGCTACTTCGCACGGCTGGAGCGGCAGGGCATCGGCATCAACCTGGCCTCGTACGTCGGCGCCACGACGGTGCGGGAGATGGTGATCGGCTATGCGGACCGGGCCGCCACGCCCGGCGAGCTCGAGCAAATGAAGGGTCTGGTCGCCGAGGCGATGCGCCAGGGCGCGGTCGGGGTCTCGAGTTCGCTGGAGTACGCCCCGGCGCCCTACGCCAGCACCGAGGAGCTCATCGCGCTATCGCGCGCGGCCGCCGAATACGGGGGCATATACGCAACGCACATGCGCTCCGAGCAGGAGGGAATCATGGCCGCGCTCGAGGAGACGATCCGCATCGGCCGTGAAGCGCACATCCCCGTGGAGATCTGGCACCTGAAGGCCGGCGGCGTCAACAACTTCGGGCTGATGCCCGAGATCGTCGCGCGCGTCGAGCGCGCCCGCGCCGCGGGCGTCGACATTGCCGCGGACACCTATGCGTATCCGGCCTGGGCGAACGACCTGTCGGCGTTCATTCCGCCTTGGGCGCACGATGGAGGCAACGCCAAACTGATCGAGCGGCTCAAGGAGCCTGCTGTGCGTGCGCGCTTGAAGCAGGAGCTCGCCACGGTATCGACGGATTGGGACAATGAGTGGCAGTCGGTGGCCGGCCCCGAGGCCATCCAGATATCGACGGTGAGCAACCCGAAGCTGCTCGCCATTCAGGGCCACACGCTCGCCGACATCGCCAAGTCCCGCGGCACCGATCCGATGGACACGCTGTTCGACATTCTCATCGAAGACAATGCCCAAACCGAAGTCGCGGTGTTTGCGATGAGCGAGCCGGACATTGCGCTTGCGGCGGTGCAGCCCTGGGTGTCGTTCTGCAATGACAGCTCGGCGACCTCGCCCGCCGGCCTGCTGGGCAGGGAGTTCCCGCATCCGCGGGCGTACGGCACCTTTCCGCGGGTGCTGCGCAAGTACGTGCGCGAGGAGCGCCGTATGCGCCTCGAGGAGGCCATCCGAAAGTTCACCAGCCTGCCGGCGTCCCGGCTGCGGCTCAACGAGCGCGGCGTGCTCAAGGCCGGCATGTGGGCCGACATCGTCGTGTTCGACCCGCAGGTCATCACCGACCGCGCGACCTTCGCGGAGCCGAATCAGCTGTCGGTCGGCATGCAGTGGGTACTGGTGAATGGGGTGCCGGTCGTCGCGGCCGGTGCGGCGACCCGCGCGCTGCCGGGAAAGGTGCTGCGCGGGCAGGGGTTCGAAGGAGCTTGAGACGTCGCGTCCCCCCCAACCCTGCATTGCAACTGCAGTTTATGTGCGCTGATGCACCCCCCGACGAACTACCCTGCGCCTATACTTTCAAAGGCTTTGGGGGTGAACTTGAATGAGGAAACATGGAACCGACCGATACCGGCCAACCTGATTATTTCCACAAAGTGGTCGACTGCCAGTGGGCCTGCCCGGCGCACACCGATGTCCCGGAATACATCCGGCTGATCGCCCAGGGTCGGTTTACCGACGCCTACATGGTGAACCGGGAGTCCAACGTGTTCCCGGGCATCCTTGGGCGAGTCTGCGACCGGCCGTGCGAGCCCGCCTGCCGGCGCGGTCGAATCGAAAGCAAACCCGTGGCCATCTGCCGGCTGAAGCGCGTCGCTGCGGATCAGCGAGACGACATCGGCGCGCTGTTGCCGCGCGCCCCGCAGAGCAGGAACGGCAAGCACATTGCGTGCATCGGCGCGGGGCCCGCCTCGCTCACCGTTGCCAACGACCTGGTGCCGTTGGGATATGAAGTCACGATTTTCGAGCAATTTGCGGTTGCCGGCGGATTGATGCGCACCAATATACCGGCGTTTCGCCTGCCGGCCCGGGTGCTGGATGAGGAAATCGGCTACATCGTGGACATGGGCGCGGACCTGCGCCTGAACTCACCGGTGGACAGCATGCGCCAACTGCTGGGGGCCGGGCAATTCGCCGCGGTGTTCGTCGGTACGGGCGCGCCGAAGGGCAAGGAGCTCGATCTGCCGGGACGGCACGACAGCGACCGGGTGCACATCGGCATCGCCTGGCTCGAATCGGTTGCATTCAAGCATGTCGAGGCGATCGGCGAGCGCGTGCTGATCATCGGTGTGGGCAACACCGCCATGGACTGCTGCCGCACGTCGCTGCGCCTGGGTGCGAAGGACGTCAAGGTGATGGCGCGCAAGCCGCGCGAGTTCTTTAAAGCCTCGGAATGGGAGCTCGAGGACGCAGAGCAGGAGAACGTGCAGATCCTGGTCAATCGCGCCCCCAAGAGGTTCGTGGTCGACAGCGGCCGCCTCGAAGGCATGCTGTTCGAGCACCTCGAGTATGAAGTCCATGAGGGGGAAATCACGGCGACCCGCGTGCTCGGCGAGGAATTCTTTCCGTGCGACGACGTCATTCTCGCCATCGGGCAGGAGAACGCGTTCCCCTGGATCGAGCGCGACCTCGGGATCGAGTTCGACAAATGGAACCTGCCCCGGGTGGACAAGACGACCTTTCAGTCCGCCCGCGCCGATGTGTTCTTCGGCGGCGATGCGGCGTTCGGCCCGAAGAACATCATCTGGTCGGTGGAGCACGGCCATCAGGCCGCCATCTCGATCCACAAATACTGCCGCGGCGAGCCGGTCACCGCACGCATGCCGCGCGGCATGACGTTGAGCAGCCGCAAGATGGGCATGCACGAGTGGTCGTACAAGAACGAGTACAACGGCGCCGAGCGGCGGCTGGTTCCCCATGTGGGCTTGATCGAGCGGTTCAAGAAGATCAACGTCGAGGTTGAGCTGGGCTTCACCGCGGAACAGGCCGCGCTCGAGGTTCAGCGCTGCCTGAACTGCGATGTGCAGACGGTGTTTTCCGCAAAGCTGTGCATCGAATGCGATGCTTGCATCGACATCTGTCCGGTCGACTGCCTCACCATCGCGCCGAACGGCACCGAGGCGCGGGTGCGTTCGCGCCTCAAGGCACCGGCGCGAAATACGAGCCAAGCGCTGTTTGTGTCGAGCGCGCTGCCGCACACCGGACGAGTCATGGTCAAGGACGAGGACGTCTGCGTGCATTGCGGCCTGTGTGCCGAGCGCTGCCCCACCGCCGCCTGGGATATGCAAAAATCCACCATCAAAATTCCGCTCGCGTCGGATGAGGACGCCGCGACGGTTGAGGACGCGACATGCCGAGTCTAATCAGTGCGCCGGATCGAGTGAACGATTTTGTCGTCAAGTTCGCAAACGTCAACGGCACCGGTTCCGCGAGCGCGAACTCGCTCATCATGAAGGCCATTTTCCGCATGGGCGTGCCGGTCACTGGCAAGAACTACTTTCCCTCGAACATTCAGGGGCTGCCCACCTGGTACGAAATTCGAGTGACCCGCGACGCGTACGCCGCGCGCGCCGGCCGGGTCGACATCATGGTGGCGATGAACGCGGAGACCTACACCAAGGACGTGCGCGAAGTCGTCTCCGGCGGCTATTTGATCTATGACTCCACCTGGCCTCGCAGCGCGCTGCTGCAGCGCGGCGACATCACGGTCATCGGCGTGCCGCTGGCGCAGCTGGTGAACGAGAACTTCGAGGGGGTGCGCAACCGCATACTGCTCAAGAACATCGCCTACGCAGGCGTGCTGGCCGCCTTGCTCGATGTCGATCTCGCGGTCATCAGCACTCTGATGAGTGAAAGCTACGGCAGGAAGCCGAAGCTCCTCGACTCGAACACGAAGGCGCTGCGCCTCGGGTACGATCACGCCAAGCAGCATCTGGATTGCCCGCTGCCGCTGCGCGTGGAGCGCATGGACCGGACGCGCGGTCACATCATGATCGACGGCAACACCGCCGCCGGGCTCGGGTGCGTATACGCCGGCGCGACCGTCGGAGCGTGGTATCCGATCACGCCATCCACGTCGCTGATGGACGCGTTCAAGGGATTTTGCGAACGTTATCGGATGGACCCCGCCACCGGCGAGCGCAACTATGCCGTGATCCAGGCGGAGGACGAGCTCGCGGCGATCGGCATGGTATTGGGCGCCGCCTGGAACGGCGCGCGCGCCTTCACGCCGACCAGCGGACCTGGAATTTCCCTGATGAACGAATTCGTGGGGCTCGCGTACTACGCAGAGGTGCCGTGCGTGGTCTTCGATGTGCAGAGAGTCGGCCCCTCGACCGGCATGCCGACGCGTACGCAGCAGGCCGATATCATGCTGTGCGCCTATGCCTCGCACGGCGATACCCGCCACGTGCTGCTGTTCCCGGCGAATCCTGAGGAATGCTTCTACATGGCCGTTCAGGCGTTCGATCTGGCTGAACGCCTGCAAACCCCGGTGTTCGTGCTCTCGGATCTGGACATCGGCATGAACGACTGGATGTGCCGTGAACTTAAGTGGGACGATGCCTATCGGCCCGACCGCGGCAAGATGCTGTCGGCCGAGGAGCTGGCCGGGCTGGACAAGTTCTACCGCTACGTGGACCGCGACGACGATGCCATCACCTACCGCACGCTGCCCGGGGTGAATCCGAAGGGCGCCTACTTCACCCGCGGCTCGGGCCACAATCAATACGGCGGGTATACCGAGGACTCGACCGAATACCAGGTGGTCCTGGATCGGCTGAAGCGCAAATTCTCGACCGCCGCCAAGCACGTGCCCAAGCCCGTATTGATCGGCAATGGCGACAGCAAGATCGGCATTCTTAGCATCGGCAGCTGCGACGGCGCCGTGCGCGAAGCGATCGATGTGCTCGCCCGCCAGAACATCCACGTCGATTACCTGCGCGTGAAGGCCTTTCCGTTCGGGCTCGAAGTCGAAAGCTTTCTGAGCCTGCATGCCACGATTTTCGTCGTCGAGCAGAATCGCGATGCGCAATTGCGCTCGCTGCTGACCATGGAGACCGCGGTGGACAAATCCAAGCTCAAATCCATCCTGAGCTACAGCGGGTTCCCCATGTCCTGCGAACCCATCGTCGACGGCATCAGGGCGACTCTGCCCGATGCGCCGCGGCTGTCGGCCGTCACCGCCAAGAGCACGCGCTGACCGGCGCGAAGCGAGAACCCCATGTCGTTCATCAACAAACCGAAAGTCGCGCATCCTTCGTTGCCCACCAACGCGCTCGGCCTGACGCGCCGCCAATACGAGGGCAGCATGTCCACCCTGTGCGCGGGTTGCGGGCACGATTCGATCACCGCCGCGATCATCGAAGCGTGCTGGGCCCTCGACATGCGGCCCGAGCAATTGGTGAAGCTTTCCGGGATCGGCTGCTCGTCCAAGACCACGGCGTATTTCGTCAGCGGCGCGCATGGCTTCAATTCCGTGCACGGGCGCATGCCCTCGATCGCCAGCGGCGCGAACGCGGCGAATCGAGAACTCACCTACATCGGCATATCGGGGGACGGGGACTCCCTGTCGATCGGCCTCGGCCAATTGGTGCATGCCATCCGGCGCAACGTCAACATGCTGTACCTCATCGAGAACAACGGCGTTTACGGCCTGACCAAGGGGCAGTTCTCGGCCTCCGCGGATATCGGCACACAGGCGAAGCGGGGCGACGTGAACCAGACCCCGCCCATTGACCCCGTGCTGCTCGCGCTGTCGCTCGGCGCCACGTTCGTTGCGCGCAGCTTCTCCGGCGACAAGGCGCAGCTCGTGCCGCTGATCCAAGCCGGGTTGCGCCACAACGGCTTTGCGCTCATCGATGTGCTCTCGCCGTGCGTCACGTTCAACGATCATGAGGGCTCCACCAAGAGCTACACGTTCACGCGCGAGCACTACCATGCCGCCATGGAGGCGGATTTCGTTCCGCCCGCCGAACAGATCGCCGTCGATTATCCGCACGGCGAGTCGATACCGGTGCGGCTGCACGACGGCAGCCGCGTCGTCCTGCGCAAGCTGGGGACGAGCTATGACCCCACCGATCGCAGCGCGGCCTATGCGTTCATCGAGCAGAAGCTCAAGCAACACGAATACGTCACCGGACTGATCCACATCGACGAGACGAGCAACACGGAGTTCCACACGCTCAACAAGTCGAACGCCGTGCCGCTGAATCGCATCCCGTACGAGAAGCTCTCGCCCGGGAGCGCCGCGCTGGAAAAGCTGATGGGGCGCTATCGCTGATCGCGGGCGCTTCCAGGCCTCCCGGCTCGCCCCGACGCCGATTTGCCGACCCTGCGCAGCGCAACCCAGGGAGCCTGTCTGAGTATTCCCCGTGGCCGCGACCGTGGCAGATTTCGCTTCAGCCGAGGCGGAGCCGACGTGGTTGGGTCAACACCCAACGAGGAGGCGACAACGATGGATGAAGCGAAATCTGCCCGGTCCCTCCGGGTTGGCTTGGTGAGGGGCGTCTGCGGTGTTGCGCGGCTTGGACGTAGCGCTCGCTACGTCCTGCGCCGCGCGCCTTGCATCCGCACCCTCGCCAAGCCAACGCGGCTCACGCGGAATACTCAGACAGGCTCCTAGGACCGCGCTAGCGGCGCTTGCTTCAGTGCGCCCGCTGCCGGGCTTGCAACTTTTTCGGCGCAGCCGTGTTATGGGTCTAAACGAACACATCGCCGTGCAAACGCCACCTACGGAGCCCAGCCGCTCAACCGAGTTCACGACGTTCATGCGTGCCTATCAGGACATGGTTTTCTCGACCGCCGCCCGTTTGGCGGGCAACGACGCGCAGGCGCAGGATATCGCCCAAGAGGCTTTCATCAGGGCCTACGAGCACTTCGATGAGCTGCGCGCGAGTCCGGCGGTGGGCGGTTGGCTGAAGACCGTCACCACCAACCTGGCGCTGAATCACCTCACGCGCTACCGCCGACGCTGGCGGTTGTTCTCTGAAATGACGACCGATGCGGCTGAGGAGGACTCACCGGCGGTGCTCCTGCCGCTGCCGGACCGGCTGCTCGAGGATTTGGGCGCGGAGCAGCAGCGGGTGGTGATCGACGATGCGCTGCGGCGGCTGCCCGAGCATCAGCGAGTACCGCTGGTTCTTTATCACTTCGAGGATCTCTCCTACCAGGAGATCGCCGCACGCCTGCGGGTCTCTCTCGCCAAGGTCAAAACCGACATCCGCCGCGCCCGCGCTGCGCTGCTGCCCATGCTTGAGTCCGCCGGCCTCGCCCGCGGCGCATGGAAAGACTGAGTCGTGTCGTGAGCGAACCGTTTGACGAGGAGCAAGGACTGGAGCGGCTGCTGGACCGCACGCTGCGTGAGCTGCCGCTGCGCCGGGCGCCCCCGGGCCTCGAGAAGCGGGTGTTCGACGAGCTGCAGCGACGCGCGGCGCTGCCGTGGTGGCGCCGCAGCTTTGCGCACTGGCCGTCTCTCGCGCGCGCCGGCTTCGTGGCGACGTGCATGGCGCTGGTCGGACTGGCATTCCTCGAGGGCGCCTGGGCCGTCGCGCACTTGAGCGCGCTGAATACATCCGGCGCTCCGCCGATGTTCTGGGCGCGCGAGGCGCTGGCCGCCGTGGCCGGCGCCGGCCAATTGGCGGCGCTCATCGTCGGCGCCGTTCCGCCGGAGTGGCTGTATGCGGGCCTGGTCGTCAGCGCCGCGCTGTATGCCGCGTTGTTCGGGCTCGGGGCCGCAGCCTATCGCACGCTTTATCTGAATTCCAAATTCGCCGGAGATCCGTAGACCATGAACATTGACCGATCGCGCCGCTTCGCCTGCTCACTGGTGGCGCTGCTGGCCGTCGCACTGCTCGCCATCACGGGCGCGATTGCCCATGCGCAGCCCGTGCCGCAGCCTGCAGCGATTGCCCATGCGCAGCCCGTGCCGCAGCCTGCGCCGCCGCCAGCGACGCAGCCCGTGCCGCCGACGCCAGGGGCAGCGCCCGCCGCGCCCGCCGCCGCAGACGCGGCGGCGTCGGCTGCGGCTGAGATTGCGGCCGATGCGGCCAAGCGTGCGGTAACGACTGCGGTGGGCGAGGAGGAGGGCGAATCCGGCCGGGAGGAGCGGTCCGACAGGCATGAACGATCCGGACGCCGCCGCCACGGCAATGACTTGGTCAGCATCGGACACGATTCGGAGTTGCCCGCCGGCGAGCGTGCCGACTCCGTCGTATCGATCTTCGGGTCCTCCGCCAGTGCGGGCGAGGCGCGCGAAGTGGTGTCCATCCTCGGCACCACGCGGGTCAGCGGACCGGTGCAAGAGAGCGCGGTCGCAGTCCTGGGCAGCACAATCGTCGACAGCGCGATTCACGGCGATGCGGTCGCGGTGCTGGGCAATGTCGAATTGGGACCCCACGCGGAGGTCGACGGCGATGTGGTCGCGGTCGGCGGCAGGGTGCTGCGCGACCCGGGCGCCGTCGTTCACGGCGATGTCCGCAGCGTCGGCGCCGCGGCCCCCGGCTTCGGCTGGCTGCGGCCGTGGATCGATCACTGCTTGTTCTATGGCCGGCCGCTTGCGCTGGTATCGGGAATCGGTTGGGCATGGGGTCTCGCGTTCGCCTTTTTGGCGCTGTATGCCTGCCTCGCGCTGCTGTTTCGCGGCGCGATCGACGACTGTGTGCGCACCCTGGAAACTCAGCCCGGTCTGACGGCGCTTACGGCGCTGCTCACGCTGCTTTTGACGCCTTTGCTGGTGGTGTTGCTGTGCATCACGGTCATCGGCATTGCCGCCGTGCCGTTCATCGTGGCGGCACTATTCTGTGCCGGCATTTTTGGCAAGGCCGTGATGCTGGCGTGGCTGGGCAGGCGTGCCTTGGGTTCCCGCTCCCTCGGGCCGCTAGGCCACCCTGCGGCTGCGGTGTTGATCGGCGGGGCCATCGTGCTGGCGCTGTACCTCGTGCCGTTCATCGGCCTCGTGGTCTACAAGCTGCTGGGCCTGTTCGGGCTCGGGGCCGTGGCTTATACGCTGGTGCGCAGTGCGCAGGACTGGCGGGCGGCCAGGCGCGACGCCCCCGCGGCCGCGCCCGCACCGGCACCCGCGGTGGCCACCGCCGGACCGTCAGCCACACCATCGGCTGCGCCGTCGGCCGCGCCATCAGCCGCACCCGCGCAGGCCACCAGCGGACCGTCGGCCGCGCTGTCGGAGGAAGGTATTGCTCCGGCCGCCCATGCCTCCGCATCTGCGGCGGCGCCGGCGACGCCTGCCGTCAACGCGGCGCTGCCGCGCGCCGGCTTTTGGATTCGCATGGCGGCGCTGCTGCTCGATGCACTGCTGGTGGGATTCGTCACGGGTGTCCTGCATCATTTCGCTCATCTGGAGCTGCTGGTGCTGGCCGCGTATGGCGCCGTCATGTGGAAGCTGCGCGGCTCGACCATCGGCGGCATCGTGTTCGATCTGCAGGTGGTGCGGCTGGATGGGCGGCCGATCGACTGGGAGACGGCAATCGTGCGCGCGCTCGGCTGCTTCCTGTCTCTGGCGGTGGCTGGCCTCGGATTCTTCTGGATTGGGTTCGACCCCGGCAAGCAGGCCTGGCACGACAAGATCGCCGGCACCGCGGTGGTGCGCGCGCCGAAGGGTGTATCGCTGGTGTGAGGCCGAAGGCGGGGGCTACGGTGGCTGCGCCAGTCCCGCCGCGCGCAGCACCAGATAGCCCATGACGGCCGCGGTCGCGGAGACGCTGAATACGCCGAGCTTCACGAGACTTTGCAGCTCCTCCGAATCGAAGGCGAGCAAGCCGATATACAGGCTCATGGTAAAGCCAATGCCGCAAAGAACGGCCACCCCATAGAACTGCGCGCCGGTTGAATTTTCGGGCCATTCCGCCCAGCCGCAGCGGACCGCGAGCCACGATCCGCACAGCACCCCCAGCTGTTTGCCGACGAACAGACCGGAGGCAATTCCGAGCGGCACCGGCGTGAGAAGATCGCCCAGGGAATGACCGCTGAACGATAATCCGGCGTTCGCCAGACCGAAGATCGGCAGGATGCCGTAAGCCACCCACGGATGCAGCCGGCGCTCCAGGCGGTGAAGGGCGCTGGTCTCGTCCGCTTCGCCGGGACCGCGCAGCGGGATCGTGAATGCCACCGCGATGCCTGCGAGAGTGGCGTGAACTCCGGACGCCAGAACGGCGCCCCATACGAACAGGCCGACGAGAAGGTACGGGGCGAGGCGGCGAACGCCGAGCCGATTGAAGGCAAACAGCAGCCCAAGTCCGGCCGCGGCAAGACCGAGCGCCGGCGCTGAGATATCCGCCGTGTAGAACAGTGCGATGATGATGATCGCCCCCAGATCATCCATGATGGCCAGCGCCGTCAGGAACACTTTGAGAGAAGCCGGCACGCGCGTGCCCAAGATCGCCATTATGCTGAGCGCGAACGCGATATCGGTGGCCGCTGGAATTGCCCAACCGCGCGCGGTGGCCGGTTGGTGCCAGTTGACGGCTGCGTAGATCGCGGCGGGCACCAGCATGCCGCCCAGCGCGGCACTGCTCGGCAGCACCGCGCGTTTTACCGAGGATAATTCGCCGACGAGCAGCTCGCGTTTGATTTCAAGACCGACGAGCAGGAAAAACATTGCCATGAGTCCGTCGTTGATCCACATCGACAGCGGCAGCTTCGCACCCGCTGCGGCGATTTCGTAGGACATCACCGCGCGGTACGCCGGCGCGGCCGGGGAATTGGCGAGCAGCAGAGCCACAACGGCGGTGCCGATGATGAGAAGACCCGCTGCGGCCTCCAGCCGCAGGAACTCGGAGATTATCGAGATGGGACGGCGCAGCACTATTGGGTGATAACGACGAGCGCTGCCAAATAGAAGCCGAGCTTGGCAAAGCCGCAGGCAGTCATGGCAGCATCATTCCCTATCGAGGCGCCGTCGAGTTCCCAGACTTTATCGCGCAGACAACGTGGGTGAGCTTTGACCGGGTGTTGCCGGGCATGCAGAATCGCAGGGCGCAACCATTGGACAGGGGGAAGTCGCAAGTAGGAAAATGCCTCCAGAGTCATCCAGCGTCGGTGTGATGAGGATCTCGGGCCGTCTACCCATCCTTCTGTTCGCGGTTTTGAGTGCATCAACCGCATCGGTTCCCGCATTCGCCGGCGCATGCAAGCTCGGCAAGATAATAGAATTTCCGATCACAATGACGAATTTGCGCCCGTTGACGACTGCAAAGATCAACGATGTCGATGTGCAATTCGTCGTAGATAGCGGCGCCTTCTACAGCATACTCAGCCCCGCGAGGGCGGCAGAGCTCAAGCTCGAGACCTACCCGGCTCCGTATGGTCTCTTCATCAAGGGCGTCGCCGGAACGGCGAAGGTGGCGATCGCGAAGGTCAAGGTCTTCACCCTTGCAGGCGTTCCTTTTCACAACATCGATTTCCTGGTGGGCGGCAGCGAAGTCGGGGCGGGAAGCGTGGGTGTTCTCGGTCAGAATGTCCTTCACATGGCGGACGTCGAATACGACCTGGGACAAGGCTTCGTTCGATTGATGAGACCTGAGGATTGTGGATCGGCGGCGATGCTCGGGTATTGGATTGCTCCATCGACGGTGTATTCCGTCATCGGCATTAGCTCGACGACTGCTCGGTTGCCGCAAACACGGGCTTTGCTTCCCTCAACGGGATTGAAATTCGCGTGATATTCGACACCGGTGCGCCGACTTCCGTTTTAACGCTCAAGGCGGCCGCACGCGCCGGCATCAAGCCCGACTCCCCGGGAGTTGTCATCGCAGGCGCGACCGCGGGATTTGGGAAGGGCACCGTCGCCAGTTACGTTGCGCCTTTTTCCAGCTTTAAAATTGGCGAGGAGGAGGTCCGAAACACCCGGCTTCGCATCGCGGACGTCGACCTTGGTTATTCGGATATGCTCATCGGAGCGGACTTTTTCCTCTCGCACAGAATCTATGTCGCCAACAGTCAACGCAAATTGTATTTCACGTACAACGGGGGTCCGGTATTCAATCTCGACGGCGCCAAGTATCCCAAATCGGCCGCCGAGGCCGCTGCAGATGCATCGCCCAAAGAACCGCCCGTGGCGGGCGGAGGTGGCGATGATGCCGCAGAATACAGCCGCCGCGGAATGGCCTTCGCGGCCCGCCGCGATTTCGACCAAGCCGTTGCCGCTCTGACGCGCGCCTGTGAGTTGGCGCCTGATCACCCGGAATATCTCTACCAGCGCGGCATGGTCTATTGGCAAATGCAGCAAGCGGCTCCGGCAATGGCGGATTTCGACCGGACGCTCAAGCTCAAACCGGATGATCTACCCGGTTTGCTGGCGCGCGCCCAGCTGTTGCTCCAGCAACGTGAGCCACTCCTCGCAGGCGCCGATCTCGACGCCGCAGATGCCATTGCATCCAAGGAGGCCGATGTGCGCTATTCCATAGCGCAAACTTACGAGCGCGCCGATCTTTTGGGCCCCGCTATCCGGCAGTATGATTTGTGGATCAAGTTCCATGCCGAAGATGTGCGATTGCCCGAAGCCCTGAATTCTCGTTGCTGGGCAAGGGCACTCCGTGATCTTGACCTGGCGCTCGCCCTAGATGACTGCAATGCCGCACTCAAGCGCGCAGCCAAATCGGGCCCCTTTTATGCGAAAGTCGCGGACAGCCGAGGACTCGTTCGGCTGCGGCTGGGCGATTACGACAAATCGATTGGCGACTACGATGAATCGCTGAAGCTGAACCCGAAGAACGCCTGGTCCCTGTATGGCCGGGGAATCGCCAAACTGAGGAAACAGAAGACTCAAGAGGGCGAGGCGGACATCGCGAAGGCTGCGGCCATCTGGCCGCAGGTCGCCGAAGAATTCAAACGGCGCGGGATAAGCCCTTAAGGAAATGCCAAGCCGCCCGAGGTTCGGCCAAGCCGCAGGGATGCCAAGCCGCAGGGATGCAAAGCCGAAGGGATGCCAAGCCGCGCCAGCTAGCTCTCGAAGAACCCCATCTTCACGCCCGCGAGCTGCACCACGTCGTTATCGTTGAGCCGCCGGGCTTGTGGACCGATGGGCACTCCGTTGACCTGCGGGTAGTCGTTTTCCTTGCCGCTGTCCACGTGCACGATGAAGTAGCCCTCCGAGCGCCGCGTGATGGCGGCGACTTGCACGCCCGGCCGTCCGAGGGTGGTCAGTGCCTTGGTCAATTCGAGCTCGCGGCCGGCGAAAGCGCCGCTCAGCACCTGCAGTTTCGCCTTGGGCAGCGCAGTGGCGTTCTCGGGTACTCCGTTCGGTGTGGCACGCTTGGCCGCGACGGCCTTGGCCGCCTGGTCCACCGCCGCGCCGACACGCCGAATGCGCTCCTCCCCCTGCGAACTGGGGGTGATGACCATGGTCTTCTCGAACTCGTCCTGCTCCGCGTCCCCGTCCTGGCTGTCGACGAAGCGCAGTTGATGATGTCCGACCGTGATCACATCGCCATGCTGCATGGCATGCTTCTTGATCAGCTTGCCATTGACGTAGGTGCCGTTGGTGCTGTTCAAGTCCTCCAGGAAGGAGTCGTTGAGAATGTTGATGATGAGCGAGTGATGCCCGCTCACCGCCGGATTATCGATCCGGATGTCATTGTCCGGAAGGCGCCCTATCGTGTAGCGCTCCTTGTTCATGTTGTATTCCGCGAGGATTTGACCATCCAAGCTGAGCATCAGGCGTGCCATTCAGACTCCATCTCTAGCCGAACCATCCCAATATTTTGTCAAATATACGCCGATGTGCGGGGAACGGCTCTGCTACGTGCGCCATGATGACCGACACGTTGTCCCGCCCGCCATTATCGTTCGACAGCTGAATCAATTGCTTAGCAACCATATCAAGATTAGCACTAAAGGTGCTGATTGTTAAGTGAATATCCTCATCTTCGATCATGTCCGACAGACCGTCGGAACATAGCACGTAGTAATCGCTCTTCTGCACCGGCTCCTCGTGGATCTCCACATCGACATTCTGCTCGACTCCGAGGGCCCGTGTAACATAATTCTTGTTGGTTGCGCGCTGCGCCTCCTGCTGGGAATAAAAGCCGCGGTCGACCAGCTCCTGCAGCAGCGAATGATCCAAGGTCATCTGCTCGAATCGGTTGTCGCGCAGGCGATACAGGCGCGAGTCGCCGACGTGCGCGATCGACATTTTGTTGTCGTGAAACAAGCAGGCTACCACGGTAGTACCCATACCCTCACATTGAGGCTGGGTCTTGGATGTGTGGTAGATGATTTTGTTGGCTCTGTGAATCGCGTCACGCAAGATGATGCTGGGACGCGTAAGGCCGGTCTCCGGATCGCGCACGGTCAGGTCCTCGCGCGCTACCGCATCGCGCACCAGGTTGATGATGGTCTTGACCGCTATGCCGCTCGCGACCTCGCCGGCGTTGTAGCCGCCCATGCCGTCGGCCAGGACGAACAGGCCGATGTCCGCCTCGGTGCCGATCATGTCCTCGTTGTGTTCGCGGACCTTGCCCGTATCGGTGAGCGCTACGCTCGCGATTTTGCCGCGCAAACTCATGATCGCATCTTCGCTTCTAGAATCTTGTCTTGATACTCGATCATGGCAGTCCGCTCGCTATACGCGACCGACAGTCATCCAAGGCGGCCGCCATCTGGGCGCCGGAGTCGAACCGCGCTTCGGGATTCTTGGCCAGCGCACGATCGATGACGTTCTCGACGCAGGCCGGCAAATCGGGCCGGAAGGCGCGCAATGGCGGGTGCGGCGCCTCTGCGATCTGCTGCATCAATGCGGTCATCGAGTCAGCGACGAACGGTAGCTGGCCCGTCAACAATTGAAACAGGCTAACACCCAGGGAAAACAAGTCCGAGTGACCGGTCACAGTTCGTCCTTCGAGCTGCTCGGGCGACATGAAGGAGGGTGTGCCGAGCACGATGCCGGTGCGAGTGCTGCCGGCGCCCGTCAGGCGCGCGATGCCGAAGTCGGTGATTTTCAGCACATCGGTGCTCGGGTCGTACATAATATTTGCGGGCTTGATGTCCCGGTGAACGACTTGCTGCTTGTGCGCAAAGCCGAGGGCCTGGGCCGTGCGCGCCATCAAATCAAGCACCTTGCGCGGCTCCAACAGCGTGCTGGACGTTGCATACTCGCTCAAATGGCGGCCCTTCAAATATTCCATCGCGATATAGGCAAGTCCGCGTTCCTCGCCCACATCATAGATCGTCACGATGTTCGGATGATTGAGGCGCCCCGCAGTTTCGGCCTCGCGAAAGAATCGGGTTCTCGCTTCAGCAAGTTCCGAATCGCTGAATTCGCTCGCGAGCGGTATGGCTTTGATCGCGACCAAGCGATTGATGGCGGTATCTCGTCCCAGGTAGACGACGCCCATCGCGCCGCGGCCGATTTCGCGCTCGAGCTGGTAGCGCCCAAGGCGCTGCGTGTCATTGCCGTCGCGGACGGCCTCAGGCCCGGCCGCGGCGCCCGTGGGGGACGCCCCAGACCTGGCAGCCGTCACGGGCGCCGGCGCCGGACGCGCGGCCGCGCTGGCCGACGCCGCGGCCCCCTGCGCAGGGGTGCCGAGCGCAGCGGGCACCGCTGCGGGCGTCGCCGCCTTCGATTTGATGCGTTCGGCATCCATCAGGCGCCTCAACCGGACTGCGACATCGCGGTAGGTGTTGTCGATGCGCGCCAAGTGCCGGTAGACGGCGGTTGCCTGTGTAGCCCGGCCGCGCTGCTCCAGCTCCGTGCCGAGCTCGTACAAATCGCCCAAAACGGTGGAACTCGCCTTGCGGCCCTTGAGTTCGGCAAAGCGCTGCTCGAAATTGTCCAGCAGCCGCGCGGTATCGGTTCCGGGAGGGTTCGACATCTTGGGAGCCGGGGCCACGGGCGCGGCGGAGGACCAGCGTGACCAAAGGAACAGGGCGCTACCGCCGCTCAGCAGCACCGCGCCGGGAAGCCAAGCCCACGGGCTCAAATTGATGAGTCCCCTGAGCAATAGCTCAAGCCCTAGGACGCCAAAGCCCGCGATCGCCGCGATCAGCCCGATTTTGCGCATGCAATAGACATAATCCGCACTTCGAAGCCCGCGAGTATAGGGGATCGGGCGGCCCTGACTGCAATGCTAAGCTCACAAAATCGTTCCGCAAGGTGAGCCAATGCCCAAATTCAAAGAGGTTTTCGTTTGCCAGAACTGCGGAGCCTCTGCGCCGAAATGGCAGGGTCAATGCGCGGCTTGCGGCGAATGGAATACCTTGCTGGCCGAGACCCAGCCGAGCCCGCACAGTGCGGCCAAGGCCAGGGCGAGTGCCGCCCGGGCGGACGCCTCTTTCTCGCTGGCCGCCGAGGCCGTCCTCGAAACGCCGCGCCTTGCCACCGGCTCGGGGGAGCTCGATCGGGTGCTCGGCGGCGGCTTGGTTCCAGGGTCAGTGGCCTTGATCGGCGGCGATCCTGGGATCGGCAAATCCACTCTGATGCTGCAGGCCGCCGCCGCGCTGAATTCGACGGGCCCCGTGCTCTATGCCACCGGCGAGGAATCGCTCAAGCAGGTCGCGCTGCGGGCGCGCCGCTTGGGACTTGAGTCGGCAGCCGCCCGGCTGATCGCCGAGACCCAAGTCGAGCAGATCGTGGCGGTCGCTTCAGCCCTCAAGGCCCGCGTGCTCATCGTCGATTCGATCCAGACGATGTATTCGGAGCGCATCGAGGCCGCGCCCGGCGCCGTATCGCAGCTGCGCGAATGCACCGCCGAATTGGTCCGCTTCGCCAAGGCCAGCGGCACCTCGGTATTGCTGGTGGGCCATGTCACCAAGGAGGGACAGATCGCCGGACCGCGCGTGCTCGAACACATGGTCGACACCGTGCTGTATTTCGAAAGCGACACCGGCAGCCGCTTCCGTGTGCTGCGTTCGGTCAAGAACCGCTTCGGCGCCGCCAATGAGATCGGCGTGTTCGCCATGGTGGAGCAGGGACTGCGAGAGGTCACCAACCCTTCTGCGATCTTTCTCTCGCGGCACCCCGAGCCCGTTCCGGGCAGCGTCGTTACGGTCATGCGCGAGGGCACACGCTGTTTGCTGATCGAGGTCCAGGTGCTGGCCGATGTCAGCCTCGGCGCCAATCCGCGCCGCGTGGCCGTCGGCATCGACGGCAATCGGCTGACCATGCTGCTCGCAGTGGCACACCGGCACGGAGGGCTTCTGCTGCAGGATCAAGATGTGTTCGCCAACGTCGTCGGCGGCGTGCGGCTCGGGGAGACCGCCGGCGACCTGGCGATCGTGCTCGCCGCCCGCTCGAGTTTGCGCGATCTGCCGTTGCCCCATTCGTTGATCGCGTTTGGCGAATTGGGCCTCGCGGGAGAGATTCGACCCGTTCCGTTCGGCGAGGAACGCCTGCGCGAGGCGGCCAAGCACGGATTCAAGCTGGCGCTGGTGCCGGAAGCGAACGTGCCCAAGCGTCCGCCCGAGGGCATGACGGTACGCGGCGTGACACGCCTGAGTCAGGCCCTCGATGCGTTCTGACAAATCTTTCCGCAGGCGTGCGTTCTTCGACGATCCCACGCGGCGTCTCGTCGGCCGCCGCCACCGGGGACTGTGATGCGAGTGCCACTGCTACAGCCGGCAGGCCGCGAGGTACTCGTCGGCAACCGCCATGTCTCGCGCCTTGGGAGAAGCGGGTGGGCCAGTTCGACCGGGTCGAGCGAAGTCTGCTTTTAATCCATGTTGGGCTGGAGCAGGGGCCCCATCAGCTATTTATCGCCGCTGCCGGGCACGCCCGTCAAGCGATCAAACCGCTGCATTCATCGAGAAAGACGCCGCGATATTGCGGTTCGAACACCTTGTCACTGCCGCCGGAGGAAATGGCGTAGGTTAGCGGGCCTCGGCGCGCTGCAGCGCCGCGACGATGTCCGACCGACCGGCGGCCATGGCCGCTTGTAGAGGCGTGGTGCCGCGTGAGTCCGCTGCGTTCGGGTCGGCACCGTGCGCGAGCAACGCATCGACTGCGCGCGCCTGGCCGTGCAGTGTCGCCAGCATCAGGGCCGTGCGGCCGCTCGCATCGCGCGCATCGAGGTCGATCGGTCCCTTGAGCAGTGCTTGCAGGGCCCGGACATCGCCGGTCTCTGCCGCTCGCCGCAGCGCTGCGCCGGGGTCGAGGGCGCGCGCCGTTTGGGCCGGGGATCTCGCCGCGGGACTGCGCGGCGGCGGAGCGGCGGCGTCACTGGTCTTGTCGCCGGGCGCTCGTTGTTCCGCCAACGCCTCGGTTGACGTTTCCGCTGAGAGGGGGCGGGGTGGCGATGCTTCGCGAGCGGGCAATTGCTCTGGAGGGGGCAATGGCTGCGGAGCGCGAGCCGGTACCTCGGGCGATGCCGCCGCCGCGGGCGAAGCCGCTGCCGCGGGGGGAGTCGCTGCCGCGGGGGGAGTCGCTGCCGCGGGGGGAGTCGCCGCCGTGGGGGAAGCCGCGGGGCGCGAAGCGGGCGCGCGCGGCGCTAGAAAATGCGGCGTGACCAACAGCCCGGCGAGCGCGGCGGCTGCGAGCGTGCCGACAATCGCGGGCCGCCAGCGCCGCCCGGCCGCGGATCGCGCGGCGGCGGATCGCGCGGCGGCGGATCGCGCGGCGGTGCGTTCGGCGGCCAGCCGCGCCGCGTAGTCGAGCACCGCGCGGCGCACCGTCTCGCTCGGCCGGCTGGGGTCGAGTTCAGAGAGTTGCCGGTAGTGCCGGTCGAGGTCGTCCGGCGGGCCTTGGCTCGGCGGTGCTGCGTCGCTCATGCGTACTCCTTCAGCAACTCGCGAAGCTTGGTGCGTGCATAGCGCAGGCGGCTCTTGGTTGTCTCGAAGGTGGAGCCGGTGATCGCCGCTATCTCCTCGACGCTCAGGTCCCCCTCGATTTGCAGCAAGAACGCTTCACGCTGCTCGCCGGGCAGCAGCGCGATGGCACGACTCAGCGCTACTCGCTGATCCTGCGCGACCGCCGCCGCGTGGGGGCCGGCGGCCGGCTCGGCGGTGAGTTGCTCGATGACCGCCCTTGCCTCATACCCCAGCGTCTCCAAACTCATCTGGCCGCGTCGCGCTCGGATCGCGTCGATCATCCGATTGTGCGCGATCGTGAACAGCCAGGTGGTGAAACGCGCCTCCGGCTGGTAGCGCTCGGCGTCTCGCGCGACCGCGAACCAAACCTCTTGCATCAGCTCGTCCGCCGTCGAGCGATTCCCAACGTGTCGCTCGAGGTAGCGCCAAACGCGCAATTCGTGCCGGCGATAGAGACGCTCGAAGGCCGCGGCATCGCCGCGGGCAAAGCGTCCGATCAGCGCCTCGTCACTCTCGCCCGCCGCCGTCATGCGGACATTATGGCAGTTCCGCCGGTGCTCACCCCGGTGGATCGGGCACGTACTGTTCGCCAGGAGATGCGGGGAACGGGTCGGGCACCGGCGCCTGCGGCCGCGTTTGCCTGATGACGCCCATCGCGACCAGGTTGTCGAAACTGTCATAGCGGATGCGTATCACCTCATCCGGTTGCGGCTGCATCCGCAGGAACACGGTGTGCGCGACGTAGGAATACTCGCGATCGCCGTGGCCCGTGCCGAGCTTGGGTGCAGGCGCGGGCTGCGAGGCCAAAGGCGCGGTCTGGGCTCGTGCCGCCGAGTCGCCGGAAGAGGGGGCGGCGCCGGAAGAGGGGGGGCGCCGGACGAGGGGGCGGACTCGTAGGGCACCTGCTGCGGCTGGCGCTCGCGAAACAGGGCCACGCCGATGACGCCGACGTTCGCGGGGCGCCCGGTACGGTCTGCATAGGAATTGCGCGCATCGGTGAAGGTGAATGCGGCCACTTCCGCATCGCTTTTGCGCCAGCCGGAGATTTGGTAGCGCTCGCCCGGATTGAACACATATCCGACTTGATCCCAGCCGGCGAGGGCTCCCGAAAGGACGTTGAGGCCGTCGACCGCGGTCACCGCGAGCAGGCGTTGGCCAAGGCGATTCCGAATCTGGATGGCGTAGCGGGTGCCGGGCGTCCCGGCCACCCAATATTCCCCGCGATAGAAATATGGCTTCAGCGCGGCACCGGTGTCCCGGTCGAAGATCGTGACCTCGGCGATGCCGCCCACGGCATGCGCATCGCAGCTGCCCATCAGCGCGACGCACAGGGCGATATGGAAAATGCGTTTCATTGGGACTCCGGTATATAGGGAACTCCCCGACTGAAGCGAGACAGCGGTACAAATGGGGTTAAAGTGGGCGGGATCATCTACACGGGAGAGGCGTGATGGGGAACGCACGGGTTGCCGGCGGCTGCTTGCTGCTGTGGGCGGTGGCGGGATGGTCGGCGGTGACGGCCCAGCCAACGGCCGCTCATCCCATCGTCCTGCATGCCGCGCATCTGCTCGAAGTCGATTCCGGGCGCACCGTCACGCCGGGCGAAATACTGGTCGAGGGCGAACGCATTTCGGCGGTGGGTCCATCGGTGCAACGTCCGGCGGGCGCCGAGGTCATCGATCTGGGAGACGCCACACTGCTGCCGGGCCTCATCGATGCGCACGTGCATCTGTTTCTGCACCCGGGCGCGGAGGATCTGCAGACCGTCGAGGAATCGGTGCCGCAGCGCACCGTCGAGGCGGCGCTCGCGGCCAGGGCCGATCTCCTGGCCGGCTTTACCGCGGAGCGCGATATGGGTACCGAGGGCGCAGGATCAGCTGATACCGCCGTGCGCGATGCCATCGACAGGGGCCTGATCCCCGGGCCGCGGCTACGCATCTGCGGCAACGCGATCGACATTCTCGGCGGGCATGAGGATGCCGTCGGATTCAATCCCGCGCAGCACGTGCTGTCGAACGCCACTTACGCCAACACCACCGATGAACTCGTCGTCGTCATTCGCCAGCAGCACAAGGAAGGAGCGGATTTCGCGAAAATCTATGAGACGGGTCCGGACGAGATGCGCGACGGCGTGCTGCACACTCCGTATCAATATACGGCGGCGCAGCTCACGGCCGCCGTCGCAGAGGCCGACCGCCTGGGCGGCCGTGTTGCCGTGCACGCCATGGGTGAGCCGGGGACGCTCTATGCGGCGCAGGCCGGCGTCGCCTCCATCGATCACGCTACGCAGCTGAGCGCTGAGACGATGCGGATCATGAAGGCGAAGAGCATTCCCGCCGTGCCGACGTTCACGATCTTCGAGTACTTCGCGCATCCTCGGACGCCCGATGCGCGGCCCAGGGAGGCCCTGCTGCTCGATTACAAGATCAAGGAATTCAAGAAGCAGATTGCGGCGGGTATACCATTTGCAGTCGGCTCCGACGTGGGCCCTTTCCCCCATGGAACTCAGGCTCGAGAATTCGAGCTCATGGTCAAGTACGGCATGCAGCCTCTGGCCGTCCTTCAGGCGGGCATGATCAATGGCGCGAAGCTGCTCGGATGGGAGGGACAGATTGGTGCGCTGAAGCCGGGCTACTATGCCGATATCATCGCGGTTCGAGGCTCTCCTCTGGAGGATATCACCACCCTCGAGCACGTCTCGTTCGTGATGAAGGGCGGCATCGTCGAGAAGCCGCGCTCTGAGGCGCGCTAGTCGCGCCTACTGAGGCGCGGGCGGCCGGATGCGCACTGTCTTGATGGCGTTGTCGCCGGTCTGCAGGACCTCGAGCATGTAGTCGGCCAGCTTCAGCGTGGTGCCCGGCTCGGGGATGGTCTCCAGGAATTCGACGATCAGGCCGTTCAAGGTCTTCGGACCGTCCGTCGGCAGGTTCCAGCGCATGGAACGATTCAGCGCGCGAATCGTGGTCGACGCGTTCACGACGAAGCTGCCGTCGGCGTCTCGATGCACGTCCTTGTGCATCATGGTGGCGGGATCGGTCGTGAACTCGCCGACGATCTCTTCGAGGATGTCCTCCAGCGTGACCAGGCCTTGAATGTCGCCGTATTCATCCACGACGAACGCCATGCGCCGCTTGTCGCGCTGGAAGTTCACCAGTTGCGTATTGAGCGTGGTGCCCGAAGGCACGAAGTAGGCTTCGCGCGCGCTGGCCGCCTCGATCAATCCCCTGCGATCCAGGCGGCCGCGTGCGAGCTCGTGCACCACGCGCTTCATGTGCAGCACGCCCATGATGCGGTCGATGTCGCCCTCGTACACGGGCAGGCGCGTGTGCTGGCTCTGGCGCAGCTGGTCGACGATCTTGTCCCACTCATCCTCGACGTCGATACCGACGATTTCGGTGCGCGGCACCATAATGTCCTCCACCGTGGCCTTCTCCAGATCGAGAATGCTGACCAGCATCTGCTGATGGCGGTGCGGAATCATGGCGCCCGCTTCCGCCACCACCGTGCGCAACTCCTCGCTGCTCAAGGAATGCGACGCTTGCTGGCGCGAGACGCCCAGCAGACGCAGGACGCCGTTGGCAAACAGATTGGTGGCCCACACGAACGGATACAGCAGCCACAGCAGCGGCGTGTACACGTACGCCGCCGGCAGCGCGAGACGCTCGGGATTCAGCGCGCCGAAGGTCTTGGGCGCGACCTCGCAGAAGATAAGGATGACGAAGGTCAACGCGATGACCCCGAGGGCGACCAAATAGTCCCCGCCCATGCGGAACGTGATGAGGCCGACCAGTGTCGGCGTCACGACGTTGACGATGGTGCTCAACAGCAGGATGAGGCCGATCAATCGGTCGGGGTGCGCGAGCAGGGCCTCCGCCAGGCGCGCGCCGCGCTGCCCGGCTTTGGCCCTGTGCCGCAGGCGGTATCGGTTCAGGCTCATGAGCGCGGTTTCGCTGCCGGCGAAGAAGGCGGCCAGAATCAGCAATACGGCCAGTCCCAAGAACAGCCAACCAAGTGAGATGTGAGCCATTCTCGTCCGGGCGGTCAGCCCCAATGCCGCCCGAGCAGATATTCGAGTACGAATTTCGAGCCGAAATACGACAGGACCAGGAAGCCGAAACCCCATAGGGTCCAGCGCACGGCGGAGCGCCCGCGACAGCCGAAGCGGATGCGCCAGATCAGCAGCACGCCGAACAGCACCCAGGCGATGAGCGAGAGGAACGTCTTGTGCGCGAGGTGCTGCGCCCACAGATTGGTGACGAAAATGAAGCCCGTGAGCAGCGCCAGCGTCAGCAGCGTGAACCCCGCGCCGATCAGGCGGAACATCACGCTCTCGAGCGTTTCGAGCGGCGGCAGCGCATCGGGCAGATCGGCGATGCGCCGGGTTCGCAGGCGCCGATCGAGGAACACCAGCAGCAGGGCGGTGACGGCTGCGGCGAACAGCAGCGCCGCCGCGCCCATGGACAGCAGAATGTGCGCCGTCAGCTCCCAGCCGGGCGAAGTCTCAATCGCGTAGGCATGTCCGTTGCCGGTCACGGCGGCGCCGAACGCCGCGCTCCCGAGCAGGATGGCCGCCAGTGCGCGATTCTGTCGCTCGATGGCGATGAAACCCGCGAGCACGCCCAAGGTCCAGGCAAGAATCGAGATCGCATCGAACAGGCCGATCGAAAACGGTACAACCGAGCGCATCGTGTGCACGATGGCGCCGCTATGAGCGACGATGGCGGCGAGGGTGATCGCCCAAGCGATCGGCTCCAGCCGCGGACGGCTCACGCTTCGCAGCATCACCCAAGCACTGGCGGCGTAGAGCGCAAACAGGGAAAGTGCGAGGATCACGGCTGCGTAAATCATGACACAAGTGGGATAATATTCGCATTATGTTCGACCGCCTCACTTCGGGCCTTGCCCATGCTCTGCAGTCGCTCTCCGGCCGCGGCCGCCTGAGCGAGGACAACATCGCCGACACCGTCCGGCAGGTTCGCCTCGCGCTGCTCGACGCCGATGTCGCGCTTCCGGTAGTGAAGAGCTTCACCGACGCCATCAAGGCGCGCGCGGTCGGCGTGGAGATCACCAAAAGCCTGACGCCGGGGCAGGCCTTCATCAAAGTGGTGCACGAGGAACTCGTGCGCCTCATGGGCGAGGCGAGTCCCGGCCTCAACCTGCGCGCTCAGCGCCCGGTCGTGGTCATGCTGGCCGGGCTGCAGGGCGCAGGGAAAACCACGACCGCCGGCAAACTCGCGCGCTGGCTCATCGAAAAGCAGAACAAGAAAGTCCTGATGGTCAGCACCGACGTGTACCGGCCGGCGGCCATCCTGCAGCTGCAGACGCTGGCCGGGCAGGTCGGCGCCGGATTCGCGAACGCCGACATCCACGAAGCTCCCGTGGTCATCGCCAAGCGCGCGCTGAGCGAGGCGGCGCTGCAGGCGTACGACGTGCTGCTCATCGACACGGCAGGCCGCTTGCACATCGACGCCGAGATGATGGCCGAAGTGAGCGAGCTGGAAGCCGCCCTGCATCCCCATGAGCGGCTGTTCGTGGTCGACAGCATGGCCGGCCAGGATGCGGTCAACGCCGCCAAGGCATTCAATGAAGCGTTGAGCTTGACCGGCGTGATCCTCACCAAGGCCGACGGCGATGCGCGCGGCGGAGCGGCCCTGTCGGTCCGACAGGTGACCGGCAAGCCGATACTTTTCATCGGCACCGGCGAGAAATCCGAGGCGCTCGAGCTGTTCCAGCCGGAGCGGATCGCGTCGCGCATCCTGGGGATGGGCGACGTGCTGTCGCTGGTCGAGCAGGTACAGGGTCAGGTCGATCGGGAAAAGGCGGAAAAGCTTGCCAAGAAGATCAGCAAGGGCAAATCCTTCGATCTTGCGGATCTGCGCGACCAATTGAGTCAACTGCAGCAAATGGGCGGCATGTCCGCGCTGCTCGACAAGCTGCCGGCGCAAATGCAGGCCAACGCCGCCGCCGCAGCCGGCGCGGCCAATCCCCAGATGCTCAAGCGCCAGATGGGGATCATCGATTCGATGACGCCGCGCGAGCGCCGGCGTCCGGAACTGATCGATGGGTCGCGAAAGCGCCGCATCGCAGCGGGCGCCGGCGTGCAGCTGCCCGAGGTCAATCGCTTGCTGAAGCAGTTCGACCAAATGCAGAAAACCATGAAAAAACTCGCCAAGGGCGGGATGCTGAAGAACATGATGCGCGGCATGGGCGGGCGTTTTCCGCCGGGATTTGGCCCGAAGCCATAGTTTTTAGGGCGGCGTCGTCCTTTTTGTTGCCCTGGAGCAGTCGAATTCATTACAATTAGCGGCTAGGCATTGCAAGGTGAATCCAAGATGGTGACGATTCGTTTGACTCGACGCGGCGGCAAGAAGACGCCCTTCTATCACGTTGTGGTGACCGACAGCCGAAAACGCCAGGGAGGCACCAGCCTGGAGAGTGTGGGGCTGTTCAATCCCGTGGCGCGCGGCGCCGAAGTCAAGCTGCGTCTGAATGTGCCGCGGATCGAGTACTGGCTTAAGGAAGGCGCGCACATGTCCGATCGCGTCAAGCATCTGCTCACCGTTTTTCGCAAACAGGCCGCATAAGGACTACCGAACAGCGGACCGGGTATGGCGATGGGCGGCGAATCATCTGCGCTCATCGAGCTTGGAATCGTAGGGGCCCCGTTCGGAGTTCGCGGCTGGGTCAAACTCCGCTCTTACACGGAACCGCCGGACCGATTGCTGGAGCATCGTAGCCTGCAGCTGCGCCTGGGCGGCGCCTGGCGGGCCTATCGAGTCGAAGCCAGCGGCCGCAGTGGCGGGCAGCTGACCGTGAAATTGATGGGTGTCGAGGACCGAGACGAGGCGCAGGCGCTGCGGGGAGCGCCCATCGGCGTACCGCGCAATGAGCTGCCGGCACGCGACGCCAAGGACTTTTACCGCGCCGATTTGATCGGCTGCGAGGTGGTGAATCTTGAGGGTGTGCGACTTGGGGTCGTGCAGCATTTTGTCGAGATCCCGGCGCATGCGCTGATGGTGGTGCGTGGGGAGCATGACTACTGGATACCGGCGGTGCCGCAGCACCTGCGGCGGGTGGATTTGCAGGCACGACGGGTCGTCGTGGACTGGGACGAGGAGGCCGTCTGAGCGCGCATGCGTATTGCGGTCTTAACTCTGTTTCCCCAGATGCTGCGCGAGGCGCTGGCGCACGGCGTGCTGGGGCGGGCGATGGAACGAGGGGTGTTCGCGGTCGAGTACTTCGATCCGCGGGACTACACCACCGATCTGCACCGCACAGTGGACGACCGCCCCTACGGCGGGGGGCCGGGCATGGTGCTCAAGGTGGAGCCGTTGCGCGCCGCCTTGCGGGCCGCCGAGGCCGCGCTGCCGCCGGGCAGCCGGCGGGTGTATTTGGGTGCGGACGGGCTGAAGTTCGAGCAGAGTAGGGCGCGCGAGGCGCTCGATTGGCCGGGGCTGATATTGGTCGCCGGGCGCTACGAAGGCGTCGACGAGCGGTTCATCGAAGGCGAGATCGACGAGCAGTGGTCGATCGGCGATTATGTATTGACGGGCGGCGAGTTGCCCGCGCTGGTGGTGATCGACGCGATCGCGCGGCTGCTGCCCGGCGCGCTCGGCAGCGAGGAATCGGCGGTGCAGGAATCGTTTACCGACGGACTGCTGGATTGGCCGCATTACACCCGGCCCGCTTCGGTGGACGGTCAAGCGGTGCCCGCGGTTTTGGCGTCGGGCGACCACGCGGCGATTCGCCGCTGGCGTTTGCAGCAGGCGCTGGGGCGCACTTGGCTGCGGCGGCCCGAGTTGCTCGAGCGGCGCGGCATGAACAGCGAAGAGCAGGCGCTGTTGGAGGAATTCAAGCGCACGTCGTGCGCGGATCGACGAGAGGGCGAGAGCTATGAACAAGATCATTCAAGAATTGAACGGTGAACGCGCGACGCGCAAATTTCCGGACTTCAACCCCGGTGACACCGTGGTCGTGCAGGTCAAGGTGACCGAAGGGGACCGCGAGCGCGTTCAGGCCTATGAGGGCGTGGTGATCGCCAAGAAGAACCGGGGCCTGAATTCCTCGTTCACGGTGCGCAAGATTTCGCATGGCGAAGGGGTGGAGCGCGTGTTCCAGACGTTCAGTCCTTCGATCAGCGAGGTCAGCGTCAAACGCCGCGGAGCCGTACGGCGCGCCAAGCTGTATTACCTGCGTGATTTGTCGGGTAAGGCGGCGCGCATCGACGAGAAAATCTGACGCCCGGCCGCTGTCGTGGGTATGGGCCGGCCGGGAGGCATTGAATGGGTGTCGGGTCGGCGCTAATGGGTTTCTTTGGCCTGGTGTGGCGGATTCTGGAGGGCATACGCAAGGTCCTTCATCTCGTTCTGCTGCTGGTCATCTTCGGCTTCATTCTCGCCGCGCTTCACACCTCCATTCCGATCGTGCCGCGGAGCGCCGCCCTGCTGATTGCGCCCGAGGGCGAGCTGGTCGAACAGCTGTCGAGCGATCCGCTGCGCCGCGCGGTCGGCCAAGCTTCCGGGGGCCCTGCGCCGGAGACTCTGCTCAAGGACGTGATCGAGGCCATCCAGGCGGCCAAGAGCGACTCGCGCATCAAATTGATCGTGCTGGATGTCGGCAATCTGAGCGCTTCGGGGCTGTCCAAATTGCAGGAAATCGGCGCGGCCTTGCGTGACTTTCGCGGCGCCGGCAAGCGCGTCGTGGTGGCCGCGGATTCGCTCGATCAGACGCAGTACTACCTCGCAGCCCAGGCAGGCGAGGTGTATCTGGATCCGCTGGGCCTGGTATTCGTCGACGGCTTCAGCTATTACCGCATGTTCCTGAAGGAGGCGATCGACAAGCTCGGCGTCGACGTCAATGTCTTCCGGGCCGGCACCTTCAAGAGCTTCACCGACCAATTCTCGCGCAGCGACATGGCGCCGAGCGAGCGCGAAGAGAGCTCCGTGTGGCTCGAGGCGCTTTGGAATGCCTATCAGCAGGACGTCACCCGGGCGCGCTCCCTGCCCGCCAACGCGCTGAACGAGTACGTCGCCGACGCGCCCGCGTCCCTGGCAGCCGTGAACGGCGATGCAGCGAAGCTGGCGCTGCAGCGCGGCTTGGTGACCGGGTTGAAGAGCCGCCGCCAATTGGCCGACGAACTGAAGAGCCTGGTGGGCGAGGACCAAGACTCGCATTCGTTCAATTCCATCGGGATGAACCAGTATCTCGCCTCAATACGCTCCAAGCGCGTGCTGAAATCCAAATCGGACGCCAAGGTCGGCATCGTGGTCGCATCCGGCGAGATTCTCGACGGCCATCAGCCGCCGGGCACGATCGGGGGCGACAGCACCGCCGATCTGCTGCGCCAGGCGCGCTACGACAACTCCGTCAAGGCGGTGGTTTTGCGCGTCGACAGCCCGGGCGGCAGCATGTTCGCCTCGGAGCAGATACTTCGCGAGGTGCAGACGCTGCGCAAAGCAGGCAAGCCCGTCGTGGTGTCCATGAGCACCTATGCGGCGTCGGGCGGATACTACATTTCGGCCGCCGCCAATCAAATCTTCGCCAGCCCGACTACCTTGACGGGTTCCATCGGCGTGTTCTCCGTGGTGCCGACCTTCCAGCGCACCCTGGACAAGCTCGGCGTCAAAGTGGATGGGATCGGCACCACACCGCTCGCGGGGAACCTGCGCCTGGATCGTGCGCTGCTGCCGGCGTCGCGGCAGATTCTGCAGAGTTCCGTCGATCACGCCTATGCGGAGTTCCTGCGGCGCGTCGGCGAGGGGCGCAAGAAGAGCGTCGAGGACGTGGACAAGATCGCACAAGGCCGCGTATGGGCAGGCATCGATGCGCAGCGCATCGGGCTGGTGGATCACCTCGGCGGCCTCAAGGATGCCGCGGACGCGGCGGCAAAGCTGGCCGAACTCGGCCCCGACTACGACGTGGATTACATCGAGTCGGAGCTTTCGCTGCGCGAACAGCTGCTGATGCAATTGCGTTCCGAGGCGCTGCGCCTGGGCCAGATGGCCGGTTTGATCTCGCCGCGCAGCGAGGTCGAGAAGGTCTTGGATCCGCTGTTCGAGCAGGCGCGCGCGATCGCGCGGCTCAACGACCCCCGCGGGCTGTACGCGTACTGCTGGTGCAAAGAGCCGCCCACCCCGCGTAGAGTGCTCGTCTCGCGCTAGTCGTCTCCCACTGCTCGTCTCGCGCTGCTCGTCTCGCGCTGGTCGACCCGGCGCTTCAATTCTAGGGAGATCCCTGAATCTGCGCCTCCTCGCGGAACTCGCGAAGCGCAGAGCGAGTCTGCTCACCTTCGCTCGTGAACCTAGGAATCAGCTTGCCTGGAAGGGACGGAACCATGCTGCCGCTCGTATCACTAGCTCACCGGCCGCGATTTTGATCGTGCGCAACAGGGATCGGGCTCACGCCGTGCCAACGGCTGATGTCGCGTCGAATGCCCCGCCGGCCGGTGTCTCCGTCAAGGTGCTGCACATCGAGGACGATCCCAGCGTGGCCCGATCCATGGCCCGGCTGCTGCGCCTCAAGGGATTCGAGGTGGTGAGCGTCGCGACTCGCGACGAAGTCAGGCAACTCATGGAATTCGGCGGTCTGCGCCCCGATTTGATATTGACCGATTTTCAGCTTGCCCTTGGATTGACGAGCGATGAGATCGTCGCCGACATCGCGGCGCGCCTGCAATTCAAGCCTCCTACGATCGTATTGTCGGGCGGCGCCGCGGGCCGGCAAGCCGCGAAGATCGACTCAATCGCCGACCGGGTATTGTCCAAACCGATGGACATCGCGGTGCTGCTGCACGAGATTGACGAGTTGCTCGCGAGGCGGCAATGAAGACGAGACCGTTCTCATACGTCTCGTGACATACTACGGCGCGTGAGCACCACCGATCTTGCCGAGTGCACCGCCACCGAGCTGCTGGCGCTGTACCGCTCCGGCCAGGCCTCGCCGGTGGAGGCGACAAAGGACGTGCTGGAGCGCATCGACAGGTTGAACCCGACGCTGCGGGCCTTCAGCTTCGTGGCCGCCGACGATGCGCTGGCGGCCGCCCGGCTGAGTGAGGCGCGCTGGCAGCGGGGCGAGTTGTGCGGACCGCTCGATGGCGTGCCTGCATCGATCAAGGACCTGATTCTCACCCGCGGCATGCCGACGCTGCGAGGCAGCCGCACGGTTGAACCGCAGCAGCCATGGGAGATCGACGCTCCGGCAACCGCCCGCCTGCGCGAGGCCGGCGCGGTGCTGCTGGGCAAGACCGCCACGCCGGAGTTCGGCTGCAAGGGCGAAACCAATTCGCCGCTGACCGGCATCACGCGAAATCCCTGGAATCCGAGCAAGACTCCCGGCGGCTCATCGGGCGGCAGCGCGGCCGCGGTGGCGGCCGGCATGGGTCCGGTTTCGGTCGGCACCGACGGCGCAGGCAGCGTGCGCATTCCGGCCGCGTTCTGCGGCAACGTCGGTCTGAAGCCCAGTTTTGGCCGCGTGCCGGCCTATCCACTGTCGCCGTTCGGCACGGTCGCCCACCTGGGGCCGCACACGATGAGCGTGCGCGACGCTGCCTTGATGCTGACGGTGCTGGCCCAGCCCGACGCCCGCGATTGGACGTCGCTCCCGCCCGACGGGCGCGATTATAGCGTCGGGCTCGAAGACGGCATCCGCGGCCTGCGCATCGCCTGGTCGCCGACTCTGGGCTATGCCCATCAGGTCGATCCCGAGGTGGCGGCGGCGTGCGCGCGAGCGGCGCAGCAGCTGGTCGAACTCGGCGCCCGCGTCGAGAAGACCGATCCCGGCATCGAGGATCCGCTGGAGATCACCTGCGGTCTGTGGTTCGTGGGTGCCTGGACGCTCTGGAATACGCTCTCGGCCCAGCAGCAGACACTCGCCGACCCCGATTTTGCCGCCGAGGCCCAACTGGGTGCCGGATTCAGCGCGCTCGAAGTGCAGCGGCTCGTCCTGCGCCGCGGAGCGCTGGGCTCACATCTGCGCCAGTTCATGCAGCGCTTCGACCTGCTGGTCACGCCGACCGTTGCCGTGCCGGCCTTCGACGCGCGGCCGGCAGGGCAGGGCGCGATGTCGCCCGCGGCGCTGCTCGGCTGGACGCCGTTCAGCTACCCGTTCAATCTGACGCAGCAGCCGGCCTGCACGGTGCCCTGCGGCTTGACCTCCGCCGGCCTGCCGATCGGCCTGCAGTTCGTCGGTCCGATGTTCGCCGATGCGCTGGTGTTGCGCGCCGCGCGCGCCTACGAGAGCGTGCAGCCGATCCGGCGGCCCCTCACAGCCCCGCGCCCCGGCGGTACCGCCACGTAATGCAATCGATCGAATTGACGTGAACCGAAGACGCATGCTCGTTAGCTCAGGTCGGACGGCGGTCCACGCAAGTGGTCAGGCTTGCCGCCGATATGCGCGCGTGCCATGGGCGTTGGCCCAACGGAGACGGGCGCGCAGCCCGCGCCCGCCTTCGGTTGGCTCCTCCCCTATTTGAGGTTGAGCACCTGCATCGTCGATGAGCCGAGAACGCGCCGGATCTTGGCGCGGTCAGCCTGTGCCTGATTAGATGCCGCCACCGAGCCTTCGACTTGCTTGGCGACCGCGTCGTTCTTCTCGAGGGCTCCATCCATTGCCGCCCAATTCTTGTAGGTGACCATCAGCAGCAGATCCGCATCGTCGGGACCGCGCGGCTCGATCTGCATGACCTGATAGCTGACGATGTAGCCGGCTTTCTTCGCCGACTCTTCCTCCTGCTTCCAGGTGGTGCTGAGCCATTTCATGTACTCGTCAAAATGGCCGTCCACCGTTCGAATCCTGGCCACGTTGACGACGGGCCCTTCGCTGTAAGAGTGATCGTCGGCGAGTGCGCTGACGCTGGTGCACGCGAGAAATCCAAACGCCGCATAGCCCGCGACGCGATGCATGATCGACATGTAATACTCCTGGGTTCTTCGAAATTATGGTTATTGATTCACGCGTGAACGCAGCGCGTCACGTGCGAGCCGCCGTTGCGGCGCGCACATGATACGCCTTTGAGGCATCTGCGGGCGCATTTCGCCTCGGGTCAGGAGCTTTCGGCGGCCAGCTCGTGCAGGTACCAATCGACGAAGCGGCTGGCATAAGGCTCCTGCAGCGAATACGGTCCCGGCTCGAAGAAGCGCGAATTCACGCCTTCCTGGTTCAATTCGACGATCTTCTTGTCCTCCACGCTCGTGACGTTCCAGAGCCACGTGAGCCGCTCGACATCGTAGTCCGTCCCCTCGACCGCATCCTCGTGCACCAGCCAGATGACTTCCATCTCCGTGTGCTGCGCGGCGCGCGGGACGAAGCGGTAGATGACCCCGTGATCCGCGTAGGCGAGAAAGTCGCTGAGCGGACCGATGTCGAAATAGGTCGAATTTCCGTCATAACCGGTGAAGTCCCCCATCAATCGCGCGATGGGACGAGTGTCGGCCGTTGCGCTGGCGACGCCGTCGCACAGAGCGCTGCGAAATACCGACACCGACTCGCAGCCGGGCTTCGCGGCGCATCCGTACTGGTCGACGTCCTCGATGAAGATGCCAAGCGCCTCGGCCCGCCGACGGCCGGACTGCTCCAGCAGCTCGCCCTGCTTCGCTGGCCGCGCATAAACGTGTCGCTTGGTGTATTCCGGATGCGCCGGCGTGCAGTGGTAGCACTCCATATAGTTCTCGATGGCGAGCTTCCAGTTGGCCTTGATCGAATAAAGACTTCGGTGCGCAACCTTCGCTTTGGCCCAGCCGTGCACCCGAGCGGTGCGCGACAGCGCCTCTTCCGCCGGGGAGAAGTCGAGCGGCCGCTCGGCAAAGGTCGTGAAGATCAGGCCTTCGACGACCCGCACCGCCAGCGACTTGAGGCCTCGTGAGGCGCGCTCGAACGACTCGGGCATCTGTTGGGCGACCATGAGCCGACCGTCCAGATCGTAGCTCCACGCATGGTAAGGACAGGTGAGGCGGCCCGCGGCAGCCCTTCCGGAGCGCGACGTGCAGATGCGCGATCCGCGATGGCGGCAGACATTCACCAGCGCCTTGATCTCCCCCCGCTGGGTGCGAACGATGATCACGGACTCCGACCCGAGGTCGACCACCAGGAATTCGCCCGGGCGCGACACGCTGCTGACATGCCCCGCACAGAACCAGTGCCGCAGCAGCAGGCGCTCCATGTCGCGCTCGAATATTTGCGGTTCCGTGTAGAACTGCCGCTCGAGCGCGTGGCCCGGCGAATGACGGCGAATGAGCGCCGCCAAATCGAGCGGCGGCGCCGGGCGCATCGCTTCAATTGCGGTCGCGTTGTCCATACCCCCGCTCAGAGCGCGGACCAGTCGAGGACGATCTTGCCGGACTTGCCGGAATTCATGATTTCGAAGCCTTTCAGGTAGTCGTTCACGCCCAGGCGATGGGTGATCACGGGCCGCACGTTCAACCCGCTCTGCAGCATGCTCGCCATCTTGTACCAGGTTTCGAACATCTCGCGGCCGTAGATGCCCTTGATCACCAGGCCCTTGAAAATGACCTGGTTCCAATCGATGGCGGTTTCGCCGGGCGGTATGCCGAGCATCGAGATGTTCCCGCCGTGATTCATCGTGCGCAGCATTTCCTTGAGCGCCGAGGCGTTGCCCGACATTTCGAATCCGACATCGAAGCCTTCCTCCATGCCGAGCTCGCGCATCGCATCGTCCAGCGACTCGCGCGCCACGTTGAGGGCTCTCGAGGCACCCATCGCCGCAGCCAGGGCGAGCCTGTAATCGTTCACATCGGTGATAACGACGTGGCGCGCTCCGCAGTGGCGCGCGATCGCGACGGCCATGATGCCGATGGGGCCTGCTCCCGTGATGAGCACGTCCTCGCCGACGACGTTGAATGCCAGCGCCGTGTGCGTCGCATTGCCGAACGGGTCGAGGATGGAAGCAATCTCATCGTCGATGGCAGGCGACAGCTTGAACACGTTGACCGCTGGAATCGTCAAATACTCTGCGAATGCTCCCGCTCGATTCACGCCGACGCCCAAGGTGTTGCGGCACAGGTGGCGGCGGCCGGCGCGGCAGTTGCGGCAGTGCCCGCAGGTGATGTGCCCCTCGCCGGAAACGCGGTCGCCTGCTTTCACACCGCGTACCTCGCTGCCCACTTCGACGATTTCCCCGGAGTACTCGTGGCCCACGGCCATGGGAACCGGCACCGTCCTCTGAGCCCAGGCGTCCCAATTGAAAATGTGCATGTCGGTGCCGCAAATGGCGGACCGGTGCACTTTGATCAGAACGTCATTGTGCCCCACGGAAGGTTCCGGCACGTCCTGCATCCAAATCCCGGGCTCCGCACGAGCCTTGACCAGCGCTTTCATAGCCGTCCTTATCGAATGATGCCGAGTTCGCGGCCCGCGCCGGCGAACGCCTTAACCGCCTGGTTGATATGCCAGGTCGAGTGCGCCGCGCTCAATTGAGTGCGTATCCGCGCTTTCCCATGGGGCACGACCGGGAAGGCGAATGCGACGACGAACACGCCGTCGGCTTGCATGCGTTCGGCGAGCCGCACCGCGAGCGGAGCCTCGCCGAGCATGATGGGCACGATGGGATGCTCCCCAGGGAGCAGGTCGTATCCCAAATTCTGCATCTGCTCGCGAAAGTACCGTGCGTTCGCATGCACGCGGTCGCGCAGCTCCTGCGAGCTCTCCAGCAGATCGAGCACCCGCAAAGTCGCCGCCGCGACCGGGGGAGCGATGCTGTTCGAGAACAAATACGGCCGCGATCGCTGGCGCAGCCAGCCGACGATTTCCCTGCGCGCGGCCACATAGCCGCCGCTCGCGCCGCCCAGCGCCTTGCCCAGGGTGCCCGTCATGATGTCGACCCGGTCCATGACGCCGCGCAGTTCGTGCGAGCCCCGGCCGTGCGCGCCGATGAATCCGGTGGCATGCGAATCGTCCACCATCACGAGGGCGCCGTAGCGGTCCGCCAGGTCACAAATCTCCCTGAGCTTGGCGATCGAGCCGTCCATCGAAAACACGCCATCGGTGGCGATCAGGCGCACCCGCGCGCTCTGCGAATCCTTCAATGCCTGCTCGAGCTCGTTCATGTCGTTGTTCGCGTAGCGCAGGCGGCGCGCTTTGCACAGCCGTATGCCGTCGATGATGCTGGCGTGATTCAGCGCGTCGCTGATGACCGCGTCCTCTGCATCGAGCAGCGTTTCGAACAGGCCGCCGTTCGCGTCGAAACAGGACGAATACAGAATCGTATCCTCCATCCCCAGATAGGCGCTCAGGCGCTCCTCCAGCTCGCGGTGTACGCTCTGCGTGCCGCAGATGAAGCGCACCGATGCTACGCCGTAGCCGAAGCGCGACAGCGCATCGTGCGCCGCCTGCAGCACTGCGGGATGGTTCGCCAATCCCAGGTAGTTGTTGGCGCACAGATTGATCATCTCTCTGCCGTCGGCGAGCTTTACGACCGGTCCCTGGGCAGAGCCGATGATCCGCTCCCGCTTCTTGAGGCCGGCGGCATCGAGCGCCTGGGTCTCGCGCTCGAGTCGCTCTCGAAATTCCCTCAGCATCTGCATGCCGCATTATAGCGCCGCCCGCCCTTCGGATATGATGCCCCGCATGACGCCGGACGAAAAAAGCGACGCTCAGCGCCTGGATAAATGGCTCTGGCATGCGCGTTTTTACAAAACCCGCAGCCTGGCGACCGCCGCGATCGTCGGCGGCAAAGTCCATCTGAACGCCGAACGCGTGAAGCCGGCGCATCGGGTGCGTATCGGCGACAGCCTGAGTCTGTCCTTTCAGGGTATCGTCGCCGAGTTCGAGGTATTGGGGCTCCCACAGCGCCGCGGCCCCGCCGCCGAGGCGCAATCGCACTATCGCGAGACGCCGGCGAGCGCGCTGCGGCGTTCGAATTTACGCGAACAGCAAAGATTGGCGCAGCTGTCGCGCCCGCGGCCGGAGGCGCGGCCGGACAAGCGCGACCGGCGCCGCTTGCTGAGGTTGCAGCGCGATCAAACTTGAGCGCCCCTCAGACCCAAAGATCCGCCGTGCTTTCGGGGTCATCCAGTTCACAGATGCTGGCGGTCTCCGGCTGCAGCGTATCCCACAGCGCATTCTGCCAAACCGCCGTGACGAGTCCGCCGGTAGGAAGGTTGCGACGCTGCGGCTTGGGACCCAAGCGACTCGCGAGCTGGCTCAAGCCGGGATTGTGGCCGCAGATCAGAATATGACGCAGGGCCGCGTCGCGGCGCGCGAGCAGCCGCCAGGTCGTTTCGGGTGTCGCCAAATACAGCTCGCGCGCGCACTGCATCTGCTTGCTGTCCAGTTCGCAGGCGCTCGCGAGAATCTCGGCGGTGCTCCACGCGCGCTCGGCCGGACTGACCAGGATCAAGTCCGGTACCAGATTGCGGTACACGAGGCGCGAGGCCATTTCCTGGGCTTCTATGGTGCCGCGGCGCGTCAGCGGGCGCTCGAAGTCCTCGGTGCAGGCATCGATTGTCTGCGCCTGCCCATGGCGCAGCAGCGTCAGTCTGCGCGTACCCACAGGTGTCCACCATCGACCTTGACTGCGAACACGCGGACCGGCTCATACGCAGGAGGCGTCAGCGCCTGACCCGTTCGCAGGCAAAATCGCGCGCCATGGCGCGGACAAACGATTTCGGCTCCCTCAATCTCCCCGCCGGAGAGCTCCGCGCCGTCGTGTGTGCACAGATCCTCGATGGCGAAGTACTCCTCGCCGCTGCGCACCACGGCGACCATGCGCCGGCCCACTGCCACCGACACTGTTTGCCCATCGGCAAGGGCCGCCGCGGGTCCGGCATCGATCCAAGTCGCCGACTTCATCACATCATACCGGTTTGCAGGCGCGCCTCTTCCGACATCATGGTGTGATTCCACGGCGGATCGAACACCAGCTCGACATTCGCGCGGGCGACGGTCGGCACGATTTGCACCTTGTCGCGCACGTCTTGCACCAGTATCTCGCCCATGCCGCAGCCGGGAGCGGTGAGTGTCATCTTGATGTCGACCGTGCGGGTTTCGTCGTCGTTCTTGGTGACGTCACATTCATAGACCAGCCCGAGATCGACGATGTTTACCGGGATCTCCGGATCATAGCAAGTCTTCAGCTGCTGCCACACCACGGCCCTGATGTCCTCTTCGGACGCGCCCGGCGGAACATCGGGTGGCTTCGCCGCGGTCTTACCGATGGCGTCCGCATCCTGGCCGGCGATCCGGAACAGATTGCCGTCGATGTACACCGTGAAGCTGCCGCCCAGCGCCTGGGTGATGTAGCCGACGGACCCCAAATTCAGGCTGACCTCGACGCCGGCGGGTATCGCGACAGCCTTGACCTCGCGCTGCACGACGATGGGCTCATTGCCGTAAGAGTGCATGCTCAAAAACTCACTCGGTGGAAACCGCCGGCACAGCGCTCGCCGCGGGCGACTGTAGCGCGGAGGCGAGGGTGTGCCAGCAGAGGCTCGCGCACTTGACCCGCGCCGGAAACTCGCGAACGCCGGACAGCGCGGCGATCTTGCCGAGATCCTCGCCGAGCGCGGCATCGTCGGTCAGCAGACCGTGAACGCGGCCGAACAACCGAAGCGCCTCGGCCCGCGTCTTGCCCTTGACGGCCTCGGTCATCAGCGAGGCGGATGCGGTGGAAATCGCGCAGCCCTGGCCTTCGAACCGAATTTCCTCGATCCGATCGCCTGCGAGCTTGAGCCGCAGCGTGAGGCGGTCGCCGCACATGGGATTGAAGCCCTCGGCGCTGGCGTCGGCCGCTTCCAGCGGTCCAAAATTGCGCGGCCGGCGATTGTGGTCGAGGATGACGTCGCGGTAGAGGTCGTTGAGTTCCATGGCGGCGCTTCAGGCAAAGATCGCGCGCGCGCGCGCAACGGCGGCGGCGAGCCGATCGACTTCCTCGAACGTGTTGTAGAACGCGAATGAGGCGCGCGCGGTGGCGGGCACGTTGAAGAATTCCATCACCGGCATGGCGCAATGATGACCGGTGCGAACGGCGATGCCCTCCTCGTCGAGTATGGTGCCGAGATCGTGCGGATGTATGCCCTCGACCACGAAGGAGATCAGGCTCGCCTTGTCGCCGGCCGTGCCGATGATCCGCAGCTCATCTATCCCGCTCAAGGCGCGGGTCGCGTAGTCGAGCAGCGAGTGCTCGTGGCCCTGCGCGCCGCGAAGGTCGAGCGACCGCAAATAATCGATCGCTGCGCCCAGGCCGATGGCGCCGGAAATGTTGGGTGTTCCGGCCTCGAATTTATACGGCAGGCTGTTGTATGTGGTCCTGTCGAAGCTCACCGCGAGGATCATGTCCCCGCCGCCCTGCCACGGCGGCATGCGCTCGAGCAGCGCCTCACGGCCGTAGAGCACGCCGATGCCGGTCGGGCCGAATAATTTGTGTCCGGAGAAGGCGTAGAAATCGCAGCCGAGCTCCTGCACATCGACGGCCATGTGCGGGACCGCCTGTGCGCCGTCGATCAATGTGACGATGCCGCGCGACCTGGCCGCGGCGATCAGGCGCCGGATCGGCAGCACGGTCCCCAGCGCATTCGATACATGCGCGCAGGCGAACAGGCGGGTGCGCGGACTCATGAGCGCTTCGACCGCCTCGGCGTGGACCTCGCCCCGCGAATCCATGGGCGCGACCACGAGTCTCGCGCCAGTTTGTCCGCACAGGATCTGCCAGGGCACGATGTTGGCGTGATGCTCCAGGTGGGTGATGAGCACTTCATCGCCGGCCTGGAGGAGGGGCCGCGCGTAGCTTTGCGCCACCAGGTTGATCGCCTCCGTCGTGCCGCGCACGAAGATGATCTCGTGGCGCGAGCGCGCATTGATGAACCGCACCAACCGATCGCGCGCGCCCTCGTAGAGCGCCGTGGCCTCCTGGCTCAAGGTGTGCACGCCGCGATGGATGTTCGCATGGTGGTGCCGCTCGTAGTCGACGACCGCATCGATGACCGCATTCGGACGCTGCGCCGATGCGCCGTTGTCCAGGTAGGTCAGCGGCTTGCCGCGCACGACGCGGGCCAGCACCGGAAAATCGCGGCGCACGTCGAGCACGTCGAACGGTGTGATCTCATCGAGTAGGGCCACGTTCTTCATCGAAATTTCTGCAGCAGTTGCGAATCGGGCAATTGAGCGATCAAGGCGTCCTCTATCGCGGCGCGGGCCGCCGGAACCGACATGCCCGTCAGCACATCGGCGAGAAAGGCGTACACCAGCAGGCTCTGGGCCGACTCGCGGTCCAGGCCGCGGGACAGCATGTAAAAAAGCATGTCGGGGTCGAGCCGGCCGGTGGTCGCGCCATGGGCGCACTTGACCTCGTCGGTGTGAATTTCCAGCTGGGGCCGCGAATCGATCTCGGCGGCGGGCGACAGCAGCAGCCCGCGGCAGGATTGCTGCGAATCCGAACGCACCGCGCCGGCTTGCACGACGACCTTGCTGTTGAAGATCACGCGGCTGACGCCGCTCGCGATCGCGCGCGCCGTTTGCCGGCTGCGGGTGTCCGGCGCGCCGTGAGTGACGACGTTCACGCAATCGACGTGGCGCTCCTCGTGCCCCACCAGCATCGAATAGCTGTCCAGGCGGGCCGCCGCCTCGATCAAGCGGGCGTCGAGCGACGCGCGCACCAGGCCGCCGCCGAGGACGATCGTGAACTGTCTGCAGCCGCTGTCGCGCTCCTGGCAGACGTCCAGGGAATCGATGTGGGTGCTTTGCGGGTCGGTTGATATGATCCGATAGTGCTCGATCTGCGCATGCCGCTTGAGCGCAATGCGCGTGGCCGAATTGCACAGCGGCGTGTGCGCGCCCTGGCGCACGTGATGTTCGATGATCGTGGCGTTCGATCCGGGCGACGCTTCGATGATCACTCGAGGGTAGGCCACCGTGTCGGGAGCATCGGCCGTCGCGAGGTGCAAAATGACCAGCGGCTTGGCGACATGCGTCTTGATCCTCAGGTAGAGCCCATCGATGAATAAGGCCGTGTTGAGCAGCTCCCAGCGCGCTTCCGCGGCGTCCGACAAGGGTTGCAGATGGCGCGACAGCAGGGCTGGATTACTTCGAGATAATTCTCGTAAGCTAATGATTTCTATAGAGTCTTGAATGGATTTCATGCTCGCGGGCAGCACCGGGTGGCCGTTCACCATCAGCACCGCTGCCGCGCGTTCAGAAACGTCCAGCAGGCGCAGCGAGTCGTCGGCCAGATCGCCGGCCGGCGCGCGCGGCGCATCGACGAAGCTCCGGCCGGCCAAGGGCCGCAGATTGGTGTAGCGCCAGCTCTCATCGCGCGCGGTCGGCAGCCCTAGGCTCAAGAACCGCTGCATGGCCCGTTCGCGAAGCGCCGACAGTGAATCGGCCTCGCGCGCGAACCACTGCGCTTCGAAGGATTGCAGCGCGGCCGACCTCGCTGCGGCGGTGGAATGCAGCTGCGCGCTCATGCGACCCGGCTCTCCTTCACCCAGTCGTAGCCGCGCTGCTCGAGCTCGAGCGCGAGCGAGCGGTCGCCGGATTTCAAAATGCGCCCCCCGGACAGAACGTGCACCTTGTCCGGGACGATGTACTCGAGCAACCGCTGGTAGTGCGTCACCAGCACCACGGCGCGCTTGGGGTCGCGCAGGCTGTTCACGCCATTGGACACCACTTTGAGCGCGTCGATGTCGAGGCCGGAGTCCGTCTCATCGAGGATCGCGAGCTTCGGCTCCAGGACCAGCATCTGCAGAACCTCGTTTCGCTTCTTTTCCCCGCCTGAGAAGCCCTCGTTGACGCCGCGTGTGAGGAAGGACTCGCTCATCTGCATGAGCCTCATCTTTTCCTTGACCAGCGCCAGAAACTCGTACGCGTCGACCTCCGGTTCGCCCGCAGCCTTGCGCTTGGCGTTCAGCGCAGCCTTGAGCAAATAGACGTTGTTGACGCCGGGGATTTCGACCGGGTATTGAAACCCCAGAAACAGTCCGGCGCGCGCGCGCTCCTCGGGAGCCATGGCCAACAAATCGCGGCCCTCGAGGCTGGCCGAACCGCTCGTAACCTCATAATCCTCGCGTCCGGCCAATACCTGGGCGAGGGTGCTCTTGCCCGAGCCGTTCGGGCCCATGATGGCGTGCACCTCGCCCGCGTCGACCTCGAGGTTGATCCCGTTGAGGATCGCCTTGCCCGCCACCCGGGCGCTCAAATCAGAAATTTTAAGCAGCATGTTTCCTGTCAATCCTGGTCAGCCGACCGCGCCTTCCAAACTCACGCTCAGCAGATTTTGGGCCTCCACCGCGAATTCCATCGGCAGCTCCTTGAAAACGACCTTGCAAAAGCCGCTGACGATCATATTCACGGCGTCTTCCGCCGAGATGCCCCTCTGCAGGCAATAAAACAGCTGATCCTCGCCGATCTTCGAGGTGCTCGCCTCGTGCTCGACGGTTGCGGTGGGATTCCTCACTTCCATGTAGGGGAATGTGTGCGCCGCGCATTTGCCGCCCATCAGCAGCGAATCGCATTGAGTGAAATTGCGCGCGCCCGCCGCACTCGGCAAAATCTTCACCAGACCGCGATAGGTATTCTCGGCATGCCCCGCCGAGATTCCCTTGGAGACGATCGTGCTCTTGGTATTGCGTCCGATGTGAATCATCTTGGTGCCGGTGTCGGCCTGCTGATAATTGTTCGCCACCGCCACGGAGTAAAATTCCCCGACCGAATTCTCGCCTTTCAAGATACAGCTCGGGTACTTCCAGGTGATGGCCGATCCGGTCTCGACCTGCGTCCAGGAGATCTTCGAATTGCGGCCGCGGCACTCGCCGCGCTTGGTCACGAAATTGTAGATCCCGCCGACCCCGTGCTCATCCCCCGGATACCAGTTCTGCACGGTCGAATACTTGATCTGCGCATCATCGAGCGCGACCAGTTCCACCACCGCGGCATGCAGCTGGTTCTCGTCGCGCATCGGGGCGGTGCAGCCCTCCAGGTAGCTGACCGAAGCGCCTTCCGCCGCAATGATCAAGGTGCGCTCGAATTGCCCGGTCTTGGCGGCATTGATCCGGAAGTACGTCGACAGCTCCATCGGGCAGCGCACGCCGGGCGGCACGTATACGAACGAGCCGTCGGAGAACACGGCCGAATTCAGCGCCGCGAAGAAATTGTCCCCCGCGGGCACTACCGTTCCCAAATAGCGCTCGATGAGCTGCGGATGATCGCGAACGGCATCCGAGAACGAGCAGAAGACAACCCCTGCCTTGCCCAGCTTTTCCTTGAAGGTCGTGGCCACCGATACGCTGTCGAACACGGCATCGACGGCGACTCCTGCGAGGCGCGCGCGCTCGTGCAGCGGTATGCCCAACTTCGCATAGGTGGCGAGCAGTTTCGGATCCACCTCATCGATGCTTTTCGGCGCGTTGAGCGGCGCGCGCGGCGCGGAGTAATAGGAAATGTCCTGATAGTCGATCGGCTTGTAGTGCACGCGCGCCCAAGCCGGCTCCTGCATGGTCTGCCAGTGCCGAAACGCCTTCAGACGCCAATCGAGCAGGAACTGCGGCTCCTTTTTCTTCAGCGATATCGCGCGCACCACGCCCTCGTCGAGCCCGGGCGGCAAGCTGTCCGATTCGATGTCCGTGACGAAGCCGTGGCGATATTTCTGGCCGATGAGTGCTTCGACGTCTTGTGATTTGCTTGACACGATTTGAATATCCGTTGCGTTACGCCGCGATTCGATTGGTCCGTCGCGCCGGCGCTCAAGGCGCGGGGCGGCGAATGTCCAGCGCCAGGATCGGTACGCGCGCAACCGGCGAATCGAGTCCGGCAAGCTGCTGCAGCGTCACGTCTTCCAATGCGCGCCGAATGGCGGCGTTGATGCGCTGCCACGCGCCGCCGACGCGGCACAGGCGCTCGATGCCGCACTGGCTCGAGGCGCCGCTGCATTCGGTGATGGCGATGGGTCCTTCGAACACATCGAGAATTTGCGCTGCGGTAATGAGCTCCGGATCGCGCGCGAGCCGATAACCGCCCTGTGAACCGCGCGAGGAAATGACCATGCCGGCGCGCTGCAGGCCCTTCAGAACCTTGCTGACGGTGGGCTGGCTGAGGCGCGTGCGCTCGGCGAGTTCAGCGGCGGCGCGACGCCGCGTCGGGTCTTGCGCTAAACTCGCCAATACCACGGTTGCGTAGTCGGTCAATTTGCCCATTCGCAACATGCTCAAATACCTTCCTCGGGCCCTCCTGCATCTGGGACAAGTTTAGTCCTATTTGAGACCAAGGTCCACCCCCGACTCGAAGGCAGCGCGGTTTTGTTTTGTTATCCTTAGCGGACATTCTCGTCAGTAATCAATGAGAGAGACCGGTCAGTCATGAACACTTCAGAGCTAGCCGCCACGGCGCATGCATTAGTCGCGAAACACCGGGGTATTTTGGCCGCCGACGAGAGCACCGGCACCATTGCCAAGCGATTCGGCGGCATCAAGCTGGAATCGACGGAGGAGAACCGCCGCTCGTACCGCGAGATGCTGTTCACCACGCCGGGGGTCAGCGAATTCGTCAGCGGCGTCATTTTGTACGACGAAACGCTGCGCCAGAAGACCAAGGACGGTCAGCCCTTCCCGGGGTATCTGAGCCAGCACGGCATGATACCGGGCATCAAGGTCGACACCGGGGCGAAGCCCTTGGCCGGATTTCCCGGCGAAACGATCACTGAGGGACTCGATGGCTTGCGCGAACGCCTCGCCGAGTACCATAAATTGGGTGCCCGATTCGCAAAGTGGCGCGCTGTGATCGATATCGGTGCGGGCATTCCGACCACTTATGCGATCGACGCGAATGCACAGGCGCTGGCGCGCTATGCGGCGTTGTGCCAGGAGGCGGGTATCGTGCCGATCGTCGAGCCCGAGGTTCTGATGGACGGTGATCACACGTTGGCGCGCTGCGAGGAGGTGACCAACGGGGTGCTGCAGACCGTATTTTCGCATCTGTTCGCCGCCCGCATCTTCCTGGAGGGCATGGTGCTCAAGCCGAACATGGTGGTCGCGGGCAAGAAGTGCGCCCAAAAGGCGGCCGCGGAACAGGTTGCAGAGGCCACGGTGCGGACGCTGAAGCGCCACGTGCCGTCCGCGGTACCGGGCATCGCCTTTCTGTCGGGCGGCCAGAGCCCGACGGAGGCGACCGTGCATTTGAATTTGATGAATGCGGCCGGACCGCTGCCCTGGGCGCTCACATTCAGCTACGGACGCGCACTGCAGGACCATGCCCTGCGCGCATGGGGCGGCAACCCCACGGCCTTCGCGATGGGGCAAAAGGCGCTGTTCAATCGCGCCAAGCTCAACGGTTTGGCCGCGGGCGGAGCCTACAAGGCGTCGATGGAAAGCTCCGCGGCTTGAAATCTCGCCACCCTTAAGGGGCCGCGCCGCTAACGCCGGCGCGCTACCCGATAAAAGCCACGCAAATCCTTTGAGTCAATCCGCCCCCATCGTCGAGATCCGTAATCTCCGTTATGACGTGAACAGTCGGTCGGTGCTTTCCGGCTTGGACATGGATATTGCGCGCGGCCGGGTGACGGCCGTCATGGGCCCGAGCGGCACGGGCAAGACCACCCTGCTGCGGTTGATCACCGGCCAGGTATCGGCCGACGGCGGCTCGATCCAGGTGGCGGGCCAGGACATGCGCACCGTCAGCCGCAAGGAGCTGTATGTGCTGCGCAGGCGCATGGGCATGCTGTTCCAGAACGGCGCGCTGCTCACGGATCTGGACGTGTTTGAAAACGTCGCCTTCCCGCTGCGCGAACACACCGATCTTCCGGAGCGCCTGATCCGCGTACTGGTGCTCACGAAGCTGCAGGCGGTCGGTCTGCGCGGCGCCGCCGGGCTGATGCCCGCGGAGCTCTCGGGCGGCATGGCGCGTCGGGTCGCGCTCGCGCGGGCGATCGTGATGGACCCGGAGATCCTGATCTACGACGAGCCCTTCGTCGGCCTGGACCCGATCTCGATGGGCGTCATCCTGCGCCTGATTCGCCGCTTGAACGATGCGCTCGGCCTCACCAGCATCGTGGTGTCGCACGACGTGCCGCAGATCTCGAGCGTGGCCGACACGGTGTTTCTGCTGTCGGGCGGCAAGGTCGTCGCGCGCGGCACGCCGCAAGAGCTGCAAAGCTTCCCGTCGGACATCGTGCGGCAGTTCATTGGCGGGTTGGCCGACGGGCCGGTGCCGTTTCATTACCCGGCTTCCGACTATTTCGGCGAGCTCCTCTCGCGCGGCGAGGACCATTGACACTCATCAGAGAGCTTTGGGCAACTCTCCTCGAATCATTGGAGGGCCTGGGTGACGTCACCCGGTTCCTGCTGCGCCTGATCGTCTACTCGCCGCGCGCACTCCTACGATTCGATCTGATCGTCCGGCAGGTCTTCAACTCCGGAGCGCTGTCGCTGGTCATCATTATGCTGTCCGGACTGTTCGTCGGAATGGTCCTCGGCCTGCAGGGCTTTCAACTGCTGGAGCGCTTCGGTTCCGCGGAGGCACTGGGTGAAGCGTCGGCGATCGGCCTGGTCAGAGAGCTGGGGCCGGTGATCACTGCGCTGCTGTTTGCCGGGCGCGCCGGCACCGCGCTCGCCTCGGAGCTCGGGTTGATGCGTGCCACCGACCAATTATCGGCCATGGAAATGATGGCGGTGGACCCGATTCGGCGAGTGGTCGTACCGCGCTTCTTGGGCGGCGTCATCACCATGCCGATGCTTGCGGCCATCTTCAGCGTGATCGGCATCTATGGTGCGCAGCTCGTGGGCGTGCAACTCATGGGCGTGGATTCGGGCAGCTTCTGGTCGCAAATGCGCGCCGGGGTCGATCTGCGCGACGTAGACGAAGGCATCGTCAAAAGCTGCGTGTTCGGCGTCGCTTGCAGCCTGATCGCCGTGTACGAGGGCTATTTTGCGACGCCTACCGCGGAGGGCGTCGGTCGTGCGACCACGCGAACGGTGGTCACCTCGGCTGTCGTCATTTTGTTCTTGGACTATCTGCTCACGGCAGCGTTTTTGTATTAGAGGGCATTCCTATGCGCAGTTCGAGTACGTTGAATTTGGGAACGGGAACCTTTGTGTTGCTCGGCTTCGCCGCATTGGCCTTTCTGACCACGCAAACCACGAGCAGCGGTCTGCACTTCACCAGCCCCCCGCACTACGTGGTGACGGCGAAATTCGACAATATCGGCGACTTGAAGGTGGGTGCGCCGGTCTCGATGTCGGGAGTGGAGATCGGGCGCGTGTCGCGCATCGACCTCGACAAGAAGGAATTCAAAGCGGTCGTGACGATGAGTTTGCTCTCAAAATACAATGAGATCCCGGTCGACAGCGATGCGAGCATCTACACGCAGGGTCTGCTGGGGGGCAAGTATATCGGCCTGACTGCGGGCGGCTCCGAAACTTATCTCAAGAACAAGGATCACATAGACTTCACACAGTCTGCGTTCGTACTCGAGAGTTTGATCGGTCAAATGCTCGCGAACTTTGCCAAGAATTCAGGAGCGTCGAGTGAGGCGCCCACGGAGAAAACGAAATGAGAACAGCTGAACGGCGCCTGCACGCGCGGCTGCACGCGCGGCTCGCGCTGACCCTGGGATTGATGGTCGTTGCCGGTGCGATTCCCGGCATGCGAGTCCAGGCGCAGGCGCCCGGCACAGCCTCGAGCGCGCCGGCCGCGACTGCGCCGACTGGGGCACCGAATACCCTGGGTCCGCAGGAGCTGGTGGAGGATTCCGCGAAGCGGATGCTCGCCGAACTCGACGCGCATCGCGATATGTATGCGAAAGACCCGGCCAAGCTCGATTCGTTGGTGGCCAACGTGTTGCTGCCGAATTTCGACAGTGAATACGCGGCCAGACTGGTGTTGGGCCAGACTTGGCGCACGGCCACGCCGGATCAGCGGAAGCGCTTCGTCGATGGGTTTTACCATTCATTGCTCAGGAATTACGGCAACGCCCTGCTTAACTTCACCGCAGATCGATTCGTGATTCTGCCCTACCGGGGAGAGCCCTCGGATACCACGGCGACCGTGCGCACCGAGGTCAAGAAATCCTCGGGCGAGAAAGTGCCGGTCAATTTCAGTCTGCGAAAGACCGACACGGGCTGGAAGGCCTGGGACGTCGTCATCGAGGGGATCTCGTACGTGAAGAGCTTCCGCACCGACTTCGGGGCCGAAATTCAGCAGAAGGGTCTGGATGAAGTCATCGCTCGGCTCGAGAAGGAAGGCAACGTGCGCGCCGGCGGCGTCCCGCGCGGTGACGGCCATTGAAACACTCGGCGCAGGAGGCGGCCTCTTTCGAGGTATCGGCGGATGAGCGTTCGCGCGTCTTGGGTTCGCTGGTATTCACCACCGTGAGTGCGCTGTTGCCCGTGGGCAGCGAGGCGATCCATCGCGGGGAGGCGACCGTCATCGATCTGTCCGGCGTCAAGGCCAGCGACAGCTCCGGTCTCGCCCTTTTGATCGAGTGGCTGAGCGTCGCACAGGATGCGCACCGCGCCCTGCGGTATGACAATGTGCCGTCGCAGCTTCAGCAGCTCGCCCGGCTCAGCGAAATCGAGGAGCTTCTCGCCGCCGGCTGACGCGGCGGCCCAACACCCGGTGCGTGCCGATTACTGCGGAGGCTCGGCGGGAGTTGTCGGCTGTTCCTCGGGCGGCGCTTCCGATGAGTCGGGTTTGTCCGATGAGTCGGGTTTGTCCGATGAGTCGGGTTTGTCCGATGAGTCGGGTTTGCCCGATGAGTCGGGTTTGCCCGGCGCTGCCGGAGCGGCGGGAAGATCCGCGTCGGGGTCGACCAGCGGCTGATCGTCGGCTACCTTGCCCGTGATGAGATAAGCGCGGCGCGCCAGATAGGCGTCGCGAATGAAGGCGTACGGGTCATAGGTGTTCTTCAGCGTCTCGTCGAGCGGCAGCAGCGAGGCGCGGCGGTCGATAAAATACGGAACGTACAGACCGTACTTTATCCAGGCGTTCTTGACGTACTGCTGCGGATTCGTGTACGTGTCGGCCGCTCTACCCGTCGTGTCGCGCACATCCGAAGGGCCGAGGATCGGCAGCTCCACGAACGGGCCGGGGTGCACGCCCCAATGACCAAGAGTGAGGCCGAAATCCGCATCGTTCTTGTCCAGCCCCGCCGAGGTCGCCGGATCCAGCAAGCCGCCCACGCCGACCGTGGTGTTGAGCACGAAGCGCCCGAGATCGCTGGCGGCAGCCAGGAATTTTCCCTCCAGCGCATCGTTGATCATCACCGTCGGCGTGTGCAGATTGGCGAAGAAATTGCTGATTCCCGTGCGGATGGGCTGGGGCACCACGCGCACATAGGCGCGCGCCACCGGTTTGGCGACCGCCCGGTCCAGGGCATCGTTGAATTTATAAACTCCGCGATTCCAGGATTCCCAGGGATCCTGCGGCGAGCGCTTGGCGTTCGGCGGCAGGGTGACGCAGGCGCCCAGGGCTCCCGCGACCACGATGACGAGAATCGCACGAACCGTGTGAGCCGCGCGCGCATACCCTTCCTTGACCATGTTCTTATTGCTCTCCCGTCGATAAAGGCAGCACCGACCTCGCGCCGCCCGCCGGTGATACGAAAAACAGCCGGGTCAATGGCGACCGCTACCGCCCTCATTGTCGCCCGCGACCGTATTCTTGCGATTTTTCGGCATGGCTGCACGCACTTCTTCGAGCATCGCACTGATGCGGGCGCGCTGTATGGGGTTCAAATCCGGCAGCCCCAAACCGAGCTGCAGCTGATTCGAGGCCATCACGAGATCGCCGTTCATGAGGTAGTAGTCGGCCATGTAGTAGTAAGAGTCGGCGATATTGCCCGCCGCATTCGCGGCTTTCGCGATCAACTTGGCCTGGTTGGGCGTCGGCTGGACCTGATTGAACAGATCGTCCAGGATCAGCTGCGCGCGCTTGTTGTCGCCCTCGTGCATCAATGTATCCGCCAGCCGGATCGTAAGCGGGGCATTGCGCGGAAACAGAGAAATCGCCTTGTCGAGCACCGCCTGCGATTCTTTGAGCTGACCGTTCGCCAGGTAAGCCTGCCCCAACGCACCGTAGAATTGCGTCACCTTCGGGTATTCGATCAGCAACGCCTGCAGGTCGGGAATGGCGGCGGCGGGATCGCGCGCGTTGATGTCGGCGACCGCCCTTCCGTAGCGGTCCTCGATGTTCATACCGGCGCCATTTTTCAAAAGACTCGCGTAATAATCGCGCGCCACTTGCGGGTTGCCGACCAGGGATCTGAGGCGCTCGCGCATCAGCTTGTAGGTCAGCGAATCCGCATGGTAGATGCGGCCGATCTGCGCCGCCCGATTGCGAGCCTCGGCGATGCGCTCCGCCGAGAGCGGGTGGTCGATCAAGAACTCGATCGCCTTCACGCGGCTCGGATCAGGCGTATTGCGGTTGAGCTCCTCGAACATGGTCGCCATGCCCAGAGGATCGTAGCCGGCACTCGCCATCGTGCCGATGCCGATCCGGTCGGCCTCGAACTCCTGAGTGCGCGTGTAGTTGATTTGATGCTGAATGGCCGCGCTCTGGGTGGCCAGGATGGCCCCTTCCATCGCACCGGGGTCGCCGCGGCCTGCCGTCGCCCCCAGCAGAATGGCGGCGAGCATCGCCGCCGTCGACACCAGGCCGGCATGCGTTTGATCGATCATGCCGCGCACCAGGTGCCGCTGGGTGACGTGCGCCGTCTCGTGCGCCATGACGCCGGCAAGTTCGTTCTCGTTGCGCGTCGCCAGCATCAGTCCGCTGTTGATGGCGATGAACCCGCCGGGCATTGCGAAGGCGTTGATGACGGGGTCTTTCACCACGAAGTAATTGAATTGATGCTGGCCTTCTTCGGCGTGGCTCGAGAGGCTGTGTCCGATTTCTTGGATGTAATCGCTGACCTCGGGATCCTCCAGAACGAGTCCCTGCGCCCGCATTTGGCGAGCCCACATCTGGCCGACTTGGTACTCCTCTTCGAGTGATACCGCAGCGGTGGCGGGACTTCCGAGGTCCGGCAGCTCCTGTTCGGCGGCGCTCGGCCCGGCCGCCCAGGCGACGCTGAGGCACGCGCCCGCCGTAAGCGCGGCTGCGGCGCCAAAGACGGCCAACGATTTCAAGAGCCTCATTCAGCCTCCGTAAACACCCTTGGAGTGCCCGAGGCACCTCAAAGTTCGCCCATCCGTGCGGCGAATGCCCCCGTGGGGGTCATTTCAAAGCACTTCAGACGCATAGTCTGCCAGACGCGAACGCTCGCCGCGCACCAGCGTAATATGTCCCGAATACGTCCATCCGTGGAATCGATTGACGACATAAGTCAGCCCGGTCGTGGTCTCGGTGAGATACGGCGTGTCGATCTGCGCGATGTTGCCCAGACAGATCATCTTGGTGCCCGGACCGGCGCGCGTTACCAGCGCCTTCATCTGCTTGGGCGTCAGGTTCTGCGCCTCATCGATGATGATGAAGCGATTCAGGAATGTGCGGCCGCGCATGAAATTCAGCGACCTGATCTTGATGCGATGGCGCAGCAGATCGGTGGTGGCCCCGCGTCCCCAGGTTCCTCCGGACTGGCTCTGCGTGAGCACTTCCAGGTTGTCCATCAGAGCACCCATCCAGGGCTCCATCTTTTCCTCCTCGGTGCCCGGCAGGAAGCCGATGTCCTCGCCCAACGGAATCGTCACTCGCGTCATGATGATTTCGCTGAAGCGATTGTGGTCCAAGGTTTGCGCGAGACCGGCGGCCAGCGTCAGCAGGGTCTTGCCGGTGCCGGCGGGACCCAAAACCGTTACGAAGTCGATTTCCGGATCCATCAGCAGGTTCAGCGCGAGATTCTGTTCGCGATTGCGTGAGCTCACGCCCCAGACATTGTTGCGCTCGGTGCGATAATCAATCGTGAGCTCGAGAATGGCCGACTCGCCCTCGAGCTTGCGAACTATCGCCTCAACGCCGTTTTCGCCCGGATCGTACACGAATTGATTGGTCTGCCACTCGCGCACCAGCGGTCCGCGGACCCGATAGAAGGTCCGGCTTTGCTGCTGCCAGGACTCCATGCCCTTGCCGTGTTTCTCCCAGAAATTGGGCGGCAACCGCTGCACGCCGCTGATCAGCAGATCCGCATCCTCGATGGTCTTGTCGCTCGAATAATCCTCGGCCTGCACGCCGACGATCGCCGCTTTGATGCGCAGATTGATGTCCTTCGACACCAGGGTCACCCGGGTGGTCGGGAATTTCTGCTGCAATGCCAGGGTGTCGGCCAGAATGGCGTTGTCGGCGCCGTGCCCGGGCAGGCCGTCCGGCAGCGCGGACTCCAGCAGCTGGGTCTGAAAGAACAGGCGGCCGACGGGCGGGCGTTTTCCGTGATTGATCGGCACCGCGGCCGGCAGCGAAAGCCCGCGATCGATCTGCTTCTTCGTCGCGTTGCGCATCAGTTCGTCGAGAAAGCGGCTGACCTGGCGGACGTTCCGGGCGGACTCGGACAGGCCCTTTTTGCCGGCGTCCAGCTCTTCGAGCACGGTCATCGGTATGTAGATGTCGTGCTCTTCGAAGCGAAAGATCGCAGTCGGGTCGTGCATGAGGACGTTCGTGTCGAGCACGAAAATGCGCCGCTGCTCCTGCCTGGCCTGGCGCCCCTTGGCGACAGGGGCTGTAAACGGCCGCAATGTGCCGGTCACAGGGCCTTCACCGCCGCGAGAACCGCCTCGGCGTGCCCGTTCACCTTCACTTTGCGCCATTCCTGGCGCAGCACTCCCCGCGCATCGATCAGAAACGTGCTGCGTTCCACGCCCATGTACTTCTTGCCGTACATGCTCTTCTCTCGAATCACATCGTACAATTTGCACACCTTTTGATCGGGGTCGCTCAGCAGGTCGAATGGGAAGCCCATCTTGTGCTTGAATTTTTCATGGCTCTGCACGGTGTCCGGCGAGATGCCGACGATCAGCGCATTGCATTTCTTGAATTGCGCATGCGCCTCGGCAAAGCTCTGCCCCTCCTGAGTGCATCCCGGCGTGTTGTCGCGCGGGTAGAAGTAAACAACCACGCTGCCGCCGCCGGCATCTTTCAGCGACCACGAGCCGCCCGTGCCCTGCAATGTGAAGGACGGCGCCTGCTTGCCGACTGCAATCTTGCTCATGTGCCTGGGCTCATAGTATGCGTAGTATCCGGCTCAGTTCTTCACGGGTTCGAAAATGGCGTCCAAATTCAAGTGATCGCAGAAGTCCATGAATTCCTCCCGCAACACCCCGATGTGCAGGCGGCTCGGGACGTTCACGATCATCTGCACTGAAAACATCGGCGCTCCGGTGTGCGCAGCCGCATAAGAGCGTGTGGACAACTCGGCGATGTCGACCCCGCGCTGCGAGAAAAAGCCGGAAAGCCCAGCGACGATGCCGGTCTGGTCGAGGCACACGACGTCGATGGAGTAGGGCAGCATGTCGTTGCGTGCGGCCCGCTCCTCGGTACGCCGCAGCTGGATGTTCATTCCGGTGGCATCTGCCAGCTTCTTGAATTCACCCTCGAGTTTCGCCAGCGTGTGCCAGTTCCCGTTCACCAGCAGCAGCATCGCAAACTCATTGCCCAGCGAGGTCATGCGGCTTTCGCTTATGCTTCCTCCGCAGTCGGCAACGGCCTTGGAGAGCTCGTGGACCATGCCGACGCGGTCGCCGCCGACCGCGCAAATCACGATATGTTGTTTCATCGGTGCAAATTCTACCGGATGGGCGCTTGCCAGGGTGCATGTCCGCCACTTAAGGTAGCGATTATTGCGTTCTCGGAGCCACTTGAATGTTTCGCGGAAGCCTGGTTGCTATAGTCACGCCGATGACTGCCGATGGCGGCCTGGACTGGCCGGCGTGGGAGCGCGTGCTCGATTTCCACTTGCGCGAAGGTACCGACGGCATCGTGATCGCCGGCACGACAGGCGAGTCGCCCGCGCTGACGCTCGATGAAATCGAGGAGTTGACCTGCCGGGCGGTGACACGCTGCAGCGGAAGGCTGAAGATTATCGTCGGCGCCGGCACTCATGCGACGTCGAGCACCGTGGCGCGTACGCGTTTGCTGTCGCAGTTGGGCGTCGACGCCGTCATGCTGGTGACTCCTTACTACAATAAACCGCCCCAGGAGGGCCTTTACAGACACTTCATGGCGGCCGCCGACGCCTCAGCGGTACCGATCATTCTTTACAACGTGCCGAGCCGCACCGCGGTGGACTTGTTGCCGGCCACCATCGCGCGGCTCGCTAGGCATCCGAGAATCGCGGCAGTCAAGGACGCAAGCGCGCACTTGAATCGAGTGCGCGAGCTGCTGGGGGCATGCCCTGCGGAGTTTACGGTACTGTCCGGGGACGATGCCACCGCCATCGATTGGATGGCGGCCGGCGCCCGGGGGGTCATCTCGGTGTCGGCCAATGTTGCTCCGCGTCGCATGCACGAGGCCTGCATGGCCGCACTGCGCGGGGATCTGGCGGCAGCGCGAGCCATCGATGCCGATCTGCAGCCCTTGCACAGGGATCTGTTCGTGGAGGCGAGCCCCATTCCCGTGAAGTGGGCGGTTGCGAGAATGGGCCTCATGGGGAACGCAATACGCTTGCCACTGGTCGAATTGTCCCCCGCGCATCATGAGACGGTTCTGCGGGCAATGCGGGCGGCGGGAATTACACTTGAGGATCAAGCAGCATGAGTCGTTACCGAGCTATTTTGATGTTTGCCGCGGCAGCGCTCATGAGCGGATGTCATATGTTCCGTGGCGGGGTGGCCGAGTGCCATCGGCCGCAGGAATATCAGCGGGCCGCGCAGATGGCGCCGCTGAAGGTCCCGACCGGACTGGAAACGCCGAATACGCAGGGTGCGCTCGCCATTCCCGCGGTGGAGCTCACCCCACCGCCGCCGGGCCCGCACGACGCCTGTCTGGATACGCCGCCCCGCTATAAGCCTGCGCCGCCCAACAAGGCGGCGAGCAGCGGTTGACCGGGGTCGCGGGCAGCGCTCTCGCGCCACTTGGTCCGGCCGGGGCGGCGGCGCGCGCAGATTTGATCGTCTGGGCCGCCTCCGGTACGCTTGCGGGCCCGCTGTGGTCCGGTTTTGGGTTCGAGTGGAGAGGTGGCCGAGTGGTCGAAGGCGCTCGCCTGGAAAGTGAGTAACATCCCAAAAGGTGTTCGAGGGTTCGAATCCCTCCCTCTCCGCCAACAACCGCCATGAGTCTATGGCGGCTCGCGTTTGCATCTTCGCGACGACTGGCCACGAACCCCGTCAGGCCCGGAAGGGAGCAGCGGTAGAGGCTTTAAGTCGGGCGCCGAAGTCCTGCTGGCGCGGGCCGCCGCCTCCTTGTCACGCGTGCCCGTCCGCTTACGGCTAAACTGATCGCATGAGCTATATCGTATTAGCGCGCAAATGGCGCCCCAAGCGCTTCGCCGAGATGGTCGGGCAGGAGCACGTGCTGCGCGCGTTGAGTAATGCCCTCGACAGCGGCAAAGTCCATCATGCCTTCCTGTTCACCGGCACTCGCGGGGTCGGCAAGACGACGGTGGCGCGCATCCTTGCGAAGTCGCTCAACTGCGAAACCGGCGTCAGTTCGAATCCCTGCGGCATCTGCGCCGCCTGTCGAGAAATCGACGAGGGACGCTTCGTCGATTTGATCGAGGTCGACGCGGCATCGCGCACCAAGGTCGACGATACCCGTGAATTGTTGGACAACGTGCAGTACGCGCCGACTCGCGGGCGCTACAAGGTGTACCTCATCGATGAAGTGCACATGCTGTCGAATCATTCGTTCAACGCCCTGCTGAAAACGCTCGAGGAGCCGCCGCCGCACGTCAAATTCCTGCTGGCGACCACCGACCCGCAGAAGCTGCCGGTCACCGTGCTGTCGCGCTGCCTGCAGTTCAGCCTCAAACGCCTGTCGGCAAGCCTCATCGGCGAGCGCCTGAAGTTCATCGCGGCGCAAGAGAACCTAGAGTACGAGCCGGCTGCGCTCGCGCTGCTCGCGCGCGCCGCCGACGGGAGCATGCGCGATGGCCTGAGTCTGCTTGATCAGTTGATCGCCTTCGGCGGCGGTGCGCTGTCCGAGGCGAATGCGCGGTCAATGCTGGGCACCATCGATCGCGGCCACGTGATGCGAATCGTCGAGGCCTTGTCGCGCGCGGACGGACCCGCATTGCTCGCGCAAGCGCGGGAGCTGGATCGCGACGCCCCCGACTATGACCGCGCGCTGGTCGATCTGGCGGCGCTCCTGCAGCGCATCGCGATCGTGCAGATCGTGCCCGAACTGGCGCAGCAGGATGAGGAGTTTGATGCGCAATCGTTGGTCCGTTTGGGCGCCGCCATGGCGGCCGAGGATGTGCAGCTCTACTATCAGATGGCGCTCGCCGGCCGGCGCGATTTGCCCATGACTCCGGAACCGAGGCTTGGATTTGAGATGACCCTGCTGAGGATGCTGGCCTTTCGCCCCGATACGGCGGCCGGGGCGGCGAGCACCGCCTCCGCCGGCGCACTCGGGCAGGAGCTGCGGCCGCCCGCCGCGCCGGTGGCGCCCGCCGCGCCGGTGGCGCCCGCCGCGCCGGTGGCGCCCGCCGCGCGTGCCGGGTCTGCCGCGCCAGCAGCGCCCGCCGTGCCGGTGGCTTCCGCCGCGCCGCCCATGCCGCCCGTGGCGGCGGCTCGGCTATTGATCGACGCGCACACCTGGCCGGCCGTGGTTGACGCGGCGAATTTGAGCGGTATGGTGCGGCAATTTGCGCTGAACTGTGTTCCGGCCTCATTCGAAGGCGACGTGCTGCAGCTGCGGCTCGATGCCTCGGTGGCGGAGCGGCGTACTCGCTCCATCGAGGAGAAGCTCGTGCAATGCCTGACCAAGTATCTGGGCCGCGACACTCGCATCGTTTATGAAGTCGCTGCCACAGGCTTGACCACCCCCGCGCGGCAGCGCGTCATGGCGGAGCAGGACAGGGCCCTGCAGGCTGCGGCCGCCTTCGAGGAGGATCCCGCAGTCAAGGGTTTGAGGGAGCGCTTTGGAGCCGAGGTGGATGCCGCTTCGGTGAAGCCGACGAACTAACATTTCAGGAGACATCGATCATGATGAAGGGCGGACTGGGAAATCTGATGCGCCAAGCTCAGCAGATGCAGGAGACCATGCAGAAGGCTCAGGCGGAGCTCGCGGATCTCGAGGTGACCGGGGAGTCCGGTGCCGGCATGGTGAAAATCGTATTGAACGGACGCCACGAAGCGAAGAAAGTGACGATCGAGCCGAAACTCATCGGCGAAGATTTGGGGCTGCTCGAGGACCTGGTGGTCGCGGCCGTCAACGATGCGGTGCGCAAAATAGCCGCGCGCAGCCAGGAGAAGTATGCGGGACTCATGTCGGGAATGAATCTGCCGCCAGGCATGAAGCTGCCGTTTTGACCGCAGTCCGTCGGTGAAGTACACGCCCGCTCTCGCTCGGCTGATCGACTCGCTGCGCTGCCTGCCGGGCGTCGGCCCGAAATCGGCACAGCGCATGGCCTTCTATTTGCTGGAGCGCGACCGCGACGGCGGACGGGCGCTCAGTCAAGCGCTGGCCGAGGCGCTCCTGCACGTCGGCCACTGCAAGCGCTGCCGCATGCTCACGGAGAGCGAACTCTGCAGCATCTGCGCTTCGACGCAGCGCGACGTCGCGCAGCTCTGCGTGGTCGAATCGCCTGCGGACGTCGTCGCCATCGAGCAGTCGGGCGGATTCCGCGGCCGCTACTTCGTGCTGATGGGACATCTCTCGCCGCTGGATGGAATAGGACCGGCAGAACTCGGATTGGACGAGTTCGAGCGGCTGCTCGGCGATGGAGAAGTGCGCGAAGTGATTCTCGCCACCAATCCCACCGTGGAGGGCGAGGCGACTGCGCATTATCTGGGAGATCTGGCGCTGCGCATGGGGCTCAAGGCGTCGAGAATTGCGCACGGCGTGCCCGTGGGCGGGGAGCTCGAATACGTCGATGGCGGCACCCTGGCTCACGCACTGGCCGGCCGCACCAACGTCTCCTGACGCGCCCTCGGCTCAGGGCGTCAGTTTCTCATACAGGCGACACAGCCGCCGGTAGCTTTCGTAGCGCCGCGCCGCAATTTGCTCCGTCGAGACCGCGTCGCGCACCGCACAACCGGGCTCCTCCATGTGGCGGCAGTCCTTGAAGCGGCAATTGGCGCCGAACTCGTGGATCTCGACAAAACCGCGCTCCGCGGCGCGCACGATGCTGGCGGGAGGGGCGAAATCGCGCACCCCCGGCGCGTCGATGACGGCCGAGTCCGCCCCAGGCCCCAGGCGGTACCATCGCGCAGTCGTCGTGGTGTGCCGGCCCTCGGCGTCGCGCGTCAGCTCCGCGGTCTGTGCCGCGGCCGCCGGCGCGAGCGCATTGACGATCGAGGACTTGCCGACGCCCGATTGCCCGACCAGCAGCGTGGCGCCGCCGGCAAGGGCGGCGCGCAGGTCGGCGATTCCCTCACCCGTGAGCGACGCCACTTCGCGGCAGCACAGGCCGAGGGCGCGATACGTGGCCAATTCGGCTTGAATCGCGTCGGTGCCGACGTCGAATTTGTTGACGATCAGCATCGCCGCGATGTCCTTGATGTGCGCGCCGGCCCAATAGCGGTCGACCAGGAACCAGTCGGGGGCCGGTTCAGGCGCGACCACCACGGCCATCCGGTCGATGTTGGCGGCGACCGGCTCGGCGCGGCCGCGTGCGTCTATGCGCTCGACCAGATTGCGGCGCGGCTCGATCGTTTCGATCGTCGGGCCGCCGCCCGAGGGCGCACTCGCCCAGCTGATGCGATCGCCGCACACGATCCGCTGTTTGCGCCCCTTCAATGCGCAGTGCAGGGTGGTCGCCTGCGACTGCACCAACACGCCCCGGCCGTAGCTCGCGAGCACGATGCCGCTGCCGCGCTGCTCTTTCAATGCCGCCGCTCTGCTACCATGTGGTTTTGCTCGCTCAAAGACACGATGAAATCTCCCGAGAATCTAGTCTGGATCGATCTTGAGATGACCGGCCTGCAGCCGGACACCGACTTCATCATCGAAATTGCCACGATCGTAACCGACAAACATCTGACGGTGCTCGCCGAAGGTCCGGTGTTCGCCGTGCACCAGAGCGAGGCGGTGCTCGCCGCGATGGACGACTGGAACCGCAAACAGCACGGCGGCTCGGGATTGACCGCCCGGGTTCTGGCGAGCCGCATCGACGCCGCCGCCGCCGAACGCGAAACTCTCGCATTTCTCGAATCATGGGCCGAACCGCGACGTTCGCCCATGTGCGGCAACAGCATCTGCCAGGATCGGCGCTTCCTGGCTCGCCACATGCCGGCGCTCGAGCGCTTTTTTCACTACCGCAACCTGGACGTGAGCACCCTCAAGGAATTGGCGCAGCGCTGGGCGCCGCAGGTCGCGCAGGCATTTCAGAAGAACTCGACGCATCTCGCCCTGGACGACGTGCGCGAGTCGATACGCGAGCTGCAGTTCTACCGCGAGCGGCTGCTGCGTCCGTTCTAAATGCGGGTCCGCCGCCCCGTCAAGCGGGGCGGTCGCCCGCGAGAAACATCCAGGTTTCCACCACCGTATCCGGATTCAAGGACAGGCTGTCGATGCCCTGATCGACCAGCCAGCGGGCAAGCTCCGGGTGATCGGAGGGGCCCTGGCCGCAGATGCCCACATATTTGCCCTGCGCCTTGCACGCCTTGATCGCAAGAGACATCAGCGCCTTGACGGCCTCGTCGCGCTCGTCGAATAGTTTCGCGACCACGCCGGAATCGCGGTCGAGGCCCAGGGTGAGCTGCGTCATGTCGTTCGAGCCGATCGACATGCCGTCGAAATATTCGAGATACCGGTCGGCGAGCACGGCGTTGGTCGGCAATTCGCACATCATGATGTGCTGCAGGCCATTGTCGCCGCGCTTTAGTCCGTTGTCGGCGAGCAGCTGGGTCACCGTTCTCGCTTCGAGCAGCGTGCGCACGAAGGGTACCATCACCTGCAAGTTGTCGAGGCCCATCTCATCGCGCACGCGCTTGATCGCGCGGCATTCGAGCTCGAAGCAGGGTCTGAAGGCTTTGTCGATGTAGCGTGCGGCGCCGCGAAAGCCGAGCATCGGGTTTTCCTCGTGCGGCTCGTAGTGCTTGCCGCCGATCAGATTCGCATACTCGTTCGATTTAAAATCCGAAAGACGCACAATGACCGGCTCGGGCGCAAACGCGGCGGCGATCTGTGCGATGCCTTCCGCCAGTTTGTCGACATAAAAGCTGACCGGGTCCGGATAGCCGGCAATCTGCTGAGCAATCGTCTCCTTGAGCTCCGGGCTTTGCTTGTCGAATTCCAGCAGGGCGCGCGGATGCACGCCGATCATGCGATTGATGATGAATTCTAGCCGCGCCAGACCGACGCCCTTGTTCGGTATGCCGGCGAAATCGAACGCCCGGTCGGGATTGCCGATGTTCATCATGATCTTGACGGGGATCTCGGGCAGCGAGTCCAATTCTATGTTGCGCTGATCGTATTCCAGCATGCCGTCGTACACATGTCCGGTGTCCCCTTCGGCGCAGGAGACGGTCACCGCCTGGTTTTCGCGAATCACGCTGGTGGCGGTGACGCAGCCGACCACCGCCGGAATGCCGAGTTCGCGCGCGATGATGGCGGCATGGCAGGTGCGGCCGCCCCGATTGGTGACGATGGCGGCGGCGCGCTTCATCACGGGCTCCCAATCCGGATCCGTCATGTCGGCAACCAACACATCGCCCGCCCGTACGCGGGACATTTCCCTGACGTCTCTGATGACGCGCGCATGACCGGCTCCAATGCGCTGGCCGATGCTGCGCCCGCTGACGAGCAGGGTGGAGCGGGACTTGAGGGTGAAGCGCTGGATCGAACGCCCGGCGCGGCTTTGCACCGTTTCCGGCCGCGCCTGCAAGATGTACAGCATACCGGTGTCGCCGTCCTTGCCCCATTCGATATCCATCGGCGTGCCGTAGTGCTCCTCGATGACCAGGGCTTGCTTCGCCAATGACACGACGTCCGCCTCGTCGAGCGAAAACCGCTGGCGGTCCGCGGGCGCAACGTCGACGGTGCGGACCCGCTCCGGTCCGCCGTGCGCGCCGTATATCATCTTGATGGCCTTCTGCCCCAGATTCTTGCGCAGCACCGAACGGCGGCCGGCGCGAAGCGCGGGCTTATAGACGTAGAACTCGTCCGGATTGACCGCGCCCTGCACGACGGTCTCCCCGAGACCGTACGAGGAGGTGATGAAGACCACCTCGCGAAAGCCCGAGTCCGTATCGAGCGTGAACATGACGCCTGCGGCGCCCAGATCGCTGCGCACCATGTGCTGCACGCCGACCGACAGGGCCACGGCGTTGTGATCGAAATTGCTGTGCACGCGATAAGCAATCGCGCGGTCGTTGAAAAGAGAGGCATAGACCTCGTGCATGCAGCTCAGCAGGTGCTCTTCGCCGCGCACGTTCAGGAAGGTTTCCTGCTGGCCGGCGAATGAAGCTTCCGGAAGATCCTCTGCGGTTGCCGAGGAGCGCACGGCGACGGCGAATTCCTCGCCGCTGCCCATTTGGCGCCAAGCCTCGAGCACTTCATCCTGCAGCCTGCCCGGAAAGGGAGTGGCGAGAATCCAGCCGCGGATCTGTCTGCCGACGACGGCGAGCCGCTCCACATCGTCCACATCGAGGGAGGCGAGGGCGGCGCGAATGCGCTCATCCAGTCCGCCCTGCGCCAGAAAATCGCGGTACGCATGCGCGGTGGTCGCAAATCCACCCGGCACCGACACCCCCAGGCTCGCGAGACCGGAAATCATCTCGCCGATCGAGGCGTTTTTACCCCCGACCAGATCGACGTCCTTGTTCTTCAGCTTCTCAAACGGAATGATGTAGGGAATCATGACTCTTCGCTTGTCCGACGATTCGTAAAGTGAAACACTTTGACGCCAGCGACGCGCCGACAAATGGAACTACCGTGATCAAACGAACCGTGTTTTTTGTATCGGACCAGACGGGCATCACTGCAGAGACGATGGGCCACAGCCTTATGACACAGTTTGACGGTATAGAATTTCGCCAGGTGACTGTGCCATTTATCTCCACCGTTGACAAGGCGATGGAGGCGGTCCGCAAAATCGACCTGGTCGGCAAGCACGAGGGCGTGCGGCCGATCATTTTCAGCACCCTGGTCCAGGAGGATGTGCGCAACGTGGTTCGCGGCAGCAGCGGATTTTTCCTGGACTTTTTCGACCCTTTCCTGGCACCGCTCGAGAACGAGCTCAATACGCAATCTTCCCATGCGATGAGCCGGACTCATCGCAATGCGGACACCCACTCCTATGCGATGCGCATCGACGCCACCAATTTCGCGCTCGCCAACGACGACGGATCGGTGGTTCGCGATTACGAACGCGCCGACGTCATCCTGATCGGCGTGTCGCGCTCCGGCAAGACGCCCACCTGTCTCTATCTGGCGATGCAATACGGCATCTTCGCGGCCAACTATCCGCTGACGGAGGATGATTTGGAGTCGAGAAAGCTGCCGCGCGGACTCGAGCAGCATTCGCGCAAGCTGTTCGGGCTGACGATCAAGCCCGACCGTCTGCAACAGATTCGCAACGAGCGGCGCCCCGACAGCCGCTATGCATCGCCGCAGCAGGTCGCCTTCGAAGTGCGCGCGGCCGAGTCCCTGTTCGAGCGCCACGGCATTCCGGTGATCGACGCGACAGAATGCTCCATAGAAGAAATATCGAGCAGAATTCTCGATCGCACGGGCATCGAGCGGCGGCTGCGGCCCTGACAACTCGCCGCTGCATGGTATAGTCGAAACATGATTGCGGATCAATGGTGCAGGGCGTCGTGGCGGGCCAAGCCCGGCAGCTTCGTCAGCTTGATGACGCTCTACGAGAGCAATTTCGTCCGGCTCGGCTGGCTGGTGAGCGATCTGCGCGCGGTCAATGCACGCTGCGTGTCCAAGGTCGGCTCGGACTGTGATCTCCATCTCACACCGCTGGAACTGGCCCGCTACACGAGTGTGTTGCGCCTCACGTATGAATTCGGAGTCGGGGCCGCGTGCATACGCGACCCGGATTTGGAAGTGTGCGTGTATCACGACGCGCGGCTCGCGGAGGTTCGAAGCTTTCGCGGCTTCCAGCGCCATCCTCAGCTCGCGCAGCTGCAGTCTGGACTCAAGCGTGAACTGGATCAGCGCTGGGCCCGCAACATGCTGTTAAATAAATGGCTGGAATACTGTGCCGAGCGGGGGCATCGCTTTTAGTGGGTTGAACCCCCTTGATGTCCCGCAAGTTTACTTAAAACTCGAGGCGGGACTTTGATCGACAAGCTGAGTTTTCTCAAGGTCGGCTCGGACGGGGGCGGTGTGAGCGCCGACGAAGAGCGGCTGATGCAGCTCTTCCAGAATCGTGCGGGCCTGAAAAAGGCCTACGCGGATCTCAAGGACGAATTCCACCTGTTGCGCGATCGGCTGAAACAGCAGGAAGGAGCGACCATCCGGGTCCAGGAGCAGCTGGATGGGCTCGGCGAGCTGCTCGCCGATCCGCGCACCGGCTTCGGCGCCCTCGTGTTCTACCAACTGCGCGGCCTTTGGAAGCTCTGCCATCAGCAGCTCTCAGGTTTCGCCACCGATCTGACGCGCCAGCAGGACCAGCGCGAGACGGCGAAGCACATGGCCGATTGCGAGGCGGCGAAGAACGCTCGGCTGGCCGATGTGGACCAGCGCCTGCAGACCGCCGCGACCGATGCCGATCTGCAGCGCGAGCGGCTGAGCGTGGTGCAGGGCGAGCTGCAGCGCCTGTCCGCATTTTGGCATTATTTCGCCCGCCGCCGGCTCCAGAAGTCGCTCGAGGCGCTGCGCCATCGGGTCGTGCTCGCCGATGCGGCGGTCGGAGATCTGCACGCCGAGCGTAGCGCGATCAGCAACGAGGCGCTGAGCGACTTTCCGGGGATCTCGCTGGGTGCGCGCCGCAATATCAATCTTGCCATCATCAGCTACGCAGAATCGCTGTGCGAGCAGGTGGACGCGTACGGTCTTGCGGCGCGGGCCAAGGAGGCCGTGGCGCGGCGCGTCCACGAGATGGGCTTTGGGTCGCGCGCTGACTGCGAGGGCTACATGCAGAGCGTACAGAAGGCGCAGGCCGCAATCGCCAATCACAAGCAGATCACCGCCGCGGTGAGAGTCAAGCTGGAGCGCCTGCGCGCCACCTGCGAGTACCGAAACGCGGCCGATACCGTGCCAACCGCCGACTCGCTCACGGCGGCGAGCGCGGACACCGCACCGGCGAACTGGAACGTCCTCGCCGAGGACTATTGGGACCTGTACACGCTGCTGCTGCGCTAGCCAGCCGCTAATGCAGGTCGGTGCGCCGCGCCTGCGTGGGGCCGCCGACCTTGTGCACCGACACCACCGCTAGATCCGCCGCAACCTGCGCGGCCTCGTCAAGAATGATGCCCGCCGCGGCGTCGTCCTTGATGTCCTCCAGCGACTTCGCCGGCGGCACATTGCGCGCCGCGCGCCAGGCATTCTCACGGGCCAGCCGATCGCTATCCTGCCGCTTGCGCTCCGCCTCGCGGGTCTTCAGGTTGAGCGACAAGGTCTTCTGATTGCGCATCGCCTCGACCGCGGCGATATCGTCGTGCAGGTATTTGAAGTCTGCGCTGTCGGCGGTGCGCTCCTCATGCAATTTTTCCAGCGTCGCGGCGGCCGGCTTCAGATCGCCCTCGACCTTGAAAGTGGCCGGTTCAATGTGATCCCACGGCAGTGCGCGATCGCGGGTGCTTTCGCCGACTTCATTGGCATCGATCAGCGAGGGCAGCGCAATGTCCGGGGTGACGCCCCGATCCTGGGTGCTCTCGCCCGTAATGCGGTAGTACTTGCCGATGGTCACATTGAGCTGGCCGAGCTCGGGTTTGCGGCCGAAGATCGTATAGTTGAGCGGGTGGGCGTTCTGCACCGTGCCCTTGCCGTACGTTTGTTGTCCGACGATGAGGCCGCGGCCGTAATCCTGGATGGCGCCGGCAAAGATCTCGGACGCCGATGCGCTGAACCGATCCACCAGCACGATCAAAGGACCGCTGTAGAAGATCGCCGGATCCGGATCGTCGTCGACCTCGATGCGGCCGGTCGTGTCGCGCAATTGAACCACCGGACCGCGGTCGATGAACAGACCGGTCAGTGACTCCGCTTCCGGCAAGTAGCCCCCGCCATTGGCGCGCAGATCCATGATCAGCACCTCCATGCCGTCCTTGCGCAACTCGCCGATCAGGCGCTGCACGTCGCGGGTCGTGCTGCGATAGTCCTTGGCGCCGGCGCGGCTGGCGTCGTAGTCCTGATAGAAGCTTGGGACTGTGATGATGCCGACCTTGACGTCGCGGCCGTTGCGCTGGACGGTGCGCATCGCTTTGTGGGAGGCCTGCGCTTCGAGCGACACGCGATTTCGGGTGAATTCGACGATCTTCTGCGGCGAACCGGGCGCGGCGCCGGCGGGCAGCAGCTGAAGGCGCACCAGCGTACCTCCCGGCCCGCGGATCTTCTGCACCACGTCGTCCAGGCGCCAGCCGATCACATCGACGAGCTCCCCGGTCTTGCCTTCACCGACGGCGGTAATGCGGTCGTTGGCCGTGAGCTTGCCGCTGACGGCGGCGGGGCCGCCCGCGATCACGTCGATGACGGTGACGTAGTCGTCGGTCAACTGCAGCGAGGCTCCGATGCCCTCGTAGCTCAGGCTCATCTGAATGTTGTATTCCTCCGAATTGCGCGCGGAGAAATAGTTCGAGTGCGGATCCAACGACAGCACGAAGGCATTCATGAAGGCCTCGAACACATCCTCGGATTTGCTCTGATCCATGCGCTTCGCCACGTGCTCGTAGCGCTTGCGCAAGATGTCAGCGACTTCCGGCCACTGTTTGCCGGTGGTAATCAGCGACAGCGCGTCGTTCTTGACGCGTTTCCGCCACAGCTCGTTCATCTCGGCGGTATTCGCCGGCCACGGCTCCTTTTCCCGGTCAAAGTTGAAGGACTCGTCGACGTCGAAATCCGGCTTCTTCGCGAGCAGCTCAATGGCATAGTTCATGCGCTCGCGGCTGCGCTGTTGGAAGCGCCGGAATATGACAAACGCCGGTTCGACGTCGCCCGATTTGATGGCATCGTCCAGTTCGTAGCGATAGCGCTCGAAATCGGCGATATCGCTGGCGTAAAAATAGCTTCTGCCGCCGTCGATGGCGTCCAGGTACCGGTCGAGTATCAGGCTCGACAGCCGATCGTCGATCGGTGCCTTCCGGTAGTGCTCGCGGGCGATGATGTCGCTCACGCGGCGCGCCACATAATTTTCTTGCTCCGTGGGCGCCAGCACGGTGCTCGCGGCCGGGGCGGGAGCGGGCGGCGTCATGGCCGCGCCGAGCAATGCCGCCAATCCGACTGCGCTCGCGCAGACCGCAACCAAGTTAAGCCAGCGCGAGCGCTTGGCCCAAGGCCTGTTAGTCATCAAGGTTCCCGTTCTCCTGTAAACTGCGTGGCCCGAGTAGCCCCAAGGCTAGACGAGCCCATGCCGCAAGCCAAGTGTATATGAGCCTGAAGATATGCGTTTGTTCACGGTTCTGAGCGCCGCCTTTTGCCTCACTGCGGCACTGAACCCGGACTTGTCGTGCGAACCGCCGCGGCTGCTGCCCGGCCTGGTGGTGTCAGCTGCTCTGACCGTGGCGGCCGGGGGTAGTTTCCCCATTTCCCCCGGACAGCCCAAAGACCGGCCCTGGGGCGCCTGAGGCCGTGGAAAAGGACATGCGAATGCGGGCCCGGCGCGCAGCGCGGGGTCACCGCGCAGCCTGGGGTCGCCGTGCGGCGTGGGGTTGCTGCGCGCTGTGGGCGGCTGCTCTGGCGGCGCTGCTCGGCGGCTGCGGCACGCCCCAGCATCGGGGTCCGCCGCCGTCCACCGAGATCGATGAGACCGGATTCAGGGATGACGTGCGTGTGTTGGCGTCCGATCAGTACGAGGGACGCAGACCGGGAACCCCGGGCGGGGACAAGACCACCGCCTTTCTGATCGAGCAATTTCGCAAAATGGGGTTAAAGCCCGGCAACGGCGAGAGCTTCGAGCAGCAGGTCCCGCTAGTCGAGATTCTCGCCGGCGATGCCACGTTGTCGGTCGCCGGACCCGGCGGCAGCCGGCCGCTGCGCTATGGGAAAGAGATGGTGGTGTGGAGCAAGCGCGCGGCTCCGGCGGCGGAGCTGCAGCACAGCGACCTCGTATTCGTCGGCTATGGCATCGTTGCGCCCGAGTTTGGCTGGAATGACTATTCGCAGGTCGACGTTCGCGGCAAGACCGTGCTGGTCATGCTGAGCGATCCGGGCGTGGGCAGCAACGATCCGACGCTGTTCAAGGGCAACGCAATGTCCTACTACGGCCGCTGGAGCTACAAGTTCGAGGAGGCTGCCCGTCAGGGCGCAGCCGGCGTACTGCTGATTCACGACGCGCGGGCGGCGGGCTACGGCTGGAACGTGGTGACGAGCACCTGGACCGGGCCGCAGTTCGAGCAGGCGACGGCGGACGACAACGCGCGCCGCGCGGCCATCGAGGGCTGGATCAGTGCCGAGGCCGGCCGGGGCCTGTTCGTCCAAGCGGGACTCGATTATGACGCACTGACGGCCGGCGCGGCGCGCAGAGGCTTCAAAGCACTGGACATGGGCCTCAGCGTCGATGCCCGGCTCCGCAATACCCTCCGGCACCTGAGTTCCCCCAACATCATCGCGCTGCTGTCGGGCGGCGCGCGCAATCACGAATACGTCCTGTATACGGCGCATTGGGATCATTTGGGCCGCGACGCCGCGGGCACCATATACGACGGCGCGGTCGACAACGCGACCGGACTCGCGGGGCTGCTGATGCTGGCGCAGTCCTTCAGCCGCACGCACCCTCGGCCCGAGCGATCGATCGTGTTCATCGCCTTCACCGCTGATGAAACGGGGCTGCTCGGATCCGCGTACTACGCCGAGAACCCCATTTTCCCGCTGCGCGACACCGCCGCCGTGCTCAATCTGGACGCCCTGCACATCGGCGGCCGGACTCGCGACGTCGTGGTGTTCGGCGCCGGCAATTCGGAGCTCGAAGAGTACGTGCATTCGGGGGCACTGCTGCAGGGTCGGGACGTACGGCCCGAGCCGTACCCTGAACAGGGCCTCTATTACGGCTCCGCGCAGTTCAATTTCGCGCGCCACGGGGTGCCCTCTCTATATGTCAAGGCGGGCATCGATGATGCGGCGCGCGGACCCGCGTGGGGCCGGGCGCAGCTCGACGACTACATGGCGCACCGCTATCGGCAGCCGGGCGACAGATATTCGGAGGATTGGGACGTGCGCGGCGCAGTCGACGATCTTTCGCTCTATTACGCGGTCGGCGACCGGCTGGCGAGCACCCGGCGCTTCCCGCGCTGGTACCCCAGCAGCGAATTCAGCTCGAGCCGCAGCCGGCAGGCCTCGAGCGAGTAGGCAGCACTACTAGCGCTTGCCGACCCGCGACCAATTCTTCTTGCGGTCGAAACTGCCCGAGGTGTTGTACGGATCGAAGCCGCGCGCTTCGTTCGCCGCTTTGCGCTGCTGCTCCTCGATCAATGCGAGCGCTTCCGCGGAGGCGCTCTGCACAGAGTGCGCCTGCTTCGGCTCGCATACACCTGAACCGAATTTCGCGCCCGCTTGGTTCCTAGACTTGCCCTCGTTCACCATCGATCTTCCCTCGCCGAAAAAATCACGCTCATGTGGCCATGTTCTTATCCTGTCGACACGGCTCCCAAGTGATGTTCCCAAACTGCGACAACTTTGGGTGCGGAAAAAGCCAAAACTGTGACGCGCGTCAAATCACATATGACTTAATTCCATCGAATGTAGGGTGCAGTCCTCTGCCGCGCGCGGCGCGGCGTTAGGTGCCGGCGGAAGCGGATCTCGGCGCCGCGCTTGCGAGCACGCTGGGGAGCTGCCTATCGTAAGGCACGGTGCGGTTGCGGCCGCGCAGCTTCGCGGTGTAGAGGGCCTGGTCGGCGGCCTTGACGAATTCGGCGACATTGGCGAAGCAGATCTGGCTCCCGTGCGTGGCACAGCCGACGGAGACGGTCACATGGGCGTTGTCGGATCCGATGACGTGGCCGGTGTTCTGGAACGCCGTGACGATGCGTTCGCAAATGCTGCGCGCGGTGTCGGCGTCGGTGGCTGGCAGCACCACCACGAATTCCTCGCCGCCGTAGCGGGCGATCAAGTCGGTTTCGCGCGTGTTGCTGCGCAGAATGCGCGCGGTCGCCTGCAGGATCCGGTCGCCGGCCTGGTGCCCGAACTTGTCGTTGATGCTCTTGAAGTTGTCGAGATCCGCGAATGCGACGCTCAGCGGCCATTTGTGGCGGGTCGAATGCTCGAATTCACGCGCCAAGACCTGATCGAGGTAAGCGCGGTTGTACACGCCGGTCATTGCGTCGCGTCGCGTTTCCTCTTCGAGCTCGAGCGCGCGCGAGCTCGAAATCTCGGCGACCGCGCGCAGCGTGTTGATCTCGCGCAGCGCATGCAGGCTGCGCAGCATCAGAGCCTCGCGGGCCTGCTCGAGGATCAGTTCCGGGTGCTGCTCGGTCAACAAATTGGTCTCGAAGATGGCCTCCGTCTCCGGCAGCATGGAGCCCACCGTCCCGAGCACCTGCCCGAAGGCCATCTTGTCCATGCCCAAGCTGCGCTCGGCGCACAGCGCAGTCTCGGCGAAGCGCCGGTGCGGTGGATCGCGCAGAAACAGATCGGCCACGGGCCCCGACAAGGCGACACAGCGCTCGAAGATTTTGTCGGGTTCGGCGGTCACGCTGAAATCGACGAGGTGGCTGTGCTCGATCGCACGATACAGTCTTTCAGGCAAATTCCAGCTTCGCATCAGCCAGCCGCCGATCTCGGCATGATCGACCTGCAGGCGCTTCTTTTCGTGCGCGGCAAGGGCGCCGTGGTCGCTCTGCAGGGAGGCGGCGTCGCGATAGATATCCGGCAGCGCCTTGTCCAGGGCCAGGATGCCCACGTCCTGCAGCAGAGCGGCGAGAAAGATTTCCTCGGCCATCGGCTGATGCATGGCGTCGGCGAGCGCACGAGATGCGGTCGCCGCGATCAGCGCGCGCCTCCAATAGAGCGGATAGCTGATGCCGTTGGCCTTGCCGGTGCGCAGCGATTTCACCAGCGAGAAACTCAGCGCAAGAGTCAGAGTGGCATTCAGGCCGAGCACGACCAGGGCCTGGCGGAGATTTTCGCTCTTGCGCCGCTGGGCGTAGAGCGGCGAATTGGCGATGCGCAGGATCTTGGTGGCCAGGGCCGAATCCATGCTCAACGCCTTGGCGACCTTGCCCATTTCGATATCCGGATCGCGCGCCAGCTCGATGATGTGCGTGGCCACGCCGGGCGGGGACGGGAAGCTCACCAACGAGCGAAGATGAGCCTCGATCTCAGGGTTCACGCGCAGCACTCCAATTCAACAGAGGATTCAATCCGCTATTGAGAGTTAGCGTCCGCGCCCGACATAACTTAAGCCGCGCTTTAGGGGATTTCCTTAGGGGGTCTTCGCGCCGACCCGCCACCAGATCCTCAAGGCCCTGAATGCCACATACAGGCCGTAGGGCCCGAGGATCACGATCCAGGAGGCCGCCGAACCGGCCCGCAGGCCGCCATAGACGCTCTCGTAGATGCGCATCGGGCTGGCGCCCTCATAGCGCCCCAGCAGCGAGGCGCCGGTGTAGAAAATGAGCACCGGCATCCCCGCCAAGCCCAATACCAGTGCGATCGCGGTCAGCCAGAGTTCGCGGGACCAACCCCGGGAGAGGCTCAGCCGCTTGAAAATTTGCGAAAAACGCATACTGCGTCATTGTAACGAAACGCATCGCCGGCCGCCCGTGGCTGTAGACTAGCCGTATGCGCTCTTGGACACCGCAAACGCTTTACGACGCGAAACCCTGGGCCATGATCGGCATCGGAGCGGTTTTCGCCATCGGGGCTACGGTGTGGTCGCTGGCGGCGGGATATTGGACCGTGTGGCGCGGATTGCTGATGTTCGCCGGCGCGGCGCTCGCCATCATCGGCGGCGCCACGCTGCAAATGCGCCAGGATTACCGCGCTCGAAGCAAGTGGCGGCGCGAGATGCCCCCTTGATGCGCACCGCCGTCGTCGGCGTAGGCTATTTGGGCCGATTCCATGCACAGAAATATTCCGGTCTGCCCAATTCGCGGTTGGTGGGCATCGCGGACCCGTCGGCGGCCGCGCGCGAGGCGGTAGCAGCGGAGCTCGGCGTGCCGGCGCACGCCGATTATCGCACGCTGCTGGGCACCGTCGACGCCGTCAGCATCGTGACGCCCACGCCGCTGCATTACCAGGTCGCCAGGGAATTCCTCGAGGCCGGCGCGCACGTATTGGTCGAGAAGCCCATGACCGCAACCGTGGCGGAGGGCGAAAGCCTGATCGAGGCGGCGCGGCGCGCGAACCGGATTCTGCAGGTGGGCCACCTGGAGCGATTCAACGCCGCGGTTCAAGCCGTGCAGCCGATTCTCACCGTGCCGCGCTTCATCGAGTCGGCGCGGCTTGCGCCGTTCAAGCACCGCGGCACCGATGTCGACGTGGTGCTCGATCTGATGATTCACGACATCGACCTCATTCTGAGCATCGTGCGCTCGCCCGTGATATCGGTCGACGCCATCGGCAGCAGCGTTTTTTCCAACGAAATCGACATCGCCAATGCCCGCCTGCGGTTCGCCAACGGCTGCGTGGCCAATGCGACGGCCAGCCGCGTCAGTCTGAAGACCGAGCGGCGCCTACGGCTGTTTCAAGACGACGCCTATGTATCGGTGGATCTGCATCAAAAGGTGCTTACCGTGATCCGCAAGGTCGAGGGGATGGGGGCGGACGGGATGCCTCGGGTCGACATCGAGGAGACCAGCTATGAGCAGGGCGATGCGCTCAAAGCCGAAATCGAAGCATTCTTGGATGCCGCCGCGAGCGGCAGGCCGCCGCCGGTGAGCGGCGAGGACGGTCTCAAGGCGCTGCGCACCGCGGTGACCATCGCAGAGCAAGTGGCGAACTCGCGGGCCGGCTTTGCGGCCGGAGACTTCAAGTAGCCGCTTTAAATACTTGATGCAGGCTCTACGGGTTGGGCGGAGTGGCGCTCGAAGCTGCCGCGGCCGTCCCAGACCCAGCGCCCGCCGGCGCCGGCGCCGGCGCATCCCTGAGGGTCACGCGGTCGACGAAGTAGCGGGTCTCGGCGAAACAGTCGGTCGGCACCCCTCGATGCTCGGTGTAATGCAGCTGCACACGTTCGCCGACGGCTTTGTAGAGCTGCGCTGCCACCGCCGGATCGCGCACGCTGAATTGCCAAATCTGCGGCGACACCCCGGCGACCACGTATTGCGCGAGTTCGCCCTCCTGCGTCTTGCAGACCCAACCCTTGCGCGAAAATTTTTGCAGCACGCCGGCGCGCTCGCCATCGGAATAGGCCCACGTCAGGGTGAGCCAGCTCCACAGGCCGGCGCAGCAGATGATGAGCAGAAGCAGCAGCAGCAGCACGCGTCCGACGCGGGACGAGCCGCGCCGGCGGGATGCATTCGGCACTTCAATTCGCGTCATGACTGCGCAGACTTGAATTCACATTCCCATGGGCCGGGGCTAACCAAAAATCCCCGGAACCGATTGATAGCAATATGGTATCCGAAATCCAAGCACAGCAGTTGGTCCCGGGAGTTGCCCCTCAAGGCGCGCGCAACTAGGCTCGACCGCCGCGACCGAAGTTTGGCCTTGCTGCCGCCATATGTTCGGCCGATCGCGGCAAGAGCGACCCAGTGCTCCGCAACCTTGCCGTAGCGCTCACCACCAGTGGTCACCGCGCGCGGTCACGAAATTACGCCAGACATAGTCCCACGGTATGATGAACAGGAAGATCACGCTTACCAGGCAGGCGAAGGTTGTATCCCACGTGTCTGCGTCCATAGTGTGGTTCTGCCACGCAGGCAGTGCCACCGCAAGAAGCCATGTGGACTTCCAGGCCACCTCCCAGAACAGAAGCGGCAGCATTTTCAGGGGATAGCGCAACCCGAGGACCGACAGCAGCACGAGCGCGAGCAGCATGGAATTGACCACGCCATGCATCAGCTCCCAGGGCCTGTGATGAAGGAATGCGGGAACTTTCTGCATTCCCATGCCGACGGCGATCAGGAGATATCCGGCCCTTAGAAGATACAAACGCCACAGCGCGATCTCCTGCGCCAAAGTTTCATTTCCGTCCTGCGTGCCCAAAGCAAAGGCTGGCGACGAAGAGGTTTTCACTGTGCATCTCCCAACTTGTCGAGCATCGTAAACGTCACGATCAGCAAACGCACCTAATGGGAAACGAGAAGCGCCGGAATATTTCATGTTGTATCCCCTTTTTGATGTGCCTGCGGTTCGCTCGCGTACGCGAGCTTGTCTTCGGCTCGTTCCTTCGGGCGTGTCGCATCAGGCTGGGTTGGAGGCAATCTCATCGCGATTATAGCCCCGCACGATCGGGCCATCCGAGAGCGGCAATGAGTGAGCATCCGGCCCGCACGCGCATGCGCCTGGCACGCCGCAACAAATCATGTGGTAGCACGACCAACTGACTGCTATGTGGCGTACATACTGAACCTTCGAACGTCGCAAAGTGTTGGCCGCGTGGAGCCCTTGGCTCGCTCAATGGCAAAGCGTTCGTGGGCTTCGACCCACGTTCAGCGGCCGTCGGTCGCTTCGCCGTGCCGGCGCCCGTGAACGGCGGCTATGGACAGGCTAAAATGCCAACCTGTTCAGGCACCCCCTCAAAGGTACGATTCTTGTGCAAGCTATAAACCTCGCAGACAAGCTGTCCATGTTTTCAGAACACTGGCAACCCCGCGTGGTCGGTCAATTCAACGGGCACGACCTGATGGTGGTCAAAGCAAAGGGCGAGTTTGTTTGGCACAAGCACGATGATTCGGACGACTTTTTTCTTGTCCTAAGCGGACGCATAACATTCAACTTGGAGACGGCGCCGTGAGCCTTGGTCCGGGCGAAGTGTTTGTGGTCCCTAAGGGCGTGGAGCATCGCCCAGTCGCAGAAGACGAAGCCCACGTCCTCCTGATCGAGCCACAGGGCACGCCAAACACGGGGAATACCGCGACCGCAGCCGCTCGTAGGGTCATATAACCGGCATGAAGGCTTGATCGACCGCGTACGACCGAGGCCGTGTAAAAACCCTCGGCACTTTTGCAAATTGATCGAATCGAGCCAAAAATCCCAACCGTGGTTCAAATCTGCGAAATTTCGAAGTTTGAATTTTGCAGAATTGATTTACAGCGAGGTCGGCATTTGTTTTTACATATATGGACCCACCCCCATATATGGACCCACCCCCATTTGCAAGACAAAGCTTCTGTGATTTTGCTTTGATCGAGATTGCAGCCATATATCCGGCCTGTTTATGAGAGCACGCTCTCTGGCCCTGATGGAATCTGCTCTCGGTGACCTAAACAGCCTCGCGGTCTTAGCGACCTGTGTAAAAAACAGGTTTCCACCGAGTTGATCTGATCAATTACGCCATCACGTTTTCATCGCCTCTGCAATCGTTGAAAGGGACTCACTGTCTATCAATCAAACACTGCTCTGCCTACGCTGCGACCGCTACGCTTGTTTCTAGCGTTGCAGTTGGCGTTCTGTACACCTCACCTTTGGCCATGATCGCCCAGGCGATGCGGGCCGTCTTGTTCGCTTGCGCCACATAGCTACGCGGCTTGCCGCGGCGCTCGCGCAGTTCATTGAGCCATCGATATTGCGGCTGCGGTGTACGCTGCGCGCGCGTCGTGATCGATCGGGCACCATGCACCAGCAGCTTGCGTAAGTATTTGTCGCCGCGTTTGGTGATGCCCAGTAATCGTTGTTTACCGCCGCTCGAGGATTGGCGGGGCACTAGGCCGATCGACGCTGCCAGTTGCCTGCCGTTTTGATACTGCTTCGCATCCCCCACGGTGGCATACATCGCAGTCGCCGACAGATACCCGACGCCGGGTATCGTTTCTAAGCGGTGCACCACCTCGTGCTGCGAACCGAGCGCGCGAATCGAACGCTCTAGTTGTGCGATCCGCTCCTCGCGCGCACCCAAATCCTCGTACAGCTCATTGAATACTTGCCGAGCCACTACCGTCAGCTCGTTCCCGGCATCTTCCAGAATACCGGGTAGCTGGCGCCGCAGATTGCACACGTTCTTCCCGATCACAATGCCGTACTCGGACAGCGAGCCACGAATGCGATTGATGAGCGCGACACGTTCTTTCATCAGCCCTTCGCGCACCCGATGCAGCATCAGCATGTCCTGTTGCTCGACGCTCTTCACAGCGACAAAGCGCATGCTGGGACGAGTGACCGCCTCACAGATCGCTGCGGCATCATTGCGATCGTTCTTGTCGCTCTTGCGATACGGCTTCACAAACTTCGGACTCATCATCTTCACCCGATGACCGTGCTCGGCAAATCGGCGCGCCCAATAATGTGCACCGCCGCAAGCCTCAATGCCGATCAAACACGGATCCAACTGTGCAATTGTCTTCATCAATTGCGCGCGCCGCACCTCTCGGCGCAGCACGACTTTTCCCGCTAGATCCACGCCATGCAACTGGAAAAGGTTTTTTGCCAAGTCGACACCTAAAGTCGTAATCTTATTCACGGACCCATCTCCTCTCTGGTATGAAAGTATTCGACACACCTTCATCCTGGCGCACTACGTGACGCCGTTAAAGTGGGGATGGGTCCATTCCATTAGCCTCGACCCGTTTCTGCCGGACGCGAGCGTCTGCTATCCGGCTGCGAAGAATCCAATTCCGTTATTATCTACCGGTGCGTCGCTTGAGCAGAGGCAACGAAGTCGTGTACCAAAAAAGAATCGCAAATACAGCTCCGGCAACGGCGCCAACAAAGACCACCCAAATTGCCCGAGTTGGTGTCAAAGCACCGTCCCTGTAATTCATGTACAGAAATGTTGCATCCAGAGGTATCGCAAAAAGCACCTGGCACACGACCACGTGTCCGACGAGTGAGGACGCCGCCCATCTAAGAAATGTCTTCGTTGCCATGGATCTCCGTTGCGATTCTAGCCTTTTGAAGCACTAGATTGGCCCACTTGTCGCCCATTACGCGGGTCTTTGACGAGCTGGCGCTATCGACTGTCGATTCAATTGGTCGACGGCTTCGCGGAAGCAGGAATTTAGCTAGATAGGTGAAACCGCGCATCAGTCTCCGGAGAAGCGCGTCACGTGCGTGCGCCGCGCATCCACCACAGTACCGCTGACAACCGTGTCCGCGTCCGTCTCAACGGCTAGCATTTCCTTCCCGCCGTCCACAACCACGAGGCTGAAGTGCATTTCGGAGCGCCCCTTCGGCGATATGGTAGCCCTGCCCCTGCAGTCCTTATCGACCGTGTAAGAACCGGTGACGGGAGCGAACGTTAGAGCCGTGCCACCCTCGCTACCCGCTACATGTCCGCTTATCACTCCTTCTCCAGAAGGGTTGACCGTTAACTTCAACTCACCGATGAAAGCCACCCATCCTGTGGCGGGCGCCCCTGCGAGGAAGACGCCGGTTGTTTCAAACCCAAAACTACCCATAACTGCGGCATTGGTGCAGGTCGGGGAGCCCTGCTTCACGGCGAATCCCTCCGAAAAAGGGTGAACGGCCAAGAACCCTGTTGACGTAACCACAATGGAGAAGGGGCTGCCTCCCGTGGGTGTACCCGTGCCGGTGCAGTTCGAGGCGACTGTGTATATTCCGGTGAGAGACTCAGTGGCAATTACACCGTCATGGGATGCTGTGGTCTCTCCAGTAAATGTGCCTGTGGCTGAGTCAAACGTGATCTGGCTCACGGCGGCGGTGGCAGGGGTGCCGTCGCTATCTGTGCCGTCGTGCAGAAACCCGTAGGTGCCACTCAGAGATGCGTTTGAACAAGCCGCCCAATCGGTCGCCGTGTCAGTCGCCGAGTCAGTCGCCCAGGCAGCGGAACTGAGTGCAAAGCTGGCAAGAACAATCATTTGCGCCATGCGAAACGTTTTGGAAATCATGGCGCTCTCCTCTTTCCTCTTTCCTGTTGTTTCGTTGCGTTTCTTCTATGTAGCCCGAAACTTCTTTTTTGGCCCCAAAAACATCGAATGTCCGGCCCCCCCCCCGTGATTGCCGGGCATAGCCAAAAGTTGAGCTGGGCAAAGTCACTGACTGTCGCCGCAATCAAGAGCGCTGCACCCCCCGAGATCGAGGCTAATACGCCCATTCGGCAGGGTTGTTGAAATCCAGTGTCGTGCCGTTCACCAGTATTTCAAACCAGTCCATCTCAGGTGCGCCGGATGCGTCGACCGCGTAGTAGATTGTCTCGCTGATCGACTGCCCGTTGACCGTGCCAGTCGCGTATGTGATCAACTGTACGGAGCTGGCGTCGTTGGATCCTACTGAGTAGGTTTGTGTCAGAGAGCCGATACTTTCGTTCGTATTGACGACGTAATAAGTCCCAGAGCCGAGCGGGCCCGAGTCCCCGACAGTGAGCGTGGATGGCAGCGGATTAGTGCTGTGATATAGGAAATCATACTGCTTACCGTTAGACGAGAGGGTCATTCCGAGCGGCTGGTAGGGGTTCTCAAGGTAGTAGGCCGTGTCGATCTCAGTGACGATCGGAGTTCCGTTCTCGGTAATTGTCAACGAGATCGTGCTGCTGTGGGCCTCTTGCCCATCGAACATCGTAGTGCCATTGTTGGGCGTCTCGCTGTAGATTGCCGTGTAAGAGTTACCGCCGCTGCTCGTCGTCATGGTCGCCGAAGGAATGTTGAAAGGTTCTGCTGGTGCGGGTGCCGAGTCCAGGTTCTGGCCCGGCGGGCTCGTCTGTAGCGGCGGGCTCGATTGCATGGCGCTGCCTCCGCCATCCCCGCCGCCACCGCACGCGCCGAGCGCTGCCAATGACACCCCAAGAAATGCGAGGCGAGCCCACAATAATTGTGTTGGATTGTTCATGTGTCTCTCCGGTGTTTAGGCACCTTGGAGATCGGAACCCCGGTTGATCGATTTCGGCCCTCAGGCCTCGGGAGCAACGGTAGCCCCCTGCGAGTCGGAGATCCTTAGGGAGTTCTTAGGTAGTTGTGATATTTCGGGGCGGTGGGGCGAAACTTGGAGTCGTGAATCATCACCGCTCTGAACCAAAAATCGTACCGGAAAAGACCTGATCGCCAGTATTGACCAGTGTGCCCTTCTTGTTGTCGATCACGCAGCTCCTGCGAGATTGGCGCGAGAACTTCGCGCGGTTGATGCGCAAACAGGGTGTTGTGGCCAACGCCACGCCGCGTGCCGTTCGAGGCGAGAACAAGAAAAAACCCCGACACGAGATTTTCAAAGCGCAGCGATACGGGGAGTCGACTGCGTTGCGCGATCGGGTGATCGGGATCGCGAAAGAGCTGTCGCGCCAACTCCGGCTTTGACGTATATACGTCTTAGACGTATAATCTGGTTGTGTACACGGTCATCGAAACCCCGTCCTTCACTCGCCTGTGGCCGGATTACTGGACCGAGGAGGAACGCGGTGAGTTTGTGGCGTGGTTGGCACTGAACCCCGAGGCTGGTGATGTGATCAAGAGTTCGGGCGGTTGTCGAAAAGTTCGCTGGTCGCGCCCCGGCACCGGTAAGCGCGGCGGTGTACGGGTGATCCACTACAACCGCTTGAAGGATGGTGTGATTTATCTGCTCGTAATTTACGCCAAGGGTGTGAAGGATTCGATTCCGGCGAAAACGCTTAACACGATTCGGGAGACGATCAATGGCTAAGTTGAGTGAAAAGGCGCTGCGCAAACGCGATGCAGCCCGCGACATCGGCGCGGAACTTCTGGCGTCGGTGCGGGAAATGAAGGCAGGTAAGGCGGGGCATGTGCACCGCGTTCCAGTCTCCGCGATAACCGAAGCGCGCACACGGACTGGCCTCTCGCAGAAACAATTTGCGGCAGTGCTCGGCGTTTCAACGCGAACGCTGCAAGAGTGGGAGCAAGGCAGACGCCAACCTTCGGGCGCAGCGCGCTCACTCCTTGCGATTGCAGCACGTCGGCCCGAAGTGCTGCGTGAAATCATTGCCGCGTAACACGCGAGCGGGGTTTGCGCCGATCATGCGCCTGCCGGATTGCCAAACACCGTCAGCCTGTCTTGAAAATCGGAATCACCTCCGCGCCGATCTTGAGCTGGTCCAGGTAATCCGCCCAGGCCCGCATCATTTTTCGGCGCTCGGCCAGATGCGCCGTCCGGTTGTAAGCGCGTCCGTTCGGATCGCGCACCGCATGCGCGAGCTGGTGCTCGATGAAATCCGGCCGAAAGCCCAGCACCTCGTCCAAGATGGTTCGCGCCATGGCGCGAAATCCGTGGCCGCTCATTTCGTCCTTGGCGATGCCCATGCGACGCATGGCGGCGAGGATGGCGTTGTCGCTCATCGGACGTTGGCTACTGCGGGCGCTGGAGAAGACATATCGGCCGCGGCCGGTGAGGGGCTTAAGGTCGCGCAGGATTGCGACCGCTTGCGATGAGAGCGGCACGATGTGCGGCGTATTCGTCTTGGTGACCGTGTAGCGCCATTCGCCGCCGTCCAAGTCCATTGTCGTCCATTCCGCATGCCGCAACTCGCTGGGGCGCACGAATACGAGCGGCGCCAGGCGCAGGGCGCAGCGAACCGTCATTGATCCTTCGTAACCGTCGATCGCGCGCATCAGCGCGCCCACCCGCTTGGGATCGGTTATGGCGGCGAAGTGTTCGGTCCTTACCGCGGGGGAGGGCGCCGCGCAGATCGCCGGTCGGATCGCGTTTGGCGCGGCCGGTGGCGATGGCATACCGAAACACCTGGCCGCAATTGCCGAGCGCGCGATGCGCGGTCTCCAGCGCGCCGCGCTTTTCGATGCGCCTCACAGTCGTCAGCAGTTCCGGCGCCGTCAAATCCGCGATCGGACGAGCGCCGATCCAGGGAAATATGTCGCGTTCGAACCGGGTGAGTATCCGCTCGCCATGACCCTTGACCCAGGATTTCATTTGCTGGTCGATCCACTCGCGCGCAACCACTTCGAAGCTGTTCGCCGCGCCTTGCACCCGGGCGGCTTTGGCGGCGCGGCGGTTCTCGCTGGGATCGACGCCGGCGTCCAGCAGCTGCCGGGCCTCGATCGTGCGCGCGCGGGCCTTCTTCAAATTGACTTCCGGGTAGACGCCTAAGGACACGCGCTTTCCTTTCCCGCGTAGCGATATTTGAGGCGCCACCACTTGCCGCCGCGGGGCGAGACCTCAAGATACAGGCCGTCGCGGTCGAATATCCGGACGGTTTTGGCGGCGGGTTTGGCGCTTCGCGCAATGGTGTCGGTGAGCGGCATCTGGGGGCAACTCCCAAACAGGTTCGACCAGTTGCCCCCAAGATCGCCCCCGGTTGCCCCCCCCGGAAGTCAACGGAAAGCTCCGTCGCTCCCAGGACTCTAAAAGCATAAAAAAACCCGCCTTTTATGCGGGTTTAGTGGAAGTCCTCGGATCTTTTCGGATGTTGTCGGACGACCCAAATGGGCCGGGGGGGAATCAAATACGCGACGTAACTATTTGAAATATAAAGGAGCATCGCGACTGACGACGACACTCTACCAACAGAGATACCAACATGGTTCCTGGTGACATTTGTTGGTACCTGTATCTTGAGATGCCCAGATATCAAAAAAAATGCGCCCCTGTTTCCGGCGCCATTTGGCAGGGTTTTCACGTTCGACAGGGCCTTCTACGCCTATGAGTCTTTCGACATTGCGGTAGCGATTGCCGGAATCGAACTGGTTGATGTTTGTAAACCGGCGTGCACCAGTTCTGGTCAATGTTGGAAGTGGGTTGACAGCGTTAAAGAAGCCACTCCGCTTTTCAATTTGCTCTTTCAGTTTCCGATTGCAGTGAGCTCCACCACGAACGCTCATCGTAGGCAGATGGAGAAACCCCAGGCGATCGGGCTGAAGCGGCCAGCGGGCTCCTGATTCATTGCGACTCTGCGGACCGTTTCCGTACAGTAGTTCGCTCGCCTCAATACTGGATAAACGCTGTCCTCAATCTCTCTCGCACACAGCGATATAATGCCTGCCATGTGCGGCAGATATGTCTCCCCCGACGAAGCTTCAATCGAGCGCGAATTCAATCTCGTCCATCACGAATGGCAGTTCCCCATCAGTTACAACGTGGCGCGGACTCAGTCGGTGCCGGTCGTTCGGATCGCGGCGGACGGCAAGCGCCATCAACGCAACCATCGAGAAATTGACGGAAGCGGCGACCTGGCGCGGTCCATGGAGCCGCGGCCAACGATGCATCCTACCCGCGATAGGCTTCTACGAGTGGCAAGTGCAAGCCGACGGCAGAAGTAAGCAGCCTTATTACATTACGGCGAACGATCAAGCGATATTCGGCTTTGCCGGGCTGTGGGACCGCTCAAAGCGAGACGACGGCACGAAAGTCGAGAGCTGCACCATTGTCACCATGCCCGCGAGCAAACTAATGAGCGAGATTCACAACGCCAAGCAGCGCATGCCGGCGATTCTGGCCCGCGAGGACCGCGACGCATGGCTCAAGGGCACACCAGACGAAGCTTTCGCTGCGCTCAAGCAGTACCCCGATGCGTAGCGACGCCGGTCAGCACGCGGGTAAACGCGCCGAAGAATAACGACGCCACTCTTATTGAGCCCATTGCTGCATGACAGGCCGTTTTCTGTTCCATCGATGACCAGCGGAACGGCCGCAATCGAGCGATGAATCAGTCGCCTGCCGGCCAACTCCAGCCAGTAACCGTCCCCAACAGTCGACCTCAAAGCGGCCACTGAGCGGTTGCGGCAGGTTGCCTACGATTAGAAGGTCTCCCCATCCTACAGACGGCTTGCTTCACATCGCTGTTGGGAGCATCTCAAACTTCGGCGTCGTCCATGTTTTCATTCTTTCAACATCAGGTGCGTAAACGCGAAACATGCCATTGATGCCGATATTCTCCCGATTGATCGGCAGCCAATTCTCCTCTGGCACGTCTTTGGGTTTCGTGGCGCTGACGTATATCTCGATGCCACCTTGGGAATTCAACTTGAAGCCAGCGTTTTCGCCGACGCTGTATTTTTTGCGGTCATTCGGGACGAAGAAGCCATCCTTCAGGTCGTAGAGTGTCAATGACCAAAACGCCGTGGCCGGCGGGAGTTCATCCTTGCTCAACCGCATCACATAGTCGTGCAGGGCGTCCATCGGCTTGCCATCCTTGGTCCCAACAGGGACATAGCGAGCTTGATACGCGGGCTGGCCGATGGGCCCGACCACTGATTGCATGACTTCGGTCTCAAGGTCGATGTGTCCTTTCGGCATGAATATCTGGGGCGTTACACGCGCTTGAAGCGCGGGATCCGCCTGGCCGGCAAGCACCTTCTTCGCCACTTCAGCGGCGACTTCGCGGAACAGCGCACCATCGAGCTTGGCAACCGTGGGCGCATCGAAGGCCTTGCGGGGCTGCACGCCGAGCGGCCTGTAAGCTGCCAGCACGGCCTGATCCATAGCGTCGTTCGGATCAAAGGTCGTGTGATTGAAAACAAATTGCATCACTTCGAGCAGGTTGGCCGCGAACACATCCGCGTCCGTCTTCCCATAGGCCGGGAACCTCACATCGCTCGCGTCCTTGGTCGGCTTACCCTGAAACTTGGAAAGCGTCGCGACCTTGGTGTCTTTCAGCGCTTGGATAATCCGCGCCATCCGCGGTGGGTCACTTTGGTGCGGCATTGCGCGCAGGAAAGCGATCGTGAAATCGCCGTCGACCTTCACAATGCGATCGACGCCTTTGATTTGTTGTCCTTGGTAGCCTTCGGTGCGATCCGTGTAGAACAGCAGGTTCACCGGCTGCTTGAAATCCCCCTTACTGGTTGCCAAGGGAATTTCGACGTAGTGGTCGTAGCCCGACGTTTCCAGCGAGACGAATTTTGAATCAATAGCCGGGAATTTGATGATCACCGGATCGTGGCGCAGGTCTAGCACGGCTCCCTGATAGAAGGTGTCATTGTTGGGGCGCGCTATGGACTTCACCGTGTGATCAACAAGCACCGTCATGGCTTTCGGCTTGTTGAAGCCATCCATGAACAATCCGCCAGAGGTTGGGTCTAGCGCGAACTTTTGGATCACGTTGAACATCGCGACGTATTGGTAGGAGCGCAGGACGATATTCTCGACCTGTTCGCGAGATGACGATGCGGCGCTGGTCGGTAATGTCATAGCAGTGCCTTCCTGGACTCGTACGGTTCTCAAAGCCGCCAGAAAGCGGCCTAAGTTTAGCGCACGATAATCTTACCTCAATACATTGTGCCTTGGGCGGCGCAGCGGCGCGAGGCTCGGGAAGTTGGTGTCCCGGTTCTTGGCGTCGTAGGTCGTCAGGCTACGCGCTGACGACCAACAATGGGCAGGGGACGCCGACGGGACCACCGGACTCAGTGTGGCGCGCACACGCAACTGCCGGCAGAGACAATGAAGGCTAGAGTTGTCTTCCAGGAAGCGGACTGTCGCGAGCTTCCGCTTCGGGTCGATACCGGGAATCGGTTGCATTGAGGCTTCAGGCCAAAACTGAGCGTCAATTGATCCGCCTCGGTTGCAGTTCACAGGCAGCCATGCGCTCGAGCAAGAGACTGCGCTCTCGCGCGTTACTCGCGAGAGATGCAGCGTGCGAAAATTCCGCACGCGCTTCCTCGAAACGCCCGAGCCGCTCGAGTAAGTCGCCCCGCACGCTGGGCAACAGGTGGTAGTCGCGCAGGCGCGATTCGTTCCGCAAGGCATCGACGATCTCCAGGGCCGTCGCGGGTCCATAGCCCATCGATACCGCGACCGCTCGGTTCAAGGTGATGATCGGCGACGGCTGCACTTCGTCGAGCGCATCGTACAGAGCGACTATTCGCGGCCAGTCGGTCTCCTCTGCCGTACGGGCTCGGGCGTGACGGGCGGCGATGGCGCCCTGCAGAGCGTAGGGGCCGAGCGGGCCGCCAAGACTCTCCGCAAGCGCCAGCGCCGCGAGTCCTCGGCGGATGAGCAGTTGATCCCACAAATTCCGATTTTGCTGCATCAGGAGAATGGGTTCTCCCGATGCGCTCACCCGTGCGGCCGTGCGAGAGGCCTGTAGCTCCATCAGGGCCACCAGACCATGGATCTCGGGCGTCGCCGGGTCGATCTCGGCGAGAACTCTGCCGAGGCGCAACGCCTCTTCGCACAGCGCCGGACGCATCCAATCTTGCCCCGAGGTCGCCGCGTAGCCCTCATTGAAAATGAGATAAATCACCTCGAGCACCGCTCCCAGGCGCGCGGCGCGTTCCGCCGGCCCAGATCCACCGTCAAGAATTTCCGTTTTGGGATGATCGCTGCCGATTGATCGCGAAAGCTAAATTCCCCAGGCAGAACTCCTTCCGGGCTGCGCGCCATTTCGCAGGCAACGACCACTCGTGTTTGGAACGGCGCTTAAACGTAAGCATCCGACCATGGCCGTCTAGATTGTGCAGCGATTTTCTGCTCGGGTGGGCCAACTACTTTAGTCTGGGTCCGAAGGGCAAAGCCTATCGAGTGATCGACCGCTACACGCCTCGCCGGCTATGCCGGTGGTTATTCAAGAAGCATAAGGTGCGCACTTCGGGGCGACTTCGTTCCCGTACGAGCATCTCTGTGACATGTTGGGCCTCGTGGAACTCACCACGCGGCGCGCATGACTTTCCGAGAACGAAGGCCTGAGATTTTGTCCGAGAGCAGGATGCGGACCCGCATGTCCGGTTCGATGAGCGGCGACTGGAAACGGAATCATGGTGCCTCGATTGCGACACCGCCAGACGAAAGGGTCGGCAACAGTTGAGAGGTCACCTACCATCACCGCGCCAGATCGTCGACTCCACCCTCTATTTTTTCGGGCGCGACCCGGCTATCTCATTGATTAATTGGTGAAATGAGAAAGCTGTTAATGCCGCGCTCGAGACCTTAGTGCCGAGGTCGATGTCGTATCGTGTAGACGACCCAGAAATTGCGCCTGCACCGCGCAGGCGCACCTCATTCAAATTGATTAGTCAGTTCCGACGACTAACCTCGCCATCGGTACGGACGGGCTTCTAGTCATTTCGCGCGATTCAAGCAATCTCCGTCGCGGTGCACATTAGCGCCGTCGAACCACTCATCACTTCTTAAGGAGATCGAAATGAACAAGTCAATGACCTTTGCCGTTCGGGCGATAGCGATCGGCGCCGTGGTTGCTTTGGGCTTCAGCGCTGGGAGCGCTTCCGCCGCCGGCCCTTCGAACGACCAGGCCGTGAGCGACGGTGCGAAGCAGTATGTCGTACGGTTCGCGGATCTCGATCTTTCCAAAATGGCCGGTGCATCTGCGTTGTATGTTCGGCTGCAGCATGCGGCGCGCGCGGTATGCCATCCGCTGGAGAGCCGGGAACTGGCTCTTGCCACCAAATACCGCGCCTGCGTGGATCAGGCGGTCACCAGTGCGGTCGCCAGCGTCAACCGTCCGATGTTATCGGAATACCATCAGTTGCGCACCAAGGGAGAGAAGGTCGGCCCCGTGCAGCTCGCAAACGCGATGTGATTTGTGAATTCAACGCCATCCTGCGCGGGCGCGAGGCCCGCGCAGGATGGCCGGGCGAACTTCGGGTCACGCGAGCAACAACTCCGGACGCAATTCGCCGCCGATTTCGATGACGATATCCGCGGGAAGGCCTGCGCGCCGCGCGGCTTCTCGAATGGCGTCGCCGCTCTCCGCTTCATAAAGACAGTAAGTCTTGCGCTTGTCCGCGGACAAGAACGAATACAGCCATTTGACGCCGGCGGCATCGTTGATGTCGACGACCGCCTTGTAGTCTTTCTTCGATGCGTTGACCGCTTGGGCGAAATTTCTCTCAATCATGAACAGCGCCATAATCTTCTCCAAATGGGGTTAGGTGTCAGGGGAATCCGATTGCTCGACGTGCAGACCGTGCCGAATGGCGTAAGTGGCCGCTTCGGTGCGATTGGCGCACTGTGTCTTATTCAGAATATTTCGAACATGCGTGGCGACGGTGTTGAGGCTGATCGCGAGGACGAGTGACACATCCTTGTTCGTGCGCCCGATCGCGAGCAGACGCAGAACTTCGACTTCACGCGCCGTCAGGTCGTCGGGATATGTGACGCCGCCGTCTCTCGCATGCAGCACCGTATTGATGTCGTCGATCAAGCGCACCATTCCCAGGCGGCGCGCGAGTTCGTCTGCTTCGCGCAGCTGCTGGAAGCCTAGGCGCCGTTCTTCATCGGTGGGCCTCGCTGCCAAAAATACCCCGTAAAGGTGCAGCGTTCGTGCCAGCGATGGCCACGCCCGCATCGAGCGATTGAGCGTCAATGCGTGCTCGAAGTGTTCCCGGGCGATTTCCGGCCAATTCGCTGTGCAAGCTAGCATCGCTAAATAAAGATCGGTGGCGCCGAAGCACACGGCTGTAGGATGGTTCGCCGTCTGCCGGGTATAGGGAAGCAATAGCCGATACAGCGACTCCGCGCGCCGGGTGTCCGCCAGGGCACAGCAAGTCTGCGCACAAAACACCAGGCAGGCCACGTACATGTCGTCCTTGCCGACGGCAGCACACTCCCGATCCACCAATCGTTCAAAAATACGCCGAGCCTCGGGGAGCAACCCTATTTCCGCGTAAATGAGCATCAAACCCGGTTCCCACATGCGCATCGTTGCACTCGCGGCCATTTCCTTAATTTGCGGCGCCAACGTGTGCAAGCGGCCGAGGTCGCGGTTCAGGGCAAACATCTGCGCACCATAAACGCCGTCCGCATCGCCGCGGCGAGTCTTCGTGCCGATTTCCAGCAGCTCTTCGATCCGGCTCTCCAAATCGGTCCATTCACCCCGCAGCAGGGCCAAGGTAACGCGGTGGGTACGTGCCAAGTACTGATGGAGCCCGAAGCGCGCCGTACTGAGGCTCTCATATTGGTCCAACAGGGTTTCCAGAGCCTCGAGTTGGCCGGCCTCGAAGTAGTTCAGTGCCTGCCAGTAATGGGCTTCAGCTAAAAGGTCGGCGCTCGCCGTAGAGCGAGCTGCTGCGACGTACTCTTCGCCAAGCAGGATGCGCCGGTGCAAGGTCTCAGGATCGCCGCGCAACGCCATCACCGTGAGTTGATAGCAGGCGCAACGTGCCGTGGCCTCGCAGATGCGGCGGGCCATTGCCAGGGATTCGTCGACTAACCGGTGAAGTCGTGACTTGTCCGCCAATGTCCTCTGAGCGAACGCCAACGTTGCCAATGCCTTTGCGCGAGCGGCCGAATCCACCTCAGGCAACAGCGCCAGTGCGCGCTCGAGCAACGGAATAATATGCCGTTGTGCAATATGAGACGAAGCCAAGGCAAGGAAAGCGAGAAGATCAACCAGCAATTCCGCGTTACCCATAACGCGGGTCCGATTGACTGCTTCGAGCAGCACGTCGATCGCACGATCGGGTCGCCCCAGCAGCCGCAGCGCCCAGCCCTTGAGAATGTAGGCGCGCGCGAGGCGCTCATCGTGCATCAAGCCTGCGCTTTCCAATGTCTCGATGGCGCGGTCGTAGTGCAAAAGCGCATCTTCGTAGGCGTATATCCGAACCGCACTCTCCGCCGCCCGCAGCGCATAGACAACTGCATTTTCTCTGTATCCGAGCGCACTCGCTTGATAATAGTGATGTGCAATCCGGGTGAGCGCCGGTTCCGGGCGTCCGGCATGAACGGCGGCGAGAGCATCACCGGCTTGCGCGTGCAGGCGCAGACGGTCGGCCGTGGATAAGTCCTCGTAAATCGTCTCGCGGATCAGAGCATGGGTGAATTGCCAGTTGCCGGGGGCATCAACGGTCGATTGAACGATGCCCGCCTGTACGGCCGGTTCGAGAATGGCGAGTACCGCCTGCACGTCCTCATTGGTGGAGGCGGCGATCTCACGAACCGCAAAATGGCGGCCGTGAACAGCTGCAACACCCAATAGTTCGTTGCACCGGTCGGAGAGCCGGCTCAAGCGGCGACCGATCGTCTCTCGTATACCGGCCGGAATTCTTGCGGGTAGCGTTGAAATTGCGCCGCCGGCATTTTCGTCGATTAGGACCTTGATCAACTCGATCGCGAATAATGGATTCCCATCTGTCTGTTGGTAAATCGCTTTGATTGCAGAGTCGGACAGGCTGACGTCGCACAATCGCTCGGCGACCTCGCCGATGGCGCTCTGGGAAAGTCCGGAAAGACGTACACGCCGACACTCGGAGTCCCGACTCAGCGCACCCAGTGTGCTTAGCAAAGGAGTCTTTCTAGAGGCGTCTGCGTCCCGATGCGTGCCGACGATGAGCAGACGAACGCGCAGCAACTCTTGACTCAGGAACTCCAGGAGCGATAGGGATGGCGCATCAGCCCAGTGCAGGTCGTCCAGCACCAGGATGATGGGCACCTGCTGCGCGGCTTGGTGGAAGAATTGTCGTATGGCGTCAAATGTGCGGAATCGCGCGGGGCTCGAATCCGTTACCACGTCGCGCTTCAGGTGGGTTGCTTCTGATGAATCGAGCAGTTCTGGTACCAGGGCGGCGATATCTTTCACCGCCGCACCCATGTTGAGGCGCACCTCGTCGAGCGATGAGGCGTCGACATAGCCCCGCAGAATCTGTACCCATGGCCAGTACGGCGGTGCCCCAGCCTCCTCGCGACAACGCCCCCACAGCACGAGCGCGCCCTGATCCTCCGCCAAGTCCGCGAGTGCCTCGGCACAACGTGTTTTCCCAATTCCGGCCTCACCGGATATCAATATCAGCTGACGTCGGCCCGCCAGCATGTGGTCAAATGCTGCTCGAAAGGCCTCAAGTTCGCGCATTCGGCCGACGATGGGTCGATGCTGATTCCCGCCCGCGGTTGCCACGTCGTTCATGTCGCCCTGATTCTACATAGGATTCTCGCTACAACGGGTCATTAGAAATGGTGAGACCGCTGGGTACGGTTCATGGCAAGCATCGCTCACCGCGATAACGTCGACTCGGGTGCTACCAACGCTACCAGCACGGGGAGCCATCAATCTCCAGGTTGTGTGTTGCAGCAAACGGCCGTATCCCAATGGGCCATTTCGGACTGTTTTGCCACGCTCAGGCCTGCAGTTCGTAAAAGGCCGACAGTTCACAGACGCGGTGGACGCGGTCGCGGGCGGCAGCGCTAGTGATCTAATCACTTTCAATGACGCAAGCGCGCAAGCAGCTCGGTCGACTCAGTACTCATTTCTTGCGATACCAAGCTGCACCGTACCTGACTCATATTGGAACTGTCGACGATGTCAACAGCCCCATCAAATACTCATCTGGAGATTCGCATGAACACGAACACTTCCACCGCCCTCCGCACCCTGGTTGCCGGTGCGATCCTCAGCACCCTGGCCTTCAGCTTCGCGACCGTGTCCAAAGCTGATGACGGCACGACACCCCCGCAGGTCATTGTGAAATTCGGGTATCTCAATATATCGAACCCGCAGGGAGCCGCAACGCTCTATGCGCGTATCCGGAGTGCAGCGAAGAGCGTTTGCTCGCAATTTGACGGCCGCCGCCTCGAGGAGATGGCAAAACGAGATGCCTGCATAGATAAGGCGATCTTGGGCGCGGTGAGCAAGGTCAATAATTCTGCGTTGGCCGCCGTGTACAGCGCGAAGACCGCGAAGAAAGCGCCTACCCAACTTGCGTCCAATTAGAAATGACCATCGCCGGCGCCGCATTGGGTAGTTCTGCCGATTCGATCTTGTATCCCGTGCGGCAGGATTCTCCCTGCCCGAATTCATTGACCAGCGTTGGAGACCAACATGAACACGAATTCTGCTCTCACCACTAAGCCCTTGATTTACTTCGCCGCTGCGGCCGCGTGCGCCGTGTTGTCGGGTCCAGTGCAGGCCAACGATCATGAGGTCACGGTAAAGATTTCCGTTAGTACCGCGGGTCTCGATCTCAGCCAGCCGGCCGACGCGCGCAAGTTATATGCTCGGCTGCGGTATGCTGCCGATAGCGCCTGCACCAGCGCCAACATTGTCGGCTTGGAACCTGTGGCTAGCTATCATGCCTGCTACGAAAAGGCTCTGGGTGACGCCGTCCGCTCCGTCAACCAGCCGCAGCTGAGAATGGCCTATCTTGCGACGCACACACCTGACCAAGCTGAGGCATACGGCATCGAGATCCCGGCGCGGATAGCTGCGAAGTGATAGAAGCCCCGGTCAGCCGGATCATCGAGATTCCACAGATCGTCGATCCGCTGACCGCGAACGATTGACCCGCCTCAACGTGCATTGGACCAAGAAGGGAGACCACCATGATCAATAGAAATTTGTTTTGCCTCATCCTCATGCTCATCTTGGGCCTCGTGGCCCTTCAGTTCAGCTCACCCGCAAGTGCCCAAGGTAGCGTCGCTTGTAACACTGCCATAACCAGCGCTCCGTCCGGCCCTGCGACCGTGTCGACTGCATCGACACCCTATGGCAAGGTTCTGGTCGTCGGTTCGGCCGACTACGCCGGTTGCTCTCTGTACCTGCTCAGCTCCGACCAGCTCGATTCGCTGACGACTGGCGCGGAGCCATTCGCGTGCAGCGACAGCTCGAATGTTCTAGGGTCGCCTTGCGACACTGTCCTCTGGCCCGCGCTCCTTACCGACGGTGCGCCGATCGCAGGGCCTGGGGTCAACCCCAAGCTTCTCGGGACGGTGACCCGCACCGACGTGATATCCGGCATGTCGGTGCAGCAGGTGACGTACGCCGGTCTACCGTTGTATCGGTTCTTTTTAGACGAAACGCCAGGGCAAACGGAGGGGGCTAACTTGTTCGACCCAGTGACCAGTCCCGCGGGAATTTGGTACCTGGTCGAGCCAAGTTGGGGCCGCCCGGCACCGGGTAAAGCTCGGTTGCAGCTAGAGACCGCTCCGGTCGGCGGCACCGGACAAGAGCAGACGGTACTGGCGGTATCGATGGACAACGACTTCAGTGCATTCCCTAACGCCAGCTTTCCCGTCTACGCATTAAGGACCGACCATGGCCACGAGAGCGCCTGCCAGGGCATTTGTGCTGCGGTGCCTTGGCCACCGGTACTCACTTCCCAACGGCCTGAAGCCGGACCCGGTGTTGACCAAAACGCGCTGGGGTTCGTCGTGAGGCCCGATGGCACTGATCAGGTGACCTACAACGGCAAGCCCCTATACCTGTTCTACCAGGACGCCTACATACTTGGCATTACCGGGACGGAGGGCATCTACGGAGCGGGCAAGATCACCCCATGGGGCGTATTCAACACGGCCCCCCCGTCGCCCTAGGAGAGACCGACCCAGTCGTCTGGGCCGCTAGATCCAGCGCTGCGGACGATTTGCGACGGAACTCTGTTCTTCGCCTCGCACATCGAAGGCCCCGGTCGAATCCATCGGCCGGGGCTTGCTGATCTCCGCCTGCCCGCGGCACCTTCCGTTGCATTCCTTCGCGCGCGCGGGCAGGGGGGCCCCCCGAGATAGGCGGTGCGATGCCGCACCCGCGCGCGTCGTTTTACAATCACACTGCGACTAAAGTCCAGAAAGCGTATTTACCGGTGACGGCATCGGGCGCAATTCCTGTTGCCGCAAAGCAGTCGTTGGCCAGCGTCAACTCCGGGTCGATGGCGGCCAGATAGTACGAAAGGTCAGATCACGCGTCGAGCAGCGGAGCGAATAGGGATTTCCCCCCTTGCTTTCCCTCTATCCCCTATCTCGGGGGATAACCCTGTGCACAACCGCAGTTTGTAACCAAATCGTCAATGTGATTCAGCCGCTTACTCGACCTGCTTAAATTTTGACCACCATCTCAGTAGGGTGCAAGCTGTCTCGGCACCTCATAAACTCTGCTCTGTGAATCGAGGAGCCGCTAAAAGAGATTGCGGGAGCTCCAGGCTCCTTTCGCTTCCACCTTCGCGCCTGATGTTACAAATCCGTCATAGCACAGCAATGGGCTTGATACCAAACGCACTTAGTATTGATCAGTTATCGACAGGGATGATCGAAGCATCAACAAAAAGAATGAAATAAAGGGACAAGCCCTCGACAACCTTCTCGATGCACTGGTTTGGATGCGTCGCAAGGCAAAGAAGCGCAAACCCGTCGATGACCTTATCGACGAACTCATCAGCATGCGCCGCAAGGCAAAGAAGAAAGCTGCCAAACGAAAAGGGAACCGCTTGGCCCCTCGCAGACTGAAAACCAAGTAACACGCTGGCGCGATCCCGATAGCCGACGCTCACCGGGGGCAGCAACGGGTCGTCTTGACCCGCTCGCCGACCCGACCAGAATCAGCGCGGTTAAATGGGATTTCGAGGCCGCCGGTAACACGGTTCATTTTGGGGCCCTGCGGCGGCCATATTGAACAGATCTATGGGGTTCAGCAAAATGGCATTGCTAAGGGGACAGTGCAGGAAAGGAATTTGGCACGTTAGCGTCTTGATGACCAACAAGTGAGGCACAATGAAGCGCACATGGACAATCATCGGCGTCAGAGACGTTCCGACTAGCTTCAAATGGTATCAATCGCTCTTCGGGCTGCCCGAAACGGCTCCGGCTCATCACTACTGGGGTCAGATCTGCGACTCGGATGGAACCGTATTGCTGTGTCTCCATCAGTGGGGCGCGCACGAGCATCCGTCCTTGATGAGTCCGGACAAGGCGCAACCTGGAAACGGGTTACTCTTGTTTTTCCGTGTTGATGACTTCGACACGGCACTACAGAGAGCTCGCGCTCTTGTGTCCCGACTCGACGAGGAGCCTCACGTGAACCCCGCCACGGGAACACGAGAGTTTGCGCTCCGTGATCCAGATGGTTATTACGCCATGGTCAGCGCACTCGCCTAGGAGCGCCTGCGATAACACGAGCCGCGAAAAACCGCCAGAAACCGGACATTCGCGAATGCCTGGTATGGGTCGAGGTGTGTGCGCTGTTTTGATAGGTGGGGGTGGGGTGGGGGGGGGGGGGTGGTGGGGTGTGTGGTGTGTGTGAGTGGCGAGTGGTGAGGGGTGAGGAGGAGGGGGGGTGGGAGATTAATTAGGTATAAAGAGTGAGGGCGTGAGGAGAAGCGACGTGAACTGATTGGCTCACGGGACGGCTGACCGGACTCAGACGATCGCGGATTTCGCAAGATGGCAGGCGATCGCGGCGTGTGTCGCGAGTCATCGTTGTGCGGGATCTGAAGCTGTTCGGAAGCGATCGTGGCGATCGACGGGAGCAAGTAAGGCGGTCAACATCGGGAAAGAACTTCACCGACCGCAGCTCAAGGCGCGGATGCAGCAGCTGGATGAGAGCATCGCGCGCTACTGACGGAACTGGATCGGCGGATCGGGAACCTGCGCTGGTGACGGAAGCTCGGGTGAGCACTTAAGCAGAAGGTCGAGACGGTCAAGAAGCAGATGCGTGCCTCAAGCAGATCGGCAAGCAAATGGCGCAGGCCCCGGACGGCCAGGTCTCCTTGACCGACCCGACGCACGCTCGATGGCGACGAGCGGCCGCGGCACGGCATGGTCGGCTACACGTGCAACGGCGGTGGACACGACGCATCACTGATCGTCGCGCATGAAGTGACCAACGTCGGTCACGATCGCGACCAGCTCTCAGCGATGGCCCAGAAGACATGCGATGCCATCGATGAGAAGACTTGACGGTGTTTGCCGATCGCGGTTACACAAAGGCAGCAGATTACGATGCGAGCAAGCGGGCATCAAGACGTTGGTCCAAGCCGCAGACCTCAGGCACAAGGCGGCCGGGCTATTCGACAAAGCCGATTTTCGCTACATCCCGGCAAGGACGAGTACCGCTGTCCGCCGGTGAGCGCGCGATTTGGCGCTAACCGATCGAGGACGGCCTAACCTACACAGTATTGGTCGTCGGCTTGCCCACGATGTGCAATCAAATCCCAATGCACGACTGGCGATTATCGGCGCATCGCACGTTGGGAACACGAGGGTGTCCTCGATAAAATGCAGCGGCGACTGGACCGCACCCGCAAGCCTCACGAATCCGTCGGCAGACCGCCGAGCATCCCTTCGGCACGATCAAAGCCTGGATGGGAGCGACGCACTTTCTCACCAAGACGATCCCGCGCGTGAGTACCGAGATGAGTGCACGTACTTGCCTACAACATGAAACGCGCGATGCAGATCCTCGGAATCGCCCCGCTAGTGGCGCAATCAGGGCTTGAAACCTTTTCTGACTCGAACGACGTCGCTAATCCAAGTTCTCGAATATCACGAGGTGGAGGGGGTCGTGAGGACTCATTCAGTGTCGCTGAGTTCCTCGCCATCCCGACCCGATCGAACGACTACACAACTCATCCCTTTTACTTTGCGTGTCTCGGGCGGTGTAAGTAGTCACAATCTTTGAACTGTGGCGCTACCCAGCGTTGTTGCGACGAAGAATCGATGATATTCCTAGGGTGAGTGCATTACCGCTGCGGTTTTTACCGACGGCGTATCCTCTCCCCCTCAGGGCGACTCCAGACCGCCCTGAGGGGGTTTTTATGTCGTAGATCCCTTCCTTGACATATCGCTTCGCGAGCTGCGACACACGACGCGCTTGTGCAAAATCGCCGTTACTGCGATCGGACCACCGCATAACATTCGCGTCAACCGGCGATGCGGAAAATTAGGGGAGAGAGACAGAGCATGAAAGCCCTAACCGAGCAGCAATGGTGCGCGAAGGCGCGGCGGCATCTTGAATGGGAGGCGGCTTGGCACGCCGAAATCGCAGCGCTTGAGGAGAGGATTGAAGACGTGGACGATATTCTGTCGGTGCAGGAAATCATCTACCGAGCTGCAGGAATTAAAAAGCGGATAAAACGGCTCAAACGCATCATGGCGCGGCATCTCGAGCGCCTTCCGGGCCGGTTCCTTTGCCTCGATAGTTCCTCAGCGCCGCATACTATCGCTTTTGGCGACCGGCTGAGCACTTGCACGGCTTGTGCGCCCGACAGTCCGCAATGATCGCCTCATCGGCCTGAATGGTCGCTTCCTCGGTTTGCGCGAGCGCGATAAACGCATTCGCTTCGGCCTCGTATGTGATCACCGCCGCTTTACAGACAGCGCTTTTTGATCGAGACGAGTAGCCCAGGGTGTCGGTCAGCAGCCGGCCGAGGCTGTGTAAAAACAAAAACCGACCTCGCTGTAAATCAATTCTGCAAAATTCCAACTTCGAAATCTCGCAGATTTGAATCACGCTTGGGATTTTTGGCTCGTTTTGCTCAATTTGCAAAGGTGCCGAGGGTTTTTACACATATATGGACCCACCCCCGTTTGCAAGACAAAGCTTCTGTGATTTTGCTTTGATCGAGATTGCAGCCATATATCCGGCCTGTTTATGAGAGCACGCTCTCTGGCCCTGATGGAATCTGCTCTCGGTGACCTAAACAGCCTCGCGGTCTTAGCGACCTGTGTAAAAAACAGGTTTCCACCGAGTTGATCTGATCAATTACGCCATCACGTTTTCATCGCCTCTGCAATCGTTGAAAGGGACTCACTGTCTATCAATCAAACACTGCTCTGCCTACGCTGCGACCGCTACGCTTGTTTCTAGCGTTGCAGTTGGCGTTCTGTACACCTCACCTTTGGCCATGATCGCCCAGGCGATGCGGGCCGTCTTGTTCGCTTGCGCCACATAGCTACGCGGCTTGCCGCGGCGCTCGCGCAGTTCATTGAGCCATCGATATTGCGGCTGCGGTGTACGCTGCGCGCGCGTCGTGATCGATCGGGCACCATGCACCAGCAGCTTGCGTAAGTATTTGTCGCCGCGTTTGGTGATGCCCAGTAATCGTTGTTTACCGCCGCTCGAGGATTGGCGGGGCACTAGGCCGATCGACGCTGCCAGTTGCCTGCCGTTTTGATACTGCTTCGCATCCCCCACGGTGGCACTGGTAGTTTGAATGATGCACGCCAGCGAATTTCCCGCATCAGATTCGACGAGATCAGAATTTGCCCCTAAATGGCCCCTAAATGGAATTTTAGCTGGACCCTATCGATCGTCAGTGGTAATAATATCTAAGAAAATCAATGGTCGGGGTGAACGGGTTTGTACGGTGCCTGCACCCGTAGTTTTGGCGCTGCCACTGGTGCTGCCCGGCCGAGGTCAGTCCTTCGTGACCGCCACGCAATCGACCTCGACGTCGAAGGGCCCGGTCCACTCAGGCACGCAGAAGAAGATGCGGGCTGGGGGGTTTTTCGGGAAGTAGCGCTTGTAGACTTCGTTGAAGGCCTTGAACCGGTCCGCCGAGATGCACAGCACATTGCACTTCAGCACATGGTCGAGGTCCGACCCGGCGGCCTCCAGCGCCCTCTTCACCTGCTCCAGGATCAGCTCAACCTGGCGCTCGAACGGGGCGTGGACGAGGATCTCGCCGGTCTCAGGATCGAAGGGCGGCATGCCCGAGACGAACACCATGTTGCCGGCGCGGGTGCAGGTGGACACCGGCGCGCCCCACTTCTCGAAATTGCTGTCAATCGGCTCGACCCGGATGATCTCTCGTTGCATGCGTCCGTTCCTCGTCCATGTGTCGCCAATCTAAGGTCTTAATGCCGCAAATTCTGACGGCAAGCCATTTGCACAGTCATCTACCAGCCTGCCCAACGCCTACCGCCTACGCGTAATACGACCGATTGCGCGGGAGCGCAACTGTCTGCAGCACTTACAGATCACTTACGATCGAGCCGAAGCAGCCGCTATCATCGCTAACACTGAAATTATTGGTCGGGGTGACAGGATTTGAACCTGCGACTCCTACGTCCCGAACGGGAGAAGCTTGGATATAAAAAGTACCAAATATTTATAAATGGTGCTAATATTATCCACCTATGACTCAGACTCGCGATATCCAAACCGCGCTCGAAACCTTCCGTCAGCACGGGGGCGTGATGAGAACGAGTCAGGCCCTGATGCGGGGTATTCATCCCGCCGCACTATACCGTCTCGTCGAGGACGGTCAGCTTATGCGACTCGCACGCGGACTTTATAGACTCACCTCCACTCAAGAGTTTAGCAATCCAGACCTCGCAGTGGTGGCGGCCAAGGCCCCGGAGGCGGTCGTGTGCCTGATTTCGGCGCTGGCCTTCCATGGCATCACGACTCAGGTTCCGAGAGTCGTACATCTCGCTGTTCCGCGAGGCCGATACGCGGGGCTGCGTCTGCGCACGCCCCCGGTGAGGATCTATCGTTTTGATGTTCCGACCTTCGATCAGGGAATCGAACCGCACCCCATCGATGGCGTTCCCGTTCGCATCTACAGCGTGGCGCGCACGATAGTTGATTGTTTCAAATATCGAAACAAGCTCGGGCTGGACATTGCCATCGAGGCGCTGCGCTTTGCCCGTGCCCGCAAACGAATCAGCAATCGGGAAATCCTCCATTTCGCGCGGCTACTGCGACAGGATCACGTCATGGCGCCATACCTGGAAAGCGTCACGTGACCAAAGCCCCGAAGAATGTCGTGGCCTCGGTGCTCGCGAGGCTGCGCAACGTGGCCCAGGAAGCGAGCTTAAGCTTCAACGACATTCTTCAATCTTATGTGATTGAGCGATTTCTCTCGCGGCTCTCGCGATCGCCCCACACCGACACGGTCCTACTCAAGGGTGCGCTGATGCTCCGGGTATGGGGAGTGCCTCGTGCACGGCCGACGATGGATATCGATCTGCTGCGTCGCGGCGTTGCCGATCAGGCAGCACTCGTACGACTTGTCGAACAGTGCGCGGCAATTAGTGATCCTTCTGACGGTGTCATCTTCGAGCCGACGACGATCTCTGTGGAGCCGATTCGCGACTCGACCGAGTATGTCGGTACTCGCATTCGTCTCCACGCGCACCTCGACAACGTGCGTCAGACCGTGCAGATCGACTTTGGCGTCGGCGACGCCGTTCATCCTGAGCCGCAGGTAATCGACTATCCAGTGCTGTTGACGAGTCCCCCAGTGCGGCTAAACGCGTACCCGGTGGAGGCGGCGATCGCCGAGAAATTTGAGGCCATGGTTCATCTCGATATGCAGAATAGTCGAATGAAGGATTTCTATGACATCTGGATCTTGTCGCGGACTCTGGCCTTTTCTGGCCCCGCACTAAGCCAGGCGATCCGTTCGACTTTCGATCGTCGCCAGACCAGCGTGCCTGTAATACCGCCGGCTGCGTTGACGGCGAAGTTCCACTCTGAGCCCGTTCATGTCCGCCAGTGGACCGCGTTTGTGCGTAGGATTGGCGAGCCGGCTCTAGCGAACGAGTTCTCGCGAGTCCTTTCAGATCTGACTGAGTTTCTGATGCCGGTGGCCAAGGCAGCGGCGACGTCGGTTGAGTATCCTGTTCGCTGGGAGCCGCTGGGTCCGTGGCAGCACGGACGATCGTCAAAGATCTAGAAATGACGATTTCGAATCGAATTCCCGTGCTCACGCCGCAGGGGCACCTCGTGCTCGCGCCGACGGACGAAGCACGTACGTTGCCGGCCAATCTGCAAGAGCGCCTTGAAGCTGCGTTCGACCGCGGTGCCGGACACGGGCTGCTCGAGCTTGGGATTCGCGAGGTCGGTACGGCTCTACCCGCAGAGTTTGCATATTGGCGAGATTTTGCGGGCCGCTACGTCACCACGCTATGCACGTCCGCACAACCCGCTGGGTCCACGGGTGCCGCTGCGGTGAGCACCATCGAAACGCCGCCTTCGGAAACGCTTGGGGAACTGGCGAGCGCCGCACCGCCGATGCCGGGCGGGGAATATCTGAACGCCGATGTGCTCGCCGCGCTGTGGGAAAAAATTGAGACGGCTTGCCGCGCCGAACTCGCCGATACGAAGCAAACGCTGCAGGAGTTCCTGAAAGGGAGAAATCCCGCTTGGCACCTCGTCGGCCGCGTGCATTTCAATCTGGCGGAGAACCGCTCCGATGAAGAAGCACCTTTCGCGTTCATTGCGACCTACACGACGCGTCTCTCGGCTCAATCTCGCGCGCAGCACCTGCCCCTTGCCGAGGCGCTGCGCGAATACGCCGGCGCGAAGAACAAGGCGCGTCTGCTCTCGCTTCTAAAACCGGTACAGGAAGCTGCGAGAGAATGCGCATGGCTCACCGCCATGGTGGAATCCGGGCCCAGGCAGGTTTTTGTTTAGCGAACCACTCGCGCGCTATCGCGCTGAAGCTATTAGCTGAGGACTCCTGCTGGGTAGTCTTGCGTAATCTTCGCAACTCGCTGGGATCAATGCCGTTGCGCAGCTTCTCTCGTGCTTGCATCGCGGCGATGCGCGCAGCCTTCAGCGTGACATCTGGATAGACGCCCAGGGCGAGCAGCTTCTGCTTGCCGGCAAAGCGATACGCCATACGCCAGTACTTTGCGCCGCAAGGCTCGACGAGAAGGTACAGCCCGGCGCCGTCGGAAAGTTTTTGAGGCTTTTCAGCGGCGGTGGCCTGGCGCGCCGCGTTGTCTGTCAGGCGATGGATTCCTCGTGACATTTGTTGGTACCTGTAACATAAGATCCCGAGATACCAACAATAATACCATCAAGAATGCGACGCTGTCTCCGGCGGCATTTGGTCGGTAATGGACGTGGAAGTGGCTGATAACTATGAATAATCAGCCATTTTTCGGTCATCTCTGGAAGTCTGCGGACATCGCTGGATGTCGCAAATGGTGGAGCCGGGGGGAATCGAACCCCCGTCCATAAGTCCTACGCTGCAAGATCTACGTACGTAGCCCAGTCTATTGTTCTCGCCGCGCGCTGACCCGACGGGCAGGGAAAGCGTGCAGCCAGCCCGGTAGCGATTCGCAGGATACACCCCAGGCACGTGCATCCCACTAGCTGATGAGCGCTACCCCTGAGCCGTTCGCATCAGCACAGGCCGGTCAGGGTTCAGCTGCGATTAGGCAGCTAGAGCGTAGTTGTCTTCGTTGGCAACTATAAGTTTGCAAGTAGTTTTACGAGGTAACTCGCACCTCGGTACGCACCTGAAGTTTCGCAACCCATGTCGAAACCGGTCGGCCCCAAATCGAACGACTAGTGTACGCGCTTCGCAGCGGAGGTCCAAATCCCGTCAGTGACGGCTCGCCTTCATGATGCGGCTCTTGTCGCGCTGCCAGTCGCGGTCCTTGTCGGTGGCGCGCTTATCGTGCTGTTTCTTGCCCTTCGCGAGTCCGATCTCGAGCTTGGCGCGGCCCTGCTTCCAATACAGCTGCAGCGGCACCAGCGTGTAGCCGCGCCGCTCCACCGCGCCGACCAGGTGATCGAGCTCGCGCCGGTTGAGCAGCAGCTTGCGGGTGCGCGTGGGGTCGGTGGCGACATGCGTGGAAGCGGAATTCAGCGCATTGATATGGGCGCCGAACAGGTACGCCTCGCCATCCTTCAGATAGACGTACGCTTCGGCGATCTGTGCTTTGCCGGCGCGCATGCTCTTGACCTCCCAGCCCATGAGAGACAGACCGGCCTCGTAGCGGTCTTCGATGAAGTAATCGAAGCGAGCTTTGCGGTTGACGGCAATCGGCGGCAATTTGTCGGCGCTCTTCACTTAGTCCGGGAGTCTACCGAATTCGCCGGCGGCGGTGCCCTGAGATTCGCCGGCGGCGGCGCGCCATCGCCGACGAGGGCAGCCGCGTTGTGCGAGAATCCCGTCCCTTCGGCACCATGCCGCCCGGGAGCACCAGCTTGCATGTCGTTGAACGCAGCGCCATCGTCACCTATACGCCTGCCCAAATGTTTGCCCTCGTGAATGACGTGGCCCGCTACCCGGAATTCCTGCCGTGGTGCATCGGCGCGCGCGTCGAGCAGCTGTCGGAGAACGAAACTCTCGCCAGCGTCAAGGTCGCAAAGGGGGTGCTGCGCATGGAATTCACGACGCGAAACGCCCTGCAAAAGGATGCGCAGATTCTCATGCGGCTGGTCGAGGGCCCGTTTCGGCACTTGCAGGGCCAGTGGACCTTCGAGGACATCGCCGCGCGCGGCTCGCACGTGCGTTTTCGGGTCGAGTTCGAGTTCAAGAATCGATTGATGGCCGCGGCCCTGAACCGCGTTTTCGAAGCCGTTTGCGGCGGGACGGTCGACGCGTTCGTGCTGCGCGCGCAACAGATGTATCGGTAGGCGGAGCGAGCACCCGCCGTGCCGCAGGAGCGATCGGTCATTATCGTCGAGGTTGCGTACGCGCTGCCGGGGCGGGCTATCGTCAAGGCCCTGCGCCTGGCCGCACCGGCCACGGTCGCCGATGCTCTTCAGCTGGCCGCCGCCGACGCCGATTTTGCCGGGATCGACATGACCCGCGCGGCGGTCGGCGTATACGGCAGGCTTGCCGGCCGCGGGCAGCTGCTCGAGTCGGGCGATCGAATCGAAATTTATCGTGCGCTCGCAGCCGATCCGAGGGCCGCGCGCCGCGCGCGCGTCAAACAGGCGCGCAGGCGCTGATCAGAGATCGCGCCCCGCGGCTAATAGGTTCTGCCGCTTTTGATCTTCGCCGCAGATGCGGCCTGCGCTGCGGCCAGCTCGTCCGACGGCTTGTCGAGGCGCGCCACCTTGTCGCCGTCGAAGTACACCGTGACCCGGCGCGAGTCGACGTGGCTGGTGCGCCCCTTCTTCAGGTAATAAATGTAGTCCCAGCGCTCCTTATTGAAGGGATCCGCGACCATGGGCGTACCAAGCAGGTAGCGCACCTGGGGGCGGGTCATGCCCGGCTTGACCTGGTCGACCGCCGCCTGGTCCAAGAAATTGCCCTGCTGTATGTTGATGCGATAAACGCAGGCCGTGGCGAACAGGAGCGCACTGAAGCTCAGGAGCACTGGACGTAATATTTTCATCAAAGTGGTGCGCAGCCCTCAAATGATTGATAATCACGCATACATCATACCGGATGCCAGAGCATGCCGCATCGCCTGAAGCCTCCCCCAGCCACCGAAGGCAACGATCTGCGCAGCGTTGGACTCAAGGTCACGCTGCCGCGATTGAAGATCCTGGACATTCTCGCCGACAGCTCGGCCCGCCACATGAGCGCCGAGGACATCTACAAAAAGCTGCTGGTGTCGAATGAAGACATCGGCCTCGCCACGGTGTATCGAGTGCTCACCCAGTTCGAGGCGGCCGGCCTCGTAACCCGGCATCATTTCGAGGGCGGCATGGCGGTGTTCGAGCTCAACCAGGGCGCGCACCACGACCACATCGTGTGTGTCGACTGCGGCCGCGTGGAGGAGTTCGTGGACGGCGGCATCGAGGAGCGGCAGCAGGCGGTGGCGAAGCGCCTGGGATTCGAGATCAGCGATCACTCGCTCATTCTGTACGGGCACTGCCGCAAACCGAATTGCCCGAGCCAGAAGCGGCCCAAATAGCGTCAGGAGCCGCCAAGTCGCGGCCACGGGGAAACCTTCAAACCGGCTCCTATTGGCGCGCCGCGGGCGCGCGTTTCTTCTTCGCAGGCTGGGCATCCGCGGAGCGAGCCAGCATCTCCCGCGCGTGCGCGCGCGCCTGCTCGGTGATGTCGATGCCTCCCGACATGCGCGCGATTTCATCGACGCGCTCCGCCGCGGACAAGGTTTTGACCACGGTGCGCGTGGCCTTCCCGTCGGAGAGCTTGGTCACCCGGAACTGACTGTGCGCCTGCGCCGCGACCTGCGCGAGATGGGTGACGCATAGCACCTGCGCACGCTCGCCCAGTGCGCGCAGCTGCCGGCCCACGATCTCGGCGACGGCACCGCCGATTCCGGCGTCCACTTCGTCGAACACCATGCACAGCGCGGCGTCGGATGCCGCGGCCACCTGCACCGCCAGGCTGATGCGCGACAGCTCGCCGCCCGAGGCCACCTTGGCCAGGCTCTTGAGCGGCTGTCCCGGGTTGGCGCTCACCAGGAACTCGACTTCGTCGCAGCCGCCCGGGCCGAACTGCTCGGCGCTCGATTCGACGCTCACCGCAAAGCGTCCGCCGCGCATGCCGAGCACCTGCATGAGCCCCGTGATCTGGCCTCCCAGGACTTCGGCGGCGCGTTTGCGCGCCTGCGTGAGGCGCTGTGCCGCCGCGCCGTACTCGCGCGTCAGCGCCTCAAGCGCCGCTTCGAGCTTCGACAAGCTGAGCTCGGCGTTCGCCAGGATCTGGATTTCCTGCTCCGTGCGCGCCAGCTGTGCGGGCAGCTCAAGCACGCTCTGGCGGTGCTTGCGCGCCAGCGCCTCGAGCGCGGCGGCGTGCCGTTCGATCTGCTCCTGGCGCGCCGGGTCCACATCGAGCGCATCGAGATAGTGCCGCAGCGCCTCGGCGGCTTCGCGCACGTTGATGCCCGCCTCCGACAGCAGCTGCGCCGCCTGCCCGAGCTTCGGGTCCACATCCGCCGCACTGCGCAGCGCCGCTGCGGCCTTCGCGAGCAGATCGTGCGCGTTGGCGCCGTCCTCTTCGTACACCGCGGCGAGCGCGCCGCCCGCCGCCGCCGCCAACCGGCCGCGGCCGGCAATGCGCTTTTGTTCCACGAACAGCTCTTCGATCGCCGCCACCGTGGTCACCTCGGCCTTGAGCTCGGTCAGCTGATAGCGCAGCAGATCGAGACGCGCCTCGCGGTTCTCGGCGGCGGATTTCAGCGACTCGTATTCGCGGCGGCAGTCGCGGTAGCGCTCGTAGGTCCGCGCCACGGATGCGGTGAGCTGCGCGTCGCCGAGATGTTCATCGAGCAGATCGCGCTGGGCGCTGCGCTTGACCAGATGCTGGAACTCCTGCTGGCCGTGGATCTCGATCAGCATGTCGCCGAATTCGCGCAGCGCCTGAATCGGCACCATCTGCCCGTTGACGTAGGCGCGCGAGCGGCCGTCTGCGCCGATCACCCGGCGCACGAGGACTTCGCCGTCGTGCTCGATCGCCTGGGCATCGAGCCAGCGCAGCGCGCCCGCGGAGAGCCCGGCGAAGCTTGCTGCGACCTCGGCGCGCTCGGCGCCGTGGCGCACCACATCCCCGGCGCCGCGGCTCCCGGCGACCAACAGCAACGCGTCCACCACGATCGATTTGCCGGCGCCGGTTTCGCCGGTCAGCGCGGTCAGGCCGGGCCCGAAGTCGAGTTCGGCCTCATCGACGATGACGAGGTCGCGCAGCTGCAGATGGGTGAGCATGCTGTCCGCTCGCCGGCTAATCGCCGCCGCCATGGCCGCGGCCATGGCTACTGTCCTGGCCGCCACGGCCCCAGTGCAGCTTGGAGCGCAGCAGCCGGTAATAGTCGTAGCCCGGCGGATGCAGAAGGGTGATTCGGGCGTCGGCGCTCTCCACGAGCAGCTGATCGCCCGGTTCGAGGTCGCCCATGGCGGTGCCGTCGCAGGTGACCTGGGCACGCGATTCGGGGCGGTCCGAGAGGCGCACCTGAATCCGGCTGCCGGAGCGCACCACGATCGGCCGGTCGCTCAAGGTGTGCGGGCATATGGGCGCGAGCACCCATACGTCGAGGTCCGGCTCCACGATGGGGCCGCCGCACGACAGGGCGTAGGCAGTCGAGCCGGTGGCGGTGGCGATCACCAGGCCGTCGCCGCCATGGGAGTTGACGAACCGCCCGTTGATCGAGGTCTCGAACTCCATGGTCCGGCCGGTTTCCCCCTTATTGACCACCACGTCGTTCAGGGCGAGGGCGCGGCTGGGGGGCGCGCCGCGCCGCTCCAGCCGCGCTGCCAGGAGCAAGCGCCGATCCTCCGTGTAGCGTCCGGCGAGCACCGTATCGACGTCCTCCAGCATCGAATCGGGGCTCACGTCGGTGAGGAAGCCCAGCCGCCCCCGATTGATGCCGAGCAGCGGCACATCCCGCCCGGCCACCAGGCGCGCGGCGTACAGCAGCGTGCCGTCCCCGCCGATCGCGATGATCAGTTCGGCGCGCGCGGCAAACGACTGCTCCGGGCACGGCACGATGCTGTCCGGCGGGAACGCCAGGCCGACACCCGGGTCGACCAGGGCGCGCTGGCCGCGCGCGTAAAAATGGCCGGCGAGGCTCAGCATGCACTCTGCAACGCGCAAATCCTTGGCATTGCCGACGAGCGCGATGGAATGGAAAGACTGCGGCATAGGGATTGGGTCCTTGTAGCATGATCGTAGCGGACCGGTCACCGGCCGAAAATCGGATTTTGCGGCTGATTAGACGGACTTGACTTGGGTTCCACACGCTAGGTAGCTTCAAACATGTTATATGGACCGTACTATGACAGAAGGTGCCGAGGAGTCCCTGAGCGAGCGGGCGCAGCTGCTGCTCAAAGCGCTGATCGAGAACTACATCCGCGAAGGCCACCCGGTCGGATCGCGCACGCTGTCCCGCGATTCGGGCCTGAGCCTGTCCTCGGCAACCATTCGCAACGTCATGGCGGATCTGGAAGATCTGGGGTTCGTCGCCTCGCCCCACACCTCTGCGGGGCGCATCCCGACCGATAAAGGCTACCGCTTCTTCGTCGATACGCTGCTCAAGTTGAAACCCCTGCAGCACGAAGAGGTCGAGGACATCGAGCGGCGCTTGGTGAGCGACGCGTCGGACGGCAGGTCGCTGGTGCAGACCGTATCCCAGATGCTGTCGAGCGTCACGCACATGGCGGGCCTGGTGACGCTGCCTAACCCGCACTACATATCCCTGACGCAAATCGAGTTCGTAGGGCTCTCCGAGAACCGGGCGCTCGCCATCATGGTCATGAACAATCGCGAGGTGCAGAACCGTGTGGTGCAGCTCGAGCGCTATTACTCGGCGGAGGAGCTCAGGCGGGCCGCCAATTACCTGAATGAGGCGTTCGCCGGCCGCTCCCTGCCGGATGTGCGGGCGATGCTGCTCAAACAGCTGCAGGAGACCCGGCAGCACATGAATCAGCTCATGCACGACGCCATCCAGGTCGCCCAAAAAGTCTTTGATGCCCAGTCGGATGAGCAGGTGGAGTACGTGATCGCCGGAGAAACCAATCTGATGGGTTTCGCCGAGCTGTCGAACGTCGACCGGCTGCGCCGGCTGTTCGAGGCCTTCAACGAGAAACACGACATATTGAGGCTGTTGGACAGCTGCCTGCGGGCCGAGGGGATCCAGATCTTCATCGGCCAGGAGTCCGGATATCGGATTCTGGACGATATCAGCGTGGTCACCGCGCCGTACCTGCTCGACAACCAGGTGGTGGGCGTACTGGGCATCATCGGGCCGACCCGGATGGCTTACGAGCGCGTCATCCCGATCGTCGATGTCACGGCAAAACTGCTCGGTTCGGCCTTGAACGCCCGCAAGTAGCCCCCAGTTTGCCTACCTTCGAGCGGGCATTTAACCCGCCTTATCTTCCGAGGGCTTAGCAAGAGTGAATGAAAACAATCAGCCTGTAAGCGAGGCTGCTGTCGAGCAGGCCTCGGCGGCCGGCGGCGGCGCGGATGCGCGGGGCGGCGACGCGGGGGCCGCTGCGCTCGCGGCGGCGCAGGCGAAGGCGCAGGAGAACTGGAACAGCTATCTGAGGGCGGTTGCCGAACTGGACAATTACCGCAAGCGAACGGATCGTGAAATCGACAATGCCCGCAAATTCGCGATCGAGCGCTTTGCCCAGGAACTCGTGACGGTGGGCGATGCGCTGGAGGCCGGGATCCAGGCAGGCGCCGCGAACCCCGGGCCGGCGCTGCTCGAAGGCGCTCAGGCCACCTTGCGCGAGCTGCATCGCGCCTTCGACAAAGCGGGCATCAAGATCATCGATCCCGCCGGACAGCCCTTCGACCCCGCCTGGCACGAGGCCATGGTGGTCCAGGAGAGCCGCGAACACCCCGCCAACACGGTGCTGTCGGTGGTCCAGAAGGGGTATTCCCTGAACGGCCGGCTGCTGCGCCCTGCCCGGGTCATCGTCAGCAAAGGTACCGCGCAGCCCAATTGAAATTGCTCAACGGCCCCCAAGGTACCGGTCATTCGTTCGATTTATTAGAGGGTTTTTACAATGGCTAAGATGATAGGCATCGATCTGGGCACGACGAATTCTTGCGTCGCGATCATGGAAGGCGGCAAGCCGAAGGTTATCGAGAACAGCGAGGGCGATCGCACGACGCCGTCGATCGTTGCCTTCACCAAGGACGGGGAGGTGCTGGTGGGCCAGTCCGCCAAGCGCCAGGCCGTCACCAACCCTCAGAACACCGTTGCCGCGGTCAAGCGTCTGATCGGGCGCAAGTTCACCGATGACGTGGTCAAGAAGGACGTGAGCATGGTGTCCTACAAGATCGTCAAGGCCGACAACGGCGACGCCTGGGTCGAAGTGCAGGGCAAGAAGATGGCTCCCCCGGAGGTATCCGCGCGAGTTTTGATGAAAATGAAGAAAACCGCCGAGGACTATCTCGGCGAGACGGTCACCGAGGCGGTGATCACGGTGCCGGCGTATTTCAACGACTCGCAGCGCCAGGCCACCAAGGATGCGGGCCGCATCGCCGGGCTGAACGTCAAGCGCATCATCAATGAGCCGACCGCAGCGGCGCTGGCCTACGGCCTCGACAAGGACGGCGGCGACCGCAAGATCGCGGTGTACGACTTGGGCGGCGGCACCTTCGACATCTCGGTCATCGAAATCGCCGAAGTCGACGGCGAGCGCCAGTTCGAAGTGCTGTCGACCAACGGCGACACCTTCCTCGGCGGCGAGGACTTCGACCTGCGCGTCATCAACTATCTCGCGGACGAGTTCAAGAAGGAAAGCGGCATCGACGTGCGCAAGGATCCGCTCGCGATGCAGCGCCTGAAGGAAGCATCGGAGAAGGCGAAGATCGAGCTCTCCTCGAGCCAGCAGACCGAGATCAATCTGCCGTACATCACGGCCGATGCCGCGGGCCCGAAGCATCTGAACATGAAGCTCACCCGGGCGAAGCTCGAGTCGCTCGTCGAAGATCTGGTCCAAAAGACGATCGAGCCGTGCCGCATCGCACTCAAGGACGCCGGTCTGTCCATGAAGGATGTGGGTGAGGTCATTCTGGTCGGCGGCCAGACGCGCATGCCGCTGGTGCAGCGCGCCGTGAAGGATCTGTTCGGACGTGAGCCGCGCAAGGACGTGAACCCCGACGAGGCGGTCGCCGTGGGCGCCGCGATTCAGGGCGGCGTGCTGTCGGGAGACGTCAAGGACGTGCTGCTGCTCGATGTAACGCCGCTGTCGCTCGGAATCGAGACGCTGGGTGGCATCATGACCAAGGTGATCGAAAAGAACACGACCATTCCGACCAAGGCCGCGCAGACCTTCTCGACCGCGGACGACAATCAAACCGGAGTGACCATCCATGTGCTGCAGGGCGAGCGCGATCGGGCCAGCGACAATAAATCCCTGGGCCGGTTCGATTTGACGGATATTCCGCCGGCGCCGCGCGGCATGCCGCAGATCGAGGTCGCCTTCGACATCGATGCCAACGGCATCCTCAACGTGTCGGCCAAGGACGTGAAGACCGGCAAGGAGCAGCGCATCGTGATCAAGGCCTCGAGCGGCCTGTCCGAGACGGAGATCAAGCGCATGGTCTCCGACGCCGAGGCGCACGCCGAGGAGGACAAGAAGTTCCGCGAGTTGGTCGGCGCGCGCAACAAGGCCGATGCGACAGTGCATACGGTCGAAAAGGCCCTGGCGGACGCCAAGGATAAGGTCTCCGAGGACGAGAGGCGGGCGGCCACCGACGCGATCGCCGCGGTCAAGGCGGCGATGAGCGGCGATGACCGAGAGGAGATCGAGCGCAAGACGCAGGCGCTCGAGCAGGCGTCCACCACTCTGCTGCAGAAGATGTACGAACAGTCCGCCGGCGGCGCCCAGGGCGCGGCGGAACCCGGAGCCGGCGAGAAGGACGCAAAGAAAGAGGACGTCCTCGATGCCGAGTTCGAAGAGGTCAAGGAAAGCGATCGCAAGAAGGCCTGAGCGCGGGCCGCGGTGGCTTGAGTTGGTGCGAGTGAACCGCCGGTGCGCGCAGGTACCGGCGGTTCGCTTTTGTGCGCGCAACGATGGGGTGATGAGCAGTCGAACAGGGTGAGCAATGGCGAAGCACGATTACTACAAACTCCTCGAGGTGCCGCGCAGCGCGACGGAAACCGAAATAAAGAAGGCCTATCGCCGCCTGGCCATGAAGTATCACCCGGATAGAAACCCCGACGACCCGGAGGCTGAGCAGAATTTCAAGGAGGCCAAGGAGGCCTACGAGGTGCTCACCGATTCCCACAAGCGCGCGGTCTACGATCAGTTTGGCCACGCCGGCCTCGAAGGCGGCCGCAGCGGAGGCGGATTCAGCGCCGGCGAGGCGTTCGGCGACATCTTCGGAGAAATGTTCGGCGACATATTCTCGGGCGGCCAGCGCGGACGCTCGCAGGTGTTTCGCGGCGCGGATTTGCGTTACGAGCTCGAGCTCGATCTCGAGCAGGCGGTGTTCGGCACCGACACCGAAATCAAGATTCCCTCTCTCGCCGAATGCAAAACCTGCCAGGGTACGGGGGCCGCCAAGGGCTCCGCGCCGAAGACCTGCGAGACCTGCCACGGTCAGGGCCAGGTGCGCGTGCAGCAATCCATATTCACGATTCAACAGCCCTGCCCGCGCTGCAAGGGGCGCGGCAAGATCATCAGCAACCCCTGCGATGCCTGCTATGGGCAGGGGCGCGTGCGTCAGGAGAAGACGCTGCCGGTCACCGTGCCCGCCGGCGTCGATACCGGCGATCGGATCCGCCTGAACGGCGAGGGCGAGGCCGGGCGAAACGGCGGGCCCGCCGGGGATCTGTACGTCGAGATCCGCGTGCGCGAGCACCCGATTTTCGAGCGCGAGGGCAGCCATCTGTCCTGTGAGGTGCCGATCAGCTTCGCCACCGCGGCGCTCGGCGGATCGGTCGAAGTGCCGACCTTGGACGGCGAGGTGGTGCTCAAGATTCCGAGCGAGACGCAGTCGGGCCGGGTGTTTCGCTTGCGCGAGAAGGGCGTCCACCCGGTACGGGGCGGGGCGGCCGGCGATCTGTTCTGCCGCGTGGTGATCGAAACCCCTGTCAGCCTCACCGCCGAACAGAAGGAGCTGCTCAAAACGTTCGAGGCGTCGCTGCAGGAAGGCATCCACAAGCCACGCGAGCAAACCTTCTTCGAGGGCGTGAAGAAGTTCTTCACCGGCGCGGTCGATTAAGGAGTGCCGGTGCCTGGCATCGCGGTATTCGGCATCAGCGGGCGCATGGGCCAGTCGCTGGTGCGTGCCTTGCGCGAGGGAGCCTCCGCGCTGCGCTTGAGCGGTGCGCTCGCCTCGACGAGCAGCGCCCGGCTGGGTCAGGATGCGGCCATCGAGGGTGCCGCTACCGGCGTGACGGTCACCGCGGACCCGCAAGCCGCGCTCAGGGGCGCGGCGGTGGCGGTCGACTTCGGTTTGCCGCAAGGCATTGCGGCCCACGCGAGCGCCTGCGCGGCGGCAGGGGTGCCGCTGCTGGTCGGCGCCACCGGCTTCGATGCGCAGGCGCGTGCGGCGCTCGAAGCGGCCGCGGGCATCGTGCCGGTGCTGATCGCGCCGAATACCAGCGTCGGCGTAGCCGTCATGGTGCATCTGCTCAAGCAGGCGACCGCCGCCCTGGGTCCGCGCTACGACGTGGAGATCTGCGAGGCCCACCATCGGGAAAAGCGCGACGCGCCCTCGGGGACTGCGCTCGCACTGGGCGAGGCGGTGGCGGCAGCGCGCGGCGAGAGCCTGGCCGGCGTCGCCGTCTTCGATCGGCACGGCAGCTTCGCGCCGCGCGAGCCCGGCAGCATCGGCTTTGCGGTGGTGCGGGCCGGGGATATCGTCGGTGAGCACACGGTGATCTTCGCCGCGGCGGGCGAGCGGCTCGAACTCACTCATCGCGCCGCCGACCGGTCAACGTTCGCGAGCGGCGCCTTGCGGGCGGCCGAGTGGCTGATCGGGCGGCCGGCGGGTCTTTATGGCATTCAGGACGTGCTCGGGCTTTAGGCGACGAACAGGCATGGACAGCGGTCGCGGTCATCGTTAATATTCGCGCCCGGAAACTGACCGCGATGGATCCAAGAAGCGGGAGGACGTTCTTGAACGAGCGCCTCCCGCTTTGCGCATCTGCGGAACGCGCGCTCATCGCGCAAAGCGAGGAACCGGAGTGTCGACACCTGCAGTGCTAGCTCTCGAAGATGGCACCGTGTTCCGTGGCGTCTCGGTAGGCGCAAAAGGCAACACGACGGGTGAAGTGGTTTTCAATACTGCGATGACCGGCTACCAGGAGATCCTCACCGATCCGTCGTACTGCCGGCAAATCGTCACTCTGACCTATCCGCACATCGGCAACACCGGCACCACTCCCGAGGATCTCGAATCCGGCGCGGTATATGCCGCGGGGCTGGTGATTCGGGACATGCCGCTGCTGCATTCGAATTGGCGCGCCAACGAGTCCCTGGCCAGCTTCCTGCTGCGCTGTAAGGTGGCGGCGATTGCGGACATCGACACACGCAAACTGACGCGTCTGCTGCGCGAGAAGGGGGCCCAGGCGGGCTGCATCATGACCGGCGAAAATCTCGACGAGACCGCTGCGGTGCGCGCTGCCAGGAAGTTTCCGGGCCTGAAGGGCATGGATCTGGCCAAAGCGGTCTCCACCAAGAAGATCTACCAGTGGAACGATGGGGTCATCTGGAAATCCACCGCCAAGCCGCCGCGGCCGCAAAGCCGCCTGCACGTGGTGGCCTACGACTTCGGGATCAAGCGCAACATCCTGCGCATCCTCTCCGAGCATGGCTGCAGAATGACGGTGGTGCCCGCACAAACAACAGCAGATCAAGTACTTGCGATGAATCCTGACGGTATCTTCTTAAGTAACGGACCGGGCGACCCCGAGCCGTGCGACTATGCGATCGCGGCGATCTCGCGCTTCCTGGAGACCGACATCCCGATCTTCGGCATCTGCCTGGGGCACCAGCTCCTGGGACTCGCGAGCGGCGCGAAGACCATGAAGATGAAGTTCGGGCACCACGGCGCCAACCACCCGGTGCTGGAACTCGATTCCGGGCGGGTGCTGATCTCGAGCCAGAATCATGGGTTCGCCGTCGATGAGACGACGCTGCCGCAGACGCTGCGCACCACGCACCGCTCCCTGTTCGACGGCAGCCTGCAGGGCGTGGCGCACAACAACCGGCCGGCCTTCAGCTTTCAGGGCCATCCCGAGGCAAGCCCCGGTCCGCACGACCTGCGCCTGATGTTCGAGCATTTCATGTACCTGATGGTCAAGCGGATCCAGGCGAATTCGCGCGGCCGCAATGCCGTCAAGCAGAAGGCCGCGGAAGGCTAGGCTGTTATGCCGAAACGAACCGACATCGACAGCATCCTCATCATCGGTGCGGGACCGATCGTCATCGGCCAGGCCTGCGAGTTCGATTATTCGGGCGCCCAGGCGTGCAAGGCCCTGAAGGAAGAGGGCTATCGAGTCATTCTGGTGAACTCCAATCCGGCCACCATCATGACCGATCCGGAAACCGCCGACTCGATCTTCATCGAACCGATCAATTGGCGCACCCTCGCGCGCATCATCGAGAAGGAACGGCCGGCGGCCCTGCTGCCGACCATGGGGGGCCAGACGGCGCTCAATACGGCGCTCGACCTGGTGCGCGAAGGGGTCCTCGAGAAATTCGCCGTGGAGATGATCGGCGCCTCGCAGCGCGCCATCGACATGGCCGAAGACCGCGAATTGTTCCGCCGCGCGATGGCCGATATCGGCCTGGAGACCGCGCGCGCGCGCCTCGCGCACAGCATGGAGGAGGCGCTCGCGGTGCAGGCGGAGATCGGCTTCCCGACCGTCATCCGGCCTTCCTTCACTCTGGGCGGCAGCGGCGGCGGGATCGCCTACAACCGCGAGGAATTCGAAGCCATCGTCGCGCGCGGACTCGACGCCTCGCCCACCAACGAGGTGCTGCTCGAGGAGTCCGTGCTCGGCTGGAAAGAGTATGAGATGGAGGTGGTCAGAGACCGAAACGACAACTGTATCATCGTTTGCTCCATCGAGAATCTGGACCCGATGGGCGTGCACACCGGCGATTCGATCACCGTGGCGCCTGCGCAGACGCTCACCGACCGCGAATATCAGCGCCTGCGCGACGCCTCCATCGCCGTGCTGCGCAAGATCGGGGTCGACACCGGCGGCTCGAACGTGCAGTTCGCCGTGAACCCGGACGACGGGCGGGTCCTGGTGATCGAAATGAATCCGCGAGTGTCGCGCTCCTCGGCCCTCGCCTCCAAAGCCACGGGCTTTCCGATCGCGAAGATCGCCGCCAAATTGGCGGTGGGGTACACGCTCGATGAGCTCAAGAACGAGATCACGGGCGGCGCAACCCCCGCCTCCTTCGAGCCGACGATCGATTACGTGGTCACCAAGATCCCGCGCTTCACGTTCGAGAAGTTTCCCGGCGCCGACACGCGCCTCACCACGCAGATGAAATCGGTGGGCGAGGCGATGGCGATCGGGCGCACCTTCCAGGAATCGCTGCACAAGGCGCTTCGCAGCCTGGAGCTCGGCTACGAGGGCTTGGACGAGCAGCTCACCCTGCCCCTGACGGATGAGGGGGGCGAAAAGCTCGCGTACGAACTTCGCTGGCCCGGACCGAACCGCATTTTGTACGTGGCGGATGCCTTTCGGGCCGGATGGGCCCTGCAGCAGATCTTCGACGCCACCAAGATCGATCCGTGGTTCCTGTCGCAGATCGAGGATTTGGTGCGCGAGGAGAAGCTGCTGCAGGCCCAAGACTTCGAAAGCCTCGAGGCGCCGCGCATGCGCTCGCTGAAGCGCAAGGGCTTCTCCGATGCGCGCATCGCCCGGCTGGTGTCGCGCGACGAGCCCGCGGTGCGGAAGCAGCGGCGCAAGCTCGGGCTGCACCCGGTATACAAGCGCGTCGACACCTGCGCCGCCGAATTCGCAACCTCCACGGCGTACCTGTATTCGACCTATGAGGAGGAGTGCGAGGCCGCCCCGAGCGCGCGGCGCAAGATCATGATCCTCGGCGGCGGCCCGAATCGCATCGGCCAGGGGATCGAGTTCGATTACTGCTGCGTGCACGCCTCGATGGCGCTGCGCGAGGACGGATTCGAAACCATCATGGTGAATTGCAACCCGGAAACGGTATCGACGGATTACGACACCTCGGATCGGCTGTACTTCGAGCCGCTCACCTTCGAAGACGTGATGGAGATTATCGAGAAAGAGAAACCCGAGGGGGTCATCGTGCAGTACGGCGGCCAGACGCCGCTCAAGCTGTCGCGAGCGCTGGCGGCCGCCGGCGCCCCCATCATCGGCACCACCCCCGACAGCATCGACGTCGCCGAGGACCGGGAGCGGTTCCAGAAGCTGGTGACGAGCTTGAAGCTCAAGCAGCCGGCCAACGCCTCGGCGCGCGCCGAGGAGCAGGCGGTGATTCTGGCGCGCGAAGTCGGCTTTCCGCTGATCGTGCGGCCGAGCTACGTGCTCGGCGGGCGCGCCATGGAAGTGGTGTTCAACGAGGACGATCTGCGCCAGTACATGATCGATGCGGTGAAGGTCTCGAACGACAGCCCCGTCCTGCTGGACCGCTTCCTCGATCTGGCCACCGAGGTCGACGTGGATGCGGTGAGCGACGGCCAGGACGTGCTGATCGGCGGCATCATGGAGCACATCGAGCAGGCCGGCGTGCATTCGGGCGATTCCGGTTGCTCGCTGCCGCCGAACGGCTTGTCGCAGGAGATTCAGGACGAGCTGCGCGCGCAGACCCGCAAGCTCGCCAAGGCGCTCAACGTCATCGGGCTGATGAACGTGCAATTCGCGATCCAAAGCGGCGTGATCTACATACTGGAAGTCAACCCGCGCGCCTCGCGCACCGTGCCGTTCGTCTCCAAGGCCACCGGCGTCCCGCTCGCCAAGATTGCCGCCCGCGTGATGACGGGCAAAACCCTCGCGGGCCAGGGGCAAACCGCCGAGCGGATCCCGAAATATTTCTCGGTCAAGGAGGCGGTGTTCCCGTTCATCAAGTTTCCCGAGGCGGATCCGATCTTGGGCCCCGAGATGAAATCGACGGGCGAGGTCATGGGCACAGGACACACCTTCGGCGAGGCGTACGCGAAGGCGCAGGCGGCGTCCGGGGTGATCCTGCCGACCCGCGGCCTGTGCTTCATCAGCGTGCGCGATCGCGACAAGCCGGGCGCGGTGCTGCTCGCGCAGATGCTGCTCGCGCGCGGTTTCGAGATCGCCGCCACCGGCGGCACGGCGCTGGTGCTCGAGGAGGCGGGAATCGTCTGCCGCCGGGTCAACAAAGTGCGCGAGGGTCGCCCGCACGTCGTCGATATGATAAAAAACGACGAGGTCGCCTTGATCGTCAATACCACGGAAGGCAAACAGGCGGTGCGCGAATCCCGCTCCATCAGGCGAGAGGCGGTGGCGAGAAGGGTAACCTACTACACCACCGTGGCCGGCGCGCGCGCCACCTGCGATGCGCTCGATCACCTGGGCGACATCGAGGTCAACCGGCTGCAGGATTTGCATACGGAGCAATTGTCGGCGTGAAACGAACTCCCATGACTCTGCGCGGTGCCGAGCGGCTGCGCCAGGAGTTGAAGCAGCTCAAGAGCGAGGCCCGCCCGAACGTGATCAAGGCGATCGCCGAGGCTCGTGCGCACGGCGATCTGTCCGAGAACGCCGAGTACCACGCCGCGCGCGAGCAGCAGAGCTTCATCGAGGGCCGAATCAACGAGATCGAGCACCGCTTGTCGAACGCGGAGGTGATCGATGTCACCAAACTGAACGCCAGCGGCCGCGTGGTGTTCGGCGCCACCCTGCAGCTCGAGGATCAGGACGGCGGCGCGCAGGTCGTCTACCAGCTGGTCGGGGACGACGAGGCGGACATCAAGCAGGGCCTGCTGTCGGTCTCGTCGCCCATTGCGCGCGCGCTGATCGGCAAGTCCGAGGGCGACGTGGTCGATGTCACCACCCCGGGCGGCACCCGGACCTACGAAATAGTGTCCGTACGCTACGTGTGAGCGCGATGCGCAGCGCATTTCGCGTGCTGCTGGTGCTGTGGGCGGGGAGCCTCTGGTCGCTCGCCGCGTGGGTCGCGCCGACGCTGTTCTATGCGCAGAGCGACCGGCACCTGGCGGGGATTCTGGCGGCCCGGCTGTTCAGCATCGAAACCTATCTCGGCCTCGCCGTGGGCGCGATCGCGCTGCTGCTGCCGGCCAGGAGCAGATTCATCAAGGGCTACCTCGCCGTGGCGCTGCTGGCGGTCAATGAATGGGTGCTCAAGGGATTCATGGCCGCGGCCCACGCGCGCGGCACGGCCTACGGCTTGACCTTCGGCGCCTGGCACGGCGTGTCGGCGGTGATCTACGTGCTCGCCTGCGCCTGCGTCGTGCTACTCGTCTGGAATGAGGATTTTCGCTAGGGGCCGCCCGCGGCGATAGAACAGCCCCATGTGCCCCACGCGCTGCACCAATTCGGCCGAGGTGCGGCGCGCCAATTCGTCCAGGGCGGCATTGCGCTCCGCGCGCTCTCCGACACGGGCGCTCACCTTGACCAGTTCGTGGTCGGCGAGCGCGCGATCCATTTCCTGCACCACGCCGTCCGTGAGCCCGGCGTTGCCCAGCATGACCAGGGGGCGCAGTGGATGCGCCAGGCGGCGCAGATGCTTCTTTTGCTTTTCCGAAAGCTGCATCGCGGCATTATAGTGGCCGCAGAGCCCAAGCATCATGCCCAAGCGTTCCAAAAGCAGCGCACGCTGGCTGGCCGAACATGCCAGCGACGAGTACGTCAAGCGCGCGCAGCGCGAGGGATGGCGCTCGCGTGCGGTGTTCAAGCTCGCGGAGATCCAGCACAGCGAGCGGCTGCTCAAGCCGGGCATTCGCTGCGTGGATCTGGGCGCGGCACCGGGCGGCTGGAGCCAATACGCCGTGCGCCTCGTCGGCGGCGCAAGCCGCATCGTGGCGACGGATATCCTGCCCATGGACGCGATTCCCGGAGTGGAGTTCGTGCAGGGCGATTTTCGAGACGAGAGCGTACTGGAGCAGCTGCTGTCGCGCATCGGCGCCTCGAAAGTCGACCTTGTTTTGTCCGATATGGCCCCCAACATGGCAGGCATAGACGCGGTGGATCAGCCGAAATCGATGTATCTGGCCGAGCTGGCGCTGGAGTTTGCGGATCGCGTATTGGCCCCGGGAGGCGACGTGCTGGTGAAGCTGTTTCAGGGCGCGGGCTTCGAGCAGGTCGTCAAGCAGGCCCGCCGGCGTTACGGGCGGGTGGTGATGAAAAAGCCGAAGGCGTCACGATCCCGCAGTCCTGAGATCTATCTGTTGGCGCGGCAGTTTGGGATGGTGTAAGTTCAAACGCTGGCCCCAAGCAACGCGCGTCAGGCTATTTTGTCCTAATATATTTGCGGCCGTAGGTGAAACTTGAACGATCTGACGAAACAAATCCTGCTGTGGGTCGCGTTGGCCGTCATCCTGCTGGCGATATTCAGCCAATTCGGCATGCGGACGGGGCAGCCGGCAACCATCGATTACTCGCAGTTTCTCTCCGACGTCAAGAGCAACAACATCGATTCGGTGACCCTGAAGGGGGAGATCATCGAAGGCAAGCGCCGCGACGGCAATCAATTCGTCACCTATAACCCGGAAACCAGCAACGGCGCGCTGATCGGGCTGCTGCAGTCCCAGGGCGTGAAATTCCGCGGCGAACCGCCGAAGCAGCAGTCGGTGTTTTTGCAGCTGCTGATATCGGCCTTCCCCATCCTGATCCTCATCGGGTTCTGGGCGTATTTCATGCGCCAGATGCAGGGGGCTTCGGGGGGCCGTGGCGCGATGTCGTTCGGCAAGAGCCGGGCACGCCTGCTGGGCGAGGACCAGGTCAACATCACGTTCGCCGACGTGGCAGGCGTCGAAGAGGCCAAGCAAGAAGTCGTCGAAATCGTCGATTTCTTGAAAGATCCCGGCAAGTTCCAGAAACTTGGCGGCAAGATCCCGAAGGGCGTGCTGATGGTCGGCTCCCCGGGAACCGGTAAGACGCTGCTCGCCCGGGCCATCGCGGGCGAAGCCAAGGTGCCGTTCTTTACCATTTCGGGCTCGGATTTCGTCGAGATGTTCGTCGGCGTGGGCGCCTCGCGCGTGCGCGACATGTTCGAGCAGGCGAAGAAACATGCGCCCTGCATCATTTTCATCGACGAAATCGACGCCGTGGGCCGGCATCGCGGCGCAGGCTTGGGCGGCGGCCACGATGAGCGCGAGCAAACGCTGAACCAGCTGCTGGTGGAAATGGACGGTTTCGAGGGAAACGAAGGCATCATCGTCATCGCTGCCACCAATCGGCCCGATGTGCTCGATCCGGCGCTGCTGCGGCCGGGTCGATTCGACCGTCAAGTCGTGGTGCCTTTGCCGGATGTGCGGGGCCGCGAGCAGATCCTCAAAGTACACATGCGCAAGGTGCCGCTCGGCGACAACGTCAAGCCGTCGGTCATCGCGCGCGGCACCCCGGGGTTCTCGGGCGCAGACCTTGCCAACCTGGTGAACGAGGCGGCGCTGTTCGCGGCGCGCGGCAACAAGCGTTCCGTGACCATGGAGGAGTTCGAACGCGCCAAGGACAAGATCATGATGGGCGCCGAGCGGCGCTCCATGGTCATGACCGAGGAGGAGAAGCGCAATACCGCGTATCACGAATCGGGCCATGCCATCGTGGGTCTGTCCGTTCCCGAGCACGACCCGGTGTACAAAGTGACTATCATTCCGCGCGGCCGCGCGCTCGGAGTCACCATGTTCCTGCCCGAGCAGGACCGCTACAGCACCAGCAAGCGCCAGCTCGAGAGCCGCATTGCGACGCTGTTCGGCGGCCGGGTGGCCGAGGAGCTGGTATTCGGGCCGGATGCGGTGACCACGGGCGCATCGAATGATATCGAGCGCGCGACGGAACTCGCGCGCAACATGGTCACCCGTTGGGGCCTGTCCGATCGGCTGGGTCCGCAAACCTACAGCGAAGAGTCGGGGGAAGTCTTCCTGGGCCGCAGCGTAACCCAGCACAAGCAGGTGTCCGACGTGACCGCGCACGTCATCGACGAGGAAGTGCGGCGCGTGATCGACAGCAATTATCAGCGCGCCTACAAGATCATCCAGACCAACATGGACAAGCTGCAGGCGATGTCCGAGGCGCTGATCAAGTACGAAACCATCGATGAGGAGCAGATCAAGGACATTATGGAAGGCCGCGTGCCGCGCCCGCCGCGCGACTGGGACGACACACCGACCCCGACTCCGCGGGGCCCCACGGCCGAGAAACCCACCGCCCCCCTCGTCAGTCCGGCGGGGCAGCACTAGCCCTCGGGCGGGGCTCGGCCTCTTGCGGCCGCGGCGACCTGTGGGCCGGGATCATGCAGTGGCAGTGCCGACATAGAACCATCGATCTGACGCGCCCGGTCATCATGGGCGTCTTGAACGTGACCCCTGATTCGTTTTCCGACGGTGGACGTCACGCGAGCCTCGACGCGGCGGTCGAACGCGCCGCGCAGATGGTCGCCGAGGGCGCAGCGATCATCGACGTGGGCGGCGAGTCCACCCGCCCTGGCGCGCTCGCGGTGGAGGCGGCCGTGGAGCTCGCGCGCGTCGTACCGGTGATCGAGCGCATCGCCGCCGGCTTCGACGTGGCGATCTCCGTCGACAGCAGCAAGCTCGAGGTGATGGCGGCTGCGGTGGCGGCGGGCGCGTGCATCGTCAACGACGTGTACGCATTGCGCGCGCCCGGCGCGCGCGAATGGGCGGCGGCGGCGGGGGTCGGCGTGTGCCTGATGCACATGCAGGGCGAGCCGCGCATCATGCAGGAGAATCCCCGGTATCATGATGTGGTGGCGGAGGTCGGCGCATTCTTGCGGAGCGAACGCACGGCGTGCCTGCGCGCGGGCATCGCGACCGAGGCGATCGCGCTCGACCCGGGCGTTGGCTTCGGCAAGCGGCACGAGCACAATTTGGCGCTGCTCAAGCATCTTTCGCACCTTGCCGCCTTGGGTTCGCCGCTGCTCGTGGGCGTGTCGCGCAAGAGCCTCATCGGCAGAGTGCTCGGCCGCCCCGCGCCTGAGCGGCTGTACGGCGGCCTTGGGCTTGCGGCATGGGCGGTGAGCATGGGGGCAAGCGTGGTGCGCACGCATGACGTCGCTCCCACGCGGGATGCGATACGCATGGTCAGCGCGGTTTTGGAAGGAACGCTCAATTGATGCACTATTTCGGCACTGACGGCGTAAGGGGCCGGGTCGGCAAGGCGCCCATGACGGTGGATTTCGCCCTGCGGCTGGCCAGCGCCGCCGCGCGGGTGCTCGCGCCCGACGGCGGCCGGGTGCTGATCGGCAAGGATACCCGGGTGTCGGGCTACATGTTCGAGTCGGCGCTGGAGGCGGGCTTCGTCGCCGCGGGCGTCGATGTGATGCTGATCGGTCCTCTGCCGACCCCGGGAATCGCGTACATGACGCAGCGCCTGGGCTGCAGGTTCGGCGTGGTCATCAGCGCCTCGCACAACCGCTACGAGGACAACGGCATCAAGTTCTTCGACCGCACGGGCAGCAAGCTGTCCGACGAGGTCGAGCGCCAGATCGAACGGCTGCTCGACGGGCCCGTGGTGACGCAGGAATCTCAGCGTCTGGGCAGGGCGCTGCGCATAGACCGCAGCCGCACCCAGTACCAGGAGTTCTGCGCCTCGACGATTCCGGCCGGCATGACCCTCGCGGGGTTCAAGATCGTCATCGACTGTGCCAATGGCGCCGGCTACAAGGTGGCTCCGCGCGTGCTCGCGGATCTCGGTGCGGAGATCGTGCCGATCGGCTGCTCGCCGAACGGCCGCAACATCAATGACGGCTGCGGTTCGACCGCGCCGGAGCTGCTGCAGCTGACGGTGCCGGGAGTGCGCGCCCAGGTGGGCCTCGCGCTCGACGGCGACGGTGACCGCGTGATGATGGTGGACGAGCTGGGCCGCTGCGTCGACGGGGATCAGCTGCTGTACATCCTGGCCGTTGCGCGCCGCGCCGCCGGCCAGCTCGAGGGCCCCGTGGTCGGCACGGTGATGAGCAATCTCGGGCTGGAGCACGCATTTGCCGAGCGCGGCATCGAGTTTCGGCGCGCGCAGGTCGGGGACCGCCACGTGCTCGCCATGCTGCACGAGGTGGGGGGGACCCTGGGAGGCGAAACGTCGGGACATATCCTGTGTCTGGACAAGACCACCACGGGCGACGGCCTGATCAGCGCATTACAGGTGCTCGCCGTCATGAAGAGCACCGGGGCGGGCCTCGCCGAACTGTGCGCGCCCATGCCGAAATATCCGCAGGTGCTGCTGAACGTGCGCGTGGCGCGCCGCTTCGATCCGATGAGCAGCCCGAGCGTCCTCGATCGGGTAAGCGCCCTGGAGCGCAAATTCAACGGGCGGGGCCGCATCGTTCTGCGTGCGTCGGGTACCGAACCGGTGATTCGCGTCATGGTCGAAGGCTATGATATCGGCCTTGTGAAGAAGGGCGCCCGCGAAATCGCGGTCGCGGTCGAAGCGGTGGCGGCCACGGCGGCGGCGGAAGCGCCGGGCGCGGAAGCGCCGGGCGCCGAAGCGGCCGGTGCCGGCGCAGCCGGGCTTGCAGTTACGGGTCCGCGCGGCTAATCTTCGCCGCCTTTCCCGCAGGGCCTCGGCCCCAAGGTGGTGGCTATGCGTCGTCCGGTGGTCGCAGGTAATTGGAAAATGCACGGATCGCGGTCCGCCAACGAGGCGCTGCTCGCTGATCTGGAGCAGAGGCTGAACCCGGATTGGCAGGTGGACGTCGTGGTGTTTCCGCCCTACGTATACCTGGCCGAGGCGGTGCGCGCGCTGAACGGGGGAGCCATCGGGGTGGGCGCGCAGGACCTGTGCGCCGAGCCGGTGGGCGCCTTCACAGGACAGGTGGCCGCCGCCATGCTCAAGGATGTGGGGTGCCGCTACGTCATCGTCGGCCATTCGGAGCGGCGGCGTTTGTATCATGAAGATGACGTGCTCGTGGCGCGCAAGTTCGCCGCGGCGCTGCAGGCCGGGCTCACTCCGGTGCTGTGCGTAGGCGAGACGCTCGAGGAGCGCGAAGCGAATCGCACCGAGGCGGTCGTGGCGCGGCAGCTCGAAGCGGTGACCGCGATGAACGGGGTGTCCTGCTTCGCGCACGCGATCGTCGCGTACGAGCCCGTATGGGCCATTGGAACGGGCCGCACGGCCTCGCCGCAGCAGGCTCAGGCGGTGCATGCGTACCTGCGCGGCCGGATCGGAATGCAAGATGCTAAGATGGCGCGGCATTTGCGCATTCTGTACGGAGGCAGCGTCAAGGCCTCGAATGCGGCGGAGCTGTTTTCGATGCCCGATGTGGACGGCGGGTTGGTGGGCGGCGCTTCATTGAGCGCCGATGAGTTTCTGGAGATTTGCGCGGCTGCGGCCGTTCGCCATTGAGAGATCGCTATGCTGCGTGGATTGATCCTGGTTGTGCATATTTTGCTTGCGCTGATGATCATCGGGCTCGTGCTCCTGCAGCGGGGCAAGGGCGCGGAGGCGGGCGCGGGGTTCGGTTCCGGCGCCTCGGGAACCGTGTTCGGCGCCCGCGGCACGGCGACGCTGTTTTCCAAATTGACGGCGGTATTTGCGGCATTGTTTTTCGCGACCAGCTTGACCCTGGCGTATTTGGGTACTCGTTCGACCGGCGAGCCGGCCACCGTGCTGGAGCGCGCGGCGCAGGCCGCGGCGACCGCACCGCCGGCCGCGCCCGCGAAGAAGTAACTGCTGGAGTGTAGTCGAGAGCCGACGTGGCGAAATTGGTAGACGCGCTAGTTTGAGGGGCTAGTGGGGTAACCTGTGCCGGTTCGAGTCCGGCCGTCGGCACCATCCATGTGAGCGCCAGCGTTCACGAGACCGCTTCGCGCGACTGCTAGCGCGACTGCTACGCGCGATCCGTTCGACGTGCCGACGCGGCGCGATGCGCCGGCGCCTGATATAATTCTCCGCTACTCCTCAAGTCAAGCGATACTGATGATGCTGCGACAGTATTTGCCTATATTGATCTTCCTGGGCTTGGCCGCCGTGCTGGGCCTCGCCCTGTTCACGATCGGCTGGATCGCGGGCCCGCGGCGTCCGGACCCGGAAAAGCTGTCCCCCTACGAGTGCGGATTCGAGGCATTCGAGGACTCGCGCATGCGCTTCGACGTCCGCTATTACCTGGTCGCGATCATCTTCATCGTCTTCGATCTCGAAATTGCGTTCTTTTTCCCATGGGCCGTCTCGTTGCGCACCACCGGCACGTTTGGTCTGCTGGCGATGCTGATATTCGCATTGGTGCTGGTGGTCGCTCTGGTTTACGACTACCGCAAGGGGGCGCTCGAGTGGGATTAGCAGAGGCATCCGCCGACTCAGGCTCGGTGCCCGGCTTCGAGGTCACCACCGTCGACAAGCTCATCAACTGGGCGCGCACCGGGTCGCTGTGGCCGATGACCTTCGGCCTCGCGTGCTGCGCGGTCGAGATGATGCACGCAGGGGCGGCGCGCTACGACCTCGACCGCTTCGGCGTGGTGTTTCGGCCGAGCCCGCGGCAGTCGGATGTGATGATCGTGGCCGGCACGCTGGTGAACAAAATGGCGCCGGCGCTGCGCAAGGTGTACGACCAGATGGCCGAGCCGCGCTGGGTCATCTCGATGGGATCGTGTGCGAACGGCGGCGGCTACTACCATTATTCCTATGCGGTGGTGCGCGGCTGCGACCGCATCGTGCCGGTCGATGTGTACGTGCCGGGCTGCCCGCCCACCGCGGAGGCGTTGCTGTACGGCATCATTCAGCTGCAAAACAAGATCAAGCGCAATAAGGCCATTATCCGATGACCGGCCAGGGCGACAACGGTGCGGGCCCAAGTCTGCGGGAACGCCTCGCGGCGCTGATCGAGCAGGCGTTGCCGGGAAAGCTGCTGCGCGAGGCGAACCACACCGGCGAAATGACCTATGAAGTCGCGCCGTCCGATCTGTTGCAGGCCGCGGCGACGCTGCGCGACGGAGTCGGCCTGCAGTTCGAGATGTGCATGGACGTGTGCGGCGTGGATTATCTCGAGCACGGCCGCGCCGAATGGAAAACCGAGCAGGCCACGCTCTCCGGATTCAGCCGCGGCGTGGCGCACCCGGCCGCGCCGGGCACCGATGAGGCCCCCGGCGTCGATGCGGCCCCCGCCGGCGTCGATGCGGCCCCCGCCGGCGTCGATGCGGGCCGCGGCCGCCGCTTCGCGGTGGTCTATCATCTGCTGTCGATCGCGTGCAACCAGCGGCTGCGCCTGAAGGTGTATTGCGCGGACGACGGCGAGCCGATGGTCGATTCGGTGACCTCCGTTTGGGCGTCGGCCAATTGGTTCGAGCGGGAGGCCTTCGACCTGTTCGGCATCATGTTCAAGGGCCATCCGGATCTGCGCCGCCTGCTGACCGACTATGGCTTCATCGGCCACCCGTTCCGCAAGGATTTCCCGCTGTCCGGCAACGTCGAAGTGCGCTACGACCCCGAGAAGGCGCGGGTGGTGTATCAACCCGTGAGCATCGAGCCGCGGGTGCTCGTGCCCAAAGTCATCCGCCACGACAACCGCTACGACCCCGCCCTGACTGCCGCGGCCGCGACGGCGTCGTCCGGTAAATCCGATGGCTGAGATACGCAATTACACGATGAATTTCGGCCCGCAGCATCCGGCCGCGCACGGCGTGCTGCGGCTGGTGCTCGAAATGGACGGCGAGGTCATCCAAAAGGCCGATCCGCACATCGGGCTTCTGCATCGCGCGACCGAGAAGCTGGCCGAGAGCAAGCCGTTCAACCAATCGATCGGCTACATGGACCGGCTCGACTACGTCTCAATGATGTGCAACGAGCATGCCTACGTCATGGCGATCGAAAAGCTCCTCGGGCTCGTGCCGCCGCTGCGCGCGCAGTACATCCGGGTGATGTTCGACGAGATCACGCGCATTCTCAATCACCTCATGTGGCTGGGAGCCCATGCCCTCGACATCGGCGCCATGACGGTGTTTCTGTACTGCTTCCGCGAGCGCGAAGACCTGATGGATTGCTATGAGGCGGTGTCCGGCACGCGCATGCACGCGACGTACTATCGTCCGGGCGGCGTCTATCGCGATCTGCCGGAAGTCATGCCGAAATATCAAATTTCGCAATGGCGCAGCAAGAGGGACGTGGATCGGCTGAACGAGCGCCGCTCGGGCGGCCTGCTGGATTTCATCGCCGACTTCGCGCGGCGCTTTCCAGCCTGCATCGACGAATACGAAACGCTGCTCACCGACAACCGCATCTGGAAGCAGCGCACCGTGAACATCGGAGTCGTCTCTCCGGAGCGCGCCATGCAGCTCGGTTTCTCGGGCCCGATGCTGCGCGGTTCCGGCATCGAATGGGATTTGCGCAAGAAGCAGCCCTACGACGTGTACGACCGCGTGGAGTTCGATATCCCCGTGGGCCTCAACGGCGATTGCTACGACCGCTACCTGGTGCGCGTGGAGGAGCTGCGCCAATCGACGCGCATCATCGAGCAATGCGTCCGATGGCTGAAGGACAACCCCGGGCCGGTCATGATCGACGATCGCAAGGTGCGCCCGCCGCGGCGCGAACAGATGAAGGGCGACATGGAGTCCTTGATTCATCATTTCAAACTGTTCACCGAGGGCTATTGCGTGCCGCCGGGCGAGGTGTACGCCGCGGTCGAGGCGCCGAAGGGCGAACTCGGCGTGTACCTGGTGTCGGACGGAGCGAACAAGCCGTATCGCATGAAGGTGCGTGCGCCCGGCTTCGCGCACCTCGCCGCGCTCGATGAGATGGTGCGCGGGCACATGCTGGCCGACGTGGTGGCGGTGATCGGGACGCAGGACATCGTGTTCGGGGAGGTCGACCGATGAGTGTGGAGCTCTCCGAGCACGTGCGCGAGGAAATCGATCGCTGGGTGACGAAGTTTCCGCCGGAACGCAAACGCTCGGCGGTCATTTCCGCTCTGCACGCCGCGCAGCACGAGAACAACGGCTATCTCACCCTCGCCCTGATGGACGCGGTGGCGGCGTATCTCGGGCTGCCGCCCATCCAGGTGTACGAGATCGCGACCTTCTACTCCATGTTCGAAACCAAGCCCGTGGGCCGGCACCACGTGTCGGTATGCACCAACATCTCCTGCATGCTGCGCGGCTCCCAAGAGGTGGTGGATCACATCGAGAGGAAGCTCGGCATCAAGACCGGCGAGAGCACGCCGGACGGGCGCATCTATCTGAAACGCGAGGAGGAGTGTCTTGCGGCATGCACGGGGGCGCCCATGATGATGGTCGATCACGTCTATCACGAGCATTTGACCCCTGAGACCATCGACCGCATTTTGGACGAATTGACATGAGCCTGATCGGCGTCGGCAAAGTGCGCTAATGGCTTACGAGCAGAATCTGGTGTTGTTCGAGGCCCTCAAGCACGAGCGGCCGTGGACCCTGCAGGGCTACCGCGAATTCGGCGGCTATCAGGCGTGGGAGAAGATCCTGCGCGAGCACACGCCGCGCGAGAAGATCATCGAGGAAGTGAAGACGTCGGGCCTGCGGGGCAGAGGCGGCGCCGCGTTTCCGACCGGGGTGAAGTGGAGCTTCATGCCGCGCTCATCGCCGGTGCAGAAATATGCGGTGTGCAACTCGGACGAGTCCGAACCGGGCACTTGCCACGATCGGGACATTCTGCGCTACAACCCCCATTCGGTGATCGAGGGGATGGCGATCGGCGGCTATGCGATGACGGCGACCGTGGGCTACAACTACATACGCGGCGAATTTTTGGGCGAACCGATTCCGCGCTTCGAGGCGGCTCTGGAAGAGGCGTACGCGGCGGGGCTGCTGGGCAGGAATATCCTGGGATCGGGCATCGATTTCGACCTCCACACCTTCATCGGCGCGGGCGCCTACATTTGCGGCGAGGAAACCGCGCTGCTCGAGTCGCTGGAGGGCAAACCCGGCAGGCCGCGCTTCAAGCCGCCGTTCCCTGCGAATTTCGGCCTCTACGGCAAGCCCACCACCGTCAACAACACGCAGAGCTTTGCCTCGGTGCCAACCATCATGCGCAAGGGCGGCGCGTGGTTTGCCGACCTCGGACCGGCGAACTCCGGCGGCACCATGATCTTCTCGGTGTCGGGTCACGTGGCCAAGCCGGGCAATTTCGAATTGCCGCTCGGCATTCCCTTCGCCGAACTGCTGGCGATCGCGGGCGGCGTGTGGAAGGGCCGCAAGCTCAAGGCCGTGATACCCGGAGGCTCATCGGTGCACGTGGTGCCCGGCGGGGTCATGATGGCGACGGACATGGATTACGATTCGTTAAAGAAGGCCGGATCGTCCCTCGGCACCGGCGCCGTGATCGTCATGGACGAAACGACCTGCATGGTACGCGCGCTCGAGCGGCTGTCGCGCTTCTACATGTCGGAGTCCTGCGGGCAATGCACGCCGTGCCGCGAGGGCACGGGCTGGCTCGATCGCATGCTGAAGCGCATCCTCGCCGGCCAGGGGCGCAGTGAGGATATGGGACTTTTGATGGACGTCGCCAATCGCATCGAGGGCCACACGATTTGCGCGCTGGGCGACGCGGCCGCGTGGCCGGTGCAGAGCTTCCTCAAGCACTTCCAGCACGAGTTTCAGTACATGATCGAACACCAAGGCCGTTCGATCGTCGAAGGCCAGCCGGCAGCGGCGGCATAAAGGCGAACGATGAGCGACGATCTGGTCAATATCGAAGTGAACGGCGTACCGCTGAAGGCCCGCAAGGGCCAGATGATCATGCAGGTCACGGATCCGGCGGACATCTACATTCCGCGCTTCTGCTATCACGCCAAGCTCACCGTCGCCGCCAATTGCCGCATGTGCCTCGTCGAGGTGGAGAAGGCGCCGAAGCCGCTGCCGGCCTGCGCCACTCCGGTGATGGAGGGGATGAAGGTATTCACGAGGTCGCCGAAGGCGGTGGCCGCGCAGCGGGCGGTCATGGAGTTCCTGCTGATCAATCATCCGCTCGATTGTCCGATCTGCGATCAGGGCGGCGAGTGCGAGCTGCAGGACCTCGCGATGGGCTACGGCCGCGATATCTCGCGGTTCGCCGAACGCAAGCGCGCCGTCAAGGACAAGAGCTTGGGGCCGCTGGTCTCGACCGACATGACGCGCTGCATTCACTGCACGCGCTGCGTGCGCTTTGGCCAGGAGATCCAGGGCTATCCCCAGCTCGGCGCCACCGGCCGCGGCGAGAACATGCTGATCGAAACTTACGTCGAACACAGCGTCGACCACGAGCTGTCCGCCAATATCATCGATCTGTGCCCCGTCGGGGCGCTCAATAACAAGCCGTTCCGCTACCACGGACGCTCGTGGGAGATGACACAGCAGCCGCTGGTGTCGCCGCACGACGCCTTCGGCACGAACATCTACGCGCACGTGCTGCGCGGCAAGTTGATGCGCGTGGTGCCGCGCGAGAACGAAGAGATCAACGAAACGTGGATTGCCGACCGCGACCGCTTCGGATTCGAGGGCATCTACTCCTCCGAGCGCGTCGAGCAGCCCATGCTGCGCATCGACGGCACGCTGCAGCCGGTCGATTGGGAAGTCGCGCTGACCGCGGCGGCGGAGGCCCTGCAAAAGGCGAACGCGAGCCACGGTGCCGCAAGCCTGGGATTCCTCACCTCGCCGATGGCCACCGTGGAGGAGATGTACCTGCTGTCGCGAATCGCTCGCTCGCTCGGCTGCAACAACATCGACCATCGGCTGCGGCAACTGGATTTCGGCGCGCAGGAGAGCGAGCCCGCGTTCCCGAGCCTCGGGCTGAAAATCGCCGACATCGAGGCTCTCGAGGGCGTGCTCATCGTCGGCTCGAACCTGCGCCACGAGGTGCCGATGCTGGCGCATCGAATCCGCAAGGCGGCCGTCAAGGGCGGCGCGAAGGTGGCGTTTCTGAACCCGCTCGCGTTCGAGTACCTGTTCCCGGTCGCCGCCTACCGAGTCGCGCAGGATTTGGCGGGCGAACTTGCCGCGGTCGTGCACGCCGCGGCCGCGGCCGCGGGCAAGCCGGTACCGGAGGGCGTGCGCGCCGCGGCCGTGAACGATGATCATCGCGCGCTCGCCGGCGCGCTCAACCGGCGCGCTCGCCGCGCCATCCTTCTGGGCACGCTCGCGCAGCGCCACCCGGCATACTCGGAGCTCAAAGCGCTCGCCGCCCTGCTCGCAGAGCTAACCGGCGCCGGCCTCGGGCTCATCACCGAAGGGGCGAATGCCGCGGGCGCGTACCTGGCGGGTGCGGTGCCGCACCGACAGGCGGGCGGGACGCCGTCGCCGAGCATCGGGCTGTCGGCCCGCGCCATGCTGGAGACCTGGCTCAAGGCCTACGTGCTGTTCGGCGGCATCGATCCCGCCAACGATTTATCGGCGCCGCCCGAAGCGTTGGCGGCCGCGGACTCGGTGATCGCGATCACGACGCATCTGCCCGAGAGCCTGCGCAGCGTCGCGCACGTGGTGCTGCCGATGGGCTCATTCGCGGAGAGCTCGGGGACCTTCGTGAATGCCGAGGGGCGCTGGCAGAGCTGGGCCGGCGCCGTCCGGCCGGTGGGCGAAAGCCGCCCGGGCTGGAAGGTGCTGCGCGTGCTCGCGAACCTGCTGAATGTGCACGGCGTCGATTTCGTCAGCTCCGATGAGATTCGCGATACGCTGAAGACGCTGTGCGGAGCGCAGACGGCGCCGGCAGCCGGCGGCGCGCCCGCGCGCAGCGGCGCTGCGGGGCGCGGCAAGACGGTGAGCGGGCCGTGGGTGGACATACCGCCATATCAGATCGACATTCTGGTGCGCGGATCCGAATCGCTTGCGAAAACCAAGGACGGGCGCGCGGCCCGCACGGTGCTTTAGACCATGTGGCAGTGGGACACATTGCGCGATTGGTTGTCCGGCCAGATCACCCCGTACTGGACCGACCCGCTGCTGATGACCGTGCAGATTTTGATGGTGGTCGTGGGGCTGATCCTGGTCATGGCCTTCTACACCCTCGCCGAGCGCAAGGTCATCGGCTGGATGCAGGTGCGCAAGGGGCCGAACCGCGTCAATCTGTTCTGGATCCCGGGCCTGGCCCAGCCGTTCGCGGACGTGGTCAAGCTGATGTTCAAGGAAATCGTGATTCCGGCGGACGCCAGCGGGTTTCTGTTCCGCCTGGCGCCGTTCCTGTCGCTGGTGCCGTCGCTGGCGATATGGGCGGTCATTCCGTTTGCCCCGGAGCGCGCCTTCGCGAACATCGATGCGGGTCTGCTGTACATCCTCGCTCTTACCTCGATGGGCGTGTACGGGATCATCCTCGCCGGCTGGGCGGCCAATTCCAAGTACGCGTTCCTGGGCGCGATGCGCTCGGCGGCGCAGATCGTCGCCTATGAGATCGCCATGGGCTTCGCCATGGTGGGCGTTCTTATGGCCTCGGGCAGCCTCAACATTGGCGACATCATCAAGGCGCAGCAGGGCGGCCCGCTGAGCTGGAACTGGTTCTGGCTGTTCCCGATGCTGGCGGTGTATTTCATTTCGGGCGTCGCCGAGACCAATCGCGCACCGTTCGACGTGGCGGAGGGCGAATCGGAGATCGTCGCCGGCTTCCACGTCGACTACTCCGGGATGGCGTTTGCGCTGTTCTTCATCGCCGAATACGTCAACATGATCCTGATATCGGCCCTGACCGTCATCTTCTTCTTCGGCGGATGGCTCTCACCGCTCGACGGCTGGCTGCCGCCGTCGGCCTGGCTCGCGAGCCCGGGCTTTTTCTGGTTCGGGCTGAAGACGCTCTTTCCGATGTTCAGCTTTCTCTGGCTGCGCGCGACATTTCCGCGCTATCGCTACGATCAAATCATGCGCTTGGGATGGAAAGTGCTGATTCCGGTGACCCTGGTCTGGCTCGCGGCGGAGGGCATCATGGCATATGCCCATGTGGGTCCGTGGAAGGAGCATCTGTAATGCAGGACATGCGCAATTTCGTCAAGACATTCCTGCTCTGGGAGCTGCTCGTGGGCCTCTCGGTGACCCTGAAGGAGATGTTCCGCACCAAGATCACCGTGAATTACCCCGAAGAGAAGACGCCGCAAAGCGGCCGCTTTCGCGGGCTGCACGCGCTGCGCCGCTACCCCAACGGAGAAGAGCGCTGCATCGCGTGCAAGCTGTGCGAGGCGGTTTGTCCGGCGCTCGCCATCACCATCGAATCGGACGTGAGCAACGACGGTACGCGCCGCACGACGCGCTACGACATCGACCTGTTCAAGTGCATCTACTGCGGCTTCTGCGAGGAGGCGTGCCCCGTCGATGCCATCGTCGAGACCCGCATTTACGAGTACCACATGGAAAATCGCGGCGAGAACATCATGAGCAAGGACAAATTGCTCGGCATCGGCGAGCGCTACGAAGCCATGATAGCGGCCGATCGAGCCGCCGACGCGCGGTACCGCTGATGTTTGCGACGATCCTCTTTTTCATATTTGCCGCCGTCCTGGTGTGCGCCGCGCTCGGCATGATTCTGGCGCGCAACCCCGTGCATTGCGCACTGCTGCTGGTGCTGTGCTTCTTCAACAGCGCGGTCATCTGGCTGATGCTCGACGCGGAATTCCTGGGGATCGTGCTGGTCCTGGTGTACGTGGGCGCCGTGATGGTGCTGTTCCTGTTCGTGGTGATGATGCTCGACATCGACATCGAGCAAATCCGCCGGTTTCGCAAGGAATTCGTCGGCTACTGGCCGCTGGCGACTGCCGTGGCGGGCTTCGTGGTGTTCGCGATCGTGAACGTGGTCGTGGTGAGACACCTGGGCGGGACAAGCTTTCGAACGGCGCCCCCGTTGCCGGCGGACTATTCCAACACGCGGACCCTGGGAACGGCGCTGTTCACCCGCTATGCGTATCCGACCCAGATCGCGGCGGTCATTCTGCTGGTGGCGAGCGTCGCGGCGATCATCCTCACCCTGCGCCAGCGCACCGGAGGCAAGCAGCAGAACATTACTCAGCAGGTGGCGGTGCGGGCAAAGGACCGCATTCGAGTCGTCAAGATGGCCTCCGAGAAGAGACCATGATCACGCTCACCCACATCCTGGTGCTGTCGGGCATTCTGTTTTCGATCGCGGTCGCCGGCGTGTTCCTGAACCGCAAGAACATCATCGTCCTGCTCATGTGCATCGAGCTGATGCTGCTGGCGGTGAACTTCAATTTCGTCGCGTTCTCGCGCTTCTCGGGAGACATCGGCGGCCAGATCTTCGTATTTTTCATTTTGACCGTGGCGGCGGCGGAGGCGGCAATCGGCCTGGCGATCCTGGTCGTGCTGTTCCGCGAGCGCCGCAGCATCGACGTCGAGGATCTCGACACACTTCAAGGCTGACGGACAGGGCTCAAGGGTAAGTAACAAGAAATGCAGCCGATTTATCTGACGATTGCGCTCGCCCCCCTGGTCGCGGCGATTGTTGCGGGCCTGTTCGGCCGTACCATCGGACGCGGCGGCGCGCACAGCATCGCCATTGCGGGGGTGGCTCTGTCCTGCGCCCTGTCGCTGTACGTCCTTTACCAGATGCTCCAGGGCATGGCGCCCTTCGACGGCCCGGTGTACACCTGGCTGCTCAGCGATGGGCTTAGAATCGAGGTCGGATTCCTGATCGACCGGCTGTCCGCCCTGATGATGGCGGTGGTGACCTTCGTTTCGCTGATGGTGCACGTGTACACCATCGGCTACATGCACGACGACGACGGATACCAGCGCTTTTTCAGCTACATTTCCCTGTTCACGTTCGCGATGCTGATGCTGGTGATGTCGAACAACTTCATGCAGCTGTTCTTCGGCTGGGAAGGCGTCGGCGTCGTGTCCTACCTGCTCATCGGCTTCTGGTACACACGCCCGACGGCGAACTTCGCGGCGCTCAAGGCATTTCTGGTCAATCGCATCGGCGACTTCGGATTCATACTCGGCATCGCCGCGGTGTTGAGGTTCACGGGCTCGCTGGATTACGCGACGGTGTTCGCGCATGCGGACCGGATCGTTCAGGGGCAGATCCACGTGAGCAGCGCGATCGCCTGGCCGGCGATTACCTTCACGTGCATTTGCCTGTTCATCGGCGCCATGGGCAAGTCCGCGCAGGTGCCGCTGCACGTGTGGCTGCCGGATTCGATGGAAGGTCCGACGCCGATCTCTGCATTGATCCACGCCGCCACCATGGTGACGGCCGGGATCTTCATGGTGGCGAGGATGTCGCCGCTGTTCGAGCTATCGCCGACGGCGCTGTCGATGGTGCTCGTCATCGGCGCGACCACGGCGTTCTTCATGGGCCTGCTGGGGGTCGTCAACAACGACATCAAGCGGGTGATCGCCTATTCGACCCTGTCTCAGCTCGGCTACATGACGGTGGCGCTCGGGGCTTCCGCGTACGGCGCCGGCATCTTTCACCTCATGACCCACGCCTTTTTCAAAGCGCTTCTATTCCTCGCGGCCGGCTCGGTGATCATCGCGATGCATCATGAGCAGGACATGCGGCGCATGGGGGGCCTGAAGAAGTACATGCCCATCACCTACTGGACATTCTTGGTGGGCGCGCTGGCGCTGATCGGGTTTCCCGGCACGTCGGGCTTCTTTTCCAAGGATATGCTGATCGATGCGGTCCGCGCATCGCACCGCGCGGGGGCGGGCTACGCATATTTTTGCGTGCTCACCGGCGTTTTCATCACCGCGCTGTACACCTTCCGCATGTTCTTCATGACGTTCCACGGCGAGGAGCGCATGGACCACGAGGTGCGCGAGCATTTGCACGAGAGTCCCTGGGTGGTGACGGTGCCGCTGATTCTGCTGGCCATTCCCTCCGCGCTCATCGGCTGGTTCACCGTCGAGGCGGTGCTGTTCGGAGGCTACTTCGACGGAGCGATCAAGGTGCTGCCCGCCGACGATGTGCTGAGGCAGATCGGCGAGGAGTTCCACGGCTCCGGCGCCTTCGTCGGGTCTGCGATCGGCTCGCTGGGCCCGGTGTGGCTCGCCCTGGGCGGCGTTCTTGCCGCGTGGCTGTTCTTCTACAAGAACCCGGCGTGGGCGGATGCCGCCGAACGCCGGTTCAAGTGGCTGTACGCGATTCTCGTCAACAAGTACGGCTTCGATTGGTTCAACGAGCACGTCATCGCCCCCTGCGCCAGGGCATTGGGCGGTGGTTTGTGGAAAGGCGGCGATGAGACCGTGATCGACGGCGGATTGGTCAACGGCAGCGCCCGCATCGTGGGCTGGCTGGGGTCGGTGATGCGCTACGCGCAGTCCGGGTACCTATATCACTACGCATTCGCGATGATCATCGGGCTAGCTTCGCTGCTGCTGTGGATCGTATGGCGGCCATGATGCTGAACGACCACCTGCTCGCGATATTGATCTGGCTGCCCATCGCCGGAGGTTTCGTGGTGCTCGGTCTGGGCAAGCGCGTGGCGCTCGCGAGGTGGCTTTCGCTTGCGGTTTCCGTGCTGACGCTGCTGTTCAGCGTGCCTTTGTACACGGCATTCAAGACAGGCACCGCCGAAATGCAGTTCGTCGAGCGAACGCCGTGGATTCCGGCCCTCCATGCGGATTACTACACCGGAGTCGACGGGATATCGATGCCCTTGATCCTGCTGACCACCTTCACCACGGTGCTGATCGTGATTGCCGGCTGGTCGAACATCGAAAAGCGCGTCGCGCAGTACTTTGCGGCCTTCCTGATATTGGAAGGCTTGATGATCGGGGTGTTCGCTGCGCTGGACGCGGCGCTGTTCTACGTGTTTTGGGAGGCCATGCTGCTGCCGATGTTCATCATCATCGGCGTCTGGGGCGGCCCGCGGCGCGTGTACGCGACCATCAAGTTCTTTCTGTACACCTTCTTCGGCTCGCTGCTGATGCTGGTCGCGCTCATCTACCTGTATCTGAAGGTGGGCACCTACGAGCTCGCGGTATTTCAGGGCATGCCGCTCACGCTGACCGAGCAGACGTTCATCTTCCTGGCCTTCTTCGTCGCGTTCGCGGTCAAGGTGCCCATGTGGCCGGTGCATACCTGGCTGCCGGATGCGCACGTGGAGGCGCCCACCGGCGGCTCCGTGGTGTTGGCGGCGATCATGCTCAAGATGGGCGGGTACGGTTTCCTGCGCTTTTCACTTCCCATCGCGCCCGACGCGAGCCGCGAACTGGATTGGCTGATCATCGCCCTGTCGCTGACCGCCGTGGTGTATATCGGATTCGTGGCCCTCGCGCAGCGCGACATGAAGAAATTGATCGCGTATTCGTCGATTGCGCACATGGGCTTCGTCACGCTGGGCATGTTCATCGGCTTTCAGATCGTGTCGCACACCGCCAGAACGACCGGCATCGAGCTCGGATTGGACGGCGCCGTGGTGCAAATGCTGTCGCACGGCCTGGTATCGGGCGCGATGTTCCTCTGCGTCGGGGTCATGTACGACCGTGTGCACAGCCGCGAAATCGGCGCATACGGCGGCGTGGTGAACACCATGCCGAGGTTCGCCGCGTTCATGATGCTGTTCGCATTGGCGAACTCCGGCCTGCCCGGAACCTCGGGTTTCGTGGGCGAATTTCTCGTCATTCTGGCCTCGTTCAAGGCGAATGTCTGGTACGCATTTCTGGCAGGCACGACGCTCGTCCTGGGGGCGGCTTATACGCTGTGGTTGGTGAAGCGGGTGATCTTCGGCGAGATCGCCAACGACAAGGTTGCTGCGCTCACAGGATCTCAACGGCCGCGAGTTCCTGGTGCTCGGCGCGCTCGCGGCCGCGGTGCTGCTGGTCGGCCTGTGGCCCGCGCCGCTGCTCGATGTCATGCGCGCAACCACGCAGCATTTGGCCCAGCAGCTGCTGGTTTCGAAGTTGGCCCCGTAGGGTTCGCTCATGAAAGGATTCGATGTCGCCGATTTCAACGCAGGCCTGATCTACGCAAGCCCGGAGATCTTCTTGGGGACGGCGGCGTGCGCCATTCTGATGCTGGATCTGCTCATCTCGGATGCGCAGCGGCGCTGGAGCGGTGTGCTTGCCGTGATCAGCCTGGTGCTGACCGCCATCATTGCCGCGTCTCAGCCGGTTACCGCCAAGATCGTGGCGCTCGGCGGCCTGTATGAATTGGACCGCATGGCGCAGGTGCTGAAGGTCGTGACGCTGTTGACGGTAGCGGTAGTGTTCGTCTATTCCACGGACTATCTGAAGCGCCGCGCGATTCTCAAGGGCGAGTATTACGTGCTCGGGCTGTTCGCCACGCTGGGCGCGCTGGTGCTGATTTCGGCAGGCAGCCTGATCACGCTCTATCTGGGGCTTGAACTGCTGTCCCTGTGCCTCTACGCCATGGTCGCCTTCGACCGGGAATCGGGCATTGCAGCGGAATCGGCCATCAAGTATTTCGTGCTGGGATCGATGGCTTCCGGAACGCTGCTGTACGGCATGTCCATCGTGTACGGCGTCAGCGGCAATCTCGAGCTCGCCTCGATCGCGGCGGTCGTGCACAGCAGCTTCGCGGATAATGTCGGACTGGTGTTCGGCATCGCCTTCATCATCGTCGGCGCGGGATTCAAGCTCGGCGCGGTGCCGTTTCACATGTGGATTCCCGACGTGTACGAAGGCTCGCCCACCTGCGTGACCGTGTTCATCGGCACGGCATCGAAACTGGCCGCGTTCGCGCTCGCAATGCGGCTGCTGCCCGAGGCGTTGGCGGCCGCAGAGCCGAGTTGGAGCCAGATGCTGGTGGTGCTCGCGGTGCTCTCGATGGCGATCGGCAACATCGTCGCGATAGCGCAGAGCAACATCAAGCGCATGCTGGCGTATTCCACCATTTCGCACGTCGGATATGTGCTGCTAGGAATTCTCTCCGGAACGGCCCAGGGCTACCAGGCGGCGATGTTCTACATGATCAGCTATGTCATCGTGGCGGGCGGCGCCTTCGGCATGGTTCTGCTGCTGGCGCGCCAGGGCTTCGAGGCGGATAAACTCGTCGACTTCAAGGGCCTGAACGCGCGCAGCCCGTGGTTCGCGGGCATGATGGCCATCCTGATGTTCAGCCTGGCGGGCGTGCCGCCGTTCATCGGGTTCTGGGCCAAACTAGGCGTCGTGCAAGCCGTCCTCGGGGTCGGCTATACGTGGCTTGCCGTGGTTGCCGTGCTGTTCTCGGTCGTCGGCGCGTTTTTCTATCTGCGCATCGTCAAATTGATGTATTTCGACGAGCCGACCGATCACGCTCAAATCGGCGGCTCCACGCTGATGCGCACCGTGCTCAGTGCCAACGTACTGCTGGCATTCGTCCTGGGCGTGGTCCCCGGCGCGCTGATCGCGCTATGCCAGCGCGCGCTTCAATAGCGGCAAGGAAGCTGCCGGCCGACGACTTGCATTGGCGGAGCGACCCAGTACAATGTGCGGCTCTCCGGTGCGGGGTGGAGCAGTCTGGCAGCTCGTCGGGCTCATAACCCGAAGGTCGTAGGTTCAAATCCTACCCCCGCTACCAATTCTCAAAAAATTGCTTATTTATCAGCCGCTTATCGGTGACATGATTTGAACCTTCGGCTGTTCGGGCGTCGCTATGCCCCGCCTCTGCGTGCGCCGGTGAGCAATCATCCCTAGTCGGATCGACCAGGGCCGAAGGAACAGACTCAGTTGCTTGCCGTGGGCTCTATTATACGCATCTTGCAGTTTGAGTATAACTCGTTATACTCATTCTGCGGATTGCGTATAAGAGTTTCCTATGCCCGCCCCGTCACTCGTCGTCCAGACCACTTATGCAGAGCTGCTAGAGCGCTGTGCGGCGGCCGCCTTTGGCGAGTCTTTTCCAGATGATGGAACCTTTACTCGGAAAACAATTAAAGGACGTCGCTACTGGTACTTTCAATCGGCGACTGCGGAAGGCCGCTCACAACGATATGTTGGGCCGGAATCTCCAGAATTGCTCGAGCGGATCGCGCAGCATAAGCAAGCGCGAGATGATGAACGCGAGCGCCGAGCGCTGGTATCGACGCTGGTGCGATCTTTAGGGCTTCTGCCGCCAATTCCGCAAATAGGCGAGGTCGTGGCGGTGCTAGCAAGATCGGGAGTCTTCAGGCTTCGCTCTGTACTCATCGGAACGGTGGCATATCAAGTATATCCAGCCATGCTGGGTATCAGACTGCCGGGCGCGCTGCTTCAAACAAGTGATATCGACGTCGCGCAGTTCACGAGCGTTTCGATTGCGACGGGTGACGAAACCCCGCCAATGATTCATGTCCTAAAGAGCGCCGATAAAACATTTCGTGAGATACCGAACGTTTGCGGATACGGCCCCGCAACCAGCTACGTAGCGAAGGGCGGAGTTCGCGTCGACTTCGTCACGCCAAACGAGGGGCCCGACACAGATGCCCCACAAATGCTTCCCGCGCTGAAGACGAATGCGCAGCCCCTGCGTTTCCTCGACTTTCTGATTCGCGACCCCGCGCCAGCCGTGGTACTCCACGCGTCAGGGATTTACGTTCATGTTCCGGCGCCGGAGCGGTACGCGGTCCACAAGCTGATTCTGTCTTTGTACCGGCCCGCGGCAACCGCAAAACGTGACAAAGATCTGCGGCAGGCGGAGCGATTGATTGAAGCTCTTGCGGAAAGACGACCCGGCGAATTGAAGGACGTGTGGGAGGAGGCCTATGGTCGAGGGCCGCATTGGCGAAAGTTTCTTCTAGAAGGAATACGGAATTTGGCTCCGCATGCGCGCGATCTAATGCTGAGGGTTCTCGGTCGCTTTCGTGAAATCCTACCAGGTATCGATTTGACGTTCGATGGCTCAACTCCACGCTACGATTTCAGTAAGGATACCGTTACGTTTGTCGGCGCGGCGTTTGGAGGTCCCGTTCAGTGTGCCATCAGCCGTGAGGCACTAGATGATCACTTTGGTACCGGTGGTCTCGACAATGCTGGGCGTGTTGAGGCGTTCCAAAGGAACCGCTCGAAGATTGAGAGCTTGGTTCGATGGAAATACCTGTCTTGGCCAGTTGAGGAGCCGGAGTACGTCCTCGTGAAAACGATGGACGTCGAGCGGCTTTCGAATTCAATCCGGTAGAGCGGGTGGCCGGGGCTATGCCAGTCTCCGATCAAAGAAGATTTCGCAGCACTGGTTGTTATAATTCCGAATCACGCCCCCGCTACCAATCAAATCAATAACTTGCAGTAGATAAGGCCTCTCGCGTTGCAGACTATGCGCAGGCAATTTGAGCATTGCCTGTCTATTGCCAATCTCAAGCATTCGGGTGGCGTGCCGAGGACCCTTTATAGCCTTCGCCACACTGCCGCGATGTTGACCCTTACTCTTGGAGATTCAATAGACTTGCTGACCTTGGCTCGAAATATGCGTTCCTCCGTATCAATGCTGGAACGCTTCTACGTGAGCCGTTTGTCCGCTGAAATGAAGGTTGAGAAACTACAGTCGAGAAAAAAACGAATACAGTAAATGGTTGAACAAACCTTCAAGGACATCGACAACGTGCTTCGTACGGACGGCGGTTGAACACCGCGATCACGATGCTACAGGCAAAGGGCTGAGCTATTTCGATTGCAGTAGCGCGGGGACAACTAAACCCTTGGCGCTAGCTTGTTTCAGAAGTTTACGAATGTCGACTTCGGTTGCCGGATCGTGCATGGGAAATTGGCTTTCAAATTCTGCGGAGTTGAAAAGAAGTTCTGTGTATTCCGGTAGTGGTACCTTCCGCTCTTCACCGATATTGTCACGATCCTTGAGTGAGATTTTCCACAAAATTCCATCATCCTGTTCAATATGAAAGCACCGGTATTGCCAATAATCTCTTGGAATTGGTGATGCTTGATGCTCGCCGGGCAATCTTCCATGAGCATTGAGTGTGCCTTCTACCAAGTGTTCAAGAACCTCCCTGTTTGCGAGCATGGACATGAGCGAATATTCGTTCATTAGTTGCGAATGTGTTACTAGGTAATCCAGCGCAATCCATCGCCCATGAGCAGACCTTATGCTCATCAGGTACAAAGCGAACGCCAGCGAAGCCTCACTGCTGCTGAGGTATCGAGTTCTTTTCTTGAGCGCTCTTGCTGCTTGCCATAGTAATAGCCTGCCTGGTAGAACAACCCGGGCAAAAGATCGACCTGTGTTGAGCCACATCGTGAGGTTGTTGGTCCAATAGAGCGAAATGGCAGTGCGTACTGTCTTGATATGCGTGTTGCGGGACAGATGGTACGCCTGCACGAGTGAGTTGATGTTGGCGGTGAACCATTTGAGCATGAGGTTGCCTATCGTCGGATCTGTGTAGGCGATAATTCATCAAATGACGACGGAAACTCTATCAGACCATCGATCGGATCGCGCTGCTTGATGATCTAATCTGATACAGCTGCGACTAAGCAACCGTGATTGAAAGCATACTAGCAAATACCCTGAGCGAATCTTAGACTCCGCACTTTGCTGCTCATGCTGATATGGTGAGGGTTCATCTCATAGGATCCGTAGTGACTACCTACGATCGCCTGAAGACGTTCCTGACCGAGCAGATGAGGAAGGTGACACCTATTCACTTAGCTCGCGAATCTCGTCGTCGTCCCACGCGGGGGTCAAGTCAAAGCCAATTCCTGATAGACATATTAGGTTGGCGCAAATGTCGTCCTCCCTATCGTCCGGTGGATTTACTGCCGCAACGATCTCCTCACATATGCATTGCCACCAGATGGATCCCCCACCGTCCTCCTCCAGGGCGATCCTCCAGCGCTCAAAATCCGCCAACTTGATGCCCTCGCGCTCGAGGTACGAAGTCAGCTCCTCGCCATTGAGTTTTGCAGCATCAGCGAGCACCTGAGCCTTCTGCCAGACGGTCCAGACACGTACTTTTGGAGTGTTGGAGGCCACCGCGGGAAGGCTACGCGCCTCGTGCAGCCATCGCGACAAGTTGTGCTGCCGAACGCCAATCTCCCGTCCAAGGGCGGAGGGGCTCAGCGCATTCTTGCCGGTCAGCCGTTCGACCATCTTCTGTTTAAACGCTAAGGAATATGCTTTGGTCATGTCGTTCCTGGGTTCTAATGATCTTTGAGGATCTATGATAGAAGGAAGCGACAACTACCCTGACACAGGGGGATAAGCAGATGAATAGAATGATTGCCATTGGATTATTGGTATTGAGTGCCTGTTCTACAGGTGCGCTCAAGATCGCACCAGATACGTACAGAGTATCTGTGCGAGTTCCATTCAGCAGTGAAGCGGATGCGCTGGATAGAGCCTCAGAGCAGGCAAGTGATTTTTGCGGATCCAAGGGTAAGTCCGCATTAATAGTTGCGCAAAGATCAAATGGATGCGCTTTGCAGCAAGTTGAATGTGGGAACGTGCAAGTTGATTTTAAGTGTGAGTAAATAGGCAGTGATGCGCAGTCAGATATCTAGTTCCCGCCTTTCCGGCTGCGGATAAGGTTCTAAAACCGTTCTGGAATTGGTCAATAGGCAAGGGGAGGATGGTCAGGGAAATGGCTTGACGGTTCATTTCGGGCACATGGGTCCGAGTCCACCGGCTGAACGGCGGAAAAAAGCTTGTCGTAGCGCGCACGGTCAGTATGATGATCGACGAAACGAGCCGCCGGTGGTGCTGAAAGAAATCGACACCGGCCTATTCGCGTTCAAACAGGAGATACTGTACATGGGATTGCTCGATGGATTGTTGGGTGGTGCGGTCGGGGCGGAAATGGTGACCGTGGTCAACGGGTTCATTGAAAAGCACGGTGGTGTACAGGGGATCGTTGCGCAGATGGAGCAACAGGGCCTTGGAGGCACGGTTCGCTCCTGGGTCGGTACCGGGGCAAATCAGCCGATTACGGAGGATCAGATTCACCAAGCCTTCGGGTCCGATACGTTCAACCAGCTGGCGGCCAAAGCCGGACTCACGCCGCAGGAATTGGCCGCGAAATTATCCACCATCTTGCCGCAGGCGATCGACAAGCTGACTCCGGGCGGTACAGTCGCGAAGACCTGATCGCAGTGCCGCTCCAGAATGGTGCGGCGGGATGGCAAGCGGCGACGATCACGGCCAAGGGCCTGGGGCGCGGTTGTGTCGGAAAAAGTTGGGACATCGAGGCCGACGACTCTCGGTTCGCGGGCAATTGAGCTCGCAAGTGGCTACCGCCGTCTGGTGAACCGGCAACGACGGTGCTGACGAGGCGGGTCATTTTGTGTCGTTCACGGGCCTTGGTTTGAACTCAATTGGGATTACAATTCTTAGCCCGTCGAATCAACTGGGGAGAACTTCCATGAAAAAGGCATCTTTAATGAGCGTCATGGCCGCACCGCTGTTGGCGTTCGCGCTGACGCTGCCGACTCATGCGGCCGACGCGACTGCTCCGACCACCTGTAAAGACGGTACCACCTCCAAAGCCACCGGCAAGGGTGCATGCAGTGGTCACGGCGGGGTTCAGAAGGCCACGTCATCGTCGACGAGTGCTGCCCCGGCTCCCGCCACCGCTCCGGCAGCGCCGGCCGCACCGGCGGCGAGCGGTGGTCCAACCACCTGCAAGGACGGTACGACCTCCAACGCCACCGGCAAGGGTGCATGCAGCGGTCATGGCGGCGTGCAAAAAGCGACCAAGTCCACGCCGGCGGCTCCGCCTGCCGCGGCTGCTCCGGCCGCGGCTGCTCCGGCCCCCGCTGCGACTCCTGCGCCAGCGACGACTGCCGCGAAGTCAACTCCGTCCGCTACGAAGTCGGCGCCGACTGCGACGGCCGGCAACACCGACCCGACCGGTGCGACGGCCAAGTGCAAAGACGGAACCTACTCGAAGTCGCAACATCGCAGCGGGACCTGCTCGAGCCACGGCGGCGTCGCCGAGTGGCTGACCGCCGCTCAGTAGCGACTCTGCAAAATCCGTCTCGACAACAACCGGTGCCGGGCGCCGACCTCGAGCGGGGTCGTCGCGCCATTATCGGCGAAGTGTCTTGGCTGCCGAGTAATCTATAACGTGTCCGGTCCCAGTCTCACATCGACTCGCGCAGCTGCAAAAGAACCCTGTCTGCCGCGTCGACCCGGATCAATCCGTAGCGCGGATAGTTGAAGTCGAACATCACCGTGATGGTCAGGGAAATGATCGCGGAAAAGAGCAGCATGTGCAGCCAGCTGCGCCGCGACCGCCTTGCCATGGCGTGCCCCGCCAATACCCCGCTCATGACCACCACGCCGACCAACAGCCAGAATACGAGCTCCGGCATATAAGTCTCGAGCGCGACGGCGCGCTGATTCGCGACATCACTCATCTGATTGAGCGCGGGCAACAAGAGGCGGCTCACGTTTTGGGACGGATCCGCGCGCCCGGCGGCGAGGGCTCGAGTCCAAATCTCCTTCTCGATCTGCGCAGCGCGCGCAAATTGCTCGTCCGCATGAGGCCGATCCAATATTTGTTGAAAGCCTTGAAGTCGCGCATCGACGTACTCGCGAAATAGGCGACGCAATTCGGATTGATCGGAGGGCGCCAGATCGAGGCGTTGATATGCCGTCCCGATCGCGTTCGCCTCCTGGACGATGAGTTGGCGCCGCGCGTCGAAGCGCGATGTGGCGCCCGAGAAACTGAAGGCGAGCAAGAGACCGAGCAGCGAGAAAACCGCGGCCTCCATGGCGCCGACCCCGTCGAATCCCCGCTCCGGATTCCGCCTCGAACCGTGGCGGCCGATGCGGTAGCCGGCTTCGAGCGAAATCAAGATGCCGGCGAAGAGCCCCACGAAAAGTGCCAACGCCACCCATTTGGTTGAAATCATCGGATTCGCATCTCCTTCCGTCGAGCCAATCGAGACGTGCCGCTGGGCATGCCGATGTGCACCGCCGAATCTCCGAGCTGGATGGCCTGAACCACCGGTGCGGGATCCTCGAGCACGCGCGGATTGGCGGCGAGCACGGCGTTGATCGCAGCCACCGCGGCTTTGAGGTTGGTGTCGCAGGCGACGCCAACCACGATGTCGAGCTGACGGATGTTGCCGAAGTAGTGAAGAATGTCGCCCACGATCTTGCGAGTCGGAATCACCACGCGCGAGTGGTCGACGTGAGTCAGGTGGTATTGAAAAGCGTGATGGTGGTGACCATGCCTTCTTCGCCGACGATGGAGATGTATCTGTGTTGACCGCCGGAGATTTGCTCGACGCCGGGACATTTTACTGTGAGCCCACCGTAAGCACGCTCCCGCTACCAATCAAATTAAAGACTTGTGCGGCCATCTTGAGCTGGCAACTCACGCTTTAAGGCGCTCTCTAAAAACCGAAGCTTTGCCTTGATCCGTTCCGACCATGTCGGACGACGGGACATCAATTCTTCCTGTACCCGCCGGAATTCGACGGCGACCTGCGGCATCATCCCTTCGCTCGCCAGCAATCGCGCGAGGGTGGCGCGCCGATAGCGCCAGTGCTTCCAAGCATCATCCGGCCAATTCTCTTCATACGCGCGCTCAGCAGCAGCGGCGTAGTAATGGAAGGCGCGCAGAAGAATCGCATTTTTTTCCGATGCGTCGCTCTCAGCGGCAGCGCTCGCTTCCGCGCGCTCTCCAAACCGCGCGAGCGCGTTGGGCTCGCTGGTCGCGGCGCCTTCTTGATACCAAGCCCAGGCTTTGAGTGAGTCGGACTGTTGCGAACTCGTCGCGGATCCTTGAACTCCGTATTCGTAGAGATTCCCGAGTTCGTATGCCGCAATGGGCACGCCTTGCTTCCAGGCTCTCTCTAAGAGCGCGATTGCACGCTGGGGATCGCGCATTGCGTCGCCGCTGGTCACCAGCAGGGTCGCGAGATCGACGCCGGCGGCCCGATATCCCTGCTCGATCGCCCGTTCGAACTGCCGGCGCGCACCTTCGATATCGTGTTTTGCGAGCAGCGCACGCCCCATCTGATAGACCTGGCCAATAGCGATTCTTGGTTTCGATAGCTCCTGAGCACAGGCCGAGCTGGCGACATCGGCGATTATGCTGGATCCTGCGACTCCACGTGACCGGCGGTCCGGATCGTAGATGGCGGCCGCCGCTCGATCGCACTCGGTTGCCGGAGCAGACCACGTTCTGACGTGGACGTCCGGTGGCACGCCCAACTGAGCGCGTTCGACGTCCTGCAGAGGATCGAATTGTGCCGATTGGTCCCACAGTATCTCTGCATCGAGACCGGCCGGGTCGACTGCGTCCCAGATGCGCGCCGTTTTGTCCCTAGACGCCGTGACGATGCGGCGGCCGTCCGGCGAATAGGCGGCGGCGTACACGGCATCCCGGTGACCTGAGAGTACCGAAAGCGGCGTGCCGTTGCCTGCGTCCCAGATGCGTGCAGTCCGATCGTAGGAGGCGGTGACGATGCGGTTGCCGCTGGGTGAGTAGGCAGCGGTGGAGACGATATCGTGGTGGCCTGAGAACACGAGGAGCGGGGCGCCAGCCACCGGATTCCAGATGCGCGCGGTGTTGTCCTCCGATGCGGTCAGGATGCGTTGGCCATCGGGTGAGTATTCGGCGCTCGCGACCATATTGTCATGGCCGGAGAGCACGCCTAGCTCAGCAGCCGTGGTTGCATCCCAGATGCGCACAGTCTTGTCGGCCGACGCAGTGACAATGCGCCTGCCGTCGGGGGAATACGAGACAAAGTCGACCGCATCTCGATGACCGGAGAGCACCGCCAGCGAGGCGCCCGTGGACGCATCCCAGATGCGCGCGCTCTTGTCCTGCGATGCGGTGACGATGTGTTTGCCATCGGGCGAAAATGCAGCCGAGGTGACAGTCATCGTGTGCCCCGAGAGAACTGCGAGGGTCGTGCCCGTGCGCGTGTCCCAGATGCGCGCCGTTCTGTCGCTCGATCCGGTCACGATGCGCAAGCCATCGAGGGAATAGGCAATGGCTTCCAACACGTTGCCATGCCCAGAGAGCACGGCGAGCGGCGCGCCGGTGCGCGCGTCCCAGATGCGCGCGGTCTTGTCCCTCGATGCGGTGGCGATTTGGGAGCCGTCGGGGGAATAGGCAACAGCCTCGATTCCGTCGGTATGTCCTGAGAGAACGGCGAGCAGTGCGCTCTGGTCGGCCTGCCAAATGCGCACCGTGTTGTCGGTGGACGCGCTGACGATGTGGCGCCCGTCGGGCGAGTAGCTTGCCGACTCGACACCATCGCGGTGTCCTGCAAGAACGGCAATCTGGGCCCCGTTTATTGCATCCCACACGCGTGCCGTGTGGTCTGCCGAAGCCGTGACGAGGCGTTTGCCGTCGGGGGAATATGCCGCGTCATAGACGGCATCTCCATGGCCGGAGAGTACTGCGAGCTGGGTCCCTGAGTGCGCGTCCCAGATCCGCGCGGTCTTGTCCGCCGAGGCGGTGACGACACGTTGGCCGTCTGGCGAGAAGGAGGCGCTGTAGAGGGTCTCGTCGTGGCCTAGCACCTTGAGCGTCTTGCCTGTGACCGCGTCCCAGATGCGCGCGGTCTGGTCGTAGGACGAAGTAACGATGCGTGTGCCGTCGGGCGAGTAGGAGGCGCTGGTTGAAATGTCACGGTGACCGGCAAGCTCGAGCAGTTGCGCACCGCTGGCTGCATCCCATATGCGCGCGATCTTGTCCCGTGACGAGGTGACGATGCGTCGGCCGTCGGGCGAAAATGCCGCGGAATAGACAGCATCGGGATGGGGCAGCACCGCCAGCGGCTTGCCGGTCGCCGCGTCCCAGATGCGCGCGGTCCGATCCTTCGATGCTGTAACAACGCGCGTCCCGTCAGGCGAATAGGCGGCCGATCGCATTTTCGCGGCATGCCCTGATAGCACGGCAAGCGTCGCGCCCGTGCGTGCGTCCCAGATGCGTGCGGTCTTATCCTGCGAGGCGCTTACGATGTGTGTGCCGTCGGGCGAGTAGGCGGCGGCAAAGACCCAATCGGTGTGTCGGTCTAGCACGGCAACCTGCGACTCGGCCGCTCGTATCTCCTGAAAGACCCCGACGGCGGCTGCGTCGCGGAAGGGCGCAAATCTAGGATTAGTGAGAACCTCGAGGATGACTCCCTGGGCGCCGGCTACGTCGCCATCCTTCAGGCGCGCTGCCGCCGCTTGTGTGAGCAGCCGCGACTGGGCCCGCAGCGACTGCCCATACTGATATTGGGCCTCGCGCGCGGCGCTGAACGATATGAGGGTCGAGGCGAGCAGCGCGACTGCGAAGCTCGCCGCCATCGCGACGCCGGCCGCGTGGCGCGTAACGAATTTGCGCAAGCGGTAACCGCGGGTGCCGCGACGCGCGAGAACCGGTAGGCCCTCCAGGTGACGGCGGATATCTGCGGACAGATGATCCACGGCCGCGTAGCGCTCTGCGGGGTGCTTGCGCATCGCCTTCAGTACGATGCAGTCCAGGTCGCCGCGGAGCGCCTCGCGCATACGCTTCCGATCGCGCGATTGAGCGGTGGTGCCTCCCGGCGGGCAAGCATTCTGCGTGTCTTCTAGCGACATGCTGGCCGGTTCAGTCACTGCGGCGCTCGGCCGTGGCGGCTCGGTATCGCAGATGGCCTTTATCATGTCGTGGGCTGAGCGGTTTGCCGCCCGGAATGGCCGCTGGCCGGTGAGCAGCACGTAGAGCACCACGCCGAGCGCATAGACGTCGCTCGCCGTGCTGATCGTCTCGCCGCGCACCTGCTCGGGGCTCGCGAAATCCGGCGTCATTATCGGGATTACCGTAAGGCCTTGGTTCGCCGCCGCAACGTCACCCGGCTCGAGAATTTTCGCGATGCCGAAGTCCAACAACTTTGCGTGCCCGTCGGTCGTGACGAGGACGTTGCCCGGCTTAAGATCCCGATGCACGATCAGGTTTTGGTGCGCGTATTGCACCGCTGAGCAAACCTCGCAGAAGAGCAAGAGGCGCTCCGGGATCGACAGCCGTCGGGCGGTGCAATACTCGTCGATCGGCACCCCGTCGACGAAATCCATGACCAGGTACGGAACACCCTCTTCGGTCGCGCCGCCATCGAGTACACCGGCAATGTTCGGATGATCGAGGCGGGCGAGGATCTGCCGCTCATTGTGAAAGCGGCGCAGGAAGAATTCCCCGCCGAGGCCGACGCGAATCATCTTGATGGCGACTTGCCGGTCGAACGTCCCATCGGCACGCGCCGCGCGGTACACCGTGCCCATGCCGCCCTCGCCGACTACCTCGAGCAGCTGGTACGCGCCAAGTCGCCGTCCCACGATCGCGTCCGGCGCCGGATGCTTCTCCAGAACCGCGGCCGCGTTGCAGTAGGGCGTCTCGAGGAAACCGCGGTTCGCTTCATCCGCGCTGATAAGGGAGGCGACCTCGCGATGCACGTCCGGATCGCGCTCGGCAAGCTGCGCGAGATATGCTCCCCGGTCCGCCGGTTCGAGCGCCAGCGCTTCGTTCATCAGTCGCTTGATCTTCTGCCACTCTTCCGGTGTCACGTAGTGGCCGCCGGGCCGAGTTCGCGAGTCAGCCAAGCTCGCGCCGTGACCCATTCCCGCTTCACCGTCGCAGGCGAGATTCCAATGACTCGCGCCGTGTCTTCGATCGACAGGCCGCCGAAGAAGCGCATTTCCACGATCCGCGCTTGACGGGCGTCAAGCGCAGCTAGTGCGTTCAGCGCATTGTCGAGCTCGACGACGTTGACGTCCTGCGGGAGCGGCATATCGAGTGCGCCCGTCAAGTCGATCCTGCACCCGCCGTCGCGCTTCGCAGCGCGCAGCTGACGAGCGTGATCGACGAGCACCTGGCGCATGAGCGTCGAGGCAATTCCAACGAAATGATTCCGATTCTCGACAAAAGCCGGCTGTTGATCGACGAGCCTCAGATACGCCTCATGGACGAGGGCCTTGCTCTCGAGCGTGTGTTCGAATCGCTCGTTGCGCAGCTGCCGATGTGCGACTTTGCGCAGTTCCGTGTATAGCAGCGGTATGAGTTGCCCGAGCGCCGCCTTGTCCCCACTGCGCCACCGCTCGAGGAGCGCAGTCACCGTATCAGTGGAGGTTCCTGACACCGCTTCCACTCCGATTCGAGGCGTTTTTCTGGGAAATTCAACCTACGCCCGTCGCTGCGGGATGTCAATCAAGCGCTTGTCTTCGCTGTATATTTCGCTGGTTGATGTCGTTAATGTCCTCGATTGATGTCATTAGCCCACTTCCATAAGGTCCGCGCAGCGCGTCAGGACGGCGGGTATCCCTACGCTGCCCGTCGCGGGCACTCTGATGACACTTGCCGTTGCGCGGTGGCACAAGCCAGCGAATGGCTGAAAGTCCCTCCACGCGTGAAAATTCCTTGATCCGGTTTGCAAGGCGAATCCGCTTTTACCAGTAAGGCGGTCACTGTAGCCGCGGAAACCAAGCGACTCGCCCAAGGAGAACTGACATGAACATGATCCACAAAAGCCTCACCGCCATGGCGGCCCTGCTGATCGGCGCGAGCGCCTTCGCAGGTTCCGTCGATCCCGACAAGGCAAGAAAGCGCCTGCGTGTGAATTCCAGATGCAGCTTCCCAGATATATTGTCAAATATAACTTGAGATTATGTCGGTTACGCTCGGACTGATGAAAATCAACTCCTATTGCTATTGCGGTGCCACGCCTTTCACGAGCTTGATATTTACGATGTTCAACGGCGTGACCTCGATCGTGTCGAAGACGTTCACGACCTTGGCAACGGCACATACCTGGTTCAATATCATGATACGACGGTGAACTTGGCGCTCGTCAGCCTCCCGAGTCCGGTATATGGGCCGAGGGAAGATCCCATAGTGGGTGTTTCGAGAGATGACGAGCTCGCGGCATAGAACGGTCTCCTGCAAGGATCTGCAGGGTTATCGACGTTTTGGCATGGGCGCCGTCAAGAATTTAGGTGAGCCGATTTGCATTGCAATTCCGCTATAGATAATAGAGAAGCAACGGTCCACGGATTCACGAACAGCGCTAGCATTCAGACACTCTTGTCGGAGTGCGTGTTTGCTCGCGGTGCGGAAGAATTATAAATGAGCAAAGGATATTCACCATGCGTGACCATTCACTTGAGCGATCCCAGTCCTCTCGCCCCGTCGATGGGTGCGATGCTAGTTTAAGACACGCAGCACGGATGGCATTGCGTTGGATGAGTCCTCTGATACTCGCGTTCGCCGCCACCCACGCGCTTTCGAGTACAGTGGCGGTCACCGGCACTAGCGGTACTTCCGGGACTAGCGGCACATCGACGTTTCCGGACGGCACGGCCGGAGGGAGGGGGCAGGATGCAGCCGCCACGACCGTGACTCCGAGCGATTCCACCAATGAAGCGGATGCGCAGGGCGGCGCCGGCGGCAACGGCGGCAATGGGTTTTCTCCGGGCGGCAATTCCGGCGCCGGTGGCGATGGCGGCAACGCCACGGCGACGGTGGGTACTACCGCCCCGGCCTCCGGCGCGGCAACCGCGATCGCCAATGCGAATGGCGGCAATGGAGGCGGTGCAGGATCGCCGGGCGCGGGCGGGACCGGTGCTAACGGCGGAAACGGCGGTACGGCCCAAGGCACGACATCCGCGACCGCAACCGGCGCCAGTAGTGCCACCAGCACTTCCACCACGTTCGGCGGCTACGGCGGCGCCGGCCAAGGCAGCGGGTTCAGCGGCGGGAACGGCGGCGTGGCGAGCGGTACCACGGCAACGGCCAGCTCGGGCAGCGGTACCGTTCAGGTATCCGTCTATCAAACCGGCGGCTCCGGCGGGTTGGGCTACAACGGAGCCACCGGCGGTGTCGGGGCGAGTTCGACGCTGACAAATGCGGTCACCGGCGCTACAACCGGCACGTTATATCTCATCCAAAACGCCAATGGCGGCAGCGGCGGCGGTTCGGATCTCGTCACGGCCGGTAAGGGCGGCAGCGCCAGCTCGACTCTCGGCTCCACGGGAACTCCTTACACGGATAACGCGGCCAGCACGCTCAACATCAATATCGGCGCGGTTGGCGGCGGCGGAGGTCTTGCGACTTCGGGCACTGCGGGCAGCGGCGGCACCAGCACCGTCAGCGGCGTGGTCTTGAGTAAGGGCGCATTGAATTTGACCGGCACCGGGGCTGGCGGCCCCGGCGGTTCCAGCAACGGCAGTGCGAACGGTGTCACCGGAAGTACGGCGACGGTCACTATGCAGGGTACGAGTACGCTGGGCAGCGCATCGGTCACCGCCAGGGCCACGGGCGGAAACGGGGGCGACAATTACTCCGGGATATCCGGATCCGGCGGCAAGGGCGCGACGGCGACCGCCACCAGCGTGGCAACCGCGAGTGGTGCGAACAGCTCGAGCGCAACCAGCAGCGCGACCGGCGGGAGGGGCGGAAGCGCCTACTTTAGCGGTCAGAGCGCCGGCGCCGGCGCCACCAGCACAGCCACGGCGCAGGCGATCTCCGGCAGCGGCAGCACCACAGCAACCGTTTCTGATTCTGGGGGCCAGGGTGGAATCGGCTACCTCGGGGCAGGCGGCGGCGTGGGGGCTGCTTCAACCGTGAGTAATTCTGTCTCTGGAACTACGACGGGCAACTTGACTCTCGATCAACACGCCTATGGCGGCGCAGGCGGCAGTTCGGATTCCGGCAGCGCCGGCAAGGGCGGTAACGCCAGCTCGACATTGGGAACGAAGGGAACTCCGTACTCCAACACTGCGGCCGCCGGATTGACGGTGGGTCTAACCGCCAATGGCGGCAACGGCGGCAGTACAACCTCCGGCACCGCCGCCGGCGCGGGTACGGGTACCGTGAGCGCCGTAGTCGCAAGTCAGAATGGATTGAATTTGAGCGGCATTGCGCTCGGTGGAAATGGCGGTGCCAGCGACGGCAGCTCGAGCGGTGCGGCTGCAAGCAAGGCCGCCACCACGCTCACCGGAAAAAGCACCGCGGGCAGCGCATGGGTCAGCGCAACGGCCACGGGCGGAGTCGGCGGAGCGGGATATGGCAGTGGACACAGCGGCGGCGCTGGCGGCACCGGCAGTGCGACTGCGACGGCCACCTCCGGGGCCGTGGGCCAATCCGCAACGGCGAGCGTATCTCAAACGGGCGGCGCGGGAGGCGCCGGCGACTCCGGTGCGACGGGCGGTGCGGGCGGAGCGTCAAGTATCACGAATGCGGTATCGGGCAGCGCGAGCGGCACGATGTACCTCTACGAGAACGCCACCGGCGGCGTCGGCGGCTCGAGCGACAGCGCGACAGCGGGCAAAGGCGGCAACGGCAGCGTGACGCTCGGGACTTCGAGTACTCCGTACACGGATGCCTCGGCCACTGCCGTCAATGTCAACCTGTTCGCGAGTGGCGGCGCGGGGGGGTTCGCGACTTCGGGAACGGCGGGCAGCGGTGGGACGGGCGTCACCAGCGCCGTGGTCACGAGTGCAGGCACGCTCACATTGAATGGAACCTCCACGGGCGGTGGTGGCGGAGCCGGCAGCGGTAGCGCCAACGGCGTTGCCGGAAGTACGGCCACGACCACTCTGACGGGGACCAGTACGGCCAGCGCCTCGTGGGTAACGGGCGTGGCGACGGGCGGTAATGGTGGCAACAATTCCTCCGGGGTCAGCGGATCGGGCGGCAAGGGGGCGGCAGCGACTGCCACTGCGGCAGCGAAGGCAAGTGCCGCGAACGTCGCGTCGGCCAACAGCACCGGCACAGGAGGCGCGGGCGGAAAGGCCTACGGCAGCGGTCACAGCGGCGGCGCCGGCGGCATCGGCACTGCCACGGCGCAGGCAAGTTCGGGGAGCGGTAGCGCGCAAGCCATCGTGTCCGGTGACGGAGGGGCGGGCGGGTACGGTAACTCGGCGGCCGCCGGCGGAGCGGGAGGGGCGTCAACCGCGACGAATGCGGTCTCTGGAAGCACGACGGGTGCGTTGAGTTTGGATCAATACGCCGCGGGCGGCGCGGGCGGCGGTTCGGCAACCTCGGTCGCGGGTTCGGGCGGGAAGGCAAGTTCGACCCTCGGTACCACGGCGAGTCCGTACACGGACACGGTGGCGAGTGCGCTAGCGGTTCAACTCACGGCCACGGGCGGGACCGGCGGCGACACCACTTCGGGAACGGCGGCCGCTGGCGGAACGGGTACGGTAAGTAGTGTGGACAAGAGCACCGGGTCGCTCAATTTGAGCGGGACCGCACAGGGTGGAAACGGCGGCGCCAGCGACGGCAGCGTGAGCGGCGTTGCAGGAAGCAAAGGGACCACCACTCTCACGGGTACCAGTACCGCCGGCAACGCCACCGTCGTGGCCAACGCCACGGGCGGATCAGGGGGCGCCGGCTATGGAAGCGGCAACAGCGGCGGCGCCGGCGGCGCGGCCGCAAGCAAGGCTACGGCGAATACGGGCAGCGGTACGAGCAGTGCCACGGCTTCCCAAACCGGCGGCGCCGGCGGCTATGGGTACTCCGGGGCGAAAGGCGGTGCGGGCGCGGCCTCGACGCTGACCAATGCGGTCAGCGGCAGTACTGCGGGTTCCTTGTATTTGACTCAGGGTGCCTACGGTGGCGCCGGCGGGGGTTCGGCGACCGCGACAGGCGGCGCCGGCGGAGCCGCCACATCGAGCTTGGGCACCAGCACGACGGCGTATACGGACGGGACGGCCAGTTATATCGATGCAAGCATCGTGGCTGACGGCGGAGCAGGCGGCGGTACCACGAGCGGCGGCGCGGGCAAGGCGGGAGCCGGGACGGCGAACCTGTACCTGACCTCGACCGCAGCCGGTACACCTGCCATCTACGGAAGTGTTAGCGCAACCGGCGGAGCTGCCTCGAGCGGTTCGGGCGGGGCGGCGACGGCAACGGACGTTGTGACCTCGCCTTACACGGCTTCCTCGACGGCGAACGCGATCGGCGGGGGCGGAAGCACCCCAGGCGCATCGACGGCGCTGGCCACAGCGATCGGCGACTCGGCGAGCGACAATAGAGTCAGCGCGAGCGCGACGGCCAGCTCGTGGAACGGCACGGCCGGCGCCAAGGCCATCGCGACGGCCAAAACCACCTCGGTTGGCACGATCACGGGCAGCGCCGTGGCCTTGGCCACGGGAGCGGCATCGGGAAGCGCAAGCAGCCAGAGCACGGCCGAAAGTTCAGCGGTTGCGCCCGTAGATACGGCGGTGGCGAATGCCAGCGCGCCTGGCATCAAGAGCGGTGTGTCGACATGGACCGGGGCGAATGTGAGCGGGACCTGGTTCGGCACCGTGGGCACTTCGTACAACGGCTATGGCGCCTACGCAGGGGCGATGGGACTGCCGACGGCCGGCGTGGTGTCCTCGATAATCACGCCCACCGTCGCGTCCTCCTTGAAATCGAGCGGTTCGACCGTGTTCGGTGCCGGCGTGTTGGGTACGAATTACTCCTCGAGCAGCACCGGGAGCATCGTCTACACGGCGAGCAATACGCAGAACTACAGTTTGACGGGCACGAATGCGGTCACGCTCGGGCTATTGAATCTCAACTCCTATGGCGGCTCCACGCCTTTCACGAGTTTGACCTTTACGGTGTTCAACGGTGCTACCTCGATCCTGTCGAAAACGTTCACGACCTTGGCAACGGCACAGACCTACTTCAACGATGATGCGGTTTCGCTCGGCAAACTCACCGGGGCGGTGAGTTTGAAGGAGACTCTCTCGGTCACCGAAACGACGGCCGGGGGAGTGGGGGTGAGCTATGTGGTGGCCGATCCCTTGGTGGTGGCTTCACCCCTGGTGGCGCACGCCTCCCTGGCTGCCCCGGCCGGCACACGGATCGCACTGCGCCCGGGTGAAGGAATTTGGATTGGATCACCCCGCGGCTCGGACTTGTCCGCCGCTCTGTGGAAATTCGACTCAGCTGAAATTGCTGCCGGCAAAGAAAGGACAAAGGCGTTTCTGCGGATACCAGTGCGAACAAACCTACAGATCAAGGGGCCGCGTCGGTAGCCGGATCTCCTTGGCAGAGCGCTTCACCTGCGCACAAGGGCCGCCCTTCGGGGCGGCTTTCTTTCTGTGTACGCGAAATACGACCGAACGCGCGGCCGGAGCCACAGGCGAGCACTTGAGGAGTCCTGAGAAGAGGTGCCGCGCAGGGCGTCCCTCGCGCGAGCGCAGGGCGTCGCGCACGTTCGGGGTTCGCAGGATGGGATGCACGGCTCGAGGATGTCGTGCAGCGATTGCGCTGCTCGAAGTGCCATGAGAAGCGATGCACGGCGCGTGCGGTACCGATGACTGCCCCGCGCAACTACAAATCACATTAGGATGCCAGCAGCCTTGGGTCCGCCAACAAAGGAGGGAGCGATGTCAGATCCGAAAGAGTATGCAGACCTTCGCCGCGAAGAGAAGAATCGCTCGCGTTGGTTTATGTCGGTAGGTCTCATTATGGCACCATTACGACTACATAATCGTAATAGTGCCATAAATGTATCGACGCCCGATTCGCCCTTCTTCTATTCTTTCGGGTCGTATATGGCAGTCCAGGAGATTGCGACGGTTACCTGGTCCTCAGCGCTTGACGGGTTACTGATTATCGTGGCGTACCCTGTAAACGCAACCTGCTTGTTTACACCAGTCAAATTCCCAAACGGAAAATTGAAGTTGAACGACTGACCTGATGCCTGTTGGCCGAAGAACCCGGTAACGTCAACACTACAACTGTCGCCTGTCACAAGGCCGCACTGCACGACCTGAATAGATAAATTGACGTTGGCATCAAACAAAGCAAACCCACCCGTGCCGCATCCAGGTGCCGTTCCGCAGGGTACTGAAAGGGTAATACTTTGGCCGGGCAGGAGCACTACTTTTTCGCTCTTAGACACGATGGCTGTGGCGGCCGCATTTGCTGGACCGACGCCCGCGAGCAAAGATACGACCATGAGTGAAAAAAACGCCTTTAGGCTCATCCTATTGATATTCATATGTTTCTCCGCTTTTGGTAAAAGAAATACCCATGTGCCCATGACATTGCTTGCGAAACCCCGCCTCCGGGAGGCGTTGGCCGCTACCGCGCCTGGACCTGCGATTTAATGCACCGCATTGCTGTTTCATAATTAACGTCCGTGCATCTCTAAACGCGCAAAGCGCGTGCGAGTCGGCTCATCGATTAACAAAATAAATAATGGGTCATCCGGACTTAGTGTGGGTGAAATTTGATCATTTTTCGATCAAAGCTTAGGCAACATGCAGGTCAGGACCTTCAACCGAAGGTATTCTTCGTCGCGCAATCCGTAGGCGCGGCGCTGAAGCACACGGATTTTGTTGTTCAATCCTTCGACGAAGCCCAGAGAGACTTTGTTCTCGGGTTTGCAGTAGGCCGCGATGCCGTCCCAGTGTCGCTCAATCATGTCAGCGAACTCCTCGTAGGGTTTCAGCCGTTGCCATTTGAGCTGCGCCCGCCAGTTGTCGAAGAACTTCCTGGCCCAAGCTTCGCTGTTGTAATCCCACAGTTGACCGAAGGATTCCTTCAGCAGGTACGCGGTATTCAGGCGCTTGTTGGCCGCCAGCAGCAGCTTCAGATTCTTGCGGGCGCTGCCGGTGAGATTCTGCGGATGAGCCAGCAAGGTATATTTCTGACCCTTGATGAAGGTACGCGGCTTGCCTTGAACCCGGCCGTACTCGCGCTTGCGGATGGTGTCGAGCGCTTTGCCGAGGTGACGAAGGACGTGAAACTTGTCGAACAGGACAGCCGCCTGCGGGGCGTGACGACGGGTCGAGGTACCAAAGGCTTTCCACATATCCATCACCGCCAAGCGGATCTTTTTGGCCTTCTTTTCCCCGAGAAATTGATAAAACTCGTCCATGCTCGCTTCCGAGCGATCCTGGCCGCCGAACCAGAGTGGGCGCCGACGGATCAGGTCGCTCACGACGATGCGGTAGGTATGGCCTTTGCGGATCGAGATCTCGTCGATGCCGATCGCTTTTGGTCCGGGCGTGCCAGCACGCTGAAGCTGTGCGCGCATGTACTGCTTGTCCAGCTCCTTGACCGCGTCCCAGTCCAGGCGCAGTTCCTCGGCAATGTCCTTGATCGTCGCCGAGCGGCAGCGCCGACCCACGTAATACGCAAAGCGCTGGGTATAGAACGGATTGTCGGCCAGGAACGCCAGTCGTTCGCGCTTCACCGCGCGACACTGACCGCATCGAACTCGACGAACCTCGAGGTCGAGCCGAATACGAAACGGGCCGCTCGACAAATCCCGAACTTGCCGCCGTGTGCGGTCGTAGAAGCTGCGATGCATCGCCCCGCAAGTTCCACAGTACGTTTTTTTGTGCGCCGTGCGAGGGTAACGACCCGCATCTGCGGGTCACCAAAACGGCCGTGGACGATAGCTCCGGCCCGGAAACCCGGAAATGAGTGTGCGTCTGCCAAGTGGCGGCGCTTTGGTGTTTTGAGCATCGGCAAATCATGCCAGATTTCTCCTCACCTCAAACATGCATCAAACCCTATCAAAATAGGCCTCGCGGCTTGATCAATGCCCTGTTTTTACCCACACTTAAACCGGAAGAGCCTAAATAATTAAGGAGGCGATGCGGGAGTAGGGATCCTTGATCGACGCACAGAGACTAGCCACGCCGCTGCGCCGAAACGCAAGCTGAAACGGCAGGCTATCGATCTCGACACAGTAATACCCCCCGGAAGCGGCCTGTCGTATCGGGCAGCTCGGGGTCGATGGCGGCCCCACGGAAAGAAATGAAACCCCGCATAGGAGGTCCGTAGAGCGGCGATCGACACCCCACCCGCTAGCCGGGCATGGGGCTAGAATGCGCGTCATCACCCAGGAGTCGCCATGCCTGAGCCGAAGCTATCCCCTACACGCAGGGGGACAGCGAAGTCGCCGCCGAGCTTGAGCGAATCGTTTCCGAAGGGAAGCAGAGAAGCGGTCTTGAAGGTAAAGCACTACCCCAGGGTGAGCAGCAGAAAATAGACGGACAAGATTTATTGGGAACTCCTGAACCACTTTCCGCCGTTTCGGCGCGTTATGCGGCAGATTCAAAGTGTTGTATATGCAGGGAGGTCCTCATGGCTGTTCTACCGGTTGCGCGCTGGTCCGCGCTGGCTGCCGTTATTACGGTGTTGGCCTTTGTCTCTGAAACTTGCCCTGCTCAGCGGTCAACCGCGACATTGGGCGCGTCGACTCAAAAGTACAAAGGCATCTTTGAGCCCATGAATTACCCCGACGACGTCAGCTTCAATGACGTCCTGTTCGTTGATGATCAAGTCGGCTGGGTCTCCGGCAGAGGCTCAGGCGGTATGATTTTGCACACCGTCGACGGCGGTCAACATTGGGTCCTGCAATTTGGCGACCCCAAGTCGAACGAACCCGAAATCACGCATCTGCGCTTCCTGGACGCGACTCACGGCTGGGCGCTCCAGGACGGCAAGCTGCTGCGCACCACGGACGGGCAGAACTGGCAGGTCATTGGGTCATATCAAGAACCGTATGCACAATATCGATTTACGACTGCGTCTGATGGGTTTGAGGCGTTTGGCTATTACTCCGGATCGACCATTGCCGCGACCCATGATGCCGGCCGGACTTGGCATGATGTCTTCAAATGCTCGACCCCCCTGCAAGTCAAAGGTCTGACTCAAAACGTCAACTGCATGATTTTCGATCTGAATTTTCCTTCTACGCGAGTCGGCTACGGCGTCGGCGGCTCCTTCAACGACGGTTATGCGGTGGTCGCGAAAACGGAGGACGGCGGTGCGACGTGGAAAATAATATTCGCCACCATCGATCTGAACACCGCATACGCTGTTTTCTTTACGGACGAGAGTCACGGTGTCGTTCGAATCAACGGCGGTCCGGTCATCACCAGCGCCGATGGCGGTCGCACCTGGCAATGGGCGACCGGCTCGCCGGTGCCCAATTTCCGATTTGCTGATCCGACCGTCGGATGGGCCTGCGGCGGAGGTTCCTGCAGCATTACGGTTGACGGCGGGCAACATTGGGTGGCCCGAGATGTTCCATTGCCGACGGGGATTGCCAGCTTCAGCCTGCCGCGCCGTGATCGTGCTTACCTCGTCGGAAATCACGGGATGATCTACCACTATCGAACGGTGCCTGCGGATTATGCGGCAAAGGGTGTCGTGGATGCTCCGCTGATGCCCGCCTACGGCGGCCTCATCCGAGCTCATCTCGACCGAATGAAGATTGAGGTCGGCGCTCTGCAACTGAAGCTGAGTACTGCCGGCAGCGCGGGCGGTGCAAGCACCGCGGGAGGATCCGCAGGCGCCAGCAACTCGGCGACCAATTTCTCACAAGACAGGAGCGTCGCCCCGAGTTCGGTCATGCAGTCGTGTTGCGGCGCGCAGCTGCAGGAACTGCAAAGTTCCGTGGGCTTGCTGAGACAGCAAGTACGGAGCTTTTCCAGCGAGTTTCGTAATCTGAATTTGTTGTTCGTCGGTTCGAACATGTTTTCCGATCTCGCAAACAAAGCGCAGGTCATCAATCAATTCTTTATGACTTTGAAACAGGCGCCCGACCCGCAAACTGCGCTGGCCGCTCTGCTGAGCTTGTCGAGCCAAATCGGCAGCGCCTCTCAAGCCATCGACAGCGGCTTTCAAAATCTTTCGGCAGGCAACGCAACGTGCGGCAATTCGTTCGGCAACATGGCGAACGGTCCCGCTTCGGGCACCGTGATCCCCAACCAGAACAAGGGCACGTCCCAGAATTGCCAAACGACGGCCCACCCCAGTACGAATCCCCACCCGACTTCGATCGGCAACACTGCCGCTCAGAAGGCGAAGGACGCTATCAATAAGCTGATTCATTTTTAGTCCGAACCAAGAACCGCCATGAAGCGTCCCGCCGTCTTTTCACTCACATTACTCGCGCTGAGCGTGCCCGCACATGCTGCTACCCGTTGCTGCAGTGTGACTGCGATCGAGGCGCGCACGGGCGAGTATTCGGACAATCGCAAGCCACTCAAGTAGGGGTGCGTTCCAAAATCGACTTACCTCAAGCATGTGGGGGCGTCATTCGCCGCACGGCCACGCCAAATATCGCGCGTGTTTATCTTCACACCTCCGCGCGCGCAATGGGGCCCTCCCTTACCGGCCGCCCGTTGGACACTCTTTACCCTGAAGCCTAATATCGACGTTAGGGGATGCTAAATAGCTCCCTGGGTGTGCGCCGACTAGAAATCGCGGTTTGGGGTCGGTCCTCGAATGCCGGCCCAGACCGGTGCTTGACATAAAATTACAGCTGCTAAGCCAGATGCCGAACGCATCATTGCCCTCCATTCCAGAGGAGGCTGTCGAGTCGGTTTACGCCGAACTGCGACGCTTGGCGGCGTTTTATCTGCGGCGCGAGCGCGCCGGCCACACCTTGCAACCCACAGCCCTCGTGCACGAGGCGTACCTTCGCCTGGCTCAGCAGAGGCAAGTCAATTGGGATAATAGGAACCAGTTTCTTGGTATCGCCGCACCGCTCATGCGACGTATATTGGTCGATCACTGCCGCGGGCGGCAAGCGGCTAAACGCGGTGGTGGAGCCGGCCGCGTCCTGCTCGATCTCGAAATCTTGCCTATGGATCAGCGCGCGGCAGATGTGGTTTCGCTTGACGAAGCTCTCAATGCGCTCGCCGAGCGCGATTCACAGCAGGCGCGAATTGTGGAGCTGCGTTTTTTCTCGGGCTTGAGTATCGAGGACACCGCACAGGTCATAGGCATTTCTGCGTCGACCGTCAAGCGCGAATGGAACATCGCCAAGGCGTGGCTGGCGCGAGAGCTGCGCGGGGCGGAATGCTGAATGGACGCCAATTGGGCTCGTACGAAGGAAGTCTTTACACTGGCCCTCGAGCAGGCCCCGGCTGCCCGACTTGCCTTCGTGCTTGACATATGCGGCACCGATACCGCGCTTCGCGCCGAAGTCGAGTCCTTGCTCGCAAGCCACGATCGAGCGGATAGCCTTTTTGAGAATGCCGGCGCAGCTCTCTGGCACCCTGCATTCGACCTCAACATGATTGGCAAGTGCGTCGGGCACTACCGAATCGTCGGCGAAGCGGGCCGCGGCGGAACTTCCATTGTTTATCTTGCGGAGCGCGCCGATCAGCAGTACCAGAAGCGCGTGGCGATCAAAATCCTGCGTCTTTTCGGCGATAGCGCCGACATAGGTCAGCGCTTTCGAATGGAGCGGCAGACGCTCGCAGAGTTGGACCACCCGAACATTGTCAGTCTGCTCGACGGCGGTACGACCGAAGAGGGTTTGCCTTATCTGGTGATGGACTTTGTCGAGGGCATCCCAATCGATCGCTACTGCGACAAGCACACGTTGCCGCTAACAGAAAGATTGCGGATATTTTGCACCTTGTGCGGGGCGGTCGACTACGCCCACCGTAATGGCGTGATCCACCGCGATCTCAAGCCCAATAACATCCTGGTGACGAACGAGGGAGTTCCTCGGCTGCTTGATTTTGGGATTGCCAAGCTTCGCGATCCGCGGCGCTTCGAATTGACCACGCTGGTCACTTTGAGCGGTACACATGCGATGACACCGGAATACGCAAGCCCGGAACAAGTGCGTGGGGAGACACTCAGCGCCGCAACGGACATCTACTCGTTGGGAGTGCTGCTGTATGTGCTTTTGTGCGGTTGTCACCCGCATCGCACCGGCAGCGGTTCCCTGCTCGACTTGGAGAGGATGGTTTGTGAAGAAGAGCCGGCTCTACCCAGCATTGCGGCGGGCCGCGTCCAGCCGGAGACTCCCGCAGATCACGATGCGCGGCCGCCGGTGACGCCTAAGGTTATAGCAGCGGCGCGCGATCGGCAACCGGCGGCGCTCTGTCGGGAGTTGCGCGGCGATCTGGATGCAATTGCGATGAAAGCGCTCAGCAAGGAGCCGCAGCGCCGCTATCAATCCGCTGGCGATTTTTCGAAGGACATTAGGAACTTCATTTCAGGCATGTCTGTAAGCGCGAGACGATCGAATGTCGCATATCGGTCCGGCAAGTTCATCGCGCGACATCGGGAGTCACTGATGGTGGCGCTGATCGCACTGACAGTGGCCGGCGCCGTTGTAAGCTGGGAACTACAGCGACTTCGAGCGACGCGTGCCCATCCTACGTCGGTCGAAGCTCCTGTGCCGTCGCGGCCTACCGTAGCCGTATGGGGATTGAAGAACCTCTCCGGTCGAGAAGACACCGCGTGGCTGGCCACGGCGCTATCTGAGATGCTGGCCACCGAACTCGCGGCCGGCGGGAACGTGCGCATTCTTCCCGGCGAGACGATCGCGCGCGCGCGCATCGATCTCGCCCTACCGGACATGGCCACCCTGTCTGCCGACACGCTCAAGGCCGTGCAACGACGTCTGGGCAGCGACTTCGTCGTGTCAGGATCGTATCTGGATTTGGGCGCGGCGGCGGCCGGCCACATTCGCCTCGATCTGCGCTTGCAGAACGCGGCGCGCGGCGAGACTCTCGCGAGCGTTTCCGTTGAAGGTGCAGAGCAGCAACTGCTCGACCTGGTGTCGCGGTCCGGGGCGCGTCTGCGCGATCGACTCGGGCTACCGACGATGTTACCTGCCGAATTCACAGGCGTTCAGGGTTCGCTGCCGTCGAACCACGAAGCCGCGAGACTCTATTCGCAGGGCCTAGCCAAGCTGCGTTCATTTGACGCGTTGGCAGCTCGCGACCTGCTGTCGCAGGCGGTGACCGTCGATCCCGGGTATCCCGTGGCGCATGCCGCACTGGCCCAGGCATGGCTGACACTCGGCTACGATGACAAGGGCCGCGGGGAAGCCAAGACTGCGCTGGACACCGCCGGCCACCTCAGCCGCGAGAATCAATTACTCGTCGAAGGGGGTTACTACGAAGCCGCCAGAGAATGGCCTCGGGCGATTGAGGCCTATCGCACGTTGTTCAACTTCTTTCCCGACAATCCCGAATATGGGCTCGCGCTCGCAAATGCGCAGACCCTGGCAGGCCAGGGCAAGGATGTCATGGCTACGCTTGAGAAGCTGCGCAAACTTCCGCGTGAAGCAGACATGGATCCGCGCGTCGACCTGGCGGCCGTCAATGCGGCCTCCCTCCTGTCGGACAACACATTGCAGGCCAATGCGGCGGCCTCTGCGGTACGTAAGGGTCGATCGACCGGCGCCAAGCTCCTGATCGCACTCGCGCGCACACAGCAATGTCGTGCTCTGGCCAATGTTGGGGACTTTGCAATGTCCGTCCCCGCGTGCGAAGAGGCTCGCGCGATTTACCAGGCCGCCGGAGATATGGCAGGCACCGCCCGGGTACTGCACGCGATGGCGGAAGTGCCATTGGACCAGGGTGACTTGGAATCCGCGCGATCTCTATATGAGCAAGCGCTCGCCATTGCGCGCCGCATTGGCGATCAGCGCGGGATTGCGCGAGAACTCGGTAATCTTGGGCTTATATTTCAAACGCAAGGAGAGTGGGCAAAGGCGGAGCAATTTCAGCGCGAATCTTTGGCCGTTTCTCGAGAGATTGGCGCCCGCAACATCGAGGCCGGGCGGCTGGGCATTTTGGGAGAGATATATCGTGCGCAGGGGCGGCTGCGTGAGGCGTTGGCACAGTACCAGAGTTCGATGTCCTCGGCTCAAGAGATCGGCAATGTCGAGCTGGAGGCGATCGATTTGACGGACTTGGGTGATTTGTCTGCGGATCAGGGCAATCTCGGTGACGCCTCACGGCACTATGATCAGGCGCTAAAGATCTTCCGTGATATCGGTGAAAAGGGGTATCAGGCCACAGTGCTGGTCGCGGTCGGGCATATCAAAGCCGAGCAGGGGGACACGGCCGCGGCCCGCGCGATCTATGAGCAGGCACTGGCCATGCAGAAGCCGCTCCGCGTAAAGGGCGACTTGGCGCAGTCCCAGCTTGCCATGGCAGAGTTGCTGTGCGAGACGCATGAAGCGCCGGACGCCGCCAGATTGGTGCGCGCGGCGCTTCATGAATTTCAGACCGAGAAACGAAGCAGCGATGAGATCCTGGCGCAGGCCATCTTGGCGCGGGCACTTCTGCTTCAAAGTCAGATTGTATCGGCCCGGGCGGCGATCAATGCGGCCGCACCGCTCATCGACCACGGGAGCATGATGGATCGGCTCGAATGGCAGATCGACGATGCACGCGTGCGGGTGGCGGAAAAGGACTACTCCGGCGCCGAGAGGTCGGCTCTGGAGGTTCTCGCCCAGGCTGACAAACACGGTCTCGTGAGATTGCAACTAGAGGCGTCCCTGGCACTCGCCGAAATCCATACTGCCGGGCACAATACCGCCAACGTTCGCCTGGAATTGCGACAATTGCAGACAACCGCTCAATCGAGAGGTTTCGGATTGATCGTGCACAAGGCAGCGGCGCTCGCCGGGCGGGCAGCGACGGTATCGGGCGCCGAAATTTGATCGCCGGTTCGCAGCCGTTGCACCCTTGGCTCGTGACTAAGCCTGCAATGGCGCTCCTGTTCCGCGCACCAGCAACACCGGCACCGGCGGCGTGCGCACTACATACTCCGTCTCCGGAATAGAACCTATGTGACCGGTATGGACCATATGATAATTGGTAGCGGGGGATCAGTGTGTGCCGTACCTACAGAGCCCTCCCGAGCGCTGGTGAAGCCGATCCGCTCGGGATTTCCCCGCGGCGGCGGGCATGGGGCGCACTGAACTTCACTAGGCTTTAGTGGTCTATTTTGGCGTCGGGATCGGCCTTTCGCCTGGAGCGAATTGAACGCGGTTTGGTTTGGCCCTAGTTGATGGAACGGGCACCGATCCCCACGGCTGCTCCACGACCTGCGGCGTCGATGCCAGATCCACTACTTTGTACATAGCCTTCGGGCGCGATAGCGCTAGCGTCCTGGAGTCGTGACCGTGGCGGAAGGCGCCGAAGGATGATCCTCGCGGGTGCAGTAGGGTACGACCTCGCTCGCGTGACCGGCATAACTGCCGCCTCGGTAGTACTTTCCGGCGTAGCTGAAGCCCGGGGTATCGTACTTCGCGAGCAATGACTTCTTGTCGAGGCGCGAGTACGTATAGCGTCCGTCCGTGTCCGTAACCTGCACTACGGTGCGCAAATGCACCGTGCCTTCGAAACCTCAAGCTATCCGTGGCCACAGGCAGCCTACGGGAAGCCCAGTTCAACTCAATTGCTTCGCCGCCGCGATTGCCAGTCGCCTCAGTCATTCAATCCGTTTCGCTAGTGCAAGTGCGGACGCCGGCTATCAGCCATTCGGTATCGAATAAAACCCGTTAGAATCCACGTCGCGGGACTTAACAATTAGCCGTGTATCCTCAATGGGTGTTCCCTTGCACCTAGCGATCGCCTCTAGCGTGGCAGAGCGCGGCGAGACTACCTCTTTGCCAGCGTGGCGGTCCCACCACGTAAATCGGTAGACCGCGGCCTCAGTCGCGGCTCTAATCTTCATCGGTTCTATTCCCTTGGCCTGGCGCATCCATGGAATTCATGGAGGGATGTTCGTGCGCTCATCGATTGAGGGCAACGTTGCCCATACAAAAGCGCCGCGTCTATCGCAATCCGCATCATGCTATGTCAAATTTAATTTGATAGCTTAAGCGCGTCGCTTAAATCTGCAGTGCAGCGCGGTTGACTGCCATCGAGACCCTAACCTGCCTGTCGCCACAGTCCGCTTTCGGGTTGGAACCAGTGGCGATACGATACATTGGTCAAGACCGAGGCGGGGGGATGCGTCGTGAGTATCGAAACGCATGTTGCAGAGCACTACACTCAGGGAAGCCTCGAACAGAGAATTCTCACCGCGCTTCGTGAGGCGGGGAAAGATCCCGAACGGCTTGACTCTGATGATCTTGCGCCCGTGGATGAGTTTCACCACGGCGGGCGGGCAGCGACCGCGGCTTTCGCGCCTAAACTCAAGCTGCGGCCCGGTATCAATCTGCTTGAAATCGGGTCGGGTATTGGCGGACCCGCGCGTTACTTCGCCCGGCATCATAGCTGTCGCGTGACGGGCATCGATCTTACGGAGGAATTTATCGTCGTCTCGCGAGCCCTAACCCGCCGGCTCGGGATGGAGGGGCAAGTCAGCTTCGAACAGGGCAGCGCCCTGTCGATGCCATTCTCGGCCGCGACTTTCGACGTCGCCACCTTGCTGCATGTCGGCATGAATATCGCCGAGAAAGCTCGGCTGTTCGCCGAAGTGCGGCGTGTGCTGAAACCAGGCGGAATTTTCGGCATCTATGATCAGATGCGCGAGGCCGATGGCGAACTCACCTTCCCCGTGCCGTGGTCTTCAATTCCGCAGACTAGCTTTGTTGAGACGCGCGCAACCTATAAGCGCCTGCTGACCGAGAACGGTTTCGAGGTCATCTGGGAGCGAAGCTGCCGGGAAGACGCACTCGCGTCCTTCAATCAGCAGACGGCAGCGAAACCAGGTTCGACTGCATTGCCCCCTCTCGGAGTTCAGGTAACAATGGGCTTGAGCGCTGTCGAGAAGATGGCGAATCACCGATCGAATATTGAGCGCGGACTGGTTGCACCGAACGAGATCGTCGCCCGGGCACCAGCGCCCTAAGACGTTGTTTGCCGTTCGACTGGCAGTTCTGACCCGAAGCCGTCCCTGGTCACCGTCGGCTTTGTGGCATCCAGTTAGTCAGTATGCGGCGCAGCTTTCGGCTGCGCATTGAAGAACAATACCAAGTCCCCAACGGTCTTGACCTTTGAATAGTACAGATTCGCAGTGGTGTTGCTTAGCGACCGGCCAGTTCGCTGCGCGATTTGGGCAACAATGTCCATTTCAAGGTCCTCCGTGTCTACTGGGAGGTCGACCTTCAGCCTATCTGTGGCGCGAATCGGTACTGGCGGATTACCACCTAAATATTCCTGAAGCTGTTCGTAAACGGCACGAACCACCCAGGTATCAACCTGATGCCGCTCGAATGACCGTGCGAACTCGCATATTGATTCTCCTGCGCGGGATTCCGCTAGCCTTCTGAGCCGCGCTTTGTAGCGAATACGCTCAACGATTGTCAGAATAAATAACACCGCAAGAACGATGCTCGTCCCGACCGGATGCTGTAAGAAGAGATACGCTGGAACGAACGTAAGAATTGCCAGCCCGAGCCATGCGGGCCAACGCCATCGGCGCGTGAACTTCGGCATGAAACGGGACGAGCGCCTCATAGCTTATAGGCGACAGAAAGCGTTGTGATGAAACGTGACGAATACATCCGATGGCATTCGTGCACTCCTTGTGCTACGCCTAGGCTCGTTAAACATTGGGCGTTAGATTAGCGCAAGCCGCGAATGGTTGCTTCCTGGCAGGCATTCCAATGTGCTCTAGTACCACCTTTGGCCGCCCGGGGACCGAAAAAGGCACCAATGATTCACACTCGACGAATCAGCGAAGATCTGCCTGTAAGTCCAAAGTGAAGGAAATAAATTCCGGTACCGATCAAGCCAAGAGGGGCTGCGTAGTCTTGCCACCAAGTGGCTCGGCGGGAGGGTTGGATCACAAGATACATGCCTACAGCGATTGCCAGAGTGCCAACAAGGCAACCGAAGATCCGCGTCAGGCAGCGCAGAATTGGGTTCATTCTGAAATTAGCTTACCGCAAAATCTAATGTCCGGTTCGTGGCAATCATTTCGGCACCCTGATCGGCCGGAGTTGGCCGAACAGCGACCGATTCTCGGCCCGGAAGCCGCCGTTCCGCGCGACGAAACCGGGAGCGTCGGCATCCGGCAAATCCCGACCCGTTGTTGACTGTCGCGAGCGGCCGCTTTGAGGAACTTGGTTTTGACGCAGCGAGCCGCGGTCCGCAATCGCTCGAACCAATGGCGACCGTCAAGAGACTAGCGACTCGCCAAACGCAATCCACGCTCGCGTTTGCGTTACGTAAAGCGCCAGGTGAAATGCACCAACGAACAGCAAAGCGCCCCAAGCAAACGCTGGATGCAGTCGACGATGCCAAAGCGTATCGAGCCCGACACAGATCAATATGAACACATCCAGTCCAACCATGATGCGTAGGTTGAGTTCTACCTCAGTCGCTTGAGTCATAAGGCTGACGGGGAGCCGCGCGAGCGCGTCCGGCAGCATGCAGGCGATGGTCAAGAGCATCAGTCGTTTGTGATTGTCGGGGCGATGGCGCTGCCAGATCGCAATGGCGACGAAACCGGCAAAAAACAGCATCTGAAGCAAATCCAGGCTGGTGATAGTGACCTGAGCCGCCGCGAAGTCCGTGTGACCACGCACTTCGCGCGCTGCAGCGTGCAGCGTCGTAATTGATCCGAGACTGACAACCAGCACCGCCCAAACGGCACCGAATAGACCGAGCCGCCGATGCCACCGGACACGATGAGCGGCGATCAGACTCGTTTGAACAACGAGCAGCACGACCCACCCGGTCATCACCGCGCCGTGGATGTGCAGCAGCGTCGCCAAAGGAGGCGTAGAGAAGAACGACTTTAGATAGAAGGTACGCGCGAATGTCCAGAAAACCAGCGCAGAAAAGACGAGACTGGCACCCAGGTACAGACGGCGATCAAAGCGACGTTGCGATCGAACGATGGCGCTCATCGATTTCTTGAGCCGGTCAGCGACCCCTCCCCCCAACGCTCGCTAATGCTTCGAAGCCATTTTTTCAGAACGAAATCCGCAAGTGCCGGTGTACCTGAATGTCGGGTTTCCCTCGGCAGTCTTGCCAGTCCCAGTCACTTTGAGTTCACACCTAACATGCGGTCCCGCGATGTGGTCGAAAAGATATACCGATCCGCTGTCGGCGCCCGTGGCAAGATTCACTTCAAATCGGAATTTAGAATCATGGATCATAACCGGCTCGGACCCGGCGATTGTGCCCGAGAACACTTGGTCACCAGTATTGACCAATATGCCCTTCTGGTTGTCGATGACTGTAGTAACGTGATAAAGAATCTTCCCGTTTAAATCTCCACTCAGTTCGACGATCTCAGTGCCTCTCTGAATTACGCCCGTCGCCGTCGGCTTCTTTGAGTGGACGATCGTACCGTTAAGTAAATCAGTTCCAGTGCCGCTGACCTGAACGGTCCGTTTGACAATTGGTTCATCAGCCAAAGCTGCGCTGCCAATCGTTCCTGCCATCGTAGCGACGAAAAATACGCCTCTCGCCGTAATTTCTTGCAATCGTCGCATCATGTCCGCCCTCCCTAACTACCGTCGAGACTGGTTCCGTATGACTCATGACCCTCGCTAATATTATCCGGAACGTCGGCTTTCTGGTGGTGATTCGACGACGCCGAGTGGCAAGTTTTGGCCGAGGCCGTGTGAAAACCCCAATTCGGCGAGGCCGTCGTCAATCTTTCGGTCGGCATAGAATCTCGCCGACGAAGAGGCTGCACCTGAACGTCAGGTTTGCAGCACTTCCATCAACTTCCCGGTTCCCCGGATCTTCATGACCCGCTTCAGGTTATACGCTAGAACGTGCAGGCTCATCTCGGCGGAGACCTTCGGCAGCGTTCTACAGAGGAAGTGTGTGGCCCCCATCCAGGATTTGATGGTTCCGAACGGGTGCTCAGCAGTCTGACGTCGCAGTTGCATTCGCGACGGATCCCGATCTAGGCGCGCTTGCATCTTCTCGAGTACTTGTTCATGTTCCCAGCGACCGATGCGTCGGTAATCGCTGGTAGTGCATTTGGCCCTGATTGCGCATCGCGGGCAGGCCGAGGACCAGTATTTGTAGATTGCCATGCCGTGCTCAATGCTGGTGAAGCGCCGGGTCGCGTACTCTCCGGCCGGGCAGCGATACGCATCGCGCCTGCGGACATAAACGAAGTCGCTCTTATCGTAGCGCCCGTCGGCACGGCTGGTGGAAGTAAAATTCTTGGGTATCAGCGGAACAATTCCGGCATCGTCGCACGCCTTGATCTCTTCGCCGCTGTAGTAGCCGCGATCCGCGATCGCCGTGAGTTTCTCGGTGCCTAACGCCTCGCGGGCGGCCTCGGCCATTTTCTTGAGCTGATGACGATCGGATCCCACGTTCGTCACTTCGTGGGTGACAATGAGGTGGTTCTTCGTGTCCACCGCGGTTTGCACGTTATAGCCGACGATCCCGGTCCCTTTGCCTTGGCTCGCCATGGAGCGGGCGTCCGGATCGACGAGCGACACTTGCCCATCGGGGGTGGCCTCTATGCGCGACTTCAGAACCCGAAGCCGCCGCATCTCCTGCTTGAGCGTAGTGATGCGCTCCTTCAGCCGCGTCACCTGCCGCGGTGCGCTCGGAGTTTCCTTGCGGTCCATCCGATCCAGCTGCGTCAGGTACTCGGCAATGCTCTGCTCAATCAGCGCCATTCGCGTCTTCATCTTGCCGCTGGTGAAGTTGCGGTCCCGATGGTTGACCGCTTTAAACTTGCTGCCGTCGATCGCGACCGTCGCTCCAGTGAACAAGCCCCAGCTGCGACATAGCACGATGAACTCGCGGCACACATTCTTGATCGCCGCCGCGTTCTCGACTCGAAAGTCCGCCAGCGTCTTGAAGTCCGGTGCGAGTCGCCCAACCAACCACATCAACTCGAGGTTGCGGCACGCTTCATGTTCCAGTCGGCGCGAGGACTGGATCCGGTTCAAATATCCATACAGGTAAATCTTGAGCATCGTCGCCGGGTGATATCCGGGCCGACCCGTTGACTTCGGCTCCGTCCTTACAAAACCCAGCTTCGCCAGGTCAAGCTCACCGACAAACGCGTCGATGACTCGTACCGGGTTCTCTTCGGAGACATACTCCTCGACCCGCTCTGGCAGCAATGTTCCTTGGTTTCGATCCGCCTCATCGATGAATCCGCTCATCCGCAGTCCTCGATCACGAACTCGGCTCATTTTACGATCATCGTGTGACGTTTTCACACAATCTCGGCCGATTTTTGCCGGACGTCCCGCCAGATACCGGCCATTCGATGTGGCGGCGACGGGGTAGGGAATCGAAAATGCGATCCGCGGCTCAAGGCGCGTTAAGGCCGGCTCCTTGCTGGAAATAGAGACTTGCGACGCCGTGGGCAATTTGGTCCGGTTTTGCCTCGGCAAGGTTAGTCAGGACGACCACAGTGAGCTCGTCATCCACGTATCGAGATATTTGGGTCTCGAAGCCTTGCCACTGGCCATCATGCTCAATCAGACGGTGACCGTCTTGTATTTGGATGTGCCATCCATACCCGTAGTGGCCGGAATTCGGTTGTCCGTTCCGAAGCGGGGCCACAGTCCACATCTGCGCTAAGCTCGATTTCTTCAAGAGCCTCTCGGTGTAGAGGGCTGCGTCCCACTTGGCGACGTCCAGTATTGAAAAATACAGGCTGCCATCGGCGGTCGTATTGGTCGATGGGGCTACCCATTCCTGGTTTTTCAGGTCGCCGTTGACTAACCGGTATCCGGCTGATCGATTGGGAATGATGTCCGCCTCACTGATGATGCGGGTCGTCGACATCTCAAGGGGTCGAAAGATTCTTTGCTGCAGGAAGTCTCCGTAGAATTCGCCGGTCACTTTGTGAATGAGAATGCCAAGCGTCAGATAGCCTAGGTTGCTGTAGCTCCAGCTCGTACCTGGTGGGTACGCGAGAGGTATCGCCTCGACGATCTTTAGAAGTTCCTCTTCAGTGTAGTTCTTTTGTTCGTCGAAATCTTTCGGATAGTCGGTGAAGCCCGCGGTGTGACTCAGGAGCTCTCGCACCGTCACTTGCTTCCACGACAAAGGCGCTTCGGGAAAATACTTGGTGAGTGGATCTTCCAATCCGACCTTGCCGGCCTCGATGAGCATCATCACCGCGGTCGCGGTAAACTGCTTACCCACGGACCCCGACTGAAAAATAGTTTCTGGCTTGGCGGGGACGTTCAATTCTAGATTCGAAACTCCGTATCCCTCGGTCCGGATCGGCTTACCGCTTCTTGACACCAGCAGAGTCAAACCCGGGATGTGCTGTTGTTGCATTTCAGTACGGACAAACGCGCTCACGGGATCGGTCGCCGGATCGGCAGCGACCCGCTGCATCGCAAACAAGACACCCGTCATGAGGGCGATGAATCTTAGGTACTTCAAACGGAGTCTCCCAATTTCTCTTGGCTGCCAATAGTTTCTAGCGCCTCGGTCGAGTTCTCGAACTTCGCCCCGTGAGCGTGGTGATACGTCTTTCAGAGGCGACGTAGATTTCATCTATGGCCAGCTTATCGCAAGCCGCTAGTGGCTGCTTCCAGGCATCCAATTCGGCCCCACGGTCGTCCAGAGTTGTTAAGGGTTGTCCGATTCCTGCCCTTCGTGACTGAGCATGCCGAAGCCGGCGAAATTTGAGGGCAGGCGTCGGACAAGCCCCAAGGGAGGAAACCGCGGAGCCGTACTGAGGGTATCAGCGGAAGCGATGAGCTATGGGGTTTTGAACGGAGGCAGTGGGCTCGGCAAGCTTGATAGCGGGACCAATGCGGCGGCCCAGGCGCCACGGCTTGCGATGTCCGGGCGGCAGGATCCGGATGTTGGCGGTTGTGGCGTGCAAGAACGCGGGATATCCGCGGCAATGCCCATGGGCGTTCGTGTCAGCCTGGTTCGATGAAGCGCCGACGGGGAAGGTTTTTGGGGTGAGCAGCGGATGCCCATGGCGGACTCGGAGATGGCGGCGGTGCGCGGATGTGCTGCGCTCGCGCGAAAGTCTCGATGATGAGCATCGGAGCACCACAGTGTCGGCACACGAAGGTGGGCCTAACGGGGCCGGTTGTAGCGGGCCAGATAACGTAGCAGGTCATAAATTACTTGGCGACTTGCGCGATTCCAATCATGCCTGTCTGCTTTTCGGCATTGAATAAACTGTGACGAGCGGCCGATTTTGGCGACAGACGACCGATTCCCCTCCCGATACGGTTGTTCCACTTCGTATCGATTCTGGATTGTCGAGCTCAAGTGACCATCGACCGCGACGGTAGCGTCCGGTTGGTCCAGAATTCGCACGTTGCTTTTGCTTGAAAAGGAACCGTTCTCTGGCCTGATGCTGTGTGAAGGTCGAGCTGAGATACAGCGCACTGGCCGCGCTGCCCGTTCGTGAGTACAACGAAGCGATCGAGTTCTACGTCGGCAAGCTGAGCTTCAGGGTAACCGTCCGGTCTGAGCGTATCGATTTTCCGCAATCTATGAATTGCGGAATTGCTATTTTTATTATCCGCGATGCCCAACCAGGGAGCCACTAAACCCCCACATCGCTATAAGGAGACTACGACAGACTGGGGGTTGAGACTTGTGTATTCGCGGCGTCAACCCTCCCACGGTAAACGGGGTTAGGTGATCGGTTTGGCGCTGAATTCTTTGCCGGTAGGCTCATGCATCTAAATCCCCAAAGGGCGCAAGGACAACCACCGTATGAAGATGTTGGGAATGATGAATCATTGTGGGTTTGTGGTGGACAAAACATTGCGATCTCCTTATCTGCTTGATCTTGTCGACTGAAGAGCGATGCACTCAGCCGTCCTACGGCTGTCATGAATGTGCTTGGTTTCTACCCAGAATTGCCGACACAGCGTCAGGCGCTGTTCGGTCAATCCAACTTCAAGCGTTTCCTGATGTGATCTTATGACAAGCATAACCAGATTGATTTTCATGAAATGGGCGGGTTGTCACAGAAAACGCTTGAGGATTGTCGCAAACATCATTGCCGCCCAGGACAAACGCTGTCCGCTTAGAGATTTACCCGAGGACGGGCGCTTACCGTCGCACTTCTACGACGGAAAATGATGCCGTCGTCGCGCTTTCGCGACGAGCCGCGCAAAGCTTTGTCTCGGGCGGGATTCGCTATTGCCTCCGCCAGAAACTGCAGGCGGCTCCCTGCAAAGCCGTGCGGTGTGGACGTCAGCTATTTACCGACGATTCACACCAGGTCAGCGACAACATGTGGCCCGGGAGGCGCCTGATAGTCGTCTCGTTGCTGTCATTGAGCGCGCAGAACCCAGAGCCATCGGTAAAGGACGCCTCCCGATCCTGTCCTGCCTCCGGCCCCGTCCCCTTTGCTGCATCAGAAAATGTCGCTGATAGGATCGCCGCGAGGGGGCGCGCGTCCGCTGATTCATGGCGAGGATCGGTCGGGCTGCGTACCGGTGCCACCATGGTCCGCCCGCCCGAGCGCAGGGAGGTACCGGCCGAAGTTCAATTCGAAATCACTCGGAACGCCGTAACCGATACCGCGGACCTTGGCGCGGCGCGCCTGCGCACCGGGCCTGGCCAGGGTTGAGAAGAACATGTCGTTGCTCGACTGAAGCTCGGTAGCTGTCGGCGTCCCGAACCGATTGATCTGGGCCTTCGCCGCGCCTAGCGTTTCACGGTCGAACGAGGCCAGACGCCGGACGAGCGCATCGACAAACGAGTCGAGGTCGAGATCGTCCAGCGTGCGGTTCACCCAGCCATAGCGCTCGGCGATATCAGCATTGAAATCGTCGCCGCTGAGAACGATCTCAAGTGCGCGCGAGCGGCCGACCAAGCGCGGGAGCCATTCCAGCGCTCCGCCGCCCGGGACCAGTCCGACGCTGACCTCGGGGTTGCCGAATAGGGCGCTTTGCCGGCTGGCGAAGCGCATGTCGCAGGCCAGCACGAACTCGTTACCAATGCCCCGCGTGCGGCCGCGAATTTTGGCGATGCTCACGACTGGCATGGACGAGAGGCGCAGCACAAAGTCGCGCCAAAGGCCCAGCACCTCTGGCCGTTCAGCTGCCTTGGTTACGTCGAGATGGGCGATGAAAAAAATCGGGATTCGCCGATTGGAACACTACGACCTTCACAGACGGGTCCGCCTCGAGGTCGGTCATCAGTGCTGCCAATTCAACGATCGTTGCGGGAACAAACATGTTGATCGGCGGGTTGCTGAAGGTGATCGTCCACAGTCCGGGCCTCGAGTGGTCGATAGTGAGCTGCTTGTAATCGAGCATGGCAGTTCTCCTTTGATAACAGCGAATGGCGGGTCAGATTTTGGTGCCGGTCTTGCTGAATGGTTGTCGGTAGAAATTAAGGTGCATAATGGGTAAAGACATAGTCGCGATCTTTCGCAGGCGCATGGCAGGGAAAGCAGGTCTCGTGCAGCGCCTTGTCGCCCGGCTTTCCATCCTTAAAGTCAGCGAATCCCCAGCCGCCCGTCGCGGCGTACTTGTTTGAGTCCTTGACCATGAACTGAACATTCACGGGGGACCCGACAACGAACGATTGAGCGCCGGGGAACGGACCGGCCAGAACTTCGTTGTTGTCTTTCGAGGGGACGCGAGTCCAATGAATCGCGGCGATAATGGCGCCGTCTGGGAATGGAACCTTCCCTTCCTTAAAGGCCTTGATAGCTATGTCATTACCGAGTTGAGCGCGCAACTGGTCGGTCTTGCCTGCTATTAGGAGGTTGTCCAAGGCGATCAATTTCCAGTCGCGGTATCCGGTGGGAATTGTGACTCCGTAAAGTGGGGCGGCCTCTCCAGCGGCCTGTCCAGATACCGGGGCCATGTAGGCGAGCACGCTGGCAAGCGCTACAAATACAACCAGTACGAAAACAGTCCGTCTCATGCGATGGTCCCTCCAAATATGGTAGCGGCGTGCTTATCGAAGTCCGCGGCCGGTGTCTGCCGGCTTCGATTAGCCGATTGTTGATGGTCACAGCAATGCGAATCACTGGTTTTGTTCAAGTCACACACAGATGGCATTGCAAACACCTCTGATCCGCTATGCACGCAGCGATCTGAATCCCGCGCGGAGCTCTTCTGAAAAGAGTTTCGGCTGTTCCCAGGCCGGAAAGTGTCCGCCCTTCACAACCTTGCTGTAATGGATGAGTTTGGGATACGCCCGTTCCGCCCAACTCCGCGGGGCTTGAAAGAACTCGCCAGGAAACACGCTCACGGCTACCGGGATGGTAACGTTCTTGAAGTCGAAGAACGAAAACTTGTTTTCCCAATAGAGACGAGCAGAGGAAATCCCCGTGTTCGTCAGCCAAAAGAGTGTGATGTTGTCGAGGACATCGTCTCGTGTAAGCTGGTCCCTGGGTTGTCCTTTCGTGGGCGTACGCAGGGCCGCGCTGAGCGCCGCTGCAGGCTTGGCATCTCCATCACCGAGGTCTATTAGCCAGGCGGCCAGAGCCGCGGGCGAATCGGCAATTCCGTAGAGTGTTTGCGGGCGCGTCGCCATCTCGTATGCGTAGTAGACGCCTTTGGCAAACAAGTCCTTCAGCTTCTCAAACTGCGCTCTTTCCTCGCCGGACAAACCCGCTGGCGCTGGGCCGCCGGTCGCGATGGCCTTTGATACGTCGGGTGGCACAGCGCCGGGCATGTTGGAGTGAATGCCGATCAATTCAGGATGTCCTTGCATTGCCATCACGTCCGTGACAATCGCGCCCCAATCGCCGCCTTGCGCCACGAATCGCGTGTATCCAAGGCGTTTCATCAGCACGACCCAAGCGCGCGCCATGCGCGCGGGGTCCCAGCCGGCCGTGTTCGGCTTGGCCGAGAAACCATAGCCCGGCATCGACGGAACCACGACGTGGAAAGCATCCGATACGCTTCCGCCGTGCGCCGTGGGATTGGTCAGCGGATCGATAATCTTGAGGTTATGGATGATCGAGCCGGGCCATCCATGCGTGACGATGAGCGGCAACGCATTTTCATGCTTCGATCGAGCGTGAATGAAGTGAACGTCTATCCCATCGATCTCCGTGATGAACTGCCGCAGCGCATTCAATCGTAATTCGACCTTGCGCCAGTCATAATCTGTCGCCCAGTAGCGCGCCAGGTCCTGCATCATCGAGAGCTTCACGCCCTGCGATTCATCGGTCACCGTTTCCCGCTCAGGCCACCGCGTCGCCGTGATGCGCTTGCGCATTTCGACAAGTTCCGCCTCGGGAATGCTTACATGAAACGGGCGAACCGCGGTCCTGTCACTGGCCGTCTGTCGTGCAACGTCATTCATAGCCGTACTCCCTTCTAAAAAACAGAGACCTGGACGATCTATTGAGATTTGCATAAATGACTTGCAACTTGTGTAGAGTTTCGCTGTCCAACATGATAGGTAATGTTGGAGAGGCGAGACATGAGCAAGTCGGAACGGGAAGCGAAAGAATTGCAGCGCCGGCGTCTGCGGGCGGGGCGGCTATTGCAACGTGGAGTGCCCCAGGCGGAGGTCGCGCGGCGGGTCAGCGTGACGCGCACCACGGTGTCGCAGTGGAACGCGCAGCTGGAAGCCGGTGGCATGGAGGCGCTGAAGAGCCGCCCGCGGGGTCGACCCTCTGGGCTCGACGAGGCGCAGCGGCGCGAGTTGATGCGGGCCTTGACGGCCGGCGCGCTCGCGGAAGGCTTTGCTACGGATCTGTGGACGTTGCCGCGGGTGGGGGAATTGATCAAGCGTCGCTTTACCCGCTCGTACAGCGAGAGCCAGGTGTGGCGCATCCTGGTCTCTCTCGGCTTCTCTTGCCAGCGACCTTCTGGGCGCGCGCTCGAACGCGACGAGGGCGCGATCAAGCGCTGGAAGCAAACGCGCTGGCCGGCTCTAAAAAAAACGCTGCGAAACAAGGGCGGATCATCGTCTTCATCGACGAGTCCGGACTGAGCGAGCGGCCCACCCGTGTGCGCACCTGGGCGCCGAAGGGCCAGACCCCGATCCTGCAGCACCACTTTAACTGGAGCCAGCTGTCGGTCATTGCCGGAATCACCTTCCGCCGCTTCTATTTCCGGCTCTTCCCCGGCGCCATCAAGGGCCCGCAGATCATCGAGTTCCTGCACGCCCTCGGCCAGCAGATCCGCCAACCGCTGCTGGTCATCTGGGACGGACTGGCTGCGCATCGCTCGGCGCTCGTGCGCGACTACTTGGAGGCCTTGAACGGCGCCGTTCAGATCGAGCAGTTGCCCGCCTACGCGCCGGAATTGAATCCGACCGAATACATCTGGGGTCATCTCAAGCACCACGAACTCGCCAACCGCTGCGCTGCGGACTTCCATGATCTGAAGAGCGGAGCGCGCAACCGCCTGCGCTCCATGCAGCGACGTCCGACCCTGATCCGGGCGTTCTGGCAACAAGCGGAGTTACAGTTCTAACATGTCAGGTATTTATGCAAGTCTCAATAGGGGGCTCGCAGCAACGCCGCGGGTGAGCTAGGGAAGTCTTAAGAGCATTTGCCTCCATTTGCATCGGCGCCTCTATTCCGACGCCTCGATTTGAAGCCCGCAGACAGAATCTGCGGGCTTCTAACGAATCTGCTCAACTCACTAAGTGCGTAGTGACCGGAAGCCCGCGCGGATTTCTTCTGAAAGGAGTGTCGGCTGTTCCCAAGCTGCAAAATGCCCACCTTTCTCAAGCTTGTTGTAGTGGACGAGCTTAGGATATGCCGTAAGCGTGTGGCCGAGGCCCCTGGAATGAATTCTTCCCCCTGAGCGATGCTCTCTGAGGCGGCGCATGGTCCGCGACGAGGAGAGGATCGATGTCGAAGCAGGACGAATCAGTCGAGAGTGGCCGGGAGTCGGCAGCGCCGCGCGCGCGCGGCAAGTGGACGGCGGCACAACGGCGCCTAGCCGTAGCGGATAGTCGGTTGGCGGGTGTTTCGGTGCAAGAGGTTGCGCGACGGCACGGGGTGCGCGCGAATTTGTTGTCGGCGTGGCGCCGGCAAGAGCAAGCGGCTCGAGCGGCAAAGCCAGTGAAGTTTGCCGCGGTCAAGGTAAGCGCGGCACCGGCGGACGGGTCGATCGAGATCGACCTCGTAGCGGGTTGCGTGCGTGTGCGCGGGATCGTGGATGGGACGATGCTGCGGGAAGTGTTGGCGGCAGCGCGATGATGGGGATGCCGCCCGGTGCGCGCATCTGGCTGGCATGCGGCGTGACGGATCTGCGCCGTGGGTTTGACGGATTGGCGGCGTTGGTGCAAACGCAGTTGGCAGCGGATCCGTACGCGGGTCATCTTTTTGTGTTCCGTGGCCGGCGCGGCAATCGCTTGAAGATTTTATGGTACAGCGGCGATGGGCTGAACCTTTTTTGCAAGCGGCTCGACGGGGGACGATTTGTGTGGCCGCAAACTGGGACGGGCACGGTGGCATTGACGAACGCGGAACTGTCGATGTTGCTCGAGGGGATTGATTGGCGACGTGCGAGACGCACGACGCTCGCGCCGATTGATCCGGATCGGATTGTGCCGACGCGCGCGGCGTGAATGGGATTTAAGGCAACGCGCACATAAAGAGCGATCAAAAAATAATTAGAAAACGTCGAGGAAAATAGCCATAAACGTGCGCACGGCTTTAGCGTCTCACGTATAATTACTGTGTGCTCGATATCAACGCTCTGCCGACCGACGTGACGCAATTACAGCGACTGCTGGTTGAGCATCACGAGCTCGTCGCGAGCCAGGGCATTGATCTGCGCACGAAGCAGCGGCAGATCGAGCACCTGAAGTTCCAGCTCGCCAAGCTGCGGCGCTTTCGCTTCGGGCAATCCTCCGAACGGATGGAAGGCATCGAGCAGATGGCGCTCGGCCTCGAAGCGCTGGCGGCGAGCGTGGCGCAAGTATTTATTCCGGCCGCCCCCATCGAGGCCGTCGTACCGGAAAAAGGGCAGCCGACTCGGCGTAAACAGTTACCGGAGCACTTCGAGCGGATCGATAACGTGATCAACCCCAGCGAGTGCGCCTGCCCGGACTGCGGCGGCCCGTTGGGTGGGTTGGGTTCGGATACGGCGGAAGTGCTGGAAGTCAAAACCGTGACCTTCACGGTGACTCGGCATATCCGCCCGAAGAAGCGCTGCTCGAGCTGCTCAGTCATCGTCCAAGCCCCGGCGCCGGCGCGCCCGATCGAGAAGAGCTTTGCCGGCGCCTCGTTACTTGCGCTGATCTTGAGCTGGAAATATGCGTTCCACCTGCCGCTGTACCGGCAGTGCCAGATCTTCGCCCATGCCGGCTTGATCTTGAGCCGCACGACGCTGATGCAGTGGGTGGGGGCGAGCAGCGAGCTGCTGGGTCCTTTGGCGGCGGCCTTGGCCAAACACGTGTTGGCGGCGCCCAATATCAACGCGGATGACACGCCCATAAAGTACTGGCGCCCGGCACGGGCAAGACCAAAAAAGGTCGGCTATGGAGTTATGTTCGCGACGGTCGAAGGTGGGGTTCAACCGATCCGCCGGCGGTGTGGTACCGGTACTCGCCGAGTTGGCATGGCAAATATCCGCAGCAGCACCTGGCCGGCTTCGAGGGCAAGCTGCAGGTGGATGCATACGCGGGCTTTGAGCCACTCTTTGTGCCAAGTAAGCCCGGTATGCTCGCGCGTGTCCTGGAAATCGCCTGTTGGGCGCACGTTCGCCGCAAGTGGTTCGACTTGTACGAGGCCCATGCCTCACCGCTGGCCCGCGAGGCGCTGGAGCGCATCGGCCAACTGTACAAAATCGAGACGGCCATCCGCGGCCAACCAGCCGAGGAGCGGCGCGCGGCGCGACAGAAGTATGCAGTGCCGCTGCTGGCCGAATTACATGCCTGGATGATCGGGCAGTCGGCGAAGGTCGATCAAGGCTCCACGTTCGCAACGGCGTTCAATTACGCGTTCAATAACTGGGACGCATTGCAGCGCTACACCGACGACGGGCGCCTCGAGATCGATAACAATATCGCAGAGCGAAGCGTCCGTGGAGCCGGCGTCGGCAGGAAAAATTATCTGTTCTTTGGCTCTGACACCGGTGGTGACCGCGCGGCCATCATTTACAGCTTGATCGAGACCTGCAAATTAAATCACATCGATCCGCAGCGCTACTTGCACTATGTCCTGGAGCGCATCGCTGATCATCCGATCAATCGCATCGAGGAGTTGCTGCCGTGGAATCTTGCCGATCAACTGCAACAGCCCGCGCAAGTCACGCATGCGTTGGCGGCCTAAGCCGGCGGTGAGCAAGCCGTCTTCGAAAAGCGCCGTCGTGCCGGACGCCGGCTTCAAACACATCCAGGCCTTCTTCGATACGACGCGCGGTCAAATCACCATCGGCGAAATCCCGCCCATCCGACGCGCTGCGCTCGCCGCCGTCGGCAAAAAAGCACGCGTGGCCTTGGTCTGCGGGGAAACGGAAGACGTGGCCGACCTACTGCACCGACTGAATGATGCGCTCGGAAAAGCCGCTGCGGAAAACATCGTGATCGACGAGGTCCTTCCCGAGATCAAGCGCCGCCGGTAGAAAAACACCCACGGCAAGGGGCCTCCCCCACACGCTTACGATATGCCCGCTCCGACCAACTCTTCGGAGCTGGATAGAGCTCTTCGGGAAAGACACTCACGGCTGCGGGAACGGAGACGCCTTTGACACCTTCTGAATAGCGGATGCGCGCGGTCGAATGTCTCAAATTGGCGTGCGCCGTGATAAGGCGGCGCTTCCCAGTGGGTGAGAGCCCCACCCGGCGACAGCTCCAGCCGGAAGCAACCGGAGCAACTTTGGAGGTAACGAAGCGGTTGAAGCCTTTGGAATGCGAGCCACGAATTATGGTCGCAGCGCGAGTGTGCAGGCTGTAACGCGAGTGGTGCGCCGGTAAAACCGGCAAGGAGTAGGTGGTGGAAGTTCACCGCAGTGAAAGAGTAGCGCCCTACGCTACTGAAGACGGGGGGACGTCGAGACGACGGAAGAAGTGGCCAAGGCCATGGCGGCTTTCGATCCGGATAGCACATCGAAAGTGGCGCGCTGATAGGCGACACCAAGATCAAGGGGCGAGCTGTCGTTCCGGCGCTCTATCAAAGAATATCTCGCAGTAGTTGGGGCTCTTAGAATTCCGAATCACGCCCCCGCCTGTTTGTGGGCCCCAAGAAGCTCGAGATAGTTCGGAAACCGTACCGATGGCACTTCAGCTGAGGCAAAACACTCAGTTAGTTGGCTAATGAGGTGAAGCGCATATATAGTCGATGCGCTGCCGTAACGCTGTGAGGATCACAATTAGCAATCTAATTGCTGTGGCTCCCAAAGTATCAACTGGACCGAGAATCGACCAGCAGGTCAATCGCGCTGGGGGGCGAGGGATGTGAGCTGGATGCGATTACGGTGATACTGGATAATTGAGGGTCATGAGACTCTGGGCCCCGGCTGCCGCAAAGGCGATTATTACAAACTACCGAAGGACGGCACGTATCAGCTGGTCATCAACGCCGGCAACAACGGCGAACCTGGGGCATTATCACTTCGTATTTCAGGGTGGGAAGCTTGCGAACTAGACTAGCGTGGATCAACACGGAATGAATCAAGTCTTTGAGCGGCACGCGGCGCGCGCGCAACCGTCGCGTCGCTCTCTTGCGGCCAGGGCGCCGCGCATTGAGGACGCGCGGCCTGCCATTGTCTTGGTGTCGATACTCTGAGGAGAGGCCATGAAATCTGACTCAGTCGCGACGTTTGGCAATCAACCCTTGGCCAAGCAGCGTGCATCGCCACTGCTCAGGCACTTCGTCGTCAACATGCTGGCGCTGATCGGGGCTGCAGGACTCTATGTGGCCCACGAACACTGGGAGGTGAGCGGCGCGTCCACGCAGAGTGTCCTCGCCCTCGTCGGCGCCGCTCTGCTCGCGCTCGTCCCGGTGCGCACGATCCTCGGGGGGGTGTTTGCGCTCGAGGGCAGGGTGTTGCATTTCTTGCACGGGATGGGAGGACTCGCGCTCGCGGGTTTGGCCGCCGGCGGCGTGGTCTCGGGCGGACCACTGCTCACGCACGCTGCACTCGCGCCGTTCGCCGTCATGGGCGCAGCGCAAGCGGTCATGCATCAGAACCACCCGCGCAACGCGCAACAGGCCGAGGCGCTGCGCCGGTTTGCGACGAGTCTGCCCGAGGTCGCGCAGTTCACGAAGAATGGGAGCCTCGCCTCTCCGCAAAATGCCGCGCGTGCCGTGGTCGTGCTTCGGGACCTGCTAGGCAAGGCCGAGGCGCTCGGCTATACCGAGCTCGATGCGGACCCAGGATTTCAGAGTGCGCTGCGACAGGCAACCACGCGCTTCGGTCTCACGCTCGGGCTCGATCAGGCGGACAAGATCATCACGGCGCTTGCGAACAATCCGAAGACGGCGAGCGCGGTGCCCGAACTTAGACAACAACTCGCCAAAGCGCGTCGCGTCGCGGAACAGGGCGCGCCGGTGACCCATTGATCCCGCTCAGACGAACATCGCAAGGCCCCGGTCTCAGCGTGCGGGGCCCACAACCTCGGAAGGCTGCGGGCCCGCGCTGCGCACGGTTTGGCGCATTGCCTTGGCTTCGCTGCATTTTGGTCCTCAAGAGTTCGATCGCGCTGAAGCCCGCGCGAGTAAGCGTTCGTGATGCAG